>NZ_JBITGU010000001.1:1193284-2660852 GCF_044457355.1 Nonomuraea sp. NPDC050556 | reverse complement strand
CCTCCTGTCCCACCGACCTCCTGTCCCACCGACCTCCTGTCCCACCGACCTCCTGTCCCACCGACCTCCTGTCCCACCGACCTCCTGTCCCACCGACCTCCTGTCCCACCGAACCCCGCGTCACGCTGGACCTCGCGCCCCACCGACCCCTACGCCCCACTGGACCTCACGCCCCACCGACCCCTACGCCCTGCCGAACCTCACGCCCCACCGAAGCCCTGCCCGGCTGGACCTCGTGGCCTGTCGGGCCCCATGATCCGCCAGGCGCCGTGACCCTGCGGACCTGTGATCCGCAGACTCGTGACACGCGTCACCCCGGTGACGTGTCGAGCCGCGGACGCGCCGAACCCCCTGGACGCGACCGAAGCCCTGAACGCCCTGGGATGCGCCGGACCCTATGGCACCGCCAACCCACCGACACCCTCACACGGCCCATCACCCCACGACGCGACCGGCCGCGCGCGGCGCCTGCTCGCCGCGCTACGACCGCCGTCGACGGGGGCCAGCCCGACATCGGCCGTCAGATCCCCTCGGAAGCCGGAAGCGCGGCAGCGGCAAGCTCTTCCAACCCAGCACGCTGATCATCAGCGCTCAACCGGATCGCCACACGCTCCCCCCCACAGCCGCATAGGCGTTGTGAGTCACCCGGAAGCGGCGGCAGGCGGGCGGCTCGCGGGGCTGTCTCGGGCCAGAGCGAGGAGAAGCCGAGGTGTTCGGCTTCATGGGCCAGCTTGATCACGGGGCGTGGTTCGTGGACGCCGCGGGTCGGGAGGCCGTATCCGATTTCCTGGGGTCACCGTATGCGTTGACTTCCTGTTTTTGAAGTCGTAGATTCAGCTTCAGGAAGCTACGAGAGGATGTTTCATGAGTAAGGCGCTGTACACAGCTGAAGCTCGCGTTACCGGTGGGAGGGCCAACGGGCACGCCACCACGCCCGACGGGCAGCTCGACCTCACGCTGCGCCACCCCAAGGAGTTGGGCGGCGACGGGGCTGGGACGAATCCGGAGCAGCTGTTCGCGGTCGGGTACGCGGCTTGCTTCTCCAGCGTGCTCGAGCTGGTCGGACGGCGGCAGAAGCTCGAGGCGAAGGACGCTGTGGTCGACTCCAAGGTCGATCTCGTGCCGGTGTCGGGCGGGCGGTTCGAGCTGGCGGTGGCGCTCGACATCACGCTGCCCTCGGTCGAGGACCCGGAGAAGGCGGCCGCGCTGGTGCGGGCGGCGCACGAGGTGTGCCCGTACTCGAACGCGACCCGGGGGAACATCCCGGTGTCCCTCGTGGTCAACGGCGCCCAGCTGTAGCCCACACGCTGTCGCAGGACCTCTCTGGCCGTACGGTCACCTGATCCGTCGGTGAGGATCCCCCGCCCCGCAGGGCGTCGTGCGAATCCCTGCTGACGACGTAGCGCGCCCGGGCGGGCCAGGGGGCGTGGCGGCGACGCTTGGGCTGTGGGCGATACGGCTTGTGGGCCGGGCGCGGGGTGTTCGACGGTGGCGCGCAGGAATGCCCGGTGTGGGGCTGGGGTGAGTAGTGCTGAGCGTTGGGCGCGGGGTGCTCAGCGGGTGGTGCATTGGTGGTGTCCGGCGCGGGCGGCGCTGAGCGCGGCTGGGTGGTGTGTGGCTGGGGTGCAGTCGGCGGGGCCGGGTGGGGAAGCGGGGCGGGGTCAGGGGGTGTCGCGGCTTATGGCGGGGTTAGGGGAGGTCGTGGCGGGGGCGCGGCTCAGGGCGGGGCTAGGGGAGGTCGTGGCGGGCGCCGCGGCTCAGGGCTGAGTCGTGGAGTTCTACCTCGGCCGGGGATGCCCCCCTGGGGAGGGTGAAGAGCAGGGTGCCGGTGAAGGTGGTCCCTGCTTCTACCCGGGTGGGGGTGATCTCCTTGCCTGCCTTGTCGAGGAGCTTGGCCGCGTCGTGTTTGGTGCCGTCCTCATCCAGGAGCTTCTGTTGGCCCGGGTAGAGGACTCGGGCTTCTGGGCCGGTGTTGTTGACCCTTATCTGGATCTTGCAGGTGCGGGTTTTGGCGTCTCGGGCTGGTTTGGGGCAGGTGGCGTCGGTGATGGTGAACTTCAGGATGCCGTCCTGGATGGGGCCGTCGGCGCTTCTCGCTGCTGGGCCGAAGAGCCATGCCAGGGCTGCCAGTAACACGACGAACAGCACCAGGCCGATCGCCAATGCGGTCAGGCAGCCGGTCAGGCCTCGTGAGCGTCGGCGCGGCGGGGTGAATCCCGGGCGGGGCATCACTGGGGCCTGGGCGTACGGGGGCATCGTGGGGCGGGGGCCAGGTACGCCGGTGACGGTGTGCTGTGGGGGAGGGGCGTGGCCTGGGCCGGGCATGGGGCCGCGCGAAGCACCCGGCGCCGGAGCATGCGAAGGCGCGGCCGGACCGTGCGAAGGCGCCGCAGGGCCGTGCGCAGACGGTGCGGGGCCGTGTGAGGACGGAGCCGGACCGTGCGATGACGGTGCGGGGCCATGCGACGACGGAGCCGGACCGTGCGAGGACGGCGCAGGGCCGTGGGAAGACGGCGCTGGGCCGTGGGAAGGGCCTGGGGTGGGGGGTGGGGGCAAGGGGCCCTGGCCCGTGGTGGACCAGCCCGGTGGCGGTGGTGGCTGGCGGACGCGCTGGCCAGGAGGGGGAAAAGCGGGCAACTCCGCCGGGTTCCAAGAGCTCGACAGATGCTTGGTGGCCGCCAACTGCGCCCCAGGCTCGTCGGCAGCCCCCACCAACTCCAGCAGCAACTGCTTCGCAGCAGGACGCCGAGCCGGGTCCGGGTGGATCGCCGCCGCCACCAACCGGTCCAGCGGCGCGGGCAGCCCCCGCAGGTCCGGCGGCGCCGTACGGGCACGGGCCGCCATCACGTAGGCGTCCCCCTCCCCGAACGGGTGCCCGCCCAGCCCCGCGTAAGCGACCAGCGACCCCCACGCGAACACATCGGCCGCAGGCGAGGTGCGGCCCTCGAAGACCTGCTCGGGCGCGATCCACCCCGGTGTCCCCATGACCATGCCCGCGTTGGTGTGCCGCGCGTTGACGTGGGTGGAACGCGCCAGCCCGAAGTCGATCACCCGCGGCCCGGCCAGCGTCAGCATCACGTTGGCCGGTTTGAGGTCGCGGTGCACGAGCCCCGCCGCGTGGATCGCGGTGAGCGCCGCCGCCACCCCGACAGCGGCCGAGTGCAGGACCGACGGCGGCAGGGCGCCGTGCCGCATCAGGTGGTCTTCCAGGGAGACCCCGTCGATGTACTCGGTCACCAGGTAGAGGACCCCGTTGTCCTCGCCGTGGTCGAGGACGCGGGCCGTACAGAAGGAGGCCACCTTCTGCGCGTTGGACACCTCTTCGTGGAACCGCGCCCGGTAGACGGGGTCCGCGGCGAAGTCGCGGCGGATCGCCTTGACCGCCACCTGCGTGCCGTCGGCGGCGCGCGCCAGGTAGACCGTGCCCATGCCGCCGGACCCGAGGCGGGAGATCACCTGGTAGGGACCCACCGAGGGTGGATCCTCAGCGTCAGAGGAGCGCCCCTGCTGCCCCAATGTTGCTGTCCTCTCGCCGTCGTCATCCGCCGGACCGACCGACGTTCAACCCCGACTCTAATGGACTTCGTGTCGCAGCGTCAGTGAGTGTTCCTCCAGCCGCCGCGCCGCCAGCTTCAGCTGCGACGAGGCGCTCATGCACCGCATGATCTGTACGGCCAGCGCCTTGTCGAGCCACGGCGGCGCGACCCGGGTGGCGCGCAGGGAAGCGGCCAGGTCACGCAGCCGCAGGGCCAGCTCCACGAGCTCGTCCGCGTCGGCGCGCAACTGCCTGACCCGCCCGGCGAGGGGACGGGGCGCGGGCACCACGCGCGTCTGTGTCTTCATCGGGGTACCTCCCTGTCGCGCAGCCGGTACGCCTGGGACCTGGTCACCGGCCCGTGGTAGCGGCTGATCTGGCTGTCGATGTGCTCGCGCTCCTCGTGCAGGAGCTCACGCAGGTCCCGCAGGTACACGGCGATGCTGTGGCACTGCGGGAAGCGGTGGCTGGCCTCGGTGTAGTCGACGACGTACCAGTCGGGGTGCAGGTCGAAGCAGGTCCCGGCGCCCACCCCGTCCAGCGCGGGCACGATGTCGTGCTGGTTGGTGACCGAGGCCACCCAGGTCTCCGGGTCGGCGCAGACCTTGAAGTCGATCGGCGACCCCACGCACACCGCGTGCGTGACCCGGTAGCGCGCGCAGAACCTGGCGTCCTGGGCCAGGTTCATCACGGCGGCCCCGCCCTCGCTGTGCCCGACGAGCGCCAGCTCCGCCCCCGCCGGCACGCCGAAGGCGACGATCGCCTTGCCGAGCGCCCGCACGTAGGGGGAGTCGCCGAGCATGGCGTTGCGCCCGGCGCCGACGAAGTCCTGCGGGGTGTCGTTGACGGGGCTGCCGAGGTCCATGCCCGGTGCGTGGACGACGTACCGGGTCACCCCGTCAGGGCCGAGGACGGACTGCAGCAGCACCCGCCCGTTGGTGCGCAGCACCGCGATGTTCGACAGGAACGCGATCAGCCCGCCGGAGGAGGCGATCTCCGGCTCCAGCTCGGCCGGTTCCGCCGCGCCCTCCCCGGTGTCCCAGTGGGTGACGGCCCTGGTGGAGATGCCGAGCAGCGGTTCGGCCTCCGGCTGTTTGCCGGTGGCGATCGACCAGCCAGAACCGTCGTTGAACGGGTTCTCGTCCTGCAGCGCCCGGATCGCGAGCACCTCCATGGCGATCGGCGCGATCGACGACAGCGCGGAGGAGGCGCCCCTGCGCTTGAACATGGCGCGCAGCGTCCTGGTGGCCTCCAGGTCGCGGTCGGCCAGGACGGCGTTGACGAGCCTGCGCGTGCTGGGGTCGTCCAGCAGCTCGGGGTGCTCCAGCGCGACCGCGTCGATGCGCAGCCGCAGCGAGGTGACGGCGACGCGGGCGGCCAGGCTCTCCTGCCCGGCCATTCCGCCCAGCCGCCCGGTCACGCCGCCGAAGGCGAACCCGAGCCCGGTCCGGTGAGTGACGGCCCGCAGCAGCGCCCCCTGCGCTCTGACGCCGGTGACCGGCGAGCGCAGTACTGAACCGTTCAGTTCCCTGTCGCTCAGCAACGCGGCCGTACGGTGACCGATGGCGCGGATCCGCTCCGCCACCGCGACGATCTCAGCGGCGGCCCGCTTGAGTTCCCCGGTGCTCATCGTGACTCCTCGGCGAGACGCGGCGGCTCCTCGGTCAGGCGCGGCTCCCTGGTCAGGCGTGGCTCCATGGTCAAGCGCAGGTGCATGGTGTCGAGCATCAGCGGCAGCGGGTCCCCCAGCGGCCGCTCCAGCACCGGCCTGGCGAGGGCGAGCAGCGCCTCCAGGAAGGCGGTGCCGACGTGCAGCGCCAGGTTCATCCCCTTGCACTGCCCCGGCCCCCTGCTGAACGGCCCGAGCAGCCATTCCGCCTCGGCCGTCCCGTCCATCCAGATCTCCGGCGCGAACCGGTCGGCGTAGGGGAGCTGCGGGCTGCGCGCGTGCAGGATGAGTGGGATGAGCACCCCGGTGCCCGCGGGCAGCGTCTCGCCGCCCCAGGTGACCTCCGAGGTGATCGTACGCATCAGAGCCGGTACGGGCGCCCACAGCCGCAGCCCCTCCAGCAGGCAGGCCCGCACGTAGGAAGGGGAGAGGGACCCCCCGGGAAAGGAGGCCAGCAACGCGAGCGCCTGCATCAGGCCAGGCGGGGGAACCGTGAAGCCCATCAACCAGAAGGCCGCCTGACGCGCGGGACACACCTCCGCCCCCGGAGCCAGCGAGGGGATGAGACCGGCGAGGCTCCCCGGTTCAGCCCGCGAAAGGTGCCCGGCGATCAGCGCGTCGTAACGCGCCGACAGCCGCGCCTGCCTGCCCCGCCGTACCCCCAGCCAGTTGCCCGCCCGCCGCAGCCCGGCCAGCACCTCGCTGAGCTCCGTGTCGTCACGTGCGCCCTCGCCGTACAGGCAGCGCCTGGCCACCCGGTTCCAGCAGTCGTTGACCGCGGAGTAGGTGAGCACCCCCGGCACCAGGGTGGCCGCCTCCTCGGCGGCGACGCGGGCGAACCCCTCGTAGAGCTCGGAAACGCCGAGCACGGACGTGGCGAAGGCGCTGCGGGAGATGCGCGGCCCGCCCCTCGACAGCAGGAGGGTTCCGTCGAGGAACGGGCCGAGTCCGCTGAGTTTCTCCCTGCTGGCCAGCGTGAACACCTCGTCGGAGCCGGTCAGCACCCGCTCGATGTCCGCCCGCTCCAGCACCAGCACCGTCGGCCCCGACACGCCGCGCACCAGCACGGAGCGCCCGCCGTACCGCTCGCGCAGCCCGGACAGCACCCGCTGGGCACGCGCCATGGTGTCGAGCCTGGTCGTCAGCGCGTGCCCGCGCGGCGAGGAGGTGATCGTCCCGCGCGCCAGGCTGGGCAGGAAGAACGTCGTCGCCAGCGCCAGGTTCTCCCGCGCGGTGGCGCGGGGCAGCCCGCCGGTCGAACGGGCCCCATCGCGGAGCAGGCCTTCAGTCATCGAACACCTTCCCGGGGTTGAGCAGGCCTGCCGGGTCGCACAGCCGCTTGATCTCGCGCTGCAGCCGCAGGCTCTCCGGATCGAGCTCCTTGCGCAGCCACGCGCGTTTCAGCAGGCCGACCCCGTGCTCGCCGGTGATCGTCCCGCCGAGCCGCAGCCCGGCCGCCATGATCGCGTCGTAGGCGGCCTCCGCCCGCCGTACCGCGTCCGGATCGTCCTGGTCGAACAGGACGATGGGGTGCAGGTTGCCGTCGCCCGCGTGGCCGGTCGCGCCGATCCACAACCCGTGGTCGAGCGCGATGATCTCCAGCTGGTCGATCAGCGTCGCCAGGTGGCTGCGCGGCACGGCCACGTCCTCGATGAACGCGGTGGGCCTGCCGCCCATCCCCGCCATGATCGCCAGCATCGCGGCCGCGATGAGCCTGCGCAGCCCCAGCGCGTCCTGACGGACCTCGACCCGTACGGCTCCCGCCGCCCGGCACAGCGCCGCCATCGCGGCCACGTCGGCCGCCTGGTCGGGCCCGTCGCTCTCGGCGATGAGCGTGGCCGCGGGCTCCACCGGGTGGCCGAGGTCGCGGATCGCCTGCATCGTGGTCCTGTCGATCAGCTCCAGCGCCGACGGCGTGTGCCCGGCGGCGATCACCGCCGCAACCGCGGCCCCCGCGTCGCGGGTCGAGGCGAACGCGGCCAGCAGCCCGGAGGCGGGCCCGCGCGCCGGACGCAGGGCCAGCGTCGCCTCGACGATCACGCCGAGGGTGCCCTCGGAGCCGACGAACAGGTGGGTCAGGTCGAGCCCGGCGACGCCCTTGACGGCCCGCCTGCCGGTGCGCATCAGCCGCCCGTCGGACAGGACGACGCTGAGCCCGAGCACGTAGTCGGCGGTGACCCCGTACTTCACGCAGCAGATGCCGCCGGCGCCGGTGGCGATGTTGCCGCCGATCGTGCACGTGTCGCGCGACACCGGGTCCGGCGGGTAGCACAGGCCGTGCTGGGAGACGGCAGAGGCGAGCGTCGCGGTGACCACGCCTGGCTCGCACCGCACCAGCCGGTTGGCCGGGTCGATCTCCAGGATGCGGTCCATGCCGGTCAGCGAGAGCACGACGCAGCCGTCGACCGCGTTGGCCGCTCCGGCCAGGCCGGTCCTGGCGCCCTGCGGCACCACGGGGACGCCCAGGCGGTGCGCGGTGCGCATCACGTGGCGCACCTCGTCGACGCTGGTGGGAAGGGCCACGACGGCGGGGACGCCGGCGGGGCAGAAGGGGGCGCTGTCGCGGAGGTGGCCGCCGGTGTCGAGGAGGACGGGGCAGCCCTCGCGCAGCGATTCGATCAGATCCAAGGGGGACCTCCTAGAGGATGGGAACCTCGATGAGGACGGGCAGGGGGGCGGCGGTCGCGGTGCGCACCGCTTCGGCGAGCTGGGAGGGCTCCACCCGGTGGGCGGCGACGCCGTACCCTCGGGCGATGGAGCAGACGTCGATGCCGCCGATGTCCAGGCCCGGCATGTGCTTGCCGCCGGCGAACCACTTGAGCACCGCGTACTCCCGGTTGGTCAGCACCACGAAGGTCACCGGGACCCTGTAGGCGGCCGCCGTCCAGAGCGCCGGGATGGCGTACTGGGCGGAGCCGTCGCCGATCACCGCCACCACCGGCCTGCCCGGGTGGGCGAGCTGCGCGCCGACCGCCGCGGCCATGCCGTAGCCGAGGCCGCCGCTGGCGGTGAAGGCGAAGGAGTCCGGGCGGCCGATCCTGATCTGGTCGTGGAACTCGGGACGGTTGGAGGGCGACTCGTTGACCCACACCGTGTCCGCAGGAGCTCCCTGGGCGAGCGCCGCCATCACCGACGCGGCGGCGCTCGCCGGGGCTGCGGGACCCGGCCGTGGTTCCGGAGGCAGCCTGGAGCTGACCTTGGTGCGCTCGGCCAGCTCACGCAGCGCCAGCCGTACGTCACCGATGATCGCGTCCCCGCAGGGGGCGCGCGCCGCCTCGGCCGGGTCGCAGGTCAGGTGCACGAGGCGGGCGCCGTCCGGCAGCAGCGGGCCCGGCAGGTAGGGGTAGTAGCGGAACACCGGCGCACCGGCCACGACGATGAGGTCGTGCCCGGCGAGTTGCGCCGAGATCGAGGACATGCCGGGGAAGAGCTGGCCGCGGAAGAGGGAGTGGTCGTGCGGGAAGGCGATCCTGCCCTCCAGCGGCGCCTCCCACACCGGCAGCGCGCACCGCTCGGCCAGCTCGACGGCCGCCTCCCAGCCCGCGTCCGCCCCGACCACCAGCACCGGATTCACCGCCGCGTCGAGCGCCTCAGCCAGGGTTTCCAAGCCCAGGGCAGCGGAAGAAGGGGTGACCTTTCTGAGGGGTACGGCTTCGCCTGGCTCGTCGAAGTCGTCCATCGGGAGCGAGACGAACACCGGACCCCGCGGAGCCGTACAGGCCACGTGGTAGGCCCGCTCCAGCGCGGCGGGCACGTCCTGCGGCCGGGGCGGCTCGAACGCCCACTTGACCGCGGGCTGCGGCAGCGCGGTCGCCGACACGTTGGTCAGCAGCGCCTCCATGGTCAGCATCGCCCTGGTCTGCTGGCCCGCCGTCACGATCAGCGGCGTGCGGTTGGCCGCCGCGTTGAGCAGCGCGCCCATCGCGTTGCCCACCCCGGGACCGGTGTGCAGGTTGACCAGGGCGGGCCTGCCCGACGCCCAGGCGTAGCCGTCCGCCATCCCGGCCACGACCGCCTCCTGCAGCCCCAGGACGTAGCGGAAGTCGGCGGGGAAGTCCTTGAGCATCGGCAGCTCCGTCGAGCCGGGATTGCCGAACACCGTGGTCAGCTCGCGCGCCCGCATCCACTCGACGACCACCTCGCGCACCGTCGTCATGCCAGCCTCCTCCAGGGTGAGAACGCGCCGTCCACCCCGGCCAGGGCGGGGGCGAGTTCGGGGTGGTGACGCAGCAGGACGCCGGTCATCGTGGCCTTCTCCACCCACCGCATCCCCTCGGGGGTGTAGATCTCCGGCGTGTACAGCTCGGTGAAGAACGGGTCGCTCTTCAGCCGCCGCGACGCCATGAGGATGAACAGGCGGAACGCCGTGTCGGAGAACGCGAACCCCTGCGGCGGCCGCTCGGCGTACATGCCGACCATCGCGTCCACCCGGTCCACGTCGCCGTCGTGGACCTCCTTCAGCTCGGCCGCCGTCTTCGGGTCGTCGGAGATGTCGGCGAAGTCGCGCACCGGCGAGCGGTGCAGCGCCGCCCGCAGCCGCGTGTAGCGCGGCACGCCCCGCTCGCGGTCGCGCAGCACGTCCACGGCGCCCAGGTCGAGGTGCTCGCCGAACATGCCGCGCAGGTTCCGCAGGGCGTTCGGGTGGTTGTGCAGGGTGATCGCGCCCGGGTGGGCGACGCCGAAGGAGTAGAGCAGGTCGCTCAGCCCGTACTCGTCCACGGCGGCCCGCGTCCCGTGCCCCTGCAGGGGCGTGAAGTCCGTGGTCGCGCGGAGCTCGCCCCGCTTGTGGGAGCGGATCTCCCAGTCGTCGGGGATCAGCGGGTGCATCCGGTAGCAGGTGACGAACTCCTCGGTGATCGAGTACGGCACGCCGTGGTGCTTCCTGCGCGAGCCGCGGATGCTCTTCCAGTTGATCCGCATCCCGATCCGCACCGCCGGGGTGTCCAGCAGCGCGGGCGTCCACTCCACGGTGTGGATCTTGGCCATGACCGCGGCGTTGACCAGCCTGGCCGTGTGGAACAGCCGCTCGTCGCCCCAGGCCGGGTACGCCCTGCGGAGCCGTGCGCAGATCGCGTTGTGCTCCTTGACGAACAGCGTGTGCAGCAGGCTCAGGCCGACCCAGTAGTTGTCGGAGAACCCGGTCAGGTCCAGCCCGCCGTCCGCGGGAAGGCGGCCCTGCTCGACGGTCATCCTGCCGCCCTCGCCGGTCCTGAGCCTCCGGCAGGTCTCCTCGTCGCTGCCGTAGATCTGCGAGCCGTCCCACCAGTGGGTGACCGTGTTCTCGAACGTCGGCGGCCTGGTCGAGTCGGTGTGCGAGACGGGGTCCGGCTTCGTCCTGCGGACCAGCATCGACCGCGACGGCCACGGGTCGCCGTCCTCGATCGGGATCTCCATCGGCTCGGCCGCCGGGTTCCTGCCGTGGCTGAACCAGTCGTGGTTCTGGAAGTGGATCCAGGCGGCCGCCAGGACGTTGAGGCTGGTCGCCGGCTTGAACGCGGTCCGCGCCAGGAGCCTGTTGCTCACCTCGCGCGGGCTCGGCTCCATCAGCTCGGCCTGGGTCTCGGGGAACGTCAGGTGCAGGGGGACGTTCCTGTCGAATCTGGTGTGCGCGGCGCCCATGTCCACGTCGTCCGGGTCGTAGCCGGTGCCGTCGTAGGACCTGAACACCATGCGGCGGTTGGAGGGACGCCGCGGGCGCTCGCCGCCGGCGCCGTAGGTGTCGTGCAGGTTGCTCGAACGCAGTTGCTCGCGCATCTCCACCAGCTTGAACAGTTGGAGGGGCACCGGGAGCCGGTGCCATTCGCGCAGTCGTCGCTTCACGTGATCGATGACAACGCTGCGTGATCGGGTGGGTCAATCAGGCGTCCCAGTCAGTGGAACGTTTCGGCTCATGTGGCGGGATCTGTTCCGCTGGCTGAGATCATCCGGACGCCGCTGACGGGTCGCTCCGCCCACCCCCGGAGGGCGGGGGTGGGCCTGGGAGTGCCTAGTCGGCCGCGGCGGCCAGGGCGGAGGTGATCGCCTGGGCGGCGCCGCGCACGGCGATGCCGACGCGGCCCAGCCGCAGCGACGAGGCGTCACCGGCCACGCCCACCGCCATGCACACCCCGCCCCCCGGGCCGAACACGGGAGCGGCGACGCACGCCAGCCCTGGTGCGTACTCCTCCTGGGAGTAGGCCAGGGCGTGCCTCCTGACCAGCCCGAGCTCGCGTTCGAGCGCGGCGACGCCGGTGATGGTGCGCCTGGTCATCCTGGGCATGCTGCCGCCCTCGATGAGCTGCTTGCGCAGGTCGTCGTCGAAGGCCAGCAGCACCTTGCCGGTCGCGGTGCAGTGCAGCGGCGCCCGGTCGAGCTCGTCGGAGGGCGACCTGACCCGGTCGCCGCCGTACAACCGCTCGACGTAAACGGCCTCCAGGGACGACGGGACGGCCAGGTTGACGGTCTGCCTGGTCGTTTCGTACAGGTACAGCAGGAAAGGGAGCACCGCCCGGCGGGTGCCCGGGATGCGCTCGCGGTTCATCCGGCTCAGGAGGTCGCCGAGCAGGTAGTCGGTGCCCGCACGCTTGGCCAGGCCGCGCGAGCACAGCACGCCGAGCAGGCGGTAGGCGGTGGATTTGGGCAGGCCCGTGTCGCGGCACAGTTGTGCCAGGCTGAGCGGGCGGGGGTCGGAACTCAGGCAGGTCAGTATGTCGATCCCCCTCTCCAGACTGCCCGGTCCCGATCCCTGTCGCTGGAGGATGGAGGAGCTGGTCCTCGGCATGTTCGTGTCACACCCTTGATCGCCGAGGAGAAGAAGGAGGGTCTTCCCCGAACTTCGTGTTGCCATTTCTTGACTACCCGTAATGGTGATCAGCGACACCCGCCTGCCGCATGATCATGTGATGGCTCGCCCTGAGGAGGGAATCCTCTGGGTACACCCGGTAGACCGAAGGGCGTCACCCCCCATGAAGGCACCTTTCGCGGCTTCGCCCGGCTGGCGCGATCCGCTGCTCCTGGCCTTCCGGCCCAGCGGCGAGCGGGTGCGGAGCTTCGTGGTGGCGTTGCTGATGTTGCAGCGGCTCAGCTATCTGTTGCCCGCGTGCGCGAGCCTGTTCGCCGGGGACGTGGTCTTCGCCGACCGTGGCCGCAACGCCGTGCTGCTCGCGCTGGCCCTGCTTTGGAACGTTACGTTGTTCCGCTGGGTAGCGCGGAGGGGGTGGTTCGTCACCTCGGCCGTGGCGATCGACACACTGGCCACCTGCGTCTTCATGGTCGGGGTTACCGACGCCTGCCTGCCCAGGTCGGAGGCGTGCGTGACCAACTGGTCCACCCACGCCCTCCTGGCGACCGGGGCGATGATCGGCGCGGTCAGCGTGCGGGCGATCCAGTTCAGCGCCCTGCTGGTGCCGATCGCCGTGTACGCGTACGCGCACGCCGGCGACCTCGGTCAGCGGCTCCCGCCCGCGCTGGAACTGGCCGTACGGGTCAACAGCTACGTCTGGTTCGCGATCATCGTCTTCTTCATCAGGTCCTATCTGGCCGCCCAGGCCAGGAGGCTGGACGCGCTTGCCGAGCAGCGGCTGGTGGCGGAGGCGGAGCGGGTGGTGGAGCAGACACGGCTGGCGCACTACCGCCAGTTGCACGACACGGTCCTCGCCACGCTGGTCGCGATCGCCAGGGGCGGGCTGGACCACCACACGGTGGAGGTGCGGCGCAGGTGCGCCGCGGACGCCGCCTACGTGCGCGCCCTGATCAGGCAGGACGCCGCGGGCCCGGCGACCGGGCTGAGCAACGGCCTGGCCCGCGCGGTGGCGGGCGCGGCCGGGCTCGGGTTGTGCGTGCGCTACGCGGCCGAGTCGTTGCCCGACGACCTGCCCGCCGATGTCGGCGTGGCGATGGCCGAGGCCAGTACGGAGGCGCTCAACAACGTGGCCAGGCACTCCGGGGAACGAGACGCCTGGCTCACCGCGTTCGCGGACGGCGGTGTGGTCACCGTACGCGTGGTCGACCGCGGCAGGGGGTTCGAACCCGCACGGACCGAGCCGGGACACGGGCTGCGCTCCTCGGTGGTCGGGCGCATGCGGGAGGTGGGCGGCAGCGTGGAGATCATCACCGCCGCCGGCGAGGGCGTGTGCGTGGAGCTCAGGTGGCCAGGCCGTCCTCCCTGACGCGGGTGGCCAGCTCCAGCTTGGTGTAGGCGGGGCGCCCGGCCTTGCGGTATTTGTCCTTGACCCGTTCCAGATAGTTCTTGGCGGTCCCCGGCTGCACGCCCACGCTGCGGGCCGCCGCGGTGAGCGTCATGCCGGAGGCGTAGGCGAGCAGCACCGCGCGCTCCTGCGGCGACAGGACGGGCCGGTCGGCGTCATGGTCGGCCAGCCAGCCGAGGGCCACTTCCGGGGAGATGACGACATCCTCCTTCGCGACCTCCCTGATCTTCGCCACCAGGGCCGCGAGGTCGTGGTCCTTGGTGAGGTAGCCGCCCGCGCCGGCGTCGACCATCTGCCTGGCCACGCCGCCCGAGGTCACCACGCTGACCACGAGCACCCGCCGGTGCAGCCGGCGCAGGGCGCGCACGTTCTCGACAGGCTCGGAGCGGTCGGCCAGCAGCAGATCGAGGAGTACCACGTCGGCGGGAGCAGGCTCCGTTCTGAGCAGTTCCGCCACGGTCGCGGCCGACGCGATCAGCCGCAGGTCGTCCACTCCGGCGAGGTAGGAAGCCAGCCCGTCGATGAGCATGCGGTCGTCGTCGACTACGGAAACTGTGATCACCACCTTCTTTCCCATATCCGGATATGTCGTGTCAAGTGAGCAGTTATGGCGGCTACCGGTCATGAGCTGGGCGACGCAGGATGGCGCCAAAGTCCGAGAAGGGAGCAAACATGACTGTCACCCTCGAGAGGGTCGAGGAGATCATCGCCGCCTGGAGGTCGGGCGACGAGCCGGACAGCCCGGTCGGCCCGCTGCTGCCCGGCATGTACGTGGAGTCCGAGATCACCATGACCGGTCCTGGCCAGTCCGGCAGATGCGGGACCGCCTGCTCGGGCTCCTACACCCGCTACTGCTGCTAGCGGGGTCGGAGCAGATGGCCGGTGAGTTCGACCCGCCGCTGGACCCACTGATCGGACCCGATCTGGCCGACTTGGAGGCCCGGCTGGGGTCCCTCACCGGCCTCACCCACGCCGAGCGCGGCGTCATCCTGGCCGCCTCTGCGCGGTCCGTCGAGGAGGAGGTCCGCCGCAAGATCACCAGGGTGCTCGTGCTGGAGCTGAACGCGGCGCGGATCTCCGGGCGCCTGACCGCGGCGGACCCCGCCGGGCGCTGGGAGCAGTGGCGCGACAGCGTGGCCGAGCCGGCGTTCTGGCAGGGCCTGGCCGGGCCGTACCCCGGCATGGCGGCGCGACTGGCGGCGGTGATCGGCAACCGGTGCGCGGCCTCCTACCGGTTCGCCGAGCGGTTCGCCCGCGACCGCGCGGCGCTGGCCGCCCTCCCCGGGGGACCGGTAGGCGTGCTGGAACGGGTCGAGTTCGGCGCGGGAGACAGCCATCGTGGCGGGCAGACCGTCGTCGTGCTGCACGGCGAGGACGGCCGGGTGGTCTACAAGCCGCGCTCGCTGGCCGTGGACGCGGCGCTCGCCGAGCTGCTCACGCATCTCGGCGTCTCCACGATGCGCGTGCCGGCCGTCATCACCCGAGGCGGGTACGGCTGGGCCGAGCACGTCGAGCACCGCTACTGCGCCGGCGCGGAGCAGCTGCGCGCCTTCTACCGGGGCATGGGCCACTGGCTGGCCCTCATGCGCCTGCTCGGCGGCAGCGACCTGCACGCGGAGAACCTCATCGCGGCAGGACCGCAGCCCGTGGTCGTCGACTGCGAGACGCTGTTCACCCCGCACGCCAAGGCCCGCCCCTCCGGGTACGGCGGCGCCGTCGACCTGGCCGTCGAGCTGATCGACACGTCGGTGATGCGCACCGGCCTGCTTCCGGGGCGAGGGGTCGCGCTGGGCTGGCGTGGGGTCGACGTGTCGGCGGCCGGCGCGCTGCCGGGCCAGCAGCCGATGATCGAGCTCCCCGTGGTGCTCGGCGCCGGCACCGACAGCCCGCGCATGGGCACCGAGCGGGTGGAGCTGCCGCCGTCGGCCAACCACCCCAGCGCCGAGCCGGTGCTCGGTGACCACTGGGACGCGATCATCGCCGGATTCGACGAGTTCGATGACCGGCTGGCCGAGCTGGACGCGTCGGGGAAGCTGGAGCCGCTGCTCGCCGGGTTCGCCGACTGCCCCGTCCGCGCTGTGCTGCGTTCCACCGAGTCCTACGCCGAGCTGGGCCGCATGCTCTGGCATCCGGCGGCCCTGCACGACGAGGCGCACGCCCGTGCCAAGGCGGCCGCGCTGCTGGCCAAGATGTCGGAGAACGTGCCCGGCGCGCCGGGATCGGCCGAGATCATCGCCGCAGAGGTGGACGAGCTGTGCCACGGCGACATCCCGATGTTCGACACCACGCCACGCACCGGCGTACTGCGCGGGCCGGCGGGCACCAGGTGCGGTCCGGAACTCGACCTGGTGGCCGACGCCGTGTCCCGGTGGCGTTCGCGCGACCACGACTTGGACCGCCGGGTGGCGCGGGCCGCGCTGGTGAGCGCGTACCTCAACGAGGGCTGGATGCCGGGGGAGAGCGCGCTCTCCCCCGGCCTGGTCCGCGCCGACGACCTGGACGCCCGCCGCCGCGCCGCGGCCGCCGGCATCGTGCGCGGCGTGCTCGACGGGGCGGTGCGCGGTGCCGACGGCACGGTCACGTGGATCACGCCCCTGCTCAGCCCCACCGGCTGGGCCGTCCAGCCCCTCTCCGCCGACCTGTACGGCGGCGCGCACGGCGTGGCGATCCTGCTCACCGCCTACCTGCGTGAGGTGGCGGACGGCAGGGCCGAGCCGGTGGAGGGGCTGCACGACCTCCTGCGATCGGTCATGCGCACCATCCGCCTCGCGGAGGAGCGCGACGCGGCCAAACGCCTGGAGGACATCCGGATGCGGCCCGAGCCCCCCGGCGCCTATCTGGGTACGGCCTCGCAGATCTGGGGGTGGCTGCTGCTGCGCTCGCTCGGCGCGGCCGGCGACGAGGCGCTGGTCCGGGCGTGCGCGCTCGCCGAGCTGCTGCCCGAGGCGATCGAGGCCGACGACGCCTACGACCTGCTGTCCGGGATGGCCGGGGCGATCGTCCCCCTGCTGCGGCTGAGCTCTTCCACGGGGGAGGAGCGGTGGGCCGGACTTGCCGGGTCGATCGGCGCGCGGCTGGCCGGGCTGGCGGAGCGGCGGGGCGCGGGCGTCTGCTGGCCCAGTACCCGGTTCCCGCAGGGGCTCGGCGGTCTCGCCCACGGCGCGACCGGCATCGGCTGGGCGTTGTCCCGGCTGGGCTCGCCCGAGTTCGACGGCCTGGCCGAGGCGGCGTTCCGCTACGAGGACACCCTCTACGACCCGGACCAGCGCGGCTGGGTGGACCTGCGCGGCGACGGCTTCACCGCCGCCGCGTGGTGTCACGGGGCGGGCGGCGTCGGCATCGTCGCCGCCGACCAGCTGGCCCGCTCGGGTGACCGTACGCTGTGGCTCGACCGGCTGCGGCGGGCCGCGGCCTCCTGCTGGGCGGACGGCACCGGCTGGAACCACACGCTCTGCCACGGCGACCTCGGTTCCTGGGAGGTGATCGAGCTGGCCCGCGCGTCCGGGGTCGCACCGGTGGACCGCGACCGGCTGAGCGCCCACATCCTCGGCAGTCTGGAGACCAACGGCCCGATCTCCGGTCTGGCCAGGGACGCCTTCGCGCCCGGCCTGTTGCCAGGGCTGGGCGGGGTGGCCTACCAGCTGCTGCGCATGCACCCTGACTGC
The DNA here is from genome assembly GCF_044457355.1 of Nonomuraea sp. NPDC050556. Taxonomy (NCBI): domain Bacteria; kingdom Bacillati; phylum Actinomycetota; class Actinomycetes; order Streptosporangiales; family Streptosporangiaceae; genus Nonomuraea; species Nonomuraea sp. NPDC050556. Next base: position 2,643,797 of record NZ_JBITGU010000001.1, on the reverse strand, counting down.
GCGCTGCCTTCCGTCCTGCTTCCGGATCTGGAGTGAAAGCGCGTGGAGGATGAACTCGTCAGCCCCTACTGGCACCTGGACCGGACGGCAGGCGCCCGGCGCACGCTGCGCGAGCTGCCCGCGGTCACCGCACCGGTGCTGCGGCTCATCTGGGCCTGCGGCCGCGGGCCCGCGCTCACGATCGTCGTCCTGCAACTGGCCACCGGCGTAGCCACCGCGAGCGGGCTCCTGGCGACCGCGTCGGTGCTGGACGGTCTGGTGACCGCCCCCGACCGGCTGGCGGCCGCTCTGCCCGGCCTGGTGCTGGTGGCCGCGATCGTGGCGCTGCGCGGAGCGGCGGAAGCGGCCGTCGAGCTGGCCAGAGCGCGGCTGGAACCGGCGCTGCGGCGAGAGGCCGAGGAACGCCTGTTCGCCGCCGCGCTCGGGGTGCGGCTGGCCGACTTCGACGACGTCGAGTTCTATGACGGCCTGCACCGGGCCCGCGACCGCGGGCTGTTCCACCTCGACCGGGCCGTCTCCAACGCCATCGACCTGCTCGGCGCCGCCTGCGCGGTGAGCGCGGCGGCGGTCGGGCTGGCCGTCCTGCACCCGGTGCTGGTTCCGCTGATCGTGGTCAGCGTGCTCCCCGAGGCATGGGCCGTGCTGAGGTCTGCGCAGCTCGGCTACGCGGGCATGCGTGAGATGGTGACGCTGAACCGCCGCGTGGAGTTGCTCGCCGAGCTGGCCACCGAGCGCGAGGCGGCCGGAGAGGTGCGGGCCTGCCAGGCCCAGCCGTACGTGCTGGGGGAGTACCGCCAGGTGGCCGACGTCCTGATGGAGCGTGAGACGGCGGTCGGGCTGTCCATGGCGAGGGTGCGGGCCGCGGGCAGGGCGGCAGGCGGTCTCGCCATGGCCGGGGTGCTGGCCGTACTCGCCCTGATGCTGCAGTCCGGCTGGATCGCGCTGGCGGGGGCGGGCACCGCGGTGATCGCCGTCAGGATGGCGGCGACGGCGCTGAAGCAGCTCGCGCAGGCCGCCAACCAGCTCTTCGAGCAGTTCATGTACGTGGCCGACTACCACGACTTCCTCGCCGATGCCGCGGCGCGCCGCCCGCCCCCCGGCGGTACGGCGGCGCCGCGCTCACCCGAGCACATCACGCTGCGCGGCGTCGGTTTCACCTACCCGGGCAGCGACCGGCCGGCGCTGCGCGAGCTCGACCTGACCATTCACGCCGGCCAGACGGTGGCGCTCGTGGGCGAGAACGGCTCGGGCAAGACCACGCTGGCCAGGCTGCTGGCCGGGTTGTACACGCCGACCTGCGGCACCCTGCGATGGGACGGGCTCGACGTCCTGGAACTGGACCAGGACTCCATGGCCGACCGGGTCGTGCTGGTGCCGCAGCACCCGGTCCGCTGGCCACATGATGCCAGGACCAATGTCCGCATGGGACGCCACGACCGCCACGACCCGGGAGACCTCGCCCTGCGCGCCGCCGCCGAGCTCGCGGCGGCCGACGACATGGTCGCCGCCCTGCCCGCCGGCTGGGACACTCTGCTGTCCAAACACTTCCGCGGCGGACACGAGCTGTCGGCGGGCCAGTGGCAACGGCTTGCCGTGGCGCGCGGGCTGTTCCGCGACGGGCCGCTCCTGATCTGGGACGAGCCGACCGCGCCGCTCGACGCCAAGGCCGAGTACGCCGTCTACGAGACGCTCCGCGGGATCGCGGGTGAGCGCACCGTCCTGCTCATCACCCACCGGCTGACCAGCGTGCGGCACGCCGACCGTATCTACCTGCTGCACCAGGGACGCCTCGCCGAGGAAGGCACACACGACGAGCTGCTCGCACTGCGCGGACACTACGCGGAGCTGTACGCGCTGCAGACAGGAAAGGCGCGCCGGTGAGGCTGATCCAGCCGGGCGAGCCCGGCTACCAGTCCAGGCGCAAGGCCTTCCTCGGCACGCTGGACGAAGCCCTGCCCGCCGTCGTGGCCTGCTGCTCGTCAGAGGAGGACGTGCTGCGCGCGCTGGAGCTCGCCGACGCCCGCGGCCTGCCGTTCGCCGTTCGCGGGGGCGGCCACAGCTTCGCGGAACACTCCTCCACCACGGGGCTGCTCATCGACCTCGGCGGCATGAAGGCGACGGAGGCCGGCGCGGACACCGTCACGGTCGGTCCCGGCGTGCTGGTCGGCGAGCTGGCCGCCTTCCTGGCCGCGCGCGGGCGCCTGGTGCCCTGCGGCTGGTGCCCCACGGTCGGCGTCACCGGAGCGGTGCTCGGCGGCGGTTACGGCGTGTTCAGCCGCATGTACGGGCTCGGCGCCGACCACCTCCTCGCCGCCCGCGTGGTCCTGGGCGACGGGCGGATCGTCGAGGCGGACGAGGACCTGCTGTGGGCGCTTCGCGGGGCGGGCGGTGGCACCTTCGGCGTGGTCACGCGGCTGACCCTGCGCACCCGCCCCGCCGTACCGGCCACCGCCGTTCAGCTGGCCGTCGACTTCGCCGGGACGGCGGGCCTGGTCGACGACTGGCAACACTGGGCGCCCGGCGCGCCGGACGAGGTCAACCTGGAGATCGCTGTCATCGCCGGCGACGAGCCGGAGGAGCCGCCCTCCGCCGTGCTCTTCGGCGTCGTCGCTGGGCCGCCGGAGCAGGCGCGCAAGCTGATCGCCGACCTGGTGCCCGCCGGGCGCGCCCGGCTCGTCCCGCTCGACGCCGCCGGTGCCGCCTGCCACCACGCGTACGCCGACGGCTCGGGTGGGGCCGTCACCACCCTGCCGGACGGCGAGCGGCCCGGACTGCGGCTGAACAAGTCGGGCTTCTTTACCGGTCACCTGCCGCGCCAGGCCATCGAGGACCTGCTCGGACGGCTGGCCGCGGACCGGGTGTACGGGGAGATCAGGGACCTGGAGTTCGTCCCCTGGGCGGGCGCCATCGGGCGGGTCGCGCCCGGTGCGACCGCGTTCGCCCATCGGGGGCCGCGGTTCCTGCTCAAGCAGTCGGTGCAGGTGGGATTCCGGGCGTCGGAAGCGCGCCGGGCGGACGCGCACGGGTGGTTGTGCCGCTCGTGGGCGCACCTTGCCCCGCTGACGTCCGGCGTCTACCCCAACTACCCGGACGCGGACCTGGAGGACTGGGGGCGGGCGTACTACGGGGACAACCTCGCGCGGCTGCGGGGCCTCAAGGCGCTCTACGATCCGGGCGACCGGTTCCGCGCGGTGACGAGCTGACGGCGCGTCGTCTTCCATGGGCTCGCGAAAAACAGGAGGACGGCCGCGTGGGGGGTCGCGCGGCCGTCCTCGGTCGAAGGGAAAGAACTACGGCAGGCGGGGCAACGGGATCTCGTCGGCTTCGCGGCGTCCTGACTTGTTGTTCAGGGTCACCGCCAGCCACCCCTTCACCGGCGCGGCGGCCAGCCCCGCACGGCTGGCCGTCAGCGGCACCGTGGCGGAAGCCCCGGGAGCCACGACGGCCGACGCCCCGGTGGAGACGGCGGGAGTGAACGCGTCGAAGACCGCCGCGTCCGTGGTGTCCGAGATCTCGTCCGGGTTCCCGGTCTGCGCCAGCACCGTGTAGCTGAACTTCGGCGCAGCCGCGGTAACCCCGACCTCCGAGGCCAGCGCGGGCAGGAGCATGGTGCCGGAGTTCATCGGCGCCACAGCCGCCCGAGCCGCGACCACCGTCCCGTCGAGCTTCTCCACGAACACCGCGAAGCGCCCGTCCCGATCGCCCGTCGTCACCCGGCCGTAGTCGTCGGCCACCAGCACCGCGTCGAACGTCCCGTCGGCGTTGGCGTCGACGGCGACCTCGTACCGGTTGGCCGCCGCGTTCGACCACTTGCCGTACACGTTCAACGCGAACAGCAACGTACGGTCCGCGCCGGGCCCGGCCTCGGACTGCACTCCGACCGACCTGACGTCCACCTGGTCCTCGGCGCCGGACACGTCGTCGGCGTCGCTGATGCCCCAGGCGAACAGCTCGGCCGTCCCGGCGTGCGTCCCGGAGTTCTGTACGGTCACCGACGTGCTCAACGCGTCCTCAACCCCGGTGAACCGGGAAGCCCGCGACGCCGTCACCGACGACAGCGCGTCGGGCACCATGAGGAACGCGCTGCGCAGCGGATAGACGCCCTCGGAGACAGCCGTCGGCGTGGCGGTGACCGCGCCCTGGATGTGGGTCAGCGCCCCGAAGTTGGACTTCTCCGACTCGGGCAGCGCCGCCACCTTGTCCTTGGCGAGGCTCAGCGTGACGTCCACCTCGCGGCTGTCACCGGGCCAGATGGTCACCCGCGACGGCGACACCCGCACCTGCGCGCCGTACGCCTCGCCGTTGAACGACGCGGCCAGGTCGTAGACGACCTTCGACGACCCGGTGTTGCGCAGCACCAGCGTCTTGGTGCGCTCGTAGGCGCCGTCCAGCGCGCCGTACCCGAACGACAGGTTGCTCATCCCGACCACGGACGCGCTCACGGCCTGCCGCGCGGCGACCACGCCGGAGCCCGCGATGCGCGCCGTGTAGCCGACGATCTTGGTGGTCGCGTCGGCCGTACTGACGATGGCCGCCTTGACCAGGTTGGGCTTCCACTTGGGGTGCGCCTCGCGGACCAGGGCGGCCACACCGGCGACCATCGGGGTCGCCATCGAGGTGCCCGACTTGGTTGACGGGCCGGAACCCGTTCCCACGCCCGCCGAGACCACCGAGACGCCCGGCGCGGTCACGTCCGGCTTGAGCGCGCTGGTCACGTTGGCGGGACCGGCCGAGCTGGAGGAGGCCAGCTTGGCGTAGGACGGGTTGGGGATCTGCACCGGCGTCAGCGTCGTGCTCTGCCCGTCCAGGGCGGAGGCGGCGGCGCGGTCGGCGCCGTTGATGCCGAGGAACGGGATCGTCACGTTGACCGGCGCGCCCGTGTCGGGGTCTGCGGTGATCGGCCCCTCCAGCGGCGGGTAGGCGAGCGAGGTGTCGATCATCGCGACCGCCGCGGCGCCCGCCGCCTGGCCGACGATCGCCCGCTTGACCCTGGCGCAGGTGCCGCGCAGCGTGATGACGAGCTTGCCCGCCACCCCGCCTGGATAGGCGGCGTAGTCGGCGGGCGCGCAGCCCAGCGACAGCGGGCCCGACGGGTAGCTGGTGCGCAGCACGGCGACTGGCAGCGCCCCTGCGGGGATGGCCGGCTCGCCGTTCGAGACCTGCGCGTTGAGCGCGCCGATCTTCACCCCGGGGAGGACGGCCATGGCCGCGTCGACCGAGGCGACCGCGATCGCCTCGGGGGCGACGGCCGCCGCGCCGACGAGGTAGGCGCTGGCGCCTGAGTTGCCCGCCGAGTTGACGACGGACACGCCGGCCCTGGTCAGCGTGGAGACGGCCTGCACGGTCGGGTAGTCGGGACGGCCGAACGACGAGCCGAGCGACATGTTGACGACCTGCGCGCCGTCCTTCATCGCCTGGTCCAGCGCGGCGATGATGACCGAGGTGTCCGCTGAGCCCGCGCAGCCGAAGATGCGGTACGCCAGGATCGAGGCGTTCGGCGCCACACCGGGGCCGACCTTGAACGCCTGGTTGTGCGTCGTGGTGTCGTAGACGCCGCGGTAGGTGGTGCCGTCGGCGTTGACGCCGAACCCGGCGGCCGAGCCCGCCACGTGCGAGCCGTGCCCGTTGCAGTCGAGCGGGTCGGGGTCGGGCTGCGGCACCTCGTGCGCCGGGTTGCTCGCGTCGTAGGCGTCGCCCACGAAGTCGTACCCGGCGACGACCTTGGCCGTCGGGAAGGTGCCCGGCTCGATCACGGTGCCGTTGTTGGCGGTGTAGTCGGCGGGGTTGCCCGAGCCGCCGAAGGTGGAGTGGGTGTAGTCGACGCCCGTGTCCACCACCGCGACCTTGATGCCCTTGCCGGTGCGGCCCAGGTCCTGCCACGCCTGGGGCGCGCCGATGTACGGCACGGCCTTGGCGTTGTCCGGCTTGACCTGCTGCACCGCGTGGACCGCCACGACGCCCTGCGCCTTGGAGACGGTGTCCAGGTTCTTGGCGGGCAGCCGGGCCGCGATGCCGTTGAAGCTGTCGGTGTAGCTGTTGAGCACCGTGCCGCCGGCGTCCTTGACGGCCTGCTTCACCTGCGCCTGAGCGTCCTTGACCTCGGCGCGCACGTCGGTGGCGCTGACCGACTTGCCCTGCTCCTCCGCGGTCGCCCTGGCCTCGCCGACCGGGGCGCCGGCGACCTGGATGATCACCTTGACGGTACGGTCACCGTCCAGGATGGCGGGCTTTTCATGCGTGTAGTTAAACGCGTCGTCGAGCCGCGGGAAACGCGGAGACGGGTCGGCGGCCGCCGGGTGGGCGGCCGCCACGAGGGATGCGGCCACGCTCGTCGCGAGCGCGGCGCGGACTAACTGACGCCTCAACGTGTCACCTCATGAGTCGGGAGGTAAACCAGTGATCTGAGGCTCCAGGTTGGACATGTGGGGTTGAAACCGATTTGTTAACGAATGGGTCACATGATCTGTCAGGACCGCAGGCCGGCGGCGTCGGCCGCGAGCCGCTCGATCCGCGCCCAGTCGCCCGTGGCCAGGGCGTCGGCGGGGGTGAGCCAGCTGCCGCCGACGCAGCCGACGTTGGGCAGCGCGAGGTAGGCGGGCGCGGTGGCGGGCGTGATGCCGCCCGTGGGGCAGAACCGGATGTCGGGGATCGGCCCGGCCAGCGACTTCAGGTACGGCAGGCCGCCCGCCGCCTCGGCCGGGAAGAACTTCAGCTCCTTGATCCCGCGCTCGGCCAGCGCCATCACCTCGGACGCCGTGGCGGCGCCGGGCAGGAACGGCACGCCGCTGGCCAGAAGGGCGTCGACCAGCGAGGGGGTCGTCCCGGGCGAGACCAGGAAGGTGGCCCCCGCCTTCACCGATGCCGAAATATCGTCGGAAGTGCGGATCGTTCCGGCACCCACCACGGCTCCCGGCACCTCCGCCGCGATCGCCGCGATGGCCTCCAGCGCGCAGGCCGTGCGCAGGGTGACCTCGATGACCGGCAGGCCGCCCGCCACCAGGGCGCGCGCCATCGGCACCGCCGTGCCGACGTCCTCGATCACGACGACGGGGACGACGGGGGCCAGGTCGAGCAGGCTCATGAGGACAGCTCCTGAGTCGAGTGGATGTGCTGGGCGAGGTGGGCGGCCGCGCCGGTGAGCGCGGGCTGCTCCGCCACGATGAGCGTGGTCGAGATGGCGGCCAGGTAGTCGGCCATGCCCGGACTGGCCTCGAAGCGGGCGCGGAAGTCGCTGGCGCGCACCCGCCCCACGATACGGGGCAGCACCCCGCCGCCCAGATAGACCCCGCCACGCGCACCCAGGGTCAGGGCCACGTTGGAGGCGAAGCTGCCGAGCATCGCGCAGAACAGCTCGACCGTCTCGGCGCACAGCGAGTCGTCGACGCGCTCCACGATGTCGGCCGAGGTCAGGTCGGGCGCGGAGACGCCGTTGACCTGGGCGAGCGCGCGGTGCAGGCGGACGAGCCCGGGGCCGGACAGCAGGTCCTCGGCCTCGACCCTGGTCATGCCCTGGGCGCGCAGCGCCCGTACGACCTCCAGGTCGCGGTCGTCGAGGATCGGCACGGTCACGTGCCCGCCCTCGCCCGGCACCGGCACCCAGCCCTGGCCGGACGGCACGAGCCCGGCCACGCCGAGCCCGGTGCCTGGCCCCAGGACGGCCTTCACGCCGCGGCTGGGGGAGGGGCCGCCGAGCGAGACGAGGTCGTCGCCCGCCAGGTGCGGCAGCGAGGCGGCCAGCGCCTCGAAGTCGTTGATCAGGGCGGCGTACGGCACGCCGAGGTCGTGGATCGAGCCTGACCAGTGCGCGTTGGTCAGGTCGTAGCGGTCGCCGTCCACGGGCCCGGCGACCGCCACGCAGGCGGCCGTGGGCCGTGCCGCGCCGACCAGGTCGAGGTAGGCGGCGGCTGCGTCCCGCAGGCTCGCGTGCTCGGCGACCGGCAGGACGTGGATGTGCGACGGCTGGTTGCCCGGCGCGGTGACCAGGCCGAAGCGCGCGTTGGTGCCGCCGATGTCGGCGACGAGCCAGCTCACTGCACGGCCTCGGTGTGCGCCGTGCCCGCAGGGGCCGCGAAGCCGTGGCCGGGCCCGTGTGAGGGGGACTCGGCGCCGTTGACGCCGAACAGGCTGCCGCCGTGCTGGGCGTGGCCGGTCATCCTGCGGAAGGCGCTGAACAGCTCGCGCCCGGTCCCCACCCACTCCGCGTCGCTCTGCGCGCGCCCCTCGGGGGTACGCGCGGACAGGTCGGCCAGCACCTCCAGCGTCCCGGCCGACGAGTCGAGCCTGATGAGGTCGCCGTCGCGCACCAGCGCGATCGGCCCGCCGTCCGCCGCCTCCGGCGACAGGTGGATCGCCGCGGGAACCTTGCCCGACGCGCCCGACATCCGGCCGTCGGTGACGATCGCCACCCGCTGGCCCCTGTCGAGCAGCACCGCCATTGGCGGCGTCAGCTTGTGCAGCTCGGGCATGCCGTTCGCGGACGGCCCCTGGTAGCGGATGACCGCCACGAAGTCCTGCCCGTCCAGCTCGCCGCGCTCGAAGGCGGCGAGGAGTTCGAGCTGGTCGTCGAACACGCGGGCGGGCGCCTCGATGACGAGGTGCTCCGGCTTGACGGCCGACACCTTGCTGACCGCGCAGCCGAGGTTGCCGTCGAGCATGTGGATCCCGCCGTCCGCCGAGAACGGCGCGGACACCGGGCGCAGCACGTCGAGGTCGGTGGAGCCCTGGACGACCTCCTCCCACACCAGGCCCTCCTCCTTCAGCGAAGGGGCGGAGCGGTAGTGGTCGAGGCCGCGACCGGCCACGGTGAGCACGTCGCCGTGCAGCAGTCCGGCGTCGAGCAGGTCGCCGATGAGCACCTGCATGCCGCCCGCGTCGCGGAAGTGGTTCACGTCCGCCTGGCCGTTCGGGTACATCTTCGTCAGCGACGGCACGACCTTCGACAGGTCGGCCAGGTCATCCCAGGTCAGCACGATCCCGGCGGCCGCCGCGATGGCCACCAGGTGCAGCGTGTGGTTGGTGGAGCCGCCGGTGGCCAGCAGCGCGACGCAGGCGTTGACGATCGCCTTCTCGTCGACGACCTCGCCGATCGGCGTGTACTCCTGCCCGTGCACGGTGATCTCGGTGGCCCGCCTGCCCGCCGCCTCGGTGAGGGCGCGGCGCAGCTCGGTGTGCGGGTTGACGAACGTCGAGCCGGGCAGGTGCAGGCCCATGACCTCGACGAGCACCTGGTTGGAGTTGGCCGTGCCGTAGAAGGTGCAGGTGCCGGGGGAATGGTACGACTTCGACTCGGCGTCCAGCAGGTCGTCCTTGCCGACCTTGCCCTCGGCGAACAGCTGCCTGGTGCGCGCCTTGACCTTGTTGGGCAGGCCAGACGTCATCGGCCCGGCGGGCACGAACAGCGCGGGCAGGTGGCCGAAGTGCAACGCGCCGATCAGCAGGCCGGGCACGATCTTGTCGCAGACGCCGAGCAGCAGCGAGGAGTCGAACATGTCGTGCGACAGCGCGATCGCGGTCGCCATGGCGATGACGTCGCGGCTGTAGAGGGACAGCTCCATCCCGGCGCGCCCCTGCGTGATGCCGTCGCACATCGCGGGCACGCCGCCGGCGACCTGGGCGACGCCGCCCGCCTTGCGCACGGCCGCCTTCAGCTCCGGCGGGTACGTCTCGTACGGCTGGTGCGCGGAGAGCATGTCGTTGTAGCTGGTCACGATGGCGACGCCGGGCTTGGCCGTACCCCTCAGGGCCAGCTTGTCCTCGGCGGGCGCGGCCGCGAAGCCGTGCGCGAGGTTGGCGCACCCCAGGTGGGCGCGGGCCGGTCCCTTGGCACGCGCGGCGGCAGCCTCGGCGCGGATCCTGGACAGATAGACGGTACGGCTGGCGCTGCTGCGCTCGGCGATCCGAGCGGTCACCTGCTCGATGACGGGGTTCACGGCTGGTCCTCCTCGTGCCAGGTGCGACCGCTGCGGCCGACGAGTTCGTGTGCTCCCGCGGGACCGGTGGTCCCGGCGGGGTAGGGCTCGGGGAGTTCGGCCGACGCCTCCCAGGCGGCGAGGATCGGGTCGATCCACCGCCAGGCCGCCTCCACCTCGTCGCGGCGCATGAAGAGCGTTGGGTTGCCCGCGAGCACGTCGGTGAGCAGCCGCTCGTACGCCTCGGGCACCCGGGTGGTGAAGGTCTCGCCGAAGCTCAGGCGGAGCGGCACCGGCTTGAGCGTGACCTCGCCCGCGCCGGGCTCCTTGGCCATGATGTGCAGCTCGATGCCCTCCTCGGGCTGGAGCCGCAGCACCAGGCGGTTGGGCGTGCCGCCGGGGAAGATGGAGTGCGGGACGTCCTTGAACTGCACCACGATCTCGGACCTGCGGTACGGCAGGCGCTTGCCGGTGCGCAGGTAGAACGGCACGCCCGCCCAGCGCCAGTTCTTGATCTCGGCGCGGATCGCGGTGAACGTCTCCACCCGCTTGGACGCCTCGTTGGGCGGGGTCGAGGCGGGCTCGTCCAGGTAGGACGGCATGTCACCAGAGGCCGTGTACTGGCCGCGCACGGTGAAGCGGTCCACCTCGCTGGCCTCCACGATGGGGCGCAGCGACTGCAGCACCTTCACCTTCTCGTCGCGGATCGACTCGCGGTCGTTGCGCGCCGGGGGCTCCATGGCGACCAGGGTGAGGAGCTGCAGAAGGTGGTTCTGCACCATGTCGCGCAGCGCGCCGGCGTGGTCGTAGTAGCCGCGCCTGCCCGGCGTGCCGACGGTCTCGGCGGCGGTGATCTGCACGTGGTCGATCCAGAGGGAGTTCCAGATCGGCTCCAGGAAGGCGTTGGCGAAGCGCAGCACCAGGAGGTTCTGTACCGTCTCCTTACCCAGGTAGTGGTCGATGCGGAAGATCTGGTGCTCGTCGAAGTACAGGCCCACCTGCGCGTTGATGCCCTGCGAGCTGGCCAGGTCGCGGCCGAGCGGCTTCTCCAGCACCACGCGCGACTGCGGCGTGATCAGCCCTGCCTCGTGCAGCTCGGCGCAGAACGGGCCGAACGTCATCGGCGGGCTGGCCAGGTAGAAGATGCGGTCCCGCTGCTCGTGCCCGCCCAGCAGCTTGGTCAAGGCGCTCCAGCCGCTGCGGTCGTCGGAGCCCACGTCGAGCGAGACGTGGTGCAACCGGCCCAGGAAACGCTGCCACATCGCCGGGTCGTCGACCGGCACCTGCGCGCGTACCTCTGCGTCCACCTTGCCGCGGAAGTCGGCGTCGGTCAGCCCGCCACGGGACATCGCGATGACGCGCGTCTCGGGGGAGAGACGGCCGTCGCGGTCGGCGTGGTACAGCGCCGGGATGAGCTTGCGCATGGACAGGTCACCGGTGCCACCGAAGACGACGAGGTCGGCGGTGTGCGCGGTGGAGGGCGGCGAGAGGGGGGACACGGCTGCAAACTCCGATCAAGTGAGGACAGAACGGACAGTAGCGAGAGTTCGGTGTTGATTCAAGCGGAGTTTTGCTATCTGAGATGAGAAAGTCATGACTTTTCATTACCGAACCCCTTGTGGTTCACTTGGCCGATGCCCCGACGTACCGCAGCGACCCTCGCCACGACCGGCGAGGTGCTCCGCCTCATCCGCACGGGTGAGGCCGTCACGCGGGCCGACATCGGCCGGGTCACCGGCCTGTCGCGCCCCGCGGTGTCGCTGCGCGTCGGCGAGCTGCTGGAACGCGGCCTCGTCGTGGAACGCACCGACGCCCCCTCGACCGGCGGGCGGCCGCCGGTCCGTCTGGAGTTCAACGCCGGGGGCGGCGTGGTGCTGGTGGCGGCGCTCGGCGCCAGCCGTACCCGGGTGGCCGTCTGCGACCTGGCCGGGAACGAGCTGGACGGCAGGCGCTTCCACATCGACGTCGAGCAGGGGCCGGACGTCGTGCTGCCGCTGCTCATGGACACCTGGGACGAGCTGCTCGGCGACCGCCCGCGCTCGATGATCAGGGGCGTCGGGATGGGCGTGCCCGCGACCGTCGAGTTCGCCATGGGACGCACCGAGTCCGCGCGGGTCATGGCGTCGTGGACCGGCGTGGTGATCCCGCCGATCATCCGCGACCGGTTCCCTGTGCCCGTGCTTGTGGACAACGACGTGAACGTGCTGGCCATCGGCGAGCACCACGGCGTCTACCCCGAGCTGGACGACGTCATGTTCGTGAAGGTCTCCACCAGGATCGGCGCCGGTGTCATCGCCGGGGGCGAGATCCTGCGCGGGGCGCTCGGCGCGGCGGGCGAGATCGGGCACATCCCGGTGCGCGACGGCGGCGGGGTGCTGTGCAGGTGCGGCAACATCGACTGCGTCGACTCCGTGGCCAGCGGTACGGCGTTGCTGCGCGAGCTGCGGGGCGCCGGGAAGGACGTCAAGGACATCGCGGACATCACCGCGCTCGTGCGGGCGGGGGACGCCGAGACGATGGCCATGGTCCGCGAGGCGGGGCGGCACATCGGCGAGGTGATCGCGGGGGCGGTCAACATCCTCAACCCGGCGGTGGTGGTGCTGGGCGGCGACGTGGCGGAGGCGTTCGGGCCGCTGGTGTCGAGCATCAGGGAGGTCGTCTACCGGCGCTCCACGGCGCTGGCGACGCGGCGGCTGCGCATCGAGACGAGCCGGTTGGGCGCGGCGGCCGGTATTTCCGGGTGTGCGGTCATGGTGCTGGACCACGTGCTGTCACCCGAGGCCGTGGACAGCTCCCTTTAGCGTACGGACGACCGTGCCGAGGAAGTGCTCGGCGGTGACGTACCCGAAGACCCGCGAGTCCAGCGACCCCTCGGGGTTGTCGCCCAGCACGACCAGGCAACCCTCGGGAACGACGACGCCCTCGTGCGCGTCCCCGGCCACTGCCACGACCCGCTTGACCAGCAACCCGGAGCCGTCGGTCAAGGCGATGTGCGGGCCTGGTGCGAAGACCGCCACCTGCCTCCTCGCGACCCGGTCCACCCGCCCTCTGCGCACGAGCACCCGGTCTCCTGGCCGATATGCGGGCAGCATGCTGCTTCCAGCGACCGTCACCACGACGTAGGTCCGCCGCAACCACGCCACCACCCCCACGGCCCCGCCGACGGCTGCCAGCACCACCACAATGATCATCGGGACGCGTAACCCTCCGCCTGGAGGTGGAACATCCGGGCGTAGACCCCGTCCAGCGCGATGAGCTCGTCGTGCGCGCCGAGCTCCACCACCACCCCCTCCTCCAGCACCGCGATCACGTCCGCGTCGCGGATCGCGCCCAGCCGGTGCGACACCAGCACGCTCGTCCGCCCGCCCCTGAGCCGGCGCAACCCCGTGTGGATCCCGTGCTCCGACTCCGGGTCCAGCCCAGCGCTCGGCTCGTCGAGGATCATCAGGTCGCACCCCATCCGCAGAAACGCCCGCGCCAGCGCCAGCCGCTGCCACTGCCCACCCGACAGCACCACCCCCTGCGAATCACCCTCACCGACGAACATCCTGGTCAGCGGCGTCTCATACCCATGAGGAAGCGCCGTGACCACCGAGTGCACCCCCGCCTGCACAGCGGCGGCGGAGATCCTGGCGTGGTCGCCCACGGCCGTCAGATCCCCGACCGCGATGTTGTCGGCCGCCGTGAAGTCGTAGGACACGAAGTCCTGGAAGACCGCCCCCACCCGCGCCCGCAGCTCCGTGACGGACATCTCCCGCAGGTCCACCCCGTCCCACAGGATCGCCCCGCGAGCCGGGTCGTAGAACCGGCACAGCAGCTTGACCAGCGTGCTCTTGCCGCTCCCGTTGCGCCCGACGACCGCGACGGCCGCGCCGTACGGGATGGTCAGGTTGAGCCCGCGCAACACCCACGGATGCTCCTCCCCGTAGCGGAACCACACGTCGCGGAACTCCACGCAGCCACCCAGCGGCCCGACCGGCCGCGGCGACGACGGCTCGGGCAGGTCGGGGCCTGCCTCGACCACGGCCAGGTAGTGGCAGAAGAGCTGCACCTGCTGGCTCGCCGCGGAAGCGCCCTGGACGAGCCCGTCGGCCGCCCCGCGCACCCCGGCCACGGCCGCGACGAACATCGACACGTCACCCACCGACAGCGCGCCCCCGGCCGCGCTCGCGATCACCCACACCAGCCCCGCCCCGGCGATCACCGCGGACACCAGCAGCAGCGCCCCCTGGACGAGCAGCTCGCGCCGGTCCATGCTCCTGCGCGCCGCGTTCGAGACCCGCAGCTCGGCCAGCATCCTGCCGCGCAGGAACGGCCCCAGCCCGAAGAGCCTGATCTCCTTGGCCGCCTCCTGCCGGGTGAGCAGCTCCCCGTAGAACATCTCGCGCCGCTCCACCGGCGACAGCCGCCACGCCATGACCGCCCGCTGCCTGGCCAGCCGCAGCTCCAGCAGCAGCGCGGGCACGGCTGAGGCCAGCACGACGAGGTTGTAGGCGGGACTGATGACCGCCAGCGCCCCCACGAAGCCCACCAGCGTCACCGCGCTCTGCGCCAGCCCGGTCGCCGAGTCGACGAGCTGGGCCGGGGCGGAGGCGCTCTCCTGGGCCATGCGCAGCCGGTCGAGGAACGCCGGGTCCTCCAGCCTGGACAGTCCGGTGAACCGGTCGACGGCGCTGAACAGCTCGTCCTTGGCGCGCAGCCGTACCCGGCGGTCGAGCTCGGCCCGCAGGTAGCGGCCCGCCTGCGGGCCCAGCGACCCGGCCACCCCGGCGGCGGCGAGCCCGGCGGCCAGCCCGGCCACCACCCCGAGCGGGGACGGCACGACCAGGCGGTCGAGGGTGAGCTTGGTCAGCCAGGCGACGGCGACGGGCACCACGGCGCCGGACAGGCTCAGCGCGACGAACCCCGCCAGGTGGAACGGCGCGGCCGCCCACACCAGGCGGCCCACGTGCCAGGCGGTCCGCCGTATCACGCGACCGCTCTGAGCCTGCGCGGTTCCACCTCGCCCAGCACGATCCGCCCGTCAGCACCGACCACGCAGTAGGAGGGGAACGCCGACACCCCGAACGTGGCGCTGAGCGTGCCGACGTCCTTCTCCACGACGATCCTGGCCACCCCGCTGAGCCCGGCGACGAGCTCGTCGGTGTGCGGCCCGCCCCCGGCGAGTACGGCCAGCACCTGCTCGCGCGGCTGCCCGCCGGCCCACGCCACGAAGTCGGGCAGCTGGATCAGGCATTCCGTGCAGTCGGAGGTGAAGAAGGCCACCCCGGTCTCCCGGGTGAACGCCACCGGCTCGCCGTCCGTCGTGGTGAGCGCCGCCTTCGTCAGGACCGCGCCGGGCTGGGGGAGGGCGAAGGCGAGCGGGTCGGCGGTCGCCGCGGTGCGCAGCAGCTTCTCCAGCGTGGTGGTGTGCTCGCGCAGGCGGCGGATCACGCCGAACGTGAGCAGCAGGTCCACCAGGCACACCAGCCCCACCAGAACGACCGCTGCGACGAGGAAGGCCATGGGAGTTTCTCCTTACCTGACGGGTGCGAAGAGCGCGAGCAGATCGTCGAGCCTGGCCACCAGCACGGCGGCGACGGCCGCTGCCGCCGCGGTGATCACCCACCCGGCGGGCTCGATCGGCGCGCCCGTCCCCAGCGCGAGGCCGAGCGCCGAGACCAGGAACAGCAGGGTGTTGCGCACGACGTGCGCGCGGCCGAGCGGGGCCGACGACGCGCCGAAGCAGCGGCAACTGGCGCTGACCTTGCGCCGCAGCGCCGCCACGATGGCCACCGTGAAAGCGGCCAGCAAAAGGCACGCCACCGAGAAACCGAGCCTGACCGAGACGGGTACGGCGAGCAGAACGGGAACGGCGAGTTCCGCACCTGCCGCAGTGCCCGCCGCGATTCCCGTGGGAATACGCGGAGTAGCCAACAATTGACGGGTGGACACGGTGAATTCGAGAAAGGCCGCGCGGCTTCGCAGCTTGCTCAGCGCGGAAAGCAGAAACAGCAGCCCGATGAAACAGCGGAATGCCAGGGCGGCGTAATCCATGAACATCAGGCACAGCGTGGCACGCCGGAAAATCCACGTCAATGGGCCTTTTCGCCCGTGCGGCCGGGTGTTACGCTCCGGACGATCACCCGGCTTCAGGAGGCGCCTATGGTCCGCGTCGTCGAATCTCTGGCCGACAAATTACTGGCACGAATTGTGCCCGACAAGGTCGCCCAAGCGGCGTGCCTGTGGTGTAACACGCCCACTCCGTGCCGTTATCCGTGCTGTATGGCAGGAGCGAGGTACACCCGCTGGCAGTGTTGTTACGACTCGCTCAGAGACGTGTGCAACTGCTATCCGAAGTACGACTGCTGATTTACAGCAGCCGGCGTCCGTCGGCGCCGAGGTAGTCGCGCCACGACCGCTTCGGCGTCCAGCCGAGCAGCCGCCGCGCCTTGGCGCACGAGATGCCCGAGCAGTCCTGCCTGGGCAGCTCGCGCAGCTCGATCGCGTCCCCGTGCGCGGCGCGCACCATCGCCGCGAAGTCGTGCCCGCCCGCGTTGTCCGGCGCGGCGATGTAGAAGACCTCGTGTCCTGGCAGTTCGGACGCGCAGGCCAGGACGATCGCGTCGGCCAGGTCGTCCACGTCGACGTAGCTGCCCAGCCCCGCCCCCAGCTCCGCCGGGTCGCGCACCACGGGGCCGAGGTTGCGCTCGTAGTTGCCCTCGTGCTGGACCCACGACGGCCGGATCGAGATGCACCTGATCGCCGAGCGGCGCACCGCGGCGTCCATGAGCTGCTCGCCGAAGTGCTTGGCCAGCGCGTACGGGTCCTGCGGCGCGATCGGGTGCGCCTCGTCCACGGGGGCGTACGCGGGCAGGAACGGCCGCTCGGCGAAGAAGAACCCGGGCACCGTCTCGCTGGAGACGTTGACGAACCGCCGCACGCCCGCCGCGATGGCCGCCTCCAGCACGTTGAACACGCCCATGAGGTTGTTGCCGAAGACGACCTGCGGCGGGTTGGACACCGGGTCGGGGATCGCCGCCGCGTGCACGACCGCCTCGGCGTGCCGTACGGCGAAGAAGGCCTGGCCCGCGTCGGTGAGGTCGGCCTGCAGGTAGTCGGGGTCGCCGGGCAGCGGGCGCTCGTGGACCGGGGGCGTGAGGTCCACGGCCGTCACGTGGTGCCCCTCGCGCAGCAGAGCCCGTACGGTGGCCCGCCCGACCTTGCCGTGCGCCCCGGTGACGACCACCCGCATGCGACCCCCTACCCCTTCGTCGCGCCGAGGGTGAGCCCGGCCACGAACTGCTTGTGCAGCATCTGGAAGATGATCAGCGTGGGCAGCGCGACCAGCACCGACCCGGCGGCCAGCAGGTTGTAGTCGGTGAAGAACTGCCCGCGCAGGTTGTTCAGCGCGCTGGTGACCGGCAGCTTGTCGCCCGACGACATCAGCACCAGCGCCCACAGGAAGTCGTTGTACATCCAGGTGAACTGCAGCGTCGCCAGCGCCGCCAGCACCGGGCGGCACAGCGGCAGGATGAGCTGCCGGTAGCGCCGCCACGCCGAGGCCCCGTCGACCAGCGCCGCCTCGTCGATCTCCACGGGGATGGTCCCCATGAAGTTGGCCATCACGAACACGCAGAAACCGAACTGGAAGCCCACGTGGATGAGGATCAGCCCGAGGTAGGAGTCGTAGAGCGACTGCGAGTCTGAGATCCAGCCGGGCAGCTCGATCCAGGTGTACATCGTGTACAGGGGGGTGATGAGCACCTGCGGCGGCAGCAGGTTGCCCGCGGTGAAGACGATGAGCAGCACCTTGCGCCCTGGGATGCGCAGCCGGGAGATGCAGAACGCGACGAACGACGCCAGCAGCAGCGTGATGATCACGCCGGGGATCACCACGATCAGCGTGTTCAGGTAGTACTTCGGCAGCTCCGCCTGCGTCCACGCCTCGGTGTAGTAGTCGATCGTCAGGTGCTCGGGCAGCGAGAAGTAGCCGAGCCTGGCCGTCTCCTCGTACGGGCGCAGCGAGGCGTACACGGCCAGCGCGAGCGGCGCCAGCCAGCCGAGCCCGATCACGGTGAGGAAGGCGTAGAGCAGCCAGCGCAGCGGGTGGCGCGGCTTCTTGGCCGGTACGGCCTGCCGTACCTGTGCGGGTTTCTCCACGGCGAGGGTCATCGCTCCTCCCGGAAGAGCTGGGACAGGTACGTCACGATGAAGCCCAGCGAGATCACCAGCAGCACGGTCGCGATGGCCGAGCCGAACCCGATGCGGCTGGCCTCGCCGACGATGTTCTCGGTCACGAGCACCGACAGCAGTTCGAGCCCGTTGCGCCCCTTGTTGATGGCGTAGACGATGTCGAACGCGCGCAGCGCCTCGATCACCGTGATCACCAGCACGATGACGTTGACCGGGCGCAGCGCGGGGAACACGACGCGGAAGAAGGTCTGCGCCTCGTTGGCTCCGTCGATGGCGGCAGCCTCCTTGAGCGAGCCGTCCACGGCCTTGAGCCCGGCCAAGTAGATGATCATCACGTAGCCGACGTGCCGCCAGCCCGCCGCCACCATGACCACCCAGATGTTGAGCGACGGGTCGCCCAGCCAGTCCGCGCTGAGCCCGGTGACGGCGTTGAGCACGCCGTAGTCGGAGGAGTAGACGAGCTGCGCGATGAAGCCCACCACGGCCAGCGACAGCACGACCGGCGTGTAGAGGGCGCTCTGGTAGACGCGCGAGAAGCGCAGCTTGCGGTCCAGCAGCACCGCGCAGAACAGCCCGAACGGCGTCGCGATCAGGCCGAGGAACAGCAGCCAGAGCACGTTGTTGGTGACGGCCGACCAGAACGGCGGGTACTCGGCGGCGAGGTCGTGGTAGTTCTCGCCGCCGACCACGTTGATGGCCGAGATGCCGTCCCAGTCGGTGAGCGACAGGCCGACGGAGGCGAGCGTGGGCCCCCAGATGAGGGCGAGGTTGACCACGATGGCCAACCCCACCCCACCGAGGACGAGAATCCGGTCCCGTGTGGTCATGACTTGAAGATGTTCACCTTCTGCTGCTCGATGCTCTTGAGCAGGCTGTCGATCTCGTCCGGCTTGCCGACGAACGACTGCAGCGAGGGGATCATCACGGTCGAGGCGAAGTCGGGCCTGGTGTCGCGGTCGAGGAACTGGGCGATGTGCGTGGCCTGCGAGACCAGCTCGGCGCCGCGCTTCTGCAGCGCGCTGTAGCCGGAGGTGTCGGCCGTGGAGCTGGCCGCCAGGGTGCCCGGGTCCAGCTTGGTGGCGATGTTCTGCGACGAGGCCTGCGCGAAGTGCTTCAGCAGCTCCTTGGCCCCGGCCAGGTTCTTGGCCTTGGAGGAGATCATGTAGCCGTCGATCGGCGCGTCGATGGAGTCGGTGCCGAACTGCGGGTTGATCTCGGGGAAGGTGAAGAAGTCGATGTCGTCGCGGTCGGCCTCGGGGAACTGCTGCGCGACGAACATGCCCAGCAGGTACATGCCGGTCTTCTTCTGCGCGAGCGACTGGCCGGCCTCCTGCCAGGTACGGCCGAGCGCGGCAGGCTGGTGGTACTCCATGAGCCCGCGCCAGGTGTCGAAGACCTGCTTGACCTTCGGGTCGGTCCACGACTCCTTGCCCGCCATGAGCGAGATGTGGAAGTCGTAGCCGTTCGTGCGCATGTTGAGGATGTCGAACGTGCCCATCGCCGGCCAGCCGTCCTTGTCGGCGAACGCGATGGGGATCAGCCCGTCCGCCTTCATCTTCTTGGCCAGCGCGGTGAACTCGTCCAGCGTCTTGGGCGGCTGGTAGCGCTTCTCCTGCCACAGCGACTTGCGGTAGAAGACGGCCCACGGGTAGTAGGTGAACGGCACGAAGTACTGCTTGCCGTCGGCGCCGGTCGAGGCCGACTTGAAGGCCGGGGTGTAGTCGCCGCCGATCTCCGTCCAGATGTCGGAGATGTCGGCAGCCAGGCCCTGCGAGGCGAAGAACTGCATGCGGTAACCGGCGAACCAGGTGAACACGTCGTCGGGAGTGCCGCGCAGGTAGCGGTTGATGTTCTCCTGGAACGTGTTGTGATCGACCGTGTTGATTTTGATGTCCTGCGAGGTGAACGCCTTGGTCACCTCTTCGAGGGACTTTTTCGGGATTTCATCGGAGGCGTTGGAACCGATCACCACGGTGCCCCTCGCGGAGGCGGAGCCGGTGGCGGCAGGGGTGTTGTTACGCGTTGCGGGGTTTGAGCAGCCAGCGAGGAGTGCCGGGACCCCGAAGGCGGCGGCTGCGCCCAGGAGCATGTTGCGGCGCGAAATTTGACGATCCATCGGACCTCCAGCGAAAGGGTCCCCCCGATATCGCTCACGTTTCATCACATCGAAGAGTGAATATCACGCAATGTCAACATCTAGTCGCATCACAAATGTTGATTTATGGTGGCTCTCGTGAAGCTCGCCAGGCAACGCCAGGCGGCGATGCTCGACCTGATCAGGCACCGGCGTGCCGTACGGATAGGTGAGCTTGTCAACGAGTTCGGAGTCTCCGACCTCACCGTGCGGCGCGACCTGGCGGCTCTGGCCGGCCTCGGCCTGGTGGCCAAGGTGCACGGCGGGGCCACCGTGCCCGACTACGAGCCGGGATTCGCCGCCAAGGCCACCCGCAGGCAGGCAGAGAAGGAGGCCATCTGTGCTCTCGCCGCCACCCTGATCCGTCCGGGCGCCGCCGTCGCGCTGTCCGCGGGCAGCACCACGGCCGTGCTGGCCCAGCACCTGGCCGCCCTCCCCGGGCTGACCGTCGTGACCAACTCGCTGCCCGTGGCGGCCGCGCTGCAGTCGGCTGACCAGACGGTCATCCTCACCGGCGGCACCCGCACCCCGTCGGACGCGCTGGTCGGGCCGGTCGCGGTGGCCGCGATCGGGCAGCTCCACGTGGACCTGCTCTTCCTCGGCGTGCACGGCATGAGCGAGCGCACCGGGTTCACCACGCCCAACCTGCTGGAGGCAGACACCGACCGGGCGCTGATCCGCAGCGCCCGCCGCCTGGTCGTGCTGGCCGACCACACCAAGTGGGGCATGGTCGGCATCTCCACGATCGCCGAGCTGGCCGAGGCCGACCTGCTCATCACCGACGCGGGCCTGCCGGAGCAGGCCCGCAGGGTGCTGGTCTCCCAGGTGGGGGAGCTGCGCATCGTCTAGGTCAGCAGCGACTCCCCGATCCAGCCGCCCTCGGCGCACCCCGGCGGGATGGCGAAGACGGCCGAGCCGATCGGCCTGGTCCACTCGTTGAGCAGGTCCGCCTTGGCCAGGCGGCGCTGGACCGCGGTGAACTGGCGCTCCACGTCCGCGACGTAGGCGGCGAACAGCAGCCCCTCGTCGTAGTTGTAGACGCGCCTGAGCATCCGCAGGCCGGGGTCGGCGACGTGCGCCCGCCTGATGTGGGCGTACTCGGCGATCACCGGGAACCCGATCGGGTTGAGCTTGGCGAAGTCGGGCTCGCCCGGCCCGGTGAGCGGCGCGCCGTCGGACAGGCGGCGGCCCACGGTGAACTCCCTGGCCACCCGGTCGACCGCGTCCCAGGTGTCCATGAGGATCTCGATCCTGCGCAGGACCAGCATGGTGCCGCCCTTGAGCGGGCCGTCCTGGATCCAGACGGCCCGGTCGAGGTCGGCCGGGTTGACCGTGCCGTCGATCTGGCCCATCAGGTTGCGCTGGACGGTTCCCTCGGGCTGCCTGAACCCGCGCTGGGTCCATCTGACGGTGGCGAAGGACCTCGTGTCCTTGACCGTCATCCGCAGCGCGTGGGCGAGGGTCACCTGGTCGTCGCAGCAGAGCTGGACGAGCAGGTCGCCGCCGCTCCAGCGGTCCTGCAGCCGGTCCACCCCGAACGCGGGCAGCTGCTCGTGGCCCTTCAGCCCGGCCGCCTCGAACAGGCCGGGCCCGAAGCCGAAGGTGAACGTCAGCCGCGCGGGCGTCGCCGCAAGCTCCGGCTCGGAGTCCGCCAGCGCGCCGCGCCCCTGGGTGAGGCGCACGGCGTCGTCGCTGAGCAGCCGCATCAGCCGCACGACGTCGTCCCTGCCGGTGCCTTTGCGCAGGTCGAGCCCGAGGAACACGGCGTGCGTCTGCGGCGGGGTCGCCACCCCCGCCTGGTGCGTGCCGTGGAAGGCCTCGACCTTCGGTGCCGGGGTGCGCGCGGCAGCGGCGGGGGTGAACGCGGTGGCGGCCAGCGCGCCACCGCCCGCGAGCAGGCCGCGTCTGGTGAGACGATCAGCCATGGCCCGGCTGGTACTTCTCGTTGGCCCCGGCGAAGTCCTTGCCGACGGCGGTGAACTCCATCGTGGCGCCGTCGGCGAACTTCAGCGTGAACTCCAGCTGCGACCCCGGCAGCACGGGCTTGGCGACGCCCATGAGCATGATGTGGTTGCCGCCGGGCTTCAGCTCCAGAGACCCGTTGGCCGGGATCACGAACCCGCCCTCCTTGGGCCGCATCTTCATCTGCCCGTCGATCTCGACGGTCTCGTGCAGCTCCACCATCGGCGAGGCCACCGTGGCGGCCGACACGACGGTGATCGGCGCGGCGGTGTGGTTGACGAGCGTGCCGAACGCGGCGCTCATCCCCTTCTTCGCCGTCTTCACCCAGGGGTCGGTGACGGTGAGCGGCCGGGCGGGCTTGGCGGCCGGCGCGGCGGCGACGGCGGCCGGCTGCTGGGAGCCGCAGGCGGTGAGGCAGCTCGCGGCGACGGCCACGGCGATCAGGGCATGACGGACGTGCATGGGTGGGACTCTCCTGTCGAAGGCATGGCTGTGAAGCGCCCCTGCGGGCGCTGGACTCAGGCGATCGACAGGGAAGGGGGAGCGCGTCCCGACAGGCAGTGCCGGAGTACGGCGGAGCGGAGCAGCACGGGCTCCCGGTGCGGGGCCGCGTGGAAGGGCACCTCGACCGGCGCGGGCCAGACCAGGCTGAGCCGTACGGCGAGCCTGCGCAGCAGCGCCCACAGCAGACCCTCGCCCCTGGCCAGCCACAACGCGGTGAGCGCGACGGCCCACGCGTGCACCACCAGCATGCCGAGCCCCGGCACCAGCCCGGAGTGCCCGTGCCCCATGGGCTCCGCCATCGAGGGCGCGTCGTGCGCGAACGTGAACATCAGGTGCAGGAGCACCTGGAGCACGGACAGCAGGGCCAGGACGGCCCCGATCCCGCGCTCGCGCCCCGACACCGCCGCGGCGGCGCAGAAGGCCAGCGCGAAGGCGGCCGCCGCCCAGGGCGCCGCGACCACACCACCGCCGAAGACGTGCGCCAGCACGCCCAGCCCGGCGCACACCGCGGCGAAGGCCGTGGCACGCAGGAGTCTGAACGGGAGGCTGGCAGGCATGGTGCCCGAATCATCCCACGCCGCACCCGTCACGGCGACGCGAAGGTCCCCTCCCGGCGGATCGTCTGCCAGGGCAGCCGTACGCCGAGGAGCGCCGTCGCCACCGACTGGATGACGACCAGGTACATCAGCTGCCGGTAGACGAACTGCTGCAGGCGAACAGCGGCAGGATCACCTGGAACAGCAGCAGGTAGCCGAGCCCGCGCCGTGCTCACTGCTTGGGGCCGTGGGTCTTGTCCGGGTCGAGGCCGGGCGGCTCCTTCGTCTTGCCGGGCGGCGTGTGGCCCGGCTCCTGGGTCGTCGGGGAGTCGCTCGGCGTGCCGGACGCCGACGGGCTCGGGCTCGGGGACGGCTTGGCCGTGCTGGCCGGGGTGGTCGTCCGCGTGCGGGACGGCGTCGGTGTGGCCGTACGGCTGGCCGTCGGTGAGGCGCCGGGCGTACGGCTGGGCCGCGGGCTCGCGGTGCGGCTGGGCGTCGGCGTGCGTACGGACTCGAGCCCCGTGGGCAGCGGGTCGGCCGTCTGCTCCGAGCCCGGCCAGCCGATCACGCTGAACGACGTCGAGGTGAACGCGCCACCGATGAGGATCGCCACGCACGCCACAGCGAGCGTGCCGGTCAGAACACC
The DNA here is from genome assembly GCF_044457355.1 of Nonomuraea sp. NPDC050556. Taxonomy (NCBI): domain Bacteria; kingdom Bacillati; phylum Actinomycetota; class Actinomycetes; order Streptosporangiales; family Streptosporangiaceae; genus Nonomuraea; species Nonomuraea sp. NPDC050556. The sequence continues at coordinate 2,619,932 of NZ_JBITGU010000001.1, read as the reverse complement.
GACGATCATCAGAATCCGCCTGCGCCGCCCGCTCTGGTCGACGAACACGGCGGTACGCGTGTCGTTCACAGCCGGACATGCTATTGACTCGCGGTGCCAGATCACCCCGGAGTGGAGGAAGTCCAGAAATTCACAGCAAATCGTGACCGATCTTCAGGGTTGGGATGTGTCATCCTGGCCGACTGCCCGGCCGTGATCATCCAAGGAACCCCTCCATGAGCGACACGAGCGTCACCACCTGCTATCGGCACCCCCAGCGGGAGACCTACGTCCGCTGCACCAGGTGCGACCGGTACATCTGCGCCGACTGCATGCGCGAGGCCGCCGTCGGCCACCAGTGCGTGGAGTGCGTGCGCGAGGGCAACAGGACCGTCCGCCAGGCGCGCACGGTGTTCGGGGCCAGTGTGTCCCAGCCGCCCGTGCTCACCTTCGTGCTGATCGGGGTGAACCTGCTGGCCTACCTGGCCGAGATCGCCATGCCGTCCGCCCTCGACCGGTTCGACATGATCGGCCTGACGCTCATCGGCCCGGACGGCGCGCAGTACGTGTACGAGGGCTTCGAGGGCGACGGCTACCGGCTGGCCGGGGTGGCGGCGGGGGAGTGGTACCGGCTGTTCACCGGCGCCTTCCTGCACCTGCCGCCCTCGACCGGGTTCGGCCTCCTGCACATCGGCTTCAACATGATGTGGTTGTGGACCCTGGGCCGCCAGGTGGAGCAGCAGCTCGGCTGGGCCCGCTACTTGGCGCTCTACCTGCTGTCCGCGCTGGGCGCCTCGGTGCTGGTCCTCCTCCTCGACCCGCTGAGCAGCGTCGTCGGGGCGTCGGGGGCGGTCTTCGGGCTCGCCGTCGCCGCCTACGTGATCGGCCGCAGGGTGGGGCACGGCGCGGTCGACAACCGGCTGATGATCTTCTTCCTCGTCTGGCTGGTCGCCACGGCCGGGTTCGCCTCGTGGCAGGGCCACCTGGGCGGCCTCCTGGCGGGCGGCGCGCTGGCCCTGGCCTACGCCTACACGCCCGCTGAGCGGCGGCTCGTCCTCCACGCAGCGGCCGTGGCCGGGCTGGCGCTCGTCCTGACCGGGCTGGTGGTGGCCAAGAGCGTGGAACTGCGCGACCCGGCGGCCGCCGTGGAGCGCGTGGTCGGCCACGGCTTCGACGACTAGGTCACGGCATGCGGGCGTTCAGCGCCGCCGTACCGGCTCCGGTCAGGTCGGGCAGGGCGGCGGGACGGCCGCTGAGGATGAGCAGCAGCGACTGCATCGGCCCCTCCACGACCTCGCCCTCGCCGATCGACCAGTCGGTGTCGGTGGCCACGAACCGCAGCCCGCGCAGCCGCCGGCTCGGCCGGTAGGACGGCAGGCCGCGGTCCCAGACGTACTCGGCCGAGGACCGTGCCAGATCCATCGGGATCACCCGCGCGATCCCCAGCGGCACCGCGACGTCCTGCCCGTGCACGATGTTGTCGAACAGCGGGTCGAGGGGCTTGGTCATCGGCGGACGCACCCGCCCGATCGCCGAGGCGCGGATCTGCTCGAGGATCACCTCGAACGGCTGCGCCGCGTGCGCGACCGCGGTGTCGCTGATCATGCGGTTGATGTCGCCCCTGGCCCTGACGAGCGCGGTCACCGCCTGCCCCACGTTCATGGTGACGACCACCGCCAGGTGGGCGGCCACGTCGCGGACCCGCCACCCGTCGCACAGCGACGGCCGCTCCAGGTCCTTCTCCGGCAGCGAGGCGAGCAGGTCGGCCAGGTCGAGGCGCTGCGTCTCGATGGCCGCCCAGATCTCTTCCTGGTTCATTCCGAACCTCCTCATCAGGTACCCTTAATATAAGGCAACCTTAGTAAAAGGGGAACGGTTTTGGCTGCGACGCATCCGCCCCACATCGTCGCGCTGCTCTACGAGGCGCACCTGCGGCTCCAGGACGTGGTCGCCGAACGCGGCCGCTCCTTCGACGCCCGCGTCAGGCCCGCGCACTCCGCGGTCTTCTTCCACATGGAGCACGAGGGCATCCGCCTGGGCAGGCTCGCCGAGAAGGCGCAGATGACGCCGCAGGCGATGGGCGAGCTGGTCGACGACCTGGAGGAGCTCGGCTACCTGCGCAGGGTGCCCGACCCGGCGGACCGCCGGGCCAAGCTCATCGTCTTCACCGAGCAGGGCGACGCCGCGCTCAGGGTCGGCTACAGCGCGATCGACGAGGTGGAGCGCCGCCTCGCCGAGATGCTCGGCCAGGACGGGCTCGACCACCTGAACGCCACCCTGATGCGCGTCATCGCCGACTTCTAGGCCTTCTCCGCCGAGATCGCGAAGATGTGGCTCCTGGTGTTGGAGCTCGGCCCGGACGGCTTGCCGACGGTCACCGCGACCAGTTGCCTGGCGGGGTCGACCGGCAGCTCGTAGCGGTACATCTTCGTCACGGCGTCGACCTTGGCGCCGAAGGCGAACCGGTGCGTGGTGCTGAACACCGCCGGGTCGCCGCCGGTCATCCAGTCGGCCACGGTCAGCTTCGCCGTACCCGTGCCGCCGTCCGCGTAGGACAGGGTGACCTCGCTCATCCCCGGGCCGTAACCGGCCGCGGCCAGGAGCTGCAGGCTCGTGTAGGAGCCCTGCGGGATCGGCACCCGCTGGCCGTCCGCCTGGAGGTTGTTGAGCGCGCCCGTCGCGCCTGACGGCCAGGTGAAGCGCATCTTGTCGTAGACCACCTCGCCCGCGGACGGGACCTCGGTCACCGGGTAGGCCACGGGCGCGTTGCCGAACGTGCCGTCGTTCGGCGCGTCGTCGGAGGCGATCGAGTCGTGGTCGTACGGCAGCGCCACCGGCACCGTCTCGCCCGCCACCTTGAGCGCGGCCGCCGAGGTGAACGTGCCCTGCCCGCTCGGGGTGGCCTCCAGGCTCAGGTCGTAGGAACCGGGCCTGGTGCCGGCGGGGACGGGCAGGTCGAAGGTGAGCGTCGTGCGCGTGTGCGGGGAAAGGCGCGGGAAGGCGGCGTTGCGCTGGCCGAAGGGGGCGCGCAGGACCAGCTGCCCGGCGTTGACGAGCTTGTCGCCGCGGTTGGCCAGCTCGACCGTCACCTTGGCCGTCTCGCCCACCTTGGCGGGCGCCGCGCTCGCCGTCACGCCGAGCAGCCGCTCCACGGACGGGCTGTAGCCGGGCTTGGCGATGCGGAAGGTGTAGGCGTAGGCGCCGCGCGGCTTCGGCATGGTGATGTCCAGCGTGCCGTCCGCGTTCTTGGTCCACTTCAGCGCGGTGCCGTCGCCCAGCAGCTTGACCTCGTCGCCCGCCTCGATCGGCACCGGCGCGGTGAGCGTCAGCCGGTCGCCCGGCCACTGCAGCGCCGTGGCGTAGAACGCCTTGGGCTGGGTGGTGAAGCGGACAGGGACCGTGGCGCCCTTGTCGTCGGCCTGCGTCCAGTACCGCGAGCCGTACACGGCCTCGCCGTTGGTGGCCAGCCACTGGCCCAGCGCGCGCACCCGGGAGGCCTGCAGCTCGGGGATGGTGCCGTCGGCCCGCGGGCCGAGGTTGAGCAGCAGGTTGCCGTTCTTGGCCACGATGTCGACGAAGCTGTCGACCAGCTCGTCCGGGCCGAGCGTGTCGGCCATGCCCTCCTCGGCGTTGTAGCCGTAGGACTGGCCCAGGCCGCGCGAGGCCTCCCACTTGGCCTTCTTGATGTCGGGCTCGACGGAGTACTCGGGGGTGGTGAAGTCGGCCACGCCGTTGCCGCACCTGTTGTTGATCGTGACGTCCTTGGTGGCCTTGTTGAACCAGTACGCCATGAACTCGTTGGAGGCGTTGACGCCGCCGATGTCACACCAGATCAGGTCGGGGTCGAACTTGTCGACCAGCTCCTTCATCTGCGGGAGCTGGAAGTCCTTGACGTAGTCGGCGACCGGTTTGTAGCCGGTGTAGGGCACGGGCTGGCCGGTGAACGGGTTCTTCGGCGCGCCGCGGCCGAACCAGCCGCCCCACTGCACCGGCGAGCTGGGGTTGTACCACTCCGGCATGGAGAAGTAGATGCCGTCCTTCAGCCCGTACCCGCCCGCCCTGTTGGCCTCGACCAGCTCCTTGGTGAAGTCGCGGTGCGGGCCCTGCTTGACGGTGTTGCGGTCGGAGTAGGCGCTGTCCCACAGGGCGATGCCGTCGTGGTGCTTGGCGACGAGCACGTAGTACTTGCCGCCGCCGTTCTTGAACAGGTCGAGCCAGACCTTCGGGTCCCACTTCTCGGCCTTCCACTGCGCCAGGAAGTCGTCGTAGCCGACGTTCGCGCCGTACTTGGCCAGGTGGTGCTTCTGGGTGGGGGAGTCCTTGGTGTTCATCTTCGACCAGTACCACTCGGCGTACTTGCTCTCCGAGCCGTCCAGCGGGGCGTACGCCGGGACCGAGTAGGCGCCCCAGGTGATGAAGAAGCCGAGCTTGGCGTCCTCGAACCACTGCGGGGCCGTGTGCCTGGCGAGCGACTCGGGGGTCGGCTCGTAGGGAGGGGTGGGCGTGAGGGCCGCTGTCGCCGTCAGCGCCAGGGCTAAGAGACTTCGCTTCATGACCCCCGAGTATCAAAGGTCCGATCAATCTTGGGAAGATCTCGATTTTCTATGGAACCTATGAGAGTGTCAGCGCTTACACATCGGGCCAATGAGATCATTGACAGGCCGATCACCAACGCTCAGGTTGTCTTTATGAAGCGCTTATCCATCATCGCGGCGTTATGCCTGTTAAGCGGCTTGCTCACCGCGGTTCCCGCCCAGGCGGAACCCGCCATCGGACCGAAGATCTACGCCGCCGACCTCACCCTCGAACAGCTCGACGCCCTGCGCCAGGAGGCCGTCGACCGTGAGGACTTCCGCGCCTCCCCGGCCTCGGGCGGCAAGATCCGCGTCGAGATCGTGCTGAACCCGGTCATCGCCGAGAAGCTGCGCGGCCAGGGCATGGACTTCCAGGAACAGGCGGCGCCCACCGCCAGGGCCAGGTCGCTGGCCGCCGGGGTGTTCCGCCCCTACAGCGGCGCCGGCAACATCCGCGAGGAGCTGCTCCAGGCGGCCAAGGACCACCCGCTGATCGCCAAGGCCGTCGACATCGGCACGACCGTCCAGGGCAAGCCGATCACCGCCGTGCGCGTCACCCTCGGCGCCCGCGTGCTGCCCGACCGGGTCAAGCCGGCCGTGGTCTACCAGGCCGCCCAGCACGCCCGCGAGTGGATCACGCCGGAGATGGTGCGCCGCCTCATGCACCACTACCTGGACAACTATGGCAAGGACCGCGAGATCACCAAGCTGGTGAACACGGTCGACCTGTGGTTCGTCCCCGTCGTCAACGTCGACGGCTACGACCACACCTTCACCGAGGGCAACCGGCTGTGGCGCAAGAACCTGCACGACAACGACGGCGACGGCGTCGTCGAGACCGGTGAGGGCGTCGACCTCAACCGGAACTTCCCCCACAAGTGGGGCTACGACAACGAGGGCTCCTCGCCTGTCCCCGCCTCGGAGACCTTCAGGGGTACGGCTGCCGCGTCGGAGCCGGAGACCCAGGCGCAGATCGCGTTCATGAACCGGGTCAGGCCCAAGTTCGTCGTCAACTGGCACTCGGCGGCCGAACTGCTGCTGCACGGCGTCGGCTGGCAGGTCTACACCCCGACGCCGGACGACCTGATCCACAACGCCATCCTCGGCGACACCGCGACGCCGGCCGTACCCAACTACGTGCCGGAGATCGGCGCCCAGCTCTACACGACCAACGGCGAGACCGACGGCTACTACGAGAACACCTACGGCGCGCTGACCCACACGCCGGAGATGTCCACCTGCCAGCGCGCTGCGGCCGTCGACCCGAACGACGAGTGGACCGACGAGGACTGCGACCCGACCGGCTTCGAGTTCCCCGACGACGAGAAGCTGATCTCCGGCGAGGTCGCCAAGAACCTCCCGTACGCCCTGGGCCTGGCCAAGTCCGCCTACACGCCGGACCGCCCGGTCTCCGTGGTCGGCAGGACCGTGCCCGACCTGCAGGCCGACCCCTTCACCGTGTCGTACGGCACCAGCCAGGACGTGGCGGCCACGATGCGCCGGTCGCTGCCGGTCAAGCTGCTGCACTACCGGATCAACGGCGGCCGCGAGCAGGTCGCCCCGGTCACCGAGTGGAAGGGCGGCGAGCGCTACGGCGGCGAGAACGACACCTACTTCGCCGAGTACCGCGGCCGGGTCACCGGCCAGAAGCCCGGCGACAAGGTCGAGGCCTGGTTCACCGCGCTCACCTCGAAGAGCGAGAAGTTCACCTACACCGTCCGCGACCAGGCGGGCGCCGAGGTGCTCGTGGTGGCCGACGAGGACTACAAGGGCGTCAACCCGACCTACCCGAGCACGGTGACCGCACCCAAGTACGCCCAGCAGTACGTCGACGCGCTCAAGGCGGCCGGGCGCAAGGCGCTGGTCTGGGACATCGACGCCGACGGCGTGCCGCACCACCTGGGCGCGCTCGGCCACTTCAAGGGGGTCGTCTGGTACCTCGGCGACAACCGGCTCACCCAGGACGCCGCCGACGAGACGATCACCGTGTTCGGCAACCCGCGCAAGGACGCCCAGGTCGCCGACCGCGCGTTCGCGCTGACGCTGTCCATGCGCGACTACCTCAACGAGGGCGGCAAGCTCGTCTACAGCGGCGAGACGGCCGCCTACTTCGGCTCCGTCCTCAGCTCCGGCATCTTCTACGGGCTCAAGGGCTACCCGGACAAGCCGTGCGTGGTCACGACCAGCACCCGCGACGACTGCGAGACGCTGGCCAACGACTTCGTGCAGTACTGGCTGGGCGTCTCAGGGCGCACCGCGCTCAACTCGCCCACCGGCGTCGACGGCTCGGGCCCGCTGGACGGCGTGGGAGCGGCGTTCGCCACGGGCGGCGCCAACCCGCTGAACGAGGCGGGCAACTTCACGGTGACCAGCGCGCTGCTGAACGAGCGGGACTTCCCGCTGTTCAAGAGCTCGCCGATCGCCCTCTACCGGGGCAGGACCGGGCCGTTCGAGCCGGTCGAGGGCAAGTGGTACGCGGCCGCCAGGCACGTCAACTACGGCTACAGCCGCCTGGTCCGCACCATCGACCTGACCAGCGTCACCGCCGCTCAGGCACCGAAGCTGGAGGCGCAGCTGTCCTACAACACCGAGGCCAGGTTCGACTTCGTGCTGGCCGAGGCGCACACGGTCGGCGTCGACGACTGGGTGACCCTGCCCGACCTCAACGGCGCGACGGTCACCGCCGTGCCCGACGAGTGCGAGCAGGGCTACCTGCTGGCCGCCCACCCGTGGCTCAAGCACTACCTGACGCCGGGCAACCCGTGCACGGCGACGAACTGGAACGCCTTCACCGGCAACTCGGGCGGCTGGAAGAAGACCGCGTTCGACCTGTCCGCCTACGCGGGCAAGAAGGTCGAGGTCTCCTTCAGCTACGTGGCCGACCCCGGCACCGGGTTCCAGGGCGCGTTCGTGGACGACACCAAGGTGACGACCACGTCGGGCACGGTGGACGCGGAGGGCTTCGAGACGGGACTCAGCCCCTGGACGGTCCCAGGACCGCCCGCGGGCAGCGTCAACGTCGGAGCCGACTTCGCCAGGGCCAACTCCCTGGGCGCACCGGCCGTCGCCACGGCGGACTCGGTGACCCTCGGGTTCGGCCTGGAGCAGGTGTCCACCACGGCGGAGCGGGACGCGCTGATGAAGCGGGTCACCGACTACCTGCTCAGTCCTTCGGCAACTCCGTGACGTCCAGCTCGCCGTCGGCGTACTGACGGCGCAGCACCTTCTTGTCGAACTTGCCGACCGAGGTCTTGGGAACGGTCTCGATGACCGTCCACCGCTCGGGCAGCTGCCAGCGGGCGACCCGGTCGGCGAGGAAGGCGCGCAGCGTGCCGTACTCGACGGGGGCGGACAGGACGACGGCGGCCAGCGGCCGCTCGCCCCACCTCTCGTCGGGTACGGCGACCACGGCCGCCTCGACCACGTCGGGGTGGGCCATCAGGTGGTTCTCCAGCTCCATCGAGGAGATCCACTCGCCGCCCGACTTGATCACGTCCTTCGCCCGGTCGGTCAGGGTGAGGTAGCCGTCGGGGGTGATCGTGCCGACGTCGCCGGTGCGCAGCCAGCCGTCCTTGCTGAACCTGTCGGCCGGGCGCTCGGGCTCCGCGCCGGTGCCGCCGTAGTAGGAGCCGGTGATCCACGGCCCGCGCACCTCCAGCTCGCCGACGCTGGACCCGTCCCAGGGCAGGATCTCGCCGTCGGGACCGGCCAGCCTGGCCTGGACGCCGGGGCGGAAGCTGCCCTGCGTCACGCGCAGGTTCACGTCGTCGTCGGGCGGGTTGGCGACGCTGCCCAGGGGCGACATCTCGGTCATGCCCCACGCGTGGTTGATCCGTACGCCGAGGGCGTCGTAGGCGGCCATCAGCGCGGGCGGGCAGGCCGAACCGCCGACCACGAGCGACTCCAGGCAGGAGACGTCGCGCGGCCTGGCCTTGAGCTCGCCGAGCAGGCCCTGCCAGATGGTCGGCACCCCGGCTGCGTGGGTCGGGCGGATCGTCGCGATCATCTCGGCGAGCGGTTCTGGCTGCAGGAAGCGGTCGGGCATGAGGAGGCTGACGCCGCTCATGAACGAGGCGTGCGGGATGCCCCAGGCGTTGACGTGGAACATCGGCACGACCGGGAGCGTCAGGTGTTCCGGGCCCGAGCCCATCACCCTGGCCATGGCGACCTGCATGGCGTGCAGGAACACCGAGCGGTGGCTGTAGACGACGCCCTTGGGGTCTCCGGTGGTGCCCGAGGTGTAGCACATCCCGGCGGCGGTGCGCTCGTCGAGCTCGGGCCAGGGGTAGTCGGTGGGGTTGCCGTCGAGGAGCTGCTCGTAGGGGGTGCCTGTCACGATCACGTGCTCGATGTTGGGGAGGTCGGGGACGAGGTGGAGGAGCGTCTCGTCGACGATGATCACCCGGTCGTCGGCGTGGGCGACGATGTAGGCGAGCTGGGCGGGCGGGAGGCGCAGGTTGAGCGGGTGCAGCACGGCGCCCATGGAGGGGACGGCGAGGTAGGCCTCCAGGTGCTCGGCGTTGTTCCACATGAGCGTGGCCACCCGCTGGTCACCGTCGATCCCCAGCCCTCTGAGCGCATGCGCGAGCTGCGCCGCCCTGGCGCCTACCTCGGCGAAGGTTCTCTCTTTCGGGCCGCTCTCGGTCCAGGTGATCACTCTGGAGCTTCCGTTGACGACCATGCCGTGCCGCAGGATCTGCGACACGTTCAGCGGGACGTCCTGCATCGTCGACCACACATCTGCCTCCCGACCAAGCGTTAGGCCGATGGTAGGACAGTCAGCAGGCGCAGAGGAGGGTTCTGAGCGCGGTCTCCAAGCAGGTGTCGGTCTCCGCCCTGACCTGCCACGGGAAGCGGATCAGCGAGTCGTCCGCGCGCACGGTCACGCCGTACCGGTCGAGTTCCCACACCCACGCCTCGTCCACCGGCACCCCCAGCTGCCTCGTCACCCCGAGGGCGAGCTGCGCGCGGTGCGTGCCGTTCACGTGGGCGAGCACCCGCTCCGCCGTCTCCGCGAGCGGGTCGGGGGAGGCCTCCAGGTAGTCGTCGGCGTCCAGAACCCCGGACTCCTGGCCGGTCAGGTAGACGACCTGGCCCACGTCCAGGCGGAGCAGCCGGGGCGCGTCCGGCGCGCCGTACCGCTCCAGGGCGTCGAAAAGGCCCTCGTCCGCCGTCCTGGCCGCGACCGCCACGGCCGCCTCCCTGGCCTCGTCGGCCGGTACGGCCAGCGCCCAGCCCTGCACCTCCAGCAACGCCCGCGGGTGCTCGGTGTCGCCGAGCTCGCGCATCGCGGTCAGGTTCACCGACACCACGGCGTCCGCCCGCAGACCGTGCAGCTGCTCGCCCGGACGGACCAGCAACACCGGGCGGCCCCTGCCGTCCACGCCGCCGCGCGCCGGGGTGGACAGCCCGTCGACGGAGAGCTGGGCGGCGCTCGCCGTGGCGGCGATGGTGCGGATCCGCTCGGGGAGCGGGGGAGCGACCTGCTGCATGACATCCCCTTCAAAGTAGGTTAGGCTTACCTTAGTAAGGATTACCTAATCATGTCGAGGTGAACGTGCGCTACACCGGCCCCAAGGTGCGACTGTCCCGCCGAGCGGGCGTGCCGCTGACGCGGAAAGCCGTCCGCTACTTCGAGCAGCGGCCCTACCCGCCAGGCGAGCACGGGCGCAAGACCAACAGGCGCACCACGGGCGACTACGGCCTGCGGCTCATGGAGAAGCAGAAGCTGCGCTGGTACTACGACGTCTCAGAGCGCCAGCTGCGCCGCTACTGGGACCTCGCCGTGCGCCGTCCCGGCTCCTCCGGCGCCGAGCTGGTCGCCATCCTGGAGACCCGGCTGGCCTCGCTGGTGCTGCGCGCGGGCCTGGCGCCGTCGATCTACGCGGCCAGGCAGTACGTCACGCACGGCCACATCACCGTGGACGGCCGCAAGGTGGACATCCCCAGCTACCTGGTCAAGCCAGGACAGGTCATCGCGGTGCGCCAGAAGTCGCGCACGATGCAGCCGTTCGTCGCCGCTTCAGAGGGGGTCTACGCGGACGAGCGCATCGCGCCCTACCTGGTCGTCGACCACGCGCAGCTGACGTTCACGCTGGCCGCCGCGCCCGTCAGGGAGAACATCACGGTCCCCGTGGACGAGCAGCTCGTGGTGGAGTTCTATTCTCGTTAGCCGTGAGTGACACGGGGGAACGGCACGCGAGCTGGCTTGAGCTCTTCTTCGACCTGGTCGTCGTGGTGGCGGTCGCGCAGCTCGCGCACCGGCTGACGCATCCGACCTGGGTGGACGTCGGGCTGTTCGTGGCGCTCTACTACGCGGTGTGGAGCGTGTGGACCTCGCTCACGCTCTACTCCAACGTCAGGGGCGACAGGACCCAGCTGCGCAGCATGCTGTTCGGCATGTTCGGCATCGCCGTCATGGCGGCCGCCGCCCCCGAGGTCGCCAACCACCTTCCTGGCGGGCTCGGCGAGCGTGACCAGTGGTTCGCCGCCGCCTACATCTTCTGCAGGCTCAGCGCCTCCCGCTCGCTCCAGCAGGGCGGGACGGTCATCACCGGCTGGCCCGCCGCGCAGCTCGGCGCCGGGATCGGGCCGTGGCTGGCCTCCCTGTGGATCGACGACCCGTTCTGGCGCTACGCCCTGTGGGGCTTCGGCGTCTTCGTCGACATCTTCATCACCGTCATGCAGGGCCGCCACCCCGAGCATCTGATGGCGGAGATGCGCAAGCAGGCGGAGCGGATGCGCAAGCGCCTCGCCAAGCGCGGCAGGCAGGAGGAGTTCCCCATGCCCGCGCCCGCCATCCTGCACAACGCGCACCTGGGCGAACGGCTCGGCCTCTTCGTGATCATCGTGCTGGGCGAGGCGGTCATGCAGGTCGTGATCGTCGCCTCCGAGGACAACGTCTGGGACTGGCAGCTCGGCGTCGCCGCGCTTGCCGGGTTCGGGCTCGTGGTCAGCCTGTGGTGGCTGACCCTGCAGTACGGCCTCAGCGCGGTGCCGAACGCCCCCGAGATCGGGCTCAAGCCCGTCCTCATCCTTCCCGCCCACTTCCTCATGACCGCAGCCATCACCGCTGCGGCAGCCGGGCTCGGCGTGGTGGCCCACGACGCGGCGCACACCATGCCCGCGGGCGTCCGCTGGCTGCTCTGCGGCGGCCTGGGCCTCTACTTCGCCGTCTCTGCCGTGCTCGGCATCGCGGGCAGGGCGTCCACGCGCTGGATCTTCATCTGGGGGCTCCCGACCGTGGTCGCGCCGGTGCTGATCGGGCTGCTCGGCGCGCGGCTGGCCGGGTGGGGGCTCGTCGCGCTGCTGCTGGCGGTCGCGCTGTGGCGGGTGCTCTACCGCGCGCCGTTCCTCAGCCGGGTCAGCCGGGTCGGTGAGGTCAGTCCGTCGACCTGACGCTCATGTGCTCGCGCAGCTCGGCCAGCTCGGTGCGCAGCGCCTTCAGCTCGAACATGATCATCTCTGTCGACGCCTCCGTGGTCTCCTCCAGCTCGGCCAGCTCGGCGGCCGACTCCTCGTCCATGGCGCTCACCACGACCGCCATGAACAGGTTCAGCACCACGAAGCTGCAGACCAGGATGAAGATGACGAAGAAGATCCAGGCCGACGGGTGGACCGCCATGACCTCGCGGGCGATGTCCGGCCACGCCTCGCCCGTCATGGTCTGGAAGAGCGTGAACAGCGACGTCGGCAGGGATCCGAAGTAGTCCGGGGCGGACTCTCCGTACAGCTTGGTGCTCATGACGGCGGCGACGTACAGCACCAGGGAGAGCAGGACGATGATCGAGCTCATTCCCGGCATGGCGCGCAGCAGCGCCGAGACCACCTTGCGCAGGCTCGGCACCACCGACAGCAGGCGCAGCGCGCGCAGGATGCGCAGCGCGCGGAGGACCGACAGGCCGCCGGACGCGGGGGCCAGGGCGATGCCGACGATGATCGCGTCGAAGATGTTCCACGGGTCGCGCAGGAAGCGCCAGCGGTAGACGTAGACCTTGGCGAGCAGCTCGGCGACGAAGATGTACAGCGCTGCGTGGTCGACCACGTGCAGGACGGTGCCCCAGCGGTCGATCATCGCCGGGAAGGTCTCCATGCCGAGGGTGGCGGCGTTGATCAGGATGACCACGACGATGAACTGCTGGAAGCGCTGGTTCTCGATGACAGAGCGGGTGCGCTCACGCACAGGGGGACTCCAGGGGATGGACGAACGAATGCTGTCGAGCCAACGTGTTGGGCGTATAGATCCCATCAATGTTCGATAAACACGGTTCGTGATCTTAGTTCTTCTGGAGGCGCTCTCTTCACGCTCGCTTCATGCCCTCTTCAGCTGCGTTTCCGACAGTGAGGGATGAGAGTGTTGTTGATCGAGGGGTCACCGAGGGCGGCGTCGCACGTCCGGCGGGGGTGGCGGCGTACGGGATCAGCGTGGACTTCGGGTGGCGTCTTCCGGGTCCTTCGACGCGATCGTGCTGGATCTGCTGCTGCCGGGGGTCAACGGGTACGACGTCGTGCGGGCGCTGCGTGAGCGGCGGGTGTGGACGCCTGTGGTGGTGCTCACCGGCAAGGCGGGGGAGTGCGACGAGGCGGACGCGCTCGATCTGGGGGCGGACGATTTTCTGACGAAGCCGTTCTCGATGGTGGCGTTGGTATGGGGCGCCTGCGTGTGCGCAGGGCCGTACGTGGCTGCACCCCCTCCCGCCGGGTCGGCGAGAAGGGGTACGGCGGAGCTCGGCGGCCTCGCGCGGCGCTCAGCTCATGGGGACGCGGAGTCTCACGGTTCCCCCTGAAGGACATCCCGGTGACCCCACAGGGCCCGCGCAGCCGTACGCTTTCAGCGCCCCTTAAGCCGGCGCCAACCGAAAGACCCGCAGCTCCCGCCCCGACTTCTCCGTGTACCTGTCGTACGTGGGCCACATCTCGATCAGCCCCGCCCACGCCTCGGCCCGCTCGGCCCCCTCCAGCAACCGCGCCGACACGTCGAACGTGCGCCCGCGGAAGCTCACCACCCCCCGAGGCGTCTTGAGCAGGTTCCCGCTCCACGCCGGGTGCTGCGGCCGTCCGTAATTGCTGCCCACCACGACGAAACTCCCGCCGGGCTCCGGCATGCACGCCAGCGGCGACGTGCGCGGCTCCCCGCTGACGCTGCCCGTCGTGGTCAGGATCAGCGTCGGGATCATCTTGTCGCTGGCCACGCCCCTGCCGCGGGTGAGCCAGTACACGGCGCGGTCCATCCTGGGCACGATCTTGGGCCCGACGCGCATGAACCAGTCGGTCGTCGCCAGCCACTGGAAGAACGGCTTGAGAGCCTTCATCACACCGCACACGCTAGGGCTTGAGCAAGCGCTAGGTCAACGATCACTATGGTATAAAACCGGGAATGTCATACCCGTACTACGGCCCGCCCGGCTACCCCCCGGTCGAGCATCCCAAAGGCACGACGATCCTGGTGCTCGGCATCCTCAGCCTGGTCGTCTGCGGACTCATCGGCCCCTTCGCCTGGGTGATGGGCAACAGGACGATCCGCGAGATCGACCAGAGCGGCTACGTCTACTCCAACAGGGGCATGGTCCAGGCGGGCCGCATCTGCGGCATCGTCAGCAGCTGCATCATGATCGTCGTGGTCGGCATCTACGGCATCATGTTCGCCGTCATGGCCGTCGGATTCGCCACGGGTGTGGGTAGCTGAGCGGGGTATAACCGCGCCATGTCCTATCCCCAGTACGGTGGCCAGGCCCAGCACCCCAACGGCACCACGATCCTGGTCCTCGGCATCCTCAGCCTGGTCGTCTGCGGATTCCTCGGCCCGTTCGCCTGGGTCATGGGCAACCGGGCCCTCGCCGAGATGGACGAGAGCGGCTACACCTACGAGAACCGCGGCATGGTCACGGCCGGCCGCATCTGCGGCATGATCGCGACCATTCTCATGCTGATCGGGATCGGCCTCTTCGTGATCCTCGCGGTCGTCGGCGGGCTGGGCGCCGTCATGTCGACGTCGTAGCACCGTAGGACCCGATCCCCTTCTCCAGCAGCGCGAAGGCCGCCTCCGCCTGCTCGCGCAGCCACGGCAGGATCTCCGCCCAGCTCTCCCCGGCCATCAGCCGCCGCACCGAGCGCCTGGACAGCACGGTGAGCGTGGTGAGGACCTGCATGGCGACCACGGTCGGCGTCATGTCGTCCGGATCGGCGTCGAACTCCTCGGCCAGCGTCGCCGCCAGCGTGTTCATCCTGGCCACCTCCAGCTCACGCATGCGCGCCGTCAGCGTCGGGCTCTCGCCCACCATGCGGCCGAACACGTCCGACCCCTCGTTGAGCCCGTAGCGCCAGTCGCGCGCCTCCATGGACTCGAGGTAGTCGCGGTGGAAGGCCTCCAGGACGCTCTCGCCGGGACGCCGCTCGCGCACGACCCTGCTCGGCAGGTCCTCCGCCTCGTCGGCCCGGTCGTAGAACAGGTCCTCCTTCGTGCCGAAGTAGTTGAACACGGTGTTGACCGACACGTCGGCCACCCGCGCCACCTCGGCCACCGTCACCTTCTCGAACCCGTGCGTCATGAACAGCCCCATCGCCATGTCCGCGATGCGCTGCTTGGTCTCGCGCTTCTTCCGCTCCCGCAGTCCCTCTTCCACGTGGACATCATACAACTTTGCATCGACACCAAAATTTAAGCTACTCTAACTTTCGTGATCGAAACCCATGGCCTGACCAAGACCTTCAAAGGCGGCGCGGAAGCCGTCAGGGGTGTGGACCTCACCGTCGCGCCCGGCGAGATCGTGGGCTTCCTCGGCCCCAACGGCGCCGGCAAGACGACGACGATGCGCATGCTCACCACCCTGCTCACCCCCACCTCCGGCCGCGCGACCGTGGCCGGGCACGACCTGCTGGCCGAGCCGGGAGAGGTACGGCGGCGCGTCGGCTACGTGTCGCAGTCCGGCGGGATCAACCCGGTCAACCCGGTCGGCGACGAGCTCCAGCTGCACGCCATGCTGTACGGCCTGAGCCGTACGGAAGCCAGAAAACGCCTCGGCAGGGTCCTCGACATGCTGGAGCTGGACGGCATGGAGGCCATGCCGGGCGGCGCGCTGTCCGGCGGGCAGCGGCGGCGGTTCGACATCGCCTTCGGCCTCATGCACGACCCCGTGCTGCTCTTCCTCGACGAGCCCACCACCGGCCTCGACCCGCAGAGCCGTGCGCACCTGTGGGACCACGTCAGGAAGTTGCGCGCCGACCACGGCATGACGGTCTTCCTGACCACCCACTACCTCGACGAGGCCGACGCGCTGTGCGACCGGCTGCTGATCATCGACGGCGGGCGCATCGTGGCCGAGGGCACGCCGTCCGAGGTCAAGGGCGGCCGCACGCTGGACGAGGCGTTCCTGGCGGTGCTGTCATGATGCGCGACACCTGGGTGCTGTTCTCGCACAACGCCAAGATTACGCTGCGCGCCAAGTACGGCATCCTGTTCGGGGCCGCGCAGCCGCTGCTCTACCTGGTGCTGTTCGGGCCGCTGTTCGTGTCCATCGGCACGTGGGAGACGCTGGTTCCCGGGCTGATCGTGCAGCTCGCGCTGTTCAGCGCCGGGCTGGCGGGGTTCGGCATCGTCTTCGACTTCCGGTCGGGGGTGCTGGAGCGGATGCGGGTCACTCCGGCGAGCCGGGTCGCGCTGCTGCTGGGGCGGGTGCTCAGCAACGCGCTGACGCTGGTGGTGCAGACCGTGCTGCTGGTCGTGGTCGGTTACGCGATGGGCTTGCGGGCTCCGGTGGCCGGGGTGCTGGCGGGGCTGGTGCTGGTGGTCGTCATGGGGGTGAGCCTGGCGGCGCTGTCCTATGCGGCGGCGCTGACGATGAACGAGCATCTGTTCGCGCCGGTCATGTCGACGATCGTGGTGCCGCTGACGCTGCTGTCGGGGGCGTTCCTGCCGATGTCGATGGCGCCTGGGTGGTTGAACGCGCTGTCGTATGTCAGCCCGTTCCGCTACGTGGTTGAGGCGATGCGGCGGCTGTTCGCGGGCGACTACCTGAACGCGACGGTGGGTGTGGGTGTGGGCGTGATCGGCGTGTTCGCTCTGGTCAGCCTGGTGGTGGGGACACGGGTGTTCAATCGGGAGAACGCTTAGGCGGGCCGTAGGGCTCGATCTTGGGGTCGGCGAAGGTGCCTGCGTCGTCGCTGACCCGGAGGGCGTAGAGGTGCTGGTCGGGGTCGATCAGCACCAGGCCGTAGGCGGTGTCGACGTCGCGCTCGTCGAGGCCTAGCCGTTCGATCGCGCGCGCCAGGGTGGCGTCCCGCTCCAGCCGTACGGTGATAAGGGCCATCCCCCCACGCTACGCCCCCACCCACTCCACCCGCCCGGGTCCGCCACCGCCTCACATGGCCGGGCGCATCACAGCCCCTGCTCGCTTCACCCGATCAGCCGCGCCACCACCGCGCGTCTGGTTGCTCCACGTGGTCTGGCGCGCCACACGGCCTCCCTGCACGCTCCATGCGGTCGGGCGCGCCACCACCGCGGCTCTCCGCGCGTGGAGGCGGTCTCGTGAAAGGACGGCAACCCGCACCCCTCTCCGCCGCGTCGGCGAGGAGGGGTACGGCGGAGCCCGGCGGCCTGCCACGGCGGCCAACCCCTCAGGGCGGGAGGGGGTCGCGGTCCTTCTGCGGGACCGTGCGCTCTCCTCCCGAGAGAAGTTTCTGCGGGAAGGCGTGCGGTGGGTCAGGAGACGCGCTTGGTCCTGCGCTGGAGGGCGGCGATGATGTTGGCCGTGTCCACCGTGCCGTAACCGTAGTCGTAGTCGAACCCCACCTCACTACGATCCTCCGCGGTACGGCGCAGCAGTGCGCGCAACTGCGCCGGAGACAGCCGCGTCGTAGGCCACTGCGTCCTGATCGCCGCCACCAGCCCCGCCGCCACCGGCGTGGCGGCCGAGGTGCCCGAGTCCGGCTCCTCGTCCCCGAACGCCTTGGACCCCGAGAAGTGCGTATACGCGCAAACATCAGGCTTACGCGCCGTCAACCGCCCAGGCCCCTGCGACGAGTACCCCACCCGCTCCCCGTTGGTGTCCACGCCGCCGATCGACAGCGCCCTGGGGTGGGAGTTGGCCCCCACGATCGGCCGGTTCGGATAAGCGCACCGCCCGTCCTTGCACTCCACCCCGCAGTTGCCCGCCGCGAACAGCACGTCGGCCCCCGCCCGGTCGAGCGAGGCGACGATGAGGTTGAACGGGTGCGCCGCGTTGTCGGAGTAGTTGCCCGGATGCCCGACAGGGAAGTCCCACTCGGGGGAGAAGGACCCCCACGAGTTGCTGATCACCAGCGCCCTGCTGGAGGCGGGCTGCGCGTCCAGGACGGTACGCAGGTGCGCGAAGGCCGCCACCGCGTCCGACAGCAGCCCGTCCAGCGCCGACCCGCCGGGCCGCGTGGACAGCAGCACCGGGATGTCGATCAGCGAAGCCTGCGGCGCGCCGATCATCGTGTCGAACGCGCACATCGTGCCGTGGTCGACCGGGAACTGGCCGGGCCGCCCGTCGACCCCGGCCGGGTTCCAGCTGCGCTCGGCGTCGAGCGTGACGCCCCTGCCCAGGTGCCTGGCGACGTGCGCGGCGTTGATCCCGGTGTCGAGTACGGCCAGCGCCACCCCCGCGCCGTCGAGACCCTCGGCGTTCAGCGCCGCGACGTTGAGCAGCCGCTCGACGTCGTGCCAGTCGCCGACGGGCGCGTCGCCGCCGCAGGTGAGCGTGGAGGAGATGACCGGGTCGGCGTAGATGCCGACGATGTCGGGGCGCATGGACGGCAGCAGGGTCACGCGGGTGGCCAGCTCGTCGTCGGAGATGGTGCCGCGGACCAGGACGGAGGCGTCCTCGGCGGCGAGGGAGAAGTCGAGCTCCTGGTTGAGTGAGAGTGGATCGCCGCCTGCCCGGGGAACCGGGCGGGGCACCGCGACCGGGACGAAGGAGGCGTCGAGCTCGACTCCGGGGAGGCCGTCCGCGACGTCCGCCGTGGTGGCGACCCGATCGGGGTCGGCGACGGCCGCGACGAGATCGGGTGAGGGGCGTAGCTGGATGATGACCCGCATGAAGCACCACCGTTTTTTTGGAGGGAACGAACCAACCAACATTCCTTCATCTGCGGGGGCGCGTCCAGCGCATCTCTAGTGTTGTGACCTGCTGGAATACGGCAAAACCGTGCGAACTGGACGTCGTAGCCGGGCTTCCCTGTTTTTGGTCCAGCCACTACCTTCAGTCGTCATGACCGTGGAGGCGAAACCCGTCGATTCGAAGCCCGCTCTGCTCGGGGTGCGGCCCCGGCTGGTCCTCGCCAGCGGATTCATGCTCTTCCTGGAACTGGCGCTGATCAGGTGGACCGGATCGAACATCGTCCACCTCAGCTACTTCACCAACTTCGTGCTGCTCGGCTCGTTCCTGGGCATCGGGCTCGGCTTCCTGCGGGTGGGCAGGTCGCGGCGCCAGCCGTACTACTCGCCCGTCGTGCTGTTCGCGCTGGTGCTCGTGGTGACGCTGTTCCCGGTGACGGTGGACCGCGAGACGGAGGGCGTCCTCTACTGGACGAGCCTGTCGACCTCCGGGCCGCCCGCCTGGCTGATCCTGCCGGTGATCTTCTGCGCGGCCGCCGCCGTGCTGATGGGGCCCGCCGAGCTGGTCGGGCGGTGCTTTCCCGAGCTGCCCAGGCTCGAGGCCTATCGCTACGACCTGATCGGGTCGCTGAGCGGGATCGCGCTGTTCACGGCGCTGTCGTTCCTCAGCGCGCCGCCGGTGTTCTGGGGCGTCATCGTGGCGGCCGCCTATCTGGTGCTGCTGACCCCTCGCCCCCTGTCCGGATACATCGCCTTCGTGGCGGTGCCCGCGCTGGCGGTCGTGGCGCTGCTGCTGGGGGAGACGCTCACCGCGGGCGCCCTCTGGTCGCCCTACTACAAGGTGACCTACAAGCAGTTCGAGCAGCTCGGCCAGCCGGTGATGGACATCCAGGTCAACGGCATCCCGCACCAGCAGGCCGTACCGGCCAAGGCGCGGCTGGAGTGGGAGCGCCAGTACGCCCTGCCGTACGAGCGGGCCACGGCGGCGCCCGACGACGTGCTGATCGTCGGGGCGGGCAGCGGCACCGACGTCGCCATCGCGCTGACCAAGGGCGCCAAGCGCATCGACGCCGTCGAGATCGACCCCAAGCTTCGCGAACTGGGCGGCACCTACCATCCCGACCACCCCTACTCCGATCCGCGCGTGACCACCTACGTCACCGACGGCCGGGCGTATCTGGAGGGGACGTCCAAGAAGTACGACCTCATCCTGTTCGCCCTGCCCGACTCGCTCACGCTCGTGTCGGGGGCCAGCTCGCTGCGGCTGGAGAGCTACCTGTTCACCGAGCAGGCCATGCGCGCCGCCCGCGAGCACCTCAAACCGGGCGGGGCGTTCTCGATGTACAACTACTACCGTGAGACATGGCTGGTCGGACGGCTGGCGCAGACCATGAACAACGCCTTCGGCCACACCCCCTGCGTGGACATCGTCAGCGCGGCCGGGCAGCAGGCCGTGATCACCGCCGGGTTCACCCCGGCAGGGCAGCGATGCGCGTCGGCGTGGCAGCCGGTCGCCGGGACCCCCGCCCCCGCGATCGACGACCGTCCGTTCCTGTACATGAAGGACAGGACGATCCCGCCGCTCTACCTCATCACGCTGAGCCTGATCCTCATCGTCAGCCTGCTCGCCGTACGCGTCGTGGCCGGGCCGTTCCAGCGCATGCGCCCCTACGCGGACCTGTTCCTGCTCGGAGTGGCGTTCCTGCTGCTGGAGACCAAGAGCGTGACCGGGTTCGCGCTGCTGTTCGGCACCACGTGGGTGGTCAACGCGATCGTGTTCGCCGGAGTGCTGATCGCGGTGCTCGCCGCCGTCGAGGTGACCCGCCGCTTCCGCACTCCACCGCTGCCCGTGATGTACGGCGTGCTGCTCGGCGGCCTGGTGCTCGCCTGGCTCGTGCCCAACGCGTGGCTGCTGTCGCTGCCCGTGCCGGTGCGCGCGGTCGCCGCCGTGTTCGTGGCGTTCCTGCCGATCTTCGCGGCCAACGTGGTGTTCGCCAAACGTTTCACCGACACCGCCGACGCGACGTCGGCGTTCGGCGCGAACCTGCTCGGCGCTGTGCTCGGCGGGTGCCTGGAGTATCTGGCCCTGGTGATCGGCTACCAGGGCCTGCTCATCGTGGCCGGGCTCATCTACGTGGCGGCGTTCGCGCTGCTGCCGCGGGTGACCGGCGCGTCCCAGTCGATCGTGTAGCGCTGCTCGGGGCCGAGCTGGGTCTCCAGGTCGGTGTCCTCGCCCTTGCCCGACTTCTTGTCGTTGAGCGCGGCGGCCCTGGCCGCCACCATCTCCACGCGGGAACGGCGGAGCTCCTCGTAGGCGGCGAACGCCTCGCCGAGGTCGGGCAGGTCGCGCAGGCAGCGGGCGAGCTGGATCGCGCTCTCGACGGCCAGTGAGGCGCCCTGCCCAGAGCTCGACGACGGCGCGTGCGCCGAGTCGCCGACCAGCACCATGCGCCCGCTGAACCAGCGCGGCACCGACGGCAGCACCTCCATCGCGCCGATCGCGACGAGGTTCTCGGGGCTGGTGTGCGCGACGAGCTCGCGGCCGGGCACCTCGTCGCCGACGGTCTCGCGCAGCGTGTCCAGCCATTCCTCGCCCGGGATCGCGCGGGCCCGCTGGTAGCTCAGCGCCTCCGCGTGGGGCAGGTTCGTGAACCAGCCGGTCCTGCCGTCCGGCAGCGACCAGTAGCCGATGAACGCCTTGCCGAAGGCGAAGTGCATGGTCTCCGGTTTGGTGTCCGTCTTGACGTCGGCCGTGGCGCCGATGCCGATCAGGGGGATCCGCTCCAGGCCTGGCGCCTGCGGGTCGATCAGGCCGCGCACCGTGGAGTTGATGCCGTCCGCGCCGACCAGGAGGTCGCCGGTGGCGGTGGTGCCGTCCGCGAAGTGGGCGGTGACGCCGTCGGCCGTCTCCTCGGCGCTCACGAGGCGCTTGCCGTACACGATCGGGACGCCCGCGGCCAGCGCCCGGTCGCGCAGGGCGGCGAACAGGTCGGCGCGGCTGATCAGGCGGCTCGGCGGCAGGCCCTCCAGCCCGCCCACCTCGGCCAGCTGGAAGCCGGTGGCCGTCGAGGTGACCATGCCCCTGATGGGCAGGCCCTTCTCCTGGACGTCCTCGTCGGCGCCGATGATCTTCAAGGCCGCGAGCCCGTTGGGGGCGAGGGTCAGTGCGGCGCCGACGCCGTCGGACGCGCTGTCGTAGGCCTCGTGGACGGTCGCGTCGATGCCCGCCCTGCGCAGGGCCATCGCGGTGACGGGTCCGGCGATCCCGCCGCCGATGATCAATGCTGTTGTCATGGCTCAATAGTTGCACTGCAACTAGTTTGTCGTCAACTAGTCTCCTGGAGGGTATCCTCGGGACATGGTTTCCGGGACGCCGCTGGCGCTGACGGTCTTGTCGCTGCTGCAGTACAAACCGATGCATCCGTACGGCATGCAGCGGGTGATCAAACAGTGGGGCAAGGACCAGGTCGTCAACGTCGGGCAGCGATCGAGCCTCTACCGCACCATCGAGCGGCTGGCGGGCGGCGGCCTGATCGCGGTGCGGGAGACGGAGCGCGACCAGCAGTACCCGGAGCGGACCGTCTACGAGATCACCGCGTCGGGGCGGGCGGCGGCGCGTGAGTGGCTCCTGGAGATGCTGCGGACGCCGCGGCAGGAGTACCCGCAGTTTCCCGCCGCCCTGTCGCACCTGCTGATGCTGCCGGTGCCGGAGATCGTCTCCGCGCTGGGCGAGCGGTTGGAGACGGTCTCTGGAACGCTCCGGGACATGGACGCGAACCTGGCCGCTCAGGCGTCCGACGGGTTGCCGCGGATCAGCATGCTGGAGTTCGAGTACCTGCGCGAGATGACGGCGGCTGAGGTCGCGTGGTTGCGCGGCGTGGTGGGCGACCTGGAGGCCGGACGTCTGGCCTGGACGGCGGAAGAACTCGAACGCCATGCCTGACCGATGATCAGCCGCGCGCTCGTGATCTACCTGACGAGCACTCCCTGGCCGAGCAGGAACGGCGAGGCCGTGGCTCAGGCGCTAGGACCTGAGCTCCTGCCCGCCCTCGACGCGCTGGTCCAGGAGATGGTGGCCATCCCCGTGGACTGGGAGAACCACACCCTGGAGTCCGGGACCGCCTGGGCCCGGGAGGAGATGCGCCGCCGCCACCCCGACCTGACCGACGAGGCCGTCGCGGCGCTCGGCGGCTACTTCGCGTACCAGTGGAAGTGAACTGTCGGTGGGGTCTGGTTGGGTTGGCGGGTGGACTTTCTCCAGCACCTCGCCGACGACTTCGTCCTCTTCCGCGCCGCCGTGGCCGGTGCTGCGGGGGACGCGCCGGTTCCGAGCTGTCCTGACTGGACGGTCGGTGATCTGACCGAGCATGTCGCCCTGGTCTATCTCCACAAGGTGGAGACGCTCCGGCGGGGGGAGATGCCCGGCGACTGGCCGCCTGACCTGTCGGGTGAGGCGCCTCTGGACGTTCTCGACCGGGCGTACGGCGAGCTGGCCGGGGAGCTCACGGCCAGGGATCCGGAGGCGTGGGCGAAGACGTGGCACGCGCCCGACCAGACGGTGGGGTTCTGGATGCGGCGGATGGCTCAGGAGACGGTGATCCACCGGATCGACGCCGAGCAGGCCCTCGGGGGGCCGGGGAGTGCGGTGGGCGATGAGCTGGCGGTGGACGGGGTGGACGAGGTGCTCAGGGTCTGCCTGTACGACATGCCGGTCCCGGCTGGTTGGCAGGGACCGGTGGTCGTGACCGCCGGGGGGAGGAACTGGACCGTGGACACGCATGGCTCCGTGATGCGGGCCGTCGACGGGGTGGTCGACGAGCCTGCCGCCACGTTCTCCGGGTCGCCTGAGCAGGTGTTGCGGTGGTTGTGGGGGAGAGGCGGCACCGTCGAAACGAGCGGCGAGGCAGAGACGTTCCGTCAGCTGCTCAGGGAGTCCACCCAGTAGGTCAATGGGAAGGATCCCGGCGGATCGTGGTGATCAGCCGGGATCCGGGCGGCTCAAGCCGTCAAGAGCGCGGTCAGATGCCGCAGATCTCGTTGAGGGACTTCGCGTTCTTGTTGGTGTTCTGCGTCGGCGTCTGGGTCGGGGTGGCCTCGTGGGTCCTGCTCGGCGTGGCCGAGGGAGAGCCAGGGGAGGCGGTCACGTTGGCGGCCAGCGCCTGCCGTGACGGCTTGGCGGAGTCCGCCAGCGCCTTCGCCGCCGCGCGCCTGATCTTGACCCAGTCCGGCGAGCCCGTGTAGAACTCCGGCGGCACGAACTGCAGGCTGGTGATCTTGGCGCCCTTCACCTTCAGCGCCAGGTTGGCGATGTGCTCCACCAGGTCGGCCGGGATGTTGGTCTGCGCCATCTTCTTGGCGGCCGACGCGATGTGGGTGAAGTTCGCCAGGATCTTCTCCGGCGTCGCCTGCTTGGCGAACGCGGCGATCACGCACCGCTGCCTGGCCATGCGGTGGAAGTCGTCGTCCACCACGCGCGAGCGCCCGTACCAGAGCGCCTCCTCGCCGGTCAGTTTCTGGTACCCGGCCTTGATGGTCCCCGCGGTGCCGTAGTGGCCGCCCCACGGGATGTCCTTCTCGACCTTGATCTTGATGCCGCCGATGGCGTCCACCAGGTCCACGAAGCCGTACATGTTGATCAGCGCGTAGTAGTCGATCTTGAGGCCGAGGGTCTGGCTGATGGCGTCCATGAGGGCGCGCGGCCCCCGGTTCTTGCCGCCCATGATCTCGGGGTGGTCGTTGCCGAACTGCCAGATCTCGTTGAGCAGCCCGCCGTTGGGCAGCTCGGCCATGTAGCCGTTGGGGAAGTGCTTGGACAGCGGCGAGGTGGGCGGGAAGCGCACGTGCTGCAGGTTGCGCGGGAGGCTGAACATGACCGTGTTGCCGGTCTTGGTGTCCACGCTGGCCACCGTCATGCTGTCGGTCCTGACGCCGGTACGGTTGCCCGCCGCGTCACCGCCGATGAGCAGGAAGTTGACCCGCGGCTTGCCGTCCCAGGGATCCTCCTGCTTGATCTCCTTGACCGGCTCGCCCCCGTCGGTGGTGTCACCGCCGGGGCGGAAGATGTCATGGATCGCGCCCCTGGCCGCGGTGAGGGTGGTCGCGCCGACGGCGAAAGGCGCCATCACGCCGACGCAGAGCACGCCGACCAGGATGCCCGAGATGATCTGCTGGGTCTGGTCCAGCCGGTTGGGCCCGAGGGCGACATAGGAGACGATCACCAGCACCGACCAGCACACCGCGCCGATCCAGGCGGCGATGATGAGGGTCAGCAGGGTGTCCTGGCGGGCGAAGGCGCCGGCGCTGCCACGCGTCAGTCCATAGACGAGGGCGCCGAGAAGGACCACGCCGAAGGAGCCGAGAAGGGCGAAACCCGTTCGCCGGTGCCCGGCGCGCAGGTGGGCCATTCCGGGGACCAGGATGGACAGCGCCGTCCAGCCCAGCACCGACCCCAGGTTCAGGGGTTTGGCGAAGCGCGGGCCCTGGGTTGTGCTGCGCCGTTTTCTCCCGCCGGCGGCGGGCTCTCCCCCAGGACGCTTCCTCACACCGGCTCCTTCTTAGGTGTTACCAGGCAAAACACGGGGTTTGCCCCCTGATGACCACAAGATTGCCGTGATTCTAGCCCCCATATAGGGACAACACCGACAAGTGCCCAACCTGAGATGAACGGCCCGTAAAGCTAGGAGGTCGTCGAGGCCGGCGCCAGCCACGTATTGCACTGGTACGACTTGTTCCTGTCGTAGCCCTGCCGGAACCACCGGTAGTTGTTCGTGCGACTCCCGTGGTCACGGGGATATCCGGGCCAGTCGCCCACCTGACCGTAGAAGGAGAACAACGACTGCCGGTTGGACGTGCTGACCGGATAGCTGCCCGCGACGGACCGCATCCACATGCCGCCGAAGCACGTCGCCTGGAGCTCCAATTTTCTGCTCAGCGCCAGCCGTCCGCTCTCGCTGCTGGAGGCCAGGTGCTTCTGCCAGTGCGCGTCCAGGATGCCGGTCAGGTTCTGCACGTGGTGACCGTACTCGTGGGCCATCATGCTGATGATCCCGCCGCTCCAGCTGATGATCTGGCCGTAGCCCATCTGGTTGCCGCTGCCCTTGGCCAGCGCCGAGGTGGAGGCGTAGATCGTGTTGTTGCGCGGGCAGTAGTAGGGCACCATGCTCCCGGCCGACGGGTAGTCGCCGCACGCGCCCCTGCCGCGCTTGGCGGCGATCGCGTAGCCGGGCGGGCTCCAGTCGATGCCCTGCTTCTCCAGGATCTGCTTCCAGCCCTTGTCCATACAGTGGCCGGTCTTGATGATCAGCGCCTTGAGCTGGGCGCCGTTGAAGACGTTCACGTTGCCCGCCGGGCACGCGGTGTTGGGCAGCGCGCCGGACTTGTACATCGTGTTCTCCTTCAGCCCCTTGTTGAGCACCACCTGCTGCGGGGGCTGGTCGACGTCCGGCTGGTCGTCGTTCGTCGGGGTGGGCCTGCGGGTCGGCTTGACCGGGTCGCTCGTCTCGCCGGGGCTGGGGAGGTCGGACGGGGTGTAGGTGGGGAGCGCGATCGGGTTGGCCGGTTCCTCGGTGTGGCTCTTCTTGAGTACGGCGGAGCCGATCACGAGCAGCACGAACAGCGCGGCCATCGTGCCGAGGAGCGCGCCGATCACAGCGACGGCGCCGCCGGACTTCTTGCGCGGCGGCTGCTGCCAGTGCCCGTAGGGCCCGGGGCGCGGCGGCATCGGGGGCGGTGGTGGCGGCGGCGTCCACCCGGGGCCCTGGGGCGGGTACTGCGGCCCCTGCTGGTACGGCCCGCCGTACGGCTGGCCCTGCGGGGGCGGCGGGGGAGGGGCCTGCTGGGGGTACGGCCCCTGCGGGTAAGGGTTCTGCGGCGGGTAGGGGCCCTGGGGGTACGGGTTCTGCGCGGGCGGCCCCTGCGGGTAAGGGGGGCCCTGGGGTGGGTACTGCCCGGCGCCCTGGCGCTGGGGTGGCGGCCAGGGGAGGGAGGGTGGCCGCTGGGGCTGCCCTGGCCCATGGGGCGGTGGTGGATATTGCCCGTTGCCTGCCATCCTGACGCCCCCTCGGCCCCGTTGTCGGTATCGGCCCGACCCTTGCCAGCCTTTGTCGAATTTGGGGCAGAAGCATACTGATTTATCACCCGTCACGGATGTAGCAGTATGCGGTTACAGTCCGAAATCATTCGAGGTGATCTCCGCTATGTTCCGGACCGAGCGGTCGGCGTTGTCCTAGCTTCAGTGACATGAATCTGCAGCAGCTCCGCTACGTGGTCGCGACTGCGGAGCACCGCACCATGACCGACGCGGCCAGATCGCTCTACATCGCGCAGCCTGCGCTTTCACGCGCGATCCGGGATCTGGAGCGAGAGCTCGGCATGACGCTGTTCGCTCGCTCGGGACGCGGTGTCGTCGTCACCGCGCAGGGCCGGCGGGTGGTCAAGCTGGCGAGGGAGGCGCTCGACGCCGTAAGGGAGATCGAGGGCCTGGCCGGCCACGGCGGCACCTCGGAGGCGGAACTCCGCATCGCCTCCACCCCCAACCTGGAGCCCGGACTCGCGGGGCGGCTGCTGCCCGCCTACGCGGCCGAGCATCCAGGTGTCCGCGTGCACATCGTGCGCTGCGACGGCAGGGACGCCGTGGTCAGCGCCATCAGGGACCAGCGGGCCGATCTCGGTCTGACCGACCTGCCGGTGCCCACCGACCTCATCACCCACCCCCTCGAACGACAGGAGATCGTCCTCATCTCACCCCCAGGACTCGACCTGCCCACGCCGGTGCCGATGTCGCGGCTCGACGGCCTGCGGCTGGCTCTCCCCGCTAGGGGCAGCACCAGGCGCAGGGAGCTCGACGCGATGTTCGGCAAGTACGCCGTGACACCCGTCGTGGTGCTCGAGACCGACGAGCGCAACGGCTGGCTCAGTGCCGTGAGGGCTGGGCAGGCGTCGTTGCTCTGGTACCGCGGGATGGCCGAGCAGGCCAGCAGGGCGGGGCTCGTGGTCCGCTCGCTGGAACCCGCCGTCCGCCGCGTCATCGCAGTCGTCCACGCCCGCCGCCGCCTACCTCTGATCGCTCAGGACTTCCTGGCGACCGCGGAAAAGGGCTCCGCAGCCTGATTCCGTCCCGCTCGGGTACCGCGCCACCCGGGCCCGTTTCGAGACTTTCTTGTACGGCAAGCCGCACCACGCGCCACCCGCCGACCGGGACCGGGCTCCTTCCAGGGAGACGCTCACCGAGCGGACGCATGATCCGCCGCAACGGCGTCGCGTGAAGCCGCCGGTTGCGTGCCTCTGCCTCATCGATGAAACCCCGTCGCGGCGACCGCCACTCCTGCGAGATCGCTGCCGAACGCGCCTGCGATACGCTCGCGGTGATGAGCATTCTGCGCTTGGGCGGCCGTGCTTTCGGCCCTGGGGAGTTCGCGGTGATGGCCGTGGTCAACCGTACCCCCGACTCCTTCTACGACAAGGGCGCCACCTACGGGTTCGACGCCGCCCTGGAGGCCGTCGACCGGGCCGTGGCCGGTGGGGCCGACATCGTGGACATCGGGGGCGTCAAGGCGGGTCCAGGCGATCTGGTGGACGCCCGCGAGGAGATCCGGCGCGTCGCCGACCTCGTGGAGGCGGTCCGCGACCGGCACCCCGGCCTGCTCATCAGCGTCGACACGTGGCGGGCAGAGGTCGGCGAGGTGGTGGCGAAGGCGGGCGCGCACCTGCTCAACGACACGTGGGGCGGCGTCGACCCGGAGCTGGCCGAGGTGGCGGCTTCCTACGGCATCGGGCTGGTGTGCGCGCATGCGGGGCGCGTCGAGCCCCGCACGCGGCCGCACCGCATCGCGTACGACGACGTGGTCCAGGACGTCATCGACCTCACCACGGAGCTGGCCGAGAAGGCGGTCGCGGCGGGGGTGGAGCGCGAGTCGATCCTCATCGATCCGGCGCACGACTTCGGCAAGAACACCTTCCACTCCCTGGAGGTGAGCCGCCGCCTGGACGAGATGACGGCGACAGGCTGGCCGGTGCTGGTGGCCGTCTCCAACAAGGACTTCGTGGGGGAGACCCTGGGCGGCCTCCCCGTCGACCAACGACACGCGGGCACGATGGCCACCCTGGCCGTCTCAGCGTGGCAGGGCGCCCGCGTCTTCCGCGTCCACGACCCCGCCTCCGCCCGCACCGCCCTCACCGAAGTCACCCGCCTCAGCAACCGCTGACCCCCACAACCCCCACAACCCCACAACCCCCACAACCCCCACAACCATCGTGGAGGGAAACGAGATCACGGGGGCAAGGGCGCCGGGGGTGGGGGCGCGGAATGGTCAGCTGTAGATCACCGAGAGGAAGCGGACCAGGATCGACTCGCGCACCTTCGCGGGCAGGGCGTCCAGCACCTTGTTGACCACCGCCATCTCCGGCTGGTCCCTGCTGGTCAGATCGATCCCCACCGAAGCCGCCAGCGACGCGAACGTGGCGTCGTCCAGCGCGTCGAGGTCCAGGTCCGCGATCAGCTCCACCAGCCCCTCGGGCAGCACCGCAGGCCCACGCTCCAACGCCGCCGCGGCGGACTCCGCGATCACCTCCAGCATCGCCGACACCCCCGACAACGTCACCCCGGTCACGGTGATGTGCAGGTTCGCGGGAATCCCCGCATAAGACAGCTGCGGCTGGATGAACCACCCCCGCCGACGCGCCTCGTCAGCCAGCACGAACACGTCGATCGTGTCCGACGTGAACGCCACCAGCGACGACGAAGGCTCACCGAGCACCCGCAGCCCGTCGATCGCCCCGATCCCCTCGCGCAGCCGTACGGTCGCCTCCAGGCAGGCCCGCGCCAGCGCGAGGTACCCGTCCCTGCCCAGCGCCCGCATCGTCGCCCACGCCCCACCGAGCGACCCCGCCGACCGCGAGCTCTGCACGGTCGCGTTGATCACCGTGTACCCCGGCCAGGCAGCCGAGGCGAAGTACGCCTTACGCCGCATCGCCGGATCGGCGAACAGCACCACCGACGCCCCCTTCGGCGCGTAGCCGAACTTGTGCAGGTCGCAGGAGATCGACGTCACCCCGGGCACCGACAGGTCGAACGGCGGCACCTCCGCCCCCGCCAGCCGCAACCACGGCAGCAGCCACCCGCCCACGCACGCGTCCACGTGACACGGCACCCCGCGCTCCGCGGCGATCGCCGCCACCTCGGCGACCGGGTCGACGACCC
Organism: Nonomuraea sp. NPDC050556; assembly: GCF_044457355.1. Classification (NCBI taxonomy): domain Bacteria; kingdom Bacillati; phylum Actinomycetota; class Actinomycetes; order Streptosporangiales; family Streptosporangiaceae; genus Nonomuraea; species Nonomuraea sp. NPDC050556. The sequence continues at coordinate 2,590,108 of NZ_JBITGU010000001.1, read as the reverse complement.
CCTGCGGGTAGGACGGCGCGGACACCACGACCAGGCACGTGCGCTCGTCGATGGCGTTCGCCATCGCCGCCGGGTCCACCTGGAACGTCTTCAGGTCGACCGGCACCGGCACGACCTCGAGTCCCAGGTAGTCGGCCGCCTTGTGGAAGGCGGGATGCGCGGTCACCGGCGCCACGATCGTGCCACCGGGCTTCCGCGCCGTCTTCACGGCGAGCATGACGGACTCGGTGCCGCCGCTGGTGAAGATGCCGTGCCCGCCGCCGAGCAGCTCGGCCACCGCGCCGACGACCTGACGCTCCATCTCCACGATGCTGGGGAAGGCGGTCGGGTCGAGCATGTTGACCTCGAGCATCTCGAGGTAGGCGGCAGCGGCCGCCGCGTGCACGCCGGGCCGCCCGGTGTCGTAGACGTAGGCGGTCACCTTGCCGCCGCGCACGGGCAGGTCGTGCGCGCGCAGCGCGGCCAGCTCGGCGGGCAGGCCCTCGGCGCCGAGGCCGTGCTCGAAGAAGGTCATGGCAGCCCCAGCATCCTCTGCACCATCAGATGGAGGTGCGCGCGGAACCGGCGCACGGCCCGCGCGTCACCGGCGCCCCTGCGGCGCCCCTCGGCGTCCAGCACCCCGCCCCTGGCGAAGCCGTTCACGCACCAGATGACCGACCACAGCGCGTACTCCACGTCCACGTCCCGGTCGATGGGCAGCGCCGACAGCGCCCCGCCGATCGCGTTGACCAGCGGCTGCACGTACTCCTGCTCCAGCGAGGTGATGTCGCCCGCGTCGGACAGCCACCGGTGCATCCACAGCGACGGGATCTCCGGATGCTCCACGCACAGGTCGACGTACCGGTCGAGCAGCCGGTGCAGGGCGGCGGGCGCGTCGGCCGGGGAGGCGGCAGCGAGCGCGGCCGTCGCCTCCTCCAGCGCGGTCCGCTCGGTGTGGTGGGCGCGCTCCATGACGGCCAGGTAGAGCTCGCGCTTGCCGCCCACGTGGTAGTTGACCGTCGCCACGTTGAGCCCTGCGGCGTCGGCGATCTGGCGCGTCGAGGTGCCGTCGTACCCGAGCGCCGCGAAGAGCTGCGTGGCGATCTTGAGGATCGTCTCCGCCTGCTCACTGTCGCGAGTAATCACCCCGGCAGCCTAACAAACGCTTGATGGAGAGAGGGTAAAGCGCCGTCAGCGAACCGGTGGCAACCGCACCACGGCCCGCAGGCCGGGCGCGGCGTCCTCCAGGTGGACGGTGCCGCCGTGCGCGCGCACCGTCTCCCGCACGATCGCCAGGCCGAGCCCGGCCCCGCCCTCGTCGCGGCTGCGCCCGGAGTCGAGGCGGGTGAAGCGGTTGAACACCCGCTCGCGGTCCGCGGGGGAGGGGATGCCCGGCCCGTCGTCGGTGACGGTCAGCACGCCGTCGGCGGTCAGCGCCACCTCCACCTTCGAGGCGGTGTGCCTGACCGCGTTGTCCATGAGGTTGGTCAGCACCCGGCTCAGGTCGAGGGCGTCGCCCCGCACGGTGACCGGGTCGCACGCGGTCAGCCTGGCCTCGCCGTACCGCTCGACCACCTGCCTGACCACCTCGTCCAGGGCCACCGGGTCGCTGCGCGCGGGGGTGCCGCCCCGCTCGTCGAGGCGGGCCAGCGCGAGCAGGTCCTCGGCCAGGCGCGACAGCCGCAGCGTGTCCTCCAGGACGCCTTCGGCCGTCTCGCGCCACTCCTGGCCCTCGGGGTGGCCGAGCGCCACCTCGAGCTGCAGCCTGATGCTGGCCAGCGGGCTGCGCAGCTCGTGCGCCGCGTCGGAGACCAGCGCCCGTTGCCTGCCCTCGGCCTCCTCCAGCCTGGCCAGCATGCTGTTGAGCGTCGTGGCCAGGGAGTGCACCTCGTCGCGCGCCTCGGGCACCGGCAGCCGCCGCGACCTGGCCGTGTGGGTGATCTCGGCGGCGCCCTTGCGCAGCGCGACGATCGGGCGCAACGTCCTGCCGACGATCAGCCAGCTCGCCCCGGCCAGCAGGATCAGCAGCAGCGGCGTGCCCGCCAGCAGCACCCGGCCCGCCACCGTGATGCTCCTGTCGATCTCGTTGATCGGCCGCGCGGCCAGCACGATCTGCCCGTGGTCGGCGCGCATGGCCACCACCCGCAGCGCCCCGTTGATCGCGTACGGCCGGCCGTCCAGGAACTCCGCCTCGCCCGAGGACAGCGCGCGCGCCAGCCGCCGGTCGTTGAGCAGCGGGACGAGCCGATCGGTGCCGTAGGTGACGTGCGTGATGCGCCCGTCCTTGTCCATGACCTGCACGATCGTGCCGTCGTTGGTGGTTACCGGGCTGGTCAGCGTCCCGTTGTCGGCCTTGACCCGCACGGTCTGCGCCTGCAGCCTGACCGACTCGTCCGCGGTGTCGATCAGCGTCTTGGTCAGCACGCTCAGCAGTACGGACGCCGAGATCGCCAGCGCGATGGCCAGCGCGGCCGAGGCGGCGGCGGTGATCCTGAACCGCAGGCTCTTCCTGCGCCACCACGTCAGCGGGGACTCAGCCACCGTCGCCGGCCAGGCGGTATCCGGCGCCGCGCACGGTCTGGAGCGCGTTCCTGCCGAAGGGGGCGTCGATCTTGCGTCGCAGGTAGCCGACGTAGACCTCGACCACGTTGGGGTCGGTGTCGAAGGTGTCCCAGACGTGTTCGAGGATCTCCGACTTCGACACGACCTCGTCGTGCCTGCGCATCAGGTACTCCAGCAGCGCGAACTCGCGCGGCGTCAGCTCGATCGGCGTCTCGCCGCGCGCCACCTTGCGCTTGGCCGGGTCGAGCGACAGGTCGCCGGTCGCCAGCACGGCGGGGCGGCGGCCCGTGTCGCGCCGCAGCAGCGCGCGCAGCCTGGCCACCAGCACCACGTAGGAGAACGGCTTCGTCAGGTAGTCGTCGGCGCCCAGGTCGAGGCCGTCGGCCATGTCGTACTCGCCGTCCTTGGCGGACAACATGAGGATCGGCACCCAGTTCTCCTCGGCGCGCAACTGCTTGCACACGTTGTAGCCGGACAGGCGCGGCAGCATGATGTCGAGCACCACGATGTCGTAGTCGCCGTGCCTGGCCTGGTGCAGGCCGTCCTCGCCGTCGTGGGAGAGGTCGACGGCGAACCCCTCTGCCTGCAACCCCCGCTGGAGGGCCGCGGCCATCCGCCGCTCATCCTCGACGACCAGAACTCTCATAGCCCCCATAGTGCCGTGTCCCGCTGAGTGCACGCTGAGAACGATCTCAGGCGGTCTCAGGTTGACCACAGGACCCGTGACGCAGTCTCTCCCTATCGACATACCGTTAAGGAGTGAGATGCGTAGAGGCAAGTTCGTGAGGTGGGGGGTCCCGATCGCGGCTGTGGTCGTGGTCGGCGCCGCGATCGGCACCGGTCCGGTCATCGCCGCGGTGAGCGGCGACCCGGCACTGCCCGAGCGTACGGCGGCCGAACTGCTGGCCGACGCGAGCGCAGCGGTGCACAACGGCGGCGGGCCCAAGCCGATGTCGGGCACGGTCCTGGAGACCGCCTCGCTCGGCCTGCCGGCGCTGCCGTCCACCGGAGGGGGTGCGGACGCGTCGCCGCTGACCATGCTGTCGGGCTCGCACGAGGTCAAGGTCTGGTACGGCGCGCGGGACAAGATCAGGCTGGCGCTGCCGTCCCAGATGAGCGAGACCAACCTCATCGTCAACGGTGAGCAGGCCTGGTACTGGAACAGTGACGAGAACACCGCCACGAGGGTGAAGTTCGCCCCGGGGGCGGACAAGCAGGACCAGCTGCCGACCCCGTCGGCCTCCGACCTGACGCCGCAGCAGGCGGCGGAGAAGGCGCTGGCGATGGTCGGTGAGTACACGGCGGTGAGCGTCACCAACACCGACGAGGTGGCGGGACGCCCGGTCTACCAGATCGTGCTGGCGCCCAAGGACCCCGGCTCGCTCGTCCAGGACGTCAGGATCGCCGTCGACGGCGAGAACTACGTCCCGCTGCGCGTGCAGGTGTTCGCCAAGGGCTCGGCCGAGGCCGCGTTCGAGGTGAAGTTCACCGAGGTGACCTTCACCCCGCCGGCCGAGGAGAACTTCGCGTTCACCCCGCCCGCCGGAGCCAAGGTGGTCGACAAGACCATCGGCGCCAAGGACGGCGCCGACCGCGAGGAGCGGGCCAAGGAGCTGACGGACGCGGCGAAGGTGGTCGGCGAGGGCTGGACCAGCGTCGCCGTGCTGCCGATGCCGAAGGCCGAGGCCAAGGACGGCGTCGATCCGATCGCCGAGTTCCTGAAGACGGCGACGCCGGTGGAGGGTGGCAAGGTCATCAGGACCAAGCTGCTCACCGCCCTCGTCACCGACGACGGCCGCCTGCTCGTCGGCGCGGTCACCCCTGAGGTTCTCCAGAAGGCGGCGCAGGCGAAGTGAGTACGGTGCTGGAAGTGGGGGCGCCCGGCTGGGCGTCCCCGCCCGCCGGGGACGCGATCGTCACCGAAGGGCTGACCAAGCAGTTCAAGGGCGGCCAGGTCGCCGTGGACGCGCTCGACCTGGCTGTGCCGCGCGGATCCGTGTACGGGTTCCTCGGCCCCAACGGGTCGGGCAAGACCACCACGATCCGCATGCTGCTCGGCCTCATCGCCCCCACCTCCGGCACCTACGAGGTGGTGCCGCTGTCCAGGGTCGGCGCCCTGGTGGAGGGTCCCGCCTTCTACCCCTACCTGTCGGGCGAGGCCAACCTGCTGCGCTTCGACGCGGCCGACGCCACCGCCGAGGGCCGCACGGCCAAGGCGAGGGTCGCGGCCGCGCTGGACCGGGTGGGGCTGTCCGCAGCAGCGGCCAAGCGTTACCGCGCCTACTCGCTGGGCATGCGGCAGCGGCTGGCGATCGCCGCCGCGCTGCTGGGCCCGCGCGAGCTGCTCATCCTCGACGAGCCCACCAACGGGCTCGACCCGCAGGGCACCCGCGAGGTGCGCGCCCTGGTCAGGGACATCGCGGCGGACGGCACCACGGTGTTCGTCTCCTCGCACCTGCTGGCCGAGGTGGAGCAGATGTGCACGCACGCGGCCATCATGCGCACGGGCAGGCTGGTGGCCCAGGGCACGATCGCCTCGCTCAACGGGGGCCAGGCGACGCGCGTCAGGATCGTCACGCCCGACGTGGCCGACGCGGTCAGGGTGCTGGCGACGCTGGGCCTCGACGACGTCCGTGGAACCGCGGACGACGTGACGGCCGAGCTGGGCGGGCACGCGCCGGAGCGGATCAACGCCGCGCTGGTGGCCGAGGGCGTCGCCGTACGCGGGCTGGCCGTCGTACGGCCGAGCCTGGAGGACGTGTTCGTCGGGCTGACGGGAGAGGGTTTCGATGTCGACGGCTGAGGACCTCAGGAGGAGCCCGGGGCTGGTCCCGGTCGCCGAGACGATGCGCACCGCGGAACGCGACGCGCCCGCGCCTCCGGCGTTCCAGCCCGCGCCCGCTCGTGCGGGGGCGTTCTGGCGGTTGCTGCGCTCGGAGATGGGGCTGACGTTCCGCCGCCCGCGCAACCTGGCGATGCTGGGCGTGATCGGGCTCGTGCCGGTCCTCATCGGCGTGGTGGTGCGGCTCATGGGGTCGGACGGCGCGGAAGGGGGAGCGGGCGGGATCATCTCCGCCATGGCGGGCAACGGGCTCGTGCTGGCGTTCGCCTCGCTGTTCATGCTGGTGCCGCTGCTGCTGCCGGTCGTCGTCGCGGTCGTGGCGGGGGACTCGATCGCGGGGGAGGCGGGGGCGGGGACGCTGCGTTACCTGCTGGCCGCGCCCGCCGGGCGGACCCGGCTGCTGGCGGTCAAGTACGCCAACGCGGTCGTGTTCGCGTTCGCCGTCACCTTCGGGGTGGCGGTCGTGGCGCTGATCGTCGGGGCGATCCTGTTCCCGGTCGGGCCGGTGACGCTGCTGTCGGGGACCACGGTGTCCTACGCGGACGGGCTGGTGCGGGTGGCCGTGGCGGCCGGGTACGTGACCGTGGGGATGGCGGCGCTGGCCGCTGTGGCCCTGGCGTTGTCGACCATGACCGAGGTGGCGATCGGGGCGATCGCGGCGACGTTGGTGCTGGTGATCGTCACGACGGTGTTGCGGGCGATCCCGCAGCTCGACTGGCTGGCGCCCTACCTGCTGCCCACCCGCTGGACGGGGTTCGACGGCGCGATGCGCGACCCGATCGCCTGGGGCGACATGACCGGCGGGCTACTGGCCTTCGGGGCCTACATCGGCATCTTCTGCGCGATCGCCTGGGCCCGGTTCACGGGCAAGGACATCACAAGCTAGGGGTACGGCGGGCAGGGCGCGCGCCCTGCCCGCCGCCATCCGTCAGGCGCCGCGCCGCCGCAGGCCCAGGAAGCCGATGATGACGCCGATGACGCCCACCACCAGACCGGCGCCGCCCAGCAGGCGGGCCGTGTTGTCCGAGGTGGAGGCGGACGCCGCGGCGACCGGGGTCACGCTGGGCGCCGCTGCCGCCGGGGTGGCCGAAGCCGTGGCGTGCTCGTCCTCGCCCGTCGGCGGGGTGAGCTTGAGGGTCGGGGCCGGGTGCTCGGCCTCGGTGCCGTCCGTCTTGGGCGGGTCGGCCCACTTGACGACCTCGCCGCCCGAGTAGGTCTGCTCGGTCGGGAAGACCAGCTCGCTGGCGTCCTTGGGCAGCTGCCCCATCGACACCTCGAACTCCTGGAACTCACCCGGGTTGATCTTGCCGCCGGACCACACGACCTTGGTGACGGCCTCGGTGAGGTCGCCGTACTCCGTCTTGACCGGCGTGGCCAGCTTGCCCTCGGTGACCTTGACCTCCCAGCCGGGAACCGGCTTGACCGACACGAAGGCGAGCGGGTGGTCGGCGGGGAAGGTGACCTCGACCTTGGTGGTCGAGGCGTCGTCGCGCTCGTTGGGCACGCGGAAGGCGACCTTGCTGAACCCGCCCTGCTCGGCGCTGCGCGGGTTGATGGTGACATGGGCCAGGGCAGGTACGGCCAGGCCGACGGTGAGCGCGGTCGCCGCGGCGAGCACGGTCGCCGCTCTACGGGTGAACGACATGGGGGAACTCCACTTGAGGTAAAGGGAAAAAGGGGTGTCAGAGGTTCAGGCGGGAAGTGGAGGACCACGCCTGCTGACGATGTGCCTGAGCTCGGTACGGACGACCACCCGGCGCACGGGCGGGGCCGCCGGCCGTACCCACGGGTGGAGAACGGGCAGCGACCAGGGCAGGAGCCGCAGGAACAGGCGGCGCAGCACCGCCCACAACGCGGCCTCGCCGCGCGCCAGCCACCAGCCGGTGACCAGGGTCGCGGTCAGGTGGGCGAGGAACATCCCCATGCCCTCGCTGAGCCCCTGACCGTGGTGGAGCAGCTCCGGGTCCGCCCTGAACGTGGTGCCGAACAGCTCGTGCAGCCCCACCTGGGTGGCGCCGAGCAGCACCATGACGCTCGGAAAGGCGCGTTCCCTGCCGCCCAGCGCGGCGGCGGGCGCCAGCACCAGAAGGACCCCGGCCGCGAGGGTGAGCGGGCCGGGACCCGCGCCTCCGGCGAGGCGGTGCGCGAGCGCGGCGAGGAGCACGCAGACGGCGGAGAAGGCGGCCGCCCGCGCGAGCCGGAAGGGGAGTTCTGCGCGCATGGGTGAGGCATATGTTCTCACGTGGGGCCAACTGCCATAGCGCACAAGGCTGAAGCCGTGCAATGCCTGGTTGTTTTGTGCCCTTTGTCGCTAGGGTCGGTGCCGACCGCTCTGACATGAGGTGAGAATGTTGCGGCACTTCGTTGGCCTGCTCGTCGGACTCGTGGTGACCGGCGCTCTGCTGATCGGTGGCGGATGGGCCGTGCAGCAAGCACTCGGCGGCATCGGCACGACCCCCGTCGTGGGGCAGAAGCTCTGGATCGCGCTGGGCGCGATGGCCGCCGTCGGGCTCGTCGTGGGCCTCGTGGTGGCCGGCCGGGTCTCGCCCCTGGCCACGTTCATCCCTTCCATGGTGTTGCTGGCGTGGACCGTCGTCTACGCGCTCGACATGAACCGCGCGCTGTCGCTCGTCCCGAGCGCGCCGTCGGTGAACCAGCTCGTCCGCGACGTCGGGACGGGCGACAAGACCCTGCTGGCCTCCGGGGTGTGGGCGCTGCTCGGCGTCGCCCTGTTCATCCCCGTGCTCATGCCGTCGAGGTGGTCGCGCAGGCACGACGACCTCGACGACGACTACGAGAGCACCCAGGAGGGCAGCTACTACTGACGGCCCGCCAGGTAGAGGCGGGTCACGACCTCCTCGATGGTCTCGCCGACCGGCGCGGTGGCCATCAGCTCCTCCAGCGTGCCGTCGAACGCCAGGTGGCCGTGGTCGATGAGCATGACGCGGCGGCACAGCCGTTCGATGTCGCCCAGGTCGTGCGTGGTGAGCAGCACCGTCGTGCCCTGCTCGGCGTTCACCTTGCGCAGGAAGTCGCGGATGCTGGCCTTGCTCACCACGTCGAGCCCGATCGTGGGCTCGTCGAGCACCAGGATGTCCGGCCGGTGCAGCAGCGCCGCCGCCAGGTCGCCGCGCATGCGCTGGCCGAGGCTGAGCTGGCGCACCGGCGTCTTCATGAACTCCGACAGGTCGAGCGTCTCGACCAGCTCGGCCAGCCTGGCCTTGAAGTCCTGGCGATCTACTTTGTAAAGGAGCCGGATCAGTTCGAAGCTGTCCTTGAGCGGCAGATCCCACCACAGGGTCGTCCGCTGCCCGAAGACGACGCCGATCCTGCGCGCCAGCGTGGTGCGCTTCCTCGACGGGTCGAGCCCGGCCACCCGGACCTTCCCGCTGGTGGGGGTGAGGATGCCGCAGAGCATCTTGATCGTCGTGGACTTCCCGGCGCCGTTGGGCCCGAGGTAGCCGACGAACTCACCCTTCTCGACGGTGAACGACAGGTCCTGTACGGCGTGCACCACGGTGCGTTTGACCTTGAACGAGCGCCCGGCGCGCTCCAGCTCGATCATTGCTAGCTCCCCGTCGATCGGTAACGTCTGATGCCCTGGCGCCAGGCGAGCGCCGCGAGCAGGGTGAGGGCGACGGCCACGGCCGGTCCGAGGAACCGCGCGAAGGACGGCAGGCCGAACGGGTCGTCCCTGTCCAGCACGTAGAGGCCGGGCTGCCAGTTGATGAAGGCCAGCGGCAGCACGTAGGTCACCCCGCGCACCAGGTCGCGCCCGTAGACGCTGAACGGGTACATGCTGAGCGTCCCGCTGCCGTAGGTGAAGGCGTTGGCCACCTCGGCGGCGTCGGTGAGCAGGAACTGGACGGCGCCGCCGAACGTCCAGAGCGCGGTGAAGATCACCATGCCGCACGCGATCATCAGCGGGACCATCCACAGCCGCTGCCAGGGCAGGTCGAGGGCGGCCAGCGCGTAGACGAGCGCGGCGAGCGCCTGGAGGACGCGGCCGAAGCGGGTGGGCATGAACCGGTCGGTCGCCATCTGGACCCAGGCGCTGACCGGGCGGATGAGCATGGCGTCGAACGTGCCCGCCTTGATGTGCTGGCTGGTCCTGTCGAGGTTGCTGAACAGCATGTCGGCCATGGCGAAGGCGACGCCGGCCGTGCCGTACAGGAAGAGGACCTCCTCGCGGGAGAACCCGCCGAGGGTGGTGGTGTTGGCGAAGATGACGAGGATGGCGGCCAGGTCCATGGCGGCGATGAGGAAGCCGAAGACGATCATGATCGTGAACGACAGCCGGTAGGCGGCCGCGGCCCTGGTCCACGTCCAGGCGAGGAGAAGGTACGTCCTAACCACCCTGGATCACCACCTTGTGCCTGATGAGGCGGGTGCCGACCGCGCCGAGGCCGAGCAGGACGACCGCCCACATGCCCTGGAAGGCCAGCGCGTCCGTCAGGTCCGCCTTGCCCAGGTAGACGTCGGCGGGCACCTGCACGGTCGCCGCCCAGGGAAGCGCCCTGACGAGGTCGCCGAGCCAGCCGGGGAACAGGACGAGCGGGATGACCATGCCGCTGCAGAACATCGACAACATCGTCGAGGCGGTGGCCACGCCCCGGTCGTCGGTCAGCCAGCAGGCCGACAGCGCCACGAGGTAGCGCAGGCCGAAGCTGACGAGCACGCCCATGGCGAAGCTCAGCAGGAACGCCGACCAGGCGGCGACGCCCGGAGGGAACGTGATGCCGAAGAGCAGCGCTCCCAGCACGGTCGGCGGGATGCCGCGCACCAGGAACAGGTATCCGGCCCTGCCCAGGTCCTCGGCCAGCGACCAGAGCTGCAGGGAGGCGGGGCGGACGAGGTCGAGGGCGATGTCGCCGCTGCGGATGCGTTCGGTGACCGACAGGCCGCCGCCGAACAGCTGCATCGGGCCGATGAAGGCCTGGCTGATGAAGCAGAAGGTGACGGCGTCGAGGATGTCGTAGCCGGCCAGGCCTGGCCTGGCGTGCCAGAGGGCGATGAGCACGTAGGCGCGCAGGATGCCGAAGACGCTGTTGGTGAAGGCTCCGGCCAGGGCGGCCCAGACATAGGTGGCGTGTTTGCGGAAGCCGTACCGGACGAGCCGGGCATAGAGAGAAATGGTTTGGCACCTCCGGGGGATGAGCCAAGAATTATCCGGCGGCGCCTCAGCGGTCGGCAACCCGATAAACGAAGCGCAGCCCCGACCAGGTCGCGTCGATGGCGCACACCTTGTTGTCGACCAGCCCCTGGGCCAGGCCGTACTCCCTGATGGGGTTCTCCGACAGGTCGGTCGGCACGCCGCTGGAGCGTTTGGGCCAGCAGACCCACAGGCCGCCGTCCTTGACGAGGCTCGCCTTGGCCGGGGGGAACTGCTCGCGCAGGGTGGCCTCGTCAGGGCAGAAGAGCAGGATCACGTCGTAGGGCCCGCTGGTGTCCGGCTCTATGCCCAGGCCGTCCGGCATCCCGGCGGCCATGACGCGGTGGCCCGGCTTGATGCCGAGCTTGCGTGGCAGCGGCGTGTCCGAGTATCCGGCCATGTGTGGAGCATGTCACACGATATTTCGGGCATGTTTCAGGTGGAGGGTGCACATGCTCGACCAGGACGTCTTCCCCCGTTACCCGCTCAGCTGGCAGGCCCGCGCGCTCACCCGCGTCATGCGCCACACCCTGAAACCCGCCTCCAGCCTCCTCCTGCGCCATCCGCTGGCCGTCGACGCCGTCTCCCGGGTCGGCTCGCTGGCCCGCGCGCCCCTTCCGCGGCACGTCTGCGTCGTGCCGCAACGTTTCTCCGACTGCGGCGGCGAGTGGGTCCGTGCAGGTCAGGGGCTCGACGAGAGCAAGGTGCTGCTCTACTTCCACGGCGGCGGCTACTTCTCCTGCTCGCCCGCCACGCACCGGCCGATCACCTGGCGGCTGTCGGTGGTGGCCAGGCGGCCCGTGCTCGCGCTCGACTACCGCCAGGGGCCCGCGCACGCGCTGGCCGAGTCGCTGGCCGACGCCCTGGACGCCTACGCCTGCCTGCTGGCGCGCGGCTTCTCGCCCGAGGACGTGCTGTTCGCCGGGGACTCGGCCGGCGGGCACCTCACCCTGGCGACGCTGCTCGCGCTGCGCGACAGCGGGCTCCCGCTGCCCGCCGCGGCGATCTGCCTGTCGCCGTGGGCCGACCTGACCGACATCCCGCGCAGGGCCAACCGGTGGCAGGACCCGCTGCTGCCCGCCGCGCGGGTGCGGTGGCTGGCGAGGTTGTGGACCAGCGGGCTGGACCCGCGCGACCCGCTGGTGTCGCCGGTGCTCGGCGACTACACGGGGCTGCCGCCGCTGATGATCGTCACGGGGTCGACGGAGGTGCTGCGCGAGGAGGGGTACCGGGTCGCGGAGCGCGCCCGCGCGTGCGGGGTGCCGGTGACCTACGAGGAGTGGCGGCGTATGCCGCACGTCTTCCCCATCCTGGCCGACGTGGTGCCCGAGGCGCGGCTGGCGTTCCGGCACATGGCGGCCTTCCTGGCCGAGGCGCACGGAATTTCCGGGGAATCAGCAGCGGCGGCGTGACGTTCTTGCGTGTAAGTTAGGCATGCCTAACATTGCGCGTGAGGAGCGGCCGGATGTCGGAGAAGCCCAGAGACCACCACCGCGGCATCGTGCTGCGTACCGAGCGGATCACCCCGCACATGATCCGCATCGTGGCCGGCGGTGACGGGCTGCGCGACTTCGCGACCAGCGGCCTGACCGACCACTACGTCAAGCTCGTCTTCAAGGTGCCGGGCGTCGACTACCCGGAGCCGTTCGAGGTCGCCACCGTGCGGGCCACGATGCCCCGCGACTGCTGGCCCAAGCTGCGCACCTACACCGTGCGCGCCTGGGATCCTGACGCGCTGGAGCTGACGCTCGACTTCGTGCACCACGGCGACAAGGGGCTGGCGGGGCCGTGGGCCGCGCAGGCGCAGCCAGGGGACGAGGTGCTCATGCTCGGCCCCGGTGGCGGTTACGCGCCGTCCCCTTCGGCCGACTGGCACCTGATGGTCGGTGACGAGAGCGCCATCCCGGCGATCGCTGTGGCGCTGGAGTCGCTGCCCGAGGACGCGGTCGTGCGGGCGTTCATCGAGGTCGAGGAGCCTGCTGAGGAGCAGAAGGTCGACTCGCGGGTGACGTGGCTGCACCGCTCGGGCGGGCCGGTCGGCGAGGCGCTCGTGCGTGCCGTACAGGAGGCGTCGTTTCCCGAGGGGGAGGTGCACGCGTTCGTGCACGGGGAGGCGGGGTTCGTGAAGGAGCTGCGCAAGCACCTGCGGGTGGAGCGGGAGATCCCGCTGGAGCGGCTGTCGATCTCCGGCTACTGGCGGCTCGGGGTGGACGACGAGGGGTGGCGCGCGGTCAAGCGCGACTGGAACCGGCAGGTCGAGGAGGAAGAGGCGGCCGCGATCGGCTGATATCCCGCCAACGCCGTTCCCCTTCGCCTTCTCCTCCTGTACCGGGCCCTGACGGGCTCGTCGGGCGGCCTTAACGTGTGTGCGCCAGGCGGTCCGCGGCTTTGGTGAGCACGCCGGGGGCGAGGCGGCGGTGGACCGCGGAGAGCGGGGGCCACACCACGTGCCCGAGAGGCCGGTCGTAGTGCAGCAGGGTCACCAGTGACACCTCGCCGTCCGCGGCCCGCACCACGAGGTTGCAGCTCAGGAACCACGAGGCGGCCTCGAGCCGGATCCACCCGTCGCCACGTCCGCCGATCCGCCATCCGGCCACGGTGTCGGGCGACGGTTCACGGCTGAGCCGGATCTGGAGCAGCCCGCGCCAGATGAACACCTCGCCGGGGTTGGGGACGTCGCCGAACATGGCCCTGGCCCACTCCTCCGGCGTCGCCTCCACGTCCGTGGCGAGGCTGAACCGGTCGGCGTAGTCGATACCGGTCAGCGAGCTGAGCGCGCGATCGGACTCGGGAAGGTTGTCCGTACCCACGATCATGTGCCTGTCTCCGTTCCATGTATACGATGCCGTATAAGAGCAAGGTAGCCCAGTTATACGGTGGCGTATATAGGGAGTTTTCGTGGGAGCGGTTCGCACGACGCGGGAGAAGTGGATCGAGGAGGGGCTGGCGGCGCTGACTGCCCGAGGCCCGGACGCGGTCCGTATCGAGGTGCTGGCCAGGCGGCTCGGCGTCACCAAAGGCGGGTTCTACGGCTACTTCGCCGACCGCGAGGCGCTGCTGGAGGCGATGCTGGACACGTGGGAGCGGGAGAGCGCCGACGACGTGATCGACCGCGTCGAGCGTGAGGGTGGTGACCCGAAGACCAAGATCCAGCGCGCGGGCGTGCTGACTTTCTCCAGCGACCGCCTGCTCCCCATCGACCTCGCCGTCCGCGACTGGGCCCGCCGGGATGCGGCGGTGGCCGAGCGCCTGCGCCGGGTGGACAACCGGCGGATGGCGCTGCTGCGCGAGATGATCGGGACGTTCTGCACCGATCCGGACGAGGTCGAGGCGCGCAGCCTGCTCGCGTTCTGCGTGGCGATCGGACACCACTCCCTGGCCGCCGACCACGAGGGCCGCACCCGCGCCGAGGTCCTGAGCCGCGCCTCCGACCTGCTGCTCAACCGCTAGCCCGCCTGCCCCGCACCCCACCGAGAGCCGCGACCACCACGACGACGACCACCAGCAGCCAGGGGGTTTCGAACGGCACGCGCGGAGGCGGATCCCAGTCGGCGGAGGTGGTCGCGGGCCAGGAGTGCAACAGCCCGATGGCACACCCGGTGAGCCCGCCCAGTGCCGCACCGAAGGCGGTGTGGAGCGGGGCGTGGCGGCGGATGCTGAGCCCGGCGGCGACGGCGAGCAGGAGCATGACGCCGACGAAGTACCACCAGTCCGTCGACGGCTGGAAACCGCGCTCCAGGTAACCGTCCTGGAACTCGGCGGCCGATACCGGCATGGCGATCAGCCGCTCGGGGATCAGCATGAAGCCCAGGTCCCTGACGACCTTGGCGGGGACGAAGACGGCGCTGATCGGGAAATCGGGCAGGTAGACGCGGGTCGCCGGAACGTGGGCCTCGTGGAACCCGGGCTCGGTCTGGGTGAAGTGGTACGGCAGGCGCACCGACGACTCCACCTCATCCGGATTTATCAGGACAGCGGTGTTTTCGTCGTAGGGGGTATCCGCGGTGAGGTAGTGGAGCAGGGTCTCGTCGCCGATGTAGAGCGAGTCGTATCTTCCCGTCCTGAGCTCCATGCCCGCGTCCACCATGCCCGGCCAGACCGGCCGGAGGTCCTGCACGATCGTGGCGCCGGGTAACTTCCGCTGGAGCTCCGCCACCGTGGGAACGCCGTCGGTCGTGGTGACGGTGAGCGCGCCGATCCGGCTCTCCGGTTGGTAGGTGGCCCGGTCCTGGGCGGTCGTGGCGATGTTGACGATCAGCGCGGAGACCGCCATCGCCGTGGCGGCGGCCGTCATCGCGACCGCCGTCGCCGCAGGGCTGGTCGGCGGCCGGGTGGATGGGAGGTTCAGCAACCACGCCACCAGAGGGCCGAAGCTGATGATCAGGAGTCCGGCGCCCACCAGGCTCACCAGCTCCATCATCGCGCCGCCGAAGTCGTCGTAGTGGCCTTCCTCCAGACTCGACGACGCCACGAACCCCAGGATCGCCAGGCCGACGATGGCCAAGGGCGCACCGACGGCCACGTAATGGGCATGAACCTGGGCGAACACCCCCGCCGCGACGGCCACCGAGCCGCAGATGACGATCGCGGCCACGGTTAAGAACAGGTCCACCTACCACCGGTCCAGGTGCATCACGTTCGCCAGGGGCTCGCGCGGGGCCGGGTTGAAGGTGTCGCCGGTGTAATACGCCGTGGGGATGAGGGCCGCCTGGTGGACGCCTTCCGGCAGGCCGAGGATGTCCGCCACCTCCTGCTCGTACGTCAGGTGCAGCGTCGTCCACGCCGTCCCCAACCCCCGTGACCTCGCGGCGAGCATGAAGCTCCAGGCGGCCGGCAGTACCGAGCCCCACAAACCCGCCTGATTGCCCTGCGGCAGCCGTCCCGACCTCAGGCAGGGGATCACCTGCACCGGGACGTCGGCCATCCGCTCGGCCAGGTACTCCACGCTGGCGTGCACCCGCCGCTGCACCTGGTTGCGCTCCGGGTGGTCGGCGAACAGCTTGCCCGCCGCGCCCTCGGACTCGAGATAGGTACGGCACGCCTTCCGATAGACCGCACCGATCGCGGCGCGCTGGGCCGGGTCGGTGATCACCATCCAGTGCCACGACTGCCGGTTCGACCCGCTCGGAGCCTGCAGCGCGATCGTCAGGCACTCCTCGACCAGTTCGAGCGGCACGGGCCGGTCGAGGTCGAGGCGCTTGCGGACGGTGCGGGTGGTGGTGAGCAACTCATCAGGTGTCATAGCCGTCATTTTCCACGGGACCGATGAGTTTCGCGGGAACGGGGGGTCAACCGACCATGAGCAAGGTTCTCTGGCACTTCACCATGTCGCTGGACGGGTTCGTGGCGGGGCCCGACCACTCGATGGGCTGGCTGGCGGGCGTCACGTCCGACCCCGGCCTCATCGAGGAGTACGCCTCGACGACCGGCGCGGTCCTCGGCGGACGCAACGGCTGGGACGCCTACCCCGACGCGAGCACCATTTACGGCGGAGCCTGGCAGGGGCCCCTCTTCGTCCTGACCCACCACCCGGAAGACGCCCAGCCGGCCGAGGGCGTGACGTTCTTGAGCTGCGATGTGGCCGAGGCGGTGCGCATCGGGCTGGAGGCGGCCGGAGGCAAGAACCTCGAGGTCTTCTCGCCCACGATCGGGCGGCAGCTCCTGGAACGCGGGCTGATCGACGAGATCGACCTCCACGTCGCGCCTGTGCTGCTCGGCGACGGGATCCGGCTGTTCGACAACCCTGGCGGCGCGCCCGTACGGCTGGCGCTCCGCGACGGCGACGACCGCTCGGCGACGGTAACCCTGCGCTACCGCCCAGCCTGACCCTGTTCGCCACCTTCGAGCCGGACACGGCTTCGGCTGGGTCACCGACCCCGAGGGCGACCGCATCGAACTCTGGCAACCCAGCTAACCCTCCACGAGCCCCTCCGCCGTGCCGTGAAGACGGGCCTCCAAGGGGGCGCGAGGGCGTGTGATCGAGAGGTCCATGCCGTCACGCGAGGTGTGTAAAACCGCAGGTGTCACACCCCTTACTTACCTTCAAGGATCATTCGCCTTACCTCCGATACCAGCTGTGTAAGACGTGCGGAATTGCCCGTCCCAACCGACCACAGTGTGCTGTGCAGTCCCCACGTCCGGAGAGGCGAGAACTGGATGGCACGAGGTGAGAGCGGCATGCCGCCAGGCGTGCGACCGCTCACGGTGGGCGACCCGGTCATCATCGGCCGATATCTGCTACTCGGCCGTCTCGGCACGGGCGGCATGGGCGTGGTCTACCTTGCGGAACATCCCCAAGGCGGCCTGGTGGCGCTGAAGACGCCGCATGCCGTACACCTGAACGACCCGACCCTGCGCGCCAGGTTCGGGGAGGAGGTGGCCTTCTCGCGGAGGGTCGTCCCGTTCTGCACCGCCGCCGTGCTCGAAGACGGCACGGACCGCGACCGCCCCTACCTGGTCACGGAGTACATTCCGGGCCCCGCCCTGTCCCAGGTGGTCGTGGCGCGCGGTCCCCTGACTCCTGACCTGGCGTACGGCGTGGCGCTCGGGGTGGCCGCCGCGCTCGTCGCGGTGCACGACGCGGGCCTGGTGCACCGGGACCTCAAACCGGGCAACGTCCTGCTGTCCACCCATGGCCCCCGGGTGATCGACTTCGGCATCGCCAGGGACGTCGACACGCACGCGGCGCACACCCAGGCCGGCCAGGTCATGGGCAGCCCCGGCTGGGTGGCGCCGGAGCGGCTGACCGGCAAGACGGCCATGCCCGCCTCGGACGTGTTCTCGTGGGGCTGCCTGGTGGCGTTCGCCGCGACGGGCCTGCACCCGTTCGGCACCGGCGAGACCGACGTGCTGACCAGGCGCATCCTGCTGGAACCCCCGAGGCTGGAGGGCGTGCCCGCGCTGCTGCGCCCCGCCGTGGAGGCGGCGCTGGCCAAGGAGCCCGCCGACCGGCCGATCGCCGCCGACCTGCTGCGCGCCCTGCTGGCGGCGGGCGGCGTGGGCGATCCGTGGGACCTGCGCGAGGCCGTGGGGACCGTACTCCAGGAGATCTGGACGGCCGTGCCGTACCCGCCAGGGGCTGGGAGGGTACGGCTGGCGCCGCCGCCGGGCGAGGAGACGGTCGCGCCGAAGCGCAGGAGCCGGGCCAAGTCGGGCGCGCACCTGTCGCACGCCAGCTTCGCCGCCCTGGCCACGGTGTCGATCGCGGCCCTGACGGTGGTCGCGGCGGGCAGCGGCGACGTCATGCGGGCCGGCGGCGGAGCTTACGCGCCGGGGGAGAACCCGCCCGCGATCCAGCCGTACGGCACGGCCGAGTCCACGATCAGGCCCACGCCGGGCATCTCGGTGGTCACCTCGCCGGGCAGCGTGTCCACGGTGACCGGCAGCCCGACGGTGGTGGTGACGCAGACCAGGACGGTCGGGCCGTCCGGCGAGGTGCAGCCGACGGGCGAGAGGCAGTCGGGTGAGCCGCCCAGGACCAGCCCGCCCGACCAGCCGGGCGACGGCAACGCCGACGACTGCATGAACCCGGCGGGCAAGACGCGCGGCAAGGCGGCCAAGAAGGACTGCCCGCAGCCGTCGTCGAGCATCAGCACGATCCCGCAGGACGGCCCGGGGGAGACGAACACCCCCACCCCGACGCCGACGGTGAGCGTCACGGCGACGACACCCACCTCGACGTCGACGGCTACGTGAGCTTGGCGCCTTCACCTCCGAGAAGCACGCATCACGCGGAAAGGGCCCGCCGGGAACGGCGGGCCCTTCTCGCGCGAGGAGGTCAGTGGGCGAACTGCTCCTCTTCGGTGGAGCCGCGGAGCGCGGTGGTCGAGGAGTCGGGGGCGATGGCGGTGCTGACCAGGTCGAAGTACCCGGTGCCGACCTCGCGCTGGTGCCGCGTGGCGGTGTAGCCGCGCGACTCGGCCGCGAACTCGGCCTCCTGCAGCTCCACGTAGGCGGTCATCCCGTCCTCCGCGTAGCCCTGCGCCAGGTTGAACATCGAGTAGTTCAGCGAGTGGAACCCCGCCAGCGTGATGAACTGGAACTTGTACCCCATGTGCCCCAGTTCCCGCTGGAACTTGGCGATCGTGGAGTCGTCGAGGTGCTTCTTCCAGTTGAACGACGGCGAGCAGTTGTAGGCCAGCATCTGGTCCGGGTACTTCGCCTTGATCGCCTCGGCGAACTCGCGCGCCACGTCGAGGTCCGGCGTCCCGGTCTCCATCCACAGCAGGTCGGAGTGCGGCGCGTAGGCCAGGCCGCGCGCGATGCACGCCTCGACCCCGTTGCGCACCCGGTAGAACCCCTCAGCGGTACGGTCGCCCGTGGTGAACTGCTGGTCGCGGGGGTCCACGTCACTGGTCAGGAGCGTCGCGGCCTGAGCGTCGGTCCGCGCGATGATCAGTGAGGGCACGCCGCACACGTCGGCCGCCAGGCGCGCCGAGTTGAGCGTCTTGATGTGCTGCCCGGTCGGGATGAGGACCTTGCCGCCGAGGTGGCCGCACTTCTTCTCCGAGGCGAGCTGGTCCTCCCAGTGCACGCCCGCGGCACCGGCGGCGATCATGCCCTTCATCAGCTCGAAGGCGTTGAGCACGCCGCCGAACCCGGCCTCGGCGTCCGCCACGATCGGGGCCATCCAGTGCGGGCTGTCGGCAACACCCTCCGACCAGGTGATCTGGTCGGCGCGCATCAGCGCGTTGTTGATGCGGCGCACGACGGCCGGCACCGAGTTGGCCGGGTAAAGCGACTGGTCGGGGTAGGTCTGCGCGCCGAGGTTGGCGTCCGCAGCCACCTGCCAGCCGGACAGGTAGATCGCCTTCAGCCCGGCCTTCACCTGCTGCACGGCCTGGTTGCCGGTCAATGCGCCCAGCGCGTGGACGTAGTCCTCGCTGTGCAGCAGATCCCACAGCCGCTCGGCGCCGAGCCTGGCAAGGGTGTGCTCCTCCTGGACGCTGCCGCGCAGGCGGATGACGTCCTCAGCGCTGTAGGTGCGCTCGACGCCGGTCCATCGGGGGTCGTTCTGCCATTCCTGCCGCAGCTCCTCAGCCGCTCCCTTGAGGCGATCGTTCATTTTTCACTCCTTTGTCGTCCCCTGGGTGCTTGTGCTGAGTCTCTGCCCCAGAATCGCCCTTCGACAGCCTCAAGCGAACAGAAGAACAGCGAAAATTCTCCTTAGTCAAATACTCACAGGTATTCAGTAGAGAAGAAAAGCCAAGTTTTCCCTATGGACTAGACCAATGTGGTGAGACTCCGGTGAGACGTTCGTGGAATCCCAGGTCGGCAGGGTGAAGGCATGAGTCGGACGACGAAGCGCCTGGCCTGCGGGGCCGCGCTGGTGCTTGGACTTACCGCCTGCGGCCCCGTACGGCAGGCCGCCACCCAGGCGCCCGCGCGTCACCCCAAGAGCGCGGAGAAGGAACCGCAGGGCCTGGTCACCGGCCCGAGTTCCAGCGCCCTGCCCGTCGAGGCAAGGAACATCCGCCTGCTCCGCTCCGGCCGGAGCGAGCTCGCCCTGCGCTTCGACCTGTTCAACGGCGCCGCCAAGCGCATCTCCTTCGGCGACCTGGGCCTCGACGACCGCGAGCGGCTCCTCGCCCTCGTCGACCCGCAGCGCGGCACCGCCTACAGCCCCCGCGTCAGCGAGGACACCGACATCGAGCCCGGCCAGTCGGCGCCGCTGACCGCCGTGTTCCCCGCGCCGCCCGAGGACGCCACCGAGCTGCTCGTCGTCGCCGACGGCCTGCTGCCGGTCATGGTCCCGATCGAGGACGGCGACCCCGTTCCCGCCGGCACGGAACGCGAAGGCGAGACGGGAGCGCTGGTGTGCGCCACGACCGGCAGGACGGGCGCGACGTACCGGCTGCCCAGCGACGTGCTGTTCAAGGGCGACGGCGCCACCCTGTCACCCGCCGCGCGCGCCGCGATCGACGCCCTGCGCGAACGTGTCACCTCAACGTCCGGCCAGGTCACCGTGGACGGCCGGCACCTGTCGGAGCAGCGGGCGGCGGCGGTGAACGACGCCCTGCGGGAAAGCCTGGGCGACGACTTCACCTACCGTACGGCAGGCCACGGCGGCCGGGCCCAGAACCGGCGCGTGGACGTCACCGTCGCCTCGGGCGAGAACGCCCTGGGCCGCCGCTCGGACACCACCGACCTGTCGGACGCCGGGCTCGTCGCCGAGGTGGCCTCCGTCCGGCGGCTGGCCGGGTACGTGCTGGCGTCGGTCAAGGTCACCAACCCGACGGCGGCCCCGCTGGCGCTGGACTACGACAACCACTACACCCCCAAGGAGTTGACCACGGGGCAGCTCTCCCTGGCCGGGGAGCAGGCGCGTTACGACGTGTGCGGGTTCGCCGAGCCGACCTACTTCGACTTCGTCGGCACCCTCAGCCAGCGCTTCGCCCCTGGCAAGCTCGGCTCGCTGCCCCCGGACGCCTCGGTGACGCTGTGGGGGCTGTTCCCCGCCCCGGCCACCTCCTCGGTCCAGGTGGAGATCGCCGGTTTCGCCGACACGCTGACGGCCGACATCAGCCCTGGCTGAGCCGTTCCCGGACGTCGGCAAGCAGTCCGGTGTAGCGCGGCCAGCCGAAGCCGCTGGCCGCGTGGGCGGCGGCCGTGGACTCGGCCAGCTCGGCCGCGCCCTCCAGGTCGCCGACCGCCAGCGCCAGGGCGGCGGCCACCGGACGGGCCGCCAGCCACGGCGTGCTGCCCGCCGGGGCCTCGGCGAAGATCGGATCCAGCAACGCCCGCGCCTCCTCGAAGGCGCCCTGGCCGATGAGGAGGTCGGCGAGGTCGATGTTGGCCATGCTGGCGCCCGTCCCGTCGGTCACCGCGTAGTCCACCGCCGCCCGCAGGTGCCGCTCGGCCGCAGCCAGGTCGCCCGTGCACAGCGCGGCCACGCCGCGGGTCTGCTCGTTGAGCGGCAGGATCTGCCGGTCGTCCAGGCGCAGCGCGTAGTGGTCTGAGGCGTCGGCCAGTTCGACGGCCTCGCCGTACCTGCCCATGGCCAGCAGCGCCTGGCCCTCGTTGCTCAGCCCGCGGGCCAGCCCGTGCTCGTCGCCCGCCGCCCGGTCGGCCTCGTTGGCCAGCCGGTATCCGGCCAGCGCCTCAGCGGCGTCGCCGCAGTAGAGGTGGAGGGTGGCGAGCGCGTCGGCGAACGCCGACATCCGCTGGCGGTGCTCCAGCCGTACGGCCAGCTCCTGGCCCGCCAGCAGCGGCGGGAACGCCTCGCGCAGCCGTCCGCGCTCGATCTCCACGATGCCCCGGTAATAGAGCACGGTCATGGTCCGCCGGTCGTCGCCGACCTCGGCGGCCAGCTCGGCCGCGGTCTCCAGCAGCGCCGCAGCCCCCTCGAAGTCGCCGACCATCGTGGTGACGAAACCGTGGGCGCTCAGCGCCTCCAGCCGCTCACCAGGCGTGGCGCCGTCGGCCGAGGCGAGCGCGGCGAAATGCCGCCTGGACTCGCCGTACCAGCCCTTGATCTGCCAGGGGGTGTGCAGCTCCAGCGCCAGCCTGAGCCCGTCGGCCGCGCGCGGCGTGCCCGGCGCCGCCTCCAGCGCGGCGAGCAGGTTGGGCCACTCGGCGAACACCGCGTTCACCGAGTCGGCCGAGGCGAAGTCGTCGTCGGTCGCGCCCCGCACGAACTCCACGCACCACGACAGATGCCGCGCCTGTACGGCTGCGCCCTCGTCAGCTGCCCCGAGCCGGTCGAGCGCGTAGTCGCGCACGGTCTCCAGCAGCAGGAACCGCCGCCCCGCCCCCGTCTCGACCGCCACCAGCGACCGGTCGGCGAGCTCGGCCAGCGCGGGCGCCACGTCCTCCGCCAGCAGCAGCTCGTCGGCGAGCACCTGCTCCGCAGCCTCCAGCGTGAAGCCGCCGCTGAAGACGGAGGCGCGGCGGAGCACCGTGCGCTCGCGCTCGTCCAGCAGGTCGTGGCTCCAGTCGAGCGCGGCTCTCAGGCTGGAGTGCCTGCCGCCCGCGTCACGCCTGCCGCCCACCAGCAGCCGCAGGCGGTCGTTCACCCGCGCCGACAGCTGCGCGACGGTCAGGGCCCTGGTGAGACCGGCGGCCAGCTCGACGCCGAGGGGCAACCGGTCGACGGCCGCGCAGATCGTCGCGACCGCGCCGGGGTCGGCGCCCGCCTGGTCGGGGGCGCACCGCAGCTCGAACAGCTGGGCGGCAGCGGCCGGGCCCAGCGGGCCGACCCGGTGCACCTCCTCGCCCGCGACGAGGAGCGGGCGCTGCGAGGTGGCGAGGACGGTGAGCGTGTACGGCTCGGCCAGCAGGGCGGCCACCAGGTCGGCGACCTCGTCCACGAGGTGCTCCGCGTTGTCGACGACGAGGACGGCGCCGTCGAGCGCGGCCGCGCACCCGGCCACGTCGTCGGCTCCGGCGGCGGCGAGTACGGCGGAGCGCACGGACCCCTCGCTGCGCAGCGGGGCCAGCTCGACCAGCGTCACCGCCCGGCCGCTCGAACGCAGGACCGCGGCGGCCTCGACGGACAGGCGCGACTTCCCGCTGCCTGGGCCGCCGGTCAGGGTGACCAGCCCCGGCCCGCTGAGCCGTTCCACCAGCGCCGCGAGATCAGCTTCGCGCCCCACGAACCCGTCACGCGCGGCGCGTGCGACCGGCTTCGCCGGGGCTGCTGCCTGAGGGGCGGGAAGGAGATCGGGGTCCTGGCGCAGGAGGCGGAGCTCCATCGCCGCAGTCTCCGGGGCCGGGTCGACGCCGAGCTCGTCGGCGAGCTTGCGGCGCAACCGGGCGATCCGGTCGAGCGCGTCCGCCTGCCGTCCGCCCCGGTAGAGGGACAGCGCCAGCAGGCAGCACACCCGCTCGTGCAGCGGGTGCTCGGCCGCCAGCCGTTCCAGCTCCGCCCCCACCTCCGGGCCCGCGCCGAGCGACAGGTCGGCGCTCAGCCGTTCCACCAGCAGGTCCAGCCGCCACGCCTCCAGCCGCTCACCCTCGGCCGCCGCGAACGGGATCGCCCGCAGATCGCCCAGCGAGGGCCCGCGCCACAACCCGGCCGCCTCGACCGCGGCTTCGCGCGCCGCCGGGTGGTCGCCGGACCGCGCCGCCGCGTGCACCCGGTCGGCCGCCGTCCGGGCGGCGGCGAGATCGGAGACGACGGCGTCGAGCGCGTAACCGCCGGGCGTCCTGCGCAACACCGCCCCAGAGGGCAGCGCGGCGCGCATGCGGGAGGCCAGCACGCGCAGCCGTTCCGTAGGCCGGGCCAGCTCCACCTCCCCCCACAGGTCGGCGGCCAGCCGGTTGTCCGGCACCGGCGCGCCGGCGGCCAGCGCCAGCCGTACCAGAAGGGCACGTTCCAGCGGGCGATCCACCCGCACCGCCACGGCTTCCGCACGCACCTCGGCTGGGCCGAGCACGAGCACGTCGAGGGGAGACACCACAGGAGTATCTCAGCGACGGCGGTGAAGCGTCGGTGAGACGGCGGTGCAAGGCGGCGACGTCAGCCTGGAGGCATGATTCTCCTCACGCAGCAGGACCCCGGATACGAGGACGCCAGAGCCCTCCACAACGGGATGATCGACCGCAAACCCGCTGTCATCGCCCGCGTCAGCAGCGTGGCCGACGTGGTCGCCGCGCTCCGCCTGGCCCGCGAGAAGGGCTACGAGGTCAGCGTGCGCGGCGGCGGGCACGGCGTGGCGGGCAAGGCGCTCGGCGGCGACCTGGTGATCGACCTGTCGGCGCTGCGCGCCGTGACCGTCGACGAGCGCAACCGCACCGCCGTCGTGCAGGGCGGGGCGACCTGGAGCGACGTCGACACCGCCACCCAGGCGTACGGCCTGGCCGTACCGGGCGGAAGGGTCAGCCACACCGGCGTGGCCGGGCTCACCCTCGGCGGCGGCGAGGGCTGGCTGTCCGCACTGCACGGGCTGACCTGCGACAACCTGATCGCGGCCGAGCTCGTCGCGGCCGACGGGCGGCACGTGCTCGTCGACGACGCCCGCGAGCTGGAGCTGATGAACGCGTTGCGCGGCGGCGGCGGCAACTTCGGCGTCGTCACCTCCTTCACCTTCCGCCTGCACCCGGTGGGCCCGCTGGTGCTGGGCGGGATGATCGGGTTCCGCGTCTGCGACGCGCCGATGGTGCTGGACACGCTCGACCGGCTGCGCTCGCGCCCCGGGTTCGGGGGAGCGGCGGTGTTCATGACCGCGCCGCCCGCGCCGTTCGTCCCAGGCGACGTGGTCGGGCGGCCGATCCTCGGGGTCGTGCCCGCATACTTCGGCGACCTGGAGGTGGGCTCCCAGGTCATCAGGCCGCTACGGGAGAGCGCGCTGTTCGACGCCTCCGCTGTCATGCCGTACGTCGCGCTGCAGTCGATGCTCGACGAGGGCGCCCCTCCCGGCCTGCGCAACCGGTGGACGGGCGCTTACGTCGAAGGTCTGTCGCCCGGCCTGGTCACCGCCCTGCAGGACCACGCGGTCGCCGCGCCGAGCCCGCTGTCGCAGATCGTCCTGTCGGCCGTCAGCGGCCAGTGGCTGGTCCACCCCATGGCCTGCTGGACGGACCCGGCCGACGACGCCGAGAACATCGCCTGGGTCGACAAGCTGACCGCGGCGATCAACGACCATCCGGTCACCGGCACCTACCTCAACATGGAGGACCCCGACGACGACCGGGTGCGCTGGGCGCTGAGATCGCGTTACGCCGACCTCCAGCGGGTCAAGGCCACATGGGACCCGGACGATGTCTTCCGGCATTGCGCGCATATCAGACTGCCGAGCTAGTAGAAAACGGCCGGTTTTTGCGCTTAGGATTCCGGCATGGCCTCCTTGCTTGGCGAAGAACCGCTGTCTTTGACGCAGGAGCTCGATCTGATCGCCTTCGGGCAGCGGTTGCGTCACCTGCGCAAGCAACGCGGCCTCACCCTGTCCGACCTGGGGGTTCGCGTCCACCGGGCGCCCAGCCAGCTCTCCCTGCTGGAGAACGGCAAGCGCGAACCCAAGCTGTCGCTGCTCAAGTCGCTCGCGGCGGCGCTGAACGTGCCGGTCGAGGAGCTGCTGCGGCGCCAGCCGCCCAACCGGCGCGCCCAGCTGGAGATCGCGCTGGAGGAGGCCCAGCGCGACCCCATCTACTCCGGCCTGGGCCTGCCGCGGCTCAAGGTCTCCGCCCGCGTGCCCAACGACGTGCTCGAACACATCCTTGGCCTGTACGGAGAACTCAGAGCCAGGCAGGCCAGGGGTACGGCGACGCCGGAGGAGGCCAGGGCGGCCAACGCCGAGCTGCGCCGCAAGCAGCGGGAGCTGGGCAACTACTTCCCCGACATCGAGAAGGCGGCGGCCGAGGCGCTGGCCGCCGTCGGCTACCGGACCGGCGCGCTGTCACAGAGCAACGTCCAGGCGCTGGTCACCCACTTCGGCTACACCGTGCACACCGCGCAGGACCTGCCGCGTTCCGTCCGGTCCATCACCGACCTGCGCAACCGGCGCATCTACGTCAAGCACGAGCAGCTCGGCATGCACACCCCCAGGACGATCCTGCTGCAGACGCTCGGGCACCTGGCGCTGCACCACGACAAACCGCGCGACTTCGCCGACTTCCTGCGGCAGCGGACCGAGGCCAACTACTTCGCCGCCGCGGTCCTGGTGCCGGAGAAGACCGCCTCGGCGTACCTCCAGGAGGCCAAGCAGGACAGGGCGCTGTCGGTGGAGGACCTGCGCGACGTGTTCGCCGTCTCCTACGAGATGGCCGCGCACCGCTTCACCAACCTGGCCACGCACCACCTCGACCTCGTGTGCCACTTCGTGCGCAACGACGCCAGCGGGACGATCTACAAGGCCTACGAGAACGACGGGATCGTGTTCCCCGCCGACGAGCAGGGGGCGATCGAGGGGCAGCGCATGTGCCTGCAGTGGTCGGGGCGGCAGGTCTTCACCTCGCCCGACCGGTTCTCGGTGTTCTACCAGTACTCGGACTCGCCGACGGGCACGTATTTCTGCGTCGCGCACGTGGATCCGTCGCGGGAGCGGGACTTCGCGATCACGCTGGGCGTGCCGTTCAGGGAGTCGCGGTGGTTCAGGGGGCGGGAGACGACCTCGCGGACCAAGTCGAACTGCCCGAACGGCGACTGCTGCCGGCGGCCGCCGACGGAGCTGGCGCAGCGGTGGGAGGGGTACGCGTGGCCGTCGGCTCGGGCGAACTCCCACGTGCTGGCGGCGCTGCCGCCCGGGTCGTTTCCTGGCGTGGACGAGGCGGACGTTTACACCTTCCTCGAACGGCACGCGGCAGGCGTCTGACCACCACGAACCCCGCCGCCCGCTCGGCAGGGAGACCCCCCTCATAAGGAGAGAAGCAGAGGGGAGGACCTCCTTTCGGGGGTTCCTCCGAGTTTGCGGGGTTGTTTCTTGGGGGGTGTTCAGCGTTGGGCGGACCTTCCGCCGGTGTCGTTTCCGCGGGGTTTAGGCTGATGGGGTGAGAGCGACGGGGGAGGGGCTGCGTGCTGCCTGACGTGGAGGCATGGCTGCGCAAGCGCACCTCGTCGGCCGCCGACTGGCCCCTGCCGCTGCTGACGGAGGCCAAGGGCGCCACGACGATCAGCGTCGTCCTGCCCGCCCGCGACGAGCGCGCCACCGTCGGCGAGATCGTCGGCGTGCTGCTGGGAGAGCTGCCCGGCCTCGTCGACGAGGTCGTGGTGATCGACTCCCGCTCCACGGACGACACCGCGGCCGTCGCCGCGGCCGCCGGGGCGACCGTACACGCCCAGGACGAGATCCTGCCCGACCTCAAGCCGCTCGACGGCAAGGGCGAGGCGCTGTGGAAGTCGCTGGCCGTGACCTCGGGCGACGTGCTGGTGTTCGTAGACGCCGACATCCGGAAATTTCGGTCTTCCTTCGTGACTGGCCTGCTTGGTCCGCTACTGACGGATCCATCCGTCGCCTACGTCAAGGGCTGCTACGACCGCCCCCTGCGCGACGCGCCCACGGGTGGTGGCCGGGTGACCGAGCTCGTCGCCCGCCCGCTCATCAACCTGCACTGGCCCGAGCTGGCCGGTTTCGTCCAGCCCCTGGCGGGCGAGTACGCCGGACGCCGCTCCGCCCTGACCCGCGTCCCCTTCGTCACCGGTTACGGCGTCGAACTGGGATTGCTGGTGGACCTGCTGGAGCTGGCCGGGCTCGACGCGCTGGCCCAGGTCGACCTGGGTGTGCGCGAGCACTCCCACCAGTCCACCGAGGCGCTGGGCGGGATGGCGGCGCAGATCATGCTGGCGGCCTGGTCGCGCCTGGACCGCCAGGGCAAGATGATCGCGGTGGAGGAGCCAGGGGTACGGCTGTCGCAGTTCCACCGCACCGGCGGCGGCCACCAGGTCCAGACCCGCGACGTCTCCATCGCCGAACGCCCCCCGATGCTCACCCTCCCCTAGAGCCCACCTCCGCCATCCCCTCACCCCCGAGCCCCCTCACAGAGGTCAGGTGGGTTTTGGGTGTCCTTAGTCCTTCCTGACGAGCGCCGCCTCCGCGAAGGCCACGAGGTGCTCGCGCATCTGTTCCCGCCCGACCTCGTCCCCCGCGATCAGCCGGACGAGCTGTGGCATCATCCTGGGGAACAACGCCATCCCGACCAGCGTGAGCATCGTCATCGCCACCTCCTGCGACGGCTCGCGCCCCAACCCGGCGGCCAGCGACTCCGACTTGCGCACGCACCTGGCCCGCCGGTCCGCCTGACCGGGCAGGTCGGCGTCGCGGTAGTGCAACGCCTCCCACATCAGCAGCCGCGTCACATCCGGGTGATCCTGGTGGAAGTCGTACACCTTGCCCGCGTAGTCGACCGGATCGTCGCCCGGCATGGACACGGTCTCGGTCAGCTCCTCCATCGCCTGGCTGACCACGGCGTCGAAGAGCTTGTCCTTGCTCCCGAAGTAGCCGTAGATGCGCTCCTTGTTCACCCCGGCGTTCTGCGCGATCCGGTCCACCCGCGCACCGGCGACGCCGTACGCGGCGAACTCCTCGCGCGCGGCCTTCAGCAGAGCATCCCTCGTCGTCATGGCAGGATTCTACTCCAGCCAACTAGTTGGTTGACATCCAACTAGTTGGTTGGTTACGTTGCCAGGCATGGCTGTTTCTGTGACTACGACCGCCCCCTCCGTCCACTTGGCCAAGACACTCGTCGCCTTCACGCTGACCGCGATCATGTCGAGCGGCCAGCTGTATCTCGTGATCCCGCTGCTGCATGACATGGCAGGTGAATGGGGGACCTCTGCCGCCGGTTTGAGCTGGATGGTCACCGCGTTCGGCGTCGGGTACGCGGCGGGTTTCCTCATCTTCGGTCCACTTTCCGACCGCTACGGGCGTCGCCGGTTGGTCTCCATCGGGCTGCCGCTGGCCGCGCTCGCCACGGCGCTCGTGGCGTTGAGCCCGTCCATGGAGGTGGCGCTCGGGCTGCGCGTGCTGCAGGGCGTGGCGGTCGCGATCTTCCCGCCCGCCGCGCTGTCCTACGTGGCCGAGCGCCTGGACAGCAGGCGGCGCATGGTCGCCATCACGACGATCACCAGCGGGTTCCTGGCCGCTGCGGTGCTGGCGCAGGTGGCGGCGCAGTCGCTGGTCGGGACCCTCGGCTGGAGGGGCCTGTTCCTGGCCTCCGCCGTACTCTTCGCGGCGACCTTTGTCGCCAACCGCGCGATCATGCGCCAGGATCCGCCGGTGCTGGCCGGGGGTTCGCTGGCCACCGTGTACCGCGCCTACCCCGCGTTGCTGCGCAGGCCCGAGCTGGCGCTGCGGTACGTCGGCACGGTGGTCATCCTGGGCTCGTTCGTCGCCGTCTACGCGGGATTGCAGCTCGGCGGCGCGGACAACCTGCTGGCGCTGCGGGCGAGCGGGTTGCCTTCGATGATCGTGATCCCGCTGGTGATGCCGTGGCTGGCCCGCATCCCCGCCACCCGCCGCGCCCTCCTGGCGTTCACCTTGGGCGCTGCTTCACTCGCGCTGGTCGGCCTGACCAGCCCCGGTTCCCTCGGGCTTGGACTGCTGCTGGCGGTGTATGTCGCGACGATCGCCCTGGTGGCACCGTCGATCAACGAGGCGATCGCGGGCCTGGCCGGGCAGGCTCGTGGGGCGGCGGTGGCCCTGTTCACGTTCTCCCTGTTCTTGGGAGCGAGCCTGGGACCGCAGGTGGCGGCGGCCTTCCCGGACTTCTCCACTCTCATGTACGGCCTGGCAGGGGCGCTCCTCCTGGGCGCCATCGCGATCCACACGGCAACCCGCTTCGAACGCCCAGCCCCCTGACCCCACCGAACGGCCCCTGCCCATTCGGACAGCCCCGCTCCCTTCGAGAGGCCAGCCCTTTCCGAGGCTCAGTCCCTCAAGAGGTCCTCACCCTTTCGAGAGGGGCCGTTCAACAGGGCTCCTTCGGGCGATTCCTCCTTCTCCCGGCCCCGTGGCTCGTGCGCCACGGGGCCCTTCCGTCGTCGTGACGGCGGCCGGGATGTGCGGCCGGTGAGCGTCATCCTGGAATGCCCCCAGCCCCGTGCGGCGGATAGGGCATCTCCCCGGCTCCGCCGTACAGAAAAGGTCCTTATGGCCGGATGAGCCCACCCAGCGTGAGATCGGGCGACGTGTCCAGCTCGGCCGAGTTGAGCAGCCCGCCCAAAGGATTGAGCGGTTCGAGCAACGGGGCGCAGTCCCGCGGCGGCACCCCCATCGAATACGCCAGCGAACACACCCACATAGCCAGATCATCCGTCTGCCCGTTGAGGTTGAACCGCACCCGAAACGTCCCAGACTCCGCGTCATACGCGTTGTTCGCGTTGTTCACCGCCAACGGCGCCACATCCACGAACGTCTCGATCGACTTTCGATGCTTCACCAGCAACCGCGTGATCCGAGCAAGCTCCCGCACATTCGCGGCGACCTCACCCCGATTGTCCTCGACAAACCCCGCCACCCGAGTGAGCGTCCCCGACAACCCCTTGAGCGTCGCCCGCAACTCCTCCCGCTCCCCGTTGAGCTGCCCGGACACCTGCCCCAGATCCGTCATGAACCCCCGGATCCGCCCATCGTCCCGAGCCATCACCGCAGTGATCGACGCCAGATTACGCACGGTCTGCGAGAACTCATCCCGATCGTCCGCCAGCGCAGAGGCCGCATCCGACACCCCCCTGAGCGTCACCCCGACACTCTCCCCCTGCCCCCGGAAGGTGTCCGCAGAAACCCCGAGAAGCTCCGAAAGCCCCCCATCCGCATTGGCCCCCTGCGGCCCCAACGCCCGAGCAACCTGATCAAACCCCGCCAAGGCCTCATCAATCTCAACAGGCGATTGAGTGTCGGAGATCGTCCCCCCATCCCCGAGCACAGGACCGTTGGTGTACGGCGGCGCAATCTGCACATACCGATCAGCCACCACCGACCGCGCCACAATCACCGCCCGAGCGTCAACAGGCACCTTCCGGGCAGCGTCATACTCCAGCACCACCCGCACCCGCCCCCCGGCAGGCGCAACACTGACCACCCGCCCCACCCGAACCCCGAGAACCCGCACATCAGAACCGGGATAAAGCCCCACAGCGTGATCAAAGAACGCCGTCACCCTGACGGTGGGCGACGGCCGAAGCACCAGATACCCACCCGCCAACGCGAGGGCGGCAAGCAGGCCAGCGAGCCAGCGATTCATAGACCCTTCCAAAGAGTAGTCAAGATGCTACCGAGAGTGCCTGTCGCGCACTCCCCGATCCCTTCCTTTGACCCTCTACTCACCGGTAGGGTGTTACCACTGGTAACGCTTCTGGGGGTGCGTGATGTTCTGTCCCGAACTCGGCGACGATGTGACCGAGGTCCGCGACTGGGTGCACGCCTTCGCCCGCGACGTCATTCGCCCCGCAGGCGCCGAATGGGACGAACGCGAAGAAACCCCCTGGCCCATCATTCAGGAGGCCGCCAAGATCGGCCTCTACTCCCTCGACTTCTTCGCCACCCAGTGGTTCGAGAAGAGCGGCCTGGCCATCCCGGTCGCCTTCGAGGAGATCTTCTGGGGCGACGCCGGAATCGGCCTCTCGATCGTCGGCACCGGCCTGGCGGCCGCCGCGTTGGCCTCTGGCGGCACCCAGGAACAGATGGGGGAGTGGCTCCCCCAGATGTTCGGCACGGAAAACGACGTCAAACTAGGCGCTTTCTGCGCCTCCGAGCCCGACGCAGGCTCCGACGTAGGCTCCATCCGCACCCGCGCCGTACGCGACGGCTCGGACTGGATCATCAACGGCGTCAAGACCTGGGCCACCAACGGCGGGATAGCCAACGTCCACATCGTGGTCGCCTCAGTAGACCCCGAACTGGGCACGAGAGGCCAAGCCTCTTTCATCATCCCCCCGGGCACCAGAGGCCTCACGATGGGCCAGAAGTTCAAAAAACACGGCATCCGCGCCAGCCACACAGCCGAGGTAGTCCTCGACAACGTCCGAGTCCCCGCATCATGCCTGGTGGGCGGCGAGGAACGACTGACCGCCAGACTCACGAAAGCCAGAAACGGCGAGAAGTCCGGCGAACAATCCGCCATGCGCACTTTCGAAACAACCAGACCCTCAGTAGCCTCAATGGCGGTGGGCATCTCCAGAGCCGCATATGAATACGCCAGGGACTACGCCAGGGAACGCGAACAGTTCGGCCGCAAGATCGGCGAAAACCAAGCAATAGCCTTCCTGCTGGCCGACATGGCCACAAGGGTAGACACAGCCCGCCTTCTAACCTGGCGAGCAGCCTGGATGGCCAGAAACGGCCGCCAGTTCAACCAGGCCGAGGGCTCGATGTCCAAGCTGGTATCAGGCGAAACCGCAGTATGGGTAACAGAACAGGCCATCCAGATCCTCGGCGGCGCCGGCTACACCCGCGACCACCCGGTAGAACGCTTCCACCGAGACGCCAAGATCTACACCATCTTCGAAGGCACCTCGGAGATCCAACGCTTGATCATCGGAAGAGCGGTCACCGGCCTGCCGGTGCGATAACTCTTTCCATACGTCGAAGGCGCCGTATCGGCCGATCATCGCCACGAGTGTTGGATGCTTCGGCCACCGTGTTCGGTTTCTGCGATACCCGTCGTGGTCTGGCGATCGAGAATGCGGCGCGAAGTTGGCGCTGCTTTCGCGTCCTCGGCGGCCACGACCGATTATTGGGCTGCCTGCGGTTCTTCGCTCATCAAAACGGTCGGGCGAGCCCGTGACCGTCCTCCACCTGGTCGTAGATGGCGCGCAGCCACGGCTGGCGTACTTCAGGCAGCCGGGCCAACGTGTGCAGGAACAACCTCCCGTCAGGTCTGAAGGAGCCGAACGGCATCGAAGGCGGAGGATCGTCGCGGTACACCCCGGCAGGTAGCCCGCCCGCTGCGGGAAGCAGTCGCCGGTTGTCGTTGAAGGCCAGGTACGCCCACACATCCATAGGCAGCGCCACCGCCGCGTCGGTGCCGGATCGCCAGATCTCGCCGGTCTGCGGATGCTGAGGGACCAAGAAGATATCGCCCACCTGGGACGCCAACGTCGGCCCCGCCAGAGCCAGACCCTTCTTCGGCAATCCCGATGGAAGCAGTGCGTCGAGGGCCAGGCGGAACATCCTGGCGAGAGGGCCGTCAGAGACGATCACGCGCTCACCTGCCGAGAGGGCCAGTAAGTGGGCCACAGCCACCCCGGCCGCCGCCTCCCACCGCGCACCCCACGCCTCGGACGGTTCCACCAAGAGTGCGCTCAGGTGCTGGTCCAGCGAATCCTCCCAGCTGAGAATCGGACGAGCGGGAGTATCGCTGGGGTGTGCAAGAACAGCACTCGGGTCCATCCAGACCACCTGCCACCGCCCGCAGTCATCGATGAGTGTCGCCACCGCCCGCCCACATGCTGCGCATGCCAGGTTCGGCCCGGCCCGGCCATCCAGCCCGCAACAGCCGCCTTCGCATCGCTCAGGATTCAGGACAGTGCCGCGTACGTCGCCCAACGTGACCCCAACCGCGCCCGAGGGTCCGTCGGGGATGGAGTACACCGGCGCGTACACGCCCCGAGCTTCTGCTTCCTCCGTACCAACCTCATCCCACCGCCGCCATGGAGGCCCGTAGGGCTCGGGATTCACGGTGTACGTTCCAGACTCGAGCAGTGCGGGAAGCAGGTTATAGCCAGCCCGCTGACCAGCGTGCACGGGGAGCGAGACCCGCGACACCGGCGAGGTCAGCGTGGCGTTGCACGCCGCGCAAGCGAACGTCGTGGACGACACCTTCTCGACGGTCCGTTCCTTCCCTACGAGCTTGTTCCGCTTGACGACACCGCCGTTGTGGTGATCAGGCCACTGCGGCCTCGTACTCCGAGGGGCTACGGTAGCCCAGGCTGCTGTGCATCGGAAGCGACCTGTTCGAGCGCGACGCCGGCGTCAGCTCCTTCATTGCCGGGCTCTGGGGATGAGGCCGTAGATCGTCGCGGGGGAGCCGGAGCCCCGCCGGTTGATGACGCCGCCCACCAGGATCCAGGCGCCGCGGGTGGGTAGCTCGCCCAGGTTCGCCAGGTTCTCCAGGCTGATCCGGTGTTCGTGATAGAGGAGCATGGACACGGCATAGGTCTCGTCGGTGCCCAGATCGGGGCCGAAGGTGTCGCTTCCGAGCGCTCCCCGCTCGGCCAACCGGCCCTTGGCGATCAGCCATTTGACGGCGTCAACGCTGAAACCCGGCTGGTGGATGGCGTGTTTGGCATCGAGGTTGGCGTACGCCGCCGTGCCCCACTTGGCTTCCCAGCCGGTCCACAGGATGATCGCCGAGCCGCGCGGGATGGGGCCGTGCTCCTTCTCCCACGCCTTGAGGTCGCCGACGGTCAGCGCGTAGTCGGCGTTGTGCGCGGCCTTGTCGCGGATGTCGATGCGTACGGCAGGCAGGAAGAAGTCGTCGGGGTCCATCTGGTCGGCGAGCACCTGGCCCTGGTTCATGTGACCGGGCGCACCCCAGTGGGTGCCCGTGTGCTCGCCCTCCTTGACGTACTGCAGGTAGTAGCCGTCCTTGGGGATGGTGAACGCGGTCTTGAGCGTGAAGGCGGGGTCGCCGGGGAAGCCGGAGGTCGTGGCGGGGTCGTTGACGTGCGAGAGATTGACGAGGCGCACCTGACGGAAGGGGTGCTCCGACTCGGAGGCGTCCGCGAACACCTTCCCTCCGAGTACCGCTCCCACCATGCCGGTCGCCGCAGAGAACGCTTGCCGTCGTCGCATGTCGGCTCCCCATCCCGTGCTGGAACGAATCCCGTCCAACATCCCAGACACCCCACAACGGGTCCAGATCCTGGTCGCGGTGATGCTTCGAGATGGGGTGCCGCCGCAGGCATAACGCACTCGCCGCTACCAGTCGGCCTGGCTCAGTGGTCTGGACGCGCTGACCCAGGTTCACGGTGGTCGGCTGGCGTCGTACTGGACTTTGCCGGAGAACAGGTCGAGATCAACTACCAGGAGTCCATCGACTGGCTGGAGTGGCGGTCCGACACCAAGGAGGAGGTGACCGACATCGCGGACGGCATGGTTGCGGTCGGCTTCACCTGGGGAGACCGCTAGTTCTGGACACACAACACCCTCGGCGCGAACGGCATGCCCGGCGCCATCGCCTGGGAGCGTGAGATGGACACTGTGGCACTTCAGGCGGCGTTGGATGAGATATTCGACTTCGCCCTGGTCTTCCACGCCTACACCGACTACATGCGCGACTACGAGGCGCTGATCTACATTCCGATCACCCCGACAACGACTGAGCCGGTGAACCTGCGCTACGTCTTCAAGTACTGCGTCGAGGCGCATGTCTCGACAGCGGTGTCTCCGAAGACGTGGCAGACCTCCCTGGACGACTCCCTGCTGGGAGATCCGGAACAGGCGGTGGACGGCTTCGTCTGGGGTGTGCGCTGGCAGAACCTCTACCCCGGCGCGGAGATCATCGTTGACTCGGCCAAGGCGCGCGAGTGGTCTGCTGCCCTTGGTATCGACTTCCACGAGGTACGTATCACCACCGAAGCCCAGGTCCTGAGTCTGGTGTTCTCCGACCTTGAGGTGAGCGAGGTGCCTGTCGGGTATGCGCCGTTCGCGGTCAGTGAGGGCTGACGTCACTCTTTGCGAGCCAGCGGCCGGGTTGGCCCCCGTTGGTGGCCTGCTTTCGGTCTCGTGAGCTCGAGCTGCCGGGCGGCAGCGGCGATCGGTGGAGGTTGTGGCCTTTGTTTGATGCGGTTGCTCAGTTGTCGGCGGCTTGAAGTGCGGTGGCGATGGGTTCGAGCCCTGTGATCAGCTCGTCGAGTTCGTCGGTGTTGAGCACGTCGTACGGCGGGGCCGCCAGCTCATCGGTGAGGTCCTCGATGCGCTCCCTGATCTGGCGGCCGGTGTCGGTGAGCTTGCCGTTGTCGTTCACGAGACCGCGACCGCGCAGCCCGTCGATGACCGCGGCCAGCTGTGCCTTGGGCAGGTGGTGGATTCGGCCGAACTCGTCCGCCCTCATTCCGAGGGAGAGTGCTAGGAGGACATGGGCCTGCGTTCCGCCGATGTTGTGGGTGACCAGGGCGGTGTTGTGGCCGTCGCCGCGGTGTTCTCGCAGTAGCGTCGCCGCGTGCCAGAGCTTGGCGACCGGTTCCTCGGGCACGTCGAGTGCCCTTAGCCCGGCATACAGTGCTCGGCCCTCGGTTGGTGCGCTGGTCGCTGCTCGGGTGGCGAGGTCGGCGATCCGTGCCAGGGTGGGGGAGTCTGCGAGCTCCCCGATCGCCTGCCGCAGGGCGGCGGCGCTGGCTCGCTCGCGTACGGCGATCGCCTCCTGTGGGGTGATCTTGCCCCAGACCCAGGGGATGTGGCGCGCCACCTCGCCGTCGGCGAAGTTGTAGAAGACGGCGTGCACCACCTCGGCCGGTGCCAGTCCGAGTGGTGCGGCCCGGCCAGCGAAGTATCCGTCCCAGTAGTTGCGCATGCCGAGGGCCAGGAACGCCTCGGTCGGCACGTCGGAAAAGGTGACGGTCCCGATCGGCTCGACGAGCTCGAACATACGGTGGACCTTGGCCCGCGGGTGCGACATCGTCGGCATCTCCTGTGGTCGTGACCGCGCCATCGTGGGCGGCCTCCTACCTTGGCTACGAACAACACGGCTCCGATCCGACACCACCTCCAGGATCACTTCGAAGAGTCGGCTCGCCGTACTGCGCGGACGGGCGTGGAAGAGGCTTCCTCCTGCTGCGACGAACCTCATGAGGGCAGATTGGTCGCTGGAAACAGCTCTACGCCGTGTGCACACAACCTCGACATCGCGCACCCGGTTCCTGCATACCGGGCTCCTACCGTGAGGTCCATGCGCGAACTCGTGGATGATCGGGCCTGGTTAGCGGCCTTCGAGGCGGAAAGGGAGAGTCGGCGAGCGTCCGCCGACCCCGACTGGAGCCAGGGCGCCCAGCTCACCCCCGCGCTGATCGCGAGCATCCAACGCTTCCAGGTGGGCGAGGACGGCGATGGCCGGAATCTGATCGACAAGGCTTCCGCAACCGGGGACGCTGTCTACGCTGCGGCAGTCCGGCTGTTCGTCGCCGAGGAGCAGAACCATGCCCGGCTGCTCGCCCGCCTCCTGACCGCCGCCGGGGCCACGACGCTGGCCGGGCACTGGAGCGACACCGTCTTCGTACGGCTGCGCCGCCTCCTGGGTCTGCGCCTGGAGCTGATGGTTCTGATGATCGCCGAGGTGATCGCCCTGCGGTACTACCGCGCGCTGCGGGACGGATCGAGCGACCCCCTCGCCCGCGAGGTCGCGGCGCGCATCCTGGCCGATGAGGAACGCCATGTCCCTTTCCATATCCACCGGCTCCGCCAGGAGCCGCCGGCGCAGCTCCTGACTGTTGGCGCGTGGTGGATTCTCATGCTCGGTACGGTCACCGTGGTCGCCCTCGATCACGGCCGAGCTCTCAAAGCCGTGGACCTGGCACGGTGGCGGTTTCTGCGCGACGTGCTGACGCAGTTCCGGGCCGTTGTCACAGCATCCACCCGGTAGGGCTCTCCACCCGTGCCAGGTAAGGCCGGTCGCTGCGACGGCGCGGCAGGCTGAGCATCTTCCGCAGGCCGCGGCCTCACTGCCCGGCCATGACCTGCAACCCATGGTCGTTTCGGTCGTGGGGGAGGGTTTCGGTTGCGGTTGGCGGGGTGGAGCGGGGTGTGCGCGTCGCACCCGAGATTGACAGCACAATGCCCTTACCGGATCGATTCTTGGGCGAATCTCACCCTTGACGCCCCGGTCGCCGTTATGCCGGGTCGCCTTGTCATGGCATCGGCAAACACTGCCAAGAATGAGTTTCTGGACTGGCCAACATGCATGAGATCGGCAAGAGCGCGATCAGTAGCAGTCGGACCGAATTTGTCTGACAAGATGCGCCGGTCGCGGATCAATCCAATGGTCGTTGATATACGTCACCCAGTGCCGGGCCATATATCACGCCCCAGCCCCCCGGCAAATCGACGGCCGACGGCCAAAGAGGGTGCCGTTCGGAACTCCTCTTGAGATCGTCGAATGGATTGCGCATGAGGCCCCTTCTCGCGGGTAATCAGCCTGGGGCCCTGTGGATCCGGGCGGCCGAGCGCGGGTGATACCCCTGGCCGGTGTGCGGCATGCCCACCCCTCCTCATCGACCGTGACCGTCCGGTCACGCTGCAGAATGTTGCCGATTCATTTGCCCTAACAACACGCTGCGGACACGGGAAAGAAAGCTGACCCGGCGTGCGAGTCAAGCGCTTCAATTAGCACACATTTCAACTATGTCCCTGTCAGAAAGGGTTAACAGTAATCGTTTACCACGCCTTGACGAATTTATGGATTGTGGGATGCTCGTCCGTGTTGAGCGATCATTGTCGCTGATCCAGAACATGCACCCGGTGTTTGAACACATAGGGGGACAGGTTGGCTCTTCCCGACGGACAAGTCCGTTCTCTGCGCGCTACTGCCCACCTATCGGCGCAGCCACACAGTCCCTACGAGGGTCACTTCGAAATCCTGCCGATCGAGAGTGTGCTGCCGGCTGATTCTCCGCGGCTCGACGGCGAGGACGTGGAGCATATCTACTTACTCGCGGAGGCAGAGGACCTCCCGCCGATCCTCGTCCACCGCGCGACGATGCGGGTCATCGACGGCATGCACCGGCTCAAGGCCGCCACGCTCCGCGGTG
The DNA here is from genome assembly GCF_044457355.1 of Nonomuraea sp. NPDC050556. Lineage (NCBI taxonomy): Bacteria > Bacillati > Actinomycetota > Actinomycetes > Streptosporangiales > Streptosporangiaceae > Nonomuraea > Nonomuraea sp. NPDC050556. The sequence continues at coordinate 2,551,456 of NZ_JBITGU010000001.1, read as the reverse complement.
ACGACACGATCAGGGTCGTCTTCCACGACTGCGACGACGCGGACGCGTTCGTCCTGTCGGTGAAGGCGAACATCCAGCACGGCCTGCCGCTTTCGCTCTCCGACCGCAGGGCGGCCGCCGCACGTATCGTCAGGCTCTACCCGCGCTGGTCCGACCGCGCCATCGCCGAGGTGGCCGGGTTGTCGGCCAAGACGGTGGGGGCGATCCGCCGCGAAGCGCCAGCCGCGCTGACCGAGGTGCGCGAGCGGGTCGGCCGCGACGGGCGGGTACGCCCGCTCAACACGGTCGACGGCCGCCGCTACGCCAGCGAACTCATCACCCTTTATCCGGACTCGTCCTCGCGGGAGATCGCGCGTAAGGCAGGCATCTCGCCGAGTACCGTGCGCGACGTCCGCGACCGGCTGCGCAGGGGGGAGAACCCCGTCCCTGAACGGCGGCGCCCCGGCAACCCCAACGAGCAGGTCACGCCGGAGTCCAAGCTGCAGGAGCGGATCAAGAGCCTGCAGTCGTTCGACTGCTGTGACGAGATCCTGCAGAAGCTGAGCAAGGACCCCACGGTCCGCATGACCGACAAGGGGCGCGCCATGCTGCGCTGGCTCAACTCGCAGTGCCAGCAGGTGGAGAAGGGCCGGGAGTTCCTGGCGGACAACGTCCCCGACCACTGTTCGAGCCTCATCGCCGACCTCGCCTGCTCCTTCGCCAACTCGTGGCTCAGCGTCGCCGACGAGATGCGCAGCCGTAGCCAGGGCATGCCGTGACGGCCACGGCCGCGGCCCTGTTCGAGCAGTGCGCCAGCCGTCACGCGACCCAGGCCGCGGTCGAGTACGACGGCATCTCGCTGACCTACCGCGAGCTCAACGCGCGGGCGAACCGGCTGGCCAGGCGGCTGGTCGCCGAAGGGGTCGGCGCCGAGCAGATCGTCGCCGTGGCGCTGCCGCGCTCGTGGGACTGCGTCGTCGCCATCCTGGCGGTGCTCAAGTCCGGTGGCGCCTACCTGCCGCTCGACGTGACCTACCCCAGGGAACGACTCGCCTTCATGATCCGCGACGCGCGCCCAGCGCTGGCCATCACCACCGTGGAGGACGCCCGGCTCCTGGCAGACGAGATCGTCTGCCTCGAGCTCGACCGGCCGGAGACGCGGGCAGCCCTGGCCGGGCTGGGCGCGGGCAACCTCACCGACGCGGAACGGATCACACCGGCGCATCCGTCGCACGCGACGTACGTCATCTACACCTCAGGCTCCACCGGCACCCCGAAGGGCGTCGTGATCACCGGTCAGGGCATGGCCGCGCTGGCCGACACCCAGCGCCGCACGCTGGGCGTCGGGCCGGGCAGCAGAGTCCTCCAGTGGGCCTCGATCAGCTTCGACGCGGCCTTCTGGGACTACTCCTCCGCCCTGTTCTCCGGAGGAACGCTGGTCCTGGCTCCGGCGCGGGGCCCCGACGCGCGGCTGCACGACCTGCTGCGCGACGGCCGCATCTCCCACGCCACCCTCCCGCCCGCCGTGCTGGCGGCGCTCGACGACGACGTGCTGATCGGCGCGACGATCGTGTCCACCGGCGACTCCTGCACCGAGGCGATCGCCAAGCGCTGGTCGCGCGGCAGGACGCTGCTCAACGGCTACGGCCCGACCGAGACGACCGTCGGCGCGACCATCAGCGAGCCGTACGCGGGAGCGGGCGTGCCGATCGGCAGGCCGTTCACCGACACCGTCGTGCACCTGCTCGACGACGACCTCCACCCGGTCGGAGCGGGGGAGATCGGCGAGATCTTCGTGGGCGGCCCCGGGCTGGCGCGCGGCTATCTCGGGCAGCCGGCGCTGACCGCGCAGCGGTTCGTGGCCAGCCCGTTCGAGCCGGGTCAGCGGCTGTATCGCACCGGCGACCTGGCCTCGGTGGCCGAGGACGGCCAGCTCATGTTCCACGGGCGCGCCGACGACCAGGTGAAGATCCGCGGCTTCCGCGTCGAGCCTGGCGAGGTGCAGACGGTCCTGACCCGTCACCCAGGCGTACGGCAGGCGGCGGTGATCGCCAGGGACGACGAGCACCTGGGCAAGCACCTGGTCGCCTACGTCGTCACCGACGGCTGCGACACCGACGTCCTGCGCGAGTACCTGGCGCAGAACGTTCCCGACTACCTGACCCCCGCCGCGATCGTGGAGCTGCCCGACCTTCCCCTCACGCCCAACGGGAAGGTGGACCGCAACGCCCTGCCCGAGCCGCGGCGGCGCGCCGTCCCCGGCCGCGAGGCGCGGTCGGACCACGAGCGGTACCTGTGCGCGGTCGTCGCCGAGCTGCTCGGCGTCGACGAGGTGGGGCCGTCCGACGACCTGTTCGTGCTCGGCGGGCACTCGCTGCTGGCCGCCAAGCTGATCGGGCGGATCAGGAAGGACCGCGGCGTACGGCTGCCGCTCAAGACGCTCTACAAGGCCGGCCGGATCAGCGACATCGCCACCAACCTGGCCGAAGCCGAAGCTCAGAAACTGCCTGACTGAGCGAATTCCTCACTCGCCCGCGAACCAGCGCGAAACGTGCGAGTAAAGGTTCCACGGTTGTGTTTCGCCAGGCTCTGCGGCCAAGGTGGAACCACCTGATCGTACGGCAGCGCACCCCCACGACCCGGCCGTTGAGGAGATCATGAAATCTCGAGCGCTAGTGATCGCGCGCCATGAGGCACGCCTGCTGCGAACCAACCCGTGGATCGTGGTGATCCTCATCATCATCCCCGGCCTGCTGCTGGCCTTCTTCGCCAACGGCATCGTCGGCGGCCCGGCGCGGGCCATCCCCGGCCTCGCGGCGCTGTTCGGCTTCTTCGGCCTGTCCGCCATCGGCCTCGCGTTCTACCGCGACCACGGCTGGATGACCTGGGACCGCCTGCGGGCCAGCGGGACCCGGCCGTTCGCGGTCATCATCGGCAAGCTCACGCCGCTGGCCGTGATGTTCCTGCTGCAGTACATCGTGCTGTTCCCGCTGGGCTGGCTGGCGTTCGGCATGGAGATCCGCGGGAGCCTGCTGGGGCTCGCCCTGGTGACGATCGCCCTGGTCGCCGTCGAGCTCGGCATCGGACTGCTGCTGGCCGTCGTCTGCACCAGCATCGCCCAGCTCAACTCGCTGGTGAGCGTCGGGACGATGCTGCTGGTGGGGATCGCGGGAGCGCTGTCGCCGATCAACACTTTCCCCGGCTGGATCCAGGCGATCGCCCCCGTCTCCCCGGTCTACTGGTCGTTCAAGGGTTTTCACAGCATCCTGGCCGACGGGGCCGGACTGGGTGACGTCATCGTCCCGATCGCCGTCCTGACCGGGATGGCCACCGTCTGCTTCGTGCTGTCGGGGATCTTCTACAAGCACGAGCAGCGCAAGACCTTCTTCGCCTGACGAAGCCGGACGGAAGGACGGAAGACGTGGGAAACCTCGCCGACGACATCGTCGTCAAAGGGGCTGACGGCCGGTACCAGGCCGAGATCTCGGCAGAGTGGGACTTCTGGGGCCCCAACGGGGGTTATGTCGCGGCGCTCGGGCTGCGTGCCGTACAGACGCACAGCGTGCTGCCGCGGCTGGCGTCGATGTCCGCGCACTTCCTGTCCGCCGCCCGGCACGGTCCCATCGACATCGAGCTCACCACGCTCCGCACCTCCAGGCGGGCCGAGTCCGTCCGGGTGACGATGTCGCAGGAGGGCCGCCCGGTCTGCGAGCTTCTCGTCTGGATGGTGGCCAACGGCCTGGTCGGGCTCGTGCACGACCACGTGCGGCGGCCGGACCTGCCCGGACACGAGGAGCTGCTGTCGATCATCGACCTGATGGGCGCCGAGGCGAAGCCGCCGTGGCCGATGTTCCACAACATCGAGTGGAAGCCCTTCCCCTGGCAGCACCCGGGCGCGGAAGACCCGGCGGCGGCCGAGGCGCGGTGGGGCGCCTGGTGGCGTTTCCTGCCGCAGGCCACCTTCGACGACCCCTTCGTCGACGCGGCCCGCGCGGTGATCCTGCTCGACGCCAACACCTGGGCGGCGGCGAGCAAGGGGCGACCGTACGAAATCAGCTACCTGGCGCCGACCGTCGACCTGTCCATACAGTTCCACCACGCGGCGCCGGACTCCGAGTGGCTGCTGGTCGACGGCATGGCCGACATCGCCGACGACGGGCTGGTGTCCGGCCAGAACCGCCTGTGGAGCTCGGACGGCACGCTGATCGCCTCCGGCTTCAGCACCCTGCTCTGCCGGGAGCTCCGTTCATAGACAGCGCGTCCAGCGCCAGGTGCCACGGGAACGCGCCGTTCCCCTCGGGGGTCCGCACGACGTGGACCCCCTCGGCGCGCAGGCTCTCGACAGCGGTCCGGTACGGCACGCGCTTGGCCAGCGCGCCGTTCACCGCGGGCAGGACCACGAGCGGGATCCCCAGGCCGGGAGCCTCGGCCATGACGCCCAGGGCATAGGAGTCGGTGATGCCTTGGGCGAACTTGTTGATCGTGTTGAACGTCGCCGGAGCCACGATGATCGCATTCGCGCGGGGGGACTTCGGCTCGTTCGGCTTGCGGTAGGTGCTCCGCACCGGGCGGCCGGTCTGCTTCTCCAGCGCCGGGACGTCGATGAAGTCCAGGGCCGACGGCGTGGCGACGACCTGGATGATCCACCCCTCGTCCTGGGCGAGCTCCACCAGGCGGCCGGCGTCCACTGCCACGCCGGCCGCGCACATGATCACGTAGAGAACCTTGTCGTCGGGCAACTGTCGCTCACCAGCCGTCGTCAAGACCGTAGGAGGCCAGGAACCCCTCCACCTCGGCCAGTGACTCCTCGTACCCGAAGTTGCGGTACGCGTATCCCTTCGCGACGTAGGGGGCGCCCGCGTAGAACATCTCGTACTGGTGGTGGCGACCGGCGAACTCGCTGCCGATCGCGTCCCATGCCAGCTTGAACAGCTTCACCCGTTCCTGCGCGGGAACGCCGGGGGACTGGACGTACCGGTCCATGTCCGGACGGGTGGCGGGGTTGCGCAGCTCGGCGACCGACGACGGCACCTGCAGCACGCCACCGCCGGTCAGCTCGCGCAGGATGGCGAGCACCCGCGGGTACAGCTCTGACTGCATGGCCATCGCGCCGTAGAGGGAACGCGGCTGGGGCAGCCACAACCCGGCGTCGTCCGGCTGGGCGCCGTACTCCGCCGCGAGCACCGCTGACTCCACGAGGGACACCAGCGCCGCGAGCTCGCCGAGCTTCTCCTGCACGCCGGGGATCCGCTCGACGCCCGTGGCCTGCGCGACCTTGCGCGCGATCCCTGCGAGGAACCGCAGCTTGGCCGCGAACCTGATCTGCGCCTGCGAGTTGCCCAGGATGTGGGCGCCCGTGGCGAAGAACTGGCGTCTCAGGCCGTCGACGTCGCGGCAGACGAAGACCCGTTCCCACGGAACGAACACGTCGGCGAAGACGACCAGCGCGTCCGTCTCGTCGTAGCGGCTGCTGAGGGGGTAGTCGTAGTGGCTGGTGGCGGACGAGGCGTAGGGACGGCGGCAGTACAGCTTGAGACCGGGGGTCGAGATCGGCACCACGAAGCTGATCGCGAAGTCGCGGTCCTCCGGCGTCAGCGGTTTGATGCACGACACGAAGATCTCGTCCGCGACCGCCGCCGCGGTCGCGAGCATCTGGGCACCGCGCACCACGATGCCGTCCTCGCGCTCCTCGGCCACGCCGACCTGGATCAGGTCGCCCTCCCACGCGTGCGCCGTGGTGATCCGGGAGACCTGGGGCGGGATGATGGCGTACGAGACGTAGAGGCTGTCGCGCAGCAACCGCTCGTAATACCTGGTGACGTTCCCCGAGAAGTCGTGCTCCTCGGAGCGGAACGCCTCGGGGTGAGCCGCGAAGCCGGCCAGGAACGAGCCGACGTGATCGGGGCCGCGGCCCACCCAGCCGTGGGAGTGCCGCGCCCAGGTCTCGATCGCCTTGCGCCTCGCCACCAGTTGCTCGTGGCTCTGCGGCATCGAGTAGACGATGTTGGCCAGGCCGCCGGTCTCCCTGGCGTACGCGGTCATCCCGCTCGCCGGGTCGGCGGCGATGTCGTAAAGCTCCGACACCGTCCGCGCGATCGGCGCGAACGCCGGATGCTCGACGACGTTGCGCACGCACTCGCCGTCGACGTAGACCTCGCGCTCGTCCCCGATTGCGGACAGATAATCTGCACCCTTACGCATCGGCTTGTCCCCGGCTCCTCGCCGTCACTCCTCGGTCAGCTCGAACCACGACTTGCCCAGGCGCTCCGAGGTGCTCGGCTCCGAGAAGTCGTGGTAGGTCATCTTGGAGTTGGCGGTGCAGATGAAGTCGCCGTTCTGCGTCCAGAGCCTGGTCTCCGCGCCGAGGATGCCGTCGCCCACGTGGCTGCCGACGGCGTCGGCGAGCAACCAGTCCGCCTCGGGGTGGAAGGTGTGGAAGTCGACGGTGAGGCTCATCGTCGGCGCGATGAACGTCAGCGGCGGGGTGAAGGGGTCGGCGACCGTGGCGAACTGCATCGCCGCGGTGATGATGATGGAACGGCAGGCGTCGACCCACGGGTCCTTCTGCCCCTCGCCGCACGGCATCCGCTGCCAGCCGCGGATGTGCGCGTCGCGCCGCGGCACGTACTTCATCTCCTCCTCGGTGAGGTCCTCGACCCCCGGGTAGTTGTGCGACCCCATCAGTCCCTTGATCATGCGGAACTCGAGGTTCTTCCAGAACGGCTCGTCGCCCATGAGCGCGAGCACGTCGTCGTCGAGGATGGTCGCCTCGCCCTCTTCCGGCGACGGCGCCTCTGGCGCCTCCTGCCAGTTGAGGGTCGGCCCGACGTCGACGCTGGGCGCGGCCGCCACCAGTGCGGTGAGGATGTCCTTGCCGTCCTGCTTCATCTGCACGAGGAACGACGACGCCCGGTCGGTGCTGCGCAACGTCGTCACTTCGAGGTCGGCCGGGCCGACCTTCGCCTCGTTCACGTAGTGGCATGACACGCTGACCGGCCTGGTCATCGTGCTCGACGCGTGGGCCTGGGCCGCACGCAGTGCGATCGACGTCAGGTACCCGCCGACCGGTACCCACATCTTCCAGTCCTCGACGATCTCGCCTCGGTAGGTCCCGTCGCCTGTACGTTCGACCGCGGTTTGCCGCTCCAGATTCGACATACGCGACGTCTACCACGCCCGAAATGCCAGCCAACAGCAGCGTTTTTCGCTCGCGAAGGTGCCGACTGTGGGAATGCCGCAGTTGGTCAGTTCATCGCGAGAGCCAGGAATGGCAGGATGTGCGGGCGCGTGGGGTCGACCCCTACTATCGGCCGGGAGGCCCGTATGAGCGTTGACGATGAATCCGGAGCGGCTGTCCCAGCCCCGGCCCGGCCCGCGGCGCGGGTACGCGGACTGAGGAAGACCTACGACGGCGTGATCGCGCTCAAAGGCCTCGACCTCGATGTCCCTCCGGGCTCGGTGGTCGGCCTGATCGGGCCGAACGGCGCGGGCAAGACGACCGCCGTGCGGTGCATGGCCAACCTGCTGAAGCCGGACTCCGGCGAGGTGGACATCGCGCCCAGCAGGATCCCGGGCCGCTCGCCCGTGGCGATCGCCGCGCAGGAGATCGAGCTGTACCCGGGGTTGTCCGTCACGACGAACCTGACCTTCTTCGGGCACCTGGCGGGCGTCGACACCGCCGAGGAGGTGCTCGCCGAGCTGGCGACGGAGCTGGAGCTCGGCCCGCTGCTCGGCAAGCTGCCCAAGGACCTGTCGATCGGGCAGCAGCGGATGGTCCACGTGGCCGCCGCCCTGATGGCGATGCCCGACCTGCTCCTGCTGGACGAGCCCACGGCCGCCCTCGACGTCGGCTCCCGCGAGCTGCTGTTCGCCGCCATAGCGCGGCGCCGCGAGGCGGGCGTGGGCGTGCTGCTGTCCAGCCACCAGCTGCAGGAGGTCGAGGCCACCTGCGACTCGGTCGTCATGGTCAACCACGGCGAGGTCATCGCGGCGGGCGACGTCGAGGACCTGGTCGGCAAGCACGGGGGCGGCCAGATCGAGCTGACCGTGGACGGCACGCAGCAGGTCATCGAGGGCGACGACATCGCAGCCGCGATCGCCCAGGTGACGGCCGGCGGCGGCCGGTTGGAGGCCGTGAACGTCATCAGGCCATCCCTGGAGACGGTGTTCATCAACCTCACCGGGATGCGCAGCATGGACGTCGAGGCGTCCTGACGGTGGCTGGATACCACGAGTACCTCGAACTCGACCAGCTGCTCAGCTTGCAGCGCACCCGTACCAAGCACACGGCGACCGAACTGCCCTTCATCGTGGTGCACCAGGTCAGCGAGCTGTGGTTCAAGCTCATCATCGAAGACATCCAGGGCGCGGTGGAGGCCCTCGGCGCGAGCGACGTGGACACGGCCCTGCTCCGGCTGCGCCGCGTCCACGAGGTGGAACGGCTGCTGATCGACCAGTTCGTGCTGATCGACCAGTTACCTCCGGGCGGCTTCGGTGCCCTCCGCCTCGTTCTGGGTACGGCTTCCGCGGCCGAGTCGCGGCAGTTCGCCGTGATCGAGCGGATCTCGTCCAGGCCGCCCGGCGCTCCGGCCACCGACCAGGCGGAGGACCTTTGGTCGGCGCTCTGCGCGCAGGTCAGGAGCGACGGCCACGACATGCCGGTCGACGACACCGCCGAGGCCCGCGCCCGGCGGGAGCGCACCCTGCTGGAGATCTACCGGCAGGCCGGTCCCACGTTCGCGCTCTGCGAGGCGCTGCTCGACCACGACCAGGCGTTCTGCATCTGGCGGCAGCGGCACGCCCTCGCCGCCGCCCGGCAGATCGGCGACGCCCCAGGCACCCTCGGCACGGCCGGCGTCACGTACCTGGAGCAGCGCATCAGCCGCAGGTTCTACCCCGACCTCTGGTCGATCCGGCCAGACCTCCAGTTCTCCGGCTGAATCAGAGGCGACGTGTCATGATCGTCCGACCCAAGATCGAGCTGTACGCGGAAGAGCACACCAGCCCGCCGTCACCGCTCCTCGCCAGGGTGGCCGCGGCCACCCGATCGACGATGGACCGGCCCGAGATGATGATCGGCCCGGTCGAAGGCGCCCTGCTCGCGATGCTGGTGGCGATGGTACGGCCGCGCCGCATCCTGGAGATCGGCACGTTCACCGGCTACTCGGCGCTGGCCATGGCCGAGGCGATGCCCGCCGAGTGCGGGATCGTGACCCTGGAGGCCGACGCCCGCATCGCCGGGATCGCCCGCGACAACTTCGCCGCCTCGCCGTACGCCGACCGGATCGAGGTGCGGGAGGGGCCGGCGCTCAAGACCCTCCCCGAGCTGGACGAGCGATTCGAGCTGGTCTTCCTCGACGCGGACCGGCCGTCCTACATCAGCTACCTCGACGCCGTGCTTCCCCTGCTCGGCGAGCGAGGGTTCATCGTGGTCGACAACGCGCTGCAGTTCGCCATCACCCCGGACCCTGAGGAGGCGGCGGCCGTCCACGCCTTCAACGCGCACGTGGCGGGCCGGGCCGACCTCGTCCAGGTGCTGCTGACGATCCGCGCGGGCGTGACCGTGATCCGCCGTTCCGGCCCCTGAGAAAACAACCCGGTGATGACTGGAGCCCCCCATGAACGACGCGGCCGCCGAACCGCTCTCCCGCCTCAACGCCCCCGGACACAAGGCGGCGTCGCTGCCGCCGGGAACGTTCCTGCCCCTGCCAGGGGGGTTCGCCGTGCTCTCGCACGGCGTTCTCCGCAGCGCCGGGTTCCCGATCGGTGACCTGCTCGAACTCGGCGACGCCGAGTACGCGGCGGCCGTGGACCGCTGGCTGGAGGATGCGGGCGACGGCCTGGACGCGGTGGTCGAGCGGGCCGGCGCGCGGCAGGCAGAGCTGCTGCGCCGCATCGCCCGGCGCAACGACTTCCTGGAGGCCATCACCTGGCACAACCCGGACCTCGTCGAGCCGATGATCATCAAGCTCGGGCTGTCGGGCGCCGACGCCACGAACAACCACCGGCTGCGCAAGCGCCAGCGGCTCGTGGCCAACTACTGGACCCGCTACTGCGCCAAGAACGAGTCGATCGGCTTCTTCGGCCCGGTGAGCTGGTTCGACCTGCGGTCGAGCGGGGAGCCGCTGAGCATGCGGCCGGGTCAGGCGCTGATCAGCCGGGGCCTGCTCTACCTGGAGCCGTGGGCCGTCGACACGCTGGCGGCCACCCTGTCCCAGGATCCAGAGGTGCGCCCCTGGATCGCTCCACGCCTCCACCCCACCGTCCACGTCTCCAGCGGGCACGCCAGGACCATGGCGGGACCCGTCGAGCTGTCCGCCGATGAGGCCGGGCTGATCGCCCTCGTGGACGGCGAGCGGTCCGCGCTGGCGATCGCCGAGGCGTTCGGCTCCGACCCGGCCGAGGTGTACCTGCAGCTGGAGACCCTGGCCGCCAAGGGCCTCGTGCTCTGGGACCTGGAGCCGCCGCTGGTGCACAACGCCGAGCGCGAGCTGCGCAGGCGCCTGGACGCCATCGGCGACGCCAAGGTCCGCGAGCGGGCGGCCGAGAAGCTCGACCGGCTCGAAGGGGCGCGGGACGCGCTCGCCGCCTATCGCGACCCGGCCGACCTGCTCACCCTCTACCGGCGCCTGGAGCAGGAGTTCACCGCGCTGACCGGGGTCGATCCGATGCGCCGCCCCGGCCAGGCCTACGGCGGCCGCCGCCTGGCCTACCTGGAGTGCGATCGCGACGTGGAGCTGTCGTTCGGGCCCCAGGTGCTGGAGTCCTGCGCCGTGCCGCTGTCGCTGCTGCTGCGCAGCGCCCGCTGGTTCGCCGGCGAGGCGGCGCGGCGGGTGCGTGCCGTGTTCACCGAGGCGTTCGACGCGCTGGGCGCTGAGAGCGTCGGCCTGGCCGAGCTGGTGTTCTCCTGCGCCGACAAGGTGTTCACGCCGGGCGACCGCCCGGTCGACCACCTGGCCAAGGAGTTCGTGGCCCGCTGGCGCGAGATCCTCGACCTGGACACCGGCGCGCACGTGGTGACGCGCTCCAGCGACGAGATCGGCGGCCAGGTCGAGGCGGCCTTCCCCGGCGAGGCCCCGAGCTGGGGGTTCGCCCACGCCCACAGCGTGGACCTGCTCATCGCGGCCCGCGACGCCGAGGCGTTCGCGCGCGGCGAGTTCCAGCCCGTGATCGGCGAGCTCCACGTCGGATACCTCCCCCTCGAGCTGCCCGTCTTCGCCTGGGGGCACCCCGACCTCGACGAGCTGCGCACCCTGCTGGCGACGGCAGTCCCCGACGACCGGGTGCTGCTCAGCCCGGTCAAGGACTATCCGCGGGTGGCCGCGCGGATCTACCCGTGGCTCAACGACGCCCGCGAGACGTGGCTGTGCGTGTCCCCGTTCCCGCCGCGCGGGACCGACCGGCTGCTCCCGCTGTGCGGGCTGGAGGCCAGGCGCGACGGCGACCGGCTGGTCGCCGGGATGCCGGGCGGCGACCGGTGGTTCGACATCGTCGACATGCACGGCACCTGGCTGATGTACGAGTTCATGGACGTGTTCAAGCAGGTGGTCCGTGGCTTCGGCCACACGCCGAGGGTGGTCGTGGACAACACGGTGATCTTCCGCGAGACCTGGTCGTTCCGGGTCGCCGACCTCGACTGGATCTCCGTACGCGGCGACGCCGAGCACTTCGTCGCGGCCAGGCGCTGGCGGCGCGAGCGCGGGCTGCCCGAGATCGTGTTCGCCGGCGTCAGCTCGGAGACCAAGCCGGTGTACGTCGACTTCCGCAGCGAGGTGCAGGTCGCCAACCTCGCCAGGATGCTGCGGGCCGACGGGGCGAACCAGGAGGCGTCGGTGACCTTCTCCGAGATGCTGCCCACGCCCGAGCAGACGTGGCTGGCCGACGCCGAGGGGAACCACTACACCGCCGAGCTGCGCCTGCAGTTCGTGGACCGCACGACCGACTGAGCGTTTTCCCCACTCGAACACCGACTGAGACGCGTTCTACAGTGCACACCGGACACGTGAGGAGGGAGGGGTGTGAGCGAGATCAGCTCATCCACACACCCCGCCGAACTGGTCGACCGGCTCGAAGCGGTCGGTGTCCAGCTCTGGGCGGAAGCCGGCGAACTGAGGTTCCGCGCCCCGCGAGGAGTGCTGACCGACGAGGACAAGGCGGAGCTGCGGCAGCACAGAGCCACGCTGCTGGAGTACCTGAGCCAGGACGTGGGCCCGAGCCTGCTCGTGCCGGACCCGGCCCGTGCGGGCGAGCCCTTCCCGCTCACCGACATGCAGACCGCCTACCTGCTGGGCCGCAGCGACGGCCTCGACTACGGCGGCGTGGGCTGCCAGGTCTACCTCGAAGCCGACCTCGACGGCGTCGACCCGGCACGGCTGTCCGACGCCTGGCGGCACCTCGTCGAACGCCACCCGATGTTGCGCGCGGTCGTCGACGAGCGCGGGTACCAGCAGGTCCTGCCCAGCGTCCCGCACGTCGAGATCCCGGTGTGCGACGACCCGTCCGGGGTCCGCGAGGAGATGTGCGACCGCTCCTACGAGCCGGGCTCCTGGCCGATGTTCGACGTCAGGCTGTCGCTGACGCCGCAGCGCTCGGTGCTGCACCTGTCCTTCGACCTGCTGATCGCCGACTTCATGAGCGTCCAGCTGCTGCTGGACGAGCTGCACCAGCTCTGCCGTACCCCGGCCGAACCGCTGCCCGAGCTGGACCTCACCTTCCGCGACTACCTCGCCGCGCAGGCCCGGCTCGCCGACCGGCGCGGCTACCGGCGCGCGCGCGACTACTGGTGGGCCAGGATCGACGACCTCCCGCAGGCGCCGAAGCTGCCCACGCTGGCCGACCCGCGTAAGCGCGGGCACGCCCGCTTCCACCGCTGGCAGGCCAGGCTGGACCCCGCGCAGTGGCAGCGGCTGCGCGACCTGACCGCGAGCCGCGGGCTGACGCCCTCGGGCGTCGTGCTGGCCGCCTACGCGGAGACGATCGCCCGCTGGTCGTCGAAGGACGGCTTCACCCTCGCGGTGACCATGCTCAACCGGCTGCCGGTGCACCCGCAGGCCGACCGGATCGTCGGCGACTTCTCCTCCGTGGACCTCCTGGAGGTACGGCCGGGCCCGGCGGACTCCTTCACCGAGGCGGCGCGCGCTCTGCAGGCGCAGCTCTGGATGGACCTGGACCACCTGGCCTGCTCCGGCGTCGAGGTGCTGCGCGAGCTCGGCGCCCGCAGGGGACGGACCGAGGCGCTGATGCCGATCGTGTTCACCAGCGCCCTCGCGCTCGACGGGGAACCGGCGTTCTGGCGGGACGCCACGCTGGTGCACGGCCTCACCCAGACCCCGCAGGTGTGGATCGACTGCCAGACGCTGGTCGCCGACGGCGCGCTGCTCGTCAACTGGGACGTCCGCGAGGGGATCTTCCCCGACGGGCTCGTCGACGACATGTTCGCCGCCTTCGAAGCCCTGCTCCACGGCCTGGCCGACGGCGAGGAGCGCTGGGAGCGGCCGGTGCTCGTGCCGCTGCCGGACGACCAGGCCGAGCGCCGCCGGGCGGCGAACGCGACCGACGTGCCCGACCTGCCCGCGCACCGGTGGCTGCACGAGCCCCTGGTCTGCCAGGCGCTCAGGACCCCCGACCGGCCGGCGGTGGCCGGATCGTGGGGGAGCCTGAGCTACGCCGAGGTGCTGCGCTGGGCCGCGGGCCTGGCCGTCGAGCTGGAGCGCGCGGGCGCCCGCGCGGACACGCCGATCGCGGTCATCGCCGACCGCGGCCCCGACCAGCTCGTCGGCGTGCTCGGCATCCTGCTGGCCGGCTCGCCGTACCTGCCGATCGACACCAACCAGCCGGAGGCGCGGCGCGACAGGATGCTGGCCGACGCCGGTGTGACGATCGTGGTCACCCAGGAACACCTGCGCGCGGGGGCGTCCTGGCCCGACGGGCTGACCCTCGTGGCCGCCGACGAGACCGGCGCCCTCGCGGCGGATGCGGACCTCATCGCGTTCTGCCGCGACGCGCTCGCCAAGCCCGTGCCCGACCTCGCGTACGTCATCTACACCTCCGGCTCCACCGGCTCGCCCAAGGGCGTGCGCATCAGCCATCGCAGCGCGCTCAACACCGTGGAGGACATGAACCGGCGCTTCGGCGTCGGCCAGGACGACGGGGTCCTCGGGCTGGCCAACCTCGGCTTCGACCTGTCGGTCTACGACCTGTTCGGCCCGCTCGCCGCCGGCGGCTGCCTCGTCGTGCCCGACCACGACCGGCGCGGCCTGCCGGAGCACTGGGCGGACCTGGTGAACACCCACCGGGTGACGTTGTGGAACTCGGTGCCCGCCCACCTGCAGATGATGGCCGACTACCTGTCCGCCACCGAGGCGGAGATCCCGTCGCTGCGCCTGGCGTTCCTGTCCGGCGACTGGATCCCCGTCAGCCTGCCCGACCGGATCCGCCGCCTCGTGCCCGGCCTCCAGCTCATCAGCCTCGGCGGGGCGACGGAAGGGTCGATCTGGTCGATCCACTACCCGATCACCGCCGTCGAGGAGGGCTGGCGCAGCATCCCGTACGGCAAGCCGCTGGCCAACCAGCAGATGCACGTCCTGGACCGGCGCTGGCAGTCGTGCCCCGACGGGGTGACCGGCGAGATCTTCATCGGCGGCGCGGGCGTCGCCGACGGCTACCTCGACCCCGAGCTCACCGCCGAGCGGTTCGTCGTGCATCCGCGCACCGGCGACCGGCTCTACAGGACCGGCGACCTCGGACGCTACCTGCCCGACGGGAACATCGAGTTCCTGGGCCGCGAGGACGACCAGGTCAAGATCCGCGGCCATCGCATCGAGCTGGCCGAGGTCGAGGCGGCGCTGGCCGCCGACCCGCAGGTCGGCAACGCGGCCGTGATCGTGGGCGACGCCAGGGACCGGCGGCTGGTCGCGTTCGTGCAACCGGCGGCAGAGGCCAGGGGCGCGGGCGAGCTCGCGTCCGCGGTGACCGGGACGGCCACCGCGACAGCCGACGCCGGAGCGGAGGGCGTCGACCGCGCCGAGTACGTCTCCTACCTGCGCCGCCTGGACGAGCTGGCGCTGCTGTGCATGCTGCACACCTTCCAGCGCGACGGCCTGTTCCAGGACCTGGGCCAGACGCACTCGCTGGCCCAGATCGTCGCCGCCACCCAGGCGCCCAAGGCGCACCACCGGGTGGTGCGGCGCTTCGTCCGGGTGCTGGCCGACCACGGCCTGCTCATCGAGGAGGGGACGGGCCGCTACCGCGCGGCGCTCCGCGTCGAGCCGTCCGCCATCGCGGCGGGCTGGCGCGAGGTGGACGAGCTGGTCGCCCGGCTCGACCCGGGCTCGGCCAAGGTGCACGAGTACTTCAAGGCGTCCACGGAGAGCCTGCCCGAGGTGCTCAGGAGCGAGGGCGGCGACGCCGTACAGCTGCTGTTCCCCGAGGGCCGGGTGGACATCGGCGAGTCCCTGTACAACGTGACCCTCTTCAACCGCTGGGCCAACGAGGTGCTCACCTCGGCCGTCACGGCGGTCGCCGCGGGCGCGCCCGGCCCGCTGCGCGTCCTGGAGATCGGCGCTGGCGTCGGCGGCACCAGCATGGACGTCATCCCGGCCCTGGCCGAGTTCGACGTGGAGTACACCTTCACCGACCTGTCGCAGTTCTTCCTCAACCGGGCCAAGGAGACCTTCGGCGGCTATCCCTGGGTCCGCTACGCGATCCTCGACATCAACACCGACTTCCGCGCCCAGGGGTTCGCGCCCAACTCCTTCGACGTCGTCGTCCTCGGCGACGTGTTCCACGCGACCAGGCACGTCGGCGAGAGCATCGCGGCGGTGCGCGAGCTCCTGGCCCCCGGGGGCTGGCTGCTGTTCGCGGAGATGACCCGCGACCACTACCAGATCATGACCTCGATGGAGCTGCTGCTCGGCGGGGGAGAGGACTTCGCCGACATGCGGCGCGGCCGGGACCAGACGTTCGTCTCGCACCGGGACTGGCAGGAGCTGCTCGGCGACGACCTGGTGTTCGCCATCCCTGGGGAGGACGACGCCTTCACCGCGATCGGGCTGTACGTCTACGGCTGCCAGGTCAAGACCGACCGGGCGCCGCTGCGCCCGCAGCAGGTCACCGAGGCGGTGGCCGGGCGGCTGCCGCCCGCGATGGTGCCCAGCCTGGTGCAGATCCTGGACCGGCTGCCCACCACGGCCACCGGGAAGGTCGACAGGGAGCGGTTGCGCGCCCTGATCCCCAAGCAGGCCGCGGTCGCCGACTCCTCTGCCGACGAACCGGCCGACGACCTCGAGCGGCGCATAGCCGCGCTGCTCTGCGAGGTGCTCGACCTGCCCGCCGTGGGCCGCTCCCAGGGCTTCTACGAGCTCGGCGGCGACTCCCTGCTCGCCTCGCAGGCGGCGGCACTGCTGGTCGAGCAGGTGCCCGAGGCCAAGCCGCTGTCGTTCAATACGTTGCTCCGCGTCCTGCTGGAGGGCCCGTCCGTCATGGCGCTGGCCGCGCACCTGCGCGACGGGCCATGACCGCGATCGGGGTCGTCGGCGGGTACGGTTCCGTCGGCCGCGCCACCGTGGCCCAGCTTCTGGCCTGGGGGCTGGGGCCGGTCGTGGTCGCCGGCCGGGATCCGGCGCGTGCCGACGTCGTGCTCGACGCGGACGACCAGGACGGGCTCGACCGCCTCTGCGCGTCGGTGAAGCTGGTCGTCAACTGCACCGGAGCGCCGCACGAGAGCAGGGCGCCGGTGGCCGAGGCGGCGGCGCGGGCCGGTGTGCCCTACATCGACCCCGACGGGGACGAGCCGCTCCACGAGCTGCTGGCGGGCGGCTCCCACGCCGTGCCCGTCGTCCTGTCGGCGGGCATGCTGCCCGGACTGAGCTCCCTGCTGCCCCGGCTGCTGGTGACGGAACCGGGCGAGCGGCTGGTCTGCTACGCCGGTGGCCAGGACCTGTTCACGGTCGCCGCGGCGGCCGACTACCTGTCCACCGTGGACAGGTCGGCCGGGCGCACGTTCGCCGTGTGGCGGGACGGGGCCAGGGTGGAGCGGGCCGGTGTCCCGGCCATCGAGGGCGACGTCCCGCACTTCTCGGAACCGGCGAGCGGCGTGCCGTTCCTCAGCGCCGAGATGGAGCGGCTCGCCCGCCGCCTCGACCTGGCCGAGCTCGTGTTCTACTCCGTCTTCCCCGGCAGGCGGCTGCGTGCGGCCCTGGTGGCCGCCGAGGTGGACCCGGCGGCCGTGGTCAGGGCCAGCGAGCTGGACGCCTTCGGACGGTCGCGGTACCAGCGCCTCGTGTTCGAGGTGCGCGGCGGGCCGACGATGGTCCTGACCGGCCGCGGTTCGAGCGAGCTGACCGGGGCGACGGCGGCGATGGCGGCGCTGGCCGTCCTCGACGGCGCGGTCGCGCCTGGCCTGCACTACGCGGCCGACGTGCTCGATCCGGCGTGGGCGCGCGAGCGCCTGCTCGACACGGACGCCGTGACCGGGCTCCGGGTCGTCGCGGCCGACGCGCTGGAGCCCGAGGAGGGCACGATATGACCGTCACCTTGCCACCGAAGTACGACGCGGTGGAGTTCGCGGCCGTCGACGACCCCTACCCCGCCTACCGCCGCCTCCGCGAGACCGGCCCGCTGTGCAGGGGTGGACCGGCGCAGTGGGTGGTGACCAGGTACGCCGACGTGGCCCCGCTGGTCGGCGACGAGCGGCTCGGCGCCGAGTTCGACCGCGACTACCACCGGATCGCCCTCGGCGACGGGCCACTGGCCGACTTCTTCGGGCACGTCATGCTGAACCGCGATCCGCCCGCGCACACCGTGCTGCGCCGCCTGCTCGGCCCAGAGTTCACCACCCCGGCGGTCCGGCGGCGGCGGGTCCGCATCGACGCCATGGTCGCCGACCTGCTCGCGGTGGCTGTCGAGAAGGGCCGCTTCGACGCGGTGGAGGATCTGGCCGACAAGCTGCCGATCCGGGTGCTGGCCGAGTTCGTGGGGCTGGAGGCCGCCGACATCGACGCGATCCGCCCGCGGGCCAGGACGCTGTCGCAGGCCTTCGCGACCTACCTCGCAGAAGCCGAGCGGGCCGAGACCGTCGAGGCGCTGCTGTGGATGCGGGAGATGGTCGGCGCCCTGTTCGAGGCGAAGGGGCGGCCTGCGGGCGACGACCTGATCTCCCGGCTGCGCGAGGTCGACCCGGCCGTGGCGGAACGGCAGGCCCTGATCGACAACGTGGTGTTCCTCCTGTTCGCCGGGTTCGCCACCACGACCGACCTGCTGGCGAACGGCTGCGCCGCGCTCGCTGCGCACCCCGAGCAGCTCGCGATCCTGCACCGTGACCCCGACCTGGTCCCCAGGGCCGTCGAGGAGATGCTCAGGTTCGACGCCCCCGTCCAGGTGAAGAGCAGGCTCGTGCACCAGCCGATCGAGATCGGCGGCCGGACGATCCGGGCCGGGCGGGTGCTCGTCCTGCACCTCGGCTCGGCCAACCACGACGAGGCCCGCTTCGAGCGGCCCGCCGACTTCGACGTGACGCGGCATCCCAACCCGCACCTCAGCTTCGGCGGCGGCGGGATCCACCTGTGCCTCGGCGCGGCGCTGGCCAGGGCCGAGGCGGCGTCGGCTTTCACGTTCCTCGCCCGGCGCTTCGCGCGCATGGAGTCCGGCGGGCCCGCCGTACGCAGGCACACGCCGAACTTCCGCTCCTACCTCAGCCTGCCGCTTCTGGTGTCGCCGCCGTGACGGGCGTCCCGTCGAGCTCTCCGGCCGCGTAGGCGGCCCACATCACGGCGCGCTTGGGCTTGCCGCTGGTCGTGCGCGCGATCGAGCGGCGCGGGACGTCGAGGACCACGTTCGAGGCGTGCTCCGTCATGCGCCGCAGCGTCTCGGCCGCCGCCGCGGCCCACTCGGGGGTGGGCCGTTCGAGGAGGACCACGCCGGTCGCGCCCGCCGCGGACGAGCCGAGCAGCACGGCCGCGCGCAGTCGCGGCACCCCGGCCTCGACCAGCGCGCTCTCGACGTCCTCCGCGAAGACCGTTCGGCCGCGCACCTTCATGGAGTCGCCGAGGCGGCCGATGACGAACAGCTGCCCGCCGTCCAGGAAGCCCGCGTCGCCGGTCCACAGCGTCCCGTCGCGCCACCGCGTGAGGCCCGTGGAGCCGTCGTCGGTGGGGCCCGTCGAGCCGTCGCGCCTGAAGTAGCCCTCGGCCGTCGAGGTGCCGCTGACCACGATCTGGCCCACGTGCCTGTCCGGCAGCGGCTCGCCGGCCTCGTCCACGACCGCGACACCGACGCCGACCAGGGCGCGCCCGCACCCGACCACCTGCGGCACGTTCTCGCCCGCCGAGGTCACCGGCTCGCCGAGCCGTACCTCCTGCGGCACCACGGGCACCGTGGTGACCTCCTCGCGCAGCGCCAGCCCGGTGACGGCCAGGGTCGCCTCGGCCAGGCCGTACGCGGGAAGGAGGGCGCGCCGGCGGAACCCGGCCGGGGCCATCAGCGCGGCGAACCGGTCGAGCACGTCGGCGTCGATGCGCTCCGCGCCGACGATGAGGGCGCGCCAGGCGGAGAAGTCGAACCCGGCGAGGGCCTCCGGCTTCACCCGGCGCAGGATGTACTCGGGGCCGAAGGGCGGCATCGCGGTCATCGTGGCGCCGTGCGCGCCGAAGCAGGCCAGGTAGCGCGCCGGGTCGCGGATGAACTCGGCGGGCTCCAGCAGCCACAGGTCGCGCTGGTTGGTGACCGGCGTCAGCAGGCACCCGATGAGGCCCATGTCGTGGTGCACCGGCAGCCACGACGCCGTCGCGTCGCCCTCGCCCATCTCCAGCCAGGCGCCGATGGCGGCCACGTTCGCCGCGAGGGCGGAGACCGGCACCCGCACGCCCTTGACCCGCCCGCTCGACCCCGAGGTGAACTGCAGCAGCGCCGCGCTCGCCTGCGGGCCCTCGCCTTCCCCGCCCAGCGCGGCGAGCTCGGCCGCCGTGCTCACCTGGCCCTTGAAGTCCAGCCGCTCCACGAGGTCGGCCGCCGTGGACACCAGGGCGGGCCGCGCGACCTCCAGGATCGCCTGGAGGTGCCTGGCGTACAGCGTGGTGTTCTGGAAGAGGTACGGCGGAGCCACCGGGCAGGGGATCGCCCCGGCCAGCATCACGCCGTAGAGCGTCGCGACGAAGTCGGGCCCGGTGGGCTCGACGATGACGACGCGGTCGTCGTGCCCGACGCCGGAGGAGACCAGCCCGCCGGCGATCCGGCGCGCGTCCGCTGCGAGGTCGGCGTAGGTGCGCAGCTCCCGTTCGGCGCCGCGGAGGAACCGGATGCCCAGGTGCGCGGCCGGCTCGTCGATCCAGGAGATGAGCGGGTTGGCAGTCACGTCGGGCACCCCTTCTTGGCCGTTAGGGGCAGGATGTCGGATCAACACCGGTTGAGGCATCATGTGCGCTAACCGGTCCGCTGTCGCAGGGGCATGCCGGGGCCGGCCGAGGATGAGAACGGTGGCGAAGACTGAATGAGCAGCGAAGCCAGAGCCGACCAAGACGTTCGCACGAGAATCCGATCGATCATCCTGCAGGTGGCGCCGAACCCCGAGGGAGTCAGGGCGACCGAGACCAGGCTGGTCGAGGACCTCGGCTACCACTCGCTCGCGCTGCTCGAACTGGGCTTCACCATGGAGGACGAGTTCGATCTTCCGCCGCTCGACCAGTCCCAGGTGCAGCACATCACCACGGTCGAGGAGGTAGAGGACCTGGTGCTCGACCTGATGCAGGCGAACGCCGGGGGCTGAACCCCCCGCGTCAGCGCAGGAACGAGGCCGAGCCCAGATCGATGGCGTGCGTGCCGTGCCTGTTCGCCATGGTGACGAACAGGTCGTCGCCGCGATCGGTCCTGACCACCAGCATGGAGGCGACGATGCAGGTGAGCAGGCCGCCGAAGGCGTACCTGCGGTAGTCGCGCCAGCAGTCGTCGAAGGACAGCAGGACGCCGTGGCCCTCCAGGGAGCGGACGTACCTGCGCACCACGGCCCGCTCGACCGCCCGCCGCCGCGCGACGTCGAGGCTGCCACCGAGGAAGTAGGCGAGATCGGTGGCCGCCGGCTCGTGGGCGGCGGTCTGCCAGTCCAGCACGGTGATCCGGTCCCTGCCGATGGCGAGGTTGTCCGCGCGGAAGTCGCCGTGGACCACTGTCCGCGGGCCTGGACGGTCGCGCAGGTAGCGCTCGACCCTCGGCACGAAGAACTCGACGAGGTCGAGGACCCGGGCGTCCAGCCGGTCGCCGAACCGGCGCACGAACCGGGGGCGGATCTTCTGGACCAGGGAGGCCATCCAGGCCGCGTCCTGCCCGTCGTGGCGCGGCAGCCAGGCCAGGGAGTCCAGCGCCGGGTCGCCCCACATCGCGCCGTGCAGCGCGGCGAGCTCGTCCACCGCGCGGTCCACCACGCCGGGGTCGCACCCGGCCACCTGGTCGGCGACGGGGTCGTCGCCGACGTCCTCCAGGAGCAGGGTGAACGCGCGGGTCTCGGCGTCGTAGCAGGACAGGTAGCAGCGGGGGCTGCGCACCGGGAGCCTCGGCGCGAGGTGCTCGTAGAAACAGGCCTCGATCTCGTAGGCGCGGGTCACCTGCGCCGCCGTACGGCTGCCGGGAGAGGCGGAGGCGAGCTTGGCCACGCAGGTCGCCGGACCCGCGCCAGGGAGCCGGTAGTCCAGGCGCAGCCGGTAGGTGTCGGCCATCTGGCCCGTGCCCACCGGGGTGGCGGTCACGGCCGTCACGTGGGCGGAGAGGGCTGCCGAGCACCACTCGGGCGTCAGCTCCCCGATGGAACGCAGCGCTCTCACAGGGTGAGAGGGAGCTCGTAGAGCCCGCGCAGGCCCGCTGCGGGCTTCCACTTCAATCGGCTCGCGTCGCCGCGGAAGGCGGGGAAGCGCTCCAGGAGCCGCGACAGCGCCGCCGCCCCCTCGACGCGCCCGAGCCAGGGCCCGGCGCAGTAGTGGGAGCCGAGGGCGAAGCCGAGATGCCGGTTGTCGGCGCGGGTCACGTCTAGCCTGCGCGGGTCGGCGAACTGGGCGGGGTCGTTGTTCGCCGCCCCGATGAGCACGGTGATCGCCCTTCCCGCGGGCACCCGCACGCCGCCGACCTCGAGGTCCTCCGTGGCGATGCGCCACGCCGCCTGGATCGGCGACTCGAACCTGACGAACTCCTCGATCGCCGTCGGCATCAGGCCGGGTTCGCCGGTCAGCAGCTTGCGCTGCTCGGGGAACTTCAGCAGGCAGGCCACGGCGTTCCCGATGAGGTTGGTGATCACCTCGTGCCCGGCGATCATGAGCATCATGATCAGGACGCGGAGCTGCACGTCGTCGAACTCGCCCGCGTCGTGGTGCTCCAGCAGCCGGGTGATCAGGTCGTCGCCCGGCTCGGCGCGCTTGCGGCGCAACGTCTCGGCGACGTAGGGGTCGAACTGGTGGAAGGCCGCGTTCATCCGGGTGATCCCGGCGCCCTTGATCATGGGGTCGACCAGCACGAGATAGCTGTCCGACCACTCCTGGAGCTCGCGCGCGTCCTGCGGCGGGAACCCGAGCAGCTCGGCGACGACGAGGATCGGCAGCTTGGCCGCGAAGTCCCCGATCACGTCGAACTCCCCGCGCGCCGCCGCCTCGTCGAGCAGCCTGTCGATCCAGAACTCCATCCGGGGGAGGAGCGCGGTGACCCGCCGCTTGCCGAAGTCGTGCGCCATCGCCTTGCGCATGAGCTGGTGCACCTCGTCGGGCACGGCTCCCAGCGTGTTGTCGAGCGCGTTCGCCTCCTCCTCGGTGAAGCGGGCGAGGCGGAAGAACATGCGGCTGCGCAGGGACGTGTCGAGCCTGCGGTTGCTGGTGTAGCGGCGGTCGAGGAGGGCTTCAGCGGCCAGCTCGTGGCTGCTGATCACGTAGGAGCCGGTCACCCTGCTGTGGTAGACCGGGGCGGCGGCGCGCAGCCGGTCGAGCTGCCGGTAGGGGTCCTGGATGTAGTCGGGGTCGTACGGGTTGTACCGGCCGGCGAACGGGCCCATCGGTAGCCGCCACCGCCGGTCCACCGCACGTTGCGCAAGTCCGAGCACAGGACGGTCCTTCCTCGGCGGTGACTCCGCGTAAAGGATGGCCGCGCGCCGCGTCAGGCGGCAAACGTCCTTCTTGACCGCCTTTTTCGGCGGCGGCTAACGTCCGAGACGATCTGGGAGGCGGTCACGACGTGAAACCTGCCCCATTCGCTTACCACGCCCCCACCAGCACCGAGGCAGCCGTCGCGCTGCTCGCGGAGCACGGCGGCCAGGCCAGGCTCCTCGCCGGCGGGCAGGCGCTGATGCCGCTGATGGCGAGCCGGAGGGTACGCAGCAGGCACCTGATCGACCTGAACCGGGTGCCCGAGCTGAGCCGGACGGACGGGCGGCGGATCGGCGCGCTGACCCGGCTGCGCGAGCTGGAGAGCCACCCGGTGATACCGCTTCTCGCCCAGGCGGCGGCGCTGGCCGGGCCGGTCCAGGTGCGCAACCGCGCCACGCTGGGCGGCGCGCTGGCGCACGCCGACCCGGCGGCCGAGCTGCCCGCGGTGGCGGTCGCGCTGGGCGCGCGGGTGGAGCTGCACGGGTCAGCGGTGCGCAGCCTGCCGGTCGAGGACTTCCTCCTCGGCCCGCACCGGACCGCGATGGACGCCACGGAGGTGCTCGCCGCCGTCGAGTTCCCCCCGACCGACGCGGCGTTCGCCATCGAGAAGGTCTCCACCAGGCCCGGTCTCGCGCTGGCCGGAGCCGTGGTGGTCCTCGGCGGCGACGGCTGCAGGATCGTGCTGTTCGGCGTCGCGCCGACGCCGGTGCGCCCGGCGGAGGCCGAGGCGGCGCTGGCCCGAGGGGCTTCTCCGGACGAGGTCGCGGACGCGGCCGTGGCAGTGCTGGACCCGCACACCCCCCGGCGCCTCCTGGCCCGCGGCGCGGTGGCGCGGGCCGTGGCGACGGTACGGGACAAGGTGAGGCATGGCTGAGCGCATGACCGTCGAGCTGACCCTGAACGGCAGGCCGGTCCGAGCCGAGACGGCGCCGCGCACGACGCTGGCCGACTTCCTGCGCGAGGAGTGCGGGCTCACCGCCACCAACCTGGGGTGCGAGGAGGGCGTCTGCGGGGCGTGCACGGTCTCGATGGACGGCGCCACGGTCCTGTCCTGCCTGGTGCTCGCGGTCCAGGCGGCCGGTACGGAGATCCGTACCGCGGAGGGTCTCACCGCCGGGTCACCCCTGGCCGAGGCGCTGCACGCCGAGCACGGCATCCAGTGCGGGTTCTGCACCCCGGGCATCCTGATGCGGGGCACGGAACTGCTCGCCGAGCAGGCCGCCCCGAGCGAGGGGGAGATCCGCGCCGGGCTGTGCGGCAACCTGTGCCGCTGCACCGGCTACGCGACCATCGTCAAGGCGGTGACGCGCGCGGCCTCGGCCGACCCGCAGGAGCTGGAGGACGCGGCTGCCCCGCGACGGCGGGAGGACGAGCACCTGCTCGCCGGGCGCGGCGAGTTCGTCAACGACACCTCACCTCCCGGGACGCTGCACGTCGCCTTCCTGCGCAGCGCCGTCGCGTCCGGCAGGATCGCCCGCGTGGAAACCCGCGCGGCGCTGGCGCTCGACGGCGTCGTCGCCGTGTTCACCGCAGGCGACCTGAACCCGCACGCGGGCTCGATGCTGCCGACGCCCCTGCTGGGCGCAGACGACCCGCCCCTGCGCCCGCTGGCGGGGGAGCGGGTGCACTTCGCCGGGGAGCCCCTCGCCCTGGTCGTGGCGCGCGACCGCTACGTCGCCGAGGACGCGGTGGACCTGATCGAGGTCGAGATCGAGGCGGAGCCCCCTGTTCTCGACCCGGAGGCGGCGGCCGACGGGTCGGCGGGCCTCGTGTACCCGGAGACGGCGTCGAACCTGTGCCAGGAGATGGCCTCGCCGATCCGGCCCAAGCTGCGCAGCGCCCTGGAGGACGCCCCGCACGTCGTGCACGTCACCTCCTGCCAGCAGCGGCAGGCCAACGCGCCGCTGGAGACGCGTGGCGTGGTGGCCTCCTACGACCCCGGCGCCGGGGAGCTGGTGGCGTCCATGTCGACGCAGAACCCGCACGAGGCGAAGCTGGCGATCTCCCGGGTGACGGGCCTGGACGCGGAGCAGGTGCGGGTGACCGCCCGCGACGTGGGCGGCAGCTTCGGGCTGAAGGTGTGGACCGGCCGCGACGAGCTGACCGTGGTCCTCGCCGCGCGCGTGCTGGGCCGTACGCTCAAGTGGATCGAGACCCGGCGGGAGAACCTGACCGCGTCCGGGCACGCCAGGATGGACACCGGCGCGGCGACCTTCGCGCTGGACCGGGAAGGACGTTTCCTCGGCACCTACCTCGACCACCTGGAGGACACCGGCGCGTACCCGACCGGCGTGGTCGCCAAGGCGGGCCCGTTCGTCGGCATGGTGTTCACCGGCCCCTACCGGGTGCCCCTGCACGCCTTCCGCTTCCGCTCGGTTCGCACCAACACCGGCCCGCGCGGGGCGTACCGGGGGCCGTGGGCGTTCGCCACGGTCGCCCGCGAGCAGATGGTTGACGAGGTGGCCCGCGCGGTCGGGCTGGACCCGCTGGAGCTGCGCAGGCGCAACGTCCTCACCGCCGACGAGCTGCCCTACACCATGCCGACGCGGCTGACCCTGGACCACGTGACCCCGGCCGAGACGCTGGAGGAGGTCGCGCGCGAGCTCGACTACCCGGAGCTGCGGCGACGCCAGCGCAGGCTGCTGGAGGAGGAGGGCCGCCTGGTCGGCATCGGGCTCGCGATGGGCCTGGAACCCTCCAGCATCGGCACGATGCAGCCCATCGACCGCGACACCGCGCGGCTGCGGGTCGAACAGGATGGCACGGTCACCGCGTTCCTCGCGACCGGCGCCGGCGGCCAGGGCGTCGAGACGACCATGGCCCAGGTGGTGGCCGCCGAGCTCGGCCTCGACCTGGGCGAGGTCAGGGTGGTGCAGGGCGACACCGGGGCCACGCCGTACGGCAGGGGCACGGGGGCGAGCGGCACCGCGGTGATCACCGGCAGCGCCTGCCGGGCGGCCGCCGCAGAGCTGCTGGTGACGGCGAAGCAGCTCGCGGCCGACCTGCTGGGCGTTCCCGCCGACCGGGTCGAGTCGCGCGGGGGAGTCCTCGTGGACGGGGCGAACCCGGGCGTCGCGCTGTCCTGGGCCGAGCTGGCCAAGGCGGCGGCCGCGCAGGGGTTCGGCACGGCGCAGGGGACGCTCGAGGCCTTCGGCCACTACAAGGCGCCCGCGATGACCTGGTCCAACTCCTGCCACGGCTGCCTGGTCGAGGTCGACCGCGACCTCGGGCTGGTGCGGATCGAGCGGTACGTCGTCGCCGAGGACTGCGGCAAGATCATCAACGCGAAGGTCGTCGAGGGGCAGATCGCGGGCGGGGTGCTGCAGGGCATCGGCGGCGCGCTGCTGGAGGAGGTGCGCTACGACGAGCGGGGCAGGCCGCTGACGCTGGGGCTGGCGGACTACGTCCTGCCGTCCGCGACCGGGTCGCCCGTGATCGACTTCCTGCACATCGAGACGCCGTCGCCGACGCCCGGCGGACACAAGGGCATGGGCCAGGGCGGGGCCGCGGGCGCGCTGGCGTGCGTGTTCAACGCGGTCGCCGACGCGCTGGCGCTGGTGGGCGCGCGGGTGGACAGGACGCCGCTGGACCCGGAGCGGATCCTCACCGCGCTCGCGGCAGCCGGTCCCGTATCGCGGCGGCCAGCCGTTCCGCCACCATCACCGTCGTGAGGTAGGGCGGCACGCCGCACGGGGCGGGCAGCACCGAGGCGTCGGCGACCCACAGCCCGTCGACCCCGAGGACGCGCCCCTCCTCGTCCACCACGTCGCCCATCCGGCAGGTGCCGGAGGCGTGGTAGAGCGTCCTGCAGTTCTCCCGCAGCCACCGGGCGAGGTCGCCGCCGGGGCGCTCCGGGCGCTCCGCGACGACGGCGCGGAAGGCGGGGTGGCCGAGGAGTTCGAAGGCGTGCCGTACGGCTTCGCCCAGCCGGTCCAGGTCCTCGGGCTCGGTGAGCAGGCGGAGGTCGAGCGCCGGGTCGTCGGCGGGGTCCGTGCCGCGCAGCCGTACGCTGCCGGTGGACGAGGGCCGCATGAGCGAGACCATGAGCCCGCCGGACGCGGGGCCGACGGTGCGGTCCATCGGGAGGAACTGGCTCGAACCCATCCGCAGCAGGCAGGCGCCGGACTCGGATCCCGGTGAGTGCGCCGCCAGCCGGACGTCCAGCAGGATCGCGGGGTGGTCGCTCAGCCCCGCGCCGACGCCGGGCAGCGGTGAGACGACCTCGATGCCCAGCGCGCCGAGGTCGGCTTCCGGGCCGATCCCGGACCGCAGCAGGATGGCGGGGGAGTACACCGCGCCAGCGCACAACACGACGGCCGGTGCGGACACCACCTCGCGGCGCCCCTCGCCGACCAGCTCGACGCCGCACACCCGGCCTGCGGAGAACAGCACCCGCGCCACCGCGTGCCCCCCGGCGACACGCAACCGGTCCCTGGCCGGTTCGAGATAGCTGTCGTTGCTGGAGGCCCGCACGCCGTCCCGGCGATGCCACGCGGACGGCGAGATCCCGGTGCTGCCCTCCGCGTTCAGGTCGGGATGCTCCGGGTGACCGAGGTCCAGCGCGGCCGCGTGGAGTGCCCCGCTGACCGGCCCCCACCGGTCAGCGGGCGTCCGGGAGACCGGCACGGGCCCGCTCGCACCGTGGCCGGGCCGGTCGCCGAAGTCCAGGTCCCGCTCCAGGCCCACGAACGCGGGCAGGACGGCGGGCCAGGACCAGGACGCGAGCCCCCACGCGTCGAAGTCCTCCCGCGTCCCGCGCACCGCGAGCTGACCGTTGATCGCCGAGCTCCCGCCGACGCCCCGCCCGCACACGTAGGGGCGCGGCGGCTGCTCGTCGGTGAGCCGGGCCATCAGGGTGGGCCAGCGCAGCGAACGCACCGCCAGCGCCCGGCCGACGTCGGTGCCGCGCACCGCCTTCGGGGTGTCCGCGCTGCGGTAGTCAGGCCCCGCCTCGACCAGCAGCACGTCCGCCGAGCCCGAAGCGGAGAGCCGGGCGGCCACCACGGCCCCGGCCGCGCCCGCCCCCACTACCACGACGTCGGCGGTTCGCTGAACCGCGCGGTCCCCGGCTGGCACGGTGCTCATCATGGCGCTTCTGAGCCGCCCCGACCACACTGATCGTGGTAGCGAGCACTTGCTGCGCGAAGGAACCCATCATGCGAGACATCCTCGGCCCGATTCTCGACTGGTACGACAGCGGTAAGACCTTCGGACTGGCGACGGTCGTCCACACGTTCCGCAGCGCACCCCGGCAGCCCGGCGCGGCGATGGCGGTCTCGGAGCAGGACGAGGTCATCGGCAGCGTCTCCGGAGGATGCGTGGAGGGCGCGGTCTTCGAGGCCGCCAAGGAGGTCATGGAGACCGGACACCCCTCCTACGAGGAGTACGGCTTCAGCGACGACGACGCGTTCGCCGTCGGCCTCACCTGCGGCGGGATCCTGCACGTGTACGTCGAGCAGGTCAACAGGCGGACCTTCCCCGAGCTGCGCGAGGTCGCCGACTCCATCGGCGCGCACGAGCCCGTCGCCGTGGCGACCGTCGTCAACGGCGACGGCAAGCTGGGCGCGCGGCGGGTGATCTGGGGCGACCGCGCCTCGGGCACGCTCGGCACGCCGGGACTCGACTACGCGATCGACGACGACGCCAAGGGCATGCTCGCCCAGGGACTCACCGGCCAGCGCCACTACGGGCTCGACGGGCAGCGGCGGATGGACGAGGTCTCGGTCTTCGTCCAGTCCTTCGCGCCGCCGCCGCGCATGCTGGTGTTCGGCGCCATCGACTTCGCCGCGGCCGTCGCCAGGGTCGGCAAGTTCCTCGGCTACCACGTGACGGTGTGCGACGCCCGCCCGATCTTCGCCACGCCCAAGCGGTTCCCCGACGCGGACGAGGTGGTGGTGCGGTGGCCGCACGACCACCTCCAGGAGGTCACCGTCGACGAGCGGACCGCGATCTGCGTCCTCACCCACGACCCGAAGTTCGACGTGCCGCTGCTCCAGGTCGCGCTCCAGACCCCGGCCGGCTACATCGGCGTCATGGGCAGCAGGCGCACCCACGACGACCGCCTCGCCAGGCTGAGGGAGGCGGGGGTGGAGGAGGAGCAGCTGGCCCGCCTGCACTCACCCATCGGCCTCGACCTGCACGCGCGGACCCCCGAGGAGACGGCGGTGTCCATCGCCGCCGAGCTCATCCAGGTGCGCTGGGGCGGCACCGGCCAGTCGCTGTCGCGGACGGAGGGGCGCATCCACGGTCCGGCGGCGAGCGAGTGAGGAAAACCCTCAGTCAGGCACGGGTGGCCGCGCGGCCGTTGTGGAGGGCGGCCGTTCCTGCTGGAATGCGACCGTGAACTACGGCAGCCTGAGGCCACTGGGCGAGGCGTCCCGGCGGGCCACGTGGCTGGTCTGCTGCCCGCATGCCGGAGGCACGGCCGCGTTCTTCAAGGACTGGCCGCGCCGGTTCCCGCCCGCGATCCAGGTCGTGCCGGTGCAGTACCCCGGGCACGGCGACCGGCTCGACGAGCCGCCCGTGAACGACGTGCACGAGCTGAGCGCCATGGTCGCCGCCGAGGTGTCCGCGCGGCCCGAGCTGATCCTGTTCGGCCACAGCCTGGGCGCCGCCGTGGCGTTCGAGCTGGCCGTACGGCTGGCAGAAGCGGGGACGCCACCGCGCGCCCTGCTGATCTCCGCCAGGGGCGCGCCGAACCACGAGCGGGTCAAGCCGCCCCCCACCGACGAGGCGATCTGGCAGGAGATGACCCGCCTCGGCGGCACCCCGCCCGAGATCGCCGCCAGCCCTGACTGGCGCGAGCTGCTGGCCCCGCAGCTGCGCGCCGACTTCCACGCCGACGCCACCTACGTGCCCAGCCGCACCCGCCTGCCCTGCCCCGTCACGGTGATGGCGGGCGAGGACGACGCGGACGTGTCGCGCGCCTCGATCGACGCCTGGGAGAAGTACACCGAGGCGGAGTTCACCGTGCGGGTGTTCCCCGGCGGGCACTTCTACCTCGCCGACCACGTCACCGACATCGCTGCCGAGGTCGTGCGGCACGCCACCTTCGAGGCCTCCCGTGATTGACACCGCCGGCCTGACCCTCAGCGAGCTGGGGGAGATCGACCTCCTCGATCCCAGCACCTTCGTCGACTACGACCTGACCGCGCTGTGGCGCACGATGCGCCACGAGGCGCCGGTGTACCGGCACCCGCGCGGCTTCTGGGCGCTGACCCGCTACGAGGACGTCGTCGCCGTCTACAAGGACCCAGCCAGGTTCGGCTCCGACGGCGGCAACGTGCTCTCCACGCTGACCGCGGGCGGCGACTCCGCCGCCGGCTACATGCTGGCCGTGACCGACGGCCCGAGCCACCGGCGCATGCGGGCGGCCCTGGTCGACGCGCTGCGGCCGCGGGTGATGAGCGCCCTGGCCGAGCGGCTCAGGGCCCGCGCGCTGGAGCTGGTGCGCGGCGTGACCCACGGCGAGCCGTTCGACTTCGCCGCCGAGGTCGCCGAGCGCCTGTCGATGGGCACGATCTGCGACCTGATGGGCGTGCCGGCAGGCGACCGCGCCCAGCTCCTGGAGTGGAACAAGGAGGCGCTGAGCTCGGACACGCGCGAGGCCACCGAGGAGAACGCGCAGCTGGCCCGAGCCGAGATCCTGACCTACCTGACCGAGCTGGTCGAGGACCGACGCGACGGCGCCGGGACCGACGTGGTGAGCGAGCTGATCGCGCACCGGCCGGACGACGGGAAGCCGCTGACCGACGAGGAGATCGTCTACAACTGCTACAGCCTGCTCATCGGCGGCGACGAGTCGAGCCGCATGTCGGCGAGCTGCGGGGTGCTCGCCTTCTGCGGGCTGCCCGAGGAGTGGCGCCGCTTCCGCTCCGGCGAGGTGGGCGTCGACACGACGGTCGAGGAGGTCCTGCGCTGGACCACCCCGGCGATGCACGTCGGACGGCGGGCCACGCGGGCGGTCGACCTCCGGGGGCAGCGGATCGAGGCAGGCGACATCGTGACGCTGTGGAACGTCTCCGCCAACCGCGACGAGACGGTCTTCGAGGCGCCCGACACCTTCGACCCGGCGCGGGAGCCCAACCGCCACCTCGCGTTCGGGTACGGACCACACTTCTGCGTCGGCGCCCAGCTCGGCAGGCTCGAACTCGGGATCCTGCTGGAGGCGCTGCGGTCCACGGTCGGCGAGATGAAGCTCGTCCGCGAGCCGCAGCGGGTCTACTCGAACTTCCTGTTCGGCTACAGCACGCTGCCCGTGGCGTTCTCCTGACCGAACGCGGTCACCAGGCGCATGAAGGTCTCGTGGTCGCCCCGGTGGATCTCGTGCCCGCACCCGGCGACGTCGTGCGCGTCCGCGTGGCCGGGCAGGTACTTCAGCGCGAGCTGCCAGTCTGCGTCGCTCAGCATGCCGCCCCGGCGCGGATTGCCGCGCAGGAACAGCGCGGGCTGCTCCAGCCGGGCCAGGAGAGGCAGGAGCGGGCCCGCGGCCTCGCCGTCCTCGATCGTGCTGAGGTAGACGTCGGGATCGGTGGTGTAGACGTTCTCCAGCAGGCTCCTGCGGTCGGCGGCGTGCCAGTCGCGGCACACCAGGTCCACCCACTTCTCGGCGTACTCGCGCGGGCCGCGCATCAGCCGCAGGAAGTCCTGCACGACCGGCTGGGAGCGGGTGGAGGCCATGTCGGGCGGCAGCTCCTCCAGGACGAGCCCGCCGAGGGCAGGGGGCACCCGGCCGCCTAAGGCGCCCGTCGCCAGGGCGAGCGCGATCGCCGCGCCCCAGCAGTGCCCGATCAGCAGGGGGGCGCGCAGGCGCAGGGCCTCGATGAAGTCGTGCAGGTCGGCAGCCACCTCGGGCAGGCCGTACGAGCCGGCGGGCGGTTTGACGCTGGCTCCGTTGCCGCGCAGGTCGAGGGCGAGCACGTCCAGACCGGCCGCGCTCAGCGCCGGTGCGACCCTGGACCACGTCGCCCAGGTGCCGCCGTTGCCGTGGATCAGGATCGCGCTGGGCGCCTCCCGTGCCCATCTGCGGTAGTGGAACCGGCCGGCGGCCAGCTCCACGTAGTGGGAACTCCCCTCGGCGGTCACTTACGGCAGGCCGTTCGAGCGGACGAGTTCGGCGATGCTGCGGATGTCGTGGAAGTTCGTCGCATTGAGCTGCTCCGGCGGGATCGGTGAACCAAGCTCGTCCTGGATGAAGGCCACGAGCCTGGCCGTCTTGAACGAATCGAGAACGCCCCACGCGAGCAGCGGCGTGTCGTCGCTCAGCTCGCCCGCTGGATCACCATCGAGAAACTGGGTGCGGATGAACACGAGTAGATCGGACACTATCTGGTCGTCGGCCACCTTGCCTCCCTTCCTGCTCCCTCCCCGCCTGCGGGGTTGTGATCGGCCCCCCGGCCGAGCGCGGCCCGGTCGACCTTCCCGTTCCCGGTGCGGGGGAGTTCGGTGACCAGATGGATCCGGTCGGCGATCATGTACGGCGGGAGCCGTTCCGCGCTGTGCCGCTTCAGCGCCAGCAGCCCGGGGGCGCGGCCGCTCACCGGCACCACGAACGCCTCCAGCCGCGCGTCCGGCCCCTCGCCGACCACGACGACCGCGGCCTCGTCCACGTCGGCGTGGGCGGCCAGCGCGGACTCCACGTCGCCCAGCTCCACCCGGTGGCCGCGCACCTTCACCATGAGGTCGCGGCGGCCGACGTAGTCGAAGACGCCCTCATCGAGCACCCTGACGACGTCGCCGGTGGGGTAGGGGCCGCGCTGCGGCTCGCGTCCCCAGTAGCCGAGCATCACGCTCGGTCCCTCGACCCACAGCTCGCCCTCCTCACCGGGAAGCGCGCGGCCGCCGTCGGGCCTGACGGCCCGGAGCGTGTCGCCGCTCGCCGCCGCCCCGATGGGCGCGGGGCGGTCGCGTTCCAGGTCGGCCGGGGTGACCTCGTGGTGGGCGCACACGTTCGTCTCGGTCGGTCCGTACAGGTTGAGCAGCCGCGCGCGGGTCCACGCGGCCAGGCGGCGCACGTGGGTGATGGGGAACGGCTCCCCGGCGAACAGCAGGGCGCGCAGGGCTCCCGGCGCGGGCCGGTCCAGCAGGCCGCCCTCGCGGATCATCAGGGTCAGCGCGGAGGGCACCGAGTACCACACGCTGATCCGCTCCTCGTGCAGCAGCTCGACCAGGCGCTTGGGGGAGTAGGCCAACTCGGCGGGGACCAGGTGCACCAGGGCGCCGCTGGCGAACGCGGCGTACAGGTCGAGGACCGACAGGTCGAAGGACAGGCCGGCGTGGTTGGCGAACCGGTCGTCCGGCGTGGCTCCCAGCTCGGCTGCCGCCCAGTCCACGAACGCCAGGGCGTTGCGATGGCTGATGCACACGCCCTTCGGCACGCCGGTGGAGCCCGAGGTGTAGAGGATGAACGCCAGATCGTCGCCGGAGACCGCCGCGTCCACCGGGCCGTCGCCCTCCGGGAGCGGCGCGGCGACATCGAGGCGCTCGCCCTCAAGGAGCGGCAGCCGGGGCTCGTCCGCGCACACCAGACGAGCGGCGCAGTCGCGGGTCACCGCGGCGCAGCGCGCCACCGGAGCGGCCGGGTCCACCGGGACGTAGGCGGCGCCCAGCCGCAGGACGGCCTGCATGGCGGCCACCACATCCGGCGACTTCTCCGCCCAGATGACCACCCGATCGCCCCGCCCCACGCCCACAGCGCGCATCCTGGCGGCCAGGGCGTCGGCCCGGCGGTCGAGGTCGGCGTAACGCATCACGACTCCCGCCCCGGACACGGCGGGCCGCTCCGGGTGCCGCGCCGCCGCGTCGATGGCGAGCCGGTGCAGGCTCATAGCCCGGCCCCGTTGGCGATGATCTCCCGCTGGATGTCGCTGGTCCCGGAGAAGATGACGCTGGGCATCGAGTCGCGCAGCTGCGCCTCGCTCCCGGCGCCCGCGAGGTAACCGGGGCCGCCGAAGATCTGGAGGGCGTCCAGGCTGTTGGCCACCGCCGCCTCGGACACCGCGAGCTTGGACAGCGCGGTCGCCTGGGTGTCCGGCCTGCCCTGGTCCAGGAGCCAGCAGGCCCGGTAGAGGAGAAGCCTGGCCGACTCCATCCGCTGGATCATCGTGGCGATCCGGTGCGAGACCGCCTGGAAGGAGCCGATGGAGCGGCCGAACTGCCGCCGTCGCCTGGCGTGGGCCACGCAGTCGTCGACCTGGCGGCGCATCTGGCCCAGGTAGATGGCGAACAGGCAGGTACGCTCCCACGTCATCGAGTGCTTGAAGATCGCGCTGCCCTGCCCCTCAGCGCCGAGCCGGTAGCGCGCGGGCACCCGGCAGCCGGAGAACTCCACCCGGCCGGCCGGGCAGGCGTGCAGGCCCATCTTGGTGAACGGCTCGCCGACCTTGATGCCGGGAAGCTGCCTGGGCACCGCCAGCGCGGTCTGGCCCAGGAAGCCGGCGTCCCTGTCGGAGGTGCCGTAGACGACGAACACGTCGGCGGCCGAGGCGTTGCTGACGAAGGACTTCGCGCCGTCCAGCACGTAGTCGCCGCCGTCGCGGACGATCGTGGTCGCCAGCGTCCCGACGTCGGAGCCCGCCCCGTCCTCGGTCATCGCGTTGGCCGCGACCAGCTCGCCCCCGGCCATGCCGGGCAGCAGCTCGGCGCGCGCCTGGTCGGTGGCGTAGTCGAGCACGGGTACGGCGCAGGCCAGCAGGTGAGCGCTGGCCGCGAAGGCCAGGCCGGTGTCCGCGCCGCCCTCGGTGAAGGCCTCCAGGCACAGCGCGGTGTCCAGGGCGCCCAGGCCGCCGCCGCCGTACTCGGACGGCAGGCACAGGCCCGTCATGCCGAGCCGGGCGGCCTCCAGCCACTCGGCGCGGGAGAACGGCACGCGCGGTTCCGCGAGGCTCGAAACCTGCCTGCGGACACCCGCGAGCACTTCCTCACGGCGCCTGCGCTGTGCTTCGCTGAGGTCGAAATCCATGCTTGCACCATCTCGTCCGGGGCGAAGAAGGGCACGGTGGCCGACAAGACGTTGGCAATGTGACACAGAGGCGTGCCCCTGTATACCTGGGTGGGATCAGCCGCGACGTGCCATGATTGTTTCCAGGATCGGGTTCAAAGGAGGGCGAGGTTGTCCGAGCATTCGAGAACCCCAGCTGAAGATCCTTTCGGTGGGCGGACTCCGACGAGACACGAGCGGGAGTCCGGAGAGCCGTGGGACGCCTCCTACCACGACGGCCCCGCGCCCTGGGACATCGGCCGGCCGCAGCCGGCGATCGTCCGGCTGGCCGCCGAGGGCGGGATCACCGGAACGGTGCTCGACGCGGGCTGCGGGAGCGGCGACAACGCGCTCCACGTCGCCTCGCTGGGCCTGGAGGTCCTGGGCGTGGACGTGGCCGAGACGGCCCTGCGGCGGGCCAGGGACAAGGCGGCCGAGCGCGGGATCGCGGCCGAGTTCGCCGTGGCCGACGCGCTGCACCTGGAGACCCTGGGCCGCCGCTTCGACACGGTGCTGGACTGCGGGCTCTTCCACGCCCTCGACGAGGACGAGCGGGCCCAGTACGTCACCGGCCTGGCGTCGGTGACCGCGTCAGGCGGGCTCCTCTACGTGATGTGCTTCAGCGACCAGAGCCACGAGGGCCGCGAGCCGGGCCCGCACCCCGTGAGCGAGCAGGAGCTGAGATCGGCGTTCAGCCACGGGTGGGACGTCAGCGCGGTCGAGCCGATCCTCATCCCGAACAGGATGCAACCCGACGGTGCGCCGGGCTGGCTCGCCACCATCAAACGCACCTAGGAGGGTTTTCACGATGGCAACCTCAGAGCACCGGCCGACCGTGATCCCGAGGATCATCACCGGCGACCCGGCGGGACTCGTCGGGTTCCTCAAGGAGGTGTTCGGCGCGGAGGGCGAGATCCAGGGCGAGCGGCCGGTGGAGCTGCGCCTGGGCGACTCGATCGTCATGGTCAGCGACGGTGGGGGAGTGCACCCCGAGACACCGGCCTTCATCATGGTCTACGTCGACGACACCGACGCGGCGTTCGCCCGCGCGGTGGAGCTCGGCGCAACGGCGCGGGAGAAGCCCGAGGACATGCCGTGGGGCGACCGGCGGGCGACCGTACGGGACGGCTGGGGCAACACCTGGCAGATCTCCACATCCGGGTCCTAGACCACCGGACAGCGACCACAACCCCCGGGAGAGGATCACTCCTCGTGGGGGAGGTCATTCCGTCAGAAGGCCTGGGTCGCCTAACGGAACGGGTCTTCTCTCCGGGGCATTTTGGAGCATGACCTTCCGCATGATCCCTCCCCCCTCATGAGGGGGGAGGGGGGTGCTCTCTGGGGTTACGGCTGGAAGGTGACCGGGAGCGAGGCGAAGCTGCGCACGGTCGTCGTGGGGAGCCGCATCGGCGTCCCCACCAGCCGCAGCGGTGACGGCGCGTCGTGCAGCGCGCGGGCCAGCTCCCCGAGCGCCAGCTGCCCGAACAACGACCCCAGGCACGAGTGCGGACCCCACCCGAAGGACAGGTGACGGTTGGGCGCGCGGTCGAGCACGAGCTCCTGCGGCCGGGGGAACTGCGCCGGGTCGCGGTTCGCCGCACCCAGCACCACGAAGACCGGGTCACCCTCCTTGATCGTGACCCCGCGCACCTCGGTCTCCCGCTTGGCGACCCTGCTCGTGGCCTGCGACGGCCCGTCCATGCGCAGGAACTCCTCGATCCCCGTGCCCAGCAGGCGCGGGTCGCGGAGCTGTTCGAAGACGTCGGGCCGCTGCATGAGCAGGTAGGCGAAGCTGCCGGACGAGGCGAAGATCGTCCCGAAGCTGCCGATGAACAGCAGGCCGATGAGGTTCTTGACGACGCCCATGTGGACGCCCATCTCGGCGGCCCGGTTCTTGAGCGTCAGGACAGTGCCGTGTGTTTCCGGCGCGTCGAGCCACCCGTCGATGAGGCCGCCGAACGCCTCCTTCACCCGGCGCTCCGCGTCCGGGTCGTCCCCTCCGAGGTCGGCGTCGAACTTGCGCGCCATGCCCTCGACGATCGTCTTGAAGACCTGGGGGTCGGGCTCGGTGACACCGAGGAACTCGGCCGTGATCGTGCCGGAGAGCCGCGCGCCCACCTCGAACATCCAGTCGAACGACTCCCTCGACGCGAGGCCCTCGAGGATCTGGTCGATGCTCGCCCGGACGCTGCTGCCGATCTGCCCGAGGTCCTGGGCGTGGATCGAGCCGGTGACGAGCCGCCGCAGCTCGCTCACCGCCTTGGAGTCGAGGGCCTGGACGCTCTCCCCGGACTCGGTGGAGACCTCGCTGACCCTGCGGGGGTCGCGGACGAACCGCTCGGAGTCCATGAGGATCTCCCGGCAGTCGTCGTAGCGGGTGACGACCCAGGCGCCCACCTTCTCATCCCAGAAGACGGGGTGCTTCTCCTGGAGCTCCGCGTACACGGGGTAGGGGTTCTCCAGCATGGCCTGGCTGAGCGGCTCGAAATCCGGGGCGGAGCTCATGGGAGTGGCCTGCCTTTCTGGGTGTCAGCGGACGGTGATCCGTACCTGTGTCGGGCCGCGCCGGTTCAGCAGGCTGTTCCACGTCGGCTCTTCGACGAGTTCGAGGCGCGGGAAGCGGCGGACCATCCGGCCGAAGGTGAGCTGGCCGTGCATGCGGGCGAGCGCCGAGCCGAAGCACGTGTGGATGCCGCGGGCGAACGAGAGGTGCTCGTTGGCGCGCTCCCGCCGCAGGTCGAGCTCGTCGGCGGTCGGTCCCCACCGGTCCTGGTCGTGGTTGGCCGAGGCGAGGGACAGGACCATGGCCGTCCCCGCCTCGATGGTCTTGCCGTGCAGCTCGATGTCCTGCAGCGGGTAGCGCCCGGTGAGCTGGAGGGGCGCCTCGTAACGCAGCATCTCCTCCACGGCGTTGCGGTCGAGCGAGGGGTCGGCGCGCAGCTCGGCGGCCTGCTCCGGGTTGCGCGCGAGCGCCAGCACCCCGTAGGTGAGCAGGCTCCCCGTCGGCTCGGGGGCGGAGACGTTGAGCAGGATGACGTGGCTGATGAGCTCGTCGTCGTCGAACGGGTCGGTGTCGGTCAGCAGCCTGGACAGCACGTCGTCACCCGGGTGGGCGCGCTTGTGGGCGCACACCTCCTGGAGCCAGTCCCGCATCTCGTCCCTGGAGCGCACGATCGCCAGGGTGACCTCGGGGCTCGCCACCGGCTCCGTGAGGTTGACGATGTCGGAGACCCAGGCGTGCACCTGGTCGTGGTCCGCAGGAGGCATCCCGAGCAGCTCGTAGATGGCCTGGAACGGGACCTGCGAGGCGACGTCGGCGACGAAGTCCCCCTCGCCCTTGTCGTCGAGCGCGTCGAGCCGCTCGTCGATGAGCTCGGCCAGGCGGGGGCGGTACGCCTCGATGCGGGCCGGACTCAGCCCGTGCGACAGCAGCCTGCGCCACCTCGTGTGCTCGGGCGGGTCCCTGAAGAGGATGACGGGGAAGTCGTCGTACGACAGGTCCTGCTCCGGGCCGCGCCTGAGGTTGCGGTGGTCGACGCTGAACCGGTCCCTGTCGTGCAGGATGGCGTCCACGTCGGCGTAGCGCGTGAGGAGCCACACGCCGTCGGCCGCGGCGATCTGGTGGCAGGGGTCCTCCTCGCGCAGCGCCTTGAAGAACGGGTAGGGGTTCGCGGCGAACGCCGGGTCGAAGGGGTCGTAGACGGCCGTCATCGTGCGTTCCCTGCCTTGTCGGCGTTGCGCGGCAGACCCGCCGCCGCCAGGTCGTCGGTACGTCGGGCGACCTCAGCCTGCGAATGGATGCGGTCGAGCGAGGGGATCAGCTCCTTCGCGATCTCGGCGGTGATGTCCGGGTTGATGCGCAGGATCTGCTGGGCCAGCTCCTGGGCGTACTTCTTGTCGCCCTCGCGCTGGTGGTGGGCGGCGAGGCCGATCCTGACGAGGATGTTGTCGTCGTTCTCCCGCCTGACCTTCTCCAGCAGCTCGATCGCCTCGGCCCGCCGGCCGGCGCCCATGTTGATGTAGGCGAGCGCCATCAGCAGCCCGTGCGGCGGGAAGGGGTCGAGGCGCAGCGCCCTGCGGATGGAACGGCTCGCCTCCAGGCGCTGGTGCCCCATGGTGAGCGCGACGCCGCGCATCGCGTGCGGCCAGGTGATGCACGGGTCGGCGGCGATCGAGCGGTCCTCGTGCTTGACCGCCTCACGCCAGTTGCCCCTGACGAGCTGGACGACGCCGAGGATGCCGTGGCCCACCCCGGAGTCCGGGTCGAGCTCCACCCCCTTGGAGGCGAGCTCCCAGGCCCGGTCCAGGAGGCTGTCGTCGAGGCTCCAGCCCTGGGTGTGCTCCTGGGTGTAGGTCCCGGCGAGCAGGCCGTAGGCGCTGGCGAGCTCGGGGTCCTCGTCGATGGCCCCCTGGAACAGGGCGCGCGCGGCGAGCAGGTCCTTATGGTGAAGCTGACGCATGTGGTAGTAGCCGCGCCACACCGCCTCGACGGAGCGGATCTTGGTCGGCGGCCTGGTCAGCCGGTCCAGCTCGGCCGACTCCAGCTCGAAGCCGACCGCCCCGAGGATCCGTTCCACGATCTCGACCTGTACGGCGTGCATGTCCGTGAGCCCGCACTCGAACGAGGCCGACCAGAGCGTGGTGCCCGGAGCGGCCTCGATGAGCTCGGCGTCGATGCTGAGCTCGTCGCCGCTGCGCGCCACCGACCCGCGCAGGATGTAGCGGACCCCCAGCTCCTTGCCGATCTGGGTGGGGTCGGGCTTGGTGCCCTTCAGCGAGAAGGCGCTGTCGGCCGAGATGACGAACACGGCGTTGCTGCTGCGCGCGATGTTGTTGGTCAGTGCCTGCGTCACGCCGTCGGTGAGGTACTCGTCGTCGGCGCTCGCCGTCTCGAACGGCAGGACGACGATGGACGGTCCCTTGTCGGGCAGAGGCGGGTTCTTGGGCGGTTTGCTGATCCCCAGGGCGTCGATCACGAGGCCGCGAAGGTATGGGCGGAAGTCCCACCACATTCTGGTCATGAGCTCACCCTCAGTCGTCGGGGAAAGAAGCTCTTCCGCGTGGCTTTCTCCGCCTTATGGTTATCGCGGCCGCTTCTCCCGCCACAACAGCGGTGGATTACGCGCGCGAGCGGACGGCTTGCTCCCCGCCGTGCGTTCGTATGAGGATCGCGTCCATCCCAGCGGAGGAGATCGACATGCAGGACGAGGTCAGCACAGCCGGCCGGCCCCACATCGACATCACATCGGTCCGTCGGCTGTCGGAACTGGCCGACTACGTCGTGCCCTTCGCGATCAGGGCAGTGTGCAGCCTGGGCGTGGCCGATCACCTGATCGACGGGCCGCTGCCGGTCCCCGACCTCGCCAAGCGCTGCAACGCCGAGCCCGTGGCGCTGCAGCGCGCCCTGCGCGCCCTGGCGGGCAAGGGCATCTTCACCGAGTGCGAGCCGGGCGTCTTCGGCCTGACCGCGCTGGCCCAGCCGCTGCGCAGCGACCACCCCGTCTCGCTGGGCGACGCCTACCCGCTGCTCCCCGGCGACCTGCAGGCCTGGGCCCACTTCGACTACACCCTGCGCACCGGGCTGTCATCGTTCGAGTACGTCCACGGGATGGGCTACTGGGAGTACATGGCCGAGCATCCCGAGGAGAGCAAGCGGTTCGACGGCTCGCAGGCCGCGGGCACCCGCATGGAGGTGCGGACCGTGCTGTCGGCCTACGACTCGTGGGCGGGACTCACGTCGGTGGTCGACCTCGGCGGCGGCAACGGGACGTTCCTCATCGGCATGCTCAGCCGCCTGCGCCACATGCGCGGCACGCTGTTCGACCAGCCGCACGTCGTGGCCGGCGCGCCCGCGCTGCTGAGCGCGGCCGGGCTGACCGAGCGCATCGCCGTCAAGGGCGGCAGCTTCTTCGACGACGAGATCCCGCCCGGCGCCGACGCCTACCTGCTCAAGCGCGTGCTGTGGTCCTGGACCGACGACCACGCCCACACGCTGCTCACCCGCGTGCGCGCGGCCATGCGCGACGACAGCAGGCTGCTCGTGCACGAGCCGGTCGCCTTCCCCGGTGACACCGACGAGGTCGGCAAGGCCTACGACCTCATCCTGCTGGCGATGGGCGGCGGCTGCGCGCGCACCGAGGAGCAGTTGCGCGCCTTGTTCGGCGGCGCCGGGCTGCGCATCAACAGGGTGATCCCGACGCCGATGTTCCCGCTGGTCGAGGTCCTTCCCGTCACCTGAGGAAGTCGGCGCGCAGGCGCTGCTTGTCGATCTTCCCGACGGTGGTGCGCGGCAGGGCGGCCACGGCCACGACCCGGTCGGGAAGCTTGTACGGGGCCACGCCGTGCGCGGTCAGGAACTCGCGCACCTCGGGCAGCGGGGGAGCCTGGCCGTCGCACACGGCGAAGACGCACGGGACCTCGCCCATCAGCTCGTGTGGCACCCCGACCACGACCACCTGGCGGAACGCCGGGTGCAGGCCGAGGACGTCCTCCAGCTCGGCCGCGACGATCTTCTCGCCGCCCTTGTTGATGACGTCCTTCAACCGGCCCTCGACGACCATGTCGCCGTCCTTGGTGATCCGGACCAGGTCGCCCGTCCGCAGGAAGCCGTCGGCGGTGAACGCCACCGAGTTGACGTCATCGGCCTGGTAGTAGCCCCTGATGGTGTACGGCCCGCGGGTCAGCAGCTCACCCACCTCGCCCGGCGCGACCTCGGCGTCGGTGTCGTCGACCACCCTGATCTCGTCGGCCGCCGCCAGGGGGCGGCCCTGCGTGCCGACCACGACGTCGAAGGGGTCGTCGAGGCGGGTGTAGGTGAGCAGCCCCTCCGCCATGCCGAACCAGTGCGTCAGCCGCGCGCCCATCTCGGTCATGATGCTGCCGGCCAGCTCCTGCGACATGTGCGCGCTGCCGACCTGGATCACCAGCCCGGACATGTCGACGTCGAAGAACTCCCTGGCCTCCCGCCACACCTGGACCATCGGCGGCATCAGCGTCGTCAGCGTCACCCGCTCGGTCTCCAGCAGGTCGAAGACGACGTCGGGGCTGGGGTTGCGGGGCAGGACGACCTTGCCGCCGACCGCCAGCGTACCCAGCAGGCCGGGGCAGCCGAGCGCCGCGTTGTGCGCGATGGGCAGCGAGGCCAGGTAGCAGCCGTGCTCGTCCGTCGCGGTCGCCTCGGCGGTGGCGCGGAGCTGGTAGGCGTAGTCGTCGTGGGTGCGCGGGATCAGCTTGGGCAGCCCGGTGGTGCCGCCGGACAGCAGGAAGAACGCGACGTCCGACGGGTCGGGTCCGGTCAGGGGCACCGGCTCGGCCAGCACGTCGTCGAAGCCGAGGAACTCGGCCGGCTCACCGACCACGATGACGTGCCGTACCGAAGGGACCTCCTTCTGCACCTCGCGCGCGAGGTCGGTGTAGGCGAACCCCTGGTACTCGTCGGCGACGACGAGGCCGACCGCTCCCGAGTGCTCGGCCAGGTAGCCGATCTCCTTGCGCCGGTGGCCGGGCAGCCCGTACACCGGGATCGCGCCCAGCCGGTAGCAGCCGACGCTGACGCTGACGAAGGCGGCGAGGTTCGGGAGCTGGACGACGATCCGGTCGCCGCGCCCGATGCCGAGCCCCGCCAGCCCGGCGGCGAACCTGTCCGCCTGGCGGTCGAGCTCGGCGTAGGACCAGCGCCGGTCGTCGGGATCGACGACGGCGACGCGGCCGCTCTCGCCCCAGGGCCGGAGCAGGTCGCCCAGCACCTCGCCGCGCCAGTAGCCCTCGGCCCGGTAGCGGTCGGCGAACTCCGCCGGATATCCGGCCACACCGCGCATCGACATCTCCGTTCCCTTCGGTAGGTCGTCCTACAGGTACGCCGTGAGCCGACGGACGCCGTCGAGCGTGGACTCCCGCTCCGCGCACAGCGTCAGCCGTACCAGCCGGTCAGCCGTCGGATGCCCCTCGGGCAGGAAGCCGCGGCCGGGGGCGATGCCGACGTCGATGTCGGCCAGCACCTGCTTGCTGAACAGGTACGTGTCGCCGGTGAAGGCGCCCAGGTCGACCAGGACGTACCAGCCGCCCGCCGGAGCCAGGTGCACCAGCTTGTCCCCGAGCAGGTCCACCACCGCGTCCCTGGTCCCGCGCACGTACGCGTGGTGCTCGGTGAGGTGGGCCGTCGCCCCGAGCGCGGCCAGCCCGGCGTACTGCACCGGCGTGCTCGGCGCCACCAGGGTCGCCTCCTGGACCCGGGTCAGCAGCGCGGCGCGGTCGTCGTTGGGCGCGGTGGCGTAGCCGAGCCGGCAGCCGGTCATCGAGTGGCCCTTGGAGAAGGTATGCACCGAGAAGACCACCCGGTCCTCCGGCGGCAGCTCCAGGTCGAGGTTGGCCATCCTGCAGGGCTCGCCGTCGAACACGAAGTCCTCGTAGGCCTCGTCGCTGATGA
Source organism: Nonomuraea sp. NPDC050556 (assembly GCF_044457355.1). NCBI lineage: Bacteria > Bacillati > Actinomycetota > Actinomycetes > Streptosporangiales > Streptosporangiaceae > Nonomuraea > Nonomuraea sp. NPDC050556. Next base: position 2,507,967 of record NZ_JBITGU010000001.1, on the reverse strand, counting down.
CCAGCACCCTCCTGCGTACCGCCCACGCGTGGACCTCGCGGAGCTCCGCCTCGGTCCAGACCTGTCCCGACGGGTTGCCCGGCGAGTTCACCAGGATGGCCACCACGCGGTCGCTCGCGCAGGCGTCCAGGGCCTCGGTGACGGAGCGGCCGTCGCCGAAGGGGGCGAACCGGGTCGTCATGCCGGTCATCGTCACCTGCTGGAAGTGCATCGGCCAGTGCAGCTCCGACAGGATCACCTCGCCGCCGTCCACGGCGATCGACTGCAGGATCGCGCTGATCGCCTGGCACGAGCCGGGGGTGACGAAGACGCGGTCGGGCGATGGCTTCCCGTTGTCCTCCAGCCGCTCGGCGAGCGCCTCGTGCAGCGCGCCCAGCCCGCGCGCGCCCAGGTAGGCGGTGTGGCCGTCGCGCAGCGCCCGGCAGTAGCCCTCGACCGCCTCCTCGGGCATCCGGATGTACGGCTCGCCCACGTGCAGGGCGGTGACCGGACGCGGGTGCGCGCCGACGAGCCGGTGGATCTCGTGGAGGCAGGACAGCGGGATGTTCCTGCTCCTCTCCGTTCCGGTCAGCATGAGCGGCCTCCGTCCACGACGAGCAGCGTGCCGGTCATCCAGGATCCGGCCGGGCCGAGCAGCATCCGGATCCAGGGGACCACGTCCTCCGGCCGGCCCATTCTCCCCAGAGGGGTGGTGCGGATCATTTCCTCTCTCAACCTCCTGGTCGCGCTCTCGTCCAAGCCGAGGTCCTCGTACATCTCGGTGTCGATGGCTCCGGGCAGCACCGCGTTGACCCGGATCTCGGGCGCCAGCTCGCGGGCCAGGCTCCTGGTCAGGTGGTGCAGGGCCGCCTTGCTGGCGCCGTAGAAGGCCCGGTCGGGTACGGCCAGCAGCCCGCCGATCGAGCCCACGTTGACCACGGAGCCGCGGGCGTCGCGCAGCAGCGGCGCGGCCTCGCGGATCAGCGCCGCCGGACCTGCCACGTTCGTCATGAAGAGCTGGACGAAGGTCTCGATCCCCACGTCCTCCAGGGGGCCGAACCTGGCCAGGCCCGCGTTGTTGACGAGCATGTCGATACCGGAGAAACGCTCGCGCGCCAGGGCCACGACGCGCGCCGCTGCGCCGGGATCGGACAGGTCGGCGGGCACGGCCAGGACGTCGTCCGGCGCCGCGCCCGCCTCGACGCACTGCTCGCGGGTGGCGTCGAGCCGCCGCGCCCGCCGCCCGACGAGAACGAGGGCGTTCTTGTCGGCGGCGAGGCTGACGGCCAGGCAGCGGCCGAGGCCGGACCCCGCACCGGTCACGACGGCGACCGCTCCCATGGTCAGATCCCGCCCTCTTCGAACGCGTCGTCCAGTTCCCGCGCGGCGTCCACGACGGCGGCCAGCTCGGCGACCGTGGGGGCGGAGAACAGCTGGCGCAGCGTCACGGAAGCGCCGAGCCGCGTACGCAGCGACTCCTGCATCCTGGTCGCCTGGAGGCTGTCGCCGCCGAGGCCGAAGAACGAGTCGCGGCGCCCGATCTCCGGCAGGTCGAGCACCTCCGCCCAGATCGCGGCCAGCGCCTGCTCGGTCGGTCCCTCGGGCGGTTCGCGGCGCTTCGTGGCGGTGTAGGACCGCCCGACCAGGTCGGCCAGGTAGCGCCGGTCCACCTTGCCCGTGCCGGTGAGCGGCAGCTCGGCCAGCGTCACGATCTCGTCGGGAACCATGTACGGGGGGAGCACGTCGGCGAGCGCCCGCCGCGCGGCGTCCGCGTCCGTGCCGACCACCGCCGCGGCGATCCTGCGGTACGGCGAGCCGACCGCGAACGCGACCGCCCGCTCGACGTGCGGCAGCCGGACCAGGGCCGCCTCGATCTCGCCGAGCTCGATCCGGTGCCCGCCGACCTTCACCTGGTCGTCGGCGCGCCCGAGGAACTCCACCATCCCGTCGGGGAGGTAGCGGGCCAGGTCCCCGGTGCGGTACCACCGCTCGCCGCCGTCGTGGACGAACACCGAAGCGGTCAGCTCGGGAGCGCCGCGATAGCCGCGCGCCACCCCGGAACCGCCGATCCACAGCTCGCCCGGCACCCAGTCCGGCCGGTCCCTGCCGTGCCTGTCGGTGACGCGGAAACGCTGGGCACGCAGCGGATATCCGTACGGCACCGCGTTGAACTCCGGCCGGAGCTCCTCCACTTCGAGCAGGTTGGACCAGATCGCCGCCTCGGTGGCCCCGCCCAGCGCCGCGAAGCGCACGCCGGGGCGCAGCGCCTTGACCTGTCCAGGCAGGTCGGCGCTCACCCAGTCGCCGGACACCATGACGACGTGGGGCACGTCCTCGGGTCCCGACAGCCCGCCACCGGCCAGGAACATCTCCAGCAGGGCGGGAACGGAGTTCCACACCGTGACCCCGTGCCGCCGCACCAGCCGTCCCCAGCTCCGCGCCTCCTTCCTGTCCAGCTCGTCCACCAGGACCACGGCGCCGCCCGCCGACAGCAGCCCGAAGACGTCGTAGACCGACAGGTCGAAGTCCAGGGCGGACAGCGCGAGCACCCGGTCGCGGTCGCCGATGCGGAAGTGGTCGTTGACCGCCATGACGGTGTTCATCGCCGCCCGGTGGGTGATCTCCACCCCCTTCGGCTCGCCCGTGGATCCGGAGGTGAAGATGATGTAGGCCAGCCGCTCGTCGATGGACTTCACGTCGTCGCGCGCGATCGGCTCGTAGTGCGCGAGCTGGCGCACGTCGAAGACCGGCAGCGAGCCCGGCCAGTCCAGCCGCACGATCTCCTCGCCGACGCACAGGACGCCGCCGACCCCTGCGGTCTGGTACATCCGTTCCCGCCGCGCGGACGGCTGGTCCACCCCGACCGGGACGTAGGCGGCCCCGGCGGCGAGCACGCCCAGGACCGCGGCGATCTGCCAGGGCCCCTTCGCCGCGGTCACCGCGACCGTGTCGCCGGGGGAGATGCCCACCGAGTGCAGGCCGCCGGCGATCCGCAGGGCCTGGTCGGCCAGCTCGCCGTAGGTGAGCTCGCCGGACTCGCCCCAGGCCAGGGCCGTCCTGCACGGGTGCTTGGCGGCCCGGTCGAAGAACCGGTCGTGCAGCAGGCCCAGCGACTTGGCCGCGCCCGTCGCGTTGACCCGCGCCCGCACCTCCGCCTGTTCCTGCGGCAGCCGTACGGCCAGCGGCTCGTGCCAGGAGGCAGCCTCGGTGAGCGAGGTCAGAGCCTCCTCGTAGGCGGTGGTCAGCGCGTCGACCAGGCCGTCGGGGAAGACGCCGTTGGAGACGTCCCAGTTGACCAGCAGCCCGCCGTCGCCGCTCTCGATCACCTGCTGGTCCAGCCAGACCTGCGGCGTCTCGGACGAGGTCCACACCGGCGTGCCGAAGCGTTCGCGCACCTCGGGGCCGAACAGCTCGCCCATGCCGATGACGCTGGTGAACACCACGGGGGCGCGCGGCCAGTTGCTGCGCTGGCCGCGGGCCAGGTCGCGCAGCACCTCGACGCCCGAGTGCGCGGCGTGGGTGAGGTCGGCGCGCAGCTGGGCCTGCACGGCGTGGGCCCGCTCGGCGAACGTCGCGGGTTCCGCGGCGTCGATGGCGAGGAGCGTGATGTTGGTGAAGTCGCCGACGATCATGGGGACGTCGTCGTGCAGCTCGCGGCGGCCGAAGGTGGGCAGGTTCAGCAGGAACCTGGGCTCGGCGCACCAGCGGCTCAGCACCTCGGCGTACACGGTGCAGAACACCACGGGCAGCGTCAGCGACTCGGCCTGGGCGCGGGCGGTCACGCGGGCCACCTGCTCGGCCGTGAGCCGCTGGTAGTAGCGGGTGACGCCCCGGTGCTCGCGCAGCCCCGCGCCCTCGGTGAGCGGCAGCAGGGGCGGTCCCGGCAGGTCGGCCAGCCTGCCGCGCCAGTACTCCCCGGCGGCGTGGGCTGCCTCCGCGTCCTCGGACTCCGGCTCGTCGGCGAGGTACTGGGCGAACGAGTAGCCCAGCGGCCTCAGCCCGGCGTCCGGCTCCGCGTACAGGGCGGCGAGGTCGGCCAGCAGGACCTGGTAGCTCTGCGCGTCCGCCACCAGCATCGCGATGCCGACGTGCAGCCGGGTGCGCCCCTCGTCCAGCAGCGTGAGCTGGACGTCGAAGACGTCGGCGCGCTCGATGTCGAACCGGCGGTGGGACAGCTCCGTGCGCAGCCTCGCCAGTCCTTCCCCGGCGTCCGCGCCCCGCAGGTCGTGGACCGTCAGCCCCGGCCACGGGCTGCGCTCCAGCACCTGCTGGCGGCCGTTGGGGGTGAACCGGGCGCGGAGCATGCCGTGTCGGGCCAGCAGCGCCCGCACGGCCGCCTCCAGCCGGTCGGGTTCGACGCCCGAGCCGTCGAACTCCGCGTAGAAGTGCGCGGTGACCCCGCCGAGCGGCTGGCCGTCCTGCCCGCCGATCCAGTACGCCTGCTGCATCGGGGCGAGCGCGTGCTCGGCGTTCTCGTCCACGGGCGGGCGCCGGGCAGGAGGGGCTTGGCTGGCCGGTCGGTGGTCGGAGTCGGGCAGCAGCGCGAGCCAGCTCGCGAGGGTCGGCTCCTCGGCCAGGCGCTCGAACGTCACCTTCGCGCCCGCCCGGCGGAAGAGGTTCGCCACGCGCATGACCGCTATGGACTCCAGGCCGAGCGAGAGCAGGTCCTGGTGCTCGCCGAGGTCGTCCGGGCCGATCCCCAGCAGTCCCGCCACGGCCTCCCGCAGTTCGGCCGGTCCGAATACGCTCATGAGGTCGTGTCCCTTCCTTGGGGGGAGGGCTCGTGTAGGTGCGATGACACACCGACGCAGGTCACGGCGACAACTGGGGCTGCTCGCCCGGTCAACTGCGGACATTCCGCCATTGGGCATCACCTCGAGGTGACGGCCTTGGCCGTGGCGATGTAGTCGCCGACCAGCCTGGCCGCTAGGTGGTCGTCGAGCCGGGCGCTGTTGTAACAGAGCACCACCCGCTGCTCGCCGTACTGCGGATAGATTTGGAACTCGCACTCGAACCGGCTGGCGAGCCGGTCGACGACGACGATCTCGGCGTCCGCCCCGGCCACGCGCAGGTTCCCCGGCAGCTCGGGCACGACCTGGAACATGACGTCGTCGGCCCGCCGCCCTGGCTCGGTGAGCGTGCCGCCGCTGAGGAGCTGGTAGGGGAGCCGCTGGTGCACGAAGGCGCCCATCGCCGTGTCGTGTGTACGGCGCAGCAGCTCGCCGAAGTCGTCGGCTGAACCGACGTGCGTGCGCAGCACGGTCATGTTCGCCATCAGCCCGACGGTGTCGCGCAGCTCGACGCGGGTCCTGTTGGACAGGAACGAGGCGACGGCCAGGTCGTCGTCGCCGGTGATCCCGCGCAGGACCAGGTAGTAGAGGGCGAGCAGCGCCGAGGCGAGGGTCGTGTGGCGGTTGCGGGCGATCTGCTCCAGGGCGGTCACCGTGGGCGCGTCGATCGTGCCGGTGGCGCTGGCGCTGACCCATTCCGCCGGCTTGGCGTCCCTCAGCGGGAGCCGCGGCACCCGGGCGTCACGCAGGTGGTCCGTCCAGTACGTCTGGTCCTCGCGCATCTCGGGACCGGCCAGCCACTCCTCCTGCCACTGGCAGAACCGGGCGTACTGCCAGCGCACCTTGGGGAGCGGCGGGCCGCCGCCGGTGAGTGACTGCAGGTCGCGCACGACGAGCGCGCACGAGCTGCCGTCGGTCACCGCGTGGTTGAGGTTGACGCAGAGGCAGTGGTCGTCGTCGGCGAGCCGGAAGAGCGTCATCCGCGCCGGCCACCGGCTCGCGTCCACCGGCACCCGCACCTCGCCCGCGATCGCCTCGCCCAGTCCGCGGTCCGGGTCGTCGGAGGTGAGGTCCGTACGGCCCAGCCGTACCGGGCGCGGCTCGTGCACGAGCTGGGTCAGCCGGGCGCCCCTTCCCTTGAAGGTCGTGCGCAGGCTCTCGTGCCGCTCGGTCAGCGCCGACAGCCCGTCCTCCAGGCGCGCCTCGTCGAGCGGCCCGCGCAGGCGCAGCACGATCGGGCAGTTGGCCGCGCCGTCCTGGCCTCTGAACTGCTCCAGCACCCACAGCAGCCGCTGGGCCACCGAGGCGGGGAGCTGCCTCACCTCGGCCATATCGTCACCGGCTGGGCGGCGAATCCGCGCAGGACCAGGCTGTTCCTGCGCACGGACGGCCCTCTGGGCGCGATGCCGCCGCTCACCTCGATCAGCGCCTTGAGCGCGGCCACCAGCTCCGCCTTGGCCAGGCCCGCGCCCAGGCACCGGTGGTGCCCGTGGCCGAAGGCCAGGTGCGGGTTCGGCGAGCGGTCGAGGTCGAAGGTGTTCCCGTCGGCGAACGCCTCGTCGTCGCGGTTGGCCGAGCCGAACAGCACCAGCAGCCTGGCGCCGGCGGGAAGCGCGACCCCGCCCAGCCGGTCCTCCGTCACGGTGGCGCGCCACAGCCCCTGCACCGAGGTGTCGAAGCGCAGCGACTCCTCCACCACGGCCTCGGCGAGGTCGGGGTCGGCCCAGAGGCGCTCCATGACCTCGGGGTGGCGGAACAGGATGTCGATGATGTTGGTGAACAGGTTGGCCGTCGTCTCGATCCCCGCGACCAGCAGGAAGGCGCAGAACGCCAGCACCTCGTGGCTGGACAGCCCCGCCTCGTCGGTCGCCGCCACCGCGCTGAGCAGGTCGTCGCCGGGATCCTGCTTGCGCCGGCGGATCTCGGAGTAGAAGTAGCGGAACATGTCGTAGCCGCGCCCCAGGCGGAACTCGGGGGAGCCGATCAGGTCGAGATCGTCGGTGATCACGGCCGCCCACTGCATGAACTCCTCGCGCACCTCGGCGTCCACGCCGAGCAGGTCGGCCAGGACGAGCACGGCCAGCGGGGAGGCGAAGTCGCGGTACATGTCGGGCTCGGGGTTGGCCAGCAGCCCGGCCACCAGGCCCCTGGCCACCTCCTCGATCTTCGGCGTCAGCTTGGCGACCGCCGAGCGCGAGAAGGGCGCGAGCACCGCGCGCCGCAGCCTCGTGTGTTCCGGGGGGTCGGTCGCGATCAGGACCCTGACGCCGGGGGCGCCGATCCGGTAGTCCACGGAACGAGGAGAGTGCTCGCCAGGGTCCGCGCCCATGCCCAGCCTGCTGGAGAAGCGCGCCGGATCGCTGAGCACCTCGACGACGTCGGCGTGCCTGGTGACCAGCCACAGATCATGGTCGGGCAGGTGGGAGACGGGGGCCTGTTCCCGCAACAGCCGGTACCCCGGATAGGGGTCGGCCGCGGTCGACGGATGATCCGGGTCGAAAGGACGGTGAGGCACCTCCATGCCGCCCGAGCATGTCGGGTCGCGCCCGGCTAGTCGAGGGCGCCCTCTTGCCCAGGGGCGGCGGCCCCCGCATGATCAGACCCGACCGGCGGTTTCCGGCTCGTCGTGGGTGATGTGCATGAGCTGGCGCCACAGCGCCACCACGAAGACGGCGGAGCCGGCGAAGGCGAACCAGAAGGGGGCGGTCACGCCGTAGTGGCTGGCGAGCGCCCCGCCGATCAGTGAACCGCCGACCAGGCCGCCGAACACGCAGAGGGTGTTGACGCTGCCCACCCGGCCCTGCAGCTCGGCGGGTACGGCCCGCTGGCGGACGGTGACCGAGGTGGTGCCCCAGATGAAGGCGTGCGCGCCGAACAGCAGGAAGATCACCGAGGCCACCCACGCGGAGGTGGTGAGCGCGAGGCCGAGGTGGGTGAGGGTCTCGAGGATCAGCCCGACGCGCATGATCACCCCGAGGCTGAACCGCCGGGTGATCGCCCCGTAGAGGGCGGTGCCGATGAGCCCGCCGACCGCGCTGATCGTGGTGAGCAGGCCGAAGCCGATCGAGCCGAGGTCGAGCCGCTCCAGGCTGTAGAGGACCAGCACCGACCAGGCGGCGCCGAAGGTGATGTTGAAGATCAGGATGGTGAGGGCGAGGGTCCGCACGGCGGCGTGCCGGATCGTCCAGCGGAACCCTTCCTTGAGGTCCTGCCACAGGCCCGCGGTGGCCGCGCCGTTCTCCCTGCCGTGCGGCGGCAGCTTGATCCTGGAGATCATCACGAGCCCGGCGGCGACGAGCACGAGCTGCCCGGCGAAGGGCCAGGTCGCCCCCGCGGTGAAGAGGAACGCGCCCAGGGGCGGCCCGGCGAGCTGGTTGAGGGTGAGGAAACCGGTCTGCAGCCGGGCGTTGGCGACCGTGAGATCGTCGCGGGCGACCAGCATCGGGGTGAGCGTCGAGGTGGTGTTGTCGGCGAACACCTCGGTGATCCCGATCAGCGCCAGCGCGATCAGGGCGCTGGTCACCGTCACGGTTCCGGTCGCGATCATGGTGACCAGCCCGGCCAGGACGCAGAGCCGTACGGCATTGGCCACCAGGACGATGCGCCGCCGGTCCAGCCGGTCGGACAGCACGCCCGCGTAGAGGCCGAAGGCCAGCGGTGGCGCCCAGCCGATGAGCGCCGCCAGCGAGATCAGGAACGGGTCGCGGGTCAGCGACGCGAGAAGCAACGGCGCCGCCGCCAGCGCCACGCCGTCGCCGAAGTTGGTCACCCAGCTCGACCCCAGCAGCCAACGGAAAGATGACCCCAGCCGCTCGGGCACGAATCGCCCCATTACCCTCCGCATCACAAGCGGAGAACTTTACGGCCCCTCCGCTACCAGCAGCAACGCATTTTCGGTTTAAGTAGAGATGTCTTGACATGTGAGGGTGTGCGGCTCAACGATTCAGCTGTGTCCCAGCTCGACGCACCCCCGAGGCGCACCCCCGCGTGGCGCTATGCCATCGGGATGTTCGGCACGTCGATCCCGATCAACATGATCAAGGGATCGATGATCCTCTTCTACGTCGACATCCTCGGGCTCGACGTCCGGGCCTACGGCGTGGTCATGGTGATCTACGCGGTCATCGACGCGCTCGACAACCCGCTGCTCGGCCACCTCTCCGACCGCACCAGGAGCAGGTTCGGCCGTAGGCGGCCCTGGCTGCTCGTCGGCGCGCCCCTGCTGGCCGCCTGCATGATCGCGTTCTTCTCCGCGCCGACCTCGCTGCAGGGCATGGGCCTGGTGCTGTGGTTCGCGGTGTTCGCGATCCTGTGCGAGGCGTTCGACTCGATGCTCAACGCCAACTACGGCGCGCTGCTGCCCGAGCTGTTCCCGCAGGAGCGCGACCGGGCCGTCGCCAACAGCCTGCGCCAGGGCTTCCAGCTCGTGGCGCTGGTGATCTCGCTGGCGATCACCCCGGTGCTCACGACCAAGGTGTTCGGCACCGAGCACTCCACCCAGGGCTTCCAGATCACCGCGATCATCTACGGCGCGATCGCCCTGGTCGTCATCGCCTTCATGGCGCTCAGCGCGCACGAGAACCCGCGCTACTCCACCCGCGAGCGCACGCCGCTGCTGCCCAGCATCTGGTCGATCGTGCGCAACCCGGTGTTCTGGACGGTCGGGCTCACCGGCGCCTGCTACGGCATCGCCATGGCGCTCGTCCTGTCCGGCGTCCAGCTCTACGTTCGTTACTCGCTCGGGCTCCCGGTCGGCAACGCGCTCTACCTCCAGGGCATCGTCATCCTCATCTCGGCCGGCGCGCTCGCGGTGTGGACGCGCGTGGTCGCCCGCAAGGGCGCGCTGTGGACCTGGCGGCTGGCCTTCCCCGTCCTCGCGGCCGGTTTCGCCGCGCTGTTCTTCGCGACCAACCTCGTCACCGCGATCGCCGCGGGGGTGGTCCTCGGGGCCGGGTGGTCGGGCATGCTGGCGACCAACGACCTCATCGTGGCCCGCGTGCTGGACGCCGACGCCACGCACAACGGCGAGCACAGGGAAGGGCTCTTCCTGTCCGCCTTCGGCTTCTTCACCCGGCTGAACGGGATCGTGACCGGGCTCGCGCTCACCTCGCTGGGCGTGTTCTTCGGCTACAACTCGGGCAACGACCCGGGCGCCGACCCCGGGCTGGCCTTCCGCGTGTACCTGTGCGTCTACCCGTTCGTGCTGACGGCGGTCGGCGCGGTCGCGGCGCGCTTCATCTCCGTTCCGGTCGAGACACCCCCTGAGGCGGTCGAGCCCGTATGACCCGTCGCGTGGTGATCACGGCCGACGACCTCGGCAGGGACGGCGGGACCTCGGAGGTCATCGCCGCGCTCGTCGCCGAGGGACACGTCTCGGCCACGACGCTCATCTGCGTCGCACCGGCGGCCGAGCAGGCAGCCAAGCAGGTGGGCGTCCTCCCGAGGCTGCACGTCACGCTCACGAGCGAGGGCGGGCTCCCGCGCTGGCGGCCGTTGGCGCGTACGGCCAGCCTCGCCGACCAGGACGGGACGCTCAGCGACGACCCGATGGTGCTCGGCGCGCGCGGCGAGAGCGCCGATGTCATCCGGGAGGCCGACGCGCAGCTCGGCTGGATGCGCGACCACGGCGTCCCGCCGCAGGCTGCCGACTCCCACGCGGGCACCCTGTACGGCCTGCACGGCCGATCGTGGCTCGCCGAGGCGCTCCAGTGGTGCGCGCGGAACGGTCTCGCCTTCCGGCTGCCGCGCGACGCGGAGCCGTACATCGGCGGGCCGCTCCCACCGGCCCTCGCCTCGGCGCACGAGCAGGCCGTCGCGCTCGCGGACTCGCTCGGCGTGGCGATCCCGCAGACGATCGCGACCAACCGGCGCACCGCCCAGGACCTGGGCTCCTACGAACAGCTGCGCGAGGACTACCTGCGGCGGCTCGCGGCCCTTCCCGAGGGCGTGAGCGAGCTGTTCCTGCACCCCGGGCCGGACGGCGTCGTGCGCGTCTGGGAGGCGCGGATGCTGCGCGACCCGGTGTGGCACAGGGCCCTGGAGCGTGAGGGTGTGGAAGTCGTCGGGGGCTGGTGGGGCACAATGGAGGATAAATCCTCTTAAAGGCGGCCCTTCCTTCATGACTGACCCGATCTCCCGGCGTACTGCCTTGCTGGGAGCAGCAGCCATGACCGGTCTCGCGCTCGCGGGCACCCCCGCCGAGGCGGAAGGTGCTTTCGGTACGGCACGGCAGCGCTGGGTCGACATGATGGCGGCCGACCCCTCCCGGGTGGACGGCTCGGCCAACGCCGTCTGGCGCAAGCTGCGCCCCGACCCCCGCCGCCCCAGCCTCTGGCCGGACCTCCCGCTCGGCAACCCCGCGACGGGGAACTTCAACCGCTCCTACAACCGCATGCGCACCCTGGCGCTGGGCTGGGCGACGCCGGGCACCCGCATGTACCGGGACCCGGCGGTCGCCGAGGGCGCGGTCAGTGCCCTCGACTTCCTCCACAGGCACGCCTACAACGAGCGCCTCGACCGCCGGGGCAGCAACTGGTTCTGGTGGGAGATCGGGGTGCCCAGGTCGCTGACCGACACCTGCGCCCTGCTGTTCGACGCGATCCCCGACGGCCGCCTGACGCGCTGGCTGCGGCCCCTGTGGCGCTGGTGCCCGGACGCCGACCGCCGCATCAGCCACCACGGGGTGGTCGAGACCGGAGCGAACCGGGCGGGCAAGGCCATGGCGGTGGCGATGCACGGCGTGCTCACCGGCGACTCGCGGTTGATCAAGCGGGCCAGGGACGGCATCTCCGACCGCAAGGGGCACGGACGGCGCAGCCTGCTGCGCCTGACCAGGGGGCCGGGCGACGGTTTCTACCGCGACGGCTCGTTCATCCAGCACGACGTGTTCGCCTACACCGGCAGCTACGGCGTCGACTACCTGGACAGCGTCGCGAAGCTGATCACTCTGCTCGCCGGGTCGCCCTGGCGGATCACCGACCCGGACCTGGAGAACGTCTTCGACATCGTGGACCGTTCTTTCGTCCCGGTCATCTTCGACGGGCTGATGATGGACGGCCTGCGCGGCCGCCAGATCAGCGTGCAGGGGCACCGCGACCACACCTCGGGCCAGCGGGCGATCGAGGCCATTCTCAACCTGCTGCCCGCCGCGCCCGCGGGTCACGCCGACCGGTGGCGGCCGCTGGTGAAGGGCTGGCTGACCCGCAACCCGGCGCTCGTGCCACCGCCCGCCGCCGCGCCGCTCATGGCCGACCCCCTGGTGGCGGCCGGTCCGCGCACGGTCGGGACGTACGTCTTCGCCGGGATGGACCGCGTGGTGCACCGCCGCCCCACCTGGGCGTACACGATCTCCATGAGCTCCGAGCGCATCGCTGCCGCCGAGGGGATGAACCTGGAGAACCTGCACGGGTGGCACACCGGCGACGGCATGACCTACCTCTACACCGAGGACCTGACCCACTGGAACGACGAGCTGTGGCCGACCATCGACCCGTACCGCCTGCCCGGGACGACCGTCGACCGGCGGCGGCGCGCCGAACTCCCGCACGGCGCCCGCTACCGCCCGCCCGACGGCTGGGCGGGCGGCGTCGCCTTGGACAACCGCTACGGCGTGGCCGCGATGCGCCTAAACGCCGAAAAATCACCTCTTCGTGCGAAGAAGGCGTGGTTCCTGCTCGACGACGCCGTGATCGCCCTGGGTGCGGGCATCTCGGCGTCCGAGGGCCGCCGGATCGAGACCGTGGTGGAGAACCGCAACACCCACGGGACGCATCCGCCCCTCGACCGGGGCGACGGCTGGGTGCATCTGTCCGGAGTGGCCGGATACGTGCTCCTTGACGGCGCCCGCCCGAAGGTGCTGCGCGAGAAGCGCACCGGGAGGTGGCGCGACATCGACCGCGGCGCGACCACCGGCGGCGACCGGCAGCGCCACACCAGGCACTACACGACGATCCTGCTCGACCACGGCAAGAACCCCTCGGGCGCCCGCTACGCCTACGCCGTCCTCCCCGGCGCTGACGCCGCCTCCACCGCCGCCTTCGCCGCCGATCCGCAGGCCGAGGTGCTGGCCAACAGCTCGGCCGTGCAGGCCGTACGGTCCGGAGACCTCCTGGCCGCGGTCTTCTGGCGGGGCGGCTCGGTGGACGGCGTCTCGGCCGACGGCCCGTGCGCGCTGCTTCTCCGGCAGTGCGGCGCGCGGGTACGGCTGGCCGTCTCCGACCCGACCAGGACCGGGGGCGAGGTGCGCATCACGCTGCCCTGGCCGGTGCGCGCCATCGACCGCGCCGGCCGTACGGTGAGCCTGCGCAAGCGCACGCTCACCGTGGACGTCGGCAGGCGCGGCCGCACCCACACCGCCACCCTCTGGCTGCCGCCGGCCCCGGGCGGCGGCCGGGACCTGCCCGCGTGAGGGCTCGTCAGGGGTTGCGCGTGAGCAGATGTGCCTTGAACGCCTCGCCATAGGTGCTGGTGGGGGTGCCGTTCCAGTCGGTGATGAGGTCGTTGCCCGAGCCGGAGCAGGCGCCCCACGGGTTCCACGTCCACGCCAGGTAGCCGACGTCGTGCGCGTCCGCCCAGGTCATCACCTGGTCGATGTAGTCGTGGGCGCAGGTGTTCTGGCCGATCTCACCGGCGACCACCGGCACCTGGGCGGCGACCGTGCCGATCTGGCTGTCCCAGCAGGCGACGGTGACGCAGGCGTTGAAGTTGTAGGTGTGCCAGGCAGCCATGAGGTTGCCCGCCGGGTCGGACGGCTTGTAGGTCAGCCACTGGCTGAGGTCGTTGGTCCAGGTGAGGCCCGCGACCATGATCACGTTGGTGGCGCCGGTGGCGCGGACCGCGTTGACGAGGCTCTGCATTCCCGCGACCTGGTAACCGATTCCGGTGCACGTGCCGCCGTCGCGCAGGCAGGTCCACGCGGCCGTGGCGTCCGACCAGTTGTTGGCCGCGTCCGGGTAGGGCTCGTTGAACAGGTCGAACACGACGGCGTTATTGCCCTTGAACATCGTGGCCACCTGGGTCCAGAACGCCGGCGCGTACCGCGCGTCCGGCATCGGCTTCTGGCAGGTCGCCTTGACGTCGGAGCAGCCCGCGCCCGGCCCGGTGTACTGGCCGTAGTTCCAGTGCATCTCCACGATCGGGGTGATCCCGTTGGCCACGAGCAGGTTCACGTAGTCCTTGACCGACTGCTGGTAGGCCGCGCTGCTCGGGCCGGTCGCGGGCACGCTGTCGGTGCCGAGCCAGCACTCCTCGTTCAGCGGCAGCCGTACGGCGTGGACGTTCCACGTCTTCATCGCGTCGACGGCCGCCTGGTCCGTCGGGCCGTCCCACACGCCCTTGTCCTGGAAGCAGGCGAACTCGCCGCCGGAGCGGTTGACGCCCAGGAGCCGGTACGTGCTGCCGGTGGAGGTGAGCAGGTGGTTGCCGGACACGTGCAGGGCGGGGGCCGGGCCGCCGCCGCCGTCGCCGGTGACCTTCACCGTGATGGGGGTCGTGGTGGTGCTCGCGCCCGCGTTGTCGACCGCGCGCGCACTGAGCGGGTAGGTGTTCGCGCCGACGCCGGTCCAGTCGAAGGTGTACGGCGCGCTGGTGTCCGTGCCGACCACCGTGCTGCCGTTGAGGAACTCGACCTTGCTGACCGTTCCGTCCTGGTCGGTCGCGGTGGCCGCGAAGGTGATCGTGGCGGGGGCGGTGAAGGTGGCTCCCGCGGCCGGGCTGGTCAGGCTGACCGTGGGGGGTTTGTTTCCGGTTCCGGTGCAGGCGACCCCGTTGAGCGCGAAGTCGGCCGGGCGCGGGAACGGGGTCGCCGACTGGGTCCAGTCGCCCTGCAGGCCGACGGTGGCGTTGGTCTGCCCAGCCGCGATGGAGCCGTTCCAGCCGCTGTCGGTGGCGGTGATCGCGGTGGTTCCCGTGTAGGTGGCGTTCCAGCCGCCCGTGCGGGTCTGGCCGCTCGGCATGGTGAACGTCAGGGTCCAGTGGCTGATCGGGTCACCGAGGTTGGTGATCGCGAGGGTGGTGTTGAAGCCGCCGGACGTGGGTGACGACTGCCAGGTGTTCAGGTTCTGGTAGGCCACCGAGCAGCCTGTGGCGGTCCCCGCCGAGGCGGGGACCGCCACCGTGGCCCAAGCAGCCACCATCATGCACACTGCGAACAAGCGCATACAGTCTCCCCGTTCCGAGGTTCAGCGTGACCGACGTGCATGAAACTCGTGAACGTGGGGCGTCAAGTCAATCTTCGGCTGCTCGGCCTTTCACCGGCACCTTGGTGACCAGGGATGCTTGGGCACGGGTGGCATGGAACTTTCAGTTGTGGACGGTGATCGACCCCGTCCTGATCTCCGGCGGGTCGGCGGCGTCCAGGTCGTAGCTCGCGCCCGCGCGGTTGTCGTGGACGACTGTTCCGTCCGGATACGCGCCGTCGGACAGCTTCCACACCACGACCCGCAGGTTGCCGGGATCGTCCACCGCGTAGGCGACGAAGCCGTAGCCCGTCTCGCCGTTCACCTCGGCGGCGCCCTTCGCGGCCGCCTTGCCGTACCCGGTCACCACCAGCCACTCCAGCTCCGTCGAGCGCACCGACAGGTCGCCTGAGGAGTAGGTGACCTTCCCGTTGAGTCGCTCGTGCGGGAGGTACTTGGGGTTGAGGGTGAAGTGGCCGTCGGCGGTGTTGCCGCCGCCGGTCACGAAGCCCGCGTCCGGGTCGTAGACGATCACCAGGACCGTGGCGCTGTCACTGCCGCCGTCGTCGTCGGTGACCTGCACCTTGAGTGTGTACATGCCCGCGTGCGCGAACGTGTGGGACCGGTCGCAGGAGCCGCTTCCGGCGAAGGAGTCGGTCGTGCCGTCGTCCCACGTGATCGCGCAGGTGTGGGTGTCGGCTCCGGCGTCGGTGAACGGCGCGGCGACGGGCACCGCCGTACCGGCGCGGAAGACCTGCCACGGCTTGGGGCCGTTCAGGGTCAGCTTCGGCGGGGTGTTGGCGACGGTCACCTCGGTGGAGTCGCTCACCGGCGGGTTGACGCCGTCGTCCGCGGTCAGCGTCACCTCGAACACGCCGTTGTCGGTGCAGGTGAAGGTCGTCACCGGCCGGTTCCGCGTCCCGAACGAACAGGTGGCCGAGCCTTCGAGAGTGCGGTAGGACCAGCTCACGGCTGGGGCGGTGGCTCCGTCGTCTGAGGCGGCGCCGCGCAGCGTGAGGACTCCGCCCTCGTCGCCCGCGACCGACGGGCCCGCGTACACCACCGGCGGGCGGTTGGCGGGGGGCTCGCCGCCACCGCCGCCCGGGTCGGCCGGGTTCTCGGGGACCGTGACGTCGGCCCAGAGCGGGATGTGGTCGGAGTACTTGGAGGAGGTGGCGTCGGCGCTGTGCACGGTGACGTTCAGCGGCACGAACAGGTAGTCGATCTTCTGGCCGGTCAGCCCCTTGTGCGTGGTCTCACCCGAGCGGCACACCACGTGGTACGGGATCGGGAACCCGCTGATCGGGTCCCAGGTCCAGCTGTCGTAGCCCTCCTTGACGTCGTTGCCGCAGGGGGAGTCGACCTCCTTGAACTCCCCGTGCGCGCCGTGCTCGTAGCCGGGGGCGTAGAAGTTGTCGGACACCGCCGACAGCGGGTCGTCGTTCGTGTCGCCGCCGAGCAGGCGCGTGTAGCCCGCGTACGTCGTGCGCAGGATGTCCGCGGCCCTGGCCGCCTCGTTGCGGCGGTCGCCCAGGTCACCCGAGGACAGGTGGACGGAGCAGATCACGATCTTGCGTGCCTGCGAGGCGACGCAGAGCATCTCGCGATGCTCCTTGTCGCGCGGCGTGCCCAGGTCGTAGGCGACGGGCGCGGTGTCGACGCCGAAGTCCTTGCGGTAGAGGACGGCGTTGACCTGGTCGCCCTTGGGGTTGTCCCGCTCGTGGTAGCAGCGGATCGGGTGGTCGTCCGTACCGCCGTTGATGGCGTCGTAGGCGACCTCGTAGTCGGGCAGCTTCTCGCGCAGCCGCTCCATCCAGTCGCGGCAGCCTTCCTGGATGGTGACGAAGGCGAGCTTGGAGCCGCGGGTCTGGACGCTGGTCACGAGCGCGTCAGGCGCCTCCATGCCGTGCGTGCCCCATTTGTCGTTACCGCCGGCGATGTTGAACTGCCCGATGATGTAGTCGGTGGCGGCGGCTTGTGCGGGTGGTGCGGTGAGGGTTAGTGCGGTGGCTCCGGTGAACGCGGCCAGAAGGCCGCCGAATAACCGGCGGCGCAGGGTCGAACGCATCATGATCACCCCGTGGTGTCGACAGTGTTTCCCCGGGGCCGATGCTTCCACTCAGGTCCTGACTTGTATTGATATTTCCTGACAAAAACCCCCAAGCAAATGATCAGGCGGGGCCAAGGGCGGCGGCCGTCGGGCTTGAGGGGGGTGGTTCCTTGAGTTCGACGAAGATGGCGTGGGAGTCGGTGTCGCCGATGTTCTTTCCGGCGTGTTCCTGGGCGTCCAGCCATCTGGCCTGGCCGGGTTCCAGTTTCACCTCTACCTGGCGTCCGTTCGCGGTCAGGAGGCGGGTGAAGGAGGCCAGGGTGATCATCACGCTGTCCGGGTGGCTGTGGGGGGAGGTCGCGTCACCGGGCCGGTCCTGGTAGCGGAGGACGCGGACGCGGTCGTTCTCGAAGAGCACGGTGTACAGATCGGGGTTGGTCAGTGCGGGGTCGTGGCTCATGGGATCCCCTTCCTATATGGTACTACGGTACCATGATGGGTATGTCGGTACCATATGAGTTGACCGGGCGGCATCGGCAGAAAGGGCGGACTCGGCAGGCGCTGGTGGAGGCTGCCACGAGGCTGCTGGCTGAGGGGGCGGAGCCTACGGTTGAGGATGCGGCCGTCAGGGCGGGGATCTCGCGCACCACTGCCTATCGGTACTTTCCCAACCAGCGGGCCTTGCTGACTGCTGCTCATCCGCAGATCGAGCACGTATCGCTGCTGCCGTCCGATGCGCCGGGCGATCCCAAGGAGCGGCTGGATCTTGTTATGAGGGCCTTCGTTCGGCTCACGCTTGAGTGGGAGCCCCAGTTGCGCGCCTCGCTGCGGCTTTCCTTGGAACCGGGTGCCGAGCAGCCGCTGTTGCGGGGTGGGCGGGCGATCGGCTGGATCGAGGATGCGTTGTCCCCGCTCGCCCCTGGTGTGGATGTTCATCGGCTGGCCATAGCCATTCGGTCGGCCACGGGCATCGAGGCGCTGATCTGGCTCACCGACATCGCCGGGCTCACGCGGGAGGAGGCGGCCGAGACCATGTGCTGGTCGGCTCAGGCCATGCTCGCCGCGGCTACCTGATCAGCAGGAGGAGGCCGGACAGGACGAGGCCGATCTCCACCAGGACGACGAACACGGGCGCCGGCAGCCGGTCGACGATCTTCTTGCCCATCCAGGCGCCGATGGTCGCCGCCGGGGCCAGGGCCAGCCCGATGGCTGCCGTGGCCGGGGTCAGGAGCGCCGCCGCACCGAAGACGACGAGCTTGGTCAGGTGCATCACCGCCGCCGCTGCCGCCTCGGTGCCGATGTAGGCGCCCGCGACCAGCCCGCGTGCCAGGAAGAACGGCGCCACCAGCGGGCCGACAGAACCGAGCAGCGCCGAGCCGAATCCGGAGGCGGCTCCCACGGCGGCGAACGCCCTGTCGTCCAGGCGTACGGCGCGCGGACGCCATCGCCGCCAGACGACCATCGCCAGCAGGAACGCGCCGATGAGCTTGGTGAGCACCGGCAACGAGGTCGAGGCCAGCAGCAGCCCGCCGACCACGGCGGCCGGGATCGCGCCCAGGGCGAAGACGCCGACCAGGCGGCGGTCGACCTCTGCCCGGTTGAACCACACCCGGCTGCCGTTCCCCGCCAGTTGCGCGACGGTCAGGACGGCTATCGCGTCGCGCGGTCCGAGGACGGAGACGAAGACGGGTAACAGCAGCACCCCGCCCCCGAACCCGGCCACAGCGGACAGTACGGCGGTGCCGTACGTGGCAAGCACCAGCAGAACTGTCTCCATGAGAAGGCCCATTCAAGGAGAGAGGCACGGGTGGCCCGTCTGGGGGATCCAGGCGGTGGTCGTCGAGGCGAGGGTGCGGCCGATGCCGTCCACCCGCGTGTCGAAATGCATCATGTCCCCGCTGCCCCGCCGCCCACCCCCCAGGTCCACCCCGCCCCACGCCAGGCCCGCGTGGTCGCGCAGCGCGATCACCAGGTCGCGGCCCAGCGACAGGAACCCCTCCTCCGGAGGCGAGTGATGGACGAAGTCCCCTCTGGGGGAGGTGCGGACGAGCGCCTGGCGGTCCCGGTGGATGACGGACCGCCAGCGTACGACCGCCTCGTCCACGGACTCGCCGGGCAACACCCGGGCGCCCTGGACCGCGGCTCGCAACCGGTCCTGGTCTCCGGCGAGGCGGAAATACGCGGCGAACTCCTCGCTGCGGCGGTGCACCTCGTCCCAGATCTGGCCCGTCGTCCGCCCCGGGTCCGCGCCGAGCGAGGAGAAATAGGCGGACGAACTCGCATAAGGCAGAGCAGCGCCGGACATCAGCTCCGCCGCGTGTTTCATGGCCCGCCAGCTCGCCGCGCTCACCACCCAGGGGTTGCCGGTGTAGGCGATGTCGAGGGCCAGGCCGAGCGTGTGCATGCTGGTGGTCATGCTCCTGGGACGGGCGCCGCGATGCGGTTCCGTCAGGCCGAGCGCGGCCGGGGTCAGTCCCGTGAGGGCGAGGAGGTGCCGCTCGGCCAGGCGCAGCCTGCGCACCAGGAGGACGTGCAGGCCGCCTCCGGTGCGCTGGCCGAGCACCGCCGGGTCGACGATGTGGTCGAACCAGGTCGCGGCGGTGAACTCCGTGGTGGTCCGTACGGCCTGGCTGTGGCGGTTGAGTCGCCGCTGCGCCAGCGGGTTCGCGGCGTCCGGGTGGCGCAGCCCGGCCCTGGCGATCAGGCCGAGGCTGTCCAGCGTCGAGGCGCCCGCCCTGCCGTCGTGGTGGCGTTCGTCGCGGTAACACTTGGTCTGGAACTGGCGGACGCACTCGGCGAGCACCAGGTCAGCGGAGCCGCGCACGACGGCACGGACGGCGTCGACGTCGACGTAGGCGCCGAGCGCCGCCTGGATCTCGCCCAAGGACACACCCGATATTTCGGGATGCGTGCGGGAGTTCCACTTGGCGGCGCTGTCCGACAGCAGCGGCCGCACGATCCTGGCCCGCTCGGCGGGCGGGAACGGCGGGACCGCCGCCGCCCGGTCGACGGCGGTCACCCCGCCGCCTCGATGGCGTGGAGCAGGAACCTGATCCGGGTCTCCAGCTCCTCGGCGGTACGGACGAACGCTGGATGGTCGTCCGGCTCCGGGATGCTCCAGTGCACCTCGGCGTCAGGGCACACCTCGCGTACCCGGTCACACAGGCTGATCACGTAGTCGAAGCGCTCGCCCGCGAACTCGCTGAAATGCTTGGAACGGTTCCCCGCGATGTCGACCCCGCGCTCCCGCATCACCCGCACCGCGAGGGGATGCACCGGCTTCGGATGGCTGCCCGCGCTGGCCGCCTCGACCCCCAACCGGCCGAGGATCGCCTCGGCCATCTGGGACCTGGAGCTGTTGCCCGTGCACAGGAACAACACCCGTACGGCACGCAAAGCAGGTTCGCCGGGCGGCGCCAGCCGCAGCCCGGGATGGAGCGCCGCCCCGGACTCGGCGAGCCGCTCGCCGCAGGCGGCCAGGTCGAGGCTGTAGTAGGTGTCGCGCCCGTCGGCCGAGCTGCGCCGCGTCGTCACCAGCCCCCCGGCGCGCAGCTGCCCCAGGTGGTAGGAGGTCAGGCTCTGCCGCTCGCCGACCAGGGCGGTCAGCTCCCGCACCTGCCGATCGCTCCGCGCCAGCTCGCGCAACAGCAGCCACCGCACCGGATGCCCGGCCAGCCGCAGGAACCCGGGTGGAGCGACAGTCGACGACATGGGACAAGATTACATCAAACCGGTTTGATAGAATGAGCTATGGCCACACAGGATGATCTCGCCAGCGTCCGCTACCTCGTCGACGACGTGGCGGCGGCCATCGACTTCTACACCGTCCACCTGGGCTTCGAGGTGCGCACCAACGCCGCCCCCGCCTTCGCCGACGTCGTGCGCGGGCCGTTGCGGCTGCTGCTCTCCGGCCCTGCCAGCTCCGGCGCCCGCGCCACCCCCAAGGACACCGCGGCGGGCCGCAACCGCATCCACCTCGTCGTCAAGGACCTCGACGCCGAGATCGACCGGCTCCGGGCAGCGGGCCTGCCGTTCGCCAGCGATCTCGTCTCCGGTCCCGGCGGCCGCCAGATCCTCCTCACCGACCCGGCGGGCAACCTCGTGGAACTCTTCGAACCCCGGTAAGGTCACGGGGCGTGACGACGGAACTCGATCGGCTCGCCGTACGGTTGCGGGAGTTCGCGAAAGCCAGGGACTGGGAGCAGTTCCACACCCCGAAGAACCTGGCGATGGCGCTCACCGGCGAGGTCGGTGAGCTGGTCGCCGAGTTCCAGTGGCTCACCACCGCCGAGTCGCAGGACCTCGACCCCGAGACGCTCGCCCGGGTGCGCAGCGAGATGGGCGACGTGCTGCTCTATCTCGTACGGCTGGCGGACACGACCGGCGTCGACCTGGTCGAGGCCGCGAACGCCAAGCTCGACGAGAACGAGCGCCGCTACGACCCCGACTCCTACCGGGGCTCAGCACGCAAGGCCCCGCCGCTCCCCGGTACACGGTCATCCTAAAGAGCGGGTTTGACCTCGCCCAGCGGAACGTTGCGCAGGCTGAGCAGGACGAGCACGGCGCAGCTGCCGGTGAGCGCGATGTCGGCCACGTTGCCGACGAACAGGCCGCCGTAGTCGATGAAGTCCACGACGTGCCCGCGCGCGAAGCCGGGCTCGCGGAAGAGCCGGTCGAGCAGGTGCGAGGTCGCGCCGCCGAGCAGCCCGCCCAGCACGACGGTCCACGCGGGCGAGCGCAGCCGCCGCGCCGCGTACAGGATGCCGGCCACGACCCCGGCGGCGACCAGCGTGAACACCCACGTGGCCCCGGTCCCGATGGAGAAGGCGGCGCCCGGGTTGTACAGCAGCCGCAGGCTGAGCAGCCCCGGTATCACCTCGACGACCTTGCCGCCGGCGAGCGCCGACGTCGCCCAGGCCTTCGAGGCCTGGTCGACCAGGAGGACCACCGCGGCCAGCCCGACCATCCAGGAATAAAGCACCCTTGTGACCATGTCCGCAGAGCTTAGTACGGCCTGCCGTACAGAGCCGCGCCGAGAAAGGCGGCGGTCTGCTCCACCGTGATCCGCACCCCCTCGGTACGGCCCAGCGAGCCGACCAGCCCCGGCAGGGGCGGCAGGTAGAGCGGCGCGTCGGTGAAGGTGAGGTGCGCCGTCCCCGGCACGGTGACCAGCCGCGTCTTCCCCGTGCTCAGGGCGAGCACCTGCCTGAGCCGCGGCAGGTAGCCGGGGTTCTCGCCCGGCGCCAGCTCGTGGGTGAGGGCGAGCACCGGCTGGTGGAAGGGCCCCGGCGCGGGGTCGTGCGGGTAGCCGTCCAGGTCGACCACGGCGTCGAACCTGGAGTCGAGGCGGGCCGCCTGCAGCGCGGCGCTCCCGCCGATCGAGTGCCCGGTCACCGCGACCCGCTCGAGGTCCAGGCTCCCGGCCAGGCGCGAGCGGCCGAGCTCGGTGAGGGCGAAGCTGAGGTCGGCCGCCCTGGCCGTCGACCACCCGGCCGCCAGCCGCCGGTCGGCCGCGTCGTCGCCGGTGGACCTGACCCGCGTGCGCACGATCGAGCCGTCGGCGAGGACGACGGCGGCCGAGTCGTGGAGGTGGTCGAGGGCGGCGACGACGTAGCCGCGGCTGGCCAGCTCCTCCGCCCAGGCGGTGTTCTGGGAGCGCACCCCGCCGAGCCCGGGGGAGAACAGCACCACCGCGAACCGGCCCGCGTCCACCGGCGCGCCGGTCACCGCGTGCGTCCTGGCCCGGGGGAGCTCGTCGAGCAGGAAACCGGGCACGCCGAGGTAGTCGGCGACCGCGCCGGTGACCTCCCGCTGGACGTACTGCGCTCCCGGAGCCGGGCTCTTCCGTGCTGGGTACCAGATCTGCGCCACCACGATGCGGTCCTTGCCGGACCACTGCATGACCGTCGTCCCGACCGCGTGCGGCCCGGTCGGCTCAGGAAACTCGGGGAGCGGCAGCGCCCACGCCGCGCCGCCTCCCGCGGCGACCAGACCCAGGCAGGCCAGCGACCCGGGCAGCGCGAGCCACCACTTCGCCCGCCACGCCGTACGGCCGGGCCGCAGAAGGGGCGGGACGGCGAACGCCAGCGCGACGGCCCCGCCCGCCAGGATCGGCGCCACCTGCCAGCGGTACCCGACCGTCACCGCGCCCACAACCAGCGCCACGACCGCGACCACGGTCACCGGAAGGCGGGCTCCGGCGGGCAACCAACGCACCAGGACCAGAGCGACGGCGGCGACCAAGACCACTATCATCATGGCCCCCACTGTCGGGCACGGGCGCGGCGCGGGGGATCGGCCGAACGTCCGTACCCGAGTGCTACCTGGGTCCTAGTCGGTGCCGAACTCCATCGCGGCCCGGTCGAGCAGCTCGTCGTCGCCGGAGACCTCGCCACGCGAGGCGATCGCCTCGGCGCCGCCCTGCGGCATCGCGCCGATCAGCCCGGTCGAGGCCGCCTGAGCAGCGCCGATGAGGGCGGGGTGGTGGTGTCCGACCATGCCGAGGCTGGCGTACTGCTCCAGCTTCGCCCGCGAGTCCGCGATGTCGAGGTTGCGCATCGTGAGCTGGCCGATCCGGTCCACCGGGCCGAACGCCGAGTCCTCCGTACGCTCCATCGACAGCTTGTCCGGGTGGTAGCTGAACGCCGGGCCCGTGGTGTCGAGGATCGAGTAGTCCTCGCCGCGCCGCAGCCGCAGCGTCACCTCGCCGATGACCGCCGTGCCGACCCAGCGCTGCAGCGACTCGCGCAGCATCAGCGCCTGCGGGTCGAGCCAGCGCCCCTCGTACATGAGCCGGCCGAGCCTGCGCCCCTGGTCGTGGTAGCTGGCCAGGGTGTCCTCGTTGTGGATCGCGTTCACCAGCCGCTCGTAGGCGGCGTGCAGCAGCGCCATGCCCGGCGCCTCGTAGATGCCGCGGCTCTTGGCCTCGATCACCCGGTTCTCGATCTGGTCGGACATGCCCATGCCGTGCCGCCCGCCAATGGCGTTGGCCGCCATCACCAGGTCGACCGGGCTGGCGTACTCCTTGCCGTTGATCGACACCGGGCGGCCCTGGTCGAAGCCGATGGTGACGTCCTCGGTGTCGATCTCGACCGACGGGTCCCAGAACCGCACGCCCATGATCGGGTCGACGGTCTCGATGCCGGTGTCGAGGTGCTCGAGCGTCTTGGCCTCGTGGGTGGCGCCCCAGATGTTGGCGTCCGTGGAGTAGGCCTTCTCGGTGCTGTCCCGGTACGGCAGGCCGTGCGCGAGCAGCCACTCCGACATCTCCTTGCGCCCGCCGAGCTCGTGCACGAAGTCGGCGTCGAGCCACGGCTTGTAGATGCGCAGGTGCGGGTTGGCCAGCAGGCCGTAGCGGTAGAACCGCTCGATGTCGTTGCCCTTGAACGTCGAGCCGTCGCCCCAGATCTGCACGCCGTCCTCGAGCATCGCCCTGACCAGCAGGGTGCCGGTCACGGCGCGGCCGAGCGGGGTGGTGTTGAAGTAGGCGCGGCCGCCGGAGCGGATGTGGAAGGCGCCGCAGGCGAGCGCGGCCAGGCCTTCCTCGACGAGCGCGGCGCGGCAGTCGACCAGGCGCGCGAGCTCGGCGCCGTAGGCCAGCGCGCGGCTGGGGACCGAGGCGATGTCCGGCTCGTCGTACTGGCCGATGTCGGCGGTGTAGGTGCAGGGGACGGCGCCCTTGGCGCGCATCCACGCGACGGCTACCGAGGTATCGAGGCCGCCGGAGAAGGCGATGCCGACGCGCTCGCCGGAGGGCAGGGAGGTGAGGACCTTGGACACAAGAAGGGATTATGCACTGCAACGCATGTTCATGCAATGCGGTTGGCCTGTCGCTGCCTGCGCGGACACGCTCGGTGAGCTAGCGTGTGCTCTATGTCAGTGACGCTCCGGGCCGCGCTCGCGCTGCTCGCCGTCCTGCACGTGCTGCTGTGCCAGTTCGGCCCGCACGACGGCCATCCGCCCGCCGCCGCAGGTCACAGCCACATCGACACCTGCGACAGCCCTGCCGTCCAGTCCGCGCCCGACCCTGATCTGCCCCAGCCGGTCAGCGCGCGGATGCCCGCCGCGCAGCCGTACGACGCACTTCCAGCGCCCGCCCGCCAGGACGCTCCGCCCCGTGCGGGGAAACCCGATCTGCTCACCGTCGTGTGCGTGTCACGGGTGTAGTGCGCCGCTCACCAGCGACGACACATCCGTACATCTGCGCATTTGGCGAGGCAAAGTGAAGATCACCAATCTGGTGGGCAACACCCCCGTGCTCTGGGTGCCCGAGCTGTGGGGCGACGGGGAACGCGGCTTCTGGGCGAAGCTCGAAGGGCGCAACCCGGGCGGGATCAAGGACAGGCCGGGGCTGTACATGGTCGCCCAGGCCAGGTGCCGCCGGGTCCTGCGGCCGGGATCGACGATCATCGAGTCGACCAGCGGCACCCTCGGCCTGGGGCTGGCGCTGGCCGGGATCGTCTACCGGCACCCGGTCGTGCTGGTCAGCGACCCCGGCATGGAGCCGTCGATGCACCGGCTGCTGGGCGCCTACGGAGCCAGGGTCGAGACGGTCACCGAGCCGCACCCGGTCGGCGGCTGGCAGGAGGCGCGGCGCGAACGGGTGCGCGCGCTCATGGCCGAGCACCCGGGCTCCTACTGCCCCGACCAGTACCACAACCCCGACAACGTCAGCGCCTACGACGGCCTCGCCAGGGAGCTCGCCGACCAGCTCGGCCAGGTCGACGTGCTGGTCTGCAGCGTCGGCACCGGCGGCCACAGCGCGGGCGTCCACCGCACGCTGCGGCGGCTGTGCCCCGGCGTACGGCTGGTCGGCGTCGACACGGTCGGCTCCACGATCTTCGGCCAGCCCGCCCGCGCCCGCCTGATGCGCGGGCTGGGCAGCAGCATCCACCCGCGCAACGTCGCCCACGACAGCTTCAGCGAGGTGCACTGGGTCGCCCCGGCCGAGGCGGTGTGGGCGGCGCGCCGCCTGGCGGCCGGACACTACGCGACCGGCGGGTGGAGCGTGGGCGCGGTCGCCCTGGTCGCCTCCTGGCTGGCCAGGACCCAGCCGCTCGGCACGCGGATCGCGGCCATCTTCCCCGACGGGCCGCAACGCTACGCCGACACCGTCTTCAACGACGCCTACTGCGCCGGGCACGGCCTCCTCGACGGCAAACCCGAGCCAGAGCCCGACGAGATTCGGCACCCGGCCGAGCGCGAGGTCACCCGCTGGACCAGGTGCGGCACGGTCGTCGCGCCATGACGCCGATCCGGCTCCTGATGGTGAACCAGCTGACCATCAACATCGGCTTCTACATGCTCATGCCGTACCTCGCCAACCACCTGTCCGGCGACCTCGGGCTGGCCGTCTGGGTGGTCGGGCTGATCCTCGGCGTGCGCAACCTCAGCCAGCAGGGCATGTTCCTGGTCGGCGGCAGCCTGGCCGACCGGTTCGGCTACAAGCCGATGATCATGGCCGGGCTCGTCCTGCGGACCGCCGGGTTCGCCCTGCTGGGGCTGTCGGAGTCGGTGCCCGTCCTGCTCGTCGCGTCCGCGCTGACCGGCCTGGCCGGCGCGCTGTTCAACCCGGCCGCCCGCGCCTACCTCGCGCTGGAGGCGGGCGAGCACAGGGTGGAGGTGTTCGCCAGGTTCAACGTGTTCTACCAGGCGGGCATCCTCATCGGGCCGCTGGTCGGGCTGGCCCTGCGGGCGGCGGCGTTCCAGGTGCTGTGCCTGGTCGCCGCCGGCCTGTTCGCCGTCCTGGCGCTGGCCCAGGCGCGGGCGCTGCCCGCCAGGCGCGGCCCCAACGACCGGACCATCCTGTACGGCTGGCGCCAGGTCCTGCGCAACCGCACGTTCCTGCTGTTCTCGCTGGCGATGATCGGCTCCTACGTCCTCAACTTCCAGGTGTACCTGGGCCTGCCGATCGAGGCGCGGCGCGCGTCGGGCGGCGAGGCGGGCGTCACGCTGCTGTTCGTGCTGTCCGGCGGCCTGTCGGTGCTGGGCCAGGTACGGCTGGCGGCCTGGGCCAAGGCCAGGTGGAGCGCCCGGCAGGCCATCACCCGGGGGATGCTCCTCATGGGAGCGGCGTTCCTGCCGCTGGCCGTACCCCTGGACCTGGGGCTCGCGCCGGTGCTGGCCACCACCGCGCTGCTGACCGTCGCCACCATGATCGTGTATCCGTTCGAGATGGCGACGATCACCACGCTGGGCGGCGAGCGCCTGGTCGGCACGTTCTACGGCTTCTACAGCACGGTGTCGGGGATCGGCATCGCGCTGGGGAACCTGCTCGTCGGCGCCTCGCTCGACGCGGGCGGGACGCTGGTGTGGTGGGGGCTGGCCGCCGTCGGGCTGGCCGGTGCGGCAGCCGTACGGATGCTACGGCTGGAGCCCGGGGGCGGTGCCCGCCGCGACGAAGATCGGCACGGCGAGGAACATCAGGTCCGCTGAGGCGCGCTCCCTCTGCTCGGCCGTCCAGGCGTCGTGCTGCTCGCGGGTGATCGCGCCCGCGGCCAGCGCGGCGCTCGCCAGGCCGGTCAGCAGGGGGAGCATGCCGGTGCCGGTGAAGATCCCGGTGTGCGCCTCGGCGGTCACGTCCTGGAAACCGGCCTCCAGCAGGAGGTTGCGATGGCCGCGGGCGGCGCGGGGGCTGGGGACCTGTGCGGCCCTGGTGCGCACGATGGTCCTGGTGAGCTCGGCGTCCTCGGCCTCGATGACGAAACCGTCCCAGTCCTGACCCGCCAGGACGATCCGCCCGCCGGGAGCGAGCACCCTCCTGGCCTCCTTGACCGCGCGGCCCGTGTCGGGCAGGTCGTGGAGGACCTTGTCGGCGCGGTATCCGGCCAGCTCGCCGTCTTCGAAGGGCAGGTGGAAGGCGTCGCCCAGCCGGAAGTCGAGCTCGGGCCACCGCTCGCGGGCGACGCCGATCATCTGCTCGCTGAGGTCCACCCCCACGGCCTTCAGTCCTCGCCCGGCCAGCTCGGTGACGGCCCGTCCCGCGCCGCACCCCACGTCGGCGACGGTGGCGCCGGGAGCGAGGGCGAGCAGGTCGTAGGTCCTGGCCCGCAGGGTGACGGCGGCGGGGACCAGGTCGGCGGCGTCGAGCAGCTCGATCAGTTCAGTGGTTTCGCGCATGCCCTCCACCATGCGACTTCATGTCGACATGAAGTCAAATTCGCCCGTGTCCAGCGCCATGGCGATCTCCGGCCACTCCATGAGCGCCTCGCGCACCACCGGGTCGGTCGACATCAGGAACGCCAGATGCTGGACGGCGTGGGCCACCACGTGGTCCACCTCGATCCGCTCGGGCGCCGGGGCGTCCGGCGCGGGACCTCTGGCGATCTCCAGGGTGCTCAGCGGGGTCGCGGGCAGGCCGGGCTCCGGGTCGGGGCAGACCGCGTAGGTCAGCACCACCTGGCCCTCGGGGCGGTAGCGCCAGCTCGTGGAGTGCAGGACGCCGGGGACGGCGCCCGCGGTCCTGCGTGCCGCGTCGTCCGGGCTCTCGCCGTGGGACGGGACGGCGGTGGCCCTCCGGTAGGACCAGCGGCCGTCGAGGTCGGCCCGCAGCGTCAGCACCTCGACCGATACGTTCACGTGTCGCCTTTCTTGACTGCGACAAGTATGCAGGAGCGGCCCCAATGCAGGTGTCGACTTGCTGTGGCGCGCCGTCCGTGTATCGCTGGAATCGAACACCTTGACGCACGACGGAAGGGCAAAAGGGATCATGCCTGGGACACTGGTGCTGATGGGGTCGGGCGAGACCAGCCCGACCATGGTCGAGGTCCACCGCGCCGCCGTACGGCAGCTTGGCGCACGGCCGCGCGCCGTGCTGCTCGACACCCCGTACGCCTTCCAGGAGAACGCGGCCGACATCTCCGCGCGGGCCAGGCGGTACTTCGCCAGGAGCGTCGGCCTGGAGGTGGCGGTGGGGGTGGACATCGTGGGGGCCGACTGGGTGTTCTCCGGTCCTGGGAGCCCGACGTTCGCGCTGGACCGGTGGACGTCGACCTCGGCGGGCGGCGACCTGCGCGCCCGGGTGAGGGCGCGCGCTGGGGTGACCGTCCTCGCCTCGGCCGCAGCCTGTACGGCGGGCCTGGCGACCGTGCCCGTCTACGAGATCTACAAGGTCGGGGCGGAGCCGCACTGGCGGGAGGGGCTCGACCTGCTCGGCGTGCTCGGGCTGCGGGTCGTCGTGATCCCGCACTACGACAACGCCGAGGGGGGCACGCACGACACCCGGTTCTGCTACCTGGGGGAGCGACGGCTGGCTCGCATGGAGGAGGAGCTGCCGCCGGACGCGGCCGTGCTGGGGATCGACGAGCACACCGCGCTGGTCGTCGACCTGGTGAGCGGGGAGGTCCTGGTGTCCGGGCGGGGATGGGTGACGGTGCGGCGGCGGGGGGCGCAGACGGTCCTTCCGGCCGGGGCGCGCTCGACGGTCGCGTCCCTGGCCTCGACGATCGTGGAGCTGGGCTCGTCGCGCGTGGCGCTGAGCTCGTCGGGCGCGGGGTCAGACGCGGGGTCGGGCGTGCCGGGCGTGTCGGGCGTGTCGGGCGGGGAGCATGGCGGGGGCGGGGGCGGGGGCTCAGGTGTGGGCGACGGCGCCTTGGCCGCTTCGTCCGCCTCATCCACGTCTGTCGGTCCTTTCGCGGGCCGGACGGCGGGTCCGGCGACGCTGGCGGAGACGGCGCGGGACTGCGTGGGGCGCTTCGAGAAGGCGCTCGCCGCGCAGGACCCGGCGTCGGCGGCGCTGGCGGTGCTCGACCTGGAGGAGGAGGTCACCAGGTGGTCGGCGGACACCGAGGAGGACGCCGGTGGGGTCGACGAGGCACGCGAGATCCTGCGCCACCAGATCGCCCAACTCGGCGGGCAGCGGCGGGACGAGGGGCTGGGCAAGGTCGTCGAGGCGCTGCTGTCCCTGCGCGGCGAGCTCCGCCGTACGGGGGAGTATGGCGCGGCGGACGGCATCAGGGCGGCCCTGCACGTGGGCGGCGTGTGCGTCGAGGACACCCCGGACGGCACCCGCTGGGAACCCTGCCCGTAAGACGCCTTGCCGCTAAAAGGTCAGACTATTACGGTTGCCCTCATGAGGATCACCTACGGTCCGTGGGGCGAGACGCTGGCTGAGCTGGCCGAGGCCGCCAGCGCGGCCGAGCGGGCCGGTGCGGAGGTCGTGTGGGTGCCCGAGCTGCACCGCAGCGCCACCGTCACGGCGGCGGCCGTGGCAGGGGCGGTGAACGGCGCGCACGTGGGGACCGCGATCGCGCTCGCCTTCGCCCGCAGCCCCATGATCACCGCCCTTGAGGCGCTCGACCTCGACGAGCTCACCGGCGGCAGGTTCATCCTCGGCCTCGGCACCGGCGCCCGCAGGCTGAACGAGAACTGGCACAACGCCCGCTGGGAACGTCCCCTGGCGCAGCTCGCCGAGACCGTCGACGTGATCAGGACCATCGTCGCCAAGGCGCACACGGGCGAGCCGCTGGAGTACGACGGCGCGTGGCAGAGGCTCAGCGTGCGCGGCTTCCGCCGGCCATACGAGCCCGTACGGACCGCGATCCCCATCTACCTGGCCGCCGTCGGGCCGCAGCTCACCAGGCTCACCGGCAGGATCGCCGACGGCTGGATCTCGCACGAGCTGTCCTCGCCGTCCTACCTGCGCGAGCGCGTGCTGCCCGACCTGACCGAGGGCCTGCAGCGGTCCGGCCGTTCCAGGAAGGGGTTCGACGTCGTCGTCTCCGCCTGCTGCTCCATCGACCAGGACCCCACGCTCGCCCGGCAACGCGCCGAAGGCGTGCTCGCCTTCTACGCCTCCGTCGCCACCTACAAGGACTTCTTCGCCTTCCACGGCCTGGCCGAGGAGCACGCGGCCGTGGTCGCCGCGTTCCGCGCGGGGGAGCGGCCCGCCGTACCCCACCGTATGGTCGAACCGCTGGTGCTGGCCGGAACGCCCGACCAGGTCGCCGAGCGCCTGGCCGCCTACGAGGGGCTGGCCGACACCGTCAAGCTCACCCCCGCGGTGTACGGCAACGCCCCCGAGGACATCCGCAGCAACCAGGCCCGCATCATCGACCTCATCAGGGGGCTGGACCTCTAGGCGGCCGGTAGCCGTCTAGCTGGAGAAGCGTCTGATCAGTACGGCCAGCCGCAGCTCGTGCTCCTCCCGGCGCAACCGGCCGTTGCGCATCAGCGTGACCAGCCCGTGCAGCGACGCCCAGAAGGTCTCGGTGAGCGTCTCCAGCTGGTCGTCCCCCGCCAGTGGCCGCACGGTCTCGAGGATCTCCCCGAACGCCGCCTGCAGCTCGGCCGGCGCCTCGGGGGTGGCGAACGGCAGGGGCACGGCGAGGGTGAAGATCGCGTCGTAGAGCGCGGGACGCTGCTCGGCGAACGCGGCGTAAGCCGTACCGACGTCCGCCAGAGCCTGGCGCGGGTCCCCGGCGGATGTGCGGGCCGTGCGCAGCTCGGCGGCCAGGTCGGCGCACCCCTGGACGGCGACCGCCGCCATGATCGCGTCCTTGCCCGAGAAGTGGCTGTAGAGCACCGGCTGGCTGTACTCGATCTCCGCGGCCAGCCGCCGCGTGGTCACCGCGTCCCACCCCTCGGCCTCGGCCAGGTCACGCGCGGTCGTGACGATCAACCGCTCCCGCTCAGCCCGCTCGCGCTCCCGGCGCGTCTGGATCGACATGAAGCAATCCTAGCAGTGCTAGCGGACCTGCCATAGCTATGCTACTGTCGCTCTTGTTCCTAGCAGCGCTAGATTTTCTGGAGATCCCCCAATGATCGCTTACGGCCTTGCCATCGTGCTCAACCTCTTCGTCGTCTACATGGGCGCCCAGTTCTTCCTGCGTCCCGAGGCCGCCGTCGCCGGGTACGGCGTGCCCTCGAAGCAGAGCGTCTACGTGACCATCAAGGGCCTGCGCGACCTCAGCTACGGCATCCTCGGCCTCGCGCTGATCGCCTTCGCCGACGCCCGCGCCGTGGCGATCTTCATGCTCGTCGTGGCCATCAACCCCCTCGGCGACACGCTCATCGTGCTCCGCAACGGCGGCACCAAGGCCACGGCGTTCGGCATCCACTTCTCCACCGCCGTGATCGTCCTCATCGACGCGGTCCTGCTGTTCCTGGTGTGAAGGAGCCACTGATCGGAGGTGGGGCGCCGGGCGCGCCCGCGGCGCGGACCCCCTGTTCTCACGGCGCCGGGCGGGTGGGCGATAGCCTGGCGCCCGTGGAAGAGCTCGGCGGTGTGGAGATCATGGCCTTCGCGGACGGTCCCGCGTTCGAGAAGTGGCTGGCCGCCCACCACGCGCGCCAGGAAGGCGTGTGGATCAAGGTGGGCAAGAAGAAGTCGGGCATCCCGTCGGTCACCGAGGACGAGCTGGTCGACATCGGGCTCTGCTACGGCTGGGTCTCCGGCCAGCGCCGCTCCCTCGACGAGCAGTACTACCTGCAGAAATACGTCCCGCGCCGCCCGAAGAGCCTGTGGTCGCAGGTGAACGTGGACAAGGTCGCGGCGCTCACCGCGGCCGGGCGCATGCGCGAGCCCGGCCTGGCCGAGGTGCGCAGGGCGCAGGCGGACGGCCGGTGGGCCGCCGCCTACGAGTCGCAGCGGACGGCGGCCGTCCCGCCCGATCTCGCCGCCGCCCTCGACGCGAACCCGGAGGCCGGGAAGGCGTTCGAGGCGCTGGACAAGACCGGGCGTTACCAGGTGATCCTGCCCCTGCTCCAGGCACTCAGCCCGGAGGCCAGGCAGGCCCGCCTGGAGCGGGCCGTACTGGCTCTAGCTGATCGCCCACCGCTGGAGGGCTGAGCCGGAGTCCGCCTGCTGCGTCACCAGCGCGCCGTTCGCGGTGGACGCGGTGGTCAGCAGGAGGCCGCTCTTCTGCGAGGCGACCTTGTAGCCGCCGGAGACCGCCGTCACCACCCACCGCTGGTTGCTCGCGCCGGTGCAGGTCCACTGGATGATCTGCGCACCGGCCGAGACCGAGCCGCCGTTGACGTCCATGCAGAGGTGCGACTCGCCGTTGACGATCTGGTAGGAGCCGTCGGCCTGCTGGGTGAACGTCCACGTCTGGTTCGGTCCGCCGTTGGGCGCCCAGGTGACGAACTGCGTGCCCGGCGTCGTGGAGTGGTTCGGGTCGTCGAGCGCCATGCCCGAGGCCAGCATGGTGTGGGTGCCGTTGAGCGCCGGGCCGACCGTCCACGAGAACGACGCCGTGCCGCTCGCCGTACCCGAGGACGCGGTGACCTGGACGGTGGACGTTCCCGTCGCCGTCGGAGTGCCGGTGATCAGGCCGGAGGCGCTGATCGACAGGCCTGCGGGCAGCCCGGTGGCCGTGAAGGTGAGCGGCTTGCCCAGCGAGTCCGTCGCGCTGACCTGCAGCGACACGGCCGTGCCGACGGTACCGGCCTGCGTGCCCGGGTTGGCGACGGTGACGGTCTCGGTGCCCGGAGTGCCGGTCGCGGTGAACGTCAGCGTCTGCTCGGCAGCAGTACGGCTGCCGCCGACGGGGTTGCCCGTGGTGTTGGTCCAGTGCCGCACCGGGGTCGTCTCGGCCAGCCGCGCCGCGTCGGACGACAGGCCGAGCACCAGCCCGCTGTACCGGTTGACCAGGCGGAACGAGCCGCCCGACGGGATGACGAACCACTGCTGGCCCACGGCGGAGCCCGCGGTGACGGTCGGCTTGGCGCCCCAGGCGCGGCCGGAGGTGACGGCGGAGTCGACGCCGAGCGCCTGGCCGGTGGAGGCGTTGGTGATCCGGTAGGAGCCGTCGCCGTTGCTCGCGAACTGCCACGCCTCCAGCGCCGACCCGGTCGGCGACGGGACCGACGTGGTCGCCGAGCCGGACTGCGCGAGCACCCGCCCGTCCCCGCTGGCGATCCTGTACGTCTTCGCCGGATCGACGGGCGGCGCGGCGGGGGCGGTTGAACCGATGGTCACGTTGGCGTACTCGCCCGAGGAGTGCGCGCAGGCGATCGAGCAGTAGGAGCGGAACGACTTGCCGACGATCGTGGAGCTCGTCTTGTTCGCGCTGTCGACGAACCACCGGTACCAGGAGCCCGAGGTGTAGCTGCCCGAGTCGCCGATCAGGTACCACTTCTGGGTGGACAGGTCGTCGGTGACGTAGAACCTCTGCGGGGCCGTACCCGAGACGACCTCAGGCTCGCCCAGGTAGAGGCCCAGGTAGGCGTTGTAGGTGATGTTCATGATGAACAGGTCGGACTTCGGCGGCAGCTTGCCCGCCGCGACCTGCTGGTCCACCGTGCCGGTGTTGGCCGGGCTGTAGTCGGACCCGACCGGGGTGAACCCGCCGGGAACCAGGTTGCTCTCTTTGCCGCCGACGCCCGGCTGCGAGAACGAGCCGTTGTAGAACTTCGTCCATGAGGCCATTTTTCCGGACATGGGGGCTCTCGCCACGTGCGCCAGGCCGCCGTTGCTCCCGCCGACCCCGCCCTTCGGGATGATCCGCGAGCCGTAGTAGACGTAGAAGTATCCCGAGGCGGTGTCCACGTACAGGCGCGGGTCACCGTCCCCGTAGTCGTAGGTCTGGTTCGGGAACGCGGCTGTGTCGTTGCGCTTGGTGCTGTACGGCGAGGTGATGGCGTGGCCCTTGATCGTCCACACCTTGCCCTGGTTCGTGGAGACCGCGTAGTCGAGCGAGTCGTAGTGCAGCCCGTCGCCGAACGGCTGCGGCGTGAACTCGTTGTGCACCAGGCCGTACCAGTCGCCGGTGTCCGGATCGACCCAGACGCCGACCAGGTCGCAGAAGTTCTTCTGCGAGTACCCCGAGCCGCCGCCCGCCGACGTCGCCTCCACGCCGGTGGGGCTGTTGTTGCAGCGCCACGTCGTGTCGTTGTTCCTGTCGTTGGAGTTGGCCGGGTTCACCGCGTTGCTGATCGCGGTGGAACGGCTGGCGCTGTCGAAGCTCGTGCCGGTGTAGAAGTCCCAGTAGCGGGGGTCGTTCTGGCCGTACAGCGCGGCGGACTGCTGGAAGTAGAACGTGCCGTCCTTGTCGATGTAGGCGCTGGCCGGGGTGTCGGTCGGGTAGGCGTAGGACGCCGTGGAGCCGATCGTGATCGTGTACGTGGCTGCCGGTGGGGTCGCCGTGACGAGACCGAGCGTCAGCAGCACGGCGGCGAACACCTTGGGGGGTAATAACACGGGTGCTCCTTCCAGATGAGGATCGCAGCCGCACAGTACGTCTCATTTGACCGGTAAAACAAGCATAAACCGCGACTCCGTATGATGCGGGGTGTGGTGACGATGCGGGACGTGGCAGAACGCGCCGGCGTGACGAAGCAGACGGTGTCCAACGTGGTGACCGGACGGGTGCCCGTACGGCCGGACACGGAGGCGAGGGTCAGGACGGCGATCGCCGAACTCGGCTACACCCCCAACCTGGTGGCCAGGTCGCTGGCGACCGGCACCACGATGACCGTCGGCCTGTTCGTGCCCACGGTGGCCAGCTCGTTCTACTCGGCGGTGGTGGAGGAGGTGGAGAACGTGCTGGAGGAGCACGGCTACCACCTGCTGCTGTGCACCACGCGCCAGGACGGCGAGCGGGCCAGGCGGCACCTGGCCGGGCTGACCAGCAGGCTCGTCGACGCCTTACTCATCGCCGGCGACCAGGACCTCATCGACCACCTGCCCCTGCTGACCGACGCGCGTTTCCCGGTCGCGCTGTGCGCGTGGGAGACGGAGGCGCCGGACACGCTGCCGGTGGTGACGATCGACTACGAGCAGGCGGGGCAGCTCGCGGGGGAGCACCTGCGCTCCCTGGGCCACACCCGCGTCGCCGTACTCGCCAGCCTGCCCGCGCACGCGCGGCGCCTGGACGGCTTCCGCCGCGCCCTGCCCGGCGCCCAGGTCTTCGCCTCCCCGTCACCCACGGCCGACGGCGGCTTCACCGCCGCGAACGCCGCGCTGGCCGCCGACCCGGAGATCACCGCGTTCTTCGCCACCCACGACATCCTGGCCCTGGGCGCGCTGGAGGCGGCCAGGCTGGCCGGGCGCTCGGTACCCGGCGACCTGTCGGTGGTGGGGCACGACGACATCGCCGAGGTACGGCACACGCACCCGGCGCTGACCACGGTCGCGATCCCGAGCAGGGAGATGGCGCGCCAGGCGGCGACCCTGCTCCTGCACGCGATAGCCGACGGCCGCCCACCACACGGCACCCTGCACCTGCTCCAGCCCAGCCTGATCATCCGCAGCAGCACAGGTAGGCGCGGCTCCACAGGGTGACGCCCTCGTCGACGATGCGGTCGATCTCGGCGTCGTCCAGGGGGTTCAGGCCGTAGTGGGAGCGGTCGACCGCCTCGTTGAGCACCAGCATGACGAGCTGCCGGGCGGCCAGCCCCGGATCGGCCACGGTCGGCGCGCGCTCCGCGATCTCCCTGGTCAGTGACGCCTCGAAGGCCCGGTGCGGGCCTTCCCGTTCGGGGCGATCATGCTTGACCTGGGAGAGGACCACGACCTCTACGCGCTCCCCGTGCCGCAGCGCAGGCCGGAGGAGATCCTCGAAGGGCGCCCGCCGGAGAGGGCGGCGAGCTGGACATCCCAGGACCGGTCGGGCGGATCAGGCCGGGCAGCTTCACCAGGACCGGGACCGGCTGCTTCGGTTACGGCGTGCTCCGTCCTGGCGTGTTCCGGGTCGGGGTCTACGGGTGGGGGCAGCCGCCGGCCGAGGACCGCGAGTCGGTGCCGTTCGAGGAGCTGCGCGACGCCGTCACCCGGGTGCTCGGCGCCGAGCTGCCGATGAGCGCGCCGCCGTCCGCGCAGGGCATGGTCAAGGGCAGCGTGAACTCCCGTGGGCGCCCGAGGGGTTGCTCGACACCTACGAGAGCGAGCGGCGGCCGGTGGGGGGCGGGTCATCACGCACAGTCGCGCCCAGACCGCGCTGCTGTCGCCGGGGCGGAACGTCGCCGCGCTGCGGCACCCGCTTCGCCACCCTGATGCGCGCCGGGCGTCCCGTCCTGCTGGGGCGGCCGCGCCGTGGGCGGACCGGGTGGACATCGCGCCGGCGGACATCACTCCCACGCTGGTGCGCCCCGACGGATACGGGCGCCGGGGGCCTGCCTGAGGCGCTCCGCGTCTGGTTCGGAACCCCATAGCGTCACAAAAGCGTGACAACTACTTATATAAGACTTTCAACTAGTGATACTTGGCGAGGATCCCAGCGATAAACAGTCAGACGGGACTCGAGCCGCACGGGGGCGGAGCGAGCGAGCACTCATTGCGGCCGCCTGCTCGACCAGCAGTTCCCGGCCGGATCGACTCCCGAAGGACGGCCGTGGAGATTGACCTCGTCATTGCCGGCGCCGGGCTCTTCGGCCTCACCGTGGCCGAGCGCGCGGCACGCGACCTGGGTTTACGCGTGCTCGTGGCCGAGCGCCGCGAGCACCTCGGCGGCAACGCCCACAGCGAGTTCGAGCCGTCCACCGGCATAGAGGTGCACCGGTACGGCACGCACATCTTCCACACCTCCAACGACCGCGTGTGGGAGTACGTCAACCGCTTCACCCGCTTCACCGGGTACCGGCACCGGGTCAGATCGGTCTTCAAGGGGCGCGTCTACTCCCTGCCCATCAACCTGGGCACCATCTGCGAGTACTTCGGCCGCGTCATGACCCCGCGCCAGGCCCGCACCCTCGTCGCGGAGCTGGCGGGGGAGTTCCCCGATCCGGCGAACCTGGAGGAGAAGGCGATCTCGCTGGTGGGGCGGCCGCTGTACGAGGCGCTCATCCGGGGCTACACGGCCAAGCAGTGGCAGACCGCGCCGCAGGACCTGCCGCCGGAGATCATCACCCGGTTGCCGGTGCGCTACACCTTCGACGACCGCTACTTCGACGACACCCACCAGGGCCTCCCGGCCGACGGTTACGCAGCGTGGCTGGAGCGCATGGCCGACCATCCCCGCATCGAGGTGCGGCTGGGCACCGACTTCTTCGACCTGGGCGCGCCCGGCGCCGTCCCCGTCGTCTATACCGGGCCGATCGACCGCTACTTCGGGTACGCCGAGGGCGCGCTGACCTGGCGGACGCTGGACTACGAGGTCGAGGTGGTGGACACGGGGGACTTCCAGGGGACCGCGGTGATGAACTACGCCGACGAGGACGTGCCGTACACCCGGGTGCACGAGTTCCGCCACCTGCATCCCGAGCGCGCGTATCCGCCGGACAGGACCGTCATCATGCGCGAGTACTCCCGCTTCGCCGTCGCGGGCGACGAGCCGTACTACCCGGTCGGCACGGCGGCCGACCGATTACGCCTCCAGCGCTACAGGGAACTGGCCAGGGCCGAGAAAGGCGTGTTCTTCGGCGGCAGGCTCGGCACCTACAAGTACCT
This sequence comes from Nonomuraea sp. NPDC050556, assembly GCF_044457355.1. Classification (NCBI taxonomy): domain Bacteria; kingdom Bacillati; phylum Actinomycetota; class Actinomycetes; order Streptosporangiales; family Streptosporangiaceae; genus Nonomuraea; species Nonomuraea sp. NPDC050556. The sequence continues at coordinate 2,469,648 of NZ_JBITGU010000001.1, read as the reverse complement.
CGACATGCACGCGGCCATCGCCTCAGCCCTGACCCTCGTCGAGAACCGGATCCGCCCGTGAGCCTTTCCGTCGTCATCCCCTGCTTCAACGAGGCGGACAACATCCCCCACGTCTACGCCGAGGTGGTGGCCGAGTTCGGCGAGCACGACCTCGAGCTGGTCTTCGTGGACGACGGCAGCACCGACGGCACGCTGGAGGCGCTCAAGAAGCTCGCCGAGAGCGACCCGCGCGTGCAGTACATCTCCTTCACCCGCAACTTCGGCTTCGAGGCCGCCTTCTCGGCCGGATACCTGTACGCCGGGCGCGACTGGATCCTGCACCTGGACGCCGACCAGCAGTTCCCCGCCGCCGAGGGGCGCAGGCTGTTCGAGGTGGCCCAGGAGGGGTACGACGCGGTGTTCGGCGTCCGCGTCGACCGCGACGACCCGTGGGTACGGCGGGCCGGGTCGGCCGCCTTCCACGCCTTGTCCAGGTGGCTGCGGATCGAGGTGCCCAGGGGCGCCACCGCGTTCCGGCTGGTGCGCGCGTCGCTGGCGCGCACGATCGTCGAGCTGGAGCTGGGCACGCCGTACTTCCTGGCCACGGTGCCCCGGCTGACGAACAGGTACACCACCGTCCCCGTGACACATCGCGGGCGCACGCGCGGCAGCTCGAAGGTGAACGTGTTGTGGCTCGCCCGGCACGCCCTCGACCTGTACGTCAGCGTCGGGCGGCGGCTGACGAGCGCGGCGGCGGGCCTGTCCACGGCCGCCGCCGTCGTGGCGCTGCTGTGCGCGATCGTCAGCCCAGCAGGCCGTACGGTGCCGTTCCTGCTGGCGGCCGTGGTGCTGGCCGTGCAGGGCTTCACCGTGCGGTACCTCGTCTCCATCGCGGCTGGCCAGGCGCGGCCGCGGCTGTTCTACGTGCGGGAGGCGACGCTGCCGATCAGAGAGGCGGACCGTCTGTGAGCGTGGTGGAGGTCGCGCTCCCGAGGCCCCTGCTGGTCCTGCGGCTGCTGCTGGGCAGGGGCGCTTTCCGCGCCGGGGTGCAGGTGACCGCGCTGGCCCTGGTGACGGTGTGGGACGGGCGCGCCTTCAGCCTCTACGCGGGGGCGGTCGGGCAGTGCGCGTGGTTGCTGCTGGTGAGCGACGCTCCCGAGAAGGCGGCGCTGAAGACGCTGCCGCGCACCCCGCGGCTCGGCCCTTCCGTGGTACGGCTGTCGCTGGCGATGTCGGCCGCACCGGCGCTCGCCCTTGTGACGGCTGTCCTGGTCGCGGCCTTTGTCGCGCCGCGTGCCGCGCTCACGGCCTACCTCGCCGCCGGAGCCTGGTCGGCGTGCACCGGGGTGCTGATGACGGTGTCGGGGCTGCACCGGGCGCGGGGGCGGCCGATCTGGGACACGGTCGCGTTCGGCGCGAGCGGCGCCGTGGTGCTGGCCGCCACGGTGGCCACCGTGGTGACCGGCTGGGCGCCGCAGGTGCACCTGCTGCTGGTGCTGGCCGGGACGGTCGCGGTGACCCTGGGCGCGATCGCCGCCCTGCCCCGCACGTGGGTACGGCCCGCGCCCCGCCGCCGCCTCCTGGGAAAGCTGGTCCGCCTGACCCTGCTGCTCGGCGCGGCCGACCTGTTCGACGCGTTGTGCTTCGCCCTGGCGTACCTGGTGCTGACCCTCTCCGGGCAGGCCGACCAGAGCGGCGTGCTCTACCTGGCGCTGCTCGGCCCGATCGCGATCTGCCAGGTGGTCGTCTACCTGCTGCGGGTGGCCCAGCCGGCCACCTCGCACCGGCTGCGCGGCACCAGGGGGCGCGAGGGCCGCGCGCACGCCGTCCGGCTGCTGCGGCGCGCCGAGATCATGGGCGCGCCGCTGGTGGTGCTGGTGGTGGCGATGGCGGGCCTGCCGTACCCGGTCGGTCTCGTCGTCATGGCGGCCGTCGTCGTGACGCTCTTCCTGACCGTGATGTACGCCGGGTACCTGGTGGAGAACACCACCAACGACGTGCTCACCGTGACCGCCTCAGGCGCGCTCGTCGGCCTGGTCGCCACCGGCCTGCTGGCCGCGCTGCTCGTCCCCCTGGAGGGCGCGGCGGGGGCCATGGCCGCGCTCGCCCTGGCCATCCCGATCAAGGCTCATGTCATGCGGCGCAAGCTGACCACGGAGTGACGACATGTACGTACTGGGCATCTCGCGGGTGCACGACTCGGCGGCCGCGCTCGTCCGCGACGGGGAGATCGTCGCGTTCGCCGAGGAGGAGCGGTTCACCCGGCGCAAACACGACGGCGGGTTCCCCGGCAGGGCGATCGCCTACTGCCTGGAGCAGGCGGGCATCGGGCTCGGGGAGGTGGACCACGTCGCCTTCTACTGGCAGCGCTGGCGCGAGGCCGCCCACGCGGCGAAGGTCTTCGCCCGCTACTTCCCCGGCACGCTGGAGGTGTTCCGCAACGAGCAGTCCGCCGGGCTCGTGGACACCATCAAGCACGGCGACGGCGCCAAGATGGACGACTTCCACGTCGGCGGCGCCGTCCTGGCGCACATCAAGCGCACCTACACCCTCACCGCCGACATCAAGGCCGCCGTGGGGCACACCGGCGACACCAGGTTCAAGGTGCACCTCGTCGACCACCACCGCTCGCACGCCGCCAGCGCCTACTACGTCAGCCCGTTCGACAGCGCAGCCGTCCTCACCCTGGACGGCATCGGCAGCGACGGGACCAGCACCTGCCTGGCCGTCGCCGACGGCGACCGGATCAGGGACCTGAAACGCATCCGCTACCCGCACTCGCTGGGCGCCCTCTACGCGATCGTCACCGGCTACCTCGGCTTCCACCCCACGATCGACGAGGGCAAGGTCATGGGGCTCGCGCCGTACGGCACGGACGCCTACGTCGACCGGTTCGCCGACCTCGTGCACCTCACCCCGGGCGGCTTCGAGCTCGACCTCAGCTGGTTCAAGCACCACGTGAACGGCAGGCACCAGGTGTCGGCGAAGTTCCTCGACGCCTTCGGACCGCCCAGGCCCAAGACGAAGGTCACCAAGGACAACCCCGTCCCGCAGCACTACAGGGACGTCGCCTACGCGCTGCAGGCCACCCTGGAGCGGGCCGGTCTGCACCTGGCGACGTGGCTGCAGGAGCAGACCGGCGAGACCAGGCTCGCCGTGGCCGGTGGCGTGGCGCTGAACTCGGTGATGAACGGCCGCATCCTCCTGGAGACCGGCTTCGAGGAGTTCTTCGCCCAACCCGCCGCCGCCGACGACGGCGCCTCACTGGGCGCCGCCCTCGCCGTCAGCGTCGGCCGGTACGGCAGGCCCAGGCCCACCGGCGGCTACATGTTCACCGGCCCGGAGTTCACCGAGGACCGCATGGAGAAGGCGCTGCGCGACGCGGGCGTGGAGTACGAGCGCATGGACGACATCGCCGGACACACCGCGCAGCGGATCGCCGACGGCCTGATCGTCGGCTGGTTCCAGGGCCGGATGGAGTGCGGCCCGCGCGCCCTGGGCAACCGGTCGCTGCTGGCCGACTCGCGCGACCCTTCGTCGAAGGCGCGCATGAACGAGAAGGTCAAGCACCGCGAGCCGTTCCGGCCGTTCGCGCCGTCCTGCCTGGAGGAGCGGTCGGGCGAGTACTTCGCCAGCGACCACCCGTCGCCGGTGATGCTGCTCGTGTTCGACGTGCTCGAACACCGCCGCTCCGCCGTACCGGCCATCACCCACGTGGACGGCTCGGCCCGCGTGCAGACGGTCAGCCGCGCCGACAACCCGCTCTACCACGATCTGATCTCCCGCTTCGACGCGCTGACCGGGGTGCCGATGCTGGTCAACACCTCGTTCAACGACAACGACGAGCCCATCGTGTGCACGCCGGAGGACGCGGTCGCCTGCTATCTCAAGACCGACGTGGACGCCCTGGCGATGGGCCCGTTCTGGGCGCGCAAACGATGAGGGAACGGTGGCTCTGGCTGGCGCCCGGCCTCCCCGCCGCCGTGCTGGCCGTACTCATCCTCTATGTGCTGCCGCCCCAGCAGACGCTGGGCAACGTGCTCGACTGGGCGTTCCGGCTGAGCCCGTTCGTGCTCGGCGTGGTGACGGTCGCGCTGCTGCCGCGCTGGCGCTTCGGCCCGGGGCTGCTGCTGGCCGCGGTGGTGTTCTACATGGGGTTCCTGGACACCGGGATGGTGGTGCGGATCCTGCGGTTCTCCGCCGGGCGCGGCCAGTTCGAGGCCATCTACCAATGGAGCCTGCTGACGGTCACGTTCGTCGTGCTGTTCGGCCTGCTCGCCTACCGGATGGCGGGCGCGGCCACCGCTTCCGTGCTCAGGTCCGGGATCGCCGCGGTCCTCGTGGTCATCTCCGGGCTGAACGACCTGACCTTCTGGGCGCTCTACGACTGGCCGAACGGGCGGCCCGCGCGGCTGGACTGGGCCTCGCACATCATCGTCTTCGTCGGCGGGCCGCCCACGGTCGCCACCGCCGTCGTGTTCGCGGCGGTCCACCTCGTGCTGGCCGTCGCGGTGCTCCTCGCCCCTTGGAGAACGGTATGAGATCCCTGCTGATCCTGGGCGCCGCCGACGGCGCGCTGTCCACCTACCGGGCGGCCGCCGCGATGGGCTACCGGACGATCGCCGTCGACCGGTCGGCGACGGCGCCCGGCGTCGCGCTCGCCGACGAGTACCTGCCGGTCAGCACCAGGGACGCGGGCGCGATCCTGGCCGCGCTCGACGGCCGCACCGACGTGGCCGGGGTGCTCAGCCCCTCCAGCGACGTCGCGGTGCCCGCGCTGCGCGAGGTGGCCGACGCGCTCGGCCTGCCGTCCCGGCTGTCGCGCACGGCCGCGCGGGCCTCGGTGGACAAGTGGGTGCTGCGCGGCATCCTCGACGACCTGGGCGTCTCGTCCTACCCGTGGATGAAGGGCGAGGACCCCTCCGAGGTGGCGGCGCGCGCCCGCACGCTGCGCTACCCCGTGGTGGTCAAACCCGCAGACGCGCAGAGCGGGCGCGGCGTGACCAGGTGCGCCGCGCCCGGCGACGTCCTGGCCGCCGCGCACGAGGCGCACCGGCGCTCCTACAGCGGCGTGATCATGGTCGAGGAGGAGATCCCCGGCGTCCTCTACAACGGCGAATGCGTCGTCGACAACGGCCGCGTGGTGTTCACGGCGATGAGCAGGCAGACGGTCAGCCCCGACTTCCTGACGACGAGCCGCCGGATGCCCGCGGGGCTGCCCAGCGGGGTGGAGCACACCACCAGGTCGATCATCGACAAGGTGTGCAGCCGCCTGGAGTACCGGCGCGGGCCGCTCAACCTCGACCTCATCGTCACCCCGGACGGCGAGCCGTACGTCATCGAGCTGGGCCTGCGCACCGGCGGCAACGGCACGGACGACATGGTGCGCCACTGCTTCGGCGTCGACCCGGTCAGGGCCGCCGTCCTCGCCGCCGTCGGCAAACCCGTCGAGCTGGCCCCGCACCCGCCGCGCCCGGTCCTGTGGCAGGTGCTGACCGCGCCGCGCGCCGGTGAGCTGGTCGCGATCTCCGGCGAGGAACGCGCCAGGGCCATCCCCGAGGTCGCCGAGCTGGTCCTGCTCGCACGGCCAGGGCAGCGGGTGCGGGCCTACCAGGACGTGTCCGACCGGCTCGGCTGGTTCGTCGTGCACGCGGCGACGGTCGAGGGGCTGCGCGAGGCCGCCGACCAGGCGGCCGCGACCCTGCGGTTCGATGTACGCGGTTGACCTCCTGCCCTCGATCGAGGGCGTGACGGCGGGGGAGTGGGACGCGCTCGCCGGGGACGTGCCCTTCGCCGGGCACCGCTGGCTGCGCCTGGCCGAGGCGACGCTGGCCGACCACCGGCCCAGGTACCTGCTCCTGCGCCGCGACGGCAGGCTGGTGGCCGCCGCGGTGTGCTCGATCGAACGGCGGCTGCAGAACACCGCGCTCGACGCCCGCTTCGGGAGGCTGACGCGCTGGCGGCCGTTCCTGCACGTCGCGCTCCCGCTGACGGCCACGCCAGGACTGCTGGGCTCCGACCTGTTCGGCGAGATCCACGCGCTGGTCAGGCGGGAACGGCTGCTGTTCTGCATCGTCGACCACCTTCCCTCCGGCGGGGCCGTGCCGCCGGGCTTCGTCCGGATGGCCTGGCTGCCCGACACCCGGCTCGACCTGCGCTGGGCCTCGTTCGACGACTACCTGGCCTGGCTGCCCGGCAGGCGGCGCAGGGAGATCGGGCGCACGCAGCGGCGAGCCGTACGGGAAGGGATCGTCGTTCTCCCCCTGGCCCCGGACACGCCCGCCCTGGACCGGCTCGTGGCCGACGTGACCCGGCGGCACGGCGGGACCAGGCACTTCAGACCTGGCCTGTTCGCGACGGCCGCCTCGGCTCTGGGCAGCGACTTCACCCTTCTGGGCGCACTTCTGGACGGCGAACCGGTCGGGTGCGTCGCGCTCCTGCGCAGTGGCGACGACCTCGCGGTGCGGTGGCTCGGCCGCGACTACGCGCGCACGGCGGGCACGAGCGTCTACCACGCGATCCTGACCGCCTGCGTGCGACACGCCATTGCCTCCGGCGCGCGACGGCTGTCGTTCGGCGCGGCGGCCTACGAGACGAAGAAGCAGCTCGGGGTGGCTCTGGAGCCGCGCATCCGGTTGTTCGCCGCACGCAGCGCGGCGGTCACCCGGCTGATGGGCCGGTTCAGCCACCGTTTCGACCCTCCGCAGCTCCCTGAGAGGAACACCGCGTGTATCTCCCATCCCTGAGCCTGGACGAGTACCAGCGGGTCGTCTCGACCGTCCATCCGCAGTTGCACGCCGTGCTCGACTTCCAGCGTCCCGGCGCCCGCGAGGCGCTGGACGTGCTCGCCGTGACCAGCAGCGAGTTCGACTCCGACGACGGCGGGCGGGGCGACTCCTACCGCCGCGCCCAGCAGGACGCCCTCGTCAGGTGGACGGGCATCAGCGCGCTGCTGCGGCTGCTCGTGCCCGACCCGTCGTCGCAGGCGCCGCTGGTGCTCGACGTGCTCGGCGGCGACGGGACGCTCGCCCGTGCGGTGGGCGGCCTCGAGAGCAAACCCGTCGTCATCACCGGCGACCTGTCCGGGCAGATGGTCGACCGGGCGCTGGCCCAGGGACTGCCCGCCGTACGGCAGGCCGCCCATTTCCTCTTCCTGCGTGACGCTTCGATGGACGGGGTGCTCCTGGCGTACGGCACGCATCACATCGCCCCCGCGCAGCGTCCCGCGGCCGTGGCCGAGGCGGTGCGGGTGACGCGGCCTGGCGGGCGGATCGTGCTGCACGACTTCGACGAGTCGAGCCCGATGGCGGGGTTCTTCGCCGAGGTGGTGCACCCGCACGCGGCCGGTGGGCATGCCTACAGCCACTTCACCCGGGCCGAGCTCGCCGGTCTGTTCCGTGACGCGGGGCTGCCGGTGCGGGTGATGGACCTGTACGACCCGCTGATCGTGCGGGCTTCGACGGCTGACGAAGCCAAAGCCCGCATGTGCCGATATATCGGTGACATGTACGGCGTCAGCCGTCATCTCGCCCGGCAGGATGACCCCTGGCGGGTCCTGGAGCGGTACTTCGACCACAGCGCCCTGGGGGCCACGCGGCCCGTGGTGTACCCCGAGGGCGGGCTGTTCGTCGCCGAGGTGCCCAGGACCGCGATCGTCGCCGTGGCTCAGCGCGGGCCGGTGAGCCGGACGTCGCCCTTCGTGGACAGCACGAACACCTGCCAGTTGTAGTAGGCGTAGAAGCTGCGCGGGTCCCGCTTGATCTGCCTGGCGTGCGCCAGCACGGCGTCCACGTACCGGTCGTCGTGGTTGTAGGCGAACACCGCCCGCCGGTAGTTGCCCGGCGCGCCCGACGCCTTGAGGTAGTTGGCCGCAGCCATCACCGCGTCGCGGGCGTTCTGCACGTCGCCGCCCATGCCGTACTGCTTCCACGTGCCCGGCATGAACTGCATCGGGCCCTGCGCGCCGGTCGAGCTCGCCGACCTGACGCGGCCGAACTTCGTCTCCACCAGCATGATCGCCGCGAGCACCTCCCACTCGACGCCGAACCGCTTCTCCGCGGCGACCATGTGGCCGCGCAGCTGCCTGGCCGGGGGTGGCTCGGCCAGGCGCATCTTCCTGCGGCGCTCGGCGCTGATCGGGCGGGCCATGGACAGGAGCTTGCCGATGGCGGTCACGTTGTCGCGCGCCTCGGCGGCCAGGCGTTTGGGCAGCAGGCGGATGGTGGCGTCGGCCAGGGTCCTGCTGCGGGCCATGGCGCGGTAGATGCGCTGCTGGTGCAGGGCGTACAGGACGAGGTCCTGGGGCGGCTGGCCGGTGGTCCAGCCGTCGATCGCCGTCATGAGGGCGGTGGTGGTCGACTTGAGCGCCTTGGCCAGCTCGGTGGGATCGGTGCTGATGCGTACGCCGGGGGCGGGTGCGGGGGTTGAGGTGGCGGACGGCTGAGCGGTTTCTCCGGCGGCTTTGGCGGCGCTGGTGTTTTTTGTGGCGCTGCCGGTCGCGGCACCGCAGCCTGCGACTCCGAGACTGAGGACGAGGACTGCGGAGGCGAGGCGGCTCATGACAAGTCACCGTATCGTCGTCGCGAACCCCTTCGTGCCCGGTTCGTCAGGGAGCCGGAGAACCCGCGCCACGTACGACACCGCGTGGTACCACCCGCACACCAGCAGCAGATCGATCGCCCCCTCCTCCCCGACCGCCCGGACGAGCTCCGCCCACAGCTCGTCGGACAGGTCGTCCCCGTCGTACAGCGCGTCCACCGCCCGCAGGACCGCTCGGTCGGCCGGATCCTCCCAGCACGGGTCGTCCGGACCACCCGACGCGAGCGAGGCGACCTGCGCCGAGTCCAGCCCGACCTTCCCGGCGAAGACCGCGACGTGCACCCCGAACTCGTACCCCGCCCCACAGCGAGCCGTCGTCCTGTCGATGACCAGCTCGCGCTGGCGCAACGTCATTGCCGACCGCCTGGACAGGTAGTAGCTCCCCCACCCGTGCACGGCCCGCGCCCGCTCCGGCCGCCTGGCCAGAACCCCGAACAACGCGATCGGCGGCCCAAGAGCCTCCAGGGCCGCGGCGGTCTCAGCATCGTAGGGCGGCTCCACGGGATCCAGCCGCTGCTTTGAAAATCGAGGCATACAAGGGAAGGTAGCATGGGTGCTTCGAAAAAAGGAGCGCTCATGTCGGCACCACTTCCCGGCCGTCCCGTACGCGGCTCGGCCAGCGGCCGTCCCGTGATGGCCCTGCTCGACCTGCTCGGCCGCCGGTGGGCGTTGCGCGTGTTGTGGGAGCTGGCCCAGCAGCCACCCCCCACGTTCCGCGAACTGCAGCGCCGCTGCGACGGCATCTCATCCAGCGTCCTGGCCGACCGCCTGGCCGAACTGACCGAGGCCCGCATAGTCGACCGCGCCGAAACCGGCTACCGCCTCACCGAGGAGGGTGCTGAGCTGTGCAAGGACGTGATGCGCCTGGAACGCTGGGCGAATCGATGGGCGGAACGTGGTAGTCCCGAGACCGCTGGCTGAGCAAACTCCAGACATGAACGAAGCAGTCCGCGCCTACATCGACGCCATAGACCCAGCCCACCGCCCGCTGTTCGACCGCCTCCGCAACCTGATCCTCGAAGCCCACCCGGAGGCCGAGGAGACCATCTCCTACGAGATGCCGACCTACAAGGTCGCCAAACGCCGCCTTTACCTGGGCGCCTGGAAGCACGGCGTCTCCTTGTACGGCTGGCAGGAGGGCCGAGACGGCGGCTTCACCACAAGACACCCGGAACTGAGGACCGGCAAGGGCACCCTCCAACTCCGCCCAGAAGACGCCGCCACGATCCCCGACGAGGAATTCCACGCGCTGGCGCAAGCCGCCCTCAACCCCTGACTGTCGGTCGCTCCCTGACGGCACCCGCCAAGTGGCGGGTAGGGTCCGGCGGGTGGCGCTCGAACCTGGGTGGGGGGTGGTTGACGATGGGGGCATGAGCACACCACCGCCGTTCGATCCCGAGCTCGCCGCCGCGCTGGATCTGCTGAGCGAGTACGTTCCGCCCGCCTTCACCCTCGACATGCTGCCCGCGCTGCGCCAAGGGGCGTCGATCATGGAGTCGCCCAGCATCGCCGAGCTTGGGCGCAATGGGGCGCTTGTTGTTGAGGAGCGTACGGTGCCGGGGCCTGAGGGGGCGCCGGATGTTTCGCTGCTCATCGCGCGTCCGGCTGATGTGCCCGGGGTGCTGCCTGCGATCTACTACACGCACGGTGGGGGGATGATTCTCGGGGACAACCGGGTCGGGCTCGACCAGCTGCTTGACTGGGCGGTGGAGCTTGGGCTCGTCGTCGTGTCCGTTGAATATCGGCTGGCTCCCGAACATCCGCATCCCGCGCCGGTCGAGGACTGCTACGCGGGTCTGGAATGGACCGCCAAGAACGCGGCCGAGCTCGGCGTCGATCCTGGCCGGATCCTGGTCGCAGGGTCCAGCGCCGGTGGCGGGCTCGCGGCCGCGCTCGCGCTGCTCGCCCGCGACCGTGGCGGGCCCGCGCTGATCGGGCAGATGCTCATCTGCCCGATGCTCGACGACCGCAACGACAGCGGCTCCGCCGTACAGATGGCCGGGCTCGGGGTCTGGGACCGTACCTCCAACAACACCGGCTGGACGGCGCTGCTCGGCGAGCAGCGCGGCGGGCCCGACGTGTCGCCCTACGCGGCGCCCGCCCGCGCGAGCGATCTGTCCGGGTTGCCGCCCGCCTTCATCGACGTCGGGTCGGCCGAGACGTTCCGTGACGAGGACGTCGCCTACGCCTCGGGCATCTGGGCGGCGGGCGGGCAGGCGGAGCTGCATGTCTGGCCTGGCGGTTTCCATGGGTTCGACGGGTTCGCCCCGCAGGCGGCGCTCTCGCAGGACGCGAGGGCGGCTCGGCGGCGCTGGCTCGAACGCCTGCTCTGACCGATGGCGGAAGGGCGCGGCGCTGAGGCAGGATGGGCCTGGTGAAGGACCTGGTCGGACGCCTGTCGGCGCTGGACCCTGATGCGGGGGCCGCGCTGCAGGTGATCGCGTACTTCGACCGGCTCGTCGAGGCCAGGGCGGGGCTCGAGGCGATCGTGCGTGGCGCAGCCGTACTGGCCGGGTGTCCTGCCCGGCTGGTGGACGGCGAGCGCCACGTGCGGGTGCGGGTCAGGGCGGACGGCCGGCGGGTGGAGCTGGACGGCGAGCCCGACCCCGCGTGGCCGAGTGCCGACGTGCCCGGCGGGGCGGCGGTGTTGTGGCTGGAGCGGGACGGGCTGGGCGGGCCCGTGCACGCCATGGTCCTGGAGCGGGCGGCGGTGGCGGCGCGCGACGTGCTCGACCGTACGCGCGGGCGGGCTCCTGCGGGGGACGACCCGGCGCTGGTGGAACTGCTGCTCGACGCCTCTGCTCCGGCCCAGTCGCGGTTGCGGGCGGCTCGGCGGTTGCGGGTGGACGGCCTGGCGAGGGCGGTGGCGCGCGAGGGCGCGGACCCGCTGATCGTCCCTGGCGACCGGCGCGCGCCGGACAAGGGCGGGCGTATGGGGGTTGGGCCGGTGGTGGCGGTGCTGGACCTGCCCGAGTCGTGGGATCTGGCGCGTACGGCGTTGCGGTTCGCGGCGGAGGGCGTTGAGCGGGATCCGGGGCCTCGGGTCGTGTACGCCGAGGAGCTGGGTGGGCTGGTCACGCTTGCCGCGGCGGTCGGGCCCGGCAGCGTTCCCGGGCCTGACGTGCGGGCGCTCGACGACATGGCGGCGTGGATGCTGGGCACGTTGCACGCGATCGCGTTCGCGCCGAGCTTGCGGGCTGCGGCCGGGGAGTTGACCGTGCACCATTCGACGCTGCAGGACCGGCTCACGCATGCGGAGCACCTTCTCGGGTGGACCGTGCGCGATCCCGCCGGACGGCTCCGCCTCCAGCTCGCCCTCCTCCTCCGCCGCCTCCACCGCCACCCCTGAAAAGCCACCCCAGGGGTGGTGTGGGGGTAAGGATCCCCAAGGAGGCACCCCGAGGGAGGCGACCCCAGGGAGGGCCGCAGGGAGGTGCAGCGCTGGAGGGGTGGCTCGCACGTAGGGATGCCGCAACGGGCGGTGGCCCAAGGGGTGGCCCGCCAAATGGTGACCCGCCCGGCGTGCTCCGCCCAGTGGTGGTCCGCCCGGGGTGGCCCACTATGGGGTGGTCCTTTGCGGGTGGTCCGCCAAAGGGGCGATCCCCTGGAGGTGGTGGCTGGGGAGGGTGGGTGGGGGTAAAGGGGCAGGTGAGAGGATGTGGGCGATGAACCGTGAACTGCAGTCCATGATCGCCCACGCCAACCACCCGATCCAGTCGCCCCTGGGCGACGAAGCAGTAGGCCACCTCCTCGACCACGCACTCACCGACCACGCCCGCGTGCTGGATCTCGGCTGTGGCGCAGGGGAGTGGTTGTTGCGCGCCCTCACCGCCCGCCCCGCCGTACGCGCCGAGGGCGTCGACGTGTCGAAGGCCGCCCTCGACCGCGCCGCCACCGCCGCAGCGGACCGCGGCGTCGACGACAGGCTGACCCTGCACCACCAGGGGGCCGAGGGCTTCACCTCGGCCGAGCCGTTCGACGTCGTCCTGAGCGTCGGCGCCACCCACGTCTTCGGCGGCCTCGTCAACACGCTGGAGGTCGCGCGCAAGCACCTCGCCCCCGGCGGACGCGTGGTGATCGGCGACGGGTTCTGGGAGCGCGAGCCGACCCCCGAGGCCATCGAGATGCTCGGCGACCTCGAAGACCTCGCCACCACCCACGACCAGGTGGTCGCCGCCGGATGGACGCCCGTCTTCGGGCACGTGTCCACCAGGCAGGAGCTCGACGCCTACGAATGGGCCTGCTGGGGCACGCTGGCGACCTGGGCGCTCGACCACCCCGACGACCCGGACAGCGCCGACGCCCTGAGCATCGCCGCCACCCGCCGCGTCGAATGGCTGCACTCCTACCGATCGTCGTTCGGCTTCCTCACGATGGTCCTGCGAGAATCTGGCAAATGACGCCAATTTTCCGTTTGTGCGACGAGCACATCACCAGGACCGCCGCGCTGGACCCGGTCGGCGCCGTCTACATGGGCCTCACCGGTGACTTCGGCGCAGCCACCGACTACAGCCCCGACGGCTTCGCCGCCAGAGCCGGGCTGCTCGCCGACACGCTGTCCCGCCTCGCCGCCCTCGAACCGGAGAACGACCGCGACAGGAAGGCCGCCGCGCACCTGCGCGAACGGCTGGAGGCCGAGGCCGCCTGGCACGAGCTGGGCGAGCACTACACCGACGTGCGCGGCCCGTTCGGCCTGGTGAACGGCGTCAGGGACAGCATCGACCTCCTGCCGCGCGCCGGCGACGACCAGTGGCGCGAGGTCGCCGCCCACCTGGCGGCCATCCCGCAGATGCTGACCGGCTGGCGGGCCACGCTGGAGGAGGGTTCCGCGCGCGGCCTGGTGTCCGCGCGCCGGCAGGCGAGCGAGGCGGCCGTCGCCGCCGACGCCTACGTCGGCACCCACGACGCGCTCCTGGCGGAGTACGGCGAGGGCCCCGTGAAGGGCGACCTCACCAAGGCCGTGGCGCAGGCGCACGAGGCCTACGCCCAGACGGCCCGCTACCTCCGCGAGGACTACGCGCCGCGCGGCACCGAGCACGACGGCGTCGGCGCCGAGCGCTACGCGGTGGCCGCCAGGCTCATGCTGGGCGCGGACCTGGACCCCGTGGACGCCTACGCGTGGGGGTGGGAGGAGCTGGCCAGGATCGAGGCCGAGATGGTCAGGGAGGCCGCGGCCATCCTGCCCGGCGCGAGCGTCGACGAGGTGATCGAGCACCTGGACGCCACCCACTACGTCGACGGCCCTGACGCCTACCTGGCGTGGCTCAAGGAGCAGCACGAGCGGGCCGTCGCCGAGCTGAACGGCGTGCACTTCGACATCCCCGAGCCGCTGCGCTCCGTCGACGTCACCCTGGCGCACGGCTCGACCGCCGGTGCTCCGTACTACACCGCGCCCAGCGAGGACCTGTCGAGGCCAGGCCGTACCTGGTGGCCGCTGGGCGGGCGGGACAGGTTCGCCACGTGGAGCGAGCTGACCACGGTCTTCCACGAGGGCGTGCCCGGCCACCACCTGCAGCTCGGCGCGGTCGCCGTGGCGGGGGACAAGCTGTCGCGGTTCGCCAAGTTCTCCTGGGTGGGCGGGCACGGCGAGGGCTGGGCGCTCTACGCCGAACGGCTGGCCGACGAGCTGGGCTGGCACAGCGACCCGGCCACGAGGCTCGGCATGCTGGCCGGTTCCGCGCTGCGGGCCGCCCGCGTCGTCATCGACATCGGCGTGCACCTGGACCTCCCGCTGCCCGACGGGTCGAAGTGGACCTTCGAGAAGGCGTGCGCCTTCCTGCGCGAGCGCGGCCGCGCCGAGGCGCACACCGTGCACGCCGAGATCGTGCGTTATTTCGGCTGGCCGGCGCAGGCCATCTGCTACAAGCTCGGCGAGCGCGCCTGGCTGGAGGCGCGGGCGGAGGCGTCCCGCAAACCCGGCTTCGACCTGCGGCGCTGGCACACCGCCGCGCTCGACCTCGGACCGATCGGCCTGGCCACGATGCGCGAGGCGCTGACGGACCTGGCGTAAGCAAAACATAAGCAAAACGCGGAAGGCTCGCCGGTAAAGGCGGCGTTGGCTGCCTGTGAGCAACTCCCTGACGATGACGCCGGTCCTGCCCGCCCTCAGTGTCCGTTCCGCGACGGTCGAGGTGGGCAGGCGGGTGTTGCTGGAGCAGGTCAGCTTCGACCTGCCCGAGGGCAGGCTGCTCGCGGTCGTCGGCCCGTCAGGGGCGGGCAAGACGACGCTCCTGCGGGCGCTGTCGGGGCGGCTCAAGCCCTCGGCGGGTACGGTCACCGTCGGCGGACGGCCCGCCGCCGAGCTGCGCGACACGGTCGGCATGGTGCCGCAGGACGACATCCTGCACCGGCAGCTGACCGTCGGCAGGGCGCTCGACTACGCGGCCAGGCTGCGGCTGCCCGCCGGGGTGGACCGGGCCTCGCGCATCTCCGGGGCGCTGGACCAGCTCGGGCTGGCACCGGTGGCCGGGCAGCGCGTCTCCACGCTGTCCGGCGGGCAGCGCAAGCGGGTCAACGTCGCCCTCGAACTGCTCACCGACCCTGCCGTGCTCTTCCTCGACGAGCCCACGTCGGGGCTGGACCCGGCGCTGGACCGCGACGTCATGGTCCACCTGCGCGAGCTCACCTCGACCGGACGCACCGTGGTCGTCACCACCCACAACGTGCTGCACCTGGACGTGGCGGACTACGTGCTCGCGCTGGCGCCGGGTGGGCGGCTCGCGTACTTCGGCCCGCCGGACGGCCTGCTGGACGCCTTCGCCGCGACCACGTACGCCCAGGTCTTCGACCGGCTCGGCTGGTGGGACATCACCCACACCCCCACATCGGGGGAGAACGTTTCCGGTGGGACCGAGCGGCGGTCGCGTGAAGCGCCTATGACAGAGCTCTTCGGAGAACTCGCGACGGGCGGCCCTGCCGACGGGTCGGCGTCGGGCGCGTCAGTGGCAGGTGTTTCCGGGCGGCCTACCCCGAGTGGGCCTGCTGTCGTAGGCGGGCGGCCCGGGTGGTTGCGGCAGGTGGGGGTGCTGGCGGCGCGTGCGGTGCGGGTGGTCGCGGCCGATCCGGCGCTGGCCGCCTTCCTGGCCGCGCTCCCCGTCGCGCTCGCCCTCCTGGCGAAAGCCGTACCAGGCGCGGACGGCCTGGCCGCCCCCACGGGCACCCCGACCCAGGAAGCCCAGCAACTCCTCGTGATCCTCATCGTCGGCGCCTGCTTCATGGGTACGGCCAGCGCCGTCAGAGAGCTCGTCGGCGAGCGCCGGATCTACCTGCGCGAGGCCCACGCGGGCCTGCGCCCCTCCGCCTACCTGGCGAGCAAGCTGCTCGTCCTGGCCCCGATCACGGCAGCGCAGTCGGCCGCGGTGGTCGTCCTCACGCTGGCCGGACGGCAGGCGCCGGACAAGGCCCTCCTGCTGGGCAACGGCACGCTGGAACTGGCCGCCGTGGTCTTCGCCGTCGCCTACGCCTCCGCCTGCCTGGGCCTGCTGATCTCCGCGCTGGTCTCGACCGAGGCCCAGGCGATGCCCGTCCTGGTGGTGGCCGTGATGACGCAGCTCGTGCTGTGCGGCGGCATGTTCGCGCTGACCGGCAGGGCAGGCTACGAGGAGGCGGCGCTGCTGTCGCCGTCGAGGTGGGCGTACGCGGCGGCCGCCGGGTCGGTCGACCTGCGGTCGTTCATGGCGCTGCCCCTGGACGAGCCGCTGTGGGAGCACTCTAGGGCCGCGTTCGTCACCGCGATGGCCGCGCTGGCCGGGGCGGCCGCCTGGCTGTCCGGAGCCGCCTACCTCGCCCTCGCCCGCCGCGCCCGCTAGGAGACCAGCAGTGAAGAGCACCACGATCGTGGCCACCGTGCTGGCCGTCACCGCCGCGACCGCCGTGACCGGCGCCGTCGCAGCAGGCCGCACCGAGCCCCCCGCAAACGTGGCAGCAAAAGCCGATAAATCATCTCAAAAGCCCGCCAATACGCTTAAGGCGGGCAGGCCGTACAAGGCGGGAAAGCTGGACCTCATGGTGACCCAGGTCGAGCACACCAGGCGCGTCACCAGCGGAACGAGAACCTGGACCTCGGACACCGGCTTCGTCGTGGTCTGGGTCCTCTCCGCCAACCGCGGCAGGCAGCCAGAAGTGAACTACCAGGCGGCCAGCGGCGGCCTGCTCACCACCACCGACGGCCACACCTACGGCCCAGCCACCCGCGACGGCCGCTTCCTCACCCCCGAGGGCAGCGAGGCCGTCGGCGTCAGACCCGGCAGCAGCGCGCTCAACGGCGTGGTGTTCGAGGTGCCGCAGGGCAAGACCGCCCAGAGTGTCCAGCTCACGCCCGACCTCCCCGGGCTGCCGGTCTGAACGGCCCTGCGGGGTGATGTTAACGCTAACACAAGGTCAGGCGTCAAGAGGTGGCTGTGTAACCGGACCGTAATCCGGCGAGGCCTTGACGACATCTGTTGTTAGCGTTCACAGTCTAGGCCATGCGATTGGGGGAGTCGCAGCGTTTCGACCAGTGGAGTAGTTGATGTTAGCGATAACACGAGAAAGGACCCCCCACGTGTTGAAGAGGATCTCGGTGCTAGTGGTGGCCGCGCTGACCCTGGCCGCCTGCGGCTCCGGTGGCGGGAGCGGCGGCGGCGACGGCTCGATCACGATGGGCTTCTCCCAGGTGGGCGCGGAGAGCGGCTGGCGCACCGCCAACACCAAGTCCGTCCAGGACTCCGCCAAGAAGGCCGGAGTCACCCTGAAGTTCTCCGACGCCCAGCAGAAGCAGGAGAACCAGATCAAGGCCATCCGCTCCTACATCCAGCAGAAGGTGGACGTCATCGCCTTCTCGCCGGTCGTGGAGTCCGGCTGGGACACCGTGCTCAAGGAGGCCAAGGACGCCAAGATCCCGGTCATCCTCACCGACAGGGCCGTCGACTCCAAGGACACCAGCCTCTACCGGACCTTCCTCGGCTCCGACTTCGTGGAGGAGGGCCGCAAGGCGGGCAAGTGGCTCGTCGACGCCTTCAAGTCGTCGACCGACCCGGTGAACATCGTCGAACTGCAGGGCACCACCGGCTCCGCCCCGGCCAACGACCGCAAGGCCGGGTTCGCCGAGGAGATCGCCAAGGACCCCAAGTTCAAGGTGATCGCCTCGCAGACCGGTGACTTCACCAGGGCCAAGGGCAAGGAGGTCATGGAGGCCTTCCTGAAGTCCAACCCGGACATCGACGTGCTCTTCGCGCACAACGACGACATGGGGCTCGGCGCGATCGAGGCGATCGAGGGCGCGGGCAAGGTGCCGGGCAAGGACATCCAGATCATCACGATCGACGCGGTCAAGGACGGCATGCAGGCCCTGGCCGACGGAAAGATCAACTACATCGTCGAGTGCTCGCCGCTGCTCGGCCCGCAGCTCATGGACCTGGCCAAGAAGGTACTCAAGGGCGAGCAGATCCCCACGCGGGTCGTGACGGAAGAGACCACGTTCACGCAGGAACAGGCCAAGGCCGCCCTGTCCAGCCGCCAGTACTGAGAGCACCCCTCGAGAGCGGTTCTGAGGGGTACGGCAGGCCGACGGACGCCCACCCGCCGCACGGGGTCGGCGTCCGTCCAGGGGCACGGCAGGGAAGCGGGCGTGGCGGGCCGCCGCTACGCCGCCATGGATAAAGGAGAGGAGCGAGCGTGATCCTGCAGATGCGGGGGATCGGGAAGCGGTTCCCGGGCGTGATGGCGCTCGACGGCGTGGACTTCCGGCTGTTCCCCGGCGAGGTGCACGCGCTGATGGGTGAGAACGGCGCGGGAAAGTCCACCCTCATCAAGGTGCTGACCGGCGTCCACACCATCGACGCGGGAACCATCGAACTGGCCGGGCAGCCGGTCGCGTTCGCCGGGCCGCTGGAGGCGCAGCGGGCCGGAGTCAGCACCGTCTACCAGGAGGTCAACCTCTGCGCGAACCTCTCGGTGGCCGAGAACGTGTTCATCGGCCGCGAGCCGCGCACCATGGGCCGCATCGACTGGAAGCGCATGCGGGCCAGGGCGACCGAGCTGCTCAAGAGCCTCGACCTCGACCTGGACGTCTCGGCCCCGCTGGCCGGCTACTCGCTGGCCGTCCAGCAGATGGTCGCCATCGCCCGCGCGATCGACATCGACGCCCGGGTGCTCATCCTCGACGAGCCCACCTCCAGCCTGGACGCCGGCGAGGTCGAGCAGCTGTTCACGGTGATGCGCCGCCTCAAGGCCCAGGGCATCGCCATCCTCTTCGTCTCCCACTTTCTCGACCAGATCTACGAAATTTCGGACCGTATGACGATCCTTCGCAACGGAAAGCTGGTCGGTGAACACCTGACCAGCGAGCTCAGCCAGGTCGAGCTCGTCGCCAAGATGATCGGCCAGGACCTCGCCGAGCTGGAGAAGCTGCACGGCGAGGCCAGGCCGTTCGACCGCCCGCTCGTCGAGGCCAGGGAGCTCGGCCGCTCGGGCGCCGTCGAACCGTTCACCCTCACGATCCACGAGGGCGAGGTCGTCGGGCTCGCCGGACTCCTCGGCTCCGGCCGTACCGAGACCGCCAGGCTGCTCTTCGGCGCCGACCACGCCACCGGCGGCGAGGTCGCGGTCGGCGGCGCGCCCGCCGCGCTGCGCAACCCGCGCGCCGCCATGGGCCACGGCATCGCCTTCTGCTCGGAGAACCGCAAGCGCGACGGCCTGATCCCCGAGCTGACGGTCAGGGAGAACATCGTCCTGGCCCTGCAGGCCACCCGCGGCTGGACCAGGCCGATCCCGCGCGACCAGCAGGACGAGCTCGTCCAGCGCTACGTCAAGGCGCTCAAGATCAGCCCGGCCGACCCCGAGCACCTGGTCGGCAACCTCAGCGGCGGCAACCAGCAGAAGGTCGTCCTGGCCAGGTGGCTGATCCTGGAGCCGCGCCTGCTCATCCTCGACGAGCCCACCCGCGGCATCGACGTCGGCGCCAAGGCCGAGATCCAGCGGCTGGTCGCCGAGCTGTCCGGCGGCGGGATGGCGGTGCTGTTCATCTCGGCCGAGCTGGAGGAGGTGCTCCGGCTCAGCCACCGCGTCTGCGTGCTGCGCGACCGGCGCCTCGTCGCCCAGCTGCCCAACGACGACGAGCTGACCACGGAGGTCCTCATGGAGACCATCGCGAGCGGGGGCGCCAGGTGAGGCGCCTGCTGTGGCCGCTGGCCGTCCTGGCCGTGCTGCTCGCCGTCAACGTGATCTTCACGCCGCACTTCCTGTCGGTCCAGGTGCGCGACGGCCACCTGTACGGGAGCCTGATCGACATCCTGCGCTTCGGCGCTCCGCTGATCCTGGTGGCGCTGGGCATGACGCTGGTCATCGCGACCGGCGGCATCGACCTGTCCGTCGGGTCCGTGGTGGCGATCTCGGGGGCGCTGGCCTGCCTGCAGATCAGCCAGGACGCGGGGCTGGTCACCGCCGTCGCGCTGGCGCTGGGGCTGTCGGTGCTGCTCGGCGCGTGGAACGGGTTCCTGGTCGGCGCGGTCGGCATCCAGCCGATCATCGCGACGCTGATCCTCATGGTGGCCGGGCGCGGGCTGGCCCAGCTCATCACCGACGGGCAGATCATCACTGTCAACAGCCCGTCCTACAAGCTCATCGGCGGCGGCTACTGGCTGACCGTGCCGTTCTCCATCCTGATCGTGCTGGTCGTGCTGGCCGTCACCGCTTTCCTGACCCGCAGGCTCGCGCTGGGCATGCTCATCGAGGCGGTCGGCGGCAACGCGGAGGCCAGCAGGCTGGCCGGGATCAGGGCGCGCGGCATCATCGTGGTCGTCTACACCTTCGCCGCGCTGTGCGCCGGGGTCGCCGGGCTGATGGTCAGCTCCAACGTCTCCAGCGCCGACGGCAACAACGCGGGGCTCTGGATCGAGCTCGACGCGATCCTCGCCGTGGTCATCGGCGGCACGGCGCTGTCGGGCGGGCGGTTCTCGCTCGGCGGGACCGTCCTGGGAGCGCTGATCATCCAGACGCTGACCACGACCGTCTACTCGGTCGGGGTGCCGCCGGAGACGACGCTGCTGTTCAAGGCGCTGGTGGTGACGGCGGTCTGCCTGATCCAGTCGCCCGCCTTCCGCGCCAAGGTCTTCAGGCAGGTGACCGCATGACCCGTCGATACCTCCCGGTGCTCGTCACCGCGGGACTGTTCGTGGCGATGTTCGTCGCTGGCGGGGTCCGCTACCCGGGGTTCGCCAGCGGGCAGGTGGTGCTCAACGTCTTCGTCGACAACGCCTTCCTGCTCGTCGTCGCGGTCGGCATGACGTTCGTGATCCTGGCGGGCGGCATCGACCTGTCGGTCGGTTCCGTGGTGGCGCTGTCGACGATGATCTCGGCGAGCCTCATGGCCGGGCCGGGCTGGCCACCGTACGCGGTGATCCCGCTGGTCCTGCTGGTGGGCTCCGCGCTCGGTGCGGTGATGGGCTACATCGTGCACGCCTTCGCCATCCAGCCGTTCATCGTCACGCTCGCCGGGATGTTCCTGGCCCGTGGCCTCTGCTACACGATCGGCACCGAGTCGATCCCGATCACCGACCCGGCCTTCACCGCGTTCGCGCAGACCAAGGTCGAGCTGGGCGGCGGCCTGTGGGTCTCGCCGAGCGTCGTCATCGCGGTCCTGGTCGTGCTGGCCGGCGCCTACGTGCTGCACTACACGCGGCTGGGCCGTTCCGTGTACGCCACGGGCGGCAGCGAGCAGTCCGCGCTGCTCATGGGGCTGCCCGTGGGCCGCACGAAGATCGCGGTCTACACGATCAGCGGCTTCTGCTCGGCGCTCGGCGGGGTGCTGCTGTCCTTCTACATGCTCTCCGGGTACGGCCTGCACGCCGTCGGCATGGAGCTCGACGCCATCGCGGCGGTCGTCATCGGCGGCACGCTGCTCACCGGCGGCTCCGGGTTCCTGTTCGGCACGGTGCTCGGGGTGCTGGTACTCGGGCTGATCCAGACGGTCATCAGCTTCGAGGGGACGCTCAGCTCCTGGTGGACCAAGATCTTCATCGGTCTCCTGCTGTTCGTCTTCATCGTGCTGCAGCGACTCTTCGCGCTCTCACCGAAGGCGCGCTGAACATGCCTTGACATGACATTTGTTAGCGATAACAATGGCGAAATTCGGATAGTTAGGTATATAAAGCATGAAACTGTGGCAAATCTCTGGCGTGGCGGTCCTCGCCCTCGCGCTGACAGCCTGCGGATCGAGCCAGAAGACCGTCGACGCGCAGCCCTCGGCCGGCGCGTCGTCAGGCGCCGCCAACGTGCTGGTCGGCGTCACCATGCCGACGCGGTCGTCCGAGCGCTGGATCCACGACGGCGACAACGTCAAGGCGCAGCTGGAGAAGCTCGGCTACCAGGTCGACCTGCAGTACGCCGAGGACGACATCCCCACGCAGGCCAACCAGATCGAGAACCAGATCACCAAGGGCGCCAAGCTGCTCATCGTCGCGGCGATCGACGGCACCGCGCTCACCTCGCAGCTCCAGACGGCGGCCGACAACAAGATCCCGGTCATCTCCTACGACCGGCTGATCCGCAACAGCCCGAACGTCGACTACTACGCGACCTTCGACAACTTCAAGGTCGGCGTCCAGCAGGCCACCTCGCTGCTGAAGGGCCTGGAGGCCAAGAAGGGCCCGTACAACGTCGAGCTGTTCGGCGGCTCGCCCGACGACAACAACGCCACCTTCTTCTGGAACGGCGCCATGTCGGTCCTCGATCCGAAGATCAAGGACGGCACGGTGAAGGTCGTGTCCGGGCAGACCGACTTCAAGACCGCCGCGACCCTGCGCTGGAAGGCCGAGACCGCCCAGAAGCGCATGGAGGACCTCCTCACCCGCTACTACGGCGGCGGCAAGAAGGTCGACGGCGTCCTGTCGCCCTACGACGGCCTGTCCATCGGCATCCTGTCCGCGCTCAAGAGCAGCGGCTACGGCACGAGCGGCCAGCCGTACCCCGTCGTCACCGGCCAGGACGCCGAGCTCGCCTCGATCAAGTCGATCGTCGCCGACGAGCAGTACTCCACGATCTTCAAGGACACCCGCAAGCTGGCCGAGCAGACCGTCAAGATGGCCGACGCCGTCCTGAAGGGCGGCAAGCCCGAGGTGAACAACACCAAGGACTACGACAACGGCACCAAGGTCGTGCCGTCCTACCTGCTCGAGTCGGTCATCGTCGACAAGACGAACTACCAGCAGGAGATCATCGACGCCGGTTACTACAAGGCGGACCAGATCAAGTGATTCTCCAGATGACGGGGATCGGCAAGGCGTTCCCCGGGGTGAAGGCGCTTCAGGACGTCAACCTGTCGGTACGGCGGGGCGAGATCCACGCCATCTGCGGCGAGAACGGCGCGGGCAAGTCGACCCTGATGAAGGTCCTGTCGGGCGTCTACCCGCACGGCGACTACGAGGGCGAGATCCGCTTCGACGGCCAGGTGTGCGCCTTCCGCGGCATCCGCGACAGCGAGCACGCCGGGATCGTCATCATCCACCAGGAGCTCGCCCTGAGCCCTCAGCTGTCGGTCGCGGAGAACATCTTCCTCGGCAACGAGCGGGCCAGGCGCGGCTTCATCGACTGGAACCGCACCAACTTCGAGGCCGGCGAGCTGATGAGGCGCGTCGGCCTGGCGGAGAACCCGGTCACGCAGGTCGCCGAGCTCGGCGTGGGCAAGCAGCAGCTCGTCGAGATCGCCAAGGCGCTCGCCAAGGACGTCAAGCTGCTCATCCTCGACGAGCCCACGGCCGCGCTCAACGACGACGACTCGGCGCACCTGCTCGACCTCATGCGCGGCCTGCGCGACGAGGGCATCACCTGCGTGATCATCTCGCACAAGCTCAACGAGGTGATCGAGATCGCCGACACCGTCACGATCCTGCGCGACGGCCGCACGATCGAGACGCTGTCGTCCGGCGAGCTCAGCGAGGGCCGCATCATCTCCGGGATGGTCGGCCGCGCCCTGGACAACCGCTTCCCGCCGCACGAGCCGGCGATCGGCGAGGAGGTGCTGCGCATCGAGGACTGGACGGTCTGGCACCAGGGGCGCACGGTCGTCGACGCGGCGAACCTGTCGCTGCGCAGGGGCGAGATCGTCGGGCTCGCGGGACTCATGGGCGCCGGCCGTACCGAGCTGGCCATGAGCGTGTTCGGCCGCTCCTACGGCACGCACGTGACCGGCCGGATCTTCAAGGACGGCGCGCCCATCGAGGTGCGCACCGTCCAGGACGCCGTCAGGCACGGCATCGCCTACGCCACCGAGGACCGCAAGCGCTACGGGCTCAACCTCATCGACGACGTCAAGCACAACATCTCGGCGGCCTCGCTGAAGGGCGTCTGGGTCGACGAGGGCGAGGAGTACCGGGTCGCGGCCGCCTTCCGCCGCGACATGAACATCAAGGCGCCCAGCGTGTCGAGCGTGGTGGGCAAGCTCAGCGGCGGCAACCAGCAGAAGGTCGTGCTGTCCAAGTGGATCCTCACCGAGCCCGACGTGCTGATCCTCGACGAGCCGACCCGCGGCATCGACGTCGGCGCGAAGTACGAGATCTACACCATCGTCAACCGGCTGGCCGCCGAGGGCAGGGCGGTCCTGGTGATCTCCTCCGAGCTGCCCGAGCTGCTCGGCCTCTGCGACCGCATCTACACCCTCGCCGAGGGCCGCATCACCGGCGAGGTCCCGCGCGCTGAAGCCACCCAGGAGGGCCTGATGCATCTCATGACCAAGGGAACGACATGACCATCACCCAGGCGAGGCCGACGGAGACGCGGCAGGCGCGCGGCCTGAAGATCAACCTGCGCTCCAGCGGCATCTACATCGCCTTCGCGCTGATCGTCGCGTTGTTCTCGATGCTGACCGACGGCGCGCTGCTGCAGCCGCAGAACATCTCCAACATCATCGTCCAGAACTCCTACGTGCTCATCCTGGCGATCGGCATGATCCTCGTCATCATCGCCGGGCACATCGACCTGTCGGTCGGCTCGGTGGTGGCGGTCACCGGTGCGCTGTCCGCCGTGCTCATGGTCGACATGGGGCTGCCCTGGCCGATCGCGCTGCTGGTCACCCTGGTGGCCGGGGCGGCCATCGGCGCCTGGCAGGGCTACTGGGTCGCCTACTTCGGCATCCCGGCGTTCATCGTGACGCTGGCCGGGATGTTGCTGTTCCGCGCGCTCACCCTGACCGTGCTGGGCAACCAGGGCATCGGCCCGTTCCCCGACGCGGTCCGCACGCTGGCCAACGGGTTCACCGACGGCTACCTGGGCAACATCGGGCTCGGCCCGCTCGGCGGGGCCGACCTGTTCAGCCTGCTCGTCGGCGTGGTCGCGGTCGCGGGTATGGTGGCGGCGCAGTGGCGGACCAGGTCGGCCAGAGCAGGGTACGGCCAGGCCGTCGACCCGCTGCCGCTCTTCGCGCTCAAGCTCGCAGCAGGCGCGGCGCTGATCCTGTTCCTGGTGG
Source organism: Nonomuraea sp. NPDC050556 (assembly GCF_044457355.1). Classification (NCBI taxonomy): domain Bacteria; kingdom Bacillati; phylum Actinomycetota; class Actinomycetes; order Streptosporangiales; family Streptosporangiaceae; genus Nonomuraea; species Nonomuraea sp. NPDC050556. The sequence continues at coordinate 2,444,633 of NZ_JBITGU010000001.1, read as the reverse complement.
TGCAGCTCGCCAGGTTCAAGAACCTGCCCTGGGTGCTGGTGCTGCTGGCGCTCCTGGTGATCGGCTACTCGGTGATGGCCAACAGGACGGTCTTCGGCAGGCGGGTCTACGCCATCGGCGGGAACCTGCAGGCGGCGGTGCTGTCCGGGGTGAAGGTCAAGTCGGTCGTCTTCTGGATCTTCGTCAACATGGGCGTGCTGTCGGCCGTCGCGGGCGTCATCTTCGCCGGGCGGCTCAACCAGGCGGGGCCCACGGCGGGCAGCAGCTTCGAGCTGGACGCCATCGCCGCGGCCTTCATCGGGGGCGCCGCCGTACAAGGTGGGGTGGGAAAGGTCGCCGGGGCCATCACCGGCGGGCTTATCATGGCGGTGATCAACAATGGCATGTCCCTGATCGGCTCACCCAGCGAACGGGTCATGCTGGTCAAGGGGGCCGTCCTGCTGGCTGCCGTCGCCTTCGACGTGTGGACCAAACGCCGGGCGGGTGGATCACGTTGATCACGAGAGGAGAGACCGTGAGTTCGACGAGGCGCCGGCCGCCGGTGATGTCCGACGTGGCCAGGCTCGCCGGAGTGTCGCACCAGACGGTCTCCCGCGTGCTCAACGACCATCCCAACGTGCGGCCGGAGACCCGCACCCGCGTGCTGGAAGCGATCGACACGCTCGGCTACCGGCGCAACCTGGTCGCCCGCGCGCTGGTCACCAGCCGCACGAGGATGCTCGGCGTGGTCAGCTTCGACACCACCCTGTACGGCCCGGCCAGCACGATCTACGGCATCGAGCAGGCGGCCAGGACGGCCGGCTACTTCGTCAGCATCGTCAGCCTCAAGTCCATCGACGCCGACAGCGTCCGCGACGCCATCGGCTACCTGGCAGAGCAGGGCGTGGACGGCGTGGTCGTGGTCGCGCCGCAGCGCTCGGCTGCCCGCGCCCTGGAGACCCTGCCGCAGGGCATGCCGGCCGTCGCCGTCGAGGGCACGCACCGCGCCGACGTGTCCGTGGTCTGCATCGACCAGATCGAGGGCGCCAGGCTCGCCACCCGCCACCTGCTCGACCTGGGCCACGAGACCGTCTGGCACATCAGCGGGCCGTCCGACTGGCTGGAGGCCGAGGGCCGCATGGACGGCTGGCGCGCCGTGCTGGAGGACGCCAACCGCGAGGTGCCCGAGCCGCTGCCCGGCGACTGGAGCCCGCGCTCCGGTTACCTGGCGGGCAAGCGGCTGGCCGAGATCGGCGGCGTCACCGCGGTCTTCGCGGCCAACGACCAGATGGCGCTGGGCGCGCTGCGCGCCTTCACCGAGGCGGGGCTGAAGGTGCCCGAGCAGATCAGCATCGTCGGCTTCGACGACATCCCCGAGTCCGAGTTCTTCTCGCCGCCGCTGACCACGGTCAGGCAGGACTTCGACGCGGTCGGCAGGCACAGCATCGAGGTGCTGCTGCGGCAGATCGACGCGTCGGGTCCCGGCGTCTACGAGCGGCTGGTCGTACGGCCGAGCTTCGTCGTCAGGTCGAGCACCGCTCCCGCCTCCTGAGAACTTCCCGTCTCCCGTCCCCCTGGAGTCTATTGTGAACGCTAACAAGCATGTGGTCGGCGTCGACTTCGGCACGCTGTCCGGCCGCGCCGTCGTGGTGCGGGTGAGCGACGGCGCCGAGGTGGGCAGCGCCGTCCACGCCTATACGCACGGGGTCATGGAGACCGCGCTGCCGACCGGCGAGCGGCTGGGGCCCGACTGGGCGCTGCAGTCGCCGCAGGACTGGATCGACGTGCTCCGCATCGCCGTACCCGCCGCGCTGGCGGACGCGGGGGTGGCGCCGTCGTCGGTGATCGGGCTGGGCACCGACTTCACGGCCTGCACGGTCTTGCCCGCGACGTCTTCCGGGACGCCGTTGTGTGTCGAGACGCCCCGGGTCCCGCACGCGTGGCCGAAGCTCTGGAAGCACCACGCGGCGCAGCCGCACGCGGACCGCATCAACGCGCTGGCGTCCTCGCGGGGGGAGTCGTGGCTGGCGCGGTACGGGGGGAAGATCTCCTCGGAGTGGGAGTTCGCCAAGGCGCTGCAGGTGCTGGAGGAGGCGCCCGAGGTGTACGGCAGGGCCGCCCGCTGGATCGAGGCGGCCGACTGGATCGTGTGGCAGCTCACCGGCGTGGAGTCCCGCAACACCTGCACCGCCGGTTATAAAGGCATTTTTCAGGACGGCACCTACCCCTCGCCGGACTTCCTCGCCGCCCTCAACCCGGCCTTCGCCGACTTCACCACGAAACTCCTCCCTTCTGAGGGAGAGACCCTCTCGGGAGGGGAGACCCCCTTTGAGGGAGAGGTTTCCGCCGGAGGGGAGGTCTCTTCGTCGGGGGAGAGGGGTCTTGATCCCTTGGGTGGGTCCCCAAGGGTTGTGAGTCTTGCTCCTCTGGGCGGGCTGGCGGGAAGGCTCACCGCCGAGGCGGCCGCGTGGACGACCCTTCCCGAAGGCATCGCGATCTGCACCGGCAACGTCGACGCGCACGTCACCGCCGCAGCCGCCGACGCCGTGCGGCCGGGACAGATGGTGGCGATCATGGGCACCTCCACCTGCCACGTCATGCCCAGCGACCGCCTGGCCGAGGTCCCCGGGATGTGCGGGGTGGTCAAGGACGGCATCGTCCCCGGCCTCTGGGGCTACGAGGCGGGCCAGTCGGCCGTCGGCGACATCTTCGCCTGGTACGTCTCCACCCTGGGTGTTAACGCTCACGAGGAGCTCACCGCGCTCGCCGAGCGGCAGAAGGTCGGCGAGCACGGCCTGGTCGCCCTCGACTGGTTCGGCGGCAACCGCTCCGTCCTCGTCGACCACAACCTGTCCGGCGTGATCGTCGGCCAGACCCTCGCCACCAAGCCCGAGGACGTCTACCGCGCCCTCATCGAGTCCACCGCCTACGGCGCCCGGATGATCGTCGAGACCTTCGAGAAGGCCGGCGTCCCGGTCGAGGAGTTCGTCGTCGCCGGTGGCCTGCTGAAGAACCGTTTCCTCATGCAGGTCTACGCCGACGTCCTGCGCCGCCCCCTGTCGGTGATCGGCTCCGACCAGGGCCCCGCGCTCGGCTCCGCCATCCACGCGGCCGTCGCCGCCGGCGCCTACCCCGACATCCAGCGCGCCGCCGCCGCGATGGGCAAGCGCACCGAGGCCGCCTACCTGCCCGACGAGGCCAGGGCCGACGCCTACGACCGGCTCTACACGCAGTACCAGATCCTGCACGACACCTTCGGCGACGGCCGCATGCTGCACACCCTGCGCGCCATCAGGAACGAGGCCGCCGCATGAGGAAGACCGTCTGCGACCTGCACGCCGAGCTGGTACGCAACAACCTGGTCGCCTGGACGGCAGGCAACGTCTCCGGCCGCGTCCCCGGCGAGGACCTGTTCGTCATCAAGCCCTCGGGTGTCTCCTACGACGACCTCACCCCGGAGAACATGGTCGTCTGCGACCTCGACGGCAACCTGGTCGAGGGCGAGCACGCCCCCTCCAGCGACACCGCGGCGCACGCCTACGTCTACCGGCACCTGCCCGAGGTGGGCGGCGTCGTGCACACCCACTCCACCTACGCCTCGGCCTGGGCGGCCCGCGACGAGCCGATCCCGTGCGTCCTGACCGCCATGGCCGACGAGTTCGGCGGTGAGATCCCGGTCGGGCCGTTCGCGCTGATCGGCGACGACTCCATCGGGCAGGGCATCGTGGCCACGCTGAAGGGGCACCGTTCGCCCGCCGTACTCATGCGCAACCACGGCGTCTTCACCATCGGCAAGGACCCCAGGGCCGCGGTCAAGGCGGCGGTGATGTGCGAGGACGTCGCCCGCACCGTGCATGTGGCCCGCCAGCTTGGCCGGCCGCTGGAGCTGGACAAGAACGACATCGACCGGTTGTACGACCGCTACCAGAACGTCTATGGACAGAGGAGCCCACGGTGACGATTTGGTTTCTGACCGGCAGCCAGGGGCTGTACGGCGAGGACACGCTGGCCCAGGTCGCCGAGCAGTCCCGGCACATCGCCGAGCGGCTCCCCGTGGACGTGGCGTGGCAGCCCGTCCTCACCGACGCGGCGGCGATCAGGCGGGTGATGCTCGCCGCCAACGCCGACGACACCTGCACGGGCGTGATCGCCTGGATGCACACCTTCTCCCCGGCCAAGATGTGGATCGCCGGGCTCGACGCCCTGCGCAAGCCGCTGCTGCACCTGCACACCCAGGCCAACGTCGAGCTGCCGTGGGCGAGCATCGACATGGACTTCATGAACCTCAACCAGGCCGCGCACGGCGACCGCGAGTTCGGGTTCGTGCAGACCAGGCTCGGCGTGCCGCGCAAGACCGTCGCGGGCCACGTCGGCGACCCGTACACGGCCGCCCGCATCCAGGCCTGGGCGCGCGCGGCCAAGGGGATGGCCGAGCTGCGCACGATGAAGCTGGCCAGGTTCGGCGACAACATGCGCGACGTGGCGGTGACCGAGGGCGACAAGGTGGAGGCGCAGCTCCGCTTCGGCGTCTCGGTGAACACCTACGGCGTCAACGACCTGGTCGAAGCCGTGGACGCCGCCTCGGAGGCGGACGTGACCGAGCTCGTGCAGGTGTACGGCGACGCCTACAAGCTCGCCCCCGAGCTACTGGGCGAGCGCCACGAGTCGCTGCGCTACGCCGCCAGGATCGAGCTGGGCCTGCGGCACTTCCTGGAGGCGGGCGGCTTCACCGCGTTCACCACGAACTTCGAGGACCTCGGCGGGCTGCGGCAACTGCCCGGCCTGGCCGTACAACGCCTGATGGCCGACGGCTACGGGTTCGGCGGCGAGGGCGACTGGAAGACCGCGGTGCTCCTGCGCACGCTCAAGGCGATGGCGCCGGGCGGCACGAGCTTCATGGAGGACTACACCTACGACCTGACCTCGGGCGGCGAGCTCATCCTGGGCGCCCACATGCTGGAGGTGTGCCCGTCGATCGCGGCGGCGACGCCGTCGTGCGAGATCCACCCGCTCGGCATCGGCGGCAGGGAGGACCCGGTGCGGCTGGTGTTCGACGCCGAGCCCGGTCCGGCCGTGGTGGTCGGGCTGGCCGACCTGGGGGACAGGTTCCGGCTGGTGGCCAACGAGATCGACGTGGTCGCCCCGCCGCAGCCGCTGCCGAACCTCCCGGTGGCCAGGGCGGTCTGGCGGCCGCGCCCCGACCTGCGCACCTCGGCCGAGGCCTGGCTCACCGCCGGCGCCCCGCACCACACGGTGCTGTCCAGCGCGGTGGGGACGGAGGAACTGGCCGACCTGGCCGAGATGCTCGGCGTCGAGTTGCTGCTCATCGACGCGAACACCACGACCAGGCAGTTCACCAAGGAGATGCGGTGGAACCAGGCCTACTACCGCCTGGCCAAGGGGCTATGACACGGCCGGGTAGGCGTTCTGCAGGAGCTGCCTGAACTGGGCGGAGAACCACTTGCCCGAGAGCGGGGCGTCGGGCAGGGCTCCGCTCAGGCTGTGGCCGTTGCGCTCGTTGCCCGTGTAGGTGGGGTCGCACATCCGGTCGAAGCCCTTGCCCTCGTCGTTCGGGATCTCCTTGCTCGCCCCGTCGGACTCGCCGGGCGGCTTGACCCAGACGTAGGCGTCGATCCCGGTGGCCGGTGTGGCCCTGGGCCGCTCGCCGAGCCCTGCGCCGCTCTGGTTGCACCAGTTGCCGGGGTGGATCCGGCGGTCGACCCTGGACTCGTTGACGAAGGTGTCCAGCACCGTCGAGGTGCTGGGCGCCGTGGGCCTGGCCGTACCGCCCCAGCCGTTGCGCGAGGTGTCGATGAGCATGCCGATGTTCGGCGAGAAGCCCTCCTGGACGAGCCTGTTGCGGAAGGCCTGCGCGAAGGACAGCTCGTCGACGTAGAAGTTCCAGTCGACCCACTTGGACTGGCGCACCGTGGTGCCGTTGACCGTGGAGTTGATGGTGAAGTACGGCTCGACCAGGGCCGAGTAGTTGGCGGTGTTGGTGATGAAGCCGTCCACGCTGGCGTAGTCGGCGGTGGTGGCGAGCGCGGTCTCACCCATCACGTCGGCGGTCGGGCCGAAGTTGGTGTCCCACCCGATCCAGCCGTGGTGGGCGGCGTCGAGGTAGGTGTAGACGTTCTGGATCGCGTGCAGCTTGTCCAGCGCGTACGCGATGCCCTGCACGTAGGCGCCGCTGCTCTTGGCCTCGGCGCACTTGGCCACGTTCAGGTTGGTGACCAGGTTGGGCAGCGAGTCGATCTCGACGATCGTGACGATCCGCAGGTTCGCGTACTGCGGGTCGTCCAGGATGTCGGCGAGCGGCGTGATGTATTCGTTCTTGTAGCGGTTGAGCCCGTCCTGCGCGATGAGCAGCTCGCCGTTGGACGCCAGGGCCGAGCAGTCGCGGTTGGGCAGGTTGTAGACGACGAACTGCACGGTCAGCGGAGCGGTCCCGTTGGCCGCGTCCTGCCTGACGGCCTCGTCCAGGTGTGCGCGCACGCCCATGGAGGACGACGAGCCCGCGATGGCCGCGATCCTGTCGACCCAGATCGCCGTCGAGGTGCTGGCCACGGCCGCGCCGCCAGGCTCGGCCGCCGCCTTGGAGGACCATTCGGGGTTCACGTACCCGGTCGCGCCCGCGTAGGGGTTGTCCACGTGCGGGCCGGGGTTCGACCCGTCGTTGTCGGCCTCGGTGGCGGTGACGGTCTTGGCCGTGAGCCCGGCCGAGGAGACGGTGAAGGTACGGGTGCCGCCGGTGGTGTCGCTGTCCTCCGCGGCGGCGATGGTGACGTTCTGGGCGGTGTTCCAGTTCGCCGGGGTGAAGGTGAGCGAGCCGCCCGAGGACACGGTCAGGTCGGCGTCGCCGCTGCCCGCTGCGGAGGTGACGGTGACGTTGGCCGTGGGGGCGGTGGCGAGCTTGACGCCGTAGGTGGCCGTTCCACCCTCGGGCACGGTCACCGACGCGGGTGTTACGACGAGCGCCTGCTCCTGGGAGCTGTCGTCGTCGATCTCCGTGGCGTTGACGGTCGCCGCGGTGACGCCCGCGCCGCCGACGCTGAAGGCGGCGGTGCCCGCCGTGGTGTCGGCGTCCTGGGCTGCCGCCAGGGTGACGGTCTGGGCGGTGTTCCAGTTGGACGGGGTGAAGGTGAGCGAGCCGCCCGACGACACGGTCAGGTCGGCGTCACCGTTGGTCCTGGTGGTGGCGACGGTGACGTTCGCCGTGGGGGCTGACGACAGCTTCGCTGTGAAGGTGCTCGTGCCGCCCTCGGCGACGGTGACCGAGCTGGCCGAGGTGACGACCGACGGCGTCGGGGTCACGCCGCCGCAGGTCACGCCGTTGACGCTGAAGGACGTCGGGCTGGGGTTGGCGACGGACCAGGTGCCGTTGAAGCCGATGCTGGTCGAGGCGCCGGTCGCCAGGTTGGCGTTCCAGTCCAGGTTCTTGCCGGTGACGTGGGTGCCCGACTGGCTCCACGTGGCGCTCCAGCCGGTCGGCGTGTAGGCCTGCGTGGTGGAGGGGAAGTCGAAGGCCAGCGTCCAGCCGTTGATCGGGTCGCCGAGGTTCTTCAGCGTGATTCCGGCGGTGAACCCGCCCTGGCCCGGGCTGGTGGTCCAGGTGTTGGCGGTGTAGGTGACGTCGCAGGCGACCGCCGCGTGCGCGGCCGGGACTTGAACCGCGACCACGCCTAAGGCCGCCATGCAGACGGCTGAGGCGGTCACGGCCCATCTGGGGAGTCTCACGAACGATCATCTCCGTGGCTAAGGGGGTGGGAGCGCTCCCATCGTGCGGTCGTTCTCACCGCCTGTACAGAGCGGGTGTGCGGAACGGCGTGAAACGCGGCGTCGCGCCTGAAAGTTTCACAACAGCGTTGCGCTTCGACTTGCACTAAGCCTGAAATGTCCGGGTAACCGCACTGACTCGTGGTTGACACGACCCTTACTGGCCGGACAATCCAGGTTGGGAGCGCTCCCATCGCTCCATGGAGACTGGAGAGATCCTTGACTCGAAGATCTGTCATCCCCTTGGCCCTGGGCCTGGTGCTGGTCGCCGGGTCTCTCGCGACGGCCGTGCCCGCCAGCGCCGCCGTCGCGTGCGACGTGACCTACACGACCAACGACTGGACCACCAGCCCCGGCCAGGGCGGCTTCACCGCGGCCGTCACGGTCAAGAACCTCGGCGACCCCATCAACGGCTGGACGCTGGGGTTCGCCTTCCCGCAGGCGAGCCAGCAGCTCACCCCTCCAGGCTGGTCGGCCACCTGGGCGCAGAGCGGCCAGAACGTAACCGCGAAGAACCTCGACTGGAACGGCTCGCTCGGCACGGGCGCCTCGACGAACATCGGCTTCAACGGCGCCTGGTCGGGCTCGAACCCCAAGCCCACCGCCTTCACCCTCAACGGCGTGACCTGCGGCGGCGTGACCCCGACGCCGTCCGTTGTCACCTCGGCCGGCTCGGTCACCGTCGCGGAGGGCGGGACGAGCACCTTCACCGCGAAGCTGTCGTCAGCCCCCACGGCGAACGTCACGGTGACGACCGCCCGCACCAGTGGTGACGCCGACCTGACCGTGTCGTCGGGCGGCTCGCTCACCTTCACCCCGTCGAACTGGAACACCGCCCAGACCGTCACCCTGGCGGCAGCCCAGGACGCCGACACCACGGCGGGCACCGCCGCCTTCAGCGTCGGCGGCACCGGCGTGACGGGAGCGACGGTCAACGCGACGGAGGTCGACGACGACACCGTCCAGGAGCAGGCGCTCGTCGTGTCTCCTGTGTCCGTGACCGTGCCCGAGGGTGGAACGGCCACCTACGGCGTCAAGCTCGCCATCGCGCCCAGCGCGAACGTCACCGTCACCTCCGCAGCGGGTAGCGGCGACGCTGACCTGACCATCGGCTCCGGTGGGACGCTCACCTTCACCCCGGCCAACTGGAACACCGCGCAGAACGTGACGATCGCCGCGGCGGAGGACAGCGACACCACCGGCGGCAGCCGTACCTTCACCGTCTCCTCGACCGGGCTCACGGCCAAGACCGTCACCGCCACCGAGGCCGACAACGACATCCCGGGCGGTGACAACGAGTACGTCAAGCGGTTCACCGAGCTCTACAACGAGCTGCACGACCCGGCCAACGGCTACTTCTCGCCGGACGGCGTGCCGTACCACTCGGTCGAGACCTTCATGGTCGAGGCGCCCGACCAGGGGCACGAGACCACCTCGGAGGCCTACAGCTACTACCTGTGGCTGGAAGCCGTCTACGGGCAGGTCACCGGCGACTGGACGAAGTTCAACACGGCCTGGGCCTCGATGGAGAAGTACATCATCCCCAGCACGGCCGACCAGCCGACGAACTCGTTCTACAACGCGAGCAAGCCCGCGACATACGCCGCCGAGTGGAACGAGATCAACAAGTACCCGACGCAGATCGACGGCAGCGTCTCGGTCGGCTCCGACCCGATCGCGGGCGAGCTGAAGACCGCCTACGGCACCGGCGACATCTACGGCATGCACTGGCTGCTCGACGTCGACAACACCTACGGCTTCGGCCGCTGCGGCGACGGCGTCACCAAGCCCGCCTACATCAACACCTACCAGCGCGGCCCGGAGGAGTCGGTCTTCGAGACGATCCCGCAGCCGTCCTGCGACACCTTCAAGCACGGCGGGCCCAACGGCTACCTGGACCTGTTCATCAAGGACGGCTCCTACGCCAAGCAGTGGAAGTACACCAACGCCCCCGACGCCGACGCGCGCGCCGTGCAGGCCGCCTACTGGGCGCAGACGTGGGCCAAGGCGCAGGGCAAGGAGGGCCAGATCGCCCCGACCGTGGCCAAGGCCGCCAAGATGGGCGACTACCTGCGTTACGCCATGTACGACAAGTACTTCAAGAAGCCGGGCTGCACCTCCACCTCGTGCGCGCCGGGCACCGGCAAGGACAGCTCCAACTACCTGATGTCCTGGTACTACGCGTGGGGCGGCGCCTCAGACCCCAACGCGGGCTGGGCCTGGCGCATCGGCGCCAGCCACGACCACTCCGGCTACCAGAACCCCCTGGCCGCCTGGGCGCTGTCGAACGTGGCCGAGCTCAAGCCGAAGAGCGCCACCGGCGTCCAGGACTGGAGCACCAGCCTGACCAGGCAGCTGCAGTTCTACAGCTGGCTGCAGTCGGCGGAAGGCGCCATCGCGGGTGGCGCGACCAACAGCTGGGAGGGGCACTACGCGGCGCCGCCGACGACGTTGCCGAAGTTCCACGGCCTGACCTACGACTGGCAGCCCGTCTACCACGACCCGCCGTCCAACCAGTGGTTCGGCTTCCAGGCCTGGACGATGGAGCGGGTGGCCGAGCTCTACCACGCCACCGGCAACGCCGACGCGAAGGCGCTGCTCGACAAGTGGGTGCCCTGGGCGATGGCCAACACCGACATCACCGCCACCGACTACCAGATCCCCTCGACGCTGCACTGGAGCGGCCAGCCCAGCGGCGACTTCTCCGCGGCGACCGGCATGCCGCCGGCCAACCCCGGCCTGCACGTGACGGTCGTCGACAAGACGTCCGACGTGGGCGTCGCCGGCGCGTACGCCAAGGTGCTCATGTACTACGCGGCCCGCTCCGGCAACACCGCCGCCAAGAACATGGCCAAGGCGCTGCTCGACGGCGTCTGGAAGCACCGCGACGCCAAGGGCGTGTCCGTGCCCGAGACCAAGACCGACTACGGCCGGCTCAACGACGCGGTCTACGTGCCCGCCGGGTGGAGCGGCAAGATGCCCAACGGCGACCCGATCAACTCCAGCTCCACGTTCATGTCCATCAGGTCCTTCTACAAGAACGACCCCGACTGGCCCAAGGTCGACGCCTACCTCAAGGGCACCGGCCCGGCCCCGACGTTCAACTACCACCGCTTCTGGGCCCAGACCGACGTCGCCGTCGCGCTGGCCGAGTACGGGAGGTTGTTCCCGTGAGGTTCCTGCTCGCCATGCTGCTCACGCTGGGGCTGCTCGCCGTCCCGGCACAGGCCGCGCCCGTGATCTGCGAGAAGTACGGCACCGCCGAGGCGCAGGGCTACGTGGTGCAGAACAACGTGTGGGGCGCGTCGACGGCGCAGTGCGTCGACGTCGACCAGGGCGGCGGGTTCACCGTCACCTCGGCCGCGCACAACCTGCCGCCCAACGGGGCGCCGGCCGCCTACCCGTCCATCTACGCCGGATGCCACTACGCCCTCTGCTCGACCGTGGGCGGGCTGCCGGTCCGGGCGGACTCGGCCGGGTTCGGGAACCTCAGGACCAGCGTGTCCATGACGTACCCGGACAGCGGGATCTGGGACGCCGCCTACGACATCTGGTTCGATCCGACGCCGCGCACCGACGGGCAGAACACCGGCGCCGAGATCATGGTGTGGCTGAACAAGCGCGGCTCCATCCAGCCGGTGGGGTCGCAGGTCGGCACCGTCTCGCTGGCCGGGGGCACGTGGCAGGTGTGGTTCGGCAACGTCGGCTGGAACGTCGTCTCCTACGTGCGCACCTCGCCCGCCTCGTCGATCGGGTTCGCGATCGACACGTTCTACGCGGACGCGGTCTCTCGCGGGTACGGCCAGCGGTCGTGGTACCTGACCAGCGTGCAGGCCGGATTCGAGCCGTGGACCGGGGGAGCGGGGCTGGCTGCCCGCTCCTTCACGTTCACCAGCTCGGGCGGCGGCGACACCACGCCGCCGACCACCCCCACCGGGCTGACCGCCTCGGGGGTCACCGCCACCGGGGCCGTCCTGTCCTGGGGCGCCGCCTCCGATACCGGGGGCAGCGGGCTGGCCGGGTACGACGTGCTGCGCGCCGTGGGTAGTGGGGCGTTCGCCAAGGTTGCCGAGGTGAGCGGCGTGTCCTACACCGACAGCGGGCTGACCCCGTCGACCGCCTACCGGTACCAGGTGCGGGCGCGGGACGGCGCGGGCAACCTGTCGCCGGTGTCGTCCACGGTCTCCGTGACCACGCTCGGCGGTGGTGGTGGCGGCTGCACGGTCGCCGCGACCGTGCAGAGCCAGTGGGACACCGGGTACGTCGTGCAGCCCGCCACGGTGACCAACACCGGGTCGTCGCCGCTCAACGGGTGGACGTCCACCTTCACCCTGCCCGCAGGGCAGGCGGTCACCGGGTGGTGGGGCGCGGCGCTGACGGTGAGCGGGTCCACGGTCACGGCGCGCAACCTGTCCTACAACGGGACCCTGCAGCCGCAGGGATCCACCGCGTTCGGCTTCCAGGTGTCGCGGTCCTCCGGCGACTCCCGGGTGCCGTCCGGGTTCACGTGCTCATAGGGCGCGGCTGATCTGGGTGAGGCGGTGGCGGAGGTCGGTCTGGCAGCGGGGAGCCAGCCGGCCTTCGCGCCGCCGGTCGTCGAGCTTGCGCCACAGGTGGTCGACGTTTCCGGCCCGCACGGCGCCGTCGAGGACCTGGCGGAGGTCGAGAGCCACGTCCGCCGGTGTGCCCGCGCAGGACGCGCCGCGGTCGAGAGCCTGGTGGAAGGCGTCGACGGCCGTCTCCAACGTCGGTTGTACGGCGAGCACCCCTTCCGTCCACCCCAGGACGGCGGACGGCCTCGAGGTCGCCTGCGCCGAGGGAAGGCTCGCGTGGGGCGACGGGGTGCTGGGTGCGGGGTGATCCTTCGTGACCCCCCACCAGGCCAGCGCGCCGACCACGGCCGCGCCCACGACCCAGCGCCCGTGTGACCTGCCCACCCAGGGGAGGCGGCGCGGGGCCAGGGCGGTCGTGAGCTCTTCTGCGATCCTCTCCGCCGAGGGGCGGGCCGCGGGGTCGGGGGACAGGCAGTCGGCGCACACCCTAGCCACCGCCCGCGGCACCCCCGCCAACCTCGGCGGCGCCCCCGTACGGCGGGCCGACTCGACCTGCTCCCACGTGGTCTCCGGGTACGGCACCCGCCCGGTCACCATCTCGAACAGCAACACGCCCAGCGCGTAACAGTCCACGGTCGGATGCACCGCCACCCCGGCCAGCCGCTCGGGCGCCACGTACGGCGGCGTCCCGTAGTCGTCAGGCGCCGACCCCTCGGCCGCCGCGATCCCGAAGTCGAGCAGCTTCGGCCCGTCCCCGGTGAGCAGCACGTTGTCCGCCGTCACGTCCCGGTGCACGAGCCCGCGCGCGTGCAGCTCGCCCAGCGCCCCGGCCAGCCGTACGACGATCGTGGCCGCCTCCCGCCACGGCAGCGCGCCCTCGGCGACCCGCTCGGCGAGCGGCTGCCCGTCGAACAGCCGCGTGACCACGTACCCGACGACGCGCCCGCCTGGCGTGACGGTCTCGCCGCAGTCGTAGACCTCGACCAGGTCGGGATGGGTGAGCCGGGCCGCCGCCCGCGCCTCGCTGCGCACACGCGCCCGGTCGCGCAGCACCTTGACCGCGACCATCCGCTGCAGCGACTGGTCGAACGCCCGCCAGATGACCGACATCCCGCCCGTGGCCAGCGGCTCGAGAAGCAGGTAGCGCCGAGCCAGCACCTCCCCCCTCCCCGAGCCGAGGTCAGGCGGTGTCACGGATCACCAGCTCCACCGGGAGCATCGCGTCGTCGCCTCCAGCCAGTAAGAGGCGGGCCGCGACCCTGCCCAGCTCCTCCACCGGCTGCCGCACGGTCGTCAGTGACGGGGTGGTGCGGCGGGCGACGGCCGCGTCGTCGAAGCCGATCACCGCCACGTCGTCAGGCACCCGCCTCCCCGCACGCCGCAACGCCTGCAGGGCGCCGGCCGCCATCAGGTCGGAGGCCGCGAACACCGCGTCCAGGCCGGGGCAGCGGCGCAGCAGCCACTGCGCCGCATGGGTGCCGGAGGCGGCGCTGAAGTCCCCGTACGCCACGGGCACGTCGGCGATCCCGGCCGCGCGAGCCGTACGGATGAGGCCGCCGAGCCGGTCGCGCGAGGCGGGCAGGTCGGCGGGACCGCCGATGGCGGCGATCGCGGTGCGGCCGGACAGCAGCAGGTGCTCGGCCGCCTGCCTGCCGCCGTCCACGTTGTCGACGTCGGCGAACGGCAGCGCCACGCCGTCCGGCGGCCGCCCGACCATCCGCACCCGCGCTCCGGACGTGCAGAGCCGTACGGCCAGCGGATGGTTCTCGCGCGCCCCGATCACCAGCAGCGGCCCGGACAGCGGCGGCTGCGTGGCCCCGCCGGGCGCGATCGTGACCATCGTGAGGTGGGTGCCGTGCTCGGCCAGGACGGAGTTCACCGCGGGGAGCAGCCGGGCGTAGAAGGGGTCGGCGAACAGGCGCGGCAGGTGGTCGCACACCACGGCCGTGACCCCGGCGACGCTCTCGGCCCGGTGCGGCGCGCGGTGCCGGACGTATCCCATCCGGGACATCGCGTCGTGGACCTGCCTGCGGGCGGACGTGCTCACCCGGACAGAGCCGGTGAGTACTCGGGAGGCGGTGGCCTGGGAGACCCCTGCGGCGGCCGCGACCTGCGCCAGCGTGGGCGGATCTGACATGGGTGCACCTCGCCGACGAATCTTCGGGAGCGCTCCCAAGCTACCAATGTTTCCCCCGCGTTAACAGGGCCCGCATGCGCCATCATGAGCGGGTGCGTATCGACCTACACAGCCACAGCGACGCCTCCGACGGCACCCGTCCCCCGGCCGAGGTGGTCGCCCGCGCGAAGGCTGCGGGCCTCGACGTCCTGGCGCTCACCGACCACGACACCACGGCGGGCCACCGGGCGGCGGCCGCCGCGCTGGACGGGCTCACCCTCGTGCCCGGCATGGAGCTGTCGTGCAGGCGCGACGGCATGAGCATCCACCTGCTGGTCTACCTGTTCGACCCGGAGGACGAGGCGCTCGCCGCCGAGTGCGCGCTGGTCAGGGAGGCCCGCGACGGCCGCGCGTCGGCGATGGTGGAACGGCTGGCCGAGCTGGGCGTGCCGATCACGCTGGAGCAGGTCGCCGCCATCGCCACCGGGGGCGTCATCGGCCGCCCGCACATCGCCCGCGCCCTCGCCGACCTGGGCGTCGTGGCCGATCCCGCCGACGCCTTCACCCCCGAGTGGATCGGCTCCGGCGGGCGCGCCCACGTGCGCCGCTACGCTCCCGACCCGGCCCACGCCGTACGGCTGGCCAGGGCGGCCGGCGGCGCCGCCGTCCTCGCCCACCCCAGGCGCGGCGACGTCCTGCCCGACGCGTGGATCGCCGAGCTGGCTGCCGAGGGCCTGACCGGCGTCGAGGTCGACCACCCCATGCAGGACGCGGCCGACCGGGCGCACCTGCGCGCCCTGGCCGCCGACCTCGACCTGCTCGTCACCGGCTCCAGCGACGACCACGGCGCGCTGACCGGCGACCGCCTCGGCTGCGAGACCACCGACCCGGCCGTCTACGAGCGCCTCGTCGCCGCGGCCACGGGCGCTGCGGTTATTGTGGGCGGGTGCGGATAGCGACCTGGAACGTCAACTCCGTCAAGCAGCGGGTGCCGCGGCTGCTGCCGTGGCTCGACCAGCGGCAGCCCGACGTGGTCTGCCTGCAGGAGACCAAGCTCGCCGACCACGCCTTCACCGAGCTGCTCGGCGGCGAGCTGGCCGAGCGCGGCTACGCGTTCGCCCTCAGCGGCGAGGTGCAGTGGAACGGCGTGGCCATCCTGTCCAAGGTGGGCCTCGACGACGTGGTGACCGGGCTGAAGGACGGCCCGGGGTTCCCCCGTCCCGAGGCGCGGGCCGTCGCCGCTACCTGCGGGGGCGTGCGGGTGCACTCGGTCTACGTGCCGAACGGCCGCACCCCTGACTCCGACCACTACGCCTACAAGCTGGCCTGGCTGGCCGCCCTGCGCGACGTGGTCGCCGCCGGTCCAGAGGACGTGGTGGTGTGCGGCGACGTCAACATCGCCCCGGCCGACGCCGACGTCTTCGACCCGGACGCCTACGTCGGCCAGACCCACGTCACCGCGCCGGAGCGCGCGGCCCTGGCCGAGCTGCAGGCGCTCGGGCTGCACGACGTGATGCGCGAGCGCTGGCCGTCCGAGCGGGTGTTCACCTACTGGGACTACCGGGCCGGGATGTTCCACAAGGACCTCGGCATGCGCATCGACCTGATCCTCGCCTCCGGCCCGGTGGCCGGGCGGGTGCGGGCCAGCTGGGTGGATCGGCACGCGCGCAAGGGCACGGGCCCCAGCGACCACGCCCCGGTCATCGCCGACCTGGACGAGGCGCCTGACGGCGACATCGGCCCCGTCGTCCCGCCGCCGTCCGCCCCCGCCGCCAAGCGCGGCACCACCAGGCTTCCCCAGGCTCCCTGACCACGGCGCCGCCGTGGCCAGGGAGTTCGCGGTTTAGTACCAGGGGCAGGGGTTGTTGCACGCGGTGTAGTCGACCGTGCAGTCGGAGCGGAAGAAGATCCGCTTGTAGTAGCTGCCCCCGCAGTGGTCGCACCAGTTGGTCGGGGTGCATCCCGCGCTGGCGGTGGCCTGGGGCAGGACGCTGGACAGCATCCGCTCGGCGAGCTTGATCATGGCTGTTCTCCTTTTCCTCGCGTGCCCCGGCGAGACGCCGGGGACGTTTCTCACCGCCCGGCGGAGCGCCGGGGCGGAGCCGTGGGGAGGTGCCGGACGACCACGCCCAGCAGGGGGCGCGCCGGCACGTAGCCGACCCTGCGTGAGTCGAGGCTGAGCACCTGGTTGTCGCCGAGCACGACCATCTGGCCGTCAGGGACGACGGGGGAGGGGTGTGCGGCGAGCGCCGGAACGTCGGCCAGCGGCACCGGATCGCCGGGCACGGCGACCACCCGCTTGACCATCCACTCCGTGCCGAGCTCGCCTGCGGCGGGCAGCACCACGAGCCGCCCTCGGTGCGTGGCGCGCAGCCTCGTACGGAGCACCAGCAGCCGGTCGCCGTGCTGGAGCGTGGGCTCCATGCTCCGGCCGGACACCGTCACGGTCGTGAAGCGCGACCGCAGCGCGAGCAGCGTGAGCACGACGCCGGCGAGCGCCCCCAGCGCGATCACCGGGCACCCGCCGGCAGGTAGCCGCTGGACTGCACCGCGAACAGCGAGGCGTACCGGCCGCCCGAGGCGACGAGCGCCGCGTGGCTGCCCTGCTCGGCCACCCGCCCGTCGGACAGGACGGCGATCACGTCGGCGTCGCGCACCGCGCCGAGCCGGTGGGAGATCAGCAGGGTGGTGCGCCCGCGCCGGTGCTCGCGCAGGATCGTGTGCACCTCGTGCTCGGCCTCGGGGTCGAGGCCAGAGCTGGGCTCGTCGAGGATCATCAGGTCGGGCCGGTCGCGCAGCAGCCCCCTGGCCAGCGCGACGCGCTGCCACTGCCCGCCGGACAGCAGCACCCCTTCCTGCTCCTCCTCGCCCGCTGCCCCGCGCACGAACATCCTGGTCAGCAGGGTGTCGTAGCCATGCGGCAGCGCCTCGACGAGCTCGGTGGCGCGTGCACGGGCCGCCGCGTCGTGGATCCTGGCGCGGGAGGCGGTCAGGTCGCCGACGGCGATGTTCTCAGCCGCGGTCAGGTCGTAGGTGGCGAAGTCCTGGAAGACCGCGCCGATCCTGGCGCGCAACGCGGCCGGGTCGAGGTCGCGCAGGTCGGCGCCGTCCCACAGGATCGCCCCCCGGGTCGGGTCGTAGAACCGGCACAGCAGCTTGACCAGGGTGGACTTGCCCGCGCCGTTGACGCCGACCAGCGCCAGGGACCGGCCGAAGGGGATGTGGAGCGAGACGCCGCGCAGCACCCACGGCTGCTCAGGGCCGTAGCGGAACCACACGTCCCGCAGCTCGATGCCGGTGCGCAGCGGGGGGACGGGCTCGGTGGAGAGGGGCAGGTCCGGGGGTGTGGTCCGTACGGACTGGTAGTGGTCGAAGAGGAGCAGCGCCTGGTGCGCGGTGGCGAAGCCGCGCACGGCCCCGGCCAGCCCCGCCTGCGTGCCGGCGACCGCCGCGACGAACACCGACAGGTCGCCCACTGAGGCGCGCCCGGCCACCGCCTCGCCGACGATCCACACCAGCCCCGCCCCGCCGATCGCGGCGGCCAGCAGCGCCTGCCCGCCGTGCCCGCGCAGCTGCCGCACCCCGACGAGGCGCTGCGCGGAGTTGATCGCCCGCAGCTCGGTCAGCATCCGGCCGCGGAAGTGGTCGCCCAGCCCGAACAGGCGGATCTCCTTGGCGACGTGCGGCATGCTCAGCAGCCGGGCGAAGAACATCTCCCTGCGCTGCCCGTGCCCGATCCGCCACATCACGTCCGCCTCCTCCCTGCTGAGCCGCAGGTGCACGCGGAGCAGCGGCAGCGCGGCCAGCGCGACCACGGCGGCGACGACCGGGCTGACCCGCACGAGCGTGACGAGGAAGCCGCCGAGCATGATGGCGGCCTGCGCGAGCCCGAGCCCGCTGCTCACCACCCGGCCGGGACCCGACCTGCCCGCCTGCTCGGCCAGGTGCAGCCGGTCCTGGAACGCCGGGTCCTCCAGCCTGGACAGGCCGGGCAGCCGGTTGACCGCCGCGTAGAGCCGGTCGCGGGCCAGCAGCCCGACCCGGCGCTCGCCCTCCGTCTCGGCGAAGCCCATGAGGTGCGGCGCGACCCCGGCCAGCGCGGCCAGCGCCAGCAGCACGACGACGTACGGCAGCAGCCCGCCCGAGCCCGCTGCCACCCCGTCGAGGACGAGCTTGGTGTACCAGGCGGTGAGCACCGGGGCCACCCCGGCCACCAGGGTCAGCGCGACCTGCGTCACCAGAGCCCAGCGGCAGGCCGCCCAGGCCAGGGCCACTGCCGCGCCGACGGCCCGCGGGTTCACACGTACTCCGCCGCCGGCAGGTCGCTCACCTCGACGCCCGCGCCCCTGACCGCCCCCTCGCCGTCCAGCAGGTAGAAGGCGGGCAGACCGCGCACTCCGAAGGCCCGCCACACCGGCCCCTCGGGCTCCTCCACGATCACCCGAGCCGAGGGCCCGACCTCGGTGGCGAGCTCGGCCACCTCCTCGCGCGTCCCGGCCAGGACGGCGAGCAGCGGCTGCCCGCTGCGCGCGGCGTAGGCGAGCAGGTCGGGCAGGCGGTCGTGGCACAACGAGCACGCGGGGCTCAGGAAGGCGACCAGCCGGAAGTCCCCCGTCCGTACGGCGGAGCCGTCCAGCGCGGTGGCTTCGAAGGGCTCTGGAGTCGTGCCGGGCGGCAGAACCGGCATCTTGATCTGCCGCTCCCGCACCTCCTGCGCCTGCCCCCGCAGCCTGGACAGCACGGCCAGCACGAGCAGCAGGTTCACCAGGCCGAGCACGGTGGAGAAGATGGTCAGATACGTCATCGGAACACGCTCCTGAGATCGTCGAGCCTGATGAGCAGCACCGCCACCACGGCCCCGGTGAGCCAGGCGGCAGGAGCCACGGAGTCCGCGGCGGCCAGGCCGAGCACGCCCGCGCAGGTCAGCGCGGCGTTGCGGGCGAGGTGAACCGGCCCCAGCGGCTGGGCTGTGGCGCCGAAGCACAGGCACGGCGCCTTGACCCCGCGGGCGACGGTCACGGCGACCCCCGCCGTGAGCACCGCGCTCACCGCGGCAGCCGCGGCGAAGCCGTACCTGCCGGGCAGGAGGAGCAGCAGGACGGCGGCGGCTTCGGCGGTGAGGATCCCGGCGGCCGCCCACGTGCGCCACCGCGAGCCGACCAGCCGCGCCTCCACCAGTGACCGGGCGAATCCGGGCAGGTCACGGGCCTTGCCGTAGACGGCCGCCGCGAACACCACCACCAGCGCCGCGCGGCACGTGGCCGAGAGGAACTCCATGCCGCGGACGCTAGACAACGCGGCCCTTCAAATTACTGGAAAGATTATTAACTATTTGGCAGGATGGCCCGATCGGGCAAGACGCCGCGCTCAGGGGCTGGCCTGGCGGCGCAACCGGCAGAATTCGCGGCAGGAACGCATATGAACTCCGGAGGCGAGGCGCTCAGGCGCCGGCGGTTGGCGGCGGGATGGAGCCAGCACACGCTGGCCACCAGGGCGGGCGTCGCCGTGCGCACCCTGCGCGACATCGAGCGCGGGCGGGTGGCCCGCCCCCACCGCGCCTCGCTCGACCGGCTGGTCGCCGCGCTGCCGCTGCGCGAGGTCGACCGGGCCGAGCTGCTGGCCGCCTTCGAGGCGGACGAGCCCGTGCAGGTCGCGGTCCTCGGCCCCCTGTCCGTACGGCGCGGCCAGGTCGAGGTCGACGTGGGCGCCGCGATGCCCAGGGCGCTGCTCGGCCTGCTCGCCCTGCGCTCCGGCGTGGCCGTCGGCACCGAGGAGATCGTCGACGTGCTGTGGGAGGACCGCCCGCCGCGCACCAGTGACAACCTCATCCAGGTCTACGCCACCCGCCTGCGGGCGAGCCTGGGCGCGCAGACGATCAGGCGCACGCCGGGCGGCTACCTGCTGGCCCTCGACGGCGACGCCCTCGACCTGGCGGTCTTCGACCGGCTGAGCGCGGCGGGGGAGTATCTGGAAGCGCTCGCACTCTGGCGCGGCCCGGTGCTCGCAGGTTCGCCCAGCCGCCTGCGCGACCACCCGGTAGCCGTGGCCACCGCGCGCCGCCGCATCGAGGCGGCGCTCGCGTTCGCCGCCGCCTGCGAGGACGGCGGCCGGGCCGCGGCCGCCCTATGGCCGGTGGTGCAGGACGAGCCGCTGCACGAGGGGCTGGCCGCCCGGCTCATGACGGCGCTGGCCGCACACGGCGAGCAGGCCACCGCTCTGCGGCTCTACGCGGCGACGCGCTCCAGGCTGGCCGAGGAGCTCGGCATCGAGCCGGGAGCCGAGCTGCGCCGGGCGCGCGAGCGCATCGTGAACCGGCCGCCCGAGGTGCCGGTCGCCGCCAGCGCGCGGGCGACAGCCGTACCCGCCCAGCTGCCCGCCGGGATGGCGACCTTCACCGGAAGGACCGCCTCGCTGCGCCGCCTCGACCGGCTGCTGTCCGGGCGCGGCGAGACCACGGACATCGCGGTGATCACCGGAACGGCCGGGGTCGGGAAGACGGCGCTGGCCGTGCACTGGGCGCAGCGGGCCCTCGACCGCTTCCCGGACGGGCAGCTCTACGTGAACCTGCGCGGCTACGCGGCCGCCAGGCCGCTGACGCCGCTCGACGCGCTGTCGCGGTTCCTGCACGCGCTCGGCGTGCCGCCCGAGCAGGTGCCAACCGACCAGGACGAGGCCGCAGCCCTCTACCGCACGATGCTGGCGGGCAAGCGGGTGCTGGTCCTGCTCGACAACGCGGCGGACGCCGGACAGCTGCGCCCCCTGCTGCCCGGCGGGGCGGGCTCGGCCGCGCTGATCACCAGCAGGGACGCGCTGGCCGGGCTGGTCGCCCGCGACGGGGCGCGGGTGCTGCCGCTCACCGCGATGACCGCGCACGAGTCACGCCACCTGCTCACCCGGCTGCTCGGCCAGGCCAGGGTCAGGGCCGAGCCCACCGCCGTGCTCGACCTGGCCGCGCTCTGCGCGCACCTGCCGCTCGCCCTGCGCATCGCGGCCGCCAACCTGCTCGGCGGGCCGGGCACCGTCGGCGCCTACGCGGAACGGCTGCGCGCGGGCAACAGGCTCGACGCGCTGCAGGTGCCCGGCGACGCCGAGTCCGCCGTGCGCACCGCGTTCCAGCTCTCCTACGCGGCTTTGCCGTCCCCGGCGCGGCGGCTGTTCCGCCTGCTCGGGCTCATCCCCGGCCCGGACATCGGGGTGCCAGGCATGGCCGCGCTCCTGGGCGCCGAGCCGGGCGCCGCCGCCGAGCTGGCCGCCGTGCTGCGCTCGGCCAACCTGCTGGACGAGCCGGTGCCCGGCCGGTTCGCCCAGCACGACCTGCTGCGGCTGTGCGCCGCCGAGTACGCCGACGGCGAGCGCGGCGAGCTGGTCCGCCTGCACCTCCACTACCTGGACACGGCGGACGCCGCGGCCCGCACCCTCTACCCGCAGTTCCTGCGCCTGGACCCGCCGCGCTCCGACGCGCTGTTCCCCGACCCCACCACCGCCTCCACCTGGCTCGACACCGAGCTGCCCAACCTCATGGCCGCCGTCACCCACACCGCCGAGCACGGGCCGCGCGAGCTGGCCTGGAAGCTGGCCGACGTCATGCGCGGCTACTTCTTCCTGCGCCACTGCGTGGCCGAGTGGCGCACCATCGGCGAGAGCGCCCTGGGCGCGGCGCAGCGGGAGGGCAGCGAGCGGGCGCAGGCGGCGCTGCTGCTCAGCCTGGCCGGGCTGCACGGCTTCCAGGGCAGGCAGCAGCAGGCGATCGAGCACTACCAGCGGGCCATGCGGCTGTCGGAGCGCTCCGGCTGGCGCGACGGGCTGGTCGCCGCCATGGGCAACGCCGGGGTCACCTACGCCGACCTCGGAATGCTGGCCGAGGCGGTCGACCACCTCAAGGGCGCGCTCAAGCTCAACGAGGAGCTGGAGCGCGCCCCCGCGCAGACCGTCAACCTGGGCAACCTCGGCTGCCTCTACCTGGAGATGGGCCGCCTGCACGACGCGACCAGGTGCGTCACGCAGGCGCTGAAGATCTGCAGGGACCTCGAGCACCCGGGCAGCGAGGCCAACAACCTGGCCGTGCTCGGCGAGGTGCAGCACGGCCTCGGCCGCCTGCCCGAGGCCCGCGAGACCCTGCGCAAGGCGCTCGACCTGCACCGGGAGGTCGGCAACCGGGGCAACGAGGCGGACACCCTGCGCAACCTGGCCGCCGTCGAACGCGACGAGGGACGGCTCGCCCTGGCGCTGGAGCTGGCCACGGCCGCGCTCGACGCCTCGCAGCAGACCGGGCACCGGCGGCTGGTCGCCGACACCCTCATCACGCTCGGCCTGATCCACCTGCGGCTGGGCGCGGTCGACGCCGCGCTCGACCACTGCACGCGGGCGCTGGACCTGGCCAGGGCGGCGGGCAACCGCTACCCGGAGACCAAGGCGCTGCTCGGGCTGGCCGCCTGCGCGTCGGCTCGTGGCGACCACGAGGTGGCGGTACGGCACGCGGAGCTGGCGCTGGCGACGGCGCGCGCGGCCGGGTACCGGCTGCACGAGGGGCTGGCGCTCCAGCTCCTCGGGGAGGCGCACGCCGCTCACCAGGTGTTCGACGGACTTGGGTTGGAGGCGCCGGCCGTACAGAATGCCTACTTGTGATGACTATCCGCCGCCTTGGCCCCGATGAACTGCCCGCCTGCCAGAAGCTCGAACAGGACCGTGACTGGGGGACGGACGCGGCCAAGTGGCAGCTGATGTTCGACGCGGGCGAGGTGTACGGCGTGGACGCGCCCGACGGCGACGGGCTGGCCGCGTGCGTGGTGCTCAGCGTGTACGGCGAGGAGCTGGCCGCGGTCGGCATGATGCTGGTCGCCACCAGGTACGGCAGGCAGGGCCTGGGCACGCTACTGATGCGCCACGCCCTCGACCGGGCAGGCAGCAGGGTGGTCGAGCTCACCGCGACCCGGTTCGGGAGGCCGGTGTACGAGCGGCTCGGGTTCACGGTGACCGGCGGGCTGACCGTCATGACCGGCCCGCTGCCCGGCTCGACCGCCCCCGGCGTACGGCGGGCGACACGGGACGACCACGCC
This sequence comes from Nonomuraea sp. NPDC050556, assembly GCF_044457355.1. Lineage (NCBI taxonomy): Bacteria > Bacillati > Actinomycetota > Actinomycetes > Streptosporangiales > Streptosporangiaceae > Nonomuraea > Nonomuraea sp. NPDC050556. Next base: position 2,421,153 of record NZ_JBITGU010000001.1, on the reverse strand, counting down.
GCCATCCTGGCCATGGACGCGGCGGCCACCGGCGCCGACCGGAGCATCCTCCTGACCGCGTTGCTGGCGAGGGCGGAGAGCGTGGTGCTCGCCGACGACGGGTTCGCGATCGCCTGGAACCCGGGGGAGTCGCGGGTGATCGGCCCGGTCGTCGCCCCCAATGAAGTCGTCGCACGCGATCTGATCCTCGCCGCGGCCGACGGCGCCGACCGCGACGTGCGGCTGGACGTGCTCGATGCGCACGCAGGGCTGCGTCCGTGGCTCAATGATCTAGGGGTGTCCGGCGGCGACAACGTGCTCGCCACCATGGTCCACGGCGCGGCCACCCACCCGGGTGACCGCACCGCCTACGCGGCTCCGCTGCTCATCTCCATGGGGTGAATTGAACCGCCTGGGTGCCTCCGTTGTTGTCGCGCCATCCCGCCAGCAACACCGGGCGCTCACCCAGCGTGCGGGTCAGGGGTACGGTCACCGTCGTCAGGCCGCGGCGGGCGACGGTGACGACCTTGGTGCCAGCCGTGCCCTGGGCGTCGCGGACGAACAGGTGAGCCTCACCGGCCGTGCGGGTCAGCAGCGTCACCTTCACCCCGCCCTGCCCCGGCACGGCCGAGACGACGTGTGTGCCCGTCGCCGCGGGCCCACCGGCCAGGGGCAGCCCCAGCCGCGCCGCCTGCTCCAGCGACTGCGGCGAGTCCAGGCTGGACAGCGCCGTGTCCGGGATCACCGGGTCAGGCGCGGGCCGCGTCACCGGCTGGTAGCCGGGCAGTGTCGCCACCCCCCACCGGTACGGGTCGCCCTGCACCCCGCCCCACGTCGACCACCCGATCCGGGTCTGACCGGTCTTGTCCTGGGTGTCGGAGTCGTAGACCAGGATGTTCAGCCCCATGTGCGCAGGATCCACCGAGCCGGGCAGCTCCGACATCGGGATGGCGACCTCCACCGTGTACCCGCCGGGCGACACCACGGACGCCACCTTCATCCCGGACGCGCCCTGGTGGTTGTCGGCGTCGCGCAGCGCGCACGGCGGACCCTCGGCGGTCACCGGGAGCACCGCGCCCTTGAACGTGGTCGAGGTGTTCTCCGACCCGCCGCGCGGGTCGACGGCGATCTCGACGGAGTCGGTGCGCCAGTGCCGCTTGCAGTCCGCCGTGGCCAGTTTGGTGCCCTGCACGTCGTCCTTCACGTTGACCAGCACGTAGAGGGCGTCGTCCTGCCAGGCGAGCTTGGCCGTGGCCGAGCAGTCGGCGGTGGAGGAGCAGGCCGTGCCCTCCCACAGCCGGGAGATGTCCAGCGCCGGGCCTGGGAAGTCGTCCACCCCGTCGACCTTGGGCGCGGCCTTGGGAATGGCGGTCGTCGGCACGAGTTCCAGCGCGGGCCTGTTCACATGGGAGCCGTCCGAGCTCGTCGTGGTGATCGTGTAGGCGTAGTCGCCGCCCTCGTTGGAGGTCTTCAGCGCCGGGTCGGAGTTGGTGACGGTGAACGGCACCGCCGCCGTCGTCCCCGGCGCCAGGCCGCTGTAGGGCGCCTCGGTCCTGTCGGCGGTGAACCCGGTGGGCAGGTCCAGCCGTACGGTGCCCGACTGCGGGGTGGTGGCCGAGTTGGTGACGGCGACGTCGATCGTGCGCGTGCCGCCGGACGGCAGCGTGAGCACGGGTGTGACGATGCCGCGCAGCTGCGGGATCGCCCACTTCTCGTACTGCGCGACCTGCGGCAGCAACTGCTGCGTCCCGCGTACGGCGGGCCCTGCCTCGACCACCCGGTCGGTGTAGCCGGTGCCGCGTTCCGTGCTCAGCGCGGCGGACAGGCGCGCCCGACCGGCCGCGCCGGCGGCGGGGGTCACGGTGAAGGCAGCGGTGCGTTCGCGGCCCGGCGTCACCCTGCCCAGGTCGCCGGACCCGCTGACCTGCCATCCGGCGGGGACACCCAGCTTGGCCGAGGCGCGGCCGAGCGGTTCACCCGCGGCCAGGCGCACGGTCGCGGTGAACGGCACGCCGGGCCGTACGTCGAACGTGCTGGTCGTGAGGGACAGTTGCGTGCCCAGAGGGACCGTGCCCGGCGCCCTGACCAGCGCGCCGTCCAGGATCGCGGTCGGCGCGGCGGCGGCAGGGGTGCCGGGAGCGGGGAACGGCACGCGGGAGTCGACCAGCGTGAAGTAGTCGCAGCCCAGCTTGGCCGGATCCGCCGGCACGTCGGGGAACCCGGCCCAGCCCTGCGAGGCGTACATGTGCTGCGCGTCCCGCTCGATCGCCGCCCACGTCCTGCCCTGGGCAGACGGGCGTCCACTCCACACGCCGGAGAACCCGGCCGGCACGGCGGAGCACTCGGGTCCGGGCTTCTGCGCCACCCCGCGCGCCCCGCCCAGCAGCAGCTTCGACGGCGCGAACGGCTTGAGCCCCTGCTCGGGGAACGCCTTCGGGTCGCCGGCCGCGTAGAACGCCTCGACGGTCAGCCGCGCCGCCTGCTGGTGGTTGCCGTGGTTGCCCGGCGAGGGCGCCGGATCCATCGTCATCAGCACCTCCGGCTTGGTCTGCCGGATGATCCGCACCACCTTCTCCAGGGCGTCCCTGCCCCAGATCTGGTCGGTCAGCGGCGCGCTCACCGTGTAGTAGAAGTCGACCTCGTCGAGGTTGAACACCTCGCCGACGCCCGCCTTACCGACGGCCGAGCGCTCCTCGGCCTCCCTGATCAGGCCGAGCGCGGGGCCCTCCTCGGGGCCGACGGCGTTGCCGCCGCCCTCGCCGCGGGTGACGGTGACGACGCCGCTGCGCACGCCGTGATCCTCCTTCCACTGCCCCAGCGTGGACAGCGTGAAGGCCTCGTCGTCGGGGTGCGCGCCGACGAACAGGACGTCGAGGTCGGCTGGGGCGGGAGCTGTTGTGAGGGGGAGGAGTTGGAGCAGTCCGGCCAGGAGCAGCACACGCATGGAACCTCCGAGGGGGTTTACTCGCGGACCGCCCCTTGGAGCAGCCCGCGGATGAAATGGCGCTGGAGGAACAAGTAGAAAATCACCACCGGGGTGGCCACGATGACCGACCCGGCGGCGAGCAGGGCGAAACTCGAGGTGTGCTGGCCGGAGAAGAAGGCCAGCCCCAGCGGAGCCGTACGCAGCGACTCGCGGGTCACCATGATCAGCGGGATGAGGAACTCGTTCCACGTCCACATGAAGACCAGCACCGTCAGCGTGACGATCGCCGGCCGCGCGGGCGGCACGAGCACCTGCCACAGGGTGCGCCACACCGACGCACCGTCGATGCGCGCCGCCTCGACGATGGCCCGCGAGGAGGCGCGGAAGTAGGCGCGCATCCAGAACGTGCCGAACGCCACCGACAGCGCCACCTGCGGCATCGCGACCGCCCAGAACGTGTCGGTCAGGCCGAGCGTGCGCAGGTCGAAGTAGAGGGGTACGGCCACGGCCTCGCTCGGCATCATGATCCCGAGCAGGAACAGGTAGAACAGCACCGACTGGCCGCGGAAGCGCATCGTGCCGAACGCGTAACCGCTCATGATCGACAGCACCACGCTCACGACCACGACGAACGCCGACACCAGCACGCTGGTGCGCAGGTAGGTGGAGAACTGCCCGATCTCCCACGCCTGCACGTAGTTCTCCGGCCCGCCCGCCCCCACCAGGATCGACAGGACCGGGAAAAGCGCAAAAATCCCGAAAAATCCAAGGATGGCGTAGTTGGCGGCTCGCTCGGCCCGGGAGATCATGACGCTCCTCTGTCCGCGAACCGGTTGATCACGAACGAGATCGCGAAGATCACCACGGTCAGCGTCACCCCGATCGCGGCGGCCGACCCGACCTGCCCGAGCCCGAACGCCCGGTGGTACACCTCGTACGACGGCACCGACGTCGAGTCGCCAGGCCCGCCCCGCGTGGTGATGTACACCAGGTCGAACGTGCGCAGCGCCGCGATCACCGTCAGCGTCAGCGCCACGGCGACCTCCCCGCGCACCGAGGGCAGCGTCACGGCGAAGAACTCCCTGACCGCCCCCGCCCCGTCCAGCCGCGCCGCCTCGTACAGGGCGAGCGGGACGCGGCTCATCCCGGCCAGCAGCAACACCGTCACCAGCCCGGTCTCGAACCACGTCCCCACCACCCCGACGGCGGGCAGCGCGAAGGCGTAGTCGCCCAGCCACCCGCGCGTCAGCGACTCCAGCCCCAGCGCGCCGAGCACCGAGTTGAGCGTCCCGTCCGGCGCGTAGACCTGACGCCAGGCGACCGCCACCACGACCATGGCCACCACCTGCGGCAGGAACACCACCGTGCGGAAGAACCCGAGCCCGCGCACCTTGGCGTGGTTGAGCACGGCCGCCAATACCAGCCCGATCGCCACCGGCAGCAGCGCGAAGAACGCGATGAGCACCAGCGCGTGCCAGAACGCCGCCCGCAGCCCCTCGTCGGCGACGATCGCCGCGTAGTTGCCCAGCCCGGCCCACCTGCCCAGCGACAGCCCGTCCCACTCGAACAGCGACAGGTGGACGGCCCGGCCGATCGGATACAGCAGGAACGCCGCGTAGACCAAGAAGGCGGGCAGGATGAACAGGTAGGCGACCCGGCGCGGCTCACCGGGCGGTCGGGCCGAGATCATCCGTTGGCGTCCGAGAAGGTCTTGTAGTCCTTCTCCAGCGTGCCGAGGAACTCCTTCGGCGACTGCTTCTTCGCCAGCAGGTCCTGCAGCGCGGCGCCGAGCGTGTCGGCGAACGTCGGGGTGGCGTAGTCGAGGTAGGGGAGCAGCCCGTCCTTCTCGGTGATCGCGGCGAACGCGGTGAACATGTCCTTCTGCGGCCCCTCGGCCACCTGCTGCTGGGCGGTGTCCGCGATCGGCAGCAGCCCGTTGTCCGTGAGCGTCTTCATGGCGTCGGGGCTGGTGATGAAGTCGATGTAGGCGGCTGCCGCGTCCGGGTTGGGGCTCTTGGCGGTGATCGCGAACGGCAGGCCGGTGCCTCCCGTGGCCGCCTCGCCCGGCGGCAGCATGAACCCGAGGTCCTGCTTCATCACCTTGGCCAGGTCGGCGATCAGCCACGAGCCGCCGATGAGGAAGACCCCCTCGCCCTTGCCGAACGCCTGCCAGGCCGGGTCGTAGCCCTGCCCGTTGAAGCCCTTGTTGAAGTAGCCCTTGTCCACCCAGCTCACGAGCTGCTCGGCCGCCTTGGTGTTCTCCGGCGTGTTCCACGACGCGCCCTTGCGGCCGAAGCCCAGCGCGGCGATCTGCTCCTTGGGCACGACGCCGCCCTGCACGGTGCCGAACACGTGGATGGCCGGCCACTTGTCGAGGTTGCCGAGCTGCATCGGCACCTCGCCCGCCGCCTTCGCCTTGGCCAGGGCCGCCTCGAACTCCTCCCACGTCTTCGGCGGCTGCAGCCCGAGCTTGGCCAGCTTGGCCTTGTTGTACAGGATGCCGACGACCTCGCCGACCTGGGGCAGGCCGTACAGGCTGCCCTGGCCGAAGATCTTGCCGTCGGGGGTGTAGCTGACGTACTGCAGCACGGACTGCGGGTAGCGCTTCTTCCAGCCGTACTTGTCGGCGTAGGCGTCGAGCGGCACTAACTGGCCCGCCTTCACGAACGCGCCCATCTGCGGGCGGCCGTTGTTGGCCTGGACCACGTCGGGCGGCTCGTTGCCGCTGAGCGCCAGGCGCAGCGTGGTGTTGAGGTCGTCGAAGGAGCGCGAGACGCGCTTGAGCGTGATGTTGGGAAACTTCGTCTCGAAGGCGGTGTTGAGGGCCTTCATCTGGGCGCCCTGGCCGCCGCGCACCTCCTGGTCCCAGACGGTCAGGGTCACCGGCTTGTCGGTGGGCACCGCGCTGGGCTTGGCCGCGGGTGCGGCGGACGGCGGCGCCGACGAGCCGGGCGCGCAGGCGGCGACGGTGATGGCCAGCAGCCCGGCGGCCAGGACGGCACGCTTCATCGGTTCACTCCTTCTGTGGGTCCCAGGTCTGCATGCCGGGCGATCGTGGCGGCTGCCCGCCGTACGGCGCCGACGGGGGAGGTGGGGACGAGCCGGTCGAGGAAGGCGTAACGGCGGGCGAGGGCCACGCCGTACGCGCTGCTCCTGTCGCCCTCGCGGGCCTCGTGCCACCAGTCGGCGATGTCGCCCCAGCCGGGCGCCGCGAGCGAGCCGCCGAACTGCTGGACCGCCAGCGCCGCGCACAGCCCGGCGAAGGCCAGCCGGTCGTTCAGCGGCCAGCCGCAGAGCGTGCCGAGCACGATGCCCGCGCCGAAGACGTCGCCCGCGCCGGTCGGGTCGAGCGCGTTCACCCTGGGAGCGGGCACGAACGCCTCCTCGCCGGTCGTCGAGTCGATGGCCATCGCGCCGTTGGCGCCGTCGGTGACCACGGCGAGCGGCACCCGGTCGGCGATCGCGTAGAGGGCGTCGCGCGGATGGTCGGTGCCGGTGTAGGCCATGGCCTCGACCGCGTTGGGCAGGAAGGCGTGGCAGAGGGAGAGCTGGTTGAGCAGGTCGGGCGACCAGGCGCCCGAGGGGTCCCAGCCCACGTCGGCGAAGAGCAGCGAGCCGTCGCGGTGCGCCAGCTCGGCCCAGCCGAGGTCGTGGTCCGCGCCGAGCGAGACGATGACCGCCCTGGAGCGGGGCGGGACGCCGATCATCTGGGCGGCGGGCATCGGGGCTGGATGGCCGTGGGTCACCATGCTGCGGTCGCGGTCGACGGCCATGGACACGGTGACCGGCGAGTGCCAGTGCTCGAACCGCCGCGACCTGGACAGGTCGACAGACTCCTGTTCGGCCAGCGTGCGCCAGCAGAAGTCGCCGTAGTCGTCGTCGCCGAACGCGGCGGCCAGCGACGTGCGCAGGCCCAGGCGGCTGGTGGCGATGGCCAGGTTGGCGATGCCGCCGGGCCCCGACCCCATGCCGTCCGCCCACACCTCGGTGCCCGCTGCGGGCATCGCGGCCAGGCCGGTGAAGACGATGTCGAGGAACACGGTCCCGGCGAGAAAGACGTCGAACTGCGGGCCTTCTGACGTTCGCTGGTGCGCGAGTGGATCGTACACGTGGAAAATCTTGCACGTATATGCGCGTACTTCAAGGTCCTGTGCTCACATCTGCGCGAAAATGGCTGATACGATGCCGATCGTGCTTCAGCACCTTCGGCATGCGGAGATCATGCGCAGGGTCCGCCAGTCCGGCGCCACCAGCGTCCGTGATCTGGCCAGGCAGCTCGGCGTCAGCCCGTCGACCATCCGCCGCGACCTCGAGGTGCTCGACCGCGACGGCACGCTGCGCCGCGTGCGCGGCGGCGCCCTCGTCGACGCCGACACCGACCGGCCCTTCGCCGAGGTCGCCGTGGTCGACGAGGGGGACAAGGAGGCCGTCGCGCGGCGCGCGGCCGAGCTCGTCAACGACGGCGACGTGGTGCTGCTCGACATCGGCACGACCACGATGCGGCTGGCCGCCCACCTGCGCGGCAGGCGGGTCACCGTGGTCACCTCCAGCCTCGCCGTCCTCGACGTGCTGCGCGACGACACCGTCTCCGAGCTGCTGCTGCTCGGCGGCATGGTCAGGCGCGCCTACCACTCGCTGGTCGGCATGCTGACCGAGGCGACGCTGAGCCAGGTGTGCGCCGACCGGCTGTTCCTCGGCGCCAGCGGCGTGCGGCGGGACGGGCAGATCGTCGACACCACGCTCGCCGAGGTGCCGCTGAAGCGCGCCATGATCGCGGCGGCCGGGCAGGTCGTGCTGCTGGTCGACCGGCACAAGTTCCCCGGCACCGGCGCTCTGCGGGTGTGCGGGCCGGACGACGTCGACGTGGTCGTCACCAATCCGGGCGCCGACGAGGCGACCCTGGGCAACTACGCGGAGGTGCTGCTCGCATGAGGCTGGCCGTTCTCGGCGGCGGGGGTTTCAGGGTCCCGCTCGTGTACGGCGCGCTCCTGCGCGAATCGCTCGTCGACGAGGTCGTGCTGCACGACGTGTCGAAGGAGCGGCTGGACGCTATCGGGCACGTCCTGGCCCAGCAGGCGGCGGGCCATCCCGCGCCGCCCAGGGTCGAGACCACCACCGACCTCGACACGGCGCTGCGCGGCGCCGACTTCGTGTTCTCCGCCATCCGCGTCGGCGGCCTGGCCGGGCGCGTCGCCGACGAGCGGGTCGCCCTGGAGCTGGGCGTGCTCGGCCAGGAGACCACCGGGCCGGGCGGCATCGCGTTCGGCCTGCGTACCATCCCGGTCGCCGTGCGCGTGGCCGAGCGGGTGGCCGCCCTGGCGCCGAACGCGTGGGTGATCAACTTCACCAATCCCGCCGGAATGATCACCGAGGCCATGCGCGGCGTGCTCGGCGACCGCGTCATCGGCATCTGCGACTCCCCGATCGGCCTGATCAGGCGGGCCGCCCTCGCCCTCGGCCTCGACCCGGCCAGGGTCTCGCCCGACTACGTGGGCCTCAACCACCTGGGCTGGCTGCGCGGCCTGCGCCACGACGGCCACGACGTGCTGCCCGACCTGCTGGCCGACGACGCCGCGCTGGACCGGGTGGAGGAGACGCGCATCTTCGGCGCCGACTGGGTGCGCACGCTCGGCGCGCTGCCCAACGAGTACCTGCACTACTACTACTTCACCCGCGAGTCCATCGCCGCGATCGGCGCGCGCACCCGCGGCGAGTCGCTGCTCGGTCAGCAGGACACCTTCTACGCCACCGTACGGCGAAGCCCGTCCGACGCCCTGCCCGCCTGGGAGAAGGCGCGCAGGGAACGCGACGAGAGCTACATGGCCGAGGCCCGCACCGGCGAGCGCGACGAGGCCGACCTGGCGGCCGGCGGGTACGAGGGCATCGCGCTCGCCCTCATGGCCGCCCTATCCAGCGGCGAGCCCACCACGATGATCCTCGACGTCGGCAACGGCTCCGCCGTACCAGGACTGCCGGCCGAGGCGGTCGTCGAGGTGCCCTGCGTCGTGGACGCCTCGGGCGTCAGGCCGCTGGCCACGCGCCCGCTCGACGGCCGTTTCCTCGGCCTCGTGCAGCAGGTCAAGGCCGTCGAGCAGGCCACGATCCGCGCCGCGCTCGACGGCTCCAGCGACAGAGCCGTCGAGGCGTTCGCCATGCACCCGCTCGTGGACTCGGTCGGCGTGGCCCGCCGCCTGCTGGACGGCTACCGCGCCCGCATCCCCGCCCTGGACGAGGTGTTCACACGGACACGGGCAGCTTCGCCGGGCCGCGCAGGTTGATGCGGCCGTTCCACTCCACCTGGCCGTCGAGCGATAGGCCGGGGAAGCGGGTCACCAGGCGCTCGATCGCCACCTTGCCCTCCAGCCTGGCCAGCGACGCGCCCAGGCAGTGGTGCGGCCCCGAGCTGAACGACACGTGCTGGCGGGCGTTCTCCCGGTCCAGGCGCAGCAGGTCGGCGTCCGGGCCGAACGCCTTCTCGTCCCTGTTGGCCGAGGCCAGGACGGCCACGACGAACGCGCCGGCCGGGATCACCTTGCCGCCCACCGCGTAGGGCTCCAGCGTGATCCGCCTGGTCTGCTGCACCGGGCTGTCGTAGCGCAGGAACTCCTCCACCGCGTTGCCCGCCAGGTCCGGCCGCTCCCTGAGCAGCGCGAGCTGGTCCGGGTGGCGCAGCAACGCGAGCGTGCCGTTGGCGATGAGGTTCACCGTCGTCTCGTGCCCGGCCACGTAGAGGAGCACGACCTGGGCGATGAGCTCCTCGTCGGTGAGCTTGTCGCCCGCCTCCTCGGCCGCGATCAGCGCGGTCAGCAGGTCGTCGGCGGGGTTGGCGCGCTTCCAGGCGAGCTGCGCCCTGATGATCTCGGTCATCTCGTCGCGCGCCGAGATGATCGCCTGGATCGTCTCCTCGTCGACGACCGCTTCGAGGGACTTCACCAGCGTGCCGCTCAGCTCCCTGACCCGGGTGTGGTCGGTGGGCGCCATGCCGAGCATCTTCGAGATCACCGCGAACGGCAGCGGGAAGGCCAGCGTGTCGACCAGGTCGGCGCACCGCGCGCCGGCCAGCTCGTCGAGCGCGGCATCGACCAGCGCGGTGATCTCCGGCTCCAGCGCGGCCACCTTGCGCGGGGTGAACACCTTGGACACCAGCGAGCGCAGCCGCGTGTGGTCGGGCGGGTCGCGCTCCAGCATCGACAGCCGCAGCGTGTTGAGGCCACCACCGGCGTCCAGGCTCTCGTACTGGTCGCGGACCGGGCCGTCGCCCATGAGGCTCTCGTTGACCGACAGGCCGGAGCGCAGCAGGTCCGTGACGTCGTCGTAGTCGCTCAGCAGCCAGAAGCCGAACGGGTGCTCGTGCACCGGATCCTTGTCGCGCAGGGCGCGGTAGGCCGGGTAGGGGTCGTCGGTGAAGCCGGGCTCGAAGGGGTTGAACAGCAGCTCCGGTTCGCTCATCTTGTGCCTCCCAGGCTCGCGGTGACGAGGGTTCTCCAGCAACGCCTGCTCTGCCGGTGCTCCACCGGCGCGATCGGGTCCAGCCGCACTCCCGTGGCGGCCAGCAGCCTGCGCCTGTGGCGGTCTTCTGGCTCGGCCAGCGCCGGGTACCCGGCGTAGGCGTTCAGGACGCGCCGATGCTCCGGCATCGCGGCCGCCACCTCCTGCCACAGCCGCACCAGGGCGCCGTGCAGGTCGGCCGGCCACTCTTCGAGCACCCCGTCCAGCCGGGCGTCGAAGGCGCGAAACCAGCGCAGCTGCACCTCCTGCAGGAAACCGGCCCAACCGCCGAACTCGGCCTCGATCTCCGCCGCTAACCGGTCGGGCCGTCCTGACCTGGCGAACTCGTCCAGGACGGCATGGAGCAACTCGTGGCGGCGGTGCGTTCGTTCCCACGACATCGCGTACCTACTCTGTGTTGGAAACATACACTATGTATGTCGTATACTTCGGGCATGTCACCTGTCAAGAGCCGGCGCGAGCAGTACTCGCAGGCGACCAGGGCCGCCCTGCTCGACGCGGCCACGGTCCGGTTCGCCCAGCACGGTTTCGCCGGAACGGCCCTGGAGGACGTCGCGACCGACATCCAGGCCACCCGCGGCGCGGTGTACCACCACTTCGCGAACAAGACCGCGCTGTTCGAGGCGGTGTTCGACGCGCTGGAGACCGAGATGATGCAGGAGATCATCGAGGTGACGGCCGTCGCGGGCAGCGCGTGGCAGGCGGCGCTGGCGGGCGTGGAGAGCTTCCTCAACCGCTGCTGCGACCCCGTCTACGGGCGCGTGGTGTGGCAGGAGGCCCCCATCGCGATGGGCTGGAAGCGGTGGAAGGAGTGCGAGGAGCAGTACGCCTACGGGCTGATCGAGGGCATGATCAGGGCCCTCATCGACAGCGGCGACCTGCGGAGGATGCCGGTCGAGCCGATGGCCCGCATCACCTTCCACATCCTCGGCGCTGCGGGCATGGCGATGGCCGACGCGGCGGACGAGGACAAGCTGCGCACGAAGGCCGAATACTCCGACGCCATCCTCTACATGCTCACGAGCGTGCGGCAGCACCCACGATCCTGACCGGCAGCTCGCCGGACACCGCGACGAGGCGGGTGCCCGCTCCGTCGCGGACCAGGTGGCCCCAGCCGGTCGGCAACACCAGCGGCCAGCGCCCGTGCCCGCGCTCCGCCACGGTCAGGACGCCGGTCCGCTGGTCCCAGGTGGCGCCCGACATGGCCTGCAGCACCGACCATCCGGCCATGGCGCGCACGTAGTGGTCGCCGCACTCGATCTGGTTGTAGGGGTTCCTGCGGCTGCCGTCGTACCGCGCCCACAACCCGCCGAGGACGGCGTGCGCCTCCTCCTCCAGCCCCTCCCACAGGCAGTGCGCCGCCACCTGGTACTCGCTGCCCGTCCACACCTCGTCGCAGTAGCGGGTCGGTACGGCGGGCCGCCCGCCCCGCGGCCACGTGCACATGAGCAGCCCGGTGTCGCCGCCGTCGGCGAAGACCCGGTAGGGGTGGTCGAAGCCGTCGAACCCGGTGCGCAGGTTGTGCCGCACGACCGCGCGCAGCGCCGACCTGACGTGGTCGGGCGGCAGCAGGTGGCCGAGGTCGAGCTGGTGCGCCAACCACTGGCCGATGAGCTGGTCGGCCAGGCAGCCCGTGGCCCACTGGTAGTCGGGGGACTCGGGTTGCTGTTCGAAGTACTCGCCGTTGAACAGTTCCGCGTCGTAGAGCGCGCTGCCCTTCCTGAACAGCTCGCCCCAGGCTGGATCCCCGGTCAGCTCCTCTGTCGCGCGCAGCGCCGCCAGCCACAACGTGCCCATGAACGGGTTGAGGCCGTTGAGGTCGATGTCGTGGGTGGACGGCTGGACGCCGCGCAGAACCCCGGTGCCCTCCGGATCCCACTTTTTCGCGATATATGCCATTAGGCGGCGCACGTCGTGGTGGTCCGGTGAGCCTTGGCGTACCTCTCGGTAGGTCTTCAGTACGGTGCCCAGCATGCCGTCCAGCGCGGGCTCCTCCGGCCCGCCGATCGGCTGGTCCCACAGCTGGCGCAGGTACGTCGGGGCGATCACCCGGTGCGGGATGTAGCCCTCAGGGGCCTGCATGACGCCGAACTCGGTGGACCGCATGCTGCGCTCCAAGGTCGGGAACAGCGCGGCGACCGCCTGGACGTAGTTCCACACGTGCGTGCAGTTGAGCGGGCACGAACCGCCCACGTCGCCCGACCACATGCCGGTCGAGGCGCCGAGCACCCCCTCGAAGCCGAAGAACGCGCCGTCGGCCGCCTGGAAGCACGACGGGCTGCGCAGGATCGACGCCTGCGCCGCCAGGTGCGTGACGGCCTCCCGGCTGAGCGTGCTGTCGCGCAGCGTGTCCGCCCAGCTCAGCGAGTCGTCGCGGAGCTCGGTCCAGTCCCGCCTGACCGTGTCGGCCACGTCCACGGCGTCGGCGAAGCGGGTGGCGTAGGCGTTGCCCAGCCAGAACCGCGTCTGGCCCCACTGCGGCTGCGGCGGCCCGAACTGCACGAAGTCGGCGTACCTGTTGGGGAAGTACCAGGTCAGCGCCACCCGCACCTGGGCGGTCCGCCCCGGTTCGAGGCTGAGCGGGGCTATCAGCCCGCCGTCGCACGTCTGGCCGGGCGCGCTGGGCGCGCCGTGGCTCCAGCCGTACGGCCTGGCGAAGATCGGCCGCGAGCGCAGGAACCCCAGGAACTGGTCGGGGTGCGTCCACGACGGCAGCGCCCACGCGCCGGGCGCGTCCACGGTCAGCACCGCCTGGCCCGCACCCGGCGCGGCGGGATCGGCCGACGGGTTCTCCATGACCAGCGAGGTCCACCCCGGCTCCCGCCGTACCCGGTTGGTGTTGCCGCCGTAGCCCAGGGCGCGCACCCCGTCGATCGGCGTGGTCCCGTCGTGGCCGACCGGGTTCTGCGCGGACGCCGCCAGCCACACGTGCACCGGCACCGGGCCAGGGTTGGTGATCGTGAAGGTGAACATCGCCGCCGGCAGCGAGCTGCGCTCCACGTCGAGCGGGATGAGCGGGTTGAACGCCTCCATGCCCACCTCGACCGGCAGCCGCGCGTCGCGGTAGGTCAGGTTCGCGAAGGGATAGAGGCCGTCGAAGGTCACCGACTCCACGCCCGGCAGCTCGCGCTGCCACGCCGGAACGTGGTCGTCGGTGACCAGCGGCGTGCCCGTCGGCTCGGCCGCCGGGCCCTGCAGGACGACGAGCGTGTCGAGCGGCGGCTCCACCCGGCTCACCCGCAGTGCGAAGAAGGTGTGCGGCAGGTCGCCGAGATGGTTGCCGGAGTTCTGCAGCTGCCACTGGCGCAGCCCGCCGTCCGCGCAGATCGCGACCGTGCCCGTCCCGATGCCGCCCAGCGGCATGGCGATGTGACTCATTTCAACCCCGTGATGCGGATTCCGGCGATGATCTGCCGCTGGAAGATCAGGAACAACGCGATGACCGGCAGCGCCGCCAGCGTGGAACCGGCCATCAGCAGGGCCAGCTCAGAGGTCCGTTCTGAACGGAACGTCGCCAGATACTGCTGCACCTGGAACAGGTCGGGGTCGGTGATCGTCAGCACCGGCCAGACGTAGGCGTTCCAGAACGCCAGGAACGAGGTGGCGCCCACGACCACGAACGCCCCGCGCGACAGCGGCACGAAGATGTGGCGGAAGATCCGCCACGGCCCCGCCCCGTCGAGCTGGGCCGCCTCCTCCAGCGCGACCGGGATGCCCAGGTAGTACTGGCGCAGGAAGAACACCTGCAGCCCCGACGCCGCGCCGGGGATGACCAGCACCGCCATCGAGTCGAGCATGCCGAGCTGGGTGACCACGATGAACGAGGTCAGCATGATCGCGATGCCGGGGACGAACATCGTGCCCACCACGATCACCCACAACACCCGCTTGAAGGCGAAGTCGAGCCGCGCGAACACGTACGCGCCCAGCGCGTTGACCACCAGGCTCAACGCGGCGAACATCAGCGCCCCGGCGAAGGTGACCGCCAGCGAGCGCAGGAACGCCTCGTCGGCCAGCATCCGCTCGTAGTTGTCCCACTGCCACATCTCGGGGAAGAACTGGAACGGTGTTGCCACCACCTCGGTCTTCGCCTTGAACCCGGCGATCACCATCCACGCCAGCGGGAACACCGACGCGAACACGAAGAAAAGGGCCAGCACGTACTTCGCCAGACGCCCGATCATCCGTCCACCGCCTTCTCCGATCGCACCAGCCGGAAGATCACCGCGGACACCGCGCCGAGCACCACGAACAGCAGCAGCGCTGCGGCGATCGAGTAGCCGATGTACACGTCGTTGGTGAAGTGGCGGAGGATGAACAGGTTGGGCAGCGTCGTGGAGTCGAGCGGACCGCCGCTGCCGTTGGACATCACCAGCGGCAGCACCAGGAACTGCAGCGACGCGGCGAACCCGGTGACCAGCAGGTAGAGGATGATGTTGCGCATCAGCGGCACCGTGATGCGGTACATCTTGGTGAACGGCCCGGCCCCGTCCAGTGACGCGCACTCGTAGTAGGCCTCGGGGATGTCGAGCAGCCCGGCCAGCATGATCAGCGAGGCCACCCCCGTCCCGATCCAGATGGCGGGGACGGCGACGGACGGCAGCGCCGTACCCGTCTCGCCCAGCCAGGCGACGTCGGTGTGCAGGAACCAGTTCAGCAGGCCGCCCCGGTAGGTGTAGATCAGCGCGAACACGATGCCCGCGATCACCTCGGAGATCACCGCGGGCAGGTAGATGGTCACCTTGAGCATCCCGGCCATGCGCCTGCTGGACGCCTTCACCAGGTTGGCGAAGACGAAGGCGATCAGCACCTGGACGGGCACCACCATCGCGGAGAAGAGCAGGCCGCGGCCCACCGACGAGACGAACTCGGCGTCGGTGAGCACGTTGACGTAGTTGTCCAGCCCCACGAACACGGCGGGCTCGTAGAAGCTCCACGTGAAGAAGCTGATCGAGACGGCGTGCACGAGCGGCCAGATGACGAAGACTCCGAGCAGGGCCAGGAGCGGCGCCAGCATCACCAGCGCCACCCTGGTGTCCTTGTGCCTCCTGATCACCCTGTGCCCTGCCCTGCCAGGTTGTTCTTGGCGATCACATCCTTGATCTCGGCGTCCGCAGCCTTGAGCGCCGCGTCGATGTCCTTGCCCTGCAGCGCCTTCTCGATCGCCTTGCCGAAGGCCAGGCTGATGGCGAAGTCGTAGGTCGGCTCGGGCTTGGCGTAGGCGACGATCCTGTCCTCGATGGTCTTGCTCCACACGTTCTCCGCCGCGGCCGGGTCGCTCTTCACCGCGTCGGCCACGACCGCGCGCGGCGAGTACTTCGAGAACTTCGTCGTCTTGAAGAAGTCGACCAGCAGCGTCGTGTCACCGGCCAGCAGCCAGCTCACGAAGTCGGCCGCCGCCTTGGCCTGCTTCGACTTGGCGTCGACGGCCAGGGTCCAGCCGCCCAGCGTGGCGGTCGGCTTGGTGGCGTCGCCGTCGAAGGACGGCAGGGGAGCGGCGCCGATGTCGGGCACCATCTTCGGGTAGTCGGACAGCAGCACGCTGGCCGCCCACGAGCCGCACACCATCATCGCCGCCTTGCCCTGGCCCATCGGGTTGGCGTCCGCGTACGCGCCGAGCGCCTGCTTGGGCATGATGCCCTGCTGGAACAGGGTCTGGTAGACCTGCAGCAACTGCTTGTACTTCGGGTCGCTGGCCTGCGGGGTGCCCCAGTCGTCGCTGATCGGCAGGTGCCCGGCGGCGTTCCACTGCAGCCCCCACGTCGACCACGCCATGTCGACCGCCACCCCGGCCGTGACCACGCCGGACACGTCCTTGGTGGTCAGCTTCTTGCCGTAGTCGATGAGCTCGGCCCAGGTCGCGGGCGGCCTGTTCGGGTCGAGGCCCGCCTTGGTGAAGAGGTCTTTGCGGTAGAACAGCACAGCGGACGGCTCGACCAGCATCGGGTAGGCGTACGCCTGGCTCTTGTACTTCACCGAGTCGAGCACGGGCTTCTGCAGCCCCGCCCACTTGTCGGCGGGGATCAGCGGGTCGAGCGCCTGGATCTGCCCGGTGCGGGCAAAAGCGGGGACCTTGTTGTAGTTGAGGGTGTACACGTCGGGCGCCTTGCCCGCCGCCTGGGCCGCCTTCATCTTCTGGTCCCACACGTCGGCCGGGACGATCTGGTGCTTGAGCACCACCTTGTCCTGCGCCTTGTTGTAGGCGGCGACGGCCTTCTTGTACCAGGCGTCCTCCTGGTCGGTGAACTTCTGCTGCCACAGGATGATCTCGGTCTTCCCGGCCTGGCCCGCCGGGCCGCGTGGCGTGCCCCCGCACCCCGCGATCAGAACCAGTACGCTCACGAGCGCGATGAGTCGCATGACTCCTCCGTTGGTTAGAGCATGGGCAGCCGCGCGCCCACGGGCGGCAGGCTGAAGGGTTTGTGGGGCAGTTCCTGGTACCAGTAGGCGACCGACGACAGGTCGTCGCTGCGGTGGTTGTTGTGCCCGTGCTCGATCGTCACCCTGATCGAGGTCGTGAAGGGGACGGGGTCCTCGACGTGGAAGCGGTACATGGAGATCTGGCCGCCCCAGTTCTCCCCGCCGGCCAGCGTGATCCCGTGATAGGGGGCGTGGTACGGCTGGCTGGGGCACCAGGCGGTGTTGAAGTAGTCCTCGGTGCCCGTGCCGTGCAGGCTCGGCGGGAACGCCTCGCCGTCGATGAAGATCATGTCGTCGCCCTCGCCGTACCAGTTCCAGTCGGCGGTGTGGCGCAGGTTGGTGACGTTGAAGACGCAGCCCACGTAGTGGCCGCGCCCCTCGGCCTCCAGGATCACGTAGTTGCCCGCGCCGTCGAGGTTCTGGCCGCCGAACAGGAAGTCGGAGTTGCTCAGCTCGCCCTGGTCGATGCCGTCGGCAGGGCACTCGCGCCGCCACTGCGCGTGGAAGCGCCCCAGACCCTCGCCGAGCTCGTCGAAGGCGTCGTAGTCGATGTAGTAGTAGAACCACAGCACCTCGGACTCGCACTCGCTGGTCAGCTCGAAGCGGGCGCGCGAGGCGAAGGGCATGTGGAACCAGCTGTTGAAGGCCTTGCCGTCCTGCGGGCTCATCTGCAGCGGGGCCGAGACCATGTTGGCCGTACGGCCGTGCCCGACGCCGAAGAAGTCGCCGAGCGGGACGAGCACGCTGGGGTGTTCGTTGTCGTCCCAGAAGACGCGCAGCACCAGCTTGCGCAGGAAGTCGCGGTCGCCGGTCTCCGGGGTTCCCGGGTCGCGGGGGGCGACGGTCATCCAGATGTGGTTGATCGAACCGGCCCCGGTGAGGTCGGCGAGGGTGACCATCTCGCCGGGGCCGATGGTGATCCGGTCGTCGTTGCCGCCCGACCTGTCCCAGCTCGACGCGCGGCGGCGGCGGTGCGAGCGGAGCCGAGGCAGGTCGCGCAGGCTGCTGCCGTAAGGGCCATAGGTCACGATCAGCTCTCCCGGGGTGTGCGAGAAATCGATTGCTGACGTCGTACTCCTGTCCGGGCTGAGCCGTCAAGAGCGTGATTTTTCGTGATTTGCTCTGATAGGGCGGTGACCTGGGGCTGGGCCGTACGGCGGGCTGGAAAACGATTCCTAGGAACGGACCACCGCGACGTCGTCCACCTGGAGCCACATGTCGCCGTTGTCGGTCCAGATGCCCGCGAACACCTCGACCGAGGTGCGGTTGCCGCTGTTGAAGGCGACGGTGAACCGGGTCCACTGGCCCACCGCGTGGAAGTTGACCTCGGCGAACGGCGGGCCGCCCGGGGTGCGGGCGCCGAAGAAGCCGTTGTCGCTGTTGGCCGAGGTGCGCAGCCAGCCGGTCAGCCGGTAGTTCGTGTTGCGGGCGACCGTGATCACCTGGTGCAGGTCGTGCCAGCCGCTGTTGTAGCGCACGAAGCCGTTGCGGTCGGCGGTGAAGCTCCACGTGTCGTGGTCGATGCCGCCGTTGCCGGTCACCGCCCACGGGGTGGAGACCGTGCCGGTGGTCTGGCGCTCGAAGCTCGGGTCCTGGACGAGGTTGGGGTTGGCGATCGTGGCGTCCGGGTTGAGGGAGATCTTGATCAGGTAGACGTTGTAGGGCGTCCACTCCGACATCGTCAGGTACAGGTCGGAGCCGGAGGACCAGGGGTGCATGAAGCCGCCGTACAGGCCCGGGTAGTCGGCGAAGCTCGCCACCACGCTGGGTGCGCTCCACGGGCCCTGGGGGACGGAGGCCGAGCGCAGGACGATGTCGCTGCCCATCAGGTACGTCATCAGCCACTTGCCGGTGTATGCGTTGAACTGCACGGACAGCTCGGAGACGGGGGCGGCCACGATGGAGGCGGCGGTGGTGCCCCAGGTACTGCCGGTCCAGTAGCGGTAGGCGCTCTTGTCGAGCACCTGCTGTTCCGGGACCCGCGCCACGTGGGCGGCGCCGTTGCGTCCGTTGGGCGTGCCGTACAGGTAGACGTATCCGCCTCTTCTCACCATCGCGGCCATCTGGAACGGGTCGGTGCCGCTCGGGTTGTCCCAGCGGGGGCCGCCGGCGGTGGTCCAGTTCTGGCCGTTGTCGTCGGAGTAGGCGATGGAGGCGTAGTTGGTGTCCCACTCGCCGGGCGGGCCCCAGTGGCGTACGGACATGTAGGCCAGGTACTGGCGGTTGCCGACGGAGACGCCCGCGGTGGGGATCACGGTGATCTCGTCGTTGTCGATCTTGCGGCTGGGGATGAGTTGCTTGGCGTGGCCCGGGGTGTCGGTGGCGGCGCTCTGGAAGGAGATGCCGTCGGCGAGGTTGGTGTCGTTGCTGCGGAGGAGTACCTGGCTGCGCCAGTCGTCGCCGTTGGCGCCCGGTGGGGCCCAGGAGGCGCCGAAGGTGTCACCGAAGGCGGTGAGGACCTGGTTGGAGCCGTTGTCCCACATGATGCCGAGGTCGGTGGCTTTGACGTTCCAGGTGGTGTCGGTGGCGCTGGTGGAGCCGGGGCCGGTGACCTTGCCGACGACGATGGCGGGGGACTTGGCAGAGGTCATGACACCCACACCGGCATCGGTCGTGTTGGCCGCGTCGGTCGTGCTGTCCGCGTTGACTGCGTTGGCCGCGTTGGCCGCGTTGGTCGAGTTCGCTGCGGCGTTGCCGTTCGCCGCTGCTGTCGAGACGAGAAGCAGGGGAGCGAGAAGGAACAGGGCCCGAAATTTCATCTTCTGGGCACCTCTCGATGAGAGAAATCGATTTCTCGCATTGTGCGCGGGCACGGCCGACCCGTCAACGGACCGTCAGGCCAGAGAGGCCGACAACACCACGTGCCTGGCGGGGAACTGCTCCCCGGCAACCCGGCGCAGCAGCAGCTCAGCTGCCTGCCGCCCGATCTCGTAGGTGGGCTGCGAGATCAGCGTGATCTCGTCACTGAGCCCGAGAGTCCAGCTCATGTCATCAAAAGCGGCAAGCTTGATGTCGCCCGGATACCCGAGCCCATGCTCACGCAGAGCCGTGGCCGCCCCAAGCGTCATGAGATTGTTCGACACGAACAACGCGTCGGGCCGCGGCCGCAACGCAAGCAATGCATGAGCGGCAGCCCGCCCGCCCTCGATCCGATAATCCCCCCGGACGACAAGCTCATTCCGATAAGCCAGCCCCGAAGCCTTGAGCCCATGCTTGTATCCGGCAAGCCGATCCACCGACGTGGTGACCTCGGCGGGCCCCGCGATGAACCCGATCCTGCGACACCCCTGGTCGACCAGGCGCAACACCGCTTCCTGCGCGGCCCGCACGTTGTTGACGCCGACCCGATCCACCTTGGCCGTCTGCAGCCGCCGGTCCACGGTGACGACCGGAATCCCCCGCTCGGAGAGAAGCGCGATGGAGGTACGAGAAGTGGAGGCAGGCGAAAGAATAACCCCCGCCATATTCTCGGCGACGGCCACCTCTATATACCGCTGCTCCTTGCCAAGATCCTCATCGGTATTGGCAAGCACGACAGAATAGCCAGCCTTGCTCGCCGCGTCCTCCGCTCCTCTGACCATGGAGGTGAAAAACGGATTGGTGATATCCGAGATGATCACCCCGAGAACCGTGGTGGCCCGGGTCCGCAGAAACCTGGCCTGGCTGTTGGGCCGATACCCAAGCCGGCCAACCGCGTCAAGCACCCGCACCCGCAGCTCTTCGGCCACGGTGGGGCCATGATTGAGCACCCGGGAGACAGTGGCAGGGGACACCCCGGCCAGGCCGGCGACATCCTTGATCGTGATCCTCGACACCAGCACCTCCGCGCCACAGCCTAGCGGAAATCGATTTCCACCTCGACGCCCTGCGACACGGAGGGATCATGGGATCATGATGCGTGAGAGTGTCGCGGGGTTGTTGGGGGAGTCTCTCGTCTCCTGGGAGCGGATACGCAGCGGCGATCACACCGTCGTCCACCGCGCCAGAACCGTTGCCGGTGCGGTCGTGTACGTGAAGCAGGGCCCCGAGGTGGCTGCGGAGCGCGACCGGCTGGCGTGGCTAGCCACGCGCGTAGCCGTACCCCAGGTCCTGGCTTGGAGCGACGGTTACCTGATCACGAGCGAGCTGCCCGGCAACGACCTGACCCACCGCCTGGCCTGTCCGGAGACCGTCGTACGGCTACTCGCCGGTGCGTTGCGCGGGTTGCATGCCGTGGATGCCCAGGACTGCCCCTTCGGTGACCCGAAGCCCGGCGCCGTCCTCACCCATGGCGACGCCTGCCTGCCCAATTTCGTCACCTCTGCCGACCGGTTCACCGGCTACCTCGACGTCGGGGCCGCGGGGCTGGCCGACCGGGACGTCGACCTGGCGGCCGCGTTGTGGAGTCTGCACTTCAACTTCGGCGACGACCGCCACGCGCGCGCATTTGTCAACGCCTACGGTCTGCCGGAGCTGACGGACAAGGACCTCGTGCGGCTGAGGGAGAGCTACTGAGCACCGACTGCCCGCGCGAGCGCGTCCGGCAGGGGGTAGGCGCGTTCGGCGGGCAGCGCTGGGGTGATGTCCGCGCCCGATCGGAGCTGCGCGTGGAGGGTGTGGACCTGCGGGGTGATGTCGGTGATCGACAGGGTCCACTCGTCGAGGTAGCGGTCCACTGCCTCCCCTGACAAGCCGATCTGGATCGAGCGGTACGGCAGGGCGTTGTGGTGTGTGTCGCGCTCCGGGTCCCATTGAACGCGTACCGGGTAGTTCTCCTTGCCCTCCACGCCGTGGCTCAAGCAGGAGTGGGCGAGCGCCCACTCGAAGCCTTCGCGGGTCAGGGAGATGGCCAGCACCCGGGTCTGGCCGGGCTTGGTGGCGTAGCCGCTGCGGTACATCATCCAGAGGAACGACGGCTTGATCCACGTCATCCGGGCTCGTTTGAACGGCTCGACGAACCTTTGGGCGGCGACGGCTGGGGCGGCTATGTCCGGGTCGTAGGCCTGGTAGACGGTGATGGCCTCCTCGGTGTATCCGGCGCGGATCTGCCGGTAGGGGATCTTCATACCGATCAGCGTGCCGGGCCAGGCGCGCCGTACGCAACGCGTTAACCCGCGATCCGGTGAGTGCGCGGGCCAAGGGTGGGCCCCTCGCCAAGCGTGGGTGACCAACCTCTCGTCAGTTGGCGGGGTTGCCCTGCCAACTGACGAGGGGCTGGTCGTTTCAGGGCGGTGGTGGTCCTTGTCGGCTGGGTGAAAGGGGAGGTTGTTCTTGGGGTTGGGCTGGCCGCCGGCCGGCGAGGCCGGGCTGGCTGCCAGCAGGGGTGGCCGGGTGGGCGGCCGCCGGGCGAGGCTGGGTGGGGCTTCTACCAGGTGGAGGGGGGTGGTGGGGGTACCACGGGTGGGCGGTCGTCGCAGGTGATGGTGTTGGGGAGCATCCACGGGGCCAGCCAACCGTCGTTACCGCCCCCGTCGGCCAGGGAGAACTCCGAGCCTGTGGCGGGGAAGTTGAAGGAGCCGCAGTTGTTCACCCCCACCGCGCCCACGTTCCGTGCGTCGACGTTTTCGAAGGAGGCTGACCCTTTCACCCGGGCGCTCACCACGGAGGTGCCTGTGCCGTCCACGCGGATGTCCTTGAAGTGGACTCCGTTGATGGAATACAGGTCCTTCACGGGCCACTCGCTCACCAGCATGATCGCGTTGTAGCCGTTGTCCAGGTAATGGTCGCCGGTCACCCGGATGTCGGCGTCGATGCTGCGTTCCAGCGCGTAGAACCAGATCGCGCCCAGGCCGATCTTCCAGTTCAGTTCGAAGGTTCCGGCCCTGACGGTGGTGTTGCTGGAAAGGGTCAGTTTGCCGGTGAACGGTTCGGCGGCGAAGCGGGAGCCTACCTGGATCCCGCTCCCCTCACGCACCGGGTCGGCGATGAGGTTCCCCGACACCGTGTTGTCGGCTCCGCCGTACACGGCTATGCCGTTGGCCAGGGTCGGTGACTGCACGGTGTTGTGGTCGAAGACGTTGCCCGAGTCGGGGAGCTTTTCCGACCACATCGCCAGCCCGTCATCGCCGGTGTTTCTGATGAAATTTCCGGACACGGTGGAGGCTGTTACTCCGGTGTGGAAGTTCAGGGCGTCGGCGATCTGGTCCACCACGATGGAGTCCGTGACGCGCAACCCCGACATCGGGCCGTCGAACCACAGGCCGACCTTGGTGTGATGGATGTACAACCCCGAGATCGTCGACGCGCTCATCGCCCCGCCGACCCCGTTCACCTGGTCGGTGTCGATCCGCTCCCGCACGTCCCCCTCGATCGCGAACCCGGACAGGTGCACGTTACGGCTGTTCACCCCGTAGAAGCCGACCCCCGTGTGGACCGACCCGTCCGGAGCCGGGGGATCGAGCGCCACCGACCGCCCCTTGATGATCGTGTACCAGTTGCCCGCGCCCTCGATCGTCACGTCGTCCACGATGATGTGCCGGTTGACCTGGAAAACACCCGGCGGAACGTAGACCGGCACCCGCTTGGAGCGCGCGAAGGCGATCGCCCGGTCGAACGCGGGAGCCGAGTCGCGCCGCCCCAGCGGGTCAGCCCCGAACGCCAGGACGTTCGCGGCGGCCACCCGCACGTGCGGCGGCCCGACCAGCTCGGAGTCCAGCAGGTCGATGACCGTCCAGGCCGCGTTGCTCGAAGCCGGTACGGCCAGCCGTACCGTCGAGCCCGCGCGGTAGGTCTTGCCGAGCCACATCCGCTGCTCGTCGTAGAAGTGCATCGGGCGGAACGGCTTGGGGAACGACGCACCCGCGCCGGGCACGCAGGAGCACTCGGTGACCCACCAGTCCGGGTGCAGCAGGTCGGCCTGCGGGTCGTTGGTGAACGGGTACTGGTTGTAGAGCCACGAGTACTGCGAGGTGAGCGTCATCCTGCGCCCGTTCACGTCGAGCGGCGCCGTGATGCCGCCCCCGCCTGGCGCGTCGGGAATGCTGTAGCGCACGGTGACCGCGTTCGCCGCGGCGGGCAGCGTGAACTCCACGTACTGCCCAGGCGCCAGCCGTACGGCCCGCCGCCCCGAGGCCTCGGCGGGCAGCGTGTAGGCGGTGCGGTCGGGGCCGATGACCGTGCCGTTGGTGACGGCGTTCTCCGCCTCCTGCTCCAGGAACCGCACGTTCGCGCCCCGTCCGGCGACGAGTGACGGGTCGAGGGCGGCGCGGGTCACCACGGGCCCGGCGGAGGGGAGGGCCGCCGCTCCGGTGAGCGCGAGTCCGACGGCTAACAGAGCTCTGGTGAGGAACATCGCACGCTCACTTCTCGAAGGGGGTGAGGTGACATTAAGACTTTCTCACTGGCTTGTCCATAAATTTCGCCAGACTGCAGAATTTTTGCGTCCACGACGGTGCTCGTCCTGCCTACTCTCCCGGCGGAGCCTTGAGATGCTGGCCGAGGGTGTCGCTGGCCTGGCGGGCGGCCAGGGCCACGGCGGGGCCCAGGCGGGACAGCGGCGTGCCGCGCACGGGTGAGGCGACGCCGATCGCCATCCGGCACTCGCCCCCGGGCCCGAACACCGGCGCTGCCGCGCACATCAGCCCCTCGTCGAACTCCTCCTGCGCGTAGGCCACCCCCTCGTTCCTGATCAGCGCCAGCTCCCGCTCGAGCACGGCCCGCCGCGTGATCGTGCGCCTGGCCAGCTGCGGCAGCGGCCCCGAGCCCAGCATGTCCCGCTGCAGCCCGGGGTCGAAGGCGAGCAGCACCTTGCCGATCGCCGTGCAGTGCAACGGCGCGGTGTCCACCCCGTCGGAACGGGACGCGGTGCGGTTGTGCCCGTAGATCCGCTCGGTGTAGCGCACCGCGAGGCCCTGCGGAACCCCCACGTTGACCGTCTGCCGCGTCGACTCGTACAGCGACAGCACGTGTGGCAGCACGTCGCGCCGGTGGCCGCGCATCCGCGACTGGTAGGTCGCCATCAGCGCGGCCAGGTGCCCGCCCAGCTCGTAGCCGCCGTCCGTGCTCCTGATGAGCCCGCCGTCCCGCAGGATGGCGAGCAGCCGGTAGGCGGTGGTCCTCGGCAGCCCGGTGAGCTTCCTGATCCGGGCCATGTCGAGCGGCGGCCCGGTCAGGCACATGAGGATCTCGATGCCCCGTTCGAGGCTGCCGAGCGCGTCGTGGGGAAGGGAGGTGTGCGACACGACCGAGGATTACCCTCCGCTTCGGGCGCGCACACCTGGTAGTCAGCCCACCTCCACGCTCTCCAGCACCCCCAGCGCGTCCGGGACCAGGACGGCTGCCGAGTGGTAGGCCGTGACCACGTACGACGTGATCGCCCGCGAGCTGATCCCGCCGAACCTGACGGACACACCCGGCTCGTACTCGTCGGGCAGCCCGGTACGGCGCAGCCCGACCACCCCCTGCTTGTCCTCCCCGGTCCGCATCGCCAGGATCGAGGTCAGCCCGCGGTCGCTGACCGGGATCTTGTCGCACGGCAGGATCGGCACCCCGCGCCACGTCATCACCCGCGAACCGCCGAACTCGGCGATGCCCGGGTAGACGCGCCTGTTCGTGCACTGGCGGCCGAGAGCGGCTACGGCCAGCGGGTGGGCGAAGAAGAAGTGCGTGTTGCGCCGCCTGCTCAGCAGCTCGTCCATGTCCTCGGGGGTGGGCGGGCCCTCGCGGGTGTGGATGCGCTGCTTGAGGTCGGCGTTGTGCAGCAGGCCGAAGTCGCGGTTGTTGACCAGCTCGTGCTCCTGCCGCTCGCGCACCGCCTCCACGGTGAGCCTGATCTGCTGCTCGGTCTGGTTCATCGGGTCGTTGTACAGGTCGGCCACCCGGGTGTGCACGCGCAGCATGGTCTGGGCGACGCTCAGCTCGTACTCGCGCGGCGCCGCGTCGTAGTCGACGAACGTGCCGGGCAGCGCGACCTCGCCCCGGTGCCCGGCGGCCAGGGCGATGGCGGCCTCGCCGTACTTGTTGCTCGGGCCGCCGGACGGCCTGGCCAGGTGCTCGCGCAGCTCGGGGGAGAGCTCGGCCCTCAGCAGGACGAGCACGATGCAGGAGGTGACCGCCCGCGCGGGCGGCGCCGGGCTGCCCAGGTCGCCCAGGTGGTCGCCGTCGGCCAGCACCGCCATCACCCGCTCGCCGCCGTACTCACCGGCGCCGATGCGGGCGATCTTGCCATGCGCGACCAGCACGATCTCGCCGCCCGGCACCTCCTGCCCAGCCTCCAGGTCGTGCTGGACGAACTGGGCGGCCAGCGGCCCCAGATCGCCCTCGAAGCCGCGCAGCGACGGCAGCTCGCACAGCTCGCCCGGGATCACCCTCACCAGCGCCCCGGTGTTGGTGAAGGTCACCCGCCCGTCGCCCACCGTGTACGTCAGGCGCCGGTTGACCCGGTACGCGCCGCCGGTGACCTCCAGCCACGGCAACGCGCGCAGCAGGTGGCGAGGGGTGATCTCGCGCATCTGCGGCGGCGTCTTGGTGACGGTCGCCAGTTGCCGCGCCGCCGCGGTGCCGAGGCTCAGCGCGCTGTTCATGAGGCGCTCCGCAGGATCGTCATGCACTGCCTGCCGGTCCAGGTGGGTTCCAGATCGGTGTAGCGGCGGCATTCGCGGTGCCAGCGCAGGATGCCCGCCATCCAGTCCTCCAGCTCCTTCACGTACTCGGCCACGGCCTCGTCGCACCCCTTCAGGTCGTTGTCCCTGATGTGGACGAACTGCTCGACCCTGGCGGTCATCAGCCTGTTGACGATCTCCATCGCCTCCTGCGCCGGGCAGTCGAAGAAGGCCGACAGCACCAGCACCGCGTTGTGCACCTCGCCCTCGAACTCGATCTCCTTGCGGTAGGAGAACAGGTCGTTGGTCATGCACGCGAAGTCCTGCGCCGCGTGCGCCAGGCCCAGCAGCTCCCTGCTCTGGAACCTCTCCTGCGGGATGTCGCGGTGCGGGTTGAGCTGGCACAGCGCCATCGTCAGCTCGGAGCCGAAGGTCCTGCGGCGCAGCTCGATGTAGTCCACCGGGTCGGTGACCCGGTGCTGCACGTGGTTGGCCAGCTCGGGGATCCAGCTGTCCAGCATGTCGTCGACGGCCGCCCTGAAGCGGACCCTCGACGCCATCGGCATCGGCCCGGCCGTACGCGCCCACAGCTCGGCCAGCGCGCTCTCCAGCCCGGGGGCCGGTGGGAGCGGGCAGACCAGGTCGAGCGGCATGAACTCCTTCAGCCGCAGGTTGGCTGCCCTGGCCGCGGCCAGGCCGGGGACCGTGCCGTAGGTCTGCGGGTAGAAGTCGTCGCCGTAGGTGCCCCACGCCAGCCAGTCGGCCGACAGGCACATCTCCTCGGCCGTGCCGTCCGGGTCGAGCCCCGACGAGCACAGCGCGAAGTCGTACCCGACCAGCTTCTCCTCGGTCCAGACGCCCTCGAAGAAGCCGTGCCTGCGGCAGAACTCCACGTTCGCCGCCCTGGCCTCCTCCAGGTGCGGGTTGCTGCCGACGCTGAACGGCATGCAGATCTCGGGCAGCTTGACCGTCACCTCCTCGTAGTAGGGATGCGGCCTGGTCACCGTCTTCAGATGGGCCGTGGTGACGTTCATCCCCAAGGCGTTGGTCTTCGTACGGCCGGCCTTGGTGTACCGGCTGGACGCCGAGTGCCAGGCGTGCCCGCCCGCCTGCCAGTCCTGCAGCCCCTTGACGTACAGCAGCACCTGCTCCTGCTCGTGCGGCAGCACCCCCTCGTCGAGGAACAGTCCGGGCAGCTCGGTCAGCGCCGTGTGCTCGAACTGGTGCAGCCGCGAGGTCAGCAGGTCGTTGGTGATCTCCACCGCGCGCGGGGTGTCGCACGCGAAGAACCGCTCGCAGACCAGCACGCAGTTCGACAGCTCACCCTCCCGCGCCACCTCACGCTCGTAGGAGAACAGGTCGTTGCGCAGGTGCACGGCGTCGGCGAACGACTCGGTCAGCACCTTGATCGGCCTGGTGGGGGTGAGCCTGGCGGGCAGTTCGGCGCCCACCGCGTGCTCGACCAGGCACGCCGACCAGGGGGCGCCGCCGACCTTGCGGCGCTCCTCGATGTACTCGATGGGGTTGGAGACCTGGCCGTCCTGGATGTGGAACAGCTCCCACATCGACTCCTGCATCAGCTCGCTGGTGACCTTGGTGAACCGTTCCCGCCACTTCTCCGACATGGCCGGAACGGTGCGGTCCCACAGGTCCTTCAGTCCCGTCTCGCACGGGTTGGTCGGCTCCGGCGGGTCGTCGGTCATGAACTCGTCGAGCCGGTCCAGGTACGCCTGGGCGCCCTCCAGGTCCTTGCTGCGCTTGAAGGTCTCCAGGAAGTGGTCGTCGAAGAAGAACACCCACACGTACCAGTCGGTGATCAGGTCGAGCTCGTCGCTCGCGCAGTCGGGGTGGGTGTAGGCGCACATCAGGCCGTAGTCGTGCGCCTCCAGGTCCTCGACGGTCCACACGTCCGGGTCGTCGAACATGCCCATCAGCGCAGCCCACTCCCTGGTGTGGGCGCGGGCGGACTCCAGGTGCGGGTTCATCCTGGGCGGATACGGCAGGTAGAAGTCGGGAAGCTCGTAGGCCATCAGCCGACCTCGACACTCTCCAGGATGCCCAGAGCGTCGGGCACCAGGACGGCTGCCGAGTAGTAGGTCGTCACCAGGTAGGAGGTGATCGCCTTCTCGCTGATGCCCATGAACCGCACCGACAGTCCGGGCTCGTACTCGTCGACCAGGCCGGAGCGGAACAGGCCGATGACGCCCTGGTTCTTCTCCCCGACCCGCATCACCATCATCGAGCTGAGGCCCTTGTCGGAGACCGGGATCTTGTTGCACGGCAACATCGGCACGCCGCGCCACGACGCGGCCTTCTGCCCGTTGATCTCCACGTTGGGCGGGTAGATGCCGCGCTTGCTGCACTCGCGGCCGAACGCGGCCAGCGCCTTGGGGTGGGCCAGGATGACCGCCGGGTCCTTCCACACGGTGGCCAGCAGGTCGTCCATGTCGTCCGGGGTGGGCGGGCCGGTGCGGGTGTGGATGCGCTGCTTGAGGTCGGCGTTGTGCAGCAGGCCGAAGTCGCGGTTGTTGACCATCTCGTCCTCCTGCCGCTCGCGCAGGGCGTGGATGGTCAGGCGCAGCTGCTGCTCCGTCTGGTTCATCGGCTCGTTGTACAGGTCGGCGACGCGGGTGTGGACCTGCAGGATCGTCTGGGCGACGCTCAGCTCGTACTCGCGCGGCGCCGCGTCGTAGTCGACGAACGTGCCGGGCAGGGTCGCCTCGCCGACGTGGCCGGCGCTGAGCGCGATCTCGGCCTCGCCGTACGGGTTCTGGGCTTGGTCGGGGTTGTCCCAGTGGGCAGAGACGTGGGTGCCGACCTCCGGCGCCTGGGTGGTGAACTCGTCGTAGACGTCGCGCGACAGCGTCAGCACGGTGCAGGCGGTGGCCGACTTCACGGTGAAGTCCCACACCGCCAGGGGGCCGCCGAGCGCCTGGTCGCCGAGGTGGTCGCCGTCGGCGAGCACGCCCAGCGTGGCCTCGCCGCCGTAGGCGCCCGCCCCGATCTTGCTGACCTTGCCGTGCGCGAGCAGGATCACGTGGTCCACGGGCGTGCCCGCCTCCACGATCACCTGACCGGGCTCGTACTCGCGCTGGGTGAACAGCCCGGCCAGCGCGGTCAGCGCGTCCGGATCGTCGAAGCCGCGCAGCGGCGCCAGCTCGCACAGCTCGCCGGGGATGACCCGGATCTGCGCCCCGGTGTTGGTGAAGGTCACCCGGCCGTCGCCGACGGTGTAGGTCAGGCGCCGGTTGACCCGGTAGGCGCCGCCTATGGCCTCCACCCACGGGAGCACCTTCAGCAGATGCCTGGAGGTGATCTCCTGCATCTGCGGAGCGGTCTTGGTCGTCGTCGCGAGATTGCGTGCGGCCTTGGTACCGAGGCTGGTCAAATCTGTCACAGCACACCACCTATCTGTCGCAGTTCGTGAGGCAGGGAGAACGTGAGGGTCTCTTCGGCCAGGGTGACGGTCTCGACCTGGGTGAAGCCGCGCTCGGCCAGCCAGCCGAGCAGCCCGGTCACCAGGTGGTCGGGAACGGAGGCGCCCGAGCTGACGCCGATCGTCTCGACCCCGGCCAGCCACTGCTCCTGGACCTGCGCGGCGTGGTCCACGAGGTGTCCTGCGGCGGCTCCGGCGCCGAGCGCGACCTCCACCAGCCGCCGGGAGTTGGAGGAGTTGGGGGAGCCGACGACCAGGACCAGGTCGCAGCCGGGAGCGATGGCGGCAATGGCCTCCTGCCTGTTCTGGCTGGCGTAGCAGATGTCGTCGCTCGGCGGGTCGGCGAGCAGGGGGAAACGTTCGCGGATGCGCGCGACGGCGCCGAGGGTCTCGTCCACCGACAGCGTCGTCTGCGACAGCCAGCCCACCGGGCGCTCGCCGTCGAGCCGCAGCTCCTCGGGGTGAGCCGGATCGACCAGGTGGATGTGCTCGGGCGCCTCGCCGAGCGTGCCCTCGACCTCCTCGTGGTCGGCGTGGCCGATGAGGACGATGTCGTAGCCCGCCTCGGCGAACCGCACCGCCTCCTTGTGCACCTTGGTGACCAGCGGGCAGGTCGCGTCGACCGTTCTCAGCCCTCGTACGGCGGCGCCGTCCTTGACCGCGGGGGAGACCCCGTGCGCCGAGAAGATCACCAGCGCCCCGTCGGGAACCTCGTCCAGCTCCTCGACGAAGATCGCCCCACGCCTGGTGAGGTCGCCCACGACGAAGGTGTTGTGCACGATCTGCTTGCGCACGTACACCGGCGGGCCGTGGCGGCGCAGCGCCTCCTCGACCGTGCGGATGGCGCGTTCCACGCCCGCGCAGTAGCCGCGCGGGGCGGCCAGGAGCACCCGCCCCATCAGGAGGCTCGCCGGGCGAGCCGGTCGGCGATGTGGGTGAGCGCCTGGTGCGCCTCCGGGTGGATCGTGGCGCGGTCCAGCTCGTCGAGCGCGGTGCCGAGCAGCAGCTCGATCGCGGCCTCCACGCCGGCCAGCGCGCCGGTGTCGACGATGATCTGCCGGAGGCCGTCCGCCTGCTCGGGGGTGAGGCCCTGGTTGCCGAGGCCGCTGTCGAGCAGGTGGAGCTGCGCCTGCGAGGCGTTGGCCCTGGTCTGCGCGACGAGCACGGTCTGCTTGCCCTCGCGCAGGTCGTCGAGCACCGGCTTGCCGGTGACCGCCGGGTCGCCGAACACGCCCAGCACGTCGTCGCGGAGCTGGAACGCCTCGCCCAGCGGCACGCCGAACCTGGAATAGGCGGCCAGCGTCGCCGCGTCGGCCCCGGCCAGCGCGCCGCCGATCTGCAGCGGGCGCTCCACGGTGTACTTGGCGGTCTTGTAGCGGATGATCAGCCGCGCCCTGTCCTCGCCGGGGTGGGCGAGGATGTCGAGGTACTGGCCCGAGATGACCTCGGTCTTCAGCTGCTGGAACAGCTCGCGCACGTGCGGGTCGCCGGTGGCCTCGGACAGCAGCTCGTCGGCCCACGCCTGGCTGAGGACGCCCAGCAGGATCGCGCTGGCCACGCCCAGCTCGCGGTGCAGCGTCGGGCGTCCGCGCCGCAGGTCGCTGCCGTCCATGATGTCGTCGTGGATGAGCAGGCCCGCGTGGTAGAGCTCGATGGCCGCCCCCGCCATGACGGCCCGGCGGCCCTCGGCGTCGCCGCCCGCGCCGCGCCAGCCCCAGTAGCACAGCAGCGGGCGGATCCGCTTGCCGCCGTCGACGACGAACTCGCGCAGGAGGCGGAATCCGTCCTCCACCCCCGGCTCGGCGACGGGCAGCGGATGGCTGTCGATGAAGCCTGCTAGCAGGGTGTCGATGCGATGTCGTACGCCGTCGGCGACTATGGCTGATGGGTCACGCACAAGCTCCGCTGTCATATCCGGCTCCCTCTTCCGAGATCGGAATCTAACGCGAAGTTAGTCAGGGAACACGGAAAGTGAAATCATCCGTTCCGATAATCGGGACTGCGCAGGTCACAGGCTCCCTCTCGGGAGGTGGACAGCAGGTGCTTGGCGATGCGCTCCGACGGGGTCATCGGAAACTCGTCGACAAACTCCACGAACCTGGGCACTTTGAACGGCGCCAGCCGTTCGCGGACGAACGCTGCCAATTCGCTCGCCTCCACCGGCTCGGTGACCTGAACGACCGCCTTGACCTCCTCCCCGAGCAGGTCGTCCGGCACGGCGACGACGGCGGCCGAGCGGACCGCGGGGTGCTCGGCCAGCACGGACTCCACCTCGGCCGCGGCGATGTTCTCGCTGCCGCGCCTGATGACG
Organism: Nonomuraea sp. NPDC050556; assembly: GCF_044457355.1. Lineage (NCBI taxonomy): Bacteria > Bacillati > Actinomycetota > Actinomycetes > Streptosporangiales > Streptosporangiaceae > Nonomuraea > Nonomuraea sp. NPDC050556. The sequence continues at coordinate 2,389,054 of NZ_JBITGU010000001.1, read as the reverse complement.
TCCTTGATCCTTCCGGTCAGGTGCAGGTGGCCGCGCTCGTCGCGGAAGCCGAGGTCGCCCATCCGGTACCAGCCGTCGTCGAACGGCGACGCCGCGGCGCCCCAGTAGCCCAGCATGGAAGGACGGCCGCGCACCACGATCTCGCCGACCTCGCCGTCGGGCACCGGCAGGCCGTCCTCGCCGACCACCTTCACCTCCTTGCCGCGCACCGGGGTGCCCATCCCGCCGGTGCCGACGCAGGCCAGGTCGCCGGGGTCGGCGGTCGTGATCGCGCCCATCTCGGTGCTCCCGTACGCCTCGCGCCACGGCGCGCCCCAGCGCTCCTCGATCGCGGCGTGCAGGCTCGGCGTGATGCCCGAGCACAGCACGAGCCTGACCTTGTGGTCGCGGTCGGCGACCGGGTCGGGCGGCTGCTTGAGCAGCAGCAGCGGCATGGTGCCGAGCACGTAGAAGAAGGTGACGCCGTGCTCGCGGACCAGCGGCCAGAAGCCCGAGGCGGAGAAGCGCTCCGCGATGACCAGGGGGATGCCCTTCTGCAGGCACAGCACGGTGTTCCACTGCGGGTCCATGTAGTAGAACGGCTGCACGGTCAGGTCGACGTCGTCCTCGCGTACGGCTGCCGCCTCGCCGGACAGCTCGGCCAGGTCCAGCCAGTAGCCGTGGGTCAGCATGCACCCCTTGGGCAGGCCCGTCGTGCCCGAGGTGTACTGCAGGTTGAGCAGGTCGTCCCTGTCCAGGTCCGGCAGGTCGAAGTGGTCGCTCACCGTTTCGTCCTGGAAGACCTCGGCGGCGTCGCCGATCGCCAGGACCGCCCCTGAGTCGCGCATCACGTGGGCCAGGTCGGCGCTGCCGTAGGACGGGTTGATCGGCACGATCACCGCGCCCACCTTGGCGATCGCCAGCCACGCCACCGGGAACGCGATGCCGTTGGGCAGCATCACCGCCACCCGGTCGCCCCGCCGTACCCCTCGGGCGGTCAGGACGTTGGCCAGCCGGTTGGTGAGCCGCTCCACCTCGGCGACGGTCACCGACCCGGTCCCGAACCTGAACAGCTCCTTCTCACCGGCCTCCGCCGCGCGCCGGCGCAGGAGGTGGCCGAGGCTGCGGTCGCTCATGCCCTGGTCGTCCCCTCGAACATGGCGACCAGCTCGGCCGAGCAGGCGGCCAGGTCGACGGCGCTCTCGTCGAAGACCCACTGCAGCATGACGCCGTCGATCGCGCCCTGGATCGTGGTGGCCAGGGTGGAGGTGTCGAAGGCGCGGAAGCAGCCCTCGCTCTGGCCCAGGCGCAGGATGCTCTGCACGTGGCGGCGGCAGGGGTCGTACATCGTGGCGTTGAAGCGCCGCTTGGCCTGCGGCGAGCCGAAGCTGCCCCAGATGTCGACGAGCGCCACGAAGTTGGCCCGGTGGGCCGCCATGAACGCGAAGCTCGACTCGATGAAGGCGCGCAGCTTGGCCTGCGCGCCCTCGGCCCGGTCGACGTGGTCCTTGATGTACCGGTTGGTGTCGGTGAACAGGGCGGTCACGACCTGCTCGATGAGCTCGTCGCGGCCGTCGAAGTGGTAGGAGATCACACCCCGGCTGACGCCCGCTTCGGCGGCGATCCTGGACAGCGACGCGTGGGCGAGCCCGTGCCCGGCGATGGTGGAGATGGCGCCCTGGACGATCTGCCTACGGCGAAACTGCTCCACGATGGAGACTTTTGTACCGAGCTGCTGAACTTTGGGACTCATGGTCAGAATTCAAACCGTACGGTCCACATTCGGCAAGCCGGGTTTTCCCTCGACTTCGGAGGCCGGGTTTCGTCGGTCGCCTTCGATAGCCTCGGGCGATGGTGACGATGGCCGAGTTCACGTCGCGGCGGGCCAGGGGTCTGTGCCGCGACGCGGAGCGCCTGCTGGGCGACGCCCGCGCGCTGCTCGGCGAGCTCGACGCCGTCCGCCGCGAGGTGGGGCGGGCGCTCGGCGCCGTGCGCGAGCAGGCCGCGCGCCGCGAGCTGGCCTCGATCCCGGTCGCGCGGCTCAAGGACGTGACCGGCGGGCGGCTGCGGCTCGGCACGCTGGAGAAGTCCGGCTACACCACCGTGGGGCAGGTGCTCGAGGCCTCGCCGTACACCCTGCAACTGCTGCCGGGCATCGGCGCGCGGACGGCGGGGCAGGTGCACGCGGCGGCCGAGCAGCTCGCGCAGGCGGCGGCCGAGGCGGCGAGCGTCAGGATCGACGTCGACGACCGCGACGACGCCACCACCGCGCTGGTGATCGCGCTGCACCGGCTCGTCGCGGTCGGGCCCGACCTGCCCAAGGCGGAAGAGGTCGCGCGCGGGCTCGTGGAGCGGCTGGAGCCGCTGCTGGCCGAGGCGCGCCCGGCGCGCAACCCGCTGCGGATGGCGCTCACCCTTCCCGGCAGCAAACAGCGTGCGCGCGTGGCGCTGGCCGCCTTGGAGTCGTCGCTCGACGGCGCGGGTGCCACCCGGCTGCTGCTCGCCCAGGTCACGACCGACCTGCTCCGGCCGCCGGTCGGCGACATCGAGGCGTGGGCCGACTTCGAGACCCGCTCGGCCGACTACTACGGCCTGGTCGTCGACCCCGTCCCCGCCGACCGGGGCGCGCTGCCGGAAGACCTCGTGGCGCGGGTCGAGGCGCAGGAGCTCGACGACACGCACCGGCGGGTGTCGCTGCGCGGCTACCAGTCCTTCGGCGCCAGGTTCGCCCTCGCTCAGCGCCGGGTGATCGTCGGCGACGAGATGGGGCTGGGCAAGTCGATCGAGGCCATCGCGGCGCTGGCGCACCTGCGTTCGCTCGGCGCGGAGCGGTTCCTGGTGGTCTGCCCGACCAGCGTGCTCATCAACTGGGTGCGGGAGATCTCGGCGCGCAGCACGCTGCTCGCCGTACCCCTGCACGGTCCCGACCGCACGCGCGCGCTCCAGGAGTGGGTACGGCGGGGCGGGGTCGCCGTCGCGACGCTCGACAGCCTGCACCGGCTGGAGGTGCCGCCGTCGGTGGAGGTCGCGATGCTCGTCGTCGACGAGGCCCACTACGTGAAGAACCCGGCGGCGCAGCGGTCCAAGGCGGTGGCCGCGTGGTGCCGGAGGGTGGAGCGGGTGCTGTTCCTGACCGGCACGCCGATGGAGAACCGGGTGGAGGAGTTCCGCGCCCTGGTCTCCTACCTGCAGCCGTCGCTGGCCGCCGAGCTGCGCGGAAGCGACATGGCGGCCGCGTTCCGCAAGGCCGTCGCGCCCGCCTACCTGCGGCGCAACACCCAGGACGTGCTGACGGAGCTGCCCGACCGGGTCGAGGCCGACGAGTGGGTGGAGTTCACCGGCGACGACGTCACCGCCTACCGGCGCGCCGTCGCGGCGGGCAACTTCATGGCGATGCGCCGCGCCGGGTTCGCCGTGCCCGCCAACTCGGCCAAGCTCAAACGGCTGCTCGAACTCGTCGAGGACGCGCGGGTCAACGGGCTCAAGGTGATCGTGTTCTCCTACTTCCGCGACGTGCTCGCCGGGGTCGGCGAGGCCCTGGGGGGCACCGCGCACGGGCCCATCTCGGGTTCCCTGCCCGCGGCGCGCAGGCAGGAGGTGGTCGACGCGTTCACCGGGGCGAGCGGGCACGCGGTGCTGCTCGGGCAGGTGCAGGCGGGCGGGGTGGGGCTCAACCTGCAGGCCGCGTCCGTCGTCATCCTGTGCGAGCCGCAGGTCAAGCCGAGCATGGAGGCGCAGGCGGTGGCGCGGGCGCACCGCATGGGGCAGGTGCGCAAGGTGCAGGTGCACCGGCTGCTCGCCGTCGACACGGTCGACCAGCGGCTGCTCGACATCCTCGGCGCCAAGGAGCGGCTCTTCGACTCCTATGCGCGGCGCAGCGACCTGGCGGAGTCGTCGTCGGCCGCCGTGGACGTGTCGGAACAGGCACTGGCCAGGCAGATCATCGAGGAGGAGCAGCGGCGGCTGGCCTTATGACACCATCGTGACTTGCTATGGCACCATCGTGGTGTCATAGTGGTGCCATGGATCTCGCGCCGTATGTTGACTACCTCCGCCGCGAGCTGGCCGTGGCGGCGGAGGCCGGGGGTGACGAAGCCCGCGCGCTCGGCGAGCGGCTCGTCGCGCCGCTGGAGGCCGCCATGCGGCTGGCCCTCCTGGAGGCGCTGTCGGCCGCGGCCGACGAGATCACCCGTGATCTCGCGCCGGGCTCCGTCGACGTACGGCTGCGTGGGCGCGACCCGTCCTTCGTGGTCACGTCACCACCGGCCGCCTCGTCCGGCGGGGCTTTTCCGGGCGCCGCGGCACCCGCCTCCGCCTCGGCCTCCCCTGATGAGGGAGGCACCACCAGGGTCGCGTTGCGGGTGCCCGACCATCTCAAACCGCGCATCGACGAGGCGGCGAACCGGGAGGGGCTGTCGGTCAACGCCTGGCTCGTCCGGGCGGCCACCGCGGCGCTCGACCCCTCCGCCGGGGGGCGTCAGCGCGAACCCGTCGTCGGCAGCCGCTACACCGGCTGGGTCCGCTAGCAACCGCCAGGAGGACACGTGCCAACCTTTGACACCCCGGAGCCGATCGTCGCCACGCTCGACCTCGGCTACGGCAGGGTGACGATCAACGCGGGCGAGCGCGCCGACACCGTCGTCAGCGTACGGCCCACTGACGGGACCAACGACACCGACATCCGCGCGGCGGCCGAGACCCGGATCGACTACGCCAACGGGCGGCTCAGCGTGCGGGTGCCCAAGAGCACCGGGATGCGGTGGCTGTTCGGGTGGGGGGCCTCCGTGGACGTGACGGTCGACCTGCCCGCCGGGTCCCGGATCTCCGCCGACGCTTCCGCCGAGATCCGGTGCCGGGGGAGGGTCGGTGAGGCGCGGCTGCATACCGCGATGGGCGACATCCAGATCGAGGAGGCGGGACGGTTGCGGCTGTCCACCGGTGACGGCGACATCACCGTGGGGTCCGCCGGGCCGTCCGAGGTCACGACCGCCAACGGCACCATCAGGCTCGGCTCGGTCGACGGGGCGGCGGTGGTGAAGACGTCGAACGGCTCCATCGAGATCGCCTCGGTGTCAGGAGATGTCCGCATAAACACGGCGTCCGGCGACATCGACGTCCATCGCGCGCTGGCGGGGGTGGGCGCGAAGACCGCCCACGGCAGCGTACGGGTGGGCGAGGTGGCGCGGGGGGCCGTGGTGCTGGAGACGGCGTCGGGGGAGGTGGAGGTGGGCGTCCGGGTCGGTAGTGCGGCGTGGCTGGACGTGGACTCGTCGTACGGGACGGTGCTGGTGGCGTTGGACGCGGCGGAGGGTCCGGGCGAGTCCGACGAGGCCGTCGAGGTCCGCGCCCGCACCCATTACGGCAACATCCGCATCCACCGCTCCCACCCCCCAACCGCCACCTAACCCCCCACCCCCAACACCCCCCACACCCTCCACCCCCAACTGCCACCCCACCCCCTGACCCCAACCGCCACCCCACCCCCTGACCCCACCCCCTGACCCCACCCCCTGACCCCACCCCCTGACCCCACCCCCTGATCCAGCCTCCGACCCAGCCCCGACGGCGACGGCGAGCGGTCCCCTGGCGCGCCTGGCTCCTATCCCCGCTGGGCGTCCTCCGGCGACACCCAGCCCCCCGACCCAGCCCCCCGACCCAGCCCCCGGACCCAGCCCCCGGACCCGGGCCCTCGACCCGCCCCCCGGGCCCTCGATCCCCACCGTTTGCCCTGTGGCTTGTTTGGTGTGCCCGCTAGCCGGTCGCCATCGGGGTGGGGATGCCCCATGCCCGTCCGGCCTGCGACGTCGGCAAGAGCAACCCCAGCCAGGCGCGGCGGGGTGTGAAGGCCGCCCCGGCCGGTCGTGAGAAGCGTCGGGGCGGGTGCGCGAGAGCGGCCCCTGTGGCCCCACAGCGCGAGTGCGAAGACGAACCCGACCCAAGCGTGGAGGCGCTTCTCCATGCCCTGCGACACCCACCGATGAGAGAAGGGCTCAATGTCAGACGCGATTGTGGCCGAAGGACTGGTCAAGAAGTACGGCGACGTCGTCGCACTGGACGGGATGGAGCTCACCGTCCCGGAAGGCACCGTGTTCGGCCTCCTGGGCCCCAACGGCGCGGGCAAGACCACCACCGTCAGGGTCCTCACCACCCTCCTCGCCCCCGACGCAGGACACGCCACCGTCGCCGGCTACGACGTCGTCACCCAGGCGGACGCCCTGCGCTCCCACATCGGCGTCTCCGGCCAGTACGCAGCAGTCGACGACCACCTGACCGGGTTCGAGAACCTCGAAATGGTCGGCCGCCTCTACCACCTCGGCGCCCGCCGCAGCCGCCTGCGCGCCCGTGAGCTGCTCGAACGCTTCGACCTCGCCGAAGCCGCCGACCGCCCGTTGAAGGGATACTCGGGCGGGATGCGGCGCAGGATCGACCTCGCCGGTGCGCTGGTCGCCGACCCGCCGGTGCTCTTCCTCGACGAACCCACCACCGGCCTCGACCCGCGCGCCCGCATGGCGTTGTGGGACGTCATCGCCGAGCTGGTCGCGGGCGGCACGACGTTGCTGCTCACCACCCAGTACATGGAGGAGGCCGACCGCCTGGCCGACCGGATCGCGGTGGTCGACCACGGCCGGGTGATCGCGCTCGGCACGGCCGACGAGCTCAAGCGCCGCGTGGGCAACGAGCGGATCGAGGTCACGGTGTCGGACGCGGAGACCGCGGTGCGCGTGCTCACCCCGCTCGCGGCGGGCGAGGTCCAGGTCGTCACGGCAGATGTACGGCCCGACGGCGCGAACACGCCGAGAGCCGGACATGCCGCTGGAGGCGGGAGAAGCGCGGGTGCCCCGCGGGTCGCCGCCACGCACGGGCCCGCCGACCCGCGAGACGCCGTAGGGGGAGCGGCCGACGGACGCGCTGGTTCGGCCGGTGGGCGAGTTGACCCGCGAGGAGCTGCCGACGGGCGCGTCGACCCGCGTGGCCTCGCCGGGGGAGCGGCCGATGGGCGCGCCGACTCACGGGGAGGGGTACGTGGGCGGTCGGCTGTGGTGACCGTACCCGTTGTCAATGGAGCGGGGGCGCTGGCGGATGCGCTGGTCAGGCTCGCTGAGGCGGGTGTGACCGTGTCCGACGCCGGGCTGCGCAGGCCGACCCTGGACGACGTCTTCCTCACCCTGACCGGTCACACCTCGGAGGCGGGCGAATGACCCGCCCGTCCCGCACCTCACGAAAACGGCGCGTCCTGCACCACGGGAGAGGCGGTCGAGTGGCGCGCCCGCCCCGCACCCGCGGGGGAGGAGGGCGGATGACGCGCCCGTCCCGCCTCGCGGGAACACGGAGAGACCCCAGTTGGCATCCCTTGAAGGAGAGTTCATGAACGCCGTCCAGGTCGCGATCAGTGACGGGCTCACGATCGCCAAGCGCAACGCCATCAAGATCAAGCGCACGCCCGACCTGCTGGGCGGCGTGACGTTGTTCCCGATCGTGTTCGTGCTCCTGTTCGCCTACGTCTTCGGCAGCATGATCGACATTCCCGGAATGTCGTACACCGAGTTCATGATCCCCGGTGTCTTCGTCCAGACCGTGGTGATGAGCGCTCAGATCACCGGCTACACCCTGGTCCAGGACCTGCAGAAGGGGATCTTCGACCGGTTCAGGACGTTGCCGATGGCGCGCTCCGCCGTACTCACCGGACAGACCTTCAGTGACCTCCTCATGAACGCCGGCAGCCTCGTCGTCATGGCGATCATGGGCCTGGTCGTCGGCTGGCGGGTGCACTCCTCGCCCGGCGAGGTCGCCCTCGGGTTCCTGATGCTGCTGTTCTTCGCCTACGCCTTCTCGTGGGTGACGGCGACGGTCGCGTTGCTGCTGCGTACGCCGGAGGTCTTCAACAACGTCGCGACGCTGGTCACCTTCCCGCTGGTGTTCCTCTCGAACGCCTTCGTGGACAGCGCCCGGCTGCCCGGCCCGCTGCGGGTGGTCGCCGAGTGGAACCCGGTGTCGACGATCACGCAGGCGGCGCGGGAGCTGTTCGGCAACACCAACCCTGCGCTCCCGGTCCCGGACGCCTGGCCGTTGCAGCACGCTGTGCCGGTGTCGCTGGGGTGGTCGGTGCTGATCCTGGTGGTGTTCGCCCCGCTGGCGACCCGCCGCTACAAGCGCACCGTCAGCTAACAGCCCGGCGTGGCCGTCTCGTACACCGTGACGTCCGCGGTGCCGCCGAAGCGTCCGGTGGCGACGCGCGTCGTTCGGGCTGAACGCCACGCTCATCTGGACGCCCTGGTAACCGATGGCGAGGTCCCCCTCTCCCCAGGTCGGGGTGGCGCCCAGGTCGGGACCACGCCCTCTCGTCAGCAGCGCATTGAGGTCGGCGTGGACGAGCTGGTGGCGACCCGGCGACTCAGGACCGGCGGTTGAGCAGGCGGTCGAGGACGCGGTCGGGGACCAGCTTGTCGATCAGCAGCAACGGCCTGGCCAGGTAGCCGACCGGGTAGCGGACCTTCGGCCTGGACGACTCCACCGCGGTCCTGATCGTCCTGGCGACCAGGCGCGGGTCGGAGGCCTTGCTTCCCTCGCCGAACGCCTTCTCCGCCTGCCCGGCCATCGTCTCGGCCAGTTTGCGGTACGGTCCCCGTCCGGAAACGCGCCGGAGATAGCCGGGCGTCGAGTCCTGGAACGCGGTCTTGACGATCCCGGGCTGCACGATCACCACGCGGACGCCGAACCTGGCGACCTCCTGGCGCAGCGAGTCGGAGTAGGCCTCCAGGGCGTGCTTGGAGGCGTGGTACCAGGCGCCGAGCGCCATGGACAGCTCGCCGCCGACGGAGGAGACGTTGACGATCGTGCCGGAACGCTGTCCGCGCATGCCGGGGAGGACGAGCTGGATCAGGCGGGCGGCGCCGAAGAGGTTGACCTCGAACTCGTGGCGGGCGTCGTCGATGGGGACCTCCTCGGCTGCGCCGTACAGGCCGATGCCCGCGTTGTTGACGAGCACGTCTATGCGGCCGTGCTTGTCGAGGACGGTGTTGACGGCCTCGGTGAGGGAGGCCTCGCTGGTGACGTCCATGTCCAGGGGGTGGGCTCCGGCGGCGCGCAGGTCCAGCATCCGCTCGATCCGCCTGGCGCCGCCGTAGACGGTGTGGCCGGAGTGGAGGAGCTCCAGGGCGGTGGCGTGCCCGATGCCCGACGACGCCCCGGTGACCAGGCAGATCTTTCTCTCCATAGGCCACTCATTTCCGGAAACTCCGCCTTCAGTCCCTATGGAGGGGATTTACGGAGGAGGGTGGCGGCGAGGTCGCGGACCTCTATGCGGCGGATCTTGCCGGTTGCCGTCTTGGGGAGGGAGTCCACCACCAGCACCTCCCGAGGCCGCTTGAAGGCGGCCAAACCCTCCCGGCAGAAGAGGATCAGCGCGGCCGGATCCACGGTCTGGCCGGACGCGGCGACCACGCAGGCGACCGGCCGCTCCAGGCCGTCGCCGGAGATGTACGGCACGACCGCGCACTCCGCCACCGAGGGGTGCTCGATGAGGCGCGCCTCCACCTCGTTCGGCGACACCCAGATCCCACCAGCTTTGATCATGTCGTTGGAGCGGCCCAGACAGGTGAAGAAGCCGTCGGCCGAGCGCACGTACGTGTCGCCGGTCCGCAGCCACTCGCCGAGGAAGACCTGCCGCGTGGCGGCGGTGCGGCACCAGTAACCGGTGGCGATCGAGTCGCCGCGCACCAGCAGGTGGCCGGGCTCCCCGTCGGGCACGTCGGTCGCGTCCTCGCCGACCAGCTTCGCCTCGTAGCCGGGAACGGGCGTGCCGGAGGTCCCCGGGCGCACGGCTCCCGGGCGGTTGGAGATGAAGATGTGCAGCGCCTCGGTGGAGCCGATGCCGTCGATGACGTCCACGCCGTACCTCGTGGTGAAGCGGCGGTAGATCTCGGCGGGTAACGCCTCGCCCGCCGACACGGCCAGCCGTACCGAGGAGAAGGCCTCGGCGGGGACGCCGGCGTTCAGGAGGGCGGCGTAGAACGTCGGGCCGCCGAAGAACAGCGTCGGGCGGTCGGCGGCCAGCCGTTCCGCGACCCCGGCTGGGGTGGGCCGCGCGGGGTCGAGGACGGCGGTGGCTCCGGCGGACAGGGGGAAGAACAGCGAGTTGCCGAGGCCGTAGGCGAAGAACAGCTTGGCGGCCGAGAAGCACCGGTCGGTCGCGGTGACGCCCAGGACCTGGGCCGCGTAGGTCTCGCAGACCTGGCGGACGCTCCTGTGGCGGTGCATGGCGGCCTTGGGGGTCCCGGTGGTGCCGGAGGTGTAGAGCCAGAGCGCCGGCGAGTCCTCCCAGGTGTCGTACGGCGGAGCCGTACCCCCGTGGGCCTGCAGCGCCTCCCACGCGGAGTCCCCCGTCACGATCCCCGGCGCGGCGAGGTCGGCGAATTCCGGGGTGGCCACGACCAGGCGGGCGCGGGAGTCCCTGATCAGCTCGCCCAGCTCGCCACCCGTGTACATCGTGGACAGGGGAACCGCGACCGCGCCCATGCGCATCGCCGCGAGGATCATGACCACCGTCTCCGGCCGGTCGGACATCACCAGCGCGACCCGCTCCTCCGGCCGCACCCCCATCGCGACCAGCCCCGTCGCCACCCGGGCGACCTGCGCGCGGAGTTCGGCGTACGTGAGCGACCCGGCGGGCCCGGTGACGGCGACCTGCGAGTCACTACCCGAGGCGAGAAGGTAGGTGCTGGCGTTGAACGCGACGGCCATGGCCCATCTTCTACACCAAGGATAAGCAACGTCAATGACTTGTAGTATGAGATCATGAGTGCCCGATCCCTGCTGATGACCGTGCTGGGCGAGTTCGTGCTCCCGTCGGGCGAACCCGCCTGGACCTCGGACCTCCTGGCGGTGCTCAACGGGTCGGGTGTGGAGGAGAAGTCGGCCAGGCAGGCGCTGTCCCGCATGGCCGCCGACGGCTGGATCGCCGCCGAACGCGAGGGCCGCCGCGTCCGCTGGCGCCTCACCGACCAGGGCCGCACGATGCTGAGCGAGGGCGCGCAGCGCATCTACTCCTTCGGCCGCGAGCGCACCAGGTGGGACGGCCGCTGGCTCACCGTCCTGGCCACCGTTCCGGAGAGCAGGCGCGAGCTGCGCCACCGGTTGCGCACCCGGCTGACCTGGGCCGGGTTCGGCAGCCCGACGCCCGGCGTGTGGGTGAGCCCGCACGCCTCGCGCGAGGCTGAGGCCAAGCAGATCGTCGAGGGCCTGGGCGTGGACGCGTTCTCGTTCTGCGGGCCGTACGCCGGGATCGGGTCGGAGCGCACGCTGGTCGAGCAGGCCTGGCACCTGGGCGAGGTGGCGGCGGGCTACGAGCGGTTCATCGCCGACTTCGCCGGGCTCAGGCCTGGCCCGGACGAGGTGCTGCAGGCGCAGATCAGGCTCGTGCACGAGTGGCGGCGCTTCCCGATGCTGGACCCGCAGCTCCCGCTGGAGCTGCTGCCGCCGCAGTGGATCGGCCTGCGCGCCGCCAACGTCTTCGCCGACCTGCACCGCGTCTGGCACGCCCAGGCTCAGGAGAGGTGGACGTACTCGTAGTCCAGCGGCTGCCCGTTGATGCCGCTGCGCGGCGGGGCGAGCCAGGCGGCGATCTTGCCGGGCGCGTAGACGGGCCGCATCAGCGAGCGCACGAAGGCCTTGTCTGCGGCGGTCGGCAGCCAGTCCCCGGCAGACGAACACACCTCACCCGACGGTGAGACGATATTTCCGGCGTATGCGCCGACGTGGCGGTTGAAGCCTTCGTGGGGGAGGTGCAGCACACCGACCCCGTCCAGGATGCGGTTCCATCGGGCCACCCCGCCCCGGCAGTCCGCGATGTACTGCTCGCGCAGGTCGTTGTTGAGCGCGGTGAGAGCGGGCACCTCCACCGAACCCAGCCGCCCGGACACGACCCGCGGCACCACGGCGGAAGCCTCGGCGAGCACATGGTCGTCCTCGCGCCGATCCTCCCGCCACCGCCCCTTGAGCCCGCTGGTGTAGTAGTTGGCCGCGTTCGTGGACGTCTCCCCGCCGAACAGGTCGAGGCTCACGCTGTAGTGGAAGTTGATGTACTTCTGGATGATCTCCAGCGGTATCCCGCCATGTTTGCCGACCTGGTCGGTGTCGTGGGTACGCATCAGCGCAGCCGTACGCTCCACCACCCGGTCGACCCCCGTGGTCCCCACCATCATGTGGTGGGCCTCCTCCTTCAGCATGAACTCGCACGTACGGCTGAGCGGATCGAACGCCGACTCCTTCAACGTCCCCAACTGGTACTTGCCATCGCGGTCGGTGAAATACGTGAACATGAAGAACGACAGCCAGTCGGGCGTCTCCTCGTTGAACGCCCCCAGGATGCGCGGCGAGTCCTCGCTGCCCGAGTTGCGGAGCAGCAGCCCCTCCGCCTCGTCCCGCCCCGCCCGCCCGAAGTAGGCGTGCAGCAGGTACACCATCGCCCACAGGTGCCGCCCCTCCTCGACGTTCACCTGGAACAGGTTGCGCAGGTCGTACAGCGACGGCGCGGTCAGCCCGAGCCTGCGCTGCTGCTCCACGGAGGCGGGCTCCGTGTCGCCCTGGATGACGATGAGCCGCTGCAGGTCGGCGCGGAACTCGCCGGGCACCTGCTGCCACACCGGCTCCCCCCGGTGCGCGCCGAACCCGATGCGCCGGTCGGGGGCGGGCGAGGCCAGGAAGATGCCCCACCGGTAGTCCGGCACCGCCACGTGCCCGAAGTGCGCCCACCCCTCCTTGCCCACGTCGACCGCGGTACGCAGGTAGACGTCGCGGGTCGGCAGCGCCGGGCCCATCTCGCCCCACCACTGCAGGAACCGCGGCTGCCACGACTCCAGCGCCCGCTGCAGCCGCCGGTCGCCCGCGAGGTCCACGTTGTTCGGTATGCGCTCGGTGTAGTCGATGCTCACACGCGCCTCCTGTCGAAGACCGGGCGCCGCCCCGTCCCGTAGCTGCCCAGGGCCTGCGCGGCGTTGGGCCGTTGGAAGATCCAGTTCTGCCAGGCGCTGAGCCTGCCGAAGATCTTGGTTTCGAGCGTCTCCGGTCCGGCGAACCGCAGGCTGGCCTCCATGCCGGTCAGCGCGTCGGGGCTCATCGCGGCGCGTTCCTCCAGCGCGATGCGCACCTCGTCGTCCCAGTCGAGGTCGTCGGGGGCGAAGGTGACCAGCCCCAGCTCCAGCGCCTCGGACGCCTTGAGCGAAAGGCCGGGAGCGAGCTCTCCGGGAAGGTTCGGATAGAAGCGGGTGGCCAGCCGGGAGAGGCCATTCGCCATCGGATAAAGGCCGAAATTTCCGGCAGAAAGGCTGATGGCCGTCCCGTCGGCGTCGAGCATGAACTGCAGGTCGCAGGCCAGGGCCAGCTCCAGCAACGGCCCGGAGAAGCAGCTGCCCGGCTCGATGAGCGCCACCAGGCTGCGGCTGGTGACGTCGAGCCGCTTGAGCGTGCGCTTGAAGTAGTGGCGCACCTCGTTGCCCAGCCAGTCGCCGGGCGGATCCTCGACCGGATCCCCCGTGGTCCTGATCACCCAGGTGCCCGGTTCCGGCTCGTTCGTCCGCAGGCGCAGGATGAGGTCGTCCAGCTCCCTGGTGAGCTGGAGCAGCCCGCGCGAGCCGTCCACGGTGATCGTGACGTACTGCTCGCCGACCTCGGCACGCACCGCCGAGTAGGTGTAACCGTCGGGTTCGAGCGGGTCCAGGGAGACCCCGGCCGCGGCCCTGGCCGGGCCCGCAAAAGAAAGAGCTGCCTGCCGTACGACGGAGTCGAACCTGCTGGGCGGCGCCACCTCGTCCACCAGCCCCCACTCCAGCGCCGTCCGCCCGCGCACGCCCTCGCTCCGGGTGGCGAACACCCCGGCCAGGTCGCGCCGCACCCCGCGCTTGTCGACCAGCCGGGTCAGCCCGCCCGTGCCCGGCAGTACGGCCAGCAGGGGCACCTCGGGCAGCGACACCGCCGTCGAGCCGTCGTCGACCAGGATGATCCGCTCGCACGCCAGCGCCAGCTCGTACCCGCCGCCCGCCGCCGTGCCGTTCACCGCGGCCAGGTAGGTCTGCCCCGAGTGGAGGGTGGCGTCCTCGATGGCGTTGCGGGTCTCGTTGGTGAACTTGCAGAAGTTCACCTTCCAGCCGTGCTCGGCCTGGGCCAGCATGCGGATGTTCGCCCCGGCGCAGAACACCCGGTCCAGCCCGCCCGTGAGGATCACCGCGCGGACCTCGGGGTGCTCGAAGCGCAGCCGCTGGACCGCGTCGTACAGCTCGATGTCCACGCCGAGGTCGTAGGAGTTGAGCTTGAGCTCGTAGCCGGGGCTCAGCCCGCCGTTCTCGTCGACGCGCAGGACGATGCGGGCGATCGGGCCGTCGAACTCCAGCCGCAGATGGCGGTAGCGATCGGGACGGGTCTCGAAGCTGACAGCCATCCCTCATTGTCAACACCCGAATTGCGTAGCGTCAAGAATATGTAGCCTCTCGAACGAGGGCGGCGGTGCGCGGGCAGCCGCGCGCCTCCAGCCAGTCGGCGAGCGCGGCGAGCTCGTCGGGCTTCGACCTTCCCGGACGCAGCGCCTCGTAGACGCGCAGCACGTCGTCGTCGGACAGCGTCGCCAGCTCGGCGGCCCGGCGGAAGTTGTCGGCGAGCTGCGGGTTGCCGTGCTCGTCCGCGACGTCGGCCTGGTAGCGCAGCGTCTCGGGGCTGATCCTGGTCATCGGCTCAGTTCCTCCGGCCCCGCGCCCGTGCAGTGGCCGCGCTCGATGGCGACCAGCGCGACGACCTGGGTGTGGTAGCGGGCCTCGATGGCCTCGTCGGTGTACGGATTACGGGCCGGGGCGGGCGTCAGGCCGCGGGCGTGGCGTGCGGCGTTGGCGCCGAGCAGGCGGTAGTCGGCTGGGGCGAGGGCGGGGGCCACGGAGTAGAGCTCCAGGTTGGCGAGGGGCGCGAGGTCGCGGCGGTGGATGAGCGCGGTGCCCTTGCCCTGCAGCCCGATCCCGATCCCCGACCCGGACAGCCGCGCTGCGGCCAGGCCGATCTGGCCGAGGTCGAGCGTGTCGTTGAACCGCACGATCCGTCCGGTGCAGCCCTCGTCGGCCAGCCCGGCGAGGAGCTCGTCGAGCACGTCGAGCACGAGTTGCCCGGACATGGTGAGCCAGATGTCGCGCCCCGTGGCGGGGGAGACCCCGATGACCACGTCACGCGGATCCGTGCCCGGCCCCGCAGGACCGACGACGCGCAGGGGAGTGGCCGGGCGGCGGGCGAGTTGGGCGGTGCGGAAGTCCTCGACCGACCGGGCCTGCCGGATCGCGTCGATCTCCGCCTGCCTGGCCGGGGTGGGCTCGTAGCCGGTCCCGGGACCCGCGTAGTCGTTGGGGTCAGTCACCGCCGACAGCACCCGCATCTCCTCGTCGAAGATCGCCGCAGGCTGCAGGTGGTCGCCGACCAGCCGCGCCTCCAGCATCGCCCGCAGCCGCCCGGCCTCCATCCCGAAGCCGGTCTCCAGCAGCCCCCTGACCACGTCGTCCATGGTCAGCCCCATCGCCCGGATCTTGCCGGCGGCCTCGACCGCCGCCGACCCGTCCGACGAAGGAAGATCCTTCGACCCGGCCGCGTCAACAGCCGCCTCCACCTCGGCGTCTGTAAACGCATAAAGCCCGAAATATCCATACACGCTCTGCACGGCCCGTGCCGCCCGCCTACGCAACTGCTCCAACCCCGAAGCAGTACGCAGCCCCGCGTCCACCCCCCAGTCCCGCTGCATCACCAGGAAGTCGTCGACGTCCTCGGCGTTCCACTGCGACGGCCCGAACATGTTGTCGTACCGCTGGATCGACCCGAACCCGGAACACACGTAGTCGGACCCGGCCAGCAGGATCGGCAACGTCCGCGACGTCCGCCGCACGTCGGACTCCGACATCAACGCGTCGTTCCCCGAGCAGGACTCCAGCCCCCGCGCCATCACCATGACGTTCTCCGCCATCAGCTCGCGCACCCCACCGGGCACCGCCCCGGCCACGCTCGCGCCGTCGATGCCGCCGTTCTGCACCCCCTGCGCCCCCATCGCCTTGGCCAGCGACACGCACCGCGACTCCAGGTAGAGCATCGAACGCCGCTCGGGCTCACCCATGAGCACCTCGGCCCCCGCCCCGCTGGTGACCCGCATCTTGATCCCCCGCGAGGCGTAGGCGGAGGTCAGGAACGCCTTCGACCACGGCGTGTCGTCCCCGTCGGTGAACGCCTGCGAGGTCCCGTACAGCGAGATCGTCTCGGCGTAGGAGACGAAGCCGCGCATGCCCAGCTCCAGCTCCATCGCCTCCTCCACCGAGCACTGCACCAGCACCCCGGCGGCGCCGCTCGCCGACCCGATGCTGACCGCGACCGCGTTCGACCACGCGTCGGCCAGCACCGGCACGGTCGTTTCCAGCTCGCGGAACCCGAACGCGGCGGCCGTCGCCGCGTCGGCCGCCAGCAGCAGCGGGTCGTCGAGCCGGTTGGTCACGTGCGCCTGGTTGGCCGGGGTGCGCCGCACCCGCAGCTTCGTCATCGCCATCGTCAGCTCCGCCGGGCGCAGCAGCGCGATGACCCTGGCCATCTTCGCCGGAGTCAGCCCGGCGCTCAGCCGTACCACCTCCTGGCGGGGAACGGACGGATCCACCATCAGCCGCGCCAGGTCCACGTCGGACAGCGCCATCGCCTCCCCGGCCACCGCGAGATCGAGCCCGTGCGCCGCGATG
The DNA here is from genome assembly GCF_044457355.1 of Nonomuraea sp. NPDC050556. Taxonomy (NCBI): domain Bacteria; kingdom Bacillati; phylum Actinomycetota; class Actinomycetes; order Streptosporangiales; family Streptosporangiaceae; genus Nonomuraea; species Nonomuraea sp. NPDC050556. The sequence goes on along the minus strand of NZ_JBITGU010000001.1, from coordinate 2,372,339 downwards.
AACCGGTCGATGGAGTCGAACCGCTCGGCAGGCACCCCGTCCATCTCGGCGACACGCCCGTCGACCACGGTCAGCGAGGGTTCAGGGTCGTACGGCGAGCGGAAGGCCACCAGGCCGAGCGCGGGATCGGGTACGGCGAAGCCGTCGAGGTTGACCCGCTGGGCGTCCATGAACCGCACCCGGCCGATGGGCCTCATCGTTCGTGCGCCTCCTCCAGGATCGTGCGTCCGATCAGGGCGTACCGCTCAGGGCTGCGCCATCGCAGGACCAGCCCGATGACCAGCCCGATCAGGAAGATCCCCACGATCAGGTAGGGGATCGCGGTGAACACCGGGCTGCTCGCCGCCGCACCGGCGGCGAACTCGATGTTGCTGAACAGCAGGAACACCACGTACCCCATGCCGAGCGCGCCGATGATCGGCGAGACCAGCGTGCGCCACCAGTGCTTCGTCTCCGGATGGTGGCCCCTGACGTGGAAGTAGAAGATCACCGCGATCGAGCAGATCGTCTGCACGATCAGCAACATCGCGGTCCCCAGCAGCGCCATCAGCCCGTACAGGAAGAAGTAGGCGACGTCGGGGGCGAGCTTGGTCGGCTGCTGCAGCGCGAAGAAGCCCACGGTGATGAGCAGCGTGATCACCGACTGGACGATCGAGGCGACGTGCGGCGAGCCGTGCGAGGCGTGGGTCGCGCCGAAGGACCGCTTGAGCCCTGCCGACCCCTCGCGGCCCATCGCGTAGATGTAGCGGGAGGCGGCGTTGTGGAAGGCCAGCGCGCACGCGAACGACCCGGCCACCGCGAGGATCAGGTAGAGGCTCTTGGCCCAGCCGCCGAGGAAGGACTCGGTGATGCCGTACCACAGGTCGAAGGCGTTGCCGGTGCTGCCACGGGCGACGGCGATCGCCTGCGCCTTGCCGTTGGCCGCCACGCAGAGCCAGGAGATGATCGTGTAGAAGACGCCCAGGCCGATGACCGCGATCATGGTGGCCTTGGGGACGATCTTGCGCGGGTTGCGCGACTCCTCGCCGTACACCGCCGTGGTCTCGAAGCCGACCCACGACCAGAACGCGAAGAACAGCCCGATCGCGGCGCTGCCCGCGATCCCCGCTGCCGCGTCGTCGGCCACGGACTGGAAGGCGGTCGCCGGGTTGAGCGCCTCGGGCAGCAGGCCGTCCGGGCCGCCGCCCTGGAGCAGGATCGACAGGCCCAGCAGGGTCAGGATGGTGATCTCGGAGATGAGGAAGACGCCGAGCAGCTTGCCCGACAGGGCGATGTTGCGGTAGCCGAGGACGCTGATGATCACGATCGCGGCCACCGCGTACCAGATCCAGCTCAGAGCAGGCCCGCCGAACCCCTCGACCGCGTTCTTGGCGAAGGAGGCGAAGATGCCGATGAGCGAGGCCTCGAAGACGATGTAGGCGACGGTCGCCATCAGCCCGGAGATCATGCCCCAGAGCTGGCCCAGCCCGTGCGAGATGAAGCCGTAGAACGTGCCTGTGGCGGTGATGTGCCTGGCCATCGCGGTGTAGCCGACCGCGAAGATGCTCAGTACGACGGTGGCGAAGCCGAACGCCATGGCCACGCCGATCCCGTCGCCGTAGCCGACGGCGATGGGGACGTTGCCGGTCATCGCGGTGATCGGGGCCGCGTTGGCCACGGCCATGAACAGGACGGCGAACAATCCCACGGCTCCCGGCTTGAGCCTGTGGACCTTCTCCTCGGTTGTGCTCACGGGTCCTCCTTTGTGGCAGGCCCCCGAGGTCGTCACGCGAATGCTGACATTTATTGGTAGTCAAGTTCAATGGCCTGTTTCTTACGCTTTGTTACGATCTCTTGACGGCTTTGGTTGGACCGTATACATCTCGGACGTAGACCTCATCGCGAACCGTTAGGGCGTTTCCATGCTCGACTTCGCATTTGAGTCCAAGGCCGACATGCTGGCCAAGTCCAAGGAATACTGGAACCCGGGTAAGACCCAGTTCTGGGAGGACTCCGGCATTCCCCTGGTCATCGACCGGCGGGAGGGGTACTTCCTCTACGACGTCACCGGCAAGCGCCTCATCGACGTGCACCTCAACGGCGGCACCTACAACCTCGGCCACCGCAACCCCGAGGTGGTCTCCGCCGTACGGCACGCTATGGACCGTTTCGACATCGGCAACCACCATTTCCCCTCCCTGGCCCGCACGGCGCTCGCCGAACGGCTCATCAGGACCGCACCGCCGGGCCTCAGCAAGGTGATCTACGCCAGCGGCGGCGGCGAGGCCATCGACATCGCGCTCAAGACCGCCCGCCACACCACGGGCAGGCGCAGGATCGTCTCGGTGATCAAGGCCTACCACGGGCACACGGGCCTGGCCGTCGGCACCGGCGACGACCGCTTCTCGCGGCTCTTTCTGTCCGACCGGCCCTCCGAGTTCACCCACGTGCCGTTCAACTCGCTGGAGGCGATGGCCGAGGCGCTCGCGCCCGGCGACGTCGCGTGCGTGATCATGGAGACGATCCCGGCGACGTACGGTTTCCCGCTGCCCGACCCGGGTTACCTGGAGGGCGTCAAGAAGCTGTGCGAGCGGTACGGCACGCTGTACATCGCCGACGAGGTGCAGACCGGGCTGATGCGTACCGGCGAGTTGTGGGGGATCACCAAGCACGGCATCGCCCCGGACATCCTGGTCACCGGCAAGGGCCTGTCCGGCGGCGTCTACCCCATCGCGGCCGTGCTGGTCAGCGAGCGCTGCGCCGGATGGCTGACCGAGGACGGCTTCGCCCACATGGCGTCGTTCGGCGGCGCCGAACTGGGCTGCGTGGCCGCGATGACGACGCTGGAGATCTGCAACCGGCCCTCGACACGGTCGATGGTGCACTACATCAGCGCCGAGATCGGGCGCGGGCTGGCCCGCATCATGGCGGACAACGCCGGATGGTTCACCGGGATCCGGCAGAACGGCCTGGTCATCGGGCTCGAGTTCGACCATCCCGAGGGGGCCAAGCTGGTGATGCGCAGCCTCTACGAGCACGGGATCTGGGCGATCTTCTCGACGCTGGACCCGAAGGTGCTGCAGTACAAGCCGGGCCTCCTCCTCGATCCCGGGCTGGTGGAGGAGATCCTGGACCGCACCGCGCACGCGGTCGCCCTGGCGCGGCCGTGATGCTCGACCACGCCCGCTGGGCCGCCCGCGCCTACGCCACGTACTCGAAGGACGCCGTGGACCGGATCGTGGCCGCGGTCGCCAGGACCGCCGCCGACCATGCCGCGAAATATGCGGAATGGGCGGTCAGGGAGACCGGGCTCGGCGTCGCCGAGCACAAGGTCGTCAAGAACCTGGCCTGCTCGACCGGGCTGCCGCCGTCGGACCACGTCTCTCCCCGCGTCGACGCCTCAGGAAAGATCGTTTCTGTGCCCCGGCCCGCCGGGGTGGTGCTGGCGCTCACGCCGTCCACGAACCCGGTCGCCACGGTCTACTTCAAGGTCCTGCTCGCGCTGATGACCCGCAACGCGATCGTGGTCAGCCCGCACCCGCTGGCCAGGGAGTGCTGCGCCGACGCCGCGCGGCTGCTCGGCGAGGCTGCGGTGGCCGCCGGGGCTCCGGACGGGGTGGTGCAGGTGGTGACCGAGCCGACGATCCCGCTGATCGAGTCGCTGATGGGTGACGTGGATCTGGTCCTGGCGACCGGCGGGCCTGACGTGGTCCGGGCCTCCTACCGGTCCGGCACGCCCGCGCTCGGGGTCGGGCCGGGGAACGTGCCCGTGCTGGTGGACCGTACGGCGTCGGTGGAGGAAGCGGCGCGGGAGATCGCGGACAGCAAGAGCTTCGACCACTCCATCCTGTGCACCAACGAGTCCGTGCTGATCGTCGAGGACGCGGTGCACGACCGCCTGGTCGCCGCGCTCGCCCGGCACGGCGCACACCTCGTGGACCCCGACGGGCTGCGGGTCGCGGTGGGGGAGCGGGGCAACATCGGGCAGAGCGCCGCCTCGATCGCGGAGCGGGCCGGGCTGCGGGTGCCGCCGGGCACGCGGGTGCTGCTCGCGCCGTTCGACCTGGTGGTGCCCGAGGAGCCGCTGGCGCGGGAGAAGCTCATGCCGGTGCTCGGGCTGGTGCGGGTGCCGTCCCTGGCGGCCGGGATCCGGGCGGCGCGGGCGGTGCTGCGGATCTCGGGCGCGGGGCACTCGGCGGCGATCCACAGCACCGACCCAGCGGCCGTCCTGGAGTACGGCGCCGCCGTACCCGCGCTGAGGGTCGTGGTGAACACGGGCAGCAGCCTGGGCAGCGCGGGCATCACGACCGGGCTGGCCGCGTCGATGACCATCGGCACCGGGTACATGGGCGGCTCGTCCGTGGGCGAGAACCTCACCCCGGGCCACCTGGTCAACTGGACCCGCGTCGCCTACCCGGCCGACGCCCCCTTTCCCGACTTTTCGGGAGAGGACCCCTGGGCGGCCGTGCAGGGAGCGACCCCGCCGTACCCCCAAGCCTCCAACAGCCTGCGAGCCCCCGCGCGGGACACGGCGCTGCGGGAAGAAATACGGCGGCTGATCCTCGAAGAGCTGCAAGCCCTGCGAGGCCGCTGATGGCCGAGCTGCGTTCGTTCATCTTCATCGACCGCCTCCAGCCGCAGACCCTCTGCCACCTCGGCACCTGGGTGCGCGGCACACCCCCGCGCCTCGGCGTCGCCGCCCAGATCGTCGAGGTCGCACCGGGCCTCGACGTCGAGCCCCTCACCGACATCGCCCTCAAGCACGCCGACGTCCGCGCCGGAATCCTGCTGGTCGAGCGCCAGTACGGCTACCTGGAGTTCCACGGCCAGACCGCCCAGGTCCGCGCCGCGGCGGAAGCCGTACTCGACGCCCTGGACACCACACCGGCCAGCGCGGAACGCCCCGAGGTGCTGGCCGCGAAGGTGGTGCCGCGGCTCGACGGCCAGCACGCCTTCCTCATCAACCGCAACAAGCTCGGCTCCATGGCCCTGCCGGGAGAGTCGCTGTTCGTGCTGGAGTGCAGGCCCGCCTCCTACGCCGTCCTCGCGGTCAACGAGGCCGAGAAGCGGGCCGAGATCAAGGTCGTCGACTACCGCATGACGGGCGCCACCGGCCGGGTCTACCTCTCCGGAGGAGAGTCCGACGTACGGCAGGCGGCGGAGGCCGCCTTGGAGGCGCTGTCGTGAACACCGAGGAGCTGCGCGCCCTGATCCGCGAGGTGCTGCACGAGGTGCTGGCCGAGGAGAAGCCCGTGCACCGCGTCGAGCGGGGCGCGGTCACCGAGCGGCACGTGGCTGCCGCGGCGAGCGCGGGCGCGACGCTCGTCCTGGGGGCGGGAGCCGTACTCACCCCGCTGGCCAGGGACCGGATCCGGGCCACGGGAATCACCGTGGAGAGGGAGGCCAAGCCATGATCCGCGCGACCGTGGTCGGCAGCGTGTGGGCCACCAAGCGGCTCGTCGGCGTCCCGTCGGGCGCCTTCCTGGAGGTCGAGACGGACAGCGGCGCCCGGCTGGTCGCCTACGACGTGCTCGGCAGCGGCCCCGGCGAGCAGGTGCTCATCGTCCAGGGCTCCGTCGCGTCGTCCTACTTCCAGGGCATCGACGCACTGATCATCGGCTCCATCGACTGAAGGGGACTCCAATGGCGAACAACGCGATCGGCCTCATCGAGACCAAGGGCTACGTGGCCGCGCTGGCCGCCGCCGACGCCATGGTCAAGGCGGCCAACGTCACCATCGTCGGGCGCGAGCAGGTCGGCGCAGGACTCGTCGCCGTCACCGTGATCGGCGACGTCGGCGCGGTCAAGGCGGCCACCGAGGCGGGCGCCGAGACGGCCTCAGCCGTGGGCGAGCTGGTGTCCGTGCACGTCATCCCGCGCCCGCACGCCGACCTGACCCGCGCCTTCCCCGTCGCGGCAGAGCATGACTGAACTGCGGGTCCACCTGCTCGTCGAGGACCTGCAGCCGCAGTTCGCCGCCTACCTCGCGACCCCCGTCAGGGCCCGCGGCTACCCTCCGGCGCAGGGCCAGCACGCCCTCTTCGTCGAGGTCGCGCCCGGCCTGGCCATCGAGCGCGTCACCGACCTGGCGCTCAGGTCCGTTCCCGGGGTGGAGCCCGGGCTGCTGTTCGTCGAGCGGCAGTTCGGCGTGCTGGAGGTGCACTCGTCCGACCTGGAGGAGGTACGGCGGGCAGGACGCGCGATCCTCGACGCGCTGGGTCCTGGAGGGCTGTCCCCGCAGGTGCTGTACCAGGACGTCATCGAGGACCTCACCGACCAGCACGCCGTGATCGTCAACAGGAACCGGCAGGCGTCGATGGTCCTGCCCGGCCAGACGCTGCTCGTGCACGAGATGACCCCGGCGTTGTTCGCCGCCCAGGCGGCCAACGAGGCGGAGAAGGCCGCGCCGTCCATCACAATCGTGGACGTGCAGATGATCGGCGCGGCGGGCCGCCTCTACCTGAGCGGCACCACCGGCGACATACTCAAGGCGCGGGAGGCTCTATGAACGATCAGGCGGTACGGCTCGCGCTACCGCGTTACGCCCTGTCGCCCCGGGCCACGGCCACGCTGATCAACGTCTCCGAGAACACCACCTACCTGGTCGAGGACGGCGGCGCCGCGACGATCCTGCGGGTGCACCGCCCCGGCTACCACGCGGTCGAGTCGATCAGGTCGGAGCTGGCGTGGCTGACGGCGCTGCGCGAGGAGGCGGGCATCAGCACCCCGCGGGTGGTCCCGGCGACCGACGGCTCGCTCGTGGTCGAGGGGCCGCGCAACTGCGTCATGTTCGAGTACCTGCCGGGCACGGAACCGCCGGAGCACCGCCTGGTCGAGGACTTCGAGGAGCTCGGCGCGATCACCGCGCGCATGCACCTGCACGCCCGCGCGTGGCGCCGCCCGCCCGGCTTCACCCGCTTCACCTGGGACTACGACGCCGCCTTCGGCGCCGAGGCGCGCTGGGGCCGCTGGCAGGACGGTCCTGGCGTCGGCCACGCCGAACGCGAGATCCTCGGCCGCCTGGACAAGACGCTGCACACCCGCCTGTCCCGCTACGGCACGGACCGCGAGCGGTTCGGGCTGATCCACGCCGACCTGCGCCTGGCCAACCTGCTGACCGACGGCCGGCGCACCAGCGTGATCGACTTCGACGACTGCGGCTTCGGCTGGTACCTCTACGACCTCGGCGCCGCACTCAGCTTCATCGAGCATTACCCGCAGGTCCCCGCCATGATCGAGGCGTGGACGCGCGGCTACAGGACCGTGTGCGACCTGCCCGCCGAGGACGAGCGGGAGATCTGGACGTTCGTGATGTTCCGCCGGCTGCTCCTGGTGGCCTGGATCGGCTCCCACTCCACTGTCGACGTCGCCAGGGAGCTCGGCGCCGGATACACCCAGGGCAGCTGCGAGCTGGCCGAGCGCTATCTGGGAGGGCTGTAGATGTTCACGTCGCTGGCCGGGCGCTCGGTCGTGGTCACCGGGGGCACCAAGGGGATCGGAAGGGGCATCGCGGCGGTCTTCGCCCGCGAGGGCGCCCGCGTGCTGGTCACCGGGCGGCACCCGGTCGACGGCCTGCCTCCAGGCGTGGCGTTCGCCGCGGGGGACGTCGCCGACGCGGAGTCCTGCGAGCGGATCGCCGACCTGGCGGTCTCGCTGCACGGCGGCATCGACGTGTTGTGCGCCAACGCCGGGATCTTCCCCGACAAGCGGCTGGAGGACATGACCGCGGCCGACATCGACGAGGTGCTCGGCACCAACCTCAAGGGCACGATGCTGGCGGTCAAGGCCTGCCTGCCCGCCCTCACCGCCTCCGGCAGGGGCCGCGTCATCCTCACCTCGTCGATCACCGGGCCCGTCACCGGCTTCCCCGGCTGGACCCACTACGGCGCCAGCAAGGCGGGCCAGCTCGGCTTCATGCGGACGGCGGCCATGGAGCTCGCGCCGCGCGGCATCACCGTCAACGCCGTCCTGCCGGGCAACATCCTCACCGAGGGCCTGGCCGACCTGGGCGAGGACTACCTGCGCGGCATGGAGGCCGCCATCCCGCTGCGCCGCCTGGGCACCGTCGAGGACATCGGGCACGCCTGCCTGTTCCTGGCCGCCGAGGAGGCGGGCTACATCACCGGGCACTCCCTCGTCGTCGACGGCGGCCAGGTGCTGCCGGAGTCGCAGGACGCGCTGGGCCAGATGTAGTGGGCGACGTCTCGCAGGCCAGGCGCGAGCTCCTCGCCATGATCGCCTCCGGCGCGCTGCAGCCGGGGGCGCGGCTCGGGGGCGAGCGGGAGCTGGCCGTACGGCTGCGCGTGAGCCGGACGACGTTGCGCCAGGCGCTGGCGTCGCTGGAGGAGGCGGGAGCCGTACGGCGGGTGCCGGGCAGGGGCGGCGGGACGTTCGTCAGCCACCCCATGGTCGAACGGGACCTGTCCACGGTCGTCGGGGTGCCCGCGCTGCTGCGCGACCAGGGCTTCACGGCAGGGTCGCGCGTGGTGAGCGCTGCGCTGACCCCGGCCGGCGAGCTGACGGCCGCCGCGCTGGGGCTGGACACCGGGGCGCTGGTGGCCGAGATCGTCCGCATCCGGCTGGCCGACGGCGTGCCGCTGTCGCTGGAGCGCGCCCGCCTGCCAGCTGCGTTGTTCCCCGGACTGCTGGAGCTTCCCCTCGGCGGCTCGCTCTACGAGCTGCTGGAGGTCAGGTACGGCGTGCGCCCGGCTGAGGCGATCGAGCGCATCGAGGCGGTGGTGTGCGCGCCAGAGGAGAGCGCGGTGCTCGACCTGCCCTCCGGAACCCCGGCGCTGGCGATCACCCGCACGGCCTTCGACACGTCCGGCCGCCCCTTCGAGTACTCCCGCGACCTGTTCCGCGCCGATCGCACGAGAGTGCTGGTCCGCATCCCCGGCGCCGTGGGCACGGCAGAGTCCGCGCGGGCCAACGGCCGTCTCATCACCCTGCCCGTCACGGAGAACGGGGTGTGATCCGTTCCTCCAGCGAGAACAACCGCGCCTCAGCCGTGTCCAGCGCGATGCGCAGAGCGCCGGTCACCGTGGCCTCCTCGCCGAGCCCCGACGCGCGGACCTCGGGCAGGTTCAGGCAGCGCGGCTCCAGGAACCGGGTCAGCGCCGGGACGAACAGGTCCTCGGCAGCCGCCACCGCCCCGCCCACGAGCAGCCTGCGCGGGTCGTAGGCCAGCGTGATCGCCGCCAGACCCGGCGCGATCAGCGCGGCGAACCGGTCGACCTCGCCCAGCGCCGCCGCGTCCCCGGCCCTGGCTGCCTGGATGATCCTGGCCGCCTCGTCCCCGTGCGTGGTCCCGGTGACCCCGGCGAAACTCAGCGGGTGGTCGCGTACCCGCTCCCAGCCCAGCTCCCCGATCCACCCGAACTCCCCGGCCGCGCCGTTGTAGCCCCGGTAGAGGCGGCCGTCGATCACGATGGCCGCCGAGGTGCTGCGGCCCACGCTGACCCAGACCAGGTCGTCCACCCCGACGGCCGCGCCGCGCCAGCGTTCCGCCATGACGGACAGGTTGATGTCGTTCTCCACCACGACCGGGCAGCCGACCAGGTCGCGCAGCTCGGCGGCCAGGTCGAGGTCGCTCCACTCGGGCAGGACCCGGCAGAGCGACACGACCCCGTCGTCCCGCACCAGACCGGGCGTGCCGACCGCCATCGCCAGCAACCCGGCCCCGGCCTGAGCCGAGGCCGCGCTGACGGCGGTGCGGGTGGCCGCGAGCCTGGAGGCCCGCGAGTCGGTACGGCTGGCACGTTCCCGGTGCCGCGCCACCACCTGACCGTCCAGGTCGGCGATCTCCACCGCGACCTGGTGCGCCCCGATGTCGACCGCCATGACCCGGCCGGCCTCGGCGAGGAAGCGGAACGTCCGCGCCGGCCGTCCCATCCGCCCCGCGTGCTCGGGCGGCACCTCCAGCACCCAGCCGTCGGCCGTCAGCCCGTCGAGCACGGCCTCGCCGGTCGAGCGGGACAGCCCGGTCAGTTCGAGCACGCGGCTGATGGTCAGCGCGCCCTGGCCGTGCATGGCACGCAACGTCGCCACCTCGTTGAGGCGGCGCATCAGGGCGGGATCTGCGGTCCTGGGGGTTGGCATGGAGCCCTTCACCGATCATTGTCCGACTTATCACGGACCCTAACCGAAGTGAGGGACTCCATGCCATCGATCAGCCGAGGAACAGGTAGTCGGCCTTGTACGGCGACGAGGCGCGGTCACCGTCGGTGCAGGGACCGGCGGGCGCGACGCCGCGCTGGGTGTTGAGCCGCAGCACCTGCGTGGCCTGCGACAGCAGCCCGGTCGCCGCCCCCGACTGGCTCACCTCCAGCACCAGCTCGGGGATGTTGCCCGTGCCGTTGGGGAACCGGCCGAAGACCGAGGACACCTGCACCGAGCTGTGGTCGGCCGCCACCCACTGCGGCGGGCCCGTCACCGGCTGGACGAAGCTGTGGTCGATGCCGAACTTCAGCTTCGCGGTCACGCCGAACTGGCCGAAGGCGTTGTTTGCGCAGATGTAGATCTGCGATCCGAGCAGCACCTCGGCGCTGAACGAGCGCGGGTGGGTGAACGGCGCGCCCGACACCGTGGCCTGGACGGCGCCGCCCGGAGCCTCCAGGCTCGCCCGCTGCCCGTCGAGCTGCCGCACCGGCCGCGCCTTGCCGGAGATGCCGGTCAGGTTGGCCGGCAGCCCGGTCTTGGTGGTGAACAGCTCGGTCCTGGAGTAGGCCCCGTCGCTGACCGTGCCGGCGGTGGGCGCCTGGACGCCCTGCCAGGTGATCGTGTAGTCGAGCGCCGAGCTCGACGGGCGCAACCACCAGGTCGCGCTCCGCGTCCCGGTCGCCTCGGCAGAGAAGGTCGCCTGGTCGGCGCCCTGCAGCACGCCGCGCAGGTCCACCTTCCTGCTCACCTGGTGGAACTGCCCGCGCGCCGCCCCGCTGGGAAACGCGGAGTTGTGCAGGTCGGCGTAGAAGCCGGTGGGATCGGCCGCCAGCGCCGACAGCACCGCCGGGTCGGCGGTCGCGGTGCCGGACACGCCGAGCGCGTTCGCCGGGAGCTGCCCGTCGACCAGGTCGAGCTTGACCTCCCCGTTGACGCCCTTGGCGCCGAGATGGATGTCGGCCAGCTTCGGCGCGTCCAGCTTGTCCCAGCGGATGGCGAACGACACCTGGTCGCCGGCGACCCTGAGCGCGACGGTCGCGCTGCCGTCCGGGTCGCCTGCCGTACCCACCTCGTTGGCGCCGCGGAGGCCGGCGACGAGGAAGACCTCGCCGTCGGCGCTCGCCTGCGCGGGAGGGACTAACGCCAGTCCGAGCAGCCCGGCTGCGAGGACGGCGAAGGCACGAGAAAGCATGATGAGAACCCCTTTTCCGGCCGTGGTACGGCACGGCCCCAGTGCTCCCACCCTCGCCGCGGCACCGACTTGCACTACAGGTCCGGTGCCCGCCCGCTTTACCGGAACAGCGGTCCTGCCAGCTCCTTGGCCTGCCTCCTGGCCAGGTCGGCCGCCTCGTGGTCGCCCGCGGCGGCGCAGGCGTCGGCGAGCGCCGACAGCGTCTTGGCCTCGTAGTACGGCATGCGGGTCGTCCGGTAGAGGGCGAGCGCCTCGCGCAGCCGTTCCACCGCGCCCTGCGCGTCGCCCTCGGCCAGCGCCAGGACGCCCAGCTCGGCCACCGCCTCGGCGGCGCACCACTGGTTGTGGTTGGTCGCCCTGATCACCTCGAGCACCTCCTCCAGGAGCCCGCGGGCGCGCGGGTCGCCCTGGGCGATGTAGACGGCGCCGAGCGTGATGTCCAGGTGCGCCTCGTTGAGGGTGTCGCCGGTGCCGCGCAGCAGCTCCTTGCCCGCCAGCAGGTGGCGTTCCGCCTCGTCGAGGTCGCCCGACGCGGTGCAGGCCAGGCCGAGCCCGCGCAGGGCGATCGCGCGCTGCCTGATCATCCCGGCCCCTGCCGCCAGGTCCCGCATGCGCAGGAACAGCTCGACCGCCTCGCCGGTGCGTTCCCGGTAGACGCTGATCAGGCCGAGCTCCCACAGCGCGGCCACCTCGGCCGGGCCGAAGCCGTGCCGCTCGGCCAGCGCCAGGCACTCGCGCAGGGCGGCCGTGCCCTCCTCGACCTCGGCGCGCATGCGGTGCATCTGGCCGATGAGCATGAGGGCGTCGGCCTCGCCGCGCGCGTGCCCGAGCCCGGCGAAGATCTCGCGCGCCCGACCGGCCACCTGGACGCCCTCCACCTGCTGCGGCCCCCTGATCAGGTACCCGGCCAGCCCGCGCAGCGCGACCGCCTCGCCCAGCGGGTCGCCCGCCTCCCTGCAGGCCTCCAGCGTCATCCGGTGGGTCTGCTCCCAGTCGTCGAAGTGGTTCCTGAAGTCGAGGTAACCGGCGAACGCCGCGCACAGCCGCCACGCGAGCCCGGCCAGCCCGGACTCGCAGGCCAGCGCGATCGCCGCCACCAGCGCGGCGCGCTCGGCGTCGAACCAGGCCAGGGCGTCCTCCACCGGCTCGACGTGGCGGCGTTCCGTGACCGGCTCCATGCCGTGGGACGGCAGGCCGGCGTCGGCGCGTTCCGCGTGTTCGAGCCAGGCGCCGAGCGCCCTCTCCAGCGCGGCCCGCCGTACGCCGGGGGAGAGGTCGTGCTCCGCCGCGTAGAGACGGGTCAGGTCGTGGAAGTGGTAGCGGTCCTCGGCGACCTCGTCGAGCAGCCGCGCGTCGACCAGCTCCTCGACGACGCCCGGCGGGCAGACGGCGTGCGCGGCGAAGGCCGGGATCCAGGGCTGGTCGAGCAGGGCGAGCAGCGGGAACGCGGCCCTGGCGTCCCTGCTCAGCCCCTCGCGGCTCAGGGCCAGGCTGGCCCGCACCTCCAGGTCGCCCACCGCCAGCTCGCTGAGCCTGCGCCGCTCGTCGCTCAGCAGGACGGCGAAGCGCGACAACGACCACAGCGGCCGGGCGGCGAGCCTGGCCGCCGCGATGCGCACCGCCAGCGGCAGCCGCCCGCACAACCGGACGATCTCGGCGGCCGCCTCCGGCTCCGCGCGCACCCGCGCGGCGCCCGCGATCCCGGCCAGCAGGTCCACCGCCCATTCCGGCTCGAACACCTCGATCTCGGCGTGGCGCGCCCCTTCCAGCCCGGACAGCCGCCTGCGGCTGGTGACCAGCACGGCGCATCCGGCGTTGCCCGGGACCAGTGGCCTGACCTGGCCCTCGTCGGCCGCGTCGTCCAGCACGACCAGCACGCGGCGGCCCGACAGCCGGGAGCGGAACAGCGCGGCCCGCTCCTCCACGCCGTCGGGGATCGCCGTGCCCTCCACGCCCAGCGCACGCAGGAACCTGGCCAGCACCCGGCCGGGCGGGGCGCCCTTGAGCGAGGCGAACAGCTGCCCGTCGGGAAAGTCCGTCCGGTGCGCCACGTGGACGGCGAGGGCGCTCTTGCCCACGCCAGGCCGCCCGCTGATCGCCAGCAGCCCGCCCCTGCGCAGGTCGTCGACCAGCCCGGCGACCTCCGCGTCGCGGCCGGTGAAGTCGGCGATGTCGAGCGGCAGCTCGCCCGGCACGGTCTCCTCGGACAGGATCATGCGTTCCAGCTCGCGCAGCTCCGTCCCGGGCTCGATGCCCAGTTCGGCCACCAGGAGGGCGCGCGTCTCGCTGTAGACCTGCAGCGCGGCTGCCTGCCTGCCCGACCGGTACAGGGCCAGCATGAGCTGGGCGCGGAACCGCTCGCGGAGCGGGTGCGCCGTCACCAGCGCGGTCAGCTCGGGGACGGCCCTGGCGTGCTCGCCCGCCGCCAGCTCGGCCTCCATGTGCAGCTCGTGTACGGCCAGCCGCCGCTCCTCCAGGCGTTGCCGCTCGCCGTACAGGAAGTCGAACCCGTCGAGAGCGGGGCCGCGCCACAACGCCAGGGCCTCCTTGAGCTTCCCGTCCGCGACCAGCTCCTCGAAGCGCTCCACGTCCAGCTCGCCCGGCCGTACCACGACCGCGTAACCAGGCGGAACCCGCACGATCCGGTCGTCGCCGATCGCGCGTCGGACCTGATGCACGTAGGTCCGCACGTTGTATGCGGCCGACGGCGGCGGCGAGCCGTCCCACAGCGCGTCGGCCAGCCGGTCGACGGAGACCGGCGCGCCGGGCTCGCACAGCAGCATCGCCAGCAACGCGCGCGCCTTCGGCGGGAGCGGGCCGGAGGGGCGCACCTCCAGAGCCCCCAGGATCCCGAACTCCATACAGGGCAGTATGCGGCCTCTATACCTTCTGTACGGCGTTGAAGAAGCGTGGGCGACATGGACCTTCGCCTCGTGCAGCGCAGAACGCTCCGCGTCCTCATCGTCTCCCAGATCGTCGGCACCATCGTCATGGGCATCCTCGGCCCGGTGCTGCCGCTGCTCGCCGAGCAGATGACCGGCTCGCAAACCCTCGCGGGCCTGTCCCAGGCGCTGATTACCTGCGGGGCGATGGTCTTCAGCATCGTCCTGGCCCGCCTCGCCGTACGGCACGGCCGTCGCGTCGGCATCGCGACCGGCTCGCTGCTCAGCGCGACCGGCATCCTGCTGATCGTGCCCGGTTACCTGGGCGGCGACTTCCCGCTCGTCCTGCTCGGCTCGCTGCTGGCCGGGGGCGGCATCGCGGCCGGGCTGCAGACCAGGTTCGCCGCCACCGACCTGGCCGAGAAGCCGGGGCGGGCGCTCGGCGTGCTGCAGTGGGCCTCGCTGGCCGGAGGGGTGTCGGGGCCGCTGCTCATCCCGTTCGCCGACCGGCTGATCCCCGGGCTGCCGCCGATGACCGGGCTGTTCATCGTCATCGCCGCGCTCCTCGTGCTCGGCGCCACCGTCGTGGCCGCCGGGCTGCGGCCAGACCCGCTGCACCTGGCGGGGACGCCGGAGCGCACCTCGATCAGGAAGGCGCTGGCGACGGTCCGCTCGATCCCGGCGGCGCGGCGCGGGCTGGTGGCGATGGTGACCACGCACGCGGTGATGATCTCGCTCATGAACATGGCGGGCATCCACCTGCACCACCACGGGGCCGACCTGGCCGCGATCGGCGTGGTGATCAGCGCCCACGTGGCGGCCATGTTCCTGCCTGGGCCGCTGGTGGGGTACCTCGCCGACCGGTTCGGTGCCGAGCGGCTGCTCGCCGCCGGGCTGATCATCCAGCTCGGGTCGGCCGTCGTTCTGCAGGCCGGCGACGGGCCCGTGGTGGTGGGGGCCGGGCTCGTACTCCTCGGTGCGGGCTGGTCGGCGGGGTTCATCGCCGGGTCCACGCTGCTGACGACCGCGGTGCCGGTCGGGCGGCGGGCGATGGCGCAGGGGGCGTCCGACTTCGTCATGCAGCTCACGGCGGCGGGCGGGGCGCTGCTCGCGGGGACCGTGGTGTCGTTGTTCGGCTACCAGGGGTTGGCGAGGGTGGTGGCGGTCATCCTGCTCGTGGTGATTGGTCTGCTCGGGGGGCGCATCATTGGACTTGTTCGGAGGACCATCGGGTCGGCAGGATCGCGGGTATGAGATTTTCGCACGCTCCTGAGATCTGGGCCGACTTTCCCACGCTGGCTGCCGGGGTGGTCCACGCCCGGTATACGTCGGTCGCCGACCGGGTGGACTTCTACACGGCACGCGCTTTTCAGGGACCTGAGGCCGAGTTGCCGGAGATCCAGGCGTGGCGGCGGGCGTTCTCGCAGATGGGGTTGAAGCCGACGCAGTACCGGTGCGCTTCTGAGTCGTTGTTGCGGCGGCTGCGTAAGGAGGGGGTGTTGCCTCGGGTGCACCCCTTGGTGGACCTGTGCAACGCGATCTCGGTGGCTTTCGCGATCCCGGTGGCGGCGATCGACGTGTCTCGGGTGGCGGGGTCCCTGGAGGTGCGGTACGCCAAGGGGGACGAGACGTACCAGACTTTTGGTGGCTCGCTGGAGAACCCGGCCCCTGGTGAGGTGATCTTCGCCGACGAGAAGGGGCAGGCGCACGCGCGCCGGTGGACCAACCGGCAGAGCGGGTTGTCGGCGGTGAGTGGCAGCACGTCGGAGGTGCTCATCATCGCCGAGGGCCTGCACGCAGGGGCTGCGTCCGACGTGCGCCGCCTGGTGGACACCGTGGTCTCCGAACTGGGCGGCACCGCAACAGTCCTCAGCGCCGACGCCCCGGCATTCGACTGGTGATCGCCCCGGCGGGTCAGGGGGTGAGGGTGTGGAGCAGGCGGTGGGCTAGTTGGGTGTTGCGGCGGTGGCCCACGCGCTGCACCGCCGTCTGCAACGCCTCCCGCTGCCCCACCAGCACCACCCACGCCCGAGCCCGCGTCACCAACGTGTACAGCAGCCGCCGACGCAGCATGATGCCCCCCGCCTCCGCCACCACCGGGGCCACCACGAACGGGTACTCGCTGCCCTGCGCCCGGTGCACGCTGATCGCGTACGCGTGGGTCAGCTCGTCCAGCTCCGAGAACCCGTACGACACCTCCACCCCGTCATCCGTACGCACCGACAGCCGCCTCTCCTCCTGCACCACCTCGGTCACCACCCCCGTCTCCCCGTTGAACACCCCTTTGTCGTAGTTGTTGCGGATAGGCATCACCCGGTCCCCGACCCGGAACACCACCGGCCCCGCCCAGCACTCCGCCACCCCGTCGCGCGCCGGGTTCAGCCGCTCCTGCAGCATCCGCCCCAACGCCAGCGTCCCCGTGTCGCCCCGCCGCATCGTCCCCAGCACCTGCACCTGCTCGGGCGTCACCCCCTGCTTGGCCGGGATCGCCTCCGTCGCCAGCCGCACCACCCGCGAGGCCACCCGCGTGGGATCGTCGACCTCCTCGAACCAGAACCCACCCCCACCCGGCAGAACGGGCATCGACCCCGTCCTGATCAGGTGCGCGGCGCGGATGATGCCGCTGTCGGCCGCCTGGCGGAAGACGTGGGTGAGCCGCATCCGCGGCACCTCCTCCACCGCCAGCAGGTCCGCGAGCACGCTCCCCGGCCCGATGCTCGGCAACTGGTCGCTGTCGCCGACCAGCAGCAGGTGCGACCCCGACGGGATCGCCGAGCACAGCCGGGTGGCCAGCGCGAGGTCGAGCATCGACGCCTCGTCGACCACCACCAGGTCCGCCTGCACCGGCGTGCGGTCGAACAGCACGTCGGGGTCGGGCGTGTGGCCGAGCATGCGGTGCACGGTCATGGCGGGCTGCCCGGTCAGCTCGGACAGCCGCTTGGCCGCCTTGCCGGTGGGCGCGGCGAGGGTGACGGTGCCGCCCATCGCGCGTACGGTCGCCGCGATCGCCTTCACCGTGTGGCTCTTCCCGCAGCCGGGGCCGCCGGTGAGGATCGAGACCGTGCTGGTCAGCGCCATGTTGACGGCGGCGAGCTGGTCGTCGTGCAGCGACGCGTCCTCCTTGAACGGCCGCATCGGCAACGTCGAGCGCGCCCCGGACAGCCTGGCCACCTGCGCGGCCAGCGCCACCTCGCGGCTGTGCAGCTCCTTGGTGTAGACAACGGTGTGACCCGAGTCGTCGGCCTCGACGACCACCCTGCGCTCTGCGGTCAGCGCGTCCACCCCGCGCCGTACGACATCAGGGCCCTGCTCCAGCAGCTCGCCGGCCAGGGTGACCAGGGCGGTCACGGTCAGGTGGCAGTGCCCGTGCCTGGCGGCGGCCGTCTCCAGGGTGTCGAGGATGCCCGCGCCGATGCGTTGCGGGCTGTTCTCCGGTACGCCGGAGCGCAGCGCGATGCGGTCGGCCGTGGCGAAGGCGATGCCCCGCACCTGGCCGATCAGCTTGTACGGATCACCGCTCAGGACCTCGCGGGACGTCGAGCCGAAGACCTGGTAGATCTTGGCGGCGAGGAGCGGGCTGACGCCATAGCCCTGCAGCACGACCATGAGGTCGGCGATGTCCTTCTGCTCGCGCCACGCCTCGACGATCTGCGCCTGCCGTACGGGGCCGATGTTGATGACCTCGACCAGGCGCTCGGGGGCGGCGTCGATGACCTTGAGCGCGGTGTCGCCGAAGTGGCTGACGATCGCGTGCGCCAGGCGCGGGCCGATGCCGCGGATCAGACCTGAGCCGAGGTAGAGCTGGATGGCGTGGACGGTGGCGGGGATGACGCGCTCGCAGGAGGTGACGGTGAAGCGGGGGCCGTGGCGCGCATGCTCGCCCCATTCGCCGGTGAGCTCCACGGTCTCACCCGGCTGCACCCCGGCGAGCGCCCGCCCAACAGCCACAAAACTCCGCACCCCCCGCCCCGCATGCACCTCCGCCCCACCCTCGCGGTCGTCAGCCGTCGGGAAGCCGGGCACGCCCTCGGCGCTCATGCGCGCGACGGTGTACTCGTCTTCCCTGACGTATACGAGCTGCTCGACGGAGGCCTCCACGACAGGAATCCAATCAGCCGCGACCGACAGAACGCCCGGAGATCCCGCCACCACGATGGTCCTCGGTGGCGGGGCGGGTCGGGCGGGCCTCGGTGGTGGGCCAAGCGGGGCGGGGCTCGGGGGAGTGGGTGGGAAGGGGGGCTGGGGCGAGGGTGGGGTCCGGGGAGAGGGTGGGGTTGGGGGGAGGGGTGGGGCTGGGGGCGTGGGCGGTGGAGGCGCGGACGACCAGGCGTGGAGCGAAGACGTGGTCCACGTGCGGTGCGTGGAAGCCCTGCAACCGCTGCCCCAACGCCTGCGCCACCGCCGTAGCCATCTGCTCCACCGGCTGCTGCACCGTCGTCAACGCCGGGTCCCCGTGCGCCGCCAGATACGAGTCGTCATAACCGATCACCGAAACATCCCCAGGCACCGACAACCCAGCCTGCCGTACCGCCGCGACCGCCCCCAGCGCCATCAGGTCGCTCCCGCAGATGATCGCCGTCGCCCCCGTCTCGAGCAGCCGGCGGGCAGCCGCGTGCCCCCCGGTCAGCGAGTAGTCCGACTCGACGTAGAACGCGTCATGAACCGCGCCGAAAGAGCGCCGCATCTCCCGCCAATACCCCGTCAGCCGGTTGTGGGAGGGACGCAGGTAGCCCTGCCCTCCAGCCAGCCCGATGCGGGTGTGCCCCAGCTCCCTCAGGTGCGACACCGCCATCGCCGCGCCCAGCGCCTCGTCGGTGCTGACGGTCGAGACCGGCAGGTCGTCCACGCGCCCGCCGACCAGCACCATGGGGATGCGCTGCTGGTGGAGCTGCCAGTAGAAGCCGTGGTCCGCCGCCGGATTGGCATGACGTCCCGAGATGAGCACGAGGCCCTGGATGCCCCGCCGTACCAGGGCGGAGATGTAGTCGAGCTCGGTCGGCCCCTTGGCCGTCGAGCTGCCGATCAGCGCCGTGACGCCCTGCGCGCCGAGCTTGGCCTCGATCGCCCCGGCGAGCAGCGGAAAGACCGGGTTGTCCAGCTCCGGAACGATGATCCCGACGAACGGCTCCACGGTCGGGGCGATCAGCCCGTGCTCTCGCATACCCTGCAGGACTCTGGCCCTGAGCTCCTCGGACACGCCTGGCCTGTCGTTGAGCACCCTGCTCACCGTCGCGGCGCTCACCCCCACGCGGGCGGCGATCATGCGGACGGACGGACGTGTCACGAGCGGCCCTTCGAGAAAAGACTGAAACATGTTGCGAGGTGTTGCGAGCCCATTTGCGCTGTTCCTAGGGTCCAAGGAGACGAAGGAGCAGTAACAGCATGGGCTATCGAGAAACACTCTGCAACACGGTGGCGCACCACGACGGCTCGCCCCTGTACGTCACGAACCCGTCGCCACAAGAGGGCGATCACGTGACCGTATATATCCGGACAAAAGATCATATAAAGGCCGTGTACGCCCGCACGGCGCCCGACGGCGAGCCCCGTTTCACCGAAGCCACCGTGGATCGCCGGACGCCGGAAGAGATCTGGTGGCGCTGCACGATCAGCATGGTGAACCCCGTGTGCAACTACCGTTTCCTCCTGCACACGGCCGAAGGCCCGCTGTGGTTGACGGCGGCCGGTCTGTCCCGCCTGGACGTGCCGGACACCACCGACTTCCTCCTGACCACCTACCCCGGCCCGCCGAAGTGGGCGGCCGACGCGGTGATCTACCAGATCTTCCCCGACCGCTTCGCCCGCTCGGGCCGCGTCACCGCCCAGGACCCGGAGTGGGTACGGCGAGCCGACTGGGACGACCCCATCCCCTGGGGCCAGGACGGCGCGCTGCAGCAGATCTACGGCGGCGACCTCTGGGGCGTCACCGAGCACCTCGACCACCTGGCCGACCTCGGCGCGAACCTGATCTACCTGACCCCGTTCTTCCCCGCCCGCTCCAACCACCGCTACGACGCCACCACCTTCGCCCACGTCGACCCGCTCCTGGGCGGCGACGAGGCGCTCGCCGCCCTCAGCGCGGAGGCGCGTAGAAGGGGCATGCGGGTCATCGGCGACATCACCCTCAACCACTCGGGCGACGGCCACGAGTGGTTCCAGAGCGACCGCGACGACTTCTACTACGTGGACGGCGACGACTACGCCACGTTCGCCGGAGTCAAGACGCTGCCCAAGTTCGACCACCGCTCCCCGGAACTGCGCCGCCGCCTCTACGACGGCCCTGACTCGGTGATCGCCCGCTACCTGGAGCACCTGGACGGCTGGCGCGTCGACGTCGCCCAGTCGGCAGGACGCCACGGCGCGATCGAACTGAACGACGAGGCGGCCAGGCTCACCAGGGCCACGATGGCGGGCCATGACGCGTTGTTGCTGGCCGAGCACCAGTTCGACGCCTCACGAGCGCTGCGCGGCGACGGCTGGCACGGCACCATGTCCTACGCCGGTTTCGCCAGGCCCGTCTGGTCGTGGCTGGCGAAGGAACGTTCCACCGAGTTCTGGGGCGTTCCCGGCCCCATCCCGCAGTACGGCGGAGCCGACATGGCCGAGGTGATGCGGCGTTTCTCCGCACTCATCCCGTGGCGCGCGTTCACCCACAACCTGACGTTGCTCGACTCGCACGACACCGCCAGGTTCCGCTCGGTCGCCGGACGCGACCACCAGCACCTCGGCGCAGCCCTCCTGTTCACCCTGCCCGGCCTGCCGATGATCTTCGCGGGTGACGAGGTCGGCGTGGAGGGCGTGCACCTGGAGGACGGCCGTCGCCCCTTCCCCTGGGACCGCGCCCGCTGGGACGAGGGCACCTACGCGGTCTACCGGCAGCTGGTACGGCTGCGCCGCGAGCACGAGGCGCTCGGCACCGGCGGCCTGCGCTGGCTGCACACCGGCCCCGACGTCGTCGTCTACGAGCGCGCCACCCCGGGCGAGACCCTGATCGTCCAGGTCAGCAGGTCATCACACGAGCCGATGAAGGCCGCGAAGGCCGCAGCCAGCCTCACCGGCGGCCCCGACCTGACCCCAGGCGCCCCCATGCCGGGCGACGGCCCCGCCTTCCACGTCTGGGAGCTCGAAGCATGACCTGGAAGCCAGAGGGAGCGAGAAGCATGATCGACGTACTGAGCGGCGTGCGCTCGGAACATCTGGGCAACACGCGTGACGTCTTCGTCTACACCCCGCAGCCACTGACGGCCGGGCCGTACCCGGTCGTGTATCTCCAGGACGGCCAGCACGTGTTCGCCGGAGCGGGCCTGGAGCCGAGCTGGCGGCTGGACGAGACGCTCGACCGGCTGATCGCCGACGGTGTCCTGCCGCCGCTGGTCGCCGTCGGCGTGTCCAACGCAGGAGACGAGCGCGGCGCCGAGTACTCGCACGTCGCCCCCTACCCTCGCGACCCGCGCGGCCGTTTCGTCGGCGAGCTGTACGAACGGTTCCTCGTCGAGGAGCTCATGCCGCTGGTCCGCGAGAGGTACCCGACGACGGACGACCCGGCCCTGACGGCGGTGATGGGTTCGTCGATGGGCGGCCTGGTGAGCTACCACCTGGCCTTCCGGCGTCCCGACGTGTTCGGCCTGGCCGCGGTCATGTCGCCGTTCCTCGTCTTCGTGGACCCGGAGACCCTGGAGGAGACGCCCGTCCACCGGCATTTCTCCCGTAAGGGGCCGGGCCGGGTGTGGGTCGACATCGGCGGCATGGAGGGACTGATCACCGCCCACCACGCCAGAGCCCTGGTCGACGAGCTGCTCGCGCTCGGCTACACCCCTGACGACGAGCTGCGCTACCGCCACGACCCCGGCGCGCCCCACCACGAGAGCGCCTGGCAGGAGCGCGCCGCCAGCGCCCTCCTGCACCTCTTCGGTACGGAAGGTCCCGCGGTACGGCGAGCGGACGGCCAGACGGACACGACGGTCGCCGTGGGCCAGACGGTCGACCTGGCGCCCGCCGTCGTCAGGGCGGACGGCTGCACCTACTCGGCGCTCTCCGCGGATCTTTCGTGGGCCCCGGAACACCTGCTGAAACCGGCGGGCGCGGCGCGGGCGACCGCTTTGACGCCCGGCACCGCACAGGTGACCGCCACCATAGGACAGGTCCTTGAGGTGGGGGATACGCACGTCACCGTCGAAGCAGGCGACCCCACGGCGACCCTCGACGTCACCGTCGTCACCGCGCCCGACATTTCCGACACCGTCTATTTCTCCGGCCTTGTCACCACCCGGCAAGCCCCAGGCATCCACCACGGCACCTGGAACCTCCCCCGGGGTCTCGGACTGAACGGCACCGTGGGCAGAGGCTGGCGCTGCGACGGGCTCGACGCCGACGGACAACCCATCAGAAACCCCTTCAGGCACGACCGGGACCGCCGCCTCGTCGTCAGGGTCGACGCCTGGACCGACCCCCACTCAGGATCATGAGGAGCACCCCCATGCGCCCCACCCTCGCCTGCCTGGCCCTCCTCGTAGCAGGATGTGCGGCCCAGACCCCGAACCCTCCCGAACAGGTCACCCTCACCATCTGGGCCGACGACAGCCGAGCCAAACCCCTGACCGACCTGGCCAAGGCCTTCGAACGCGAACGCGGCGTCAAGGTGGCCGTCGTCCAGAAGGGCATGGGCGGCCTGCGCGACGACTTCGTCTCCCAGGCCCCCACCGGCCAGGGCCCTGACGTGATCGTCGGCCCGCACGACTGGCTCGGCAAGCTCGTCCAGAACGGCGTCCTCGCCCCGCTGGACCTGGGCTCCCGCGCGGACCGCTTCCAGCCGGCCGCCGTCGCCGCGATGACCTACCAGGGCCAGGTGTACGGCCTGCCGTACGCCATCGAGAGCGTCGCCCTCCTGCGCAACCCCAAGCTCGCCCCGGAGCGGCCGAAGACGTTCGACGACCTCGTGGCCACCGGCGCCAAGCTCGTCAAGGACGGTGAAGCCGACTTCCCCGTCGGCCTCCCGGTCGACCCCAAGGCGGGCTCGCCGTACCACCTGTATCCCCTGATGACCTCGTTCGGCTCCGCCGTCTTCAAGGGCGGCACGCTCGCCATCGACGACGAGGGCGGCCTGAAGTTCGCCGCCTACCTGCGGAAACTGGCCAAGGACAAGGTGGTGTCCACCTCACTCAGCGGCGAGATCGCCACCAGCGCCTTCCGCAAGGGCAGGACCCCCTACCTGATCACCGGCCCCTGGGACGCGCCGGCGCTGAAGGGCGTGCCGTACGAGGTCGAGCCCGTGCCGAGCGCAGGGCAGGACCCGGCCAGGCCGTTCGTCGGCGTGCAGGGGTTCTACGTGAGCGCCAAGACGGCCAACCCCATCCTGGCCAGTGACTTCGTCCTCAACTACCTGTCCACCCAGCAGGCGCAGCAGGCCCTGCACGCGACCGGCGGCCGCCCGCCCGCGATGACGTCGGTCCCCGACACGACCGGGTTCGCCGAGGCGGCGAGCGGGGGCGAGCCCGCGCCGAACGTCCCGGAGATGGACGCCGTCTGGGGCGACTGGGGCCTGTCGCAGCTCGCGATCATCACGGGCGACGAAAACCCGGCCGAGCTGACCAGGGACGCGGCCGACCGGATCCGCGCCAAGATCGGCGCCTGATGCGCGCCAAGCTCCTCCTGCTCGCCGTGGTCGACGCCGTCGCCGTCTACGGCCTGGTCGCGCTCGCCACGCAGCGGCAGTGGTGGGCCGCGGCGGCGATGCTGGCGGCCACGGCCGCGATCAACGTCATCTACCTCGGGAAGAAGCGTGTCCCGGCCAAGTACCTGGCCCCCGGCGT
This sequence comes from Nonomuraea sp. NPDC050556, assembly GCF_044457355.1. NCBI lineage: Bacteria > Bacillati > Actinomycetota > Actinomycetes > Streptosporangiales > Streptosporangiaceae > Nonomuraea > Nonomuraea sp. NPDC050556. Next base: position 2,348,319 of record NZ_JBITGU010000001.1, on the reverse strand, counting down.
CGTCCTGCTGCTCGTCTACCAGGTCTACGTCGTCCTCTACACCGGCTACGCCGCCTTCACCAACTACGGCGACGGCCACAACGCCACCAAACAGGACGCGATCGCCGCCATCCTCGCGGCGGCGGAGACCCGCGTGCCCGGCGCGCCGTCCGAACCGGTCCGCGTCGTGGAGAAGGACGGACGGCTCAGCCTGATGACCGGAGAGGAAAAAGCCGGAGAGGGGACGGGTGGCTGGCGGCCGCTCACCTACGCCGAGATCCTCCAGCGCCAGACGGAGATCACCGCGCTGCGCGTCGAGGTGCCTGGCAAGGGCGTGCTCCGTACCTCGGACGCCGTGACGGCGGCGCTCTACCGCTCCCGCCTCACCTACGACGCGAGGACCGACACGATCACCGACGGGAAAACGGTCTACCGCGACGACGGCCACGGTAGGTTCGCGTCCAACACGGGCGCCACCCTGAGCCCCGGCTGGAAGGTCTTCGTCGGCCTGGAAAACTTCCAAAAAATCCTGACAAATCCGGAGATTAGGGGGCCGTTTCTCGGCGTCCTCGTCTGGACGTTCGCCTTCGCCGGGCTGTCGGTCGCGTTCACCTTCGCCATCGGCCTGGGCCTCGCCCTCGTGCTCGGCGGCAGGCGCATGCGCTTCTACCGGCCCCTGATCGTCCTGCCGTACGCCTTTCCCGCCTTCATGTCGGCCATCCTGTGGCAGGGCCTGCTCAACACCGACCACGGCTACGTCAACGCCGTCCTGCTCGGCGGCGCGCACATCCCGTGGCTGACCGACCCATGGCTGGCCAAGGCGGCGGTTCTCGCGGTCAACGTCTGGATCGGCTTCCCCTACATGTTCCTCATCTGCTCCGGCGCGCTGCAGGCCATCCCGCCCCAGCTCACCGAGGCCGCCCAGATCGACGGCGCGGGCCGGTGGCGGGTGCTGCGCGCGGTCAAGCTGCCCATGCTGCTCGCCTCGACCGCGCCCGTGCTGGTCGCCACGTTCGCGTTCAGCTTCAATAACTTCAACGTCATCTACATGCTGACCGGCGGCGGCCCGCGCGACCCGGGGGCGCCCGTCGAGGTCGGCTCCACCGACCTGCTCATCTCGCTGGTCTACAAGCTCGCCTTCGGCGGCAGCGCCAGGAACTACGGGCTGGCCTGCGCGGTGTCCATCCTCATCTTCGCCGTCATCGCGGCGATCTCGCTGGCCGGCTTCCGCCGGGCCCGCAGGCTGGAGGCCACCTGATGCGCCACCTCATCGGGATCGCGGCCGTGGCCGTCGCGGTGTTCCCGCTCCTGTTCGTCGTGTCCGCCTCGGTCAACCCGAGCGGCACGCTCACCGGCTCCAACGAGCTCTTCGCCGAGGTGACCGGCGCGCACTACGCGCAGCTGTTCGGCGACCCGCTGCGGCCCTTCGGCGCCTGGTTCGCCAACTCGATGCTCATCGGCCTGGTCACCGCCGCCGGGTCGGTGTTCCTGGGCGCGTGCGCCGCGTACGCCTTCTCCAGATTCCGCTTCCGTGGCAGGCGCGCCGGGCTGACCGGGCTGGTGTTCGTGCAGCTCTTCCCGCAGGTGCTCGCCTACGTGGCGATCTTCCTGCTGCTGACCGCGCTCAAGGACGTGTTCCCGCCGATCGGACTGGGCAGCAGGCTCGGCCTGGTCATGGTCTACCTGGGCGGCGCGCTCGGCGTGAACACCTACCTGATGAAGGGCTTCTTCGACACCGTGCCGAAGGAGCTGGACGAGTCGGCGCAGATCGACGGCGCCACCCACGCGCAGGTCTTCTTCCGGGTACTGCTGCCGCTGGTCGCGCCGATCCTCGTGGTGGTGGCGCTGTTCTCCTTCGTGGCCACGCTCAACGACTTCGTCATCGCCGGGCTCGTCCTCACCGAGCCGGGCCAGCAGACGCTCGCCGTCGGCCTCTACCAGCTCGTGTCCTACCAGCTCGGGCAGAACTGGGGCCTGTTCGCCGCCGGCGCCCTGCTCGGGGCGCTGCCGGTGCTCGTGCTCTTCCAGTTCCTGCAGCGTTTCATCGTCGGCGGTTTGACCAGCGGGGCGGTCAAGGGCTGAAATTGGGGAGTATGTCATTCCCGCCGATCGGCGAATACGGATTCCTGTCCGACTGTGAGGTCACCGCGCTGGTCGCGGCGAGCGGCAACGTCGAGTGGCTCTGCCTGCCACGCCTCGACTCACCGAGCGTGTTCGGCGCCGTCCTCGACCGCGGCGCGGGCGGCTTCCGGCTCGGTCCAGCCGACCAGCGGGTGCCCGCCGCCCGCCGCTACATCCCGGGCACCATGGTGCTGGAGACGAGCTGGGGCACGCCGACCGGCTGGGTGATCGTCCGCGACCTGCTGCTCATCGGCCCGTGGCACCACAACGGCGAGCCGAACCCGCTGCAGCGCCGCGCGCCGACCGACTACGACGCCGAGCACGTGCTGCTGCGTACCGTGCGCTGCGTCAGCGGGGAGGTGCAGATCACCCTGGAGTGCGAGCCGGTCTTCGAGTACGGCACGCGCGCCGCCCACTGGGAGCACACCGAGCGCGGCTACCACCAGGGCGTCGCCACCGCCGACGGCGTCGACCTGGAGCTCACCCTCACCACCGACATGCGGCTCGGCTTCGAGGCGGGCAAGGCCACCGCGCGCACCCTGCTCAAGGAGGGGCAGACTCGCTTCTGCGCGCTCTCGTGGAGCAAGCACGCCCCGCCGTACAGCTTCGAAGAGGCCTACGACAAGCTCGTCTGGACCGCGCACCACTGGCAGCACTGGCTGGCCAGGGGCGACTTCCCCGACCACCCCTGGCGCGCCTACCTGGAGCGCAGCGCCCTCACCCTCAAGGGCCTCACCTACGCCCCCACCGGCGCGCTCGTCGCGGCAGCCACCACCTCGCTGCCCGAGACGCCGGGCGGCGAGCGCAACTGGGACTACCGCTACAGCTGGATCCGCGACTCGACCTTCGCCCTGTGGGGCCTGTACACGCTCGGCTTCGACTGGGAGGCCGACGACTTCTTCTGGTTCATCGCCGACGTCGCCGAGCGCGACCACGACCTGCAGATCATGTACGGCGTGGGCGGCGAGCGCGACCTCGCCGAGGAGACGCTCGACCACCTGTACGGCTACGACGGCGCGACACCGGTCCGCATCGGCAACGGCGCCTACACCCACCGCCAGAACGACGTGTGGGGCGCCATCCTCGACTCCTTCTACCTCCACATCAAGTCCCGCGACCGGCTCGACACCCGCACCTGGACGATCATCAAGCGGCTCGTCGAGTCGGCCATCGCCAACTGGGGAGAACCCGACCGCGGCATCTGGGAGGTGCGCGGCGAGCCGCAGCACTTCACCTCCTCCAAGGTCATGTGCTGGGTCGCCACCGACCGCGGCGCCCGCCTGGCCAGGCTGCGCGAGGAGCCTGAGCTGGCCGCGCGCTGGCAGGCCGTCGCCGACGAGATCCACGCCGACGTGCTGGCCAACGGGGTGACCGAGAAGGGCGTCTTCACCCAGCACTACGGCACCGACGCGCTCGACGCCTCGCTGCTGCTCATCCCGCTCGTCCGGTTCCTGCCGCCGGAGGACGCGCGGGTGAAGGCGACCGTCAACGCCATCGCCGAGAACCTCACCGTCGACGACCTGGTGCTGCGCTACCTGACCAAGGAGACCGACGACGGGCTCGACGGCGAGGAGGGCAGCTTCACCATCTGCTCGTTCTGGCTGGTGTCGGCGCTCGTCGAGATCGGGGAGCTGGGCCGGGCCAGGCGGCTGTGCGAGAAGCTGCTGTCGTTCGCCAGCCCCCTCGGTCTGTACGCCGAGGAGATCAACCCGGCCAACGGCCGCCACCTGGGCAACTTCCCCCAGGCGTTCACCCACCTGGCGCTGATCAACGCGGTGATCCACATCATCAGGGCGGAGCAGGAGCCGCATTGACAGCCCAGGGGAGCGGGCGGATCGTGGCCCATGGCCGTACACGAGATACGCATCGACAGGGCAGCCACCCTGGCCGAGGAGCCGGCGAAGGGCCACAACCGCTGGCACCCCGACATCCCGCCCGTCCTGCGCTGCCAGCCGGGCGACGAGGTCGTCATGGAGACGCGCGACGCCTTCGACGGGCAGATGGGGCCGCACGCCACGCTCAAGTCCGTCGAGGCCCCTGACCTGGGCGTCGTGCACCCGCTGACCGGGCCCGTCTACGTCGAGGGGGCTCGGCCCGGCGACCTGCTCGAGATCGAGATCCTGGAGGTGGTCCCGGACACCTACGGCTACACCGTCCAGGTGCCCGGCTTCGGCTTCCTGCGTGACGCGTTCCCCGAGCCGTTCATGGTGCGGTGGCGGCTCGACGACGGCTTCGCCACCTCCAGGGACCTGCCGGGCGTGCGGATCCCGGCGGCGCCGTTCATGGGGACCATCGGGTTGTCGCCGGGACACCAGTCGATGGCCAGGATCACGGCGCGCGAGCAGGCCTCGCTGGAGCGCGGCGGGTTCGTGCTGCCGCCGTCCGCGGACGGGGCGGTGCCGCGCGACCCGGGCATCGCCGTACACGGGCTGCGCACGGTCCCGCCCAGGGAGCAGGCGGGCAACGTCGACATCAAGCAGCTCACCGCCGGGACGAAGCTGATCGTCCCGGTCGACACGCCCGGCGCGCTGTTCTCCGCCGGCGACGCGCACTACGCCCAGGGGGACGGGGAGGCGTGCGGGACGGCCATCGAGATGAGCGCGACGCTCCGGGTCCGCTTCGCCGTACTCGAGAACGAGGCGGGGATCACCGGGCCGCGGTTCGTCGTGCCCCGGCGAGCCGAGCCTGAGCGGTCCTACTACGCAACGACCGGCATGTCGGTCAGCCGCGACGGCGAGGTGTCGGCCGAGGACCTCACGCTGGCCGCGCGCAACGCCCTGCTGTCCATGATCGACCACCTGGGGGAGCGGGGGTGGACCAGGCAGCAGGCGTACGCCCTGTGCTCGGTCGCCGTCGACCTCAAGGTGAGCCAGCTCGTCGACGTGCCGAACCTGCTGGTGTCGGCGTTCCTGCCGCTGGACATCTTCGACTAGCCTTGAAGGTCTGATGAACCTCGACCTGACGCGTTTTCCCGAAGATCCACGTGACCTGCTCCGCGCCTGGGACGCGTCGGACGACTACCTCCTGGCGCACCTGGAGGAGGTGGGGGTTTCCGGCGAGGTCGTGATCGTCGGCGACCGGTGGGGCGCGCTGACGACGGCGCTCGCCGCGCACCGGCCGGTGCAGATCACCGACTCCTTCCTCACCCAGGAGGCGACCCGCGCCAACCTCAAGCGCAACGGCGTCGCGGAGGACGCGGTGCGGCTGCTGACCACGCAGGACGCGCCGCCGTCGCGGATCGACGTGCTGCTGGTGCGGGTGCCGAAGAACCTGGGGCTGCTGGAGGACCAGCTGCACCGGCTCGCGCCCGCCATCCACGAGGGCACGCTCGTCGTGGGCACCGGGATGGTCACCGAGATCCACACCTCGACGCTGAAGCTGTTCGAGAAGATCATCGGGCCGACGAAGACGTCTCTGGCGGTGAGGAAGGCGCGGCTGATCTTCGCCACGCCCGATCTGTCGCTGCCCAGGGTGCCCAGCCCGTGGCCGTTGCGGTACGCCCTGGAGGACGGCGTCGGCGCCGTGTCGGGTTTGACGGTCACCAACCACTCGGGCATCTTCTGCGCCGACCGCCTCGACATGGGGACGCGGTTCCTGCTCCAGAACATGCCCCACAGCAGCGGTAGGGAGCGCGTCGCCGACCTGGGATGCGGCAACGGCGTGGTCGGCCTGGCGGTCGCGCTGGCCAACCCGGACGCCGAGGTGCTGTTCACCGACGAGTCCTACCAGGCGGTGGCCTCCGCCAGGGAGACCTTCCACGACAACGCCGGTACGGCTGCGCGGTTCGAGATCGCCGACGGGCTGTCGTGGGTGGAGCCGGGCAGCGTCGACCTGGTGCTCAACAACCCGCCTTTCCACACGCACAAGCAGACGTCGGACGCGGTGGCGTGGCGCATGTTCACGGGGTCACGGACGGCGCTGCGCAAGGGCGGCGAGCTGTGGGTGATCGGCAACCGGCATCTGGGTTACCACCTGAAGCTGCGCCGCCTCTTCGGCAACTGCGACGTGATGACCAGCGACCCCAAGTTCGTCATCCTCCGCGCCGTCAAACGCTGACACCGGCCGGGCGCAGTCGCACCAGGAGCTCACCGGTCAGGTTGAGCCCGATCATGAGCCCCATCACCGCCAACGGGCCGATGCGCGCCGACCACACGTCGGCCGGTGCGCCGCCGGAGACGGCGACGGCCGTGACGATGCCGGCCAGCCCGATGGCGGTGCTGCACACGCGCGAGCAGTGCTCGCCGCTGACGCTCCTGACCAGCTTGGCGATGATCCAGGCCAGGACCACGCACACGGCGTAGACGCCGAGGCTGCCGCGCGGGTCGACGGGCCCGACGGCGCCCAGGACGGTGCGCCCCGCCCCGACGAGCGGGATGGTGTACACAGTGGCGAGCCAGGACGGCCGGCCGCCGCTGAACTGCGGGGCGCTGCCGTCCTGGTTGCGTACACCGGGAATGTCTATCGCCCACCGCACGGCGGCAGTACGGTGGAAGTTGGAGAACGGCATGATGCCTCCTAGCAGGCAATGCCGAGATCTGGCCGACCGCAGATCGAGCCAGATCCCCGTCTTCATGGCCGGCCCCTCTTCTGCCCGCACGGCGGCAGGGGGGCCGCTGACGTTTCCAATCTCCATGACGCCGTGCGAGAACGCCAGTGCGGCCGGAAGGCCGTCTTGGCAGCTCACAACGGTTCGCTATGGCGCGAGCCGTACTGTTATGCCGTCACAACGGACCGTTGTGCCGCACAAACCAGCGGGCGCACCGTGCCGTCGGGCGCGAAGCGGAAGCCGAGCGTCCAGGCGGCGAAACGCCTGGTCACCTCGTCAGGGTGGTCGAGCAGCCGGCGCAGCAGCTCCTGCGACAGATCCTCCACGTCCGGCCGCTCGCGATCGCGGGCGGTGACGGTCAGCAGGTAGGCGGCCGCCCTGGCGACCGGGTACCGGTCGGGTTGCCTGGTCTGCGGGCTGACCACCAGGGCGCGCAGGAAGTCGCTGATGCCCGCCCTGATGCTGAGCGCCGCCTGGGGTGCGTGCTTGGCGCCGAACCTCGCGCCGAAGCAGTCGCCGATGGCGAACATCACCACGTGCATCTCGGTGATCTGGGCCCGAGTGGGCTCGTGCGAGCTCATCAGGTTGGCGTACGCCTCGGCGAAGGCGTCGGTGAGGATGTGCGCCACGTTCAGGTCCCTGTGCTGCAGGAAGCCGAGGGCGAACAGGGCGCGGATGCGCAGCCACACCTCGTTCTTCTCCTGCTTGAGCACATACTGCAGCGCCCGCGCCACCGGCTCGATCAGCCCGCCGGCCACCAGCGTGTCGATCGCCTGGCGGCGGTAGACGCCCGCGTTCTGCATCAACGCGTGCTCGAACAGCGTCGCGGTGCCCTGGACCAGGTGCTTGGGCACGCCGCGGCCCAGCAGATCGGCCGCGTCCGCGACCACCTTGCGCCACGGCTCGCTGGTGGCTGGCCACTCGTTGCACACCGGGATGTCGCGGTAGAGGACGTGCTCCAGGGTCGCCGCGATCCAGTGCAGCCCGCCCGCGGCGTCCGGACGGTAGCCGTCCTGCCTGAACGTCGCGATCAACCGGCGCAGCTCCGCCTCGACCTCGTCACGGTCCGGAGTCCTGCACTCGCCGTCGAACGTGCGCTGCCACAACCCCATCGCCGCGGTCCCCCGCTCGCGGATCGTCGCCTCGCCGTTCCACGCCCTGGCGAGCAGGAACTCCTTCACCCAGTCGTCCGGTCCGGGCGGCGACCAGTCACGAGGGACGGCGATGGCCAGCTCGAGGTCGAGCGAGCGGCCGGGATAGATGCTGTTGGCGCGCAGCTCCTCGCCGAAGTTGACCAGCAGGATGTAGATCCACGGCCGCAGCTTCTCGGCCAGCCGCGAGTCCATCGGGGTGAGCTGGACCAGCTTGGTGATCGCCCGCCACACCCGGAAGCCGATCGGCAGCCTCAGCAGCGCCTCCTCCAGCTGCTTGCTGGTCGACTCGAAGGAGTATTTCGCCAGGCTGCCGACGAGCACGAGCGCGTCGATGTTGCGCGGCGTGGGTGGCGCTGTGCCGATGTGGATCAGCCGCTCGACCAGGTCGGGAAGCTGGTCCTTGTAGCGGCCGCGCAGCAGCCTGACCCGGCCGGGCTCCTTGTCCACTGCCAGGAACATCGACAGCAGCGCGGAGGACTGGATTAGCACCTCGAACTTCCTGTCGGAGATCTCCTGCAGCATCTCCCAGGTCCAGCCGGGCGGGGTGGCGGCCACCGGGGCGATCCTGCCCTCCAGGCCGCGCAGCCGGGTGCCGAGCGAGCTCAGCCGCCCCGTGTAGTCCATGTCGGGGGCGAGCGCGACGATCGACTGGTCGAGTTTCTCGAGCTTGTCGGCCGTCAGGGTCTGGCTGCCGTTGAGGCAGTTGGAGAGGTTTCCTGTCCCGATGCCGGTGGCGCGGGCGACCACGTTCTGCGGGATGTTCATCTCGTCGAGGCGGATGAGCTGGGCGGCGGCAGCGTAGCGGATGAGCTCGTCCGGTCGGCTGATGTCGACGATGCGCTGCTCCGTGCGCCGCATTCTGTGACGGTAACCCGGCTGTTGTGTGCTTCCCAGTGATTGTTGTGTTTCGCACCGTGAACGTTATAGAGCCGCGGCAAGGTAGGGGCCGGTCACCGGACTGTTCGCGGCGACGTCCGAGGGTGGGCCAGCGGCGACGATACGGCCTCCGGCGTCCCCTGCGCCGGGGCCCATGTCGATGACCCAGTCGGCCCCCGCGACCACCGCCATATCGTGCTCCACCAGCACCACCGTGTCCCCGGCCGCCACCAGGCCGCGTAGCTGCCCCATCAGCAGCTCCACGTCCGCCGGATGCAGCCCCGTCGTCGGCTCGTCCAGGACGTACATCGTGTTGCCCCGCCGTACCCGCTGCAGCTCCCTGGCCAGCTTGATGCGCTGCGCCTCCCCGCCGGACAACGTCGTCGCGGGCTGCCCCAGGCGCAGATAGCCGAGCCCCACCTCCGCGAGCACGGCAAGACTGCGCGCCGCAGCCGGGACGTCGGCGAGCACCGGCACCGCCTGCTCCACCGTCAGGTCGAGCACGTCCGCGATCGACCGCCCGTCCACGGTCACCGCGAGCGTCTCCGCGTTGTAGCGCGCCCCATGACAGACCGGGCAAGGCGCGGAGGCACCCGGCAGGAACACCATCTCGATGGAGATCACCCCCTCGCCCTGGCAGTTCTCGCACCGCCCGCCCTGCACGTTGAACGAGAACCGCCCCGCGTCATAACCCAGCCGCCGAGCCTCGGGCGTCGCCGCGAACACCTTGCGCACCGCGTCGAACAGCCCGGTGTACGTGGCCAGGTTGGAGCGCGGCGTGCGCCCGATGGGCTGCTGGTCCACCCGCACCAGCCGGTCCACCCCCTCCAGCCCCTTGACCGTGACCCCGTCGCCGTTCCCCTCGACGACGTCCGCGAGCACCTGGCTGACCAGCGTCGACTTCCCCGACCCCGACACCCCGGTGACCGCCGTCAGCGCCCCGAGGGGAAAGCCGACCTCCAGGTCGCGCAGGTTGTGCCGGGTCACCCCGCTCAGTTCCAGCCAGCCGTACGGCTCGCCGCCCCCTTCCGCGACGCGCGCGGGAGAGAACAGGTAACGCCGGGTCGCCGACTCGGCGACGGCGGCCAGCCCGTCCACGGGCCCGCTGTAGAGGACGCGTCCCCCACGCTCGCCCGCCCCGGGCCCCACGTCCACGATCCACTCGGCCTCGCGCATGACGTCCAGGTTGTGCTCCACCACGAACAGCGAGTTCCCCGCCGCCCGGAGCCGGCGAAGCGCCGCCAGCAGCGCCTGCGTGTCCGCCGGATGCAGCCCGGCAGACGGCTCGTCCAGCACGTACAGCACCCCGAACAGCCCGGACCGCAGCTGCGTCGCCAGCCGCAGCCGCTGCAACTCGCCGGACGACAACGTCGTCGTCGACCGGTCCGTGCTCAGGTACCCGAGCCCGAGCTCGGCCATCGTGGCCACCCGCCCCCTGATGTTGTCCACCAGCGACCGGGCCGCCTGCGCGTGCACCTCGTCCAGGTCGGCGGGCACGTCGAGGACGTCGGCCAGCGCCGCCATCGGCAGCGCCGCCATCTGCGTGATGTCGCGCCCCGCGAACAGCACCGCCAGCGCCTCGGGGCGCAACCGCCTCCCGCCGCACACCGGGCACGGCGAGGTCACCAGGTGCCGCTCGGCCTTGGCGCGCAGCGACGCGCTCTTGGTCGTGGCGTAGGTGTGCAGCACGTACCGCTTCGCGCTGGCATAGGTGCCCTGGTAGGGCCGCTGGATACGCGCCGCCTCGCGCACCGGGTGCACGGTCACGACCGGCTGCTCGTCGGTCATGAGGATCCACTCGCGCCGCTCGGCGGGCAGCTCCGACCAGGGCACGTCCACGTCGACGCCCAGCTCGCTCAGGATGTCGCGGTAGTTCTTGCCCTGCCACGCCCCTGGCCAGGCGGCGACGGCGCCCTCCCTGATGGTCAGCGACGGGTCGGGGACCAGGCTTTCCTCGCTGACCGTGTGCACCTGCCCCAGACCGTGGCACTCCGGGCAGGCCCCTGCGGGCGTGTTGGGGGAGAAGGCGTCGGAGTCGAGCCGCGCCGCGCCCGGCGGGTAGGCGCCGGCGCGGGAGTAGAGCATGCGCAACACGTTGGAGAGCTGGGTGACCGTACCGACAGAGGAGCGGACGCTGCCGCCGCCGCGCGCCTGCTGCAATGCCACGGCGGGCGGAAGCCCGGTGATGTCGCCCACCTTCGGCGCCCCCACCTGGTCGATCAGCCGCCGCGCGTAGGGGCTGACCGACTCCAGGTAGCGCCGCTGGGCCTCGGCGTAGATGGTGCCGAAGGCCAGCGACGACTTGCCCGAGCCGGACACCCCGCTGAACACCACGATGCTGTCGCGGGGCGCTGCCACGTCCACGTGTTTCAGGTTGTGCTCGCGGGCGTCGCTGACGATGATCACCCAGGTCAGCCTACCTTGGGGCAGCTGATGTCCTCCGCCGGCGCGCTCTGGCCGATCAGGTAGGCGTCGACCAGCCGGTCCACGCAGGTGGAGTTGGTCTTGTACGCGGTGTGCCCGTCGCCGTCGTAGCTGATCAGCACCCCGGCGTCGAGCTGCTTGGCCAGTGCCTGAGCCCAGGCGTACGGCGTGGCCGGGTCACGCAGCGTGCCCACCACGACGATCGGCCCTGAACCCTTGGCGCGCAGCGGCTTGTCGGTGCCCTTCGACCTGACCGGCCAGTACGCGCACGGCATCACGCCACCGGCGACGTACGGCCCGAAGTGCGGTGCCTTCTTGACCGCCTTGGCCACCTTCCTCGCGTACGCCTCGGGCGAGGCGGGGTAGGACCGGTCGAGGCAGTTGATCGCGGTGTTGGCGTCGTTCTGGTTGGAGAAGGAGCCGTCGGGGTCGCGCTCGAAGTAGATGTCGGCGATGCGCAGCAGGATCGTGCCGTCGCCCTTGAACCCGTTGGCCAGCGCCTGGCGCAGCACCGGCCACGCCGCGTGGTCGTACAGCGGGGTCAGCACCCCGGTGATCACGATCGACTCGTTGATCCTCCTGCTGTCCTGGGTGTTGCGCAGCGGCTTGGTGTCGGCCGCCTTCAGCAGCTTGGCCAGCTCGGCGTAGGCGGACTTCACGGTGCGCCCGGTGAAGGGGCAGTCGCCGGCGGCGAAGCAGTCCTTGGCGAACGCCTCGAACGCCGTCTCGAAGCCGCGCGCCTGCACGCCGTTCATCGTGATGAACGGCAGCGTCGGGTCGACGGCGCCGTCGAGGACGAGGGCGCGCACCTTCTTCGGGAAAAGGTCGGCGTAGGTGGCGCCGAGGTAAGTGCCGTACGACTTGCCCAGGTACGTCAGGCCCTTGTCGCCGAGCGCGGCGCGCAGGACGTCCATGTCGCGCGCGGCGTCCTCGGTGCCGACGTGCGCCAGGAGCTTGCCCGCCTTGGCCTGGCAGGCCTGGCCGTACAGCTTGCTGGCATCCTTCAGCTCCCTGACCTCCGCCTTGGTGTCGGGCGTGGAGTCGACGGCCATGTAGGCGTCGAGCTGCTTGCCGGACAGGCAGCGCACCGGCGTCGAGTCGCCCACGCCGCGCGGGTCGAAGCCCACGATGTCGAACCGCTGGCGCACCCCGTCGGTCACGACCGACTTGGCGGACTTCGCGTACTGCACACCGGACCCGCCGGGACCGCCCGGGTTGAGGACGAGCGAGCCGATCCTGTTCCTGCCGCTCGCCGGCAACCTGATCACGCTGATCGTGATCTTCTCCTTGCCCGGACGCGCGTAGTCGAGCGGCACGCTCAGCTTCGCGCACTGGAAACCGCCGCCGCAGTCGGACCAGGCGAGCTTCTGGTGGTAGAAGGACTGCAAGGGCGAGGACTGGCCCGGGGACACCAGGAGACCCGCGCTCAGAAGGAGGGACGTCAGCATGTGCATGAAGCCATTCAACCGGTCCGAGGTTGCGATCGCCTTTACAGCCGCTTATCTCTCCGCCTCGTGCGAGCCGGTGCCGGTCAGGGACCGTACGGCCAGCTCGTCGTAACGCTCCTGGTCGGCGACCTCGGTGCTGAGCAGCGTGGCCAGGACAGCGCACAGGAAGCCGAACGGGATCGACACCAGCCCGGGGTTCTCCATCGGGAACCAGTGGAAGTCCACCCCGGCGGGGAACAGCGACAGGCTCTTGTGCGTGACCGGGTCGATCTTGCCCGACACCACGGGCGAGAAGATGACCAACAGCAACGACCCCGCCAGCCCGCCGTAGATGCCCGCCACGACCCCGGCGGAGTTGAACCGCTTCCAGAACAGCGACAACATGATCGCCGGCAGGTTCGCCGAGGCGGCCATCGCGAATGCAAGTGCGACGAGGAACGCGACGTTCTGGTGGCGGGCCACGACGGCCAGCACGATCGCGAAGAACCCGATGACGAACGCCGACAGCCGGGCGACCCCCACCTCCTGCGACTCGCGCGGCCTGCCGAACATCAGCACGTGGCCGAAGAAGTCGTGCGCCATCGACGTCGATGAGGCCATGACCAGACCGGACACCACCGCCAGGATCGTGGCGAAAGCGACCGCGCCGATGAACGCCAGCAGCAGGTCGCCCCCGACCGGCCCGCCCACATACGTGCCCAGCACGTGGGCGAGCTGCAGCGCCGCCGTGTTGCCCGTGGGGTCCTGCGCGGTGATCGCGTCGCGGCCGACCAGCGCGGTGGCGCCGAAGCCGAGCGCCAGCGTCATCAGGTAGAAGACGCCGACCAGGCCGATCGCCCAGTTGACGCTCGTGCGCGCCGCGCGGGCGTCGGGCACCGTGAAGAAGCGGCTCACGATGTGCGGCAGGCCCGCCGTACCCAGAACCAGGGCCAGGGCCAGGCTGATGAAGTCGAGCTTGTTGACCAGGGTCTTGAACGGATCACCGGCCACCTCCTTGCCGAACCTGCTGCCCGGCTGCAGGAAGTTCGCCGAGCCGCTGCGGTGCGCCGCGGTGCCGAGCAGGTCGCTGAGGTTGAAGCCGAACCGGCCGAGCACCAGCACGGTCAGCACGATCGTGCCGAACATCAGCAGGACGGCCTTGATGATCTGCACCCAGGTGGTGCCCTTCATCCCGCCGAACATCACGTAGAAGATCATCATCGCGCCGACGGCGATGATCGTGACGGTCTTGGCCGCGTCGGTGGAGACGCCGAGCAGCAGCGACACCAGCGCCCCTGCGCCGACCATCTGCGCCAGCAGGTAGAACACCGACACCGTGACCGTCGAGATCACCGCGGCGGTGCGGACCTTGGGCTGGCGCTTGACCCGGTAGGACAGCACGTCGGCCATGGTGAAGCGGCCCGCGTTGCGCATCAGCTCGACCAGCAGCAGCGTCAGCAACCATGCGACGAGGAAGCCGATGGAGTAGAGGAACCCGTCATAGCCCGACAGCGCGATGATGCCCGCGATGCCGAGGAAGGACGCGGCCGACATGTAGTCGCCCGCCAGGGCCAGGCCGTTCTGCGGGCCGGAGAAGGTGCGGCCGCCGGCGTAGAAGTCGACGGCGCTCTTGGTGTTGGCCCTGGCCCAGAACGTGATGCCGAGCGTGATGGCGATGAACAGGGTGAACAGCCCGAACGTCAGCGCGCTCATCGCCTGCCTCCCCGCTGGTGCCTCGGACGCCGGTGCGCCGGCGGGGTCCAGTTCTCGATGCGGCGGCGCTCGGCCAGGACGTCCTCCATGCGGTCGAACTCGGCCTGCCGCAGCTCGGCCTCGTCGCGGAGCTGGGTGGCGAGTGGGTCGATCATGGTCTTGGAGTAGCGCGTGTAGCGCCAGGCGAGCACGAAGGTGGAGACGAACTGCAGGACGCCCAGCAGGAGGGCCATGTTGATGTTGCCGAACGCCGGGCGGGCCATGAAGTCGCGGGCGAAGGCGGACAGGGAGATGTACAGCAGGTACCAGCCCAGGAACGAGCCGATCACCCCTATCGCGAGCCGGCGGAACCGCTTCTGTAAGAGCCGGAACCGCCGGTCGTTGGCCATCGCCGCGTAGTGCCCGCGCGCGACGGTCTCCCCCCTCCGATGCTGCATCGGCCCTCTCCCCAACCCTTGTGACCCTCTGTGGCGGCCCAACTCCACAGTGGTACGACGATATGCGGAGGGTTCCCAGTTTTTCTGGGAAACGAGATAAAGGCGGCAGGTCAGGAGGGAAAGTCAACCCCAGAAGACCCAGGGGTCAACTCCGTCACCACATTTCCGGACAGAACGGCGAGCCAGGGCTGCGTGGTGATCGCCAACGCGGATACCGTAGTCGAATGAGGTTCCGCACCACGATCGAACTCGGCGGTAAGACGGCGACCGGCTTCCAGGTGCCCCCCGACGTGGTGGAGGCGCTGGGCCAGGGCAAGCGCCCGCCCGTCCTGGTGACCGTCGGTCCGCACACCTACCGCAGCACCGTCGCCGCGTACGGCGAGCTGTTCATGCTGCCCCTCAGCGCCGAGAACCGCGCGGCGGCCGGGGTGGCCGCCGGGGACGAGGTGGAGGTCACCCTGGAACTCGACACCGAGCCGCGCTCGGTCGACGTGCCCGACGACCTCGCCCAGGCCTTCGAGGGCTCCCCTGAGGCGGCCGCGTTCTTCGGCACGCTGTCGTACAGCAACCAGCGGGCCTACGTGGGCTGGGTGGAGAGCGCCAAGAAGGAGGAGACCCGCACCAAGCGGGTCGCCGCCGCCGTGGAACGACTGGAAGAAGGCAAGATCCGCCCGTGATCACCAGAGTCAACCCCCCAGAGCTGCACCAGACCCCCGGCTACGCGCACGTCACCATCGTCGAGGCCGGCCGTACCGCGCACCTGGCCGGCCAGTGCCCGCTGGACGCCTCGGGAAAGGTCGTCAACGGCCTGGACGCCCAGGTGGACCAGGTGATCGCCAACGCGATGACCGCCCTGGAGGCCGTGGGGGCGAAGCCCGACCAGGTCGTCCGCT
Source organism: Nonomuraea sp. NPDC050556 (assembly GCF_044457355.1). Classification (NCBI taxonomy): domain Bacteria; kingdom Bacillati; phylum Actinomycetota; class Actinomycetes; order Streptosporangiales; family Streptosporangiaceae; genus Nonomuraea; species Nonomuraea sp. NPDC050556. Next base: position 2,332,749 of record NZ_JBITGU010000001.1, on the reverse strand, counting down.
CGGTGATCTACGTCGTGAGCTCCCAGACCCCGGTCCTGGCGGCCGTGTGGACCCGTCTGAACGCCTCGCCGCTCGGACCGGCGTTCACGACGGCGAGCACGTTGCTGGGGGTGGCGCAGCTCGGCTTCACCGGGCAGCTCGTCGAACTGGACCTCACCGCCGCCCTCCCACCTCGGCCCGCCGAAGCTCCTTGACGAACACCCGGCACCGCTCCGCCTCCCTGAGCACGACGCCGTCCGGCCCGTAGACGTCCCTGCTCGTCCAGATCGGCGGATACGGCCATTCGACGTATCCCAGGCGGTGGTAGAAGCGGTGCACCCGCTCGTTGTCCGGCGCCACGCCCAGGGCGACCCGCGTGTGGCCGCGCGCGACCAGGCACTGCTCCGCCGTACCCACCAGGAGGGTGCCGATGCACGCGCCACGGTGTCCTGGCGCGACCTCCAGGTGGGTCAGCAGCGGGACGCCGGGCAGGCGGTCGCGCAGCTCAGGCTCCTCGGCCGAGCCGAGCCAGAGGTAGACGTCGCCGACGGGGATGAAGGCGTCCCAGGCCACGAGCAGGACACCGTGCCCGTCGCGCTGCCTGGCCAGCTGGTCGGCGAAGTAGTGCTCCTGCCCGAGAGAATCAGCCAGAGCGGGCAGATCGGGGTCGAAAGCCTGACGAATGCGGACATGACGCATAACACTTACGATCGATGCGCCGCTCGGTATGTCACAAGCTGACAACGCCAACTCTGTCAGATATCGCTGAATGGGCGGTGCGGGATTGGTGAAAAGTGTCAGAGCAGCCGTTTGAGTGCCGCTGGGACGCCCAATTCCGCCGGCAGATCAAGGACGAAAGTCCGCCACGTCTCCCGGTCGTTCCTCCACGCATGCAGATAGCTCACGCAGAGCTCCGGGGTGATCCTGGTGAGCTGCTCCAGCGAGGCGTCCAGCGCCTGCCCCATCCGCGCCTTGGTGTCGTGCGGCAGGTAGAGGTCGGCGACGCGGTCGACGATGTCCTTGATGAAGCGGTGGCGCCGGTCGAGGAAGTCGGCCCAGTGCCGCTCGTCGGCGTGCGCGACGGTCTTCCCCTCGTCCAGGAGCCAGTAGATGCCCTCGGCGAGCACGTCGCCGAACTCCTCGCTCCTGGCCCGCTCCGGCGTGCCGTACGGGTCGTGCTCCTGCTGGACCGCGACGCCGGTCACGGCCAGCTGGGCGAGACCCTTGTCGTCGAGGAGCCAGAACCAGTCCTCGTTGTAGACGTTGGGGAAGAAGGAGATCTCCCTGGTCGTCTCGACCGCTATCGCACCACCGCTGATGAAGGACTCCTGCGGGCCGCCGACCGCGCGGTAGGCGTGGCAGACGACCGAGTTGTCGGGGAAGCCGCCCACCGACAGGCCCACCGCCCGGTACTGGCCCAGCAGGCCGGCCGCTCTGCGCAGGTCGTCCGCGCCCCTGATCAGGATGTCGTCGTCCAGGTAGACGATCCGCCGCCAGCCGAGCATCCGCGCCAGCGCCAGCGCCAGGTTCCGCTTGGCCGCCAGGTCGGTCGTCCGCTGGAACGGCGTGCCCGCCAGCATCTGCGACGTCTCGAACACGGGCAGCCCGAGGTCCCCGGGGGAGACGTCGATCTCGATCAGGCGATCGCCTTCTGACCGCAGCTTGGTGAGCTCACCGCTGCACAGGGCCAGCAGCCTGCAGCGCAGCTCCTTCGCGAGCTTCCTCGCGTGGTCCAGGGCGGAGGCCGCGTGCACGGTGGGCACGACGATGGCGTCGATGCGGGCGTCGCTCAGCGGGGCGTCGGGGACCCAGAGCAGGTGCCGGTGCGTCGCGTGGTGGTTGAGTGGGTTGATGGGGATCATGGGTGGGCAGGCGGCCACTCGTGCAGCCTTGTCTCCTCTTCCGTCCAGTCGGGCGTCACGACGATTCCGTTCTCGATGGGCACCCTGGTCAGGACGCCGAAGGCCTTCTCCTCGCCGAAGCGGTCGCGGAGGAACTCGGCGTTCCTGTCCCTGAAGTTCTTGTCGGTCAGGGCACGGACCGCGCCGAGGACGCCCCTGCCGTACATCGCGTTGCAGATGGAGACCGTGCGCTTGTGGTTGTAGGGGTTGGGGCCCCGGTAGAAGAGCGCGACGTCCTCCTGCAGCTCTCCGTCCTCGACGCGGGGGAAGTGGCGCTCGCCGCCGATCTCGAAATACTGGCCGTCGTCGCCCTCCCAGTCGGCCACCTGCTCGATCGGCAGGGCGATGCGGGCCAGGACGTTGCGGGTGACCAGGTTCCAGTCGATGCCGCCGAGCAGGACCAGGTGGCTGGTGTAGTCGTCGGAGACCAGCCGCTGGGCGACCCGCAGCCGCACCTCGGACTGCGGGTTGGCGGCGCGGATGTGGCCGTGCAGCTCGAAGAGCGCGTCGAGGTCCGCGTAGGTGTACAGCTCGATGAAGTCGGGATCGTCAGGCTTGGCGTACGGCATGCGGTCGCGCATCTCGGCCGGCAGCTGGGCGCAGATCAGCGTCACCGGCTTGCCGTCGTGGAAGCGCCACGGGTTGTCGCCGAACGGGTCGGGCACGGTCACGCCGCCGGAGTTGACGTGCCCGAGGGCCGCGGCGCGCAGGCTGAGCAGCTCGGTCCTGAGCCGGTCGTAGTGGGCGCGCTCGTCCTGCGAGAGGTCGGTGAGCAGCCGTAGCCGCCCGGCGTGGTGCGAGCGCCTGGTCGCGAACAACCGCGCGTAGTCGTCGAGCCGTTTGGTGGGCGGGAGGGCGGGGTTGCGCTCGGACTCCCAGCTGGACACGCTCGGCACCTTGACCCCGAGCGCCTCGCCGACCATGGGCTGGGTGATCGGCAGGTCGGGCCAGTGCTCGGAGCGGAAGGAGCGCAGCCGACGGGCGAGAATATGTCCTGGATCGTCCAATGGCACCATGTTGACATCCTTCATCTGAACTTCAGTTTTTCAATTAACTTCGACTGATGCCCAGAAGTGAGCAGGAAAACGCCTGGCAGTGCCACAGGAATGGCCGGACAGCCCCGATAAAGGCTTCATTCTAAGGCTCCTGAACCGCTTCTGCGCATCGATTAATCAGACTCGTGGCGGGGAATCCTCATTCATGAGTCCAATGTAGCTCTGCTGAAGTTCAGGTAAAGGTATGGAGCCAAAATGAAGACAGCGAGAGGGCCGCCGGGGGAACCGAGGACGCGGGCAGGCACCCCACCCCCATCCAACGCTCTGGGTCGGCGCAAACACGATCACCAGAGCACCGGTACATGCCCCATCGGCGCGTCAACACCCCCAGGGATTCACCATGATCACCTTGCTCGTGCACCAGGTGACGGAGGACGGGCTGGCCGCCACGCGCGGCGTGCTCTACCTGGCCGCTCTCGTCTCCGTCTGGGCCATCGCCTTCGCCCTGCGCTATCTCGCCAAGGCGGCGTCCGCCCTCTTCAAGGTCCTGCTCATCATGATCGCCGTCACCGCCCTCGGCACGGCCGCGATCGCGATCATCGCCCAAGTGGCCCTCGCCATCGGACAGGCCTGAACAAGTCGAGATGGGCGCAACGCGGCGCCCATCTCCACGGACCAATGGGCAGGCACCCCCGGGTCGGCGCAAACGATCACCAGGAGTGCCCGCACGGTCAAGGCCCCATCGGCGCGTCGACACCGGGAACCTCTACGACCACACTAGACGTGCGAAGGGTCAGGTCAAGGGGCCTCCGCCCGGCTGGGTGACGCCGTTGACCACCAGGGAGTACGGAGCGTACTGGTTGACCTGCTCCGTCGGGTCGTCGTAGGCCACCACCGCCACCACCTTCTGGAACGGCGCCATGACCAGCAGCTCCAGCCGGTTCAACCGGATCGTGTCGCGCCCGTTCGACTCCACCTGCAGAGCCACCGAGTGCTTCTCGTCCAGCCCGATGAGCTTGACGTTCCAGTTCGCGACCGGCGTCGGGTAGATCTCGCTCGGCGAGTCGAACGGGTCGAGCGACGAGCCGTCGCTCACCGCCGTCGCGCCGACCGTGACGTCGTCGATCTTCCAGCCGCCCTCGTTGACCCCGCCGTCGCTGACGTAGCGGAAGCCGAGGAGGATCTGCTGCCCGGCGTAGGCGGCCAGGCTGTAGGTGTGCGGCTCGAACCCGGTCGTGGTGCCGCCGACGGCCGGGCCGAGCGGCCCCGTCGTCGTCCTGTCGCCCGCGATCGCGGTGTAGGTCTTGCCGCCGTCGGTGGAGACGATGACGTAGCCGTAGTCGTACCCGGCCTCAGCGCCGTACTTGGCCAGGAAGCGCAGCGTCGGGTCGGTGGAGGGTACGGTCACCCGGGCCACGGCCGCGACGTTGAGGTTGCTGGCGTTGCCCGACCACAGCACCGGGTTGCCCGCGCGGTCGGGGTCGTCGGAGACGACGGTCCAGGCCAGCGGGATCGGTGGCAGCGTCTTGGCCCCGGTGAACGCCAGCGTGCGCAGGTCGCGCCCCTTGACGGTCAGCGGGACGTAGTCGGCGCCGTTGGGCGCGGCACCGGCGTAGTCGTACAGCCTGGGGTTGGCCAGGTTCAGCGTCGAGCGCAGGCTCGGCGTCGTCACCCGCTTCTTGGGCACCCCGATCGTCACGCCGTTCTCCACGATCTTGTCCAGCAGGACCATCGACTGGAAGTCGTGGATCACCGAGTACAGGCTCGTCGAGCCGAGCGCCGCCTTGAGGCTGGCCAGGCCCTGCAGGGCGCCGTCGCGGTGCAACGTGGACATGAAGGCGGTGCCGTACCTGTCGTACAGGAACAACATCATCGAGAAGGCGTTGCCGTAGTCGGCCAGGACCGCGTTGGCGTCGCCCTCACCCCACAACGTCAGCGAGTTCTGCGGCCCGCCGCAGTCGCGCGGGTTGGTGTTGTACGGCGTGGCCACGATCCCGAAGCCGGTGAAGCAGTACAGGTGGCTGTCGGCGCCGCGGTCGAAGACCGTCGCCTTGGAGTTGGTGTATCCGGTGAGGGCGGCGGCGAAGTCGGACAGGCCCTCGTTGATCCAGTTCGTCTCGAGCGGGTCGGTGTAGTAGTGCAGCAGGTGCTGCCACTCGTGCGCGAAGACACCCTCGTAGAGGCGCGGCCTGGCCGGGCGGCTGGTGCAGATGTCGGCCGTCGGCTCGTCCGGCGGGCTGGCGCCGGTGCGGTGCGCCCAGTCGAAGGCGTCGATCGTCATCACGTTGCGGTCGAACAGCTCGTTGAACTGCGCGGAGAAGAATCCGGCGATGTAGGTGGGCGCGGCGGGGAAGGTGAAGTAGTTGTCGTCCCTGACGTTGTCGACCAGGGTGACCGTCCTGTCACCGGCGCCGGTGTAGACGCCGCCGTTGCCGTTGGCGTCCGGCGGGATCTGCGAGTGGCTGCCGTCCCGGTCGGGCGGCGTGCTGAAGGTCGCGGTCTCCTTCGGGAACATGTTGCTGTCGAACTCGGTCACCAGGCTGTTGACCTGGGCGTCGGTGACGGCCGTCGAGTTGGCGGGACGGCAGTCGCCGGCCGGGAAGGCCAGGTCGTTGGCGACCCACACCTCGATCTTCGCGCCGACCGCGCGCAACGTGTAGTCCTTGCGGTAGAGCCTGCCGTTGAAGTCGTCCAGGCCGAGCCACTGGCGTACGGTGCCGACCGGCGGAGTGTCGGCGGCGAGCGCCTTGGCGCCCTGCTTCGGCGTGTACTTCGCGGCGGTCTTGACCGGCTTGCCGTCCAGCGTGAAGTCCTTGCGCGCGAGCTCACGGACGTCGCTGGGCGCCGGTGCGGCAACCGCCCGCGCCGCGGCTGCCGGTGCGGTGAGGAAGGGCAGGACGAGCAGGGTGGCTGCTAATCCGATGATGCGTTTGCTTGCCATGGAACCCCCTGGGGCCGTGCATGACAGAACGGGACACCATGTGCGTACCTATGAAATGTCGCGCGATCAAGGCGCTGAGTTGCCAACAAACGTGGGGTTGATTAGCTGTCTGTAGGACTCCAGACGTTCGTCCAGGTCAAAGGTGTTCATGGTGACCAGTACCTCGTCGGCGCCGGTGAGGTCGACGAGTGACCGGAGGGCCAGATCAACCTCCTCCTTCGTCCCGCTGATGTGGCCCTTCAGAGACTCCTCGAACAGCGCTCGCTCGCGTCCGGTCATCTCCATCGCCAGGACCTCCTCGGCGGGCCGGAGCGGCGGGAAGAACCCGCGGGTCCGCGAATGGGCGGTCGCCCACGCCTCGGGCACGTGCAGCCGCGAGGAGCCGACCGCGACATTCGCCGCCACCACCACGTACGGCGCGGCCGTCCAGGAAGAAGGGCGGAACGCCGCGCGGTAGGTCTCCACGCCCTCCCGCACCCGGGGCCCGCCGATCACCAGCGGCAGCCCGTGCACGGCCGCCACGGCCGCGCCCGCGCCGACCGCCAGCATGAACACCTCGGGCCGCGACCCTTCCGCCGCGTGCGCGTGCACGCCCTGAAGGCCGCCGTCGAAGTAGCCGAGCAACTCCGTCAGCCGGTCGTTGAAGTCGTCGGCGTCCTCGACCCCGAGGGCTTTCCTGATGCCGCCGGTGAACCCGAGCGAGCGGCCCAGCCCCATGTCGATCCGCCCGGGGTGGAGCGCACCGAGCACCCCGAACTGCTCGGCCACCACCAGCGGCCGGTGGTTCGGCAACATCACCCCGCCGGTGCCCACCCTGATCCGCGAGGTGGCGGCGGCGATCGCCGCCGCCAGCACGGTCGGCGCCGCGCCCGCGACGCCGGGCACGCTGTGGTGCTCCGCCACCCAGAACCGGTGGTAGCCGAGCTCCTCCGCCTGGCGGGCGAAGCGCACGGTGTCGCGCAGGGCCTGCGCCGGGCTCTGGCCCTGCCGTACGAGGGAACGATCGAGAATCGACAAGCGCGTCACCCTTCGTGCAACCTAGGGTGGCCTCATGGCGATTCCCGCACGTCTGTCGTGGGCGGTCGAGGTCCTCCAGCCGCGGCCGGGGGAGCAGATCCTGGAGCTGGGCTGCGGGAACGGCGTCGCCGTACAGCTCGTCTGCGACAGCGGCGCGACGGTCACGGCCGTCGACCGGTCCGCCACCGCGATCGCGGCGGCCACGGCGCGCAACGCCGGTCGGGCGCGCCTGATCCACGGCACCCTGGCCGACGTGGACGGCGTCTACGACAAGGTGTTCGCCGTCAACGTCAACCTGTTCTGGGTACGGTCACCAGCCCCTGAGCTGCGCCTCCTCGACGACCTGCTGGCGCGGGACGGCGAGCTCTACCTGTTCTACGAGCCGCCGGCGGACAGGCCGCTCGGCGAGAAGGTCGGCGCCGTTCTCGCCGAGCACGGCTACCAGGTGGCGGTCACGTCGAGACCGCCCCTGGTGTGCGTCAGAGGGCGTCGATGATCTCTTCGAGGGTGTCGAGCGGCACGGAACCGTTCGCCAGCACCGCGTCGTGGAAGGTCTTGATGTCGACCCGCCCCTCGACCCGCTCGCGCAGCTCCTGGATGCGGAGCCGGCCGATCATGTAGGCCAGCGCCTGACCCGGCCACGCGATGTAGCGGTCGATCTCGCTGACCACGTTGACCTCGGAGGCCGCGCTGTTGGCCAGCATGAACTCCACCGCCCTGGTGCGCGACCAGCCGAAGTGGTGCATGCCGGTGTCGACGACCAGGCGGCAGGCACGCCAGGCGTCGAAGGAGAGCATGCCCAGGCGGGTCAGGTCGCCGCTGTACAGGCCCATCTCGTCGGCCAGCCGCTCGGTGTACAGGCCCCAGCCCTCGCCGTGCGCCGTCACGTAGCCGAAGCGCCGGAAGTCGGGCAGCTCGCTGCGCGTCTGGGCGAGCGCGAGCTGCAGGTGGTGGCCGGGAACGCTCTCGTGGAAGGCGAGCGCCTCGTACTCGAACCTGGCGCGCGAGGGCGGCTCGTAGGTGTTGATCCAGTGGATGCCCGGCCGCGAGCCGTCCGCGGTCGGCGGCGTGTAGTAGGCCAGCACCGAGTCCTTCGCCGCGACCTCGGGGATCTCCCTGACCTCGCACGGCGCGATCTCGTACGGCAGGAACCAGTCGCCCAGCGCCGCCTCGGCCCGCGCCAGCGCCTCGGTGGCGCTGTGCACGATCTGCTCGGCGCTCTCGAACCGCAGCGACAGGTCCTCGCGCAGCGCGGCCATCACCTGGTCGGGGTCGGAGATGCCCAGCGCGCGCCCGCCGACCTCGGCGAACTCCTTGCGCAGCTCGGCCAGCACGTCGAGGCCGATCTGGTGGATCTCCTCCGCCGTCAGGTCGGTGGTCGTGTGGTGCCTGGCGGCGGCCAGGTAACCCTCGCGGCCGCCGGGCACGTGGCAGATGCCGACGTGCTCGTCGTCGCGGCTCACCGGTAGGAACTCCTCCTGGAACGCCGTGCGCCAGCGCTCCAGGGCGGGCCGCACCTGGGTCGCGACGATCTCCGCCGCCTCGGCGCGCCACGAGTCCACGTCCACGCCCTGCGGCGTCGGCTGCACCAGCGGGTCGAGCGACGGGTCGAGCGCCAGGTAGCCGTCGAGCTGGGTGATGGCCTGGCGCAGGCCGCGCTCGGTCTGGTGGCGGCCCTCGCGCCCCGCCTCGCGGTAACGCTCCAGGTGGGCGTCGAAGTAACCGCCCAGCTTGCGCAGGCGCGACAGGTAGTCGGCCGCGCGCTCCGGCGTGGTGAGCGCGGTGGCGGGCATCAGGCTGAGGATCCCCGTGTGCACGCCCGCCACGGAGGCGGTGACGGCGACGTCGCCCAGCGCGGCCTTCCTGGTGGCCCGCTCGTCGCGGATCAGGCGGCGCAACATCGAGTAGGTGATGCGGTCCTGGCCTTCGAGCGCGGCCGGGTCGATGGCGTCGAGGTCGCGCTCGGTGGCGTCGAGCTCGGCCGCGCGCCGGACGTCGGCGGCCGGGCTGGGGTCGCCGACCTGGTCGTCGTAGCCGGGCACGCCGAACTCCGTCGCCATGAACGGGTCGTCGGCCAGCTGCTGCTCGAAGTAGCGCTCGGAGATCTTCGCGAGGTCGTCGTTGACCGTCATGCCTGCCTCTGTTGTCGTCCTTTGTGGTGTTAAAAGCCTATCTATGTACGGTGAACGGTACGAGTTCACCCAATCCGCGCACAGTGAGCCGGTCGACGGGCGTCAGCGTGAACGCCGGGTCGCTCGCCAGGTCCTTGGCCATCGCCGGGTCGGCCAGGATCGTGCCGGGATGCGCGAGCGCGGTGAGCCTGCTGGCCAGGTTCACCGTGGTGCCGAACACGTCGCCCATGCGCCCGATCACCGGGCCGATCGCCAGGCCCACCCGCAGCTCGGGCATGCCCTTCACCCGGGCGTGCGCGGCCAGGAGCCGCAACGCGATCTCGGCCGCCGTGTGCGCCTTCTCGGCGACGAACAGCACCGAGTCGCCGAGCGTCTTGACCACCCGGCCGCCGGTGGAGGTGACCACGTCGGCGGAGCGGCCCTCGAACCCCTCGACCAGGGCGGCCAGCTCCTTCTCGGTGATCTGCCTGCTCAGCCGGGTGAACCCGACGAGATCGGCGAACCCGACGGCCAGCCGTACGGCCATCTTGTCCTGGTCGACCATGCGGCCCGCCGCCGCGGCGAGCTGGCGGCGCCAGGCGTAGACGAGCAGCTGCTCCAGGTCGGGCACCACCCGGTCGGCGCGCCTGCGCCACGCGGCCGGTCGCTCCCTGAGCGGGACCCCGGCCTGGTCGAGCGTCTCGGCGCCGAGCTCGGCCTGCGACTCGGCCAGGCGCGCCGTGGCCCGGCCGAGGGACCTGGCGACGAGCAGGACGTGGTCCTCGTCGTAGACCCCGTCGCTGACCAGGCCCAGCAGGGTCTTGAGCGCGATGACGTCGGAGTCGGTGAACTCCACGGCGTCGTCGGCCACGTTGGCGAAGCCGAGGGCTCGCCAGTAGCGGCGGGCCCGGTAGACGGGCACGCCTGCCATCTCCGCCACCTGGTGGCTGGTGTAATGGCGGTGCTCCCGCAGGAACGCCTCCGCCAGGTCGTCGACCCCATCGGCCATGGACCGCAACATAACACCCGGAGGGGTCAATCCCGGGAGAGCCAGTCGCTTCTGTCGAGCGCGTACTCGACGTCGCCGTGCTCGTCGCCCTCGATGTGGTCGGGCCACTCCTCGAAGAACGTGCGGACGTACCGCAGGCCCGCCTTCTCCATGACCCGTCGCGAGCCGGTGTGGACGGCCATCGTGTGCGCGTAGACGCGGTCGGCGCCCAGCTCGGCGAAGGCGTAGTCGATCAGCGCGCGCGAGCCCTCGACGGCGTATCCCCGGCCCCAGGCCGCCTTGACCAGCCGGTATCCGAGCTCGGGGCCCTCGTCGGGGCGGTCCCTGTTCGGGCGCAGGTGGAACCAGCCGATGAAGCCGCTCTCCGCCTCGGCCATCCAGAACCCGTAGCCGGTCGGGGCGGCCGCGTAACGCAGGAAGGCGGGCAGGACATCGCCGACGATCTCCTCGCGCGGGGTGGGGCGGCCGCCGTTGATGAAGTGCATGACGTCGGGATCGCTGTCCAGCTCGACGAGCAGGTCGGCGTCGGTCTCGGCGGGGGCGCGCAGCACCAGGCGGGCTGTCTCGATCGTTGGGAGCACACGAGCACGGTAACGCGCTCACCTGGTTCTCGCCCACGACGCGGCGTACTTGACGGCGCGCAGGACGGGCGCGGTCTCCAGGTGGTGGATGCCGTCGAGCGGGGCCACGTCGGTGGTCAGGTAGTCGTACAGGGCGGTGGCGTCGGCGCAGGACAGGCTCACGCACAGCCCGGCAGCGCCGGTGGTGGCCGCGACGAACGCCGTCTGCCTGTGCCCGGCCAGCGCCTCGCCGACCTGCCGCAGCCGGGCGGGGGAGACGGTGAGCCACATGATCGCGCGCAGCCCGACTCCGAACAGGCGGTCGTCGAAGTCGACGTCGAAGTACAGAGTGCCGGACTCGCGCAGGACGGCCATACGGTGCCGTACGGCGGGCGCGGTGAGCCCCGAGGCGGCGGCGAGGTCGCCGATCGTGGCGCGGGCGTCACGGGCGAGTACGGCCAGCAGCCGCAGGTCCGCCTCGGTCGGCACGACCGGTGGTCCCTTGGCGGCCGGAGCCCGGTCGGTCAGGCGGCGCACCTGGTCGGGGGTCAGGGCCGAGCTCTTGCCGAGCAGGCTCCGCGGCCCGCCGTAGAACAGGTGCAGGATGCGGTGCGCCTCGACGGAGAGCACGCGCGGGGTCCTGGGCAACCGTTCGAGCAGGTCCTCGTCGCGGGCGCGCACCCCGCAGAAGATCTCGGTGCCGCCGGAGGTGAGGTACACCCAGGAGGTGTCGTCGCGGCGGGCCAGCGACTCGGCGACCGTCCCCTCGGCCCCCGGCGCGCAGCGGACGCGCAGGAACCAGGGGGTCTGCCCGTCCAGGATCGGCGCGGTCTGCCCGGCGACGCGGAGCGCGCCGGTGGCGCGGAGCTTGGCGTAGCGGCGCGCGACCGTCTGGTCGGAGACGCCGAGCACGTCACCGATCCTGCTGTACGGCGCGCGGGCGTCGATCTGGAGCGCGTGGCAGATCTGACGGTCCAGCAGCTCATCCTTGTCGGATTTCACAGCCCTCGGCCTTCTGTCTCACGAAAAATGCCGAAAATGGACCTTGTAGTGGGACGTGGTGCTCCGCTGCGGGTCACCGTACAACCCATGACCTTGACCAGAGAAGTCGTCATCGCCGGAGCCGGGCCCACCGGCCTGATGCTCGCCGCCGAGCTGCGGCTCGCCGGGATCGACGTGCTCGTCATCGAGCGCGACACGGCCCCGAGCAGGAACTCGCGCGCCTTCGGCCTGCTGCCGCGCACGCTGGAGGTGTGGGAGCAGCGCGGGATCGCCGACCGGTTCCAGGGCAGGATGCTGCCGCACGCCGACCTGGCGGCGGACATGGTGGACCTCGACTTCACCAGGCTCGACACCCGGTTCGGGCAGATGATCCTCGCCCAGGAGCAGACCGAGCTGATCCTGCGCGCGTGGCTGGACGAGCTGGGCGGCGAGATCCTCGGCGGCCACGAGGTGCGCGGATTCACCCAGGACTCCGATGGCGTCACCATCTCGGTGTCCGGCCACGAGGACGTGCGCGCCGCCTACCTCGTCGGCTGCGACGGCGCCAGGAGCGCGGTGCGGGAGGCGGCGGGCATCGCCTTCGACGGCGAGTACACCCGCGCCGGGTTCGTCATGGCCGACCTGGAGAACCCCGGGGACCTGGGCAGGCTGCCGCGTTACGAGCGGGGCGAGGGCGGGCTGCTCATCCTGCTGCCCATCGCCAGGGACACCGTGCGCGCGGTGGTCCACGCGTACGGCACGGCCGAGGCGCCGTCGTGGGAGGAGGCGCGGGAGCTGTTCGACCTGCCCAGGGGCGAGCCGGTGTGGGTCAGCACCTTCGGCAACACCGCCAGGCAGGCGGCGTCCTACCGGCGTGGCCGGGTCCTGCTGGCCGGGGACGCGGCGCACGTGCACCTTCCCGCCGGTGGGCAGGGGCTGAACCTGGGCATCCAGGACGCGGCCAACCTCGGGTGGAAGCTCGCCGCTCAGGTCAGGGGGTGGGCGCCGGACGGGCTGCTGGACACCTACGAGGGCGAGCGGCACCCGGTGGCCGAGCGGGTGCTGCTGAACACCAAGGCGCAGTTCGCGCTCATGCTCGGCGGGCCAGAGGTGAGCGCGTTGCGCACCCTGCTGGGCGAGCTGCTGGCCTTCCCCGACGTCAACAGGCACCTGGCCGGGCAGGTGGGCGGCACGGCGATCGCCTACGCGCCCGGCGCGCATCCGCTGGTCGGGACGCGACTGCCGGGCCTGCGGCTCTCCCCGGCGCGCGGACTGCTGATGGCCGGGGCCGACGGTCCGTGGTCGGCGGACGGGTGGACCGACCGCGTGGACACGGCGCGCGGGGAGGGTCTCGGGTTCGACTGCGCGCTGGTGCGGCCGGACGGGCACGTCGCCTGGGCGGCGTCCGGCGATCCCGACCTCGCCGGGCTGGCGGCCGCGCTGGGCGCCTGGTTCGGCGGTCCCACCCAAGGAAGGGTCCCGTCTTGGTTCGGCGCGACGAAGAACGCGGGCCGTACGGGACCCTAGCGTGCCAGCATGAAGACGCGGCTGGCAGAACTGATCGAGCGGCTCCGGGTGCCTGGAGCCTCCCTGGCGTACTGGCACGGCGGTGAGACGCACGTCGAGGTCGCCGGGGTGCTCAACCGGGACACCGGGGTCGCGGTCACGCCGGACTCGGTGTTCCAGTTCGGCTCGGTGACCAAGGTCTGGACGACCGCGCAGATCATGCTCCTCGCCGAGCAGGGCCGCCTCACCCTGGACACCCCGGTCGCCGACCTGATTCCGGCGATCGGCGGCGGCGTCACGGTCAGGCAGCTGCTCTGCCACACCAGCGGCATCGACGGCGACTTCTTCCACGACACAGGGCGCGGCGACGACTGCCTGGAGCGGTACGTCGCGGACGTGGCGGAACGCGAGCGGATCCACGAGCCGGGCGCGGTGCACTCCTACAGCAACTCCGGGTTCGTCATCGCGGGCCGCATCGTGGAGTTGCTGACCGGGAAGACGTGGGACGCGGCGCTGCGCGAGCAGATCGTCGAGCCCTTGGGGCTGACCAGGACCGTGACGCTGCCCGAGGACGTCCTGCGCTTCCGCTCCGCCATCGGCCACCCGGACGGGCCGCCGTCCCCGGTCTGGGGCCTGATGCGGTCCTTGGGCCCGGCCGGGCTGATCTGCTCCACGCCGAGCGACATGGTGGCCTTCGGCCGTTCCTTCCTGGAGGGGACCCTGCTCTGCCTGGGCGGCGTCACCGCGATGGCCAGCAGGCAGATCGCGTTGCCGGACACCGCGCACGGCACGCACTGGGGGCTCGGCTGGACCCTGGACACCTGGCAGGGCGAGGACGTGTGGATGCACGGCGGCAACACGATCGGCCAGTCGTCCATGCTCTGGGTCGTGCCGTCGACCGGGACGGTGGTGGCGCTGGTGTCCAACGGTGGTGACGAGAGCACCCTGGCGCACACGGTGGCGGGCGAGCTGTTCCCGGAGCTGACCGGCCTCACCCCGCCCGCTCCGCCGCTGCCGACGTGGGCGCTGACCGACCTGACGGCTTTCGAGGGGGTGTACGAGCGCACCGGCGTCCGCATGACGATCAGCGGCACGAGCCTCACGTACGAGCACCTGGGGGACCTGGCGGGGCGGCTGGAGTTCGAGCTGGCAGCGGAGAGCGAGACGAGCGCGCTGGCCAGGAAGGTGGGGGAGGAGTCGTGGCACCGGGTGGTGTTCGCCAGCATGCCGGACGGCCGGCCGTACGCGTATTTCGCGGCCCGCTCGACCCCGAAGCTGCCATGATCACCGAACTGACGGAGGTCGCCGACCACCACCGGGCAGCCGAGCTGATCACCAAGATCTGGGGCATCCCGCTCCTCGACCCCGGGCTCATCAGGACGATCGCCCACGTGGGCGGTTACGTGGCGGGCGCCCGCTGCGGCGACGACCTGACCGGCATCTCGATCGGCTTCTTCGCTGCGGACGGCCACCTGCACTCCCACATCACCGGCGTCCTGCCGGACGCCCGCGGCGGCCTGGGTTACGCCCTGAAGCAGCACCAGCGAGAGTGGGCCCTGGCCCGCGGCGTCCAGGAGGTGTCCTGGACCTTCGACCCCTTGGTCCGCCGCAACGCGTATCTGAACTTCCACAAACTAGGCGCCCGCGCAGCCGCCTACGTCCCCGACTTCTACGGCAGGATGCGCGACACCATCAACGCGGGCGGCGACACCGACCGCCTGTACGTCACCTGGCACCTGACCCCCCCGACGCCACAGCCCCTCCCGGATTCCCCGCCGACAATCCTGGTATCGGCGGACGGCACCCGCACAACAACCCACCCCAGGAACCACGACCACGTCGCGATAGCCACGCCGATGGACATCGAAACCCTCCGCACCGAGTCCCCAGCCCAGGCCCAGCAGTGGCGCGAAGCCGTACGCGACGCCCTGACCACCGCGCTGTCCACCGGCCACGAGATCACCGACGTCACCCGAGACGGCTGGTACCACCTCCACCGCCCCTAGACGGCGAATATGCGAGATCGTAGAGGGGTGCGGTGGTTGGCGAAGATGATGGCGGGTCCTGAGGATCGAGAGCAGCGGGTGCACGCGCACGCGGTTCACCTGCTCGCCCAGGCCCGGGAGGAGCTCAACAAGGCGGATACCAAGGCGCAGGTCCTTCTCGGGGTCGTGGGGATCGGGGTCAGTGCGGTCGCCGGGGGACTGCTGGCGGGGAGCTGGTCGCCGTTCGAGTTGAGTCCCTGGGTGCAGTGGGGGTGGTGGCTGGGGGCGGTCGCGGCGCTCGCTTCGCTGGTCTGCCTGGCTGGGGCGGTTTATCCGCGGACGGCCCGGTTGCCTGGTGCGCCGCCTCGGGGGATCGCGTACTTCGCCGATGTTGAGCGTTATGCGACGGCTGAGGCGGTGGCTGTGGTTCTGCGGGAGCCGGCCAACCTTGATCTGCTCCGGCTGGCGGAGCAGATCAAGCAGATCAGCAGCATCGTTGTGCGGAAATATCGGCTTATCAAGTGGGGGTTTTGGTTACTGCTGGCGGCGATTGTTTGTTGTCTGGTGCCGGTTGTGGTTCAGCTCATGCTTTGAGCAGGTCTGCTGCGCGGGCTCGGGACACCGCCGCCGCACCGCTGTCACCCAGGCGGTCGGCCAGAGCGCTCTGCTTCAGCCAGTTGTACGGACTGCACGGGCGCACGTTGATGCGCTCGCTGACCAGCACCCGCGCCAGCTCAGGACGCCCCGACCGCAGCGCCGCCTCCAGGAGCGTCTTCTGCACGGCGTCGCGCTGCGCGTGGCTGCCGCCGAACTCGTTGACGCGGTGCCTGATCGGGTAGAGCAGGTCCACCACCCGGTCGTGGTCCTGCCTGCCGTACGCCACCAACGCCTGGCAGACGGGCAACCCGACGCGCGCCGTCATCAGGTGGTTCGTCGTCGTGTGCGCGCCGTTGAGATACGCCTCGCGGGAGGCGATGAGCTTCTCCGCCTCCGCGAGCCGCCCAGCGCCCACGTACGACATCACGGCGTGCATGTCGTTGAAGGCGTAGAACGGCACGTTCATCTTGGGTTCCCACGCGTCGGCCAGCGCCGCCCACCGCTCGGCGCGCACGTCGCCCTCCAGGTACAACCGCCACAACAGCGCGGCCGCGTCCAGCAGCTCCATCGCCGTCGAGCTCCCCGCCAGCACCGAGTCGTACACCTCGATCGCCCTGGCGTCGTCACCGGCCTCCAGCGCGTACAGCGAGTAGTGCCACCACGTGTGCACGTTGAAGAACGTCCCCGCCGACCAGTCGGGCAGCCGGTCGTCCAGGTACGTCAGGCCATCGCGGAACCTGCCCTGCATCTCGTAGGTGTGCACCACGGCGTGGATGCCCCACACGTCACGCGGGTTCAGCTCCACCGCCTGGAGCCCCACCTGCTCCGACCGGTCATAGTGCCCCGCCTCCTCCAGCCCGAACGCGTACATGCCGAGCAGGTGCCCGTAATGCCGGTCGTCCTCGCGCCACGCCGACAGCGCGCCGCCGATCCGGTCGCGCAGGTTGCGGGCGTCGCCGGTGAAGAAGTCGATCTGGTGGCCCACCAGCAGGGCCAGCGCGTCACGCGGATACTCCTCGGCGATCCGCCCGAGCAGCGCCCCGCACGCGAGGAAGTCGCCGTCGAGCAGCCGCTGCACCGCCTCCACGTGGGCCCGCTCGCGCGGCAGCAGGTCCGGCGCCGCCGTACGGAAAGCAGCGAACCGCTCGCGCGCCGCGCGGGCGTCGTCCGGCTCGGTGGTCAGCAACCCCAGGTAGGCGGCGAGCACGTGGCCCATCGCGAAACGCGGGTCCTCGGTCAGCGCCGCGCCGGACGACGCGTCGCACTCGGCCCTGAAGTGCAGCAACTCATCAATGGCGCGGTCATAGTGGTCCAGCGCCGCCTGCGTCGTGGCGCCGACGGCCAATCCGTGTTCGTCAAAAAGCATTGTTCAGTCTCACATGGCAGGAATCATTCTTTCCAGGGACAAAAGCCTTGACTAGCGTCTGAGGCATGAGGCCACTCGCTGTGCAGTTGTACACCCTGAGAGACCAAACGGACCTGCGAGACACCCTGCAGCGCCTCGCCGCCCTGGGATACCAGGCGGTCGAGCCGTTCAACCTGCTCAACGACCCGGCGGGCTTCCGTGCCCTCCTGGACGAGACGGGGCTGGCCGTGCACTCCGCGCACGCGCCCCTGCTGGGCGACGCCGCCCGGCGCGACGAGGCGGCCAAGGCGCTGGAGATCATCGGCCTCGACACCGCCGTCGTCCCGTTCCTCTCCCCGGACGAGTTCGCCGACCTGCCCAGAACGGCCGCCGCGCTGAACGACGCCGCGGCCTGGGGCGCGGAGCACGGCATCAGGGTCGGCTACCACAACCACGCCTGGGAGCTCGACCTCGTGGACGGCAGGCACGCCCTGGAGGTGCTCGTCGACCAGCTGGACCCGTCGGTGTTCCTGGAGGTCGACGTCTACTGGGCGCACGTCGGCGGGGCGGACGTGCCCGCGTTGCTGGGCAGGCTGGGGGAGCGGGTGAAGTTCCTGCACGTCAAGGACGGGCCCGGCACGCCGTCCGAGGCGATGACGGCGGTGGGCTCGGGAACGCTGAACATCCCGGAGATCCTCGCCGCCGCGCCCGAGGCCATGAGGATCGTCGAGCTGGACCGCTGCGACACCGACATGTGGGACGCCGTCGCCGACTCCATCGCCTACCTGCGCGAGGTGGACGCGTGACGGGGATCGCGATCGTCGGTTGCGGGACCATCAGCCACGCCTACCTGCGCAACCTGACCACCTTCCCCGACCTGAAGGTGGTCGGTTGCGCCGACCTCGACGTGGCCCGTGCCAAGGAGGTCGCGGCCGAGCACGGCGTGCCCGTCGCGGGCACCGTCGCGCAGGTGATCAACCATCCGGACGTCGAGCTCGTGGTGAACCTCACCATCCCCGCCGCGCACATCACGGTCGCCACCCAGGTGATCGAGGCGGGCAAGCACGTCTACAACGAGAAGCCCCTGGCCCTGGACCCGGCAGAGGGCAGGAACCTGCTGGCCCAGGCCGAGGCGAAGGGGGTGCGGGTCGGGTGCGCGCCCGACACGTTCCTCGGGGCCGGGCTGCAGACCGTCCAGCGCGCCGTCGCCGATGGGCTGATCGGCACGCCCGGATCGGCGATCACGCTCCTTCAGGGGCCGGGGCCGGAGAGCTGGCACCCCAGCCCGCAGTTCTACTTCCAGCTCGGCGGCGGGCCGCTGTTCGACATGGGGCCGTACTACCTGACCGCGCTCGCCGTCCTGTTCGGCCCGGTCAGCCGGGTGGCGGCCAACGGCAGCAGGGCGCACGCCAGCCGCACCGTCGGGCGCGGCCCGCTGGCCGGGACGGTGTTCGACGTGGAGGTGCTCACGCACGTCAGCGCGCTGCTGGAGTTCGCCGGCGGGCAGAGCGCGACGTGCGTGTTCAGCTTCGACTCGCCGCTGCCGCGCCACGACTTCCTGGAGGTGACGGGCACGGAGGCGACCCTGGCGGCCCCCGACCCCAACCGTTTCACCGGCCCTGTACGGCTGCGCCGCGCCGGATCCGGCGAGTGGGAGGAGCTGGAGGCGTCGGGCACCACGGTCGGGCGCGGCATCGGCGTGCTCGACATGGTCAGGTCCATCCGCGCCGGGCAGCCGCACCGGGCGTCGGGGGAGATGGCGCTGCACGTGGTGGACGTGATGTCGGCCATCCTGCGGTCGGCCGAGGAGGGGTCGTTCGTGCCCGTCTCGTCGACGTTCACGGTGCCGCAGCCGCTGGAGGAAGGTTGGGACCCCACGTCAGGTGAAGGTTGACGGTGAGTGCGGATCTCTGGTCGGGTTGTTCCGTATGTTGCTGATGGGATGATTCGATCGGGTTCGGGGGATAGGTCATGCGGCGTGTGTGGTGCGCGCTGTTCTTCCTGTCCCTTCTCACCGCCCTCCCGGTTCCCGCGGCTGCTGCCGCAGTCCCTGAGATCGCCTTTCCCGCGCCCGCCCGCGTGGAGGTGCCGGTCGGCCCGTCGCTCGCCGCGGCGAAGCCGTCGCCTCCGGCGCCCGTTCGCGGGCCGGAGGTCACCGTCCCGGCCGGGTCCGGGCTGGCGGACCAGGTGGCGGAGGAGGCGGCCGATCGGCTGAGGGCGGCCGGTCTCCCGGACGGCCGCCCCTCCGTGCGCGGCCTGCTGCCCTCGACGGACGGCGCGGCCGTGCTGGAGCTGCCCCGGCTCGTCGCGGCCACGGGTCTGACGTACCGGTTGTGCGCGCGGAGCTCGGAGCGGCCGGTCGCGTGCTCGATCGCGCTGCCTCTGGCGGTGCCGGCGACCGCCGACGTGACCGGGGACGGGCGGCCCGACCTGGTCGCCTCCCTCGCCCCGGCGTCCACGAAGAGCGTCGCGTTCACCGTCAGGCGGCTGGCGGACCACGTGCGGGCGCAGGTGTGGGCCGAGTACGAGCTGCCGGGCTCCGGGGTGTTGTCGGCCGGGCTGGATGGGCGCGGGTCCGACCTGTCTCGCCGTACACGGGCGGTCTTCACCGCCGCGGACGGCAAGGTCACCGTGGACGTGCGCCACACGGAGCCCGGCCGGGCCTCGACCACCTTCGCCTCGCTGAACGGCACGCTGGTGTCGTTGCGCCAGTCGCCGGTCCCCGCCAGGTTCACCGCGGCCGCGAGCCTGTCCGCCGGTCGCGTCGACGTCACCACCTCGGGCCCCACCTCTCTGGACGCCCTCCTGGTCACCCGGACCCAGTTCACCGGGCTCAGGCTGGCCGGGCTGCGCGCCGGGGCGCGGGTCCAGGCGGGCGGTGGGGCCGTCTCCTTCAGCGGTACGGTCACCCGGGCGGAAGTGCACCGGTACGGCTACCGCGACGGCGTCCTGCGCCAGGCCACCGACGTGGAGGTGGACAGGGCGCCCGCCACGGTGCGCGTCGCCTACGCGCGGCAGGCGCTCACCGTCGACTCCACAGGGAGGCGGGCTTCGGCCGCCCGGGTGCGCATGCTCTCCGGCGGGACGGTCGTGCGCGCCGACCTGTCGGGCGTGCCGTCGCGGGTCAGGCTGCGGCACGACCTGGTCGCGCATCGGGTCACGTACACGGCCAGCTCGGCGATCGGTGCGTTCGCGGCGATCCTGCAGCGGGGCGGGGGCGCGATCGCCACGCCTTCCGGCGCGCACATCACGATGATCAAGAAGGGAGATCAGGCCGGGGTCTCGGTGCGGTTGGGCGGGCTGTCGGGGTTCGACGTCACGTACGGCTCGGCGCCGCACGCGCTCCTGCGGCTGGACGGCGGCGAGCCCTTCCTGGGGGCCGCCAGCATCGACGGCGTCCACGTGGCGCGTCTGGAGCTGTCCAACACCCCGGCCACGGCCGAGGTGTCCCTGAACCCCGCCGAGGGGACCGCTCAATACCGCGCCGCCGGTGTCATCGACCACCTCAGGGCCGCCTATGCGAACACCCGGTCGGGGCTGTCGGTGGACGGCGCGCTGGACGGCATCCGCTCCACGGTCACCGCCTCGTGGCGCCTGGGCGCCCCCACGACCGTCGAAGCCCACACCACCGCCCCCCTCCACCGCCTGTCCCTGCGCGCCACCACCGCCGCGGACAACGCCGCGAGTGCCGCGGTCGCGGGTCTGCGCGGGCGGCTCAAGCTCGCCGTCGAGCAGAACAAGCTCACCTGGACGGCCGACCACCCGGTGGCCAGGCTCGACGCCCGCGCCACCGCCCCGATCGACGGCCGCACCCTCACCGCCGCCGCCCGCGTCATCGGTGTCCCCGCCCGCTTCGAGGCGACCTGGGGCCAGGACGGCTACCGCTTCACGGGCGCCTCGGGCCCGCTGGGCGACGCCCACCTCGCGATGACCAACCACGACGGCGCCACCGCCCCAACAGGCCCCCACCTCGCCGCCCACTACGACGCCAAGACCGGCGACCTCGACGCCAGCGCCCGCGTCCGCGGCCTCCGCACCGTGGCGTTCACCCCAGCCAGTGGCGGGTTCGGCGTCGAGGTGCGAGCGGCCAGGCAGAAACTCGCCCTCGACGGCGACCTCCGGCTGGCCACCGGAGAAAGGGCCGGGATCCTGGGCAGGCTCGGCCCGCTCCCCGGCCGCCTCACCGTCTCCTCGGCAGGCGGCCCCCTCACCTACACGGCCGACGCCCCGATCGACCTCACCGCCCGCCTCTGGCTCGGCAAGGCCCCCGACCAGGTACGCGAGGCCCCCGGCGTCCAACACGGCCTGTCCGTGGTCCACGACGACAACGGCGTGCGCGCCTACGCCGACCTGACCGGCCTGCCCACCGCCATCACCGTCGACCCGGCCGCCAAGACGTTCACCTTCGCCGGATACCACCCCAGGACCCGCGCCCTGCACCTCTTCCTCGACAGCAAGGCCGTCAGGGCGGAAGCCACACTCACCGGCCTCCCCTCCAAGGTCACCAAGCTCGCCCTCGGCCCTTTCGACGCCACGGGAGCCGCCTACCGCGTCGAACCCGCGACCACCCTCGGCTCGCTGCGCGTCAGAGCCCAGACCGGGCAGACCAGGGGCGAGGTGGCGATCAGCCCCGTCCCCGCCACCCTGAACGTCTCCAGCGCGTACGGCAGGCGCACCAGCATCAGGGTCGCCAACTCCACCCCCGTGGACCGCCTCAGCGCCACCGTCACCACCCCGGCGGGCACCGGCTCCGTCCGCCTGACCGGCATCCCCGCCACCTTCGGCATCGACGTCGACGCACCGCCCGAGGGCGGCATGGGCCTTCCCGCCCTCACCTACAACGGCGCGTCCAGCACCCTCGACGGCTCGTTCCAGGCCGACCCCGGTCTCCTAACCACCGTGCGCGGCGCCGCGCTGAGCTTCACCGACCTCGGCGCGCACACCACGATCGCCGTCCGCCCCGACCTGTCCGTCGAGGTCGCCTCCCGCCCCGCCACCGGACGCCTGGAGGTCCACGCCGGTCTGGACATAGCCCCGGTCCCCAGGCAGCGCGTCGCCTTCAGCAAGGAGCTGCCCTACACGGGCGGCCTCGTCGGCTACCAGATGAGCGGCGACTTCGCCCTCGGCGCGAGCCGCATCGGCGACCTGGCGCTGGCCGTACGGGACCTGAGCTGGCTGCGGGTCAGGCCGGGCAAGGTCCCGCTCGGGCTGAAGGCCGCGCCCGCCCTCGGCTTCGTCTCCCCGGGCTTCGAAGGCGCGTACGGCACGCTCACCCTGAAGGCGAGCGCCGTCGACCTCAACCCGGACGTCAGGCTCGGCGTCAAGGTCAGCAGGAAGGTCGGCCCCGAGGTGTTCAGCGAGTCCGTGCGCCTGGGCCACGCGGACTCGTTGCGTATGCGCCGCTACGACCAGCAGCTGCGCGTCCTCAGCGCCCGGCAGGCCATCATGGCGGGCGACCTGCCGGTGGCCTGCGTGACGCTGGGCACCCGGCCCGGCCTGGTCTCCGCGCGCGGCGAGAACGCGGTCACCCTGCGCGGGAAGGACGGGCCGCAGCTGGTCTCCCTGCTCGATCCCGGCGGTCAGGCGCCCGGTTACGCGCTGGATGTCCTGGCGCATCTCATGTCGCCGTTCCCCGGCGCGGACTGGTCGGTTTCCGGGGTTAAATCGGGTGCCTGCTGAGCGGTACGTTGTGTCGCATGTGGCCCGTCCTGGTGCTCGCCCTCACGTTGTCGCCCGCCGTACAGACCCAAGCACAGCCCGCCGTACAGAAGACCCAAGCACAGCCCGGCTGCGCGACGGGGCCGCGCCTCAGCGCGCGGCAGGCGGCCGCCACCACCGACCTGCGCTGCGCGAACCTGCGCGGAGCCGACCTCGACGGGCTCGACCTGTCGCACCGCGACCTCAGGAGGGCCGACCTCACCGGCGCCTCGCTGAAGGAGGCGAACCTGTCCGGCGCGAACCTCTCCGGAGCCGTGCTGGCCAAGGCGGACCTGAGCGAGGCCAACCTGGCCCAGTCCGACGCCCGCGGCGCTGACCTGCGCAAGGCGACCCTCGACGACGCCCTCTTCTACTACGCCCACCTGGAACGTGCCGACCTGCGCGGCGTCAGTGCGCCGAGGATCAAGCTCTACCAGTCGCAGCTCGACGGCGCAAAGCTCGCCGGAGCCGACCTGAGCGACGCCGACGTCTACTACGCCGACGGACGCGGCGCCGACTTCAGCGAGGTGAAGGCGCCGGGCATCCAGCTCTACAACGCCACCCTCATCGGCGCCGCCTTCCGCGGCGCCGACCTGTCCAAGGCCAGGCTCGACTCGACCAGGCTCGGCAAGGCCGTCTTCGACGGAGCCGTCCTGACCGAGGCGAACCTGCGCGCCGCCGAGCTGACCGGCGCCCGCTTCGCCGGGGCCGACGTCTCCGGCGTGGACATGAGCGAGGCGTCCGGCGTCGACCTGACGGGCAGCGCCGGGATGCCCAAGAACCTGCCCGGCGCCTGCGGCGAGGGCACGGCATACGACTTCTCCGGGCGCGACCTGACCGCGGTCGAGGACTTCCCCGACGACCTGCGGTGCGCCAACCTGTCCGGGGCCAAGCTCGACGGCGCCGACCTGTCCAGCGTGAAGCTCGACCGGGCCGACCTGCACGGCGCCTCGCTCAGGGGCGCCAGGCTGCGTTACGCGAAGGGCGCGAACCTCACCGGCGCCGACCTGTCGAAGGGGGAGCTGTCCAGCGTCGAGCTGTCCGGCGCGAAGCTCGCGGGGGCGAAGCTTGACCGGGCCTCCCTGTCCTCGGCCCACCTCGACGGCGCCGACCTGACCGGCGCTGTGCTGACGGGCGCGCGGCTGTCCAGCGCGGACGTGTCGGGGGCCAAGCTCGGCCGCGCCGACCTGCGCGACATCGACGCCACGAGCCTGCACGGCGACCAGGCCGACTTCACCGCCGCCCGGCTGGACGCCGCCGACCTCAGCAGCGCCGACCTGCGCGGGGCGGTGTTCCGCGACGCCGTCCTCACCGGCGCCGACCTGGGCAGCGCCGAGCTGCGCGGCGCGGACTTCACCCGCGCCGAGGTGACCGACCTGGACGTCGAGTGGGCCAAGGACGCCGACCTGGCGGGCTCGACCAGCCGCCTCGGGGCCGGATGGATCGTGTTCTGGAGCATCGCGGGCCTGATCGGGCTGGCCGTCCTCATCCCGGTGGCGCGCGGGATGGCCAGGGGGCGACGCAGGGCCAAGGCGCGGCGCGCGTCGGAGGTGGGCCGCCTCACCAAGGAGATCGCCCAGCTCGGCGAGGACATCGACATGATCGACCGCGACCTCCCGCCGGGCGCGGACGAGCGCGCCAGCGAGCACTGGCGCGCGGCGCTCGACGCCTACGACGCGGCCCGCCGGGCGCTCGAGGAGGGCGAGCTGGAGGAGGCTGCCAGGCAGTTGCTGAGCGGCCAGCGCGCGATGAACCTGCTATGAAAGTTAGGAACCTTTCCTAACTTCATTGACAGGGGCAGGAACCGGTTGCCAGGATGCGATTAAACGGCTTGGCGCGGCGTCCAGCCGGACGTGACGCGCTCAGCGAGAGCTGCCCCGGCCGTGTGTGACCCCGTCTCACCCCCCGGGATGTTCTATGCCTAAAGTCCTGTTACCTCTCATCCTGCTGGCCGGATTGCTGGTCTCAGCCTCACCCGCCCAGGCCGCGGAAACCCTGCTCTCGCAGGGCAAACCGGCTACCGCCTCCTCCACGGAGAGCTCCTCGTACGGCGCGGCCAACGCCGTCGACGGGAGCGCCACCACCCGCTGGGCCTCGGCCGAGGGCAGCGACCCGCAGTGGCTCCGGGTCGACCTCGGCGCCACCTACACGATCTCCCGCGTCAGCCTGAGCTGGGAGGCCGCGTACGGCAAGGCCTACCAGATCCAGGTCTCGCCGGACGGCACCACCTGGACCACGATCGCCTCCACCACCACAGGTGACGGCGGCACCGACGAGCTGACCGGCCTGACCGGCTCCGGCCGCTACGTCCGCATGAACGGCACCGCCAGAGGCACCTCCTACGGCTACTCGCTGTTCGAGATGCAGGTGTACGGCGACACCGGCGGCGGCAACCCGCCCACCGGCCCCGACTACCAGGCTGAGGACGCCGTCCTGAGCCAGGCGATCATCGACACCAAGCACGCCGGGTACACCGGCACCGGCTTCGTCGACTACGTCAACGTCGCAGGCAGCTACGTCGAGTGGACGGTCACCGCGGCAGCGGCGGGCAACCACCAGCTCGCCTTCCGCTTCGCCAACGGCACGACGACGGCCCGCCCGGTCGGCGTCACCGTGAACGGCGGAGCCGCCACAGCGATGACCTTCGCACCGACCGGCGCGTGGACCACCTGGACCACGGAGACGATCACCGTCGCGCTGAACGCGGGGACCAACAAGATCCGCGCCACGGCCACCGGAGCCGCGGGCGGTCCCAACGTGGACAAGCTCACCGTGACGGCCGGGGGCGACCCGCCCGGCGGCGGCGCGTTCGTCGTGGCGGCTGCCGGTGACATCGCCGAGCAGTGCACGGCGTCGTCCAGCTCCTGCGTGCACCCCAAGACGGCGGCGCAGGTGACGGCGATCAACCCGCAGTTCGTGATCACCATGGGCGACAACCAGTACGACGACGCCCGGCTGCAGGACTTCACCGCGTACTACGACAAGACGTGGGGCAAGTTCAAGGCCAAGACCAAGCCCGTTCCCGGCAACCACGAGACGTACGACCCGGCCGGGTCGCTGGCGGGGTACAAGTCGTACTTCGGGGCCATCGCCTACCCGAACGGCAAGCCGTACTACAGCTACGACCAGGGTCAGTGGCACTTCGTGGCGCTGGACTCGAACAGCTTCAACGACACCACGCAGATCAACTGGCTGAAGGCTGATCTGGCGGCCAACTCCAAGCGGTGCATCGCCGCTTACTGGCATCACCCGCTGTTCTCCTCGGGTGAGCACGGCAACGACCCGGTCAGCCGGCCGGTGTGGCAGATCCTGTACGACAAGGGCGCCGATCTGGTGCTCAACGGGCACGATCACCACTACGAGCGGTTCGGTCCGCAGAGCCCGACGGCTCAGGCTGACCCGAACGGGATCGTGGAGGTGCTCGGTGGCATGGGCGGCGCTTCGCCGTACGCGATCGAGAACGTGCAGCCGAACAGCCAGAAGCGGCTCACGAACACGTTCGGGGTGCTGAAGCTGGCGCTGACGGACACGACCTTCTCGTGGCAGCTCATCGGCGTCGACGGCGCCGTGAAGGACACGAGCCCCACGTACACCTGTCACTAACCCCAATGCCCTGAACCCCACCTCCGTGACTGCGGGGGTGGGGTTCAGGTGTTTCCGGCCGTTCAGATGACCCTTCTTTTGAAGACGCCCCCGAAAGGGGTCTAGGTGCGGGGGCCTAGGTGGACGCCGCCGCTGGCGTCCAGGGTCTGGGCGGTGACCCATCGGGCCTCGTCGGAGGCGAGGAAGGCGACCACGTCCGCCACGTCCTCGGCCCGGCCCACCCGGTTCAGTGCCGTGTTGCTCGCGAAGTAGGCGCTCGCCTCCGGGGTGAAGAGCGCGGCGTTGGCGGCGGTCATGGTCGCGCCGGGAGCCACGACGTTCACCGTGATGCCGCGGGCGCCGAGCGACTGGGCCAGCGTGAGGCTCATCGTCTCCAGTGCGCCCTTCGTCATGGCGAAGGAGGTCTGGGTGGGATACGCCATGCGGGTGGCGACCGTGGAGATGCTGATGATCCGCCCGCCGTCCGGCATCAACGGAAGTAACCGCTGGATGAGGAAATATGGGGCTTTGACGTTGACGGCGAAGAGGCGGTCGAACTGCTCGGGGGTGTCGGTCTCGATGGGACCGGCGGGCTGGGCGGCGGCGTTGTTGACGAGGATGTCCACCTTCCGCTCGGCCAGGGCGGTCACCAGCGCGTCCACGCCCGCCATGGAGCCGAGGTCGGCCCGCACCGCGAACGCACGGTCGCCGATCCCGGCGACCGTCTCGGTCGCCTCCGCCTCGCTCGTGCTGTAGTGCACCGCCACGCGCGCGCCGTCCGCTGCGAGGCGTTCGGCGATGGCCCTGCCGATGCCGCGCGAGGCGCCCGTCACCAGAGCGGTCTTGCCGATGAGTCGTGTCATGGAGCCCTCCGAAAGTGTTAGTCACTACCACTCTGGTACTGTCTACCACATGACGAGCCTGCGCGACCGGCGCCGCATGGAGACCAGGCGGGCGATCCAGGCGCACGCCATCCGCCTCTTCCGCGACCAGGGCTACGACGCGACGACCGTGGCCGGGGTGGCCGAGGCGGCGGGTGTCTCCCCGATGACCGTGTACCGGCATTTCGCCACCAAAGAGGACCTGGTGTTGTACGACGAGTACGACCAGGTGACGGCGGACGCGGTGGCGGCGCGGCCCGAGGGGGAGCCGCTGAACGAGCGGATCGGGCGGGCGCTCGTCGCGATGGCGGAGGCGGCGGTGACGGCGGAGAAGGCGATGTTGCTGGCGCGGCTCAGCCTGATGATCTCCGTACCGGCGCTGCGTGCCCATCACCTGGACAGCATGTACGCCACCCAGTCCGCGATCGTCGCCGCGCTCTGCGGGCCGTCACCCGATCCCGAGGAGGAATTCCGCGTCCGCGCCACGGCGGGCGCGTGCCTGGGCGCCACCCACGTCGCCCTGGTCCGCTGGGCCGACGGCGACGGCCGCGAAGACCTGCCCATCCTGCTGCGCCAGTCCCTCGGCTTCGTCTTCGAACCGGAGGATCAGGGCGGGCCGAGGTAGCCGGGTGGGGGCGTGTCGCCGGTATAGGTGGCGAGCGTCCCGCCGGACAGGAAGGCCCTGACCGTCGCCAGGTACGGCCCGGCCTGGTCCCGGTAGGCGTCGTGCCCGGCCCCGCGCACCATCACCAGTCGCGCGCCGGGCACGGCCCTGCGGTAGTCCACCGCCGACGACCACGGCAGGTAGTCGCACGCCCCCTTGATCACCAGCGCGGGCACCTGCACGGCCGCCAGCCGCTGCCGCACCGACAACCCCGGCGGCACGTGCGCGAGGTTCGTGTAACCACCCGCCCCAGCAGCCAGCGGCGGCACCCGCGCGCCAGGGCAGTGCAGCGCGGCCGCGGAAAGCTCCTCCTGCCGGTCGAACCGCGCGTCCATCTCCGCGTCCCCGACGAGGGCGTGCGCCGACGCGGGATCCACCCGTAAGAGCGTGGCCGCCGCCAGCGCGCGCGGCTGCAGCAGCGACAGCGCCAGCCGTACCCGCTGCCCCGCCTCCAGCCGCGACACCAGCGCCGTCGCCGGGGTCGGGCCCAGGCTCGACGGCGAGGAGAAGACCACCTGGGCCACGTTCTCCGGGTGCTCGGCCAGGTAGGCGGCCGCGACCTGGGCCCCGTCGGAGTGCCCGATGAGGATCAGCCGCTCGGCGCCGACAGCCTGCCGTACGGCGTCGAGGTCGGCCACGTCGCGCGCCAGACCGTAGCCGCTGGGGTCGGCCAGCCGCTGCGAGCGGCCGGCGCCGAGCCGGTCGTACACGTAGACGTCGTAGCCGACCTTGGCCAGCGGGCCGACGGCGGCGACGGCGCCCGCGAGGTCGGCGCGGCCGTGCAGGAACACCACCGGCGGCGAAGTGCCCGGCTTGCGCGGCGCGGCACGCACGTAGGCGAGCCTGGAGCCGGTCGGCAGGTCCCAGAACCGCTGCCCGGCCACCGGCGGCGGCGCGCCGGCCTGGAGCGGGGTGACCGCGGCGACGGTGACCTGCCACACGACGAGCCCCTCGACGGCCAGCAGCGCGGCCGCGCGCAACGCCCGCCACCAGCGCCCGACCGGCCGGGGCACGCACAGCAGCAGCCCGAGGAACAGGATCGCGGCGAACACCGCCAGCCCTGCCGTCCTGAACACGGCAGGCTCCTGGCCGACCATGGCGGAACCGGCGAGCGCCGCCAGGCCCAGCACCGGGGCCAGCAGCACCACCACCACGCCGATCAGCAGGCGCCGCACCCGCCTCGCGATGGACCGCACACCGCGAACCTACCGGGGAATGGAATATTCAGGTATGAATCCCAGCATGTCGGTGGCAACCGTCAGGTCGATCGGCACGGTCCTGCCTGGCATCGGGCGGCGCAGCTCGGTCCGCGGGTGGAAGCGCCGCATCAGCTCCTCCGTCGGCAGCGCCGCCATCGTCTCCGGCGCGGCCACCAGCACCGGATGCACGCCGGGCCGGGAGACGTCGAGCGCCAGCACGCAGGCGCGGGCCGCGTCGCGCGTCTCCAGGTAGGCCCACAGGCCCCTGGCGTTCACGCTCGGGTCCGCCGCGCACCTGGCGGCCGTCTCCAGCAGCCGCTCGTCGAAGCCGCCCACGAACGGCAGCCGCACCGACACCACGCTCATCCCGTGCCGCCGGGCCATCGCCCCGGCCGTCACCTCGTCGACGAGCTTGGACAGCGCGTACGGATCCTCCGCCTGCGACGGCAGCGCGGCGTCGATGGGCGCGTAGGCGGGATGCAGCTCCCCGGCGGCGAACGGGATCCCGCTGGCCGCCTGGGACCCGGCGATGCACACCCGCCTGACCCCGGCGCGGCCCGCCTGCTCCAGGACGGTGAACGTGGACTGCGTGTTGACCGCGAACACCCGCTCGGCCGGTTCGTGCTCGGGGGTGGGGATCGCGGCCAGGTGGATGACGGCGTCCGCGCCCTCGAGCGCGGCCGCGACCGCGCGCGGGTCGCTCGCGTCGCCGGTGACGACCAGGTCGGCGGGCAGGTCGCCCGGGTCGTCCAGGACGAGCGCGTTGACCGGGCCGCGGGCGCTCAGCAGCTCCAGCGTGGCCCGCCCGATGCGCCCGGCCGCCCCGGTGACGAGGACCCTCACAGCGCGGCCCGTCCGATGCGCCCGGCTGCCCGGGTGACGAGGACCCTCATGAGGCGCGCACCGAGATCACGCGGGCGTGCTGGTCGCCGTTGGTCGCCTCCACGACGATCCGCAGCCCGTCGGCCGCCGTCGGCGTCTCCAGGACGTGCACGTTGCGCCTGCGCCGGTTGCCTGTCACCGAGGAGACCCGCGTCCACGCGCCCGCCTGCCGTACCTCCACGTGGTAGTCGCGCAGCAGCGTGGGGATCACCTCGAACGGGGTGCGGTGGTGGTGCAGGTTGATCAGGTCCTCGTTGACGTCGTCGTCGGCGATCACCTCGACGCGGCCGATCGTCACCTCGTGCGGCCAGGCCAGCTCCAGGGTGGCTGGGACGGTGGCCGACACCCACATGTGCGGGCCCGCGTAGGGGCGCTGGTAGCCGTCCAGGACCTTGCCTGGGGCGAACGCGCCGGTCGGCCCTGTTTCCAGGCAGAAGGTACGGCGGAGCAGCCCGGAGTCGGTCCACTCGCGCAGCCGCTGCCCCTGGGTGTTCTTCAGCCTGGTGAGACAGAGGACGCCGGGCGTGGGCTGGTCGGCCACGTGCAGGGAGACGTCCCGGTTGGCCTTGACGATGAGGAAGGCGTTGCGCGGGGTGTCGGGGCGCCAGTCGATGGCGAGGTCGATCCACTGCTTCTCGCCGCCGGTCACTGTGACCTCGTGGGTGGACACGAGCTCGCGGGGCACGTAGTTCTGGCCCAGCACCGGGTCGTGCAGCTCGACCGTGAGCGTCGTGTCGGCGTCGGCGTCGAGGAGCAGGCGGACGTCGGTGAGTGAGGGGTCGGCGGGGAGGACGATCCCGGCATCGGCCGCGAGCGGCCACCGGTCGGCCGACACATGGGTCGCCAACCCGGAAAGGGTGCTCGATGCCGTCGCGGTGGCCGTACGGGCCAGGTCGTCCGGGTCGTCCAGGGGGAGGCCGATCAGGGAGGCGTCCTCGCGCAGCAACGTGCGCTGCAGGTTGGCGACCGGCAGGTCGCGCGGCCGGGCGCCGAGCGCGACGCTCAGCGCGGCGGCCGTCCCCGCCGCCTGCCCGATGGTCGCGCACGTCGCCATCACCCGCGTCGAGCCGAACGCCACGTGCGAGGCCGAGATGTTGCGCCCGGCCATGAGCAGGTTGGGCACGTTCGCCGAGTACAGCGAGCGGTAGGGGATGTGGTAGATCCCGTCGGCGTACTGCTGCTTGGCGCCGTCTTCCCTGGCGTACATGCCCTGCGGCGGGTGCAGGTCGATGGACCAGCCGCCGAACGCCACCCGGTCCTCGAACGGCGTCTGCCCGAGCACGTCGTGCTGGGTGAGCACGTAGTCGCCCAGGAACCTGCGGTACTCGCGCTTGCCCGGCAGCGCGCCCACCCACTCCAGCGTCATGTTCTCCGCGTCGAACCGCCCCGAGTTCTTGATGTGGTCCCAGATGCCGTAGATGACCGACCACAGCTCGTCGCGGATGCCGTCGTTGTCGTGCACGGTGTCGAGCTCGCCGCCGAACTCGATCCACCAGTAAGCGCAGCCGTTGTCGCCCGCCTTGATGATGCGGCGCTCGGGGATCGAGGTGGTCGTGATGTCCTTGGCGAAGCTCGGCGGCACGTAGCGGACCGGCTCGCCCGCGTCCTTCGTGTAGAACAGCAGGGTGCTGCCGAGGGTGATGTCGTCGGGCACGTCGGGCGCCCACGGCTCGCCGTACTCCTCGCGGCCCTCGCGCCCGATCCGGTAGTCGGCCCCGGCCAGGTAGCCGACGAGGCCGTCGCCGGTGCAGTCGAGGAACATGTCCGACTCGAAGGTGATGAGCCGCTCTGACCCCATCATCCAGCCGGTGACAGAGTCAATTTTCTCATCATTTATCTGGACATGGCGGACGTCGGTGTTGAGGAACACCGAGACGTTCGGCTCGGCGCGCACCGCGTCCAGGACCGTGGTGTCCCAGAAGTAGGGGTTGCCGTGCGGGTTGCGGTACTGGTTCTCGACGAACAGCTCGCCCATGATGCCGCCCTCGCGGGCGTGGTGGTTCTTGCCGTGCCCGGTCGCGCCGCACACCCAGACCCGCACCTCGCTGCTGGAGTTGCCGCCCAGCACGGGCCGGTTGTTGACCAGGGCGACCGTACGGCCCAGCCGGGCGGCGGCGATCGCCGCGCAGACCCCGGCCAGCCCGCCACCAACTACCGTTATGTCACGCTTGATGGTCTCTTGTCGCATTATGCCAATCCATAGTAGATGCGGGGCGCGCCGTCCAGCTTGAGCGTCACCTGGCCGTTCTGCGCGGCGATCCACCGCTCGTGGCCGATGCAGTCCACCTCGTGGACGTTGGCGCCCTTGGCCGGGAGGGTGAGGAGGGTCTTGGTCGGCCAGTGGTCGACCCAGGCCTCCTTGTGCGGGTGGTAGGCGTCGGTCCCGTGGTCCTGGTGCTGGATGTAGCCGTCCTTGCGGCTCCACAGGATCGAGAACCTGTCGAACAGCAGGCCCTTGAGGTCGGGGTCGGGGAAGGTCAGCCACCTGACGAAGGTGGCGCCCTCCAGGGTCCTGGTGGCGTTCGCGTAGGCCAGGAGCGACGCCTTCGCGCTGGTGTCGCGGTTCATCAGGCCGTAGTGGTACTCGTGGTTGGCCGGGTCGGCCACCTGCGGCTGGTGGATGATGCTGTCGTGGGGCTGGTACCAGTTCACCCCGTCCACCCCCTCCGACATCGCCAGGGCGAGGGTGAGCAGCACGTTCTCCGCCGCGTGCCGGTGGCTGTCGTTCCACCACCTGTTGGGCCTGGTGCACGCGTAGGCCTCGGTGAGCCACAGCTCCTTGGCCCCGCCGTACTCGTCGAGCGTCCTGCGGGCCTCCCTGAGCGCGCCCAGGAAGTTCCAGTAGGAGCCCGAGTCGCCCACCACCCACTCCTCGCGCGGCGGCGCGTAGTCGGGGGTGAAGTTGCCGCGGCCGGGGTGGAAGGCGAAGGCGTCGATCAGGTCCCAGCCGCCCTCGGCCTTGAAGCTTTCCGTCCACTTCCAGTCCATGCCGCCCAGGCCGCAGTTCATCACCTTGATGCCGGAGCCCTGCAGCCGGTCGCGGATCGGGCGCAGGCCGTCGCGGATGTACTCCTTGGCGCGCAGCCCCTGCATCCAGGGGTTGTTGAGCTCGTTGCCGACCTCGAAGTAGCGGGCGCCTGCCGCCTTGGCCACGCCGGTCTGCTTGTCCGCCCACGCGTCGATGTCGGCCTGGGCGCCGTTGAACAGGACGCCGCCGAGCTGCACGTTGTGCGGGATGCCGAGCCCGTCGAGCTCGGCGGGGGACAGGCCGTCGCCGCCGTCGTAGGAGATGCGGACCGTCTTCACGCCCAGCTTCTGCAGCAGGCCGCCGACCGTGGCCCGGTCGGGGACCATCAGCCAGGAGTAGTTGGCGATGCCGAACCTGCCCTCGGGCTTGTAGGCGTGCGCCTTGAGCGTGGCCATGTTCGTCCTGGAGAACGCCTCACCGGCGCTGACCTCGGTGAAGACGATGTCCTGCGGGGCGCCCTGGACGGTGAACGCCTCGTCCCACACCGCGCCGGGCGCCAGCGTCCTGGTCAGGGTGCCTCTGGCGACCTTGGTGCCGCTGAAGTCGCGGGCCCACCACACCAGGTCGAGCGTGCGCGCCACCGGGGTGCCGTTGACGACCTGGGCCCTGAGCTGCATCGCGGCGGCCTGGCCGTACAGACCGAAGGGCTGGTCGCTCCAGGCGTCCACGCCCAGGACCCCGGCCCCGCGGGCGGCCAGGTCGGCCGTCCTGCCCGCGCCGAACACCAGGGCGGCGTCGGTGACGTTGCCCGCGTTGCCCGGGGCGTGCAGCCAGGTGGCGTTGGTGAGCTTGCGCGTGGTCGCGCCCACCCAGAAGGACGCGGTGGTGTCCGTCCAGGTCTCCTGGTAGAGGGCGCCCGTGTTGACCTCGTACGGCACGCCGCCGCCGGGGTCGCGCACCCAGGTGGCGATGGGGGCGAACCCCTCGGGGGCCGAGGGGTTGAGCACGGTCCTGGAGAACATGAAGCCGGACGGGGTCAGGGTGGTGCTGCCGGTGACCGTCCAGCGCAGCCCGACCCTTCTCGGGCTCACCGTGAACACCCCGGTGACCTTCACCTGCTGGGCTGAGGCGGACATGGTGTAGTCGACGCGGATCGCCGGGCTGCCGTTGTCCGTGGTCAGCGTGGCCTTGCCGCCGAAGGTGCGCTGCTGGCCGACGACGCTGTCCTTGAACATGAAGTGGCTGATCCGGACGCGGTCGGCGGCGGCGTCCTTGATCAGGATGCTCCCGTCGGCCTCACCGACGACCGTGATCCCGCCCGCCTCGATGGAGACCTGGTCGGCCGTCGTCCGCGCCTGGGCGGCTGTGGGGGCTAAGGCCACCCCCGCCGCGACCGCCTGTATCGCCGTACGTCGAGAAACGTTCATGAGGGGTGCCTTTCAGCCTTTGACGCCGGTGAAGCCGAGCCCGGCGACGATGTGCTTCTGGAAGACCAGGAAGACCAGCACCGGCGGGGCGAGCGCCATCGCCATGGCGGCGATCAGCTCGTCCTGCGGCGCCTGCTGCGCCAGGTTGGCCAGCGCGACGCTGATGGGCTGCCGTTCCGGGTCGGTGATGGCCACCAGCGGCCAGATGAAGTCCTTCCAGCTGTGCATCACGGCCAGCAGACTGATCACCGCCAGGATCGGCCGGCTCATCGGCAGCACGATCCTGGTGAGCAGCTGCCACGTCGTGGCCCCGTCCACCCGCGCCGCCGCGAACAGCTCGGCGGGCAGCGCGTCGAAGAACCGCTTGGCGAGCAGCACGGTGAACGCCGAAGCGCCGGACGGCAGCCAGATCGACCAGTACGAGTCGACCAGCCCCAGGTCGATGACGGTGAGGAACAGGCTCGTCATCGACACCGTGTACGGGACGAACATCGTGGCCAGGATCGCGCCGTAGACGTAGCGGCCGAACCGCGGGCGCAGCACTGACAGCGCGAACCCCGCCGTGACCGACACGAACAGCTGCACCGCCCACGACCCGGCCACCACCTGCAGCGTGTTGAGCAGGTAGTGCCCGATGCCGAGATCGGCCCAGGCGGTGGCGAAGTTCTCCGGGCGCGGGTCGGACGGCCAGAGGGTGAGCGGCTTGGCGATGAGGTCCGTGGCGGGCGACATGGCGCCCTTGACGGTCATGTAGATCGGCCCGAGCCCGATGACGACCAGCAGGAGCAGCGTGAGCCCCTGGATGCCGCGCAGCGCCGCCCTGACGGCCGGTCGCCGCGCCTCGACGTCGGAGATCATGAGGCGCTCCAGCTGCGGGTGGCCCGCAGGTAGACGGCGGACAGCAGGGCCAGGACGATCGCCAGCAGGAACGACAGCGCGGCCGCCTTGCCGTAGTCGCCGTCCTGGAACGCGTAGCGGAAGATCAGCAGCAGGACGGTCAGCGTGGAGTTCTCCGGGCCGCCGCCGGTGAAGACGTAGGGCTCGGTGAAGACCTGCATGGTGCCGATGAGCTGCATGAGCAGCAGCAGCCCGATGACGGGGCGGAGCTGGGGGAGGGTGATGCGCCAGAAGCGGGTCCAGATGGACGCGCCGTCCATCTGGGCCGCCTCTAAGAGCTCGGTGGGGACGCCGGCGATGGCGGCCAGATAGATGAGTACGGCGCCGCCCATGCCCGCCCAGGTGGACTGGAGGACGAGGCTGACCATGGCGGTGTCCGGCGAGTCGAGCCAGGGAAACGGACCCAGGCCGACGCCCTTCAGGAGCTCGTTGAACAGCCCGTGGCCGGGGTCGTAGAACCACTTCCAGAGCAGGATCGCCACGACCGGCGGCACCACGACGGGCAGGTAGACGAGGAACCGGTAGACCCCCGCGCCTTTGCGCACGGTGGACATCACGGTGGCGAGCAGCAGCGGGGCCGGGAACCCGATGACCAGCGCGAGACCGACGAACAGGAGGGTGTTGACGACGGCCCGGGTGAGGAGGGGGTCCTGGAAGAGCGTCCCGAAGTTCTCGAGGCCGACCCAGACGGCGGGGTCCACGAGGTTGGTGCGCTGGAAGGAGATGAGCAGACCGCGCACGATCGGCCACCAGGAGAACACCCCGAACACGAGCAGCGCGGGCAGGAGAAACACCAGCGCCGTAACCGCATTCCGCCCCAACCACCCAGAAGGCCCTTTACCCGCCCGCGGCGGCTCTCCAGGCGCCGCGTCGGCGGGAGAGGGTACGGCGGAGCCCGGCGCCCCCGCACCGCGCCCAGCAACCAGTGCGTCGGCGGGGTGGGACGTGGTCACTGGCGGGCCGCGGCGAGTTTGGCGTTGACGTCCGTCTCCGCCTTGGCCAGCAACGCGTCCACCGAAGCCGCCCTGTCCGTCAGCACCGCCTGCACCACCGTGTCCAGCACCGCGTACACCTGCTGCGCCTGCACAGGCGGCTCAGGCCGCAGCGTCAACGACGGCGTCCCCTCCAGCCAAGGCCGGAAATGCTCCAGCTTCACGTTCACATAAGGCGCCACAGCCGCATCGATCCTGGCCTGCTGCGCAGCGGAGAACATCGGCAACGTGGGCACCCCCACCGCCGACTTCGGATCGGCCGCCAGCCCCTTGGCCCGAGCAGCCGCCGCAGCGGGGTCGTACTGCGGCTGCGCGTAGGCGAACAACAACCACTTCACCGCAGCCGCGGCCTTGGGGGCAGACACCGACTTGGGCACCAGGTACACGTCCCCACCGGTGAGCGTCGCGTTCCCGCCCGCCTGCGGCAGCGCCCCGATCCCGAACGCGTCGGTGTCCTCCATCCCGTACGTCATCTTCGCCAGCCGGTAGGTCCCCGGCGTTCCCATGTACATCCCGATCTCACCGGCCGCGAACCGCTTGATCACGTCGTTCTGGTCGTTCAGCTGGGAGTCGCCCATGGAGTCGTCCGTCCACCGCATCTCCTTCAGCAACCCGAGCGCCTTCTTCACCGGCTCCGAGTTGAACGCGGCCGCCTTGTCGGTGGAGATGTCGCCCCCGTGCGCGTAGGCCAGCATGGTGAGCTGCCACCCGCCCTGGTTGCCCTTCGACTCGTGCACGAACCCGGCCTTGCCCGTCTTCGCGGCGATCGCCTTGGCCGCCGCGCGCACCTCGTCCCACGTCCTGGGCGGCCGGTCGGGGTCGAGTCCGGCCTTGGCGAACAGGTCCCGGTTGTAGACGAGGCCCTGCGCGAAGGGCGCCTGCGGCACGCCGTACACCTCGCCGGAGGAGTCGCTGAGCGGCCGCAGCACCTGCGGGTTGAACTCCTTGTAGTGCGCCCAAGCCGCCAGCGACCTGGTCAGCGGCTGCACCTGCTTGCGCGCGATGAGCCCCTGCGGCTCGGTCAGCGGGACCTTGATGACCTCCTCGACGCGGCCCCCGGCGAGCTTGGCCGAGAACGTCAGCGGGTCGAACACCGACGTGGACCCCTGCACCCTGATGCCGGGGTTCAGCTTCTCGAACTCGGCGACCATCGCGGTGAACTGCGCCAGGCCGGGCTTGTCCGTCGCGGGCGGCATGCCCTGGACCCGGATCACCACGTCGCCGGACTCGCCGGAGGTCGGGGATCCGCACGCGGCCAGCAGGACCGCGCAGCCGAGCAGGGCGGTGATGTGTTTCATGGGGGTACTCCTGCGCACGTCGAGATGGCGGTACGGCGCGGCCGTACCAGCGGGGGTGAAGGGGTTAGGAGGGGGCCGGGCCGGTGGAGGCGCGGGGGATCAGGCGCGAGCCGATCTCGACGACCCTGCCCTCGCTCCTGACGCCGATCGTGTCGATGAGCAGGTCGGCGGCCAGGGTGGCGGTCTCGTCGGCGGAGATCCTGATCGTGGTGAGTGACGGGGTGGAGGTGGCGGCGAGCAGCGTGTCGTCTATGCCGATCACGCTCACCTGCGAGGGGACGCCCACGCCGAGCTTGGCGAGCTGGTGCAGCACGCCGAGCGCGACGAGGTCGTTGTGGGCCAGCACCGCGGTCGCCTCGCCCGCTGCGACCAGCGTGGCCGCGTGCACGCCCGTCTCGAAGCGCGGCTCGTAGGGGCCGAGCTCGCTCAGCGACACCCCGTGCGACTCGAAGGCCGCCCTGATGGACTTGCCGCGCGAGGACTCGGCGGGCGAGCCGTTGACGAACACGCACCGGGTGTGGCCGTAGGCCTTCAGGTGCTCGGCGGCCTGCGCGATGCCCGCAGACAGCGAGATGCGCAGCTGGGCGACGCCGTCGACCTGCCGGTTGACCAGGACGATCGGCATCTCGGCCGCCAGCTCGCGCAGCCGTTCCTCCGGCAGCGTCGACGCCCACAGGATGAGGCCGTCGACCTGCTTGGACACCGCGGCGATCGTCTCCAGCTCGTCGAACTCGCGCTCGTCGGTGTCGGCGGTCAGCACGGTATAGCCGAGCCGCCTGGCCCGCGCCTGCATCGCCTTGATGATCGGCGGGAAGAACGGGTTGGCGATGTCGGGGATGATGAGCCCGAGCGAACCCGTACGGCCGCCGCGCAGGGATCGCGCGGCCGGGTTGGGCGAGTAGCCGAGCCTGGCGGCGACCTCCTGGATGCGCCGCAACGTCTGCGGCTGCACCTGGTCGGGCGCGGTGAAGGCGCGGGAAACCGTGGAGACGGAGACGCCCGCCTCGCTCGCCACCTGCTTGATGGTCACTGCCATGCGAAAGATCGTTGCAAACGTTCCCGGAAGCGTCAAGAGTGTTTCGTGCAGGAAAACACTGTCTTTCCAAGAGCTATCGAGGCTGTCATGATTTGGCACTGAGAATTTGCGGGATCGTTTTCATGAGGAGTCAGATGAAGATCACCGGCTGGGAGCTGCTCACCCTGCCCGACGGCGCCGACAGCATGATGTTGCTGGTCATCGACACAGACGAGGGCCTGCACGGCATCGGCGAGGTGGGCATCAGGTCCAGGCAGAAGGCCGTGGCCGGGGGCATCGAGCACCTGGGCGAGCTCATCGTGGGCGAGGATCCGTCCAGGATCGAGCACCTGTGGCAGGTCATGTTCCGGCGCGGCTTCTTTCCCGCCGACCGCCTGCTGGGGGCCGCGATCGCCGCCGTCGACGTGGCACTGTGGGACATCCGCGGCAAAGCGCTCGGCGTCCCCGTCTACGAGCTGCTCGGCGGGCGGGTGCGCGACCACGTGGAGGCCTACACCCACC
This sequence comes from Nonomuraea sp. NPDC050556, assembly GCF_044457355.1. Lineage (NCBI taxonomy): Bacteria > Bacillati > Actinomycetota > Actinomycetes > Streptosporangiales > Streptosporangiaceae > Nonomuraea > Nonomuraea sp. NPDC050556. The sequence continues at coordinate 2,293,798 of NZ_JBITGU010000001.1, read as the reverse complement.
TGGGCGACGACTACCACGACGTGGAGGCGTTCCTTGACCGGGCGCGGGAGAAGGTCGAGGAGGGGTGGCGCTACCTGCGCTTCGCGGTGCCGCACACCGCGGACGGCGTGCTCGACCAGCGCGCCTCCATGCGGGGCGGCATCGACCTGTTCCACCGGCTGCGCGACGCCCTGGGCGACGAGGTGGAGCTCATCCTCGACGTGCACACCAGGTTCGACCCGCCGCAGGCCGTCACGCTGTGCAGGGAGATCGAGGCGGCCAGGCCGTACTTCGTGGAGGACCCGCTGCGCTGCGAGGGCCTCGACGCCTACCGCTCGCTCCGATCCCGTACGGCGGTGCCGCTCGCGGCCGGCGAGCAGTTCGGCTCCAAGTGGGAGTTCCAGCGCCTGGTCGAACCCGACCTCATCGACTACGCCCGCATCGACGTGGCCGTCGCCTCCGGGCTGACCGAGGCCAGGAAGATCGCCGCGATGTGCGAGGCGCACTACATCAAGCTCGCCACCCACAACCCGCTCGGCCCGGTGACGGCCGCCTCGTCGCTGCACCTCAACCTGGCCACCTCCAACGTCGCGATCCAGGAGCACCAGGCCCAGCCGGGCCCGGTGCTCGACGCGCTGTTCACGGCGCGCCCGACGATCGCGGCCAGTCGGGTCGAGCTGCCCGACCTGCCGGGGCTCGGCGTGGACATCGACAGGGCGGAGGCCCGGCGCTACCAGGCCCTCACCACCGAACGGCCGCATCTTCGGACCCGGGATGGCGCTTTCACCAACTGGTGAGGTGAAATATCAGGACCCTCTACAGCTTGGAGATCGCTGTGCCTCTGTTCGACCTCCCCCTTGAGCAGCTCCGTGACTACCTGCCCGAGCGGGACGAACCCGCCGACTTCGATGCGTTCTGGGCCAGGACGCTCGCCGAGGCGGCCGAGCACGACCTGGCGCCCGTGTTCACCCCCTACGACCTCCCGATGGCCGGGGTGGACATCTACGACACCTCGTTCGCCGGTTGGGGCGGTGACCGGATCAACGGCTGGCTGATCGTGCCGCGCGGCGCGTCCGGCCCGCTGCCCGCCGTGGTGCAGTACATCGGCTACAGCGGCGGCCGCGGCCTGCCGCACAGCTTCCTGACCTGGCCGTCGGCCGGTTACGTGACGCTGGTGGTGGACACGCGCGGGCAGGGCGCGGCGAGCCTGAACCACCCGGGCGCCACCCCGGACCCGCACACGGGCGAAGCGCCGCACGCGCCGGGCATGATGACCAGGGGCATCCTCGACCCGGACACCTACTACTACCGCAGGGTCTTCACCGACGCCGTGCGCGCGATCGAGGTGGCGGCCGGGCACCCGGCCGTCGACCCCGACGCCATCGTGGTGGCCGGTGGCAGCCAGGGCGGCGGCATCGCCCAGGCGGCCGCCGCGCTGCGCCCGGGGGTGAAGGCGGCGCTGATCGACGTGCCGTACCTCACGCACTTCAGGCGGGCCGTGGAGATCACCGGGAGTGATCCGTACCAGGAGATCGTCAGGTTCCTCGCGGGGCTGCGCGGGACGGCGGACCAGGTGTTCCGCACGCTGTCGTACTTCGACGGGGTCAACTTCGCCGCGCGCGGCCAGGTGCCCGCGTTGTACTCGGTGGCGCTGATGGACGACATCTGCCCGCCGTCGACGGTGTTCGCCGCCTACAACCACTGGCAGGGGCCCAAGGAGATCACCGTCTGGCCGTGGAACAACCACGAGGGCGGCGGGCCGTACCAGGTCGAGGAGCAGGTGCGGTACCTGGCCAAGCTGCTGTCGGCATGACGAGGGGGCCCGTACGGCGGCGCCGTACGGGCCCCGCTCTCACTTCTCGGTGACGACGAAGGCCACTCCGCCCCTGTCGTCGGTGCCCGCGTCCAGCGCCTTGTCGTCCAGGGCGCCGGCCGCGGCCGCGTCGAGGTAGACCCGGGCGCCCTGCGCCTCGATCACCTCGTCCGTCGGCTCTGGCTGGGTGGTCAGTGACAACACGAGCGAGCCGGAACCGTTCTCCTGGGAGGCGATCCGGACCCCGGTGTTCTCCGGTTCTGGGGTGGACGCGGTCAGGTCACGGATGGCCTGCACCGCGTTGGGTGTCAGGGTGAGCACGAGGCTCCTCCTCACGATCGGCGTACACGAGTTGCCAACCCTCCCCGTTCTCGCGCCGCCCAACCCTTTAATATTCGGGAGTGACCCTGCACGGGCTGGTGGAACGGCTGCGCGAGCGCGGCGGCATCGGTGAGCGGGTCCTGGAGGCGTTCGCGTCGGTCCCCAGGGAGCTGTTCCTGCCCGGCGTGCCGCTGGAGCAGGTCTACGACGACGAGGCGATCGTCACCAAACGCGACGCGTACGGCGTGCCGACCAGCTCCTCCTCCCAGCCCGCGATCATGGCGATCATGCTGGAGCAGCTCGGCCTCGAACCGGGCATGCGCGTCCTGGAGGTCGGGGCGGGCACCGGCTACAACGCCGCCCTCATGTCCCACCTGGTCGGGCCGACCGGCGAGGTGGTCAGCGTCGATCTGGACGCCGACCTCGTCGAGGCCGCCGCCGACCACCTCGCCGCCGCGGGCGCCGAGGGGGTGCGGCTGGTGTGCGGCGACGGCGCCGCGGGATACGCGGCGGACGCTCCGTACGACCGGATGATCGCGACGGTCGGCGTCTGGGACCTCGCGCCCGCCTGGCTGGAGCAGCTCGCGCCGGGCGGCCGCCTGGTCGTGCCGCTCGACCTGCGCGGCGTGCAGGTCAGCGTCGCCATGGAACGCGCGGACGGCCACTGGACGAGCACGTCGGTGGTGCCGTGCGGGTTCATGCGGATGCGCGGCTCGCTGGCCGGGCCCGAGGTCGTCAGGACGCTCGACGTGAACCCGTCGCTGCTGCTCTTCCTGGCCGAGCCGCGCGAGGTCGGCGACGTCCTGGACGCGCTCGACGGGCCGGTGTCCACGATGTCGCTGCCGTTCCGGCTGGACCAGCGGACCTTCGCCGCCGCGCTCAGCCTGTGGCTGGCCACGCACGACGACCGCTGGTGCACGCTGACCGAGGCGGGGGAGGGGCGGCTCCACGGGCCGCCGGTGCAGTCGCCCGGGTTCAGCATGACGGCCGGGCTGGCCTGCGACGGCAGCCTCGCGCTGCTGTCCACGAGCGACGCGCGCGGGTACGGCCCGGCCGGATCCGAGCTCGCCGAGGAGCTGGTAACGCAGGTTGTGAAGTGGGACGAAGCGGGACGTCCGACGACCGAGCAGCTCCGCATCGACGCCCACCCCGGTCTGGTGATCTCCGAAGGGCCGGCCATCGTCAAGCGGCACACCACGATCGTCCTGACCTGGCTCAGCGGGTGAGCAGCTCCACCGGCGCGCCCAGCGTCCGCGACACGTCGCGCGCCGTGTCCGCCACCAGCGGCCCCAGCTCCTCGGCGTCCGCCATCGACAGCTCGTGGGTCAGCGTCGAGATGCTCACCCCGGCCACCACGTGCCCGGTGTGGTCGAACACCGCTGCGCCGACGCAGCGGATGCCCGCCTCGTTCTCCTCGTCGTCGACGGCGAACCCGCGCCGGCGCACCTCGCCCAGGTGACGCAGCAGCGCCGCCTGGGTGGTGATCGTGGCCGGCGTCCTGCCGGTCAGCCCGGTGCGGGCGGTGATGCCCCTGACCACGTCGTCCGGCATCGCGGCCAGCATCGCCTTGCCGATCGCACTCGTGTGCAGCCACAGGCTCATCCCGACCCGTGAGGGCATCTGGTACGGCTTGCGCCCTTCGAGCTTGGCGGCGTAGACGGCCTCGTCGCCGTTGAGCACCGCGAAGTGCACGGTGTAGCCCGTCTGGTCGTGCAGCCGCTGCAGCACCGGAGAGGCCTGCCGTACCGGGTCGAAGCGGTTGAGCATGCGGCCGGCCAGGGTGAGGATCTTGGGCCCCGGCTGGTAGCCGCCGGTGCCGTCGGGGTTGGCGAACCCGTGCTCGGCCAGCGACTGCAGGATGCGGTGCGTGGTCGACTTCGGCAGGCCGGTCGCGCTGGCGATCTTGGTGAGGCTCTCGTGCTCGGCCAGCGCCTCCAGCACCCACAGGGCCTTGTCGATGGCGCTGCTGGGGCGGGCTTCCTCGGACACGGGATCAGCATACTCAGCGCGCCAGCCAGCCGCCGTCGACGACCAGGACGTGCCCGGTCACGTAGTCGGCGGCGGGGGAGGCCAGGAACACCGCAGCGCCCTCCAGGTCCTCCGGCCTGCCCCACCGGCCGGCCGGGATGCGGTCGCGGATCTGGGCCTCGCGCACCTCGTCCTCCTGCAGCGCCCGGGTGACGTCGGTGCTGATGTAGCCGGGCGCTATGGCGTTGACCTGGGCGCCGCGCGGCGCCCACTCGTTGGACAACGCCCTGGTCAGGCCCACGACCGCGTGCTTGGCCGCGGCGTAGGAGGCCACGTGCACGCCGCCCTGGAACGACAGCAGCGACGCGATCGAGATCACCTTGGTCGTGCCGCGCTCCAGCATCGCCTGGCTGAGCACGTACACGGCGTCCAGGTTGACCGCCATGACCGCGCGCCAGTCGTCGAACGAGGTGGACTCGCGCCTGATCGTGCCCGCGTTGTTGACCAGGATGTCCACATCCAGGTTGTTGACTGCCGGGGGGATCTCTTCCGTGCGTGCCAGGTCGAGGACCAGCTTGTCCACCTGCGCGCCGTGCCGCTTGACAGCGCGCTCGGTCTCGTCCAGGTCGTCGCGGTGTCCGTGCAGGACCAGGTCGGCGCCCGCCCTGGCCAGCCCGACCGCGATCGCCCGCCCGATGCCCGCCCGCGCCCCGGTGACCAGGGCCGTCTTGCCCGCCAGCGAGAACATGCCTCACCGCATCTCGGTGACGGCGACCTGGTCCATGTCGTCGAACGCCTGGTTCTCCCCGGCCATGGCCCACACGAAGGAGTAGCTGCGGGTGCCGAACCCGCAGTGCACCGACCAGCTCGGCGAGATGACCGCCTGGCCGTCGGCGACCACCAGGTTGCGCGTCTCGTCGGGACGGCCCATGAGGTGGATGACCCGCTCGCCTGGGGGCAGGTCGAAGTAGAGGTAGACCTCGGTGCGGCGGTCGTGGGTGTGGCACGGCATGGTGTTCCACATGCTGCCGGGCTCCAGCACGGTCACGCCCATCACGAGCTGGCAGCTGCGGAAGCCGTACCGGTGGATCGTGCGGTCGTTGGAGCCCTCCGCGCTGCCCAGCCTCAGCGGCTCGACGTCCTTCAGCCTCCTCAGCGTCGTCGGGTGGGTGGTGTGCGCGGGGGCGGAGACGAGGTAGAACGTGCCGCGCTCGAAGGTCACCTCGCGCGCTCCCATGCCGACGTAGAGGCCGTCCTTGTTGTCCATCTCGTACGGCACGCCGTCCACGGTCACCGTGCCCGTGTCGCCGATGTTGACCACGCCGAGCTCGCGCCTTTGCAGGAAATGCTCCGACCTTAGAGGGTCCTCGGTTTCGAGTTTGGTGGCTTTCGCGGGTTTTGTTCCGGCCACCACCATGCGGTCGTGATGCGTGTAGACAGCGGTGATGTGCGGTCCGAACAGGTCTTCAACGAGGTAGCGGCTCCTTAACTCGGTGGTGTCGAAAGATCGGATCTGCTCGGGCGAGGTGGCATGCCGGATCTCCATGTCTTCCCTCCGGTTGTGAAGCGTCCTACGATCCTAGACACGGAACGCCGTTCTATCCAATGGAACCCCCCACAGAGGTGTGCGGTGTACAAACAAGACTTCGACCCCACGGGCAATCTCCTGCTCTCCGCGATCCTGGCGGCCCTCCCGCTGCTGACCGTCCTGGTGCTGCTGGGCGCCTTCAAGTGGAAGGCGCACTGGGCCGGGATCTCCGGCCTCGTCGTCGGCCTGCTCATCGCCGTCCTGCCCTTCGCGTACGGCATGCCGGTGCTCATGGCGCTCGACTCGGCCGTGTACGGCGCGGCCAGGGCCGTCCTGCTGATCCTGTGGATCACCTTCAACGCCATCTGGATCTACAAGATGACCGAGAAGAGCGGCCACTTCGCCGTGCTGCGCCGGGCCTTCCAGGGCATCAGCGACGACAAGCGCATCACCGCGATCGTCATCGCGTTCTCCTTCGGGGCGCTCATCGAGGCGCTGGCCGGGGGCGGGTCGCCGATCGCGATCTGCGCGGTCATGCTGATCGCGCTCGGCTTCGAGCCGATGCGGGCGGCGCTCATCGCGCTGATCGCGAACACGGCGCCGGTCGCGTTCGGCGGCATGGGCAACCCGATCACGGTGCTCGGCGACGTGCTCAAGACGGCGCCCGATCCGTTCGGGGCCATGGCGGGGCGGCAGGTGGCGTTCATCGCACTGTTCATCCCGTTCGTCATCGTGTTCATCGCGGACGGGCGGCGGGGGCTGCGGCAGGCCTGGCCCGCTGCGCTGGTGGCAGGGGTGAGCTTCGGGGCCACGCAGCTGGTGTTCTCGCAGTTCAACTACAAGCTGACCGACATCGCGGCGGCGCTGGTTTCCGCTGGGGTGCTGATCGGGTTCGGGAAGCTGTGGAAGCCTCGGGAGACGGTCACGTTGACGCCGGTCGCGGGTGGGTCGGTGGACGATCCCGCTTTCGTGCGCACGCATGGGCGGCCGGGCGGGGACACGTCCCGGGACAAGATCGCGGCGTTCTCGCCTTACGTGATCATCATCGCGTTGTTCTCGGTGGCGCAGATCCCGGCGGTCAACGCTTGGTTGAAGACGTTCACGGTCAAGCCGGTGTGGCCGGGGATGTCGCTGGTCAGTCCTGCGGGTAAGGCCGTTCCTGTGCTGTACGAACTCAACTGGGCAGTGCATCCAGGGACATTGCTCTTCATTTCCGGACTTATCACGATGTTGGTGCTGGGTATCAGCCCCGGCTCCGCCGTACAGACATATGGGGCCACGATCCGTCAGTTCGGGTGGGCGATCGTGACGATCCTCGCGGTGTTCGCCCTGGCTTTCGTGATGCAGTTCTCCGGCCAGATCCAGACGCTGGGCCTGTTCCTGGCGGGCGCGGGGGCGTTGTTCGCCTTCCTCTCCCCGATAGTCGGCTGGTTCGGAGTAGCCATCACAGGTACGGACGCAGGCTCGAACGCCCTGTTCGCCGCATTGCAGACAACAGCCGCAGGCAAGCTCGGCATCGCCCCAGAACTCTTCGGCGCTGCCAACAGCTCGGGCGGCGTGATGGGCAAGATGATCTCCCCCCAGAACCTGGCCATCGGAACGGCGGCGGTGGGCCTGGTGGGTGAGGAGGGCACCCTCTTCCGCAAGGTCATCGCCTGGAGCCTCGTCCTGCTCCTGGCCCTGTGCATCCTGGTCTTCCTGCAATCCACCCCAGTCCTGAGCTGGATGATCCCCTAACCCCACCCCCTCACCCATCCGACCCCGCCCCCACCCCCTCAGCCACCCGACCCCGCCCCGCCTCCTCATCCACCTGACCCCGCTCTACCCCCCTCAGCCACCCGACCCCGCCCCGCCTCCTCATCCACCTGACCCCGCTCTACCCCCCTCATCCACTTGACCCCGCTCCACCCCTGACCCCGCCGCCTACCCGACCCCAACCCTCACCACCCACCCGATCCCACCCGACGCTCAACCCCGCCCTAAGCCCCGCTCCCCGACCCCGCCCTAACCCCTAACCGCCACCCACCGGACCATCAGCCCCGCCCCAACGCCACGCCCGCCGACGCCACGCCCGCCAACCCCACGCCCAACTCCTAGCTCGCCCCAACCCCATCGCCCACGCGACCCCCTGCCCCAACCCCCAGCCCTCGCGCCAACCCCCAAGGGGTCTCGACCCCCGGGACCTCCACCCCTCCAGGAGGTCCCGCGACCCTCGCACCCCCAAGGCTCCACCACCCACCGGCCCCCTGACCTGGCATATCGCTCGAAAGGATGACGACACCGCTTCACCCCCTCGGCCACTATCGGACACCCAGTCCGAGATCGGGGGATCGCATGAGGGTGTTCGTAGCGGTGGCGGCAAAAGGCAGAGCAGACGTCAGACACGCCGTGAAGGAAGCGCGCGACGCCGCACGCGCCGCCTTCCCCGTCCCCTGGGACACCGTCACCCCAGGCGAATGGCGCGCCCCGGAAGACAGGAGCGCCCTGCTCGCCTGGTCCAACGAGGGCGCTGACGCGCTCGGCCTGCGCGGGGGCGGGGCCGAGGGCGTCAGCGGGGCCGCCACCTTCAAGGCGTCCCCCGACGGGATAGAGGCGGCCACCTCGCTGATCCCCGCCGACCCCGTCTACTACGCCGAAACCGACGAACTCCACGTCATAGGCAACCGGGCGCTCCTGGTCCACCTGGTCGCGAACGGCCGCGTCGAGTACGACGTGCTCGCCCTCCAGTCGATGGCCAGACAGGGCTACTTCCTGTCCGAAGAAACCCCTTTCACCGGCGTCCGCGCCCTACCACCCAACTCGACCCTGGAGGTGAGCCACGGCATCAGCCGCCTCACCACGAGGGACCTCCCGCACGGCGACAGCCGTACCGGCGTGGACGACCTGGCCTCAGCCCTGCTGAACGCCCTGACCCCGCTCCGTTCCACCCAGGAGCCCGTACGGCTGACGCTGACCGGCGGCAGGGACAGCCGGTTGATCGCGGCCATGCTCCACGCGGCGGACATCCCCTTCACCGCCACCACCTACGGCACCGACCGCGACCCCGACGTCGTGATCGCCCGCAGGATCGCCAAGCAGCTGGGCGTCGACCACCAGGTGATCTCCCAGGCCCGCGAGGGTCAGGTGACCGTAACCCACCCCCTCGACAGGGCAAGGGACATCGTGCGCGTCTGCGAAGGCATGACCTCCGCCTACGAGAACGTCGTGCCGTACGCCCCCTTCACCGCCAAGCCCACCATGGGCGGCCAGGCAGGCGAGATCCTGCGCGGCGGCTACCTCTCCGGGATGGCCTCCATCGCGAGCCCGGCCGTCACCCGCAAGGTGAACACCCTGTTCCAGGGCTCATCCGCGCTCTTCACCGCGGAGGCGAACGAGCACGCGGCCTCCCTGGCCGCCCCCTGGCAGAGCGACAACCCCCGCATCCTGGACCACCTGTACGTCCGCTACCGAACGGGCCGCTGGCACGCCGCCGCAAGGACAGGCGCCCTACGCCGAGGCACCCAGGTCCAGCCCTACCTCGACGCCGCGGTAGCCAGGATCGCCCTGGCCACCGACCCGGAGTGGCGCTGGTCGGAACGCCCGGTCCACGACCTCATCGCCCACTTCTCCCCGCGGTTGGCCCGCATCCCGCTGCAGGGCAAGCCCTGGCGCTTCACCAAACACCGCTGGTGGCACCGCAAGCCCACACCAGACGCCCCCGTATGGAACTGGCGCCACGACGCCGCCGACCACCTGTACGGCACCGTACGGAACTCGGAACCGCTGGCCCGCATCGTCCACATGGACCGCCTCCCCGACGCCAGCCCCACCACCCTGTGGCACCTCTACACCGTCGCCGTCCTCCTCTCAGAAGACCTCACCACCCCACCCCAGCCAGGCGGCCCACCGATGACCTTCCACAAGCAGTGAGCCCCACCCGCGCCCCTTCCACAAGAAGCGAGCTCCCGCCCGCGCCTTTTCCGCGAGAGGCGAGCTCCCGCCCGCGCCTTTTCCGCGAGAGGCGAGCTCCCGCCCGCGCCTTTTCCGCGAGAGGCGAGCTCCCGCCCGCGCCTTTTCCGCGAGAGGCGACCTCCCGCCTGCGCCTTCCGCGAGAGGCGACCTCCCGCCTGCGCCTTCCGCGAGAGGCGACCTCCCGCCCGCGCCCCCTCCGCGAGAAGTGAGCCCCACGCTCGCCCGGCCATTCACAACTTGCGACCGCCGCAGGGTCGTGTCCACGTTGTCGCCATTCCGCTCAACGAAACCCTCACTACCGCCGCCCGCGCCGAGTGGGACCGTCGCAGGGGGTCGCGTCCACATCGTTGCCCTGCCGCCCGAGCCCTGCCGCCCGAGCCCTGCCGCCCGAGCCCTGCCGCCCGAGCCGTGCCGCCCGAGCCGGGCGGGGCCGCCAATGCGGCCTCCACCCTCCCCAACCGGGCATACCCCCGGATGAGCTTTGATGAGGTGTGACCATCAACGTCCTTATCGCCGACGACCAGCCCGTCGTGTTGCGCGGGTTCTCCGCGGTGATCGGCGCCCAGCCCGACATCGACGTGGTCGCCACCGCCGTGGACGGCGCGGACGCGGTACGGCAGGCCAGGCTGACGCACCCGGACATCGCCCTGCTCGACATCCGCATGCCGGAAATGAACGGCATCGAGGCAGCCAGGCGCATCCTCCAGACCGAGTCGACCAGGGTCATCATGATCACCACCTTCGACCTGGACGACTACGTCTACGACGCCCTGGCCGCCGGCGCCAGCGGGTTCCTGCTGAAGGACGTGCGGGCGATGGACCTGGTGTCGGCTGTGCGTACGGTGGCCCGAGGGGACGCGCTGCTGGCCCCGGCGGTGACGAGGCGTCTGATCGCCGAGTTCGCGCGGCAGCGCCGTCCGCGTCCGGTGGAGCACGAGTCGCTCACGCCGCGCGAGCTGGAAGTGCTCCGCATGCTCGCCCGCGGCCAGTCGAACGCGGAGATCGCCGCCGAACTGGTGGTGAGCGAGCACACCGTGAAGACGCACGTGGCCCGCCTGCTGTCCAAGCTCGGCCTGCGCGATCGCACCCAGGCCGTCATCCACGCCTACGAAACCGGCCTCATCACCCCCGGCACCTGACCCCGCGCCCTCCGCACTCCGCACTCCGCACTCCGCACTCCGCACTCCGCACTCCGCACTCCGCACTCCGCACTCCGCACTCCGCACTCCGCACTCCGCACTCCGCCAAGTCCGAGGCGTGTTTCTGGTGCCAGGTCCGAGATGTCAACCCCCTCGTCCCTTAACGCTGCTAAGCGTCGGGATCGGCCCGTTCCTTAACGCTGCTAAGCGCCAGGGTCCCCGGCCCTTAACGCCGCTAAGCGCCAGGGTCCCCGGCCCTTAACGCTGCTAAGGGCTCCTAACGGGATGACCTCTCTCCCCTCACAGGGAGAGAAGCAGAGGTGGGAGGGTCTCCTCTCCGAAGGGTTCTGGGTGCTCACTGCTAGGAGCTCTATGCGTCAGGCGAAAAGGGGCGCGCCACGGAGGTCGTTCTAGCCGACAGGGGCGGACGTTTGGTTGGATCGCCGCATGACTCCGTTACCCGGGCGGCCGCTGGCGCCCTCCGCCTATGCCTTCTCCGACGACCCTTCGCGGTGGTTGTCCTGGGACGACGTCGAGGTGCGGCTCGGTGAGGCGCGTTACTACTGGCTGGCGTCGGCGAGCGCTGACGGTGTGCCGCATGCGACGCCGGTGATGGGAGTCTGGGTGGATCTGGCGCTGTACGTCGAGGGGCTGGAGACGGCGCGGTGGGCGCGCAACCTTGCCGCCAACCCGAGGGTGACGGCACACCTGGAGAGTGCGGAGAACGTGGTCATCGTCGACGCTGTCGCGGAGAAGCCGGTGATGTCGGGGCATGAGGGCATCGTGGGGGCTTGGGCAAGCAAGTACGGCAGGCCGCTCCCTGCGGCGGTGCTGGGGGATCTGTTCCGGCTGCGGCCCTCGGTGGTCAGGGCGTGGAGCAGCACGTCGCTCAAGGACGGCACGCGCTTCACCTTCTGACCGCTGGTCTTCACGGCCCGCCCCGCTGCTCTTCGCGGCAAAGGTAGGGGCGAGTTTGCCCAGATGGGGGAACAATGCGGGCCTATCCGCGCGGTGAGACCGGGCCGGTGGGTGCGGCCCTCCGGCCGCGTGAGCCGGTGGGTTCCTCCGGGCGGGCGGCGGTGTGGCGCGAAGGCCGGGCGGTGGGGCGGTGGGAGGTGGCCTGGGAAGTCGGGCGGTTAGGTGGCGCGGAGGTCGGGCGCTGGGGCGGTGGCGCGGCGGGAGGTCGGGCGGGGTTAGGCAGCGTGGAGGTCGGGCGGTGAGGTGGCGCGAAGGGGGCTGGTGGGCGGGGTGAGGTGGCGCGGGGGTCGGGCGCTAAGGCGCTAAGGCGCTAAGGCGCTAAGGCGCTAAGGCGGTGGGGTGGTGGGGTGGTGGGGGTGGGACGGGGGTGAGGTCGGGCGGGGACGCGGGGAGGCGGGGGCGCAGCGACGCGGGGACGCGGGGGTCGGGCGGTGGGTGGGGTGAGGTCGGGCGGGCGCGGGGGCGTGGGCGGTTGAGTGGGGTGAGGTCGGGGGGGTGGGGGTGAGGGGGAGGTTAGGTGGTGGGGCGGGTGTGGGGGTAGGCGGAGTGGGTGGTGGTGACGGTCAGGAGGGCCGCCGCCAGCAAGGGGAGGGCGGTCCAGGGGAGGGCTGCGGGGCCTGCGCCTTCCAGGACCAGGCCGCCGACCAGTGAGCCTGCGGCGATCCCGAGGTTGTAGACGGTTGTCTGCATGGCCGTCGCCACGTCCGCGTTGCCAGGCCCGGCCGCGTCGACCAGGGCGGTCTGGAGCAAGGTCGGGATGCCGCCGAAGGCCAGCCCCCAGATGGCGATCGCTCCCAGCAATACGGCGGGCCGGCCGGTGGACAGGGGGAGGGCCAGGAGCGCTGCGGCCACCAGGGCGAGGGCGCTCAGCAGGGTGGCGCGGAGGTGGCGGTCCACCAGGGTGCCTACCAGCCAGACTCCCGCCACTGTCGCGATGCCGAAGACCAGCAAGACCAAGCCCGTACGGCCGAAGCCGGTGTATGTGGTGAAAGGGGCGAGGTAGGTGTACATGGACTGGTGGCCGAGCAACACGGCCGCGGTGACGGCCAGGGCGACCGCTATGCCGGGCAGTTTCGCCACGCGGACCAAAGGCGTGCGTGCTTCGGCTGGTTCGCCCGGGAAGTCGGGGACGCGGGCCACGACCCATCCCACCAGCAGCAACGCCAGCACCGACAACACCCAGAACGCGGCACGCCAGCCGAACGCCCCGGCCAGTGCCGTACCGGCGGGGATGCCCAGGCACAGCGCCACCGTGATGCCCGCCGAGACGATGGCGATCGCCCGGCCGCGGTGGGTGACCGGGACCATCCTGGCCGCGTAGCCGACCAGCATGCCCCACATCGTCCCCCCGACCACCCCGGACAGGAGGCGCGCCGCAAAAGTCAGCGGGTACCAGGACGAAGCGGCCGTCACCGCGTTCAGCAGGGCGAAACCGACCAGCACCACGATCAGCACCGGACGGCGCGGCAGCCCGCGCAACGCGGCGGTGACGGGGATCGCGACCACCACGGCCGCCGCGGCGTACGCCGTGACCAGGAAGCCCACCTGGCCCTGGGACACGTCCAGGGCGGCGCTCATCCGGGGGAGCAGGCCGGCGGGCAGCAGTTCCGTCATCACGGCGGTGAACGCGGCCGTGGCCAGGGCGAGCAGGGCGGTCAGCGGGAATGTCGAGGTGGTCGTCGGCATGCGACCATGGTGAAACCCTCACATCAGTGTGAAGGCAAACGAGGGGGAGCATGCGGATCGGCGAGCTGTCGCGGCGCACCGGGATACCGGCGCGGATGCTGCGATATTACGAGGAGCAGGGGTTGTTGCAGCCTGCCAGGGCGGCGAACGGGTACCGGGCGTATGACGAGGCGGACCTGTTCCGGGCGCAGCAGGTGCGGGGGTTGCTGGATTCGGGGCTGACGACGGAGATCATCCGGGCGATCCTGCCGTTTCTCAGCCGTCCTGACCAGATCCACCTTCATCCGGACTGCGTGACGGCGGAGGCGGCGGCGATGTTGCGGGGGGAGGTGGATCGGATCCAGGCGCGGATCGACTGCCTGTCGCGCAACCGGGACGCGCTCCAGGCGTATCTGGCGGTTGTGCAACCGGCGAAGAGCGCGGCAGAGTGACCGGTGTGACGCCCGCCTGAATACGCGTCATGCCTGCCCGCGGCGGTGGCCGTGTTGCTGCCGGTCAGGCCGTGGGGGCTGCGCATGCCCCTGCTGCTGCAGATCATCCGCGTCCGCTAGTAGCCCACCTCCTCCAGGTAAGGCGCATAGGACCAGCCCTGGCAGCCGCTGGGCCCCCAGACGCGGGTCCAGTTGCCGTGGCTGTAGCAAGCGCCCTCCACCGTGTCCAGATACGCCACAGAATCGATGGGTTCGTATTGGGTACCCGGGCCTGAGCGGACCCACAAGCCGGCCGGATAAGGCGGTTGCACGATGTACACGCAACCCCCAGAGGACGATTCCACCTGCGCGGCCGGGCACGAGCCGAGGGCGAGCGTGCATGCCGTGGCGATCCCGAGCGTGAAGCCGAACATGCTGACCTCCCTAGAGGCCCCCGCCGACCTGGGCGTTTTGTCCCAGTTTAGACGGATAAGTCGTGTTCGGAAACCTGCAACGCAACGCCTGGAACAGTGACACAGTTCTTCCGGTTGGGTAAGGCGATATTGGATAACAGGAGGAACTGTGGACATCACCCAGAGCCAGGAATGGGCCGGCCTGGCAAAACATCATGAGGACATCGAAGGCAGAACGCTGCGCGAGCTGTTCGCCGACGATCCCGGCCGCGCCCAGCGCATGAGCCTGACCGCGGGCGACCTCTACCTTGACTACTCCAAGCACCGCGCCACCCAGGACACCCTCGACCTCCTCCTGGCCCTCGCCGAGAAGGCGGGCCTGCGCGAGCGCATCGACGCCATGTTCGCCGGCGAGCACATCAACGTCAGCGAGGACCGCGCCGTGCTGCACACCGCGCTGCGCCTGCCGTACGACGCCGAACTGGTCGTCGACGGGCAGAACGTGGTCAGCGACGTGCACGCCGTCCTGGACAAGATGAGTGACTTCGCCGACCGGGTGCGCGCCAAGGAGTGGCGCGGCGCGACCGGCGAGCCGATCGCCACGGTGGTGAACATCGGCATCGGCGGCTCCGACCTGGGCCCGGCCATGGCGTACGAGGCGCTGCGCGACTACGCGGACGCAGGGATCGCGGCCAGGTTCGTCTCCAACATCGACCCGGCCGACATCACCGGCGCCCTGAAGGACCTCGACCCGGCCACCACCCTCTTCGTGGTCAGCTCGAAGACCTTCACCACCCTGGAGACGCTGACCAACGCCAAGGTGGCCCGCGAGTGGCTGGTCGCGAAGCTGGGCGAGGCGGCCGTCGAGAAGCACTTCGTGGCGGTCTCCACCAACGCGGAGAAGGTCGCCGAGTTCGGCATCGACACCGCGAACATGTTCGGCTTCTGGGACTGGGTAGGCGGCCGCTACTCCTACGACGGCGCGATCGGCCTGTCGCTGATGATCGCGATCGGGCCGAACGGCTTCCGCGAGATGCTGGACGGCTTCCACACCATCGACGAGCACTTCCGCACCGCGCCCTTCACGGCCAACATGCCGGTCCTGCTCGGCCTGCTCGGCGTCTGGTACAACGACTTCTTCGGCGCCCAGACGCGCGCGGTCCTGCCGTACAGCCAGAGACTGCACCGCTTCCCCGCCTACCTCCAGCAGCTCACCATGGAGTCCAACGGCAAGTCGGTCCAGGCGGACGGCACGCCGGTCGCCACGCAGACCGGTGAGATCTTCTGGGGCGAGCCGGGCACCAACGGCCAGCACGCCTTCTACCAGCTGCTGCACCAGGGCACCCGCCTCGTGCCCGCCGACTTCATCGGCTTCGCCGAGCCGTTCGAGGACCGGGCGGACATGCACGACCTGCTGACGGCGAACCTGCTGGCGCAGACGTCCGCCCTGGCGTTCGGCAAGACCGCCGAGGAGATCGCAGCCGAGGGCGCGCCCGCGCACGTCGTGCCGCACAAGGTGATGCCGGGCAACCGCCCCACCTCCACGATCCTGGCGCCCAAGCTCACTCCGAGCACCCTCGGCCAGCTCGTCGCCCTGTACGAGCACCTGGTCTTCGTCGAGGGAACGATCTGGGGCATCGACTCCTTCGACCAGTGGGGCGTCGAGCTGGGCAAGAAGATGGCGATGGATCTGGTGCCCGCGCTCACCAGCGACGACGCCACTTTCCCCGACGCCTCGACTGAACAGCTGGTGAAGAAGTACCGCCAGATCAGGGGAAGGAGTTAGGAAAGCTTCCTAACTCCATTGACGCCACGCGGAGCCGCTTGCCAGGATGCGAGGTGAGCGGCTTGGCGCGGCGCCTCCCGAGGCGTGACGCGCTCAGCGAACGACCTGCCCCGGCCGCGCATGGACCTGTCACGCCCTCGTTGGAGCCCCGCCGTGCGCACACCCCTCGTATTACTGTCCCTCCTGGCCGTGCTGGGCGGATCGTCCGTCGCGTACGGCGCGACCCCCGATGACCCGTACGGCGTGACCGACCCCCTGGAGCACTCCTCCAAGAAGGCGATCGGCGAGAAGGAAGCGCTCGCCCACCCGGAGAAGCTGATCACGCTGGCCGGCGGCCTGCAGGCCCGCGTGGTCAACAGCCGCCTGCCCCTCTACGTCGACCAGGGCGCGCTGTGGCCCTCGGACGACAAGCCCGAGTGGCTCATCTCCTGCAACGAGTACGAGCCCGACCACCCCGGCCTGCTCCGCATCAACCTGGCGACCGGCAAGTACGAGACCATCCTCACCGGCACCGGCAACTGCGACCCCATCCGCCGCACCGCCTGGGGCTCGCTGATCTTCGGCGAGGAGTGGGGCGGCGGCAAGGAGGGCGGCAGGCTCTACGAGCTGACCGACCCCCTCCACACCACCGGCGTCAAGCTCGACCGCGACAAGGGCACCTTCTCCGGCGGCACCGGGGCGAAGAACTTCGCGATCCGCGCCGACGTCGGCCGCCTGTCGTACGAGGGCATCGCCGTCCTGCCCAACGGCGTCATGTACTACTCCGACGAGAGCAGGCCGGAGAAGGGCAGGCCCGGAGGCGCGATCTTCAAGTTCGTCCCGGACAAGCCGTACAAGGCAGGTCAGAAGGGCTCCCCCCTGGCCCATGGCCGCGTGTACGGCCTGCGCCTGGGCAAGCACGAGGGCGGCCGTGACTACGGCCAGGGCACCCAGTACGGGCAGGGCGCGTGGGTCCCGGTCCGCGACAGGACCGACCCGGACCTCACCGGAGCCACCGCCGAGCAGCACCTGACCGGCTACTACCGGCCCGAGGACATGGACCTCGACACAAGCGGCGGCAAGGTCCGTATCTGCGTGAGCGAGACCGGCAACGAGGACGAGGCCCAGTTCTGGGGCACGGTCGTCTGCGTCACCGACGGCACCGTGGCGCAGTCGGCGGGCAACGGCGCGACGCCGATGGCGCAGCCGTTCATCCTCGGCAACCCCGAGCTCAACATGCCCGACAACCTCGCCTACCAGCCGCACCGCGGCAACTGGATCGTGCACGAGGACGGCGACACCGACAGCGACCTGCAGGGCTTCCACGGCAACGACCTGTGGTCGTGCCAGCCCGACGGCGCCGACCCCGACCTGCAGAGCGACGGGTGCGTCCGGTTCGCCACGATGAACGACGGCAGCCCCACCGGTGGCATCTTCGACGCGACGGGCACCCACTTCTACTTCGTCAACCAGTGGAACAGCACCGGATACGGGGTGCTGTACGAGATCACCGGGTGGCAATAGGCCGTGTATGTCTCCACTGTGAAGTTTCCCAGGCTGACCGCCGCCGTCCCGGCCAACGTGCTGGCGCTCGGGGTGGTCAGCCTGGTCACCGACATCTCCTCCGAGATGGTGACCGCCGTCCTGCCGTTCTACCTCGTGCTCGTCCTGGGCCTCAGCCCGCTGGCGTTCGGGCTGGTCGACGGCCTCTACTTCGGCGTCACCGCCCTCGTACGGCTGGCCGCAGGCCACGCGGCCGACCGGTGGCAGCGGCGCAAGCTGGTCGCCGGGATCGGCTACGGCCTGTCCGCGGTGTGCAAGCTCGGCCTGCTGGCCGCAGGGTCGTCGGTCGGGCTGCTCGGCGCCGCCGTGGCTGTCGACAGGACAGGCAAGGGCCTGCGCACCGCGCCGCGCGACGCGCTGATCTCCCTCAGCGCCGCGCCCGGTGCGCTCGGGCAGGCGTTCGGCGTGCACCGGGCGATGGACACGGTCGGCGCGTTCCTCGGCCCGCTGGCCGCGTTCGCGGTGCTCGGGCTGACCGGCGGGTACGACGTGGTGTTCGTCGTCAGCTTCGCCGTCGCCGTCCTCGGCGTGCTCATGCTCGTCCTGTACGTCAAGGACCGGCGCGAGCCGGTGCCCGCGGGGAAGGTGATCTCCTTCGGGCTGCTGCGGGACGCGGCGTTCCGCAAGGTGTGCCTGCTGGCGGGCGCGCTCGGGCTGGTGACGGTCAGCGACGCGTTCGTCTACCTGCTGCTGCAGAAGAGCGCGGGCCTCGCGCCCGAGTACTTCCCGCTGCTGCCGCTCGGCACGGCGGCCGTCTACCTGGTGCTGGCCGTACCCCTCGGCAAGCTGGCCGACAAGGTAGGCCGGATCCCGGTCTTCCTCGGCGGCCACGTGGCTCTCGTGGCGGTCTACGGGCTGCTGGTGGGGTCAGGGCCGGTGCTCGCCGTCCTGGCCCTGTTCGGGGTGTTCTACGCGGCCACCGACGGCGTCCTCATGGCGGCCGCCGGGCCGCTGCTGCCCGCCTCGCTGAAGACCAGCGGGCTGGCGCTCCTGCAGACCGGGCAGGCCGTGGCCAGGATGATCTCCTCGATCCTGTACGGCGCGGCCTGGACCGCCTTCGGCCCCACCCCTGGCCTCATCGCCATGGGCGCGGGCATCCTCGGCTGCCTCGCCTTCTGGAAGGTGCTCCGATGAGACGCGCGTTGATCCTCCTGGTCGCCCTGCTCGTGCTGGGGGGTGGGGCGGCTGCCTACGCGGTGTGGGCGCGGCCCTCGCCCGCGGCCGTCGTCACGACGTCCATGGATCTGTCGAAGAAGGGCCAGCTCCTGGTCAGGGACACGGCGTCAGGCGTCGTGCGCGGCAGCCGTACCCGCTGTGAACGGTTCTCGGCCGCGGCGGGCACGGGTGTCTGCCTGGTCACCGAGCCGGGCACCCCCGTGCCCAAGACCTACGCCCTCGTCCTCGACAGGACCATGAAGGAGACGCGCCGGATCAGGATCGCCGGGATCCCCAGCCGGGCCAGGGTCTCCGCCAGCGGCCGGATGATCTCCTGGACCGTCTTCGTCACCGGCGACTCCTACAACAAGGGCGGCTTCTCCACCTGGACCGGCATCCTGGACAACCAGTCCGGCTACGCGGTGACCAACATGGAGGAGATCCAGCTCTTCAAGGACGGCAAGCGCTACCACGCGGCCGACGTCAACTACTGGGGCGTCACCTTCGCCGCCGACGACAACCGCTTCTACGCCACCGTCTCGACCGGCGGCAAGACGTACCTGGTGCAGGGCGACTACGGGAAGTGGGAGGCGCGGGTGCTGCGCGAGAACGCCGAGTGCCCGTCCCTGGCGCCGGACGGGACGCGGCTGGTGTTCAAGAAGCGCATGCCCGGCGGCGCGTGGCGGCTGCACGGGCTCGACCTGGCCACCATGAAGGAGACGCCGCTGGCCGAGACGGCCAACATCGACGACCAGGCCGCCTGGCTCGACGCGAACACGGTCATGTACGCCAAGGGCCCCGACGTGTGGGCGGTCCCCGCCGACGGAACCGGCGCACCCCGCCTCGTGACGAGAGGAGCCTCCTCGCCGACCGCGCTCTCGTAATCTGGGGCGCATGGAACAGAGCGCCGCCTCCGTCGAGGAGTTCTTCGCATCCGTGCCCGACGAGGGGCGGCGCGCGGACGCGCGAGAGCTGGCGAAGCTGATGAGCGACGTCACCGGCGAGCCCGCGGCCATGTGGGGGAGCGGGATCGTCGGGTTCGGCTCCTACCACTACGTCTACGACAGCGGCCACTCCGGCGCCGCGCCCCTGGTCGGGTTCGCGCCGCGTAAGCAGCACCTGGTCGTCTACCTCGTCGGCGGGTTCGAGGACCGGTACGGCAACGCCCTGGAACGCCTCGGACCGCACAAGGCGGGCAAGGGCTGCCTCTACCTCAAGCGCCTGTCCGGCGTTGACGTCGGCGTGCTGCGCGAGCTGGTCGAGCGCACCGCCCGCGTGCACCGCGGAGCCGGCGGACCCTGAGCCTCCCGGGGGCGGCGATCAGGGACTTCACCGATGTGGCGCGGCCCGCCGAGCGGCACAGTGGAGAGCATGCACCTCTCCTTCACCGCCGCGCCCGCCGCGCTCCTGGGCGGCTGGCTGCTGATGCGCCCGATCGACGGCGACTTCGTGCCCGGCTTCTGGTGGACGGCCGCGCACGCGGCCTGGCTGGCCGCGTTCGCGCTGTTCGGCGTGATGCTGGTCGAGCTGCGGCGAAGAGGTGGCCATCCGGCGCTGGTCTGGGCCGCCATGGCGGGGGCGGCGGCCAACGCCGTCCAGCTCGGCCTCGACCTGGGGTCGTGGTTCCCCCCAGGTCCAGGCGTCGTGCTCCTCGACCTCACCGCGCACCTGTTCTACGTGGCGCTCGCCGCGCTGGCGATCACCATGGCGGCCGGCCGGGCGGTGACGCCGATCAGCGCCGGGCTGGTCACGGTCGGCGTCGCCGTACTCGAACTGGCCACGCTCACGGTCGGCGGCAACTCGCCGCTGGTGGCCGTGGGCATGTCGGTGCTGTGGCTCGGCAGCCAGCTGCTGATCAGGGATTCAGCAGGACAGGTAGCCTTGCCAGACGCCACGAGGCGGGCATGAACTCCCGTTCCAGCTTCTCCGCGGGTACGGCGAGGGCCAGGCGCGGGAAGCGCCGCAGCAGCGCCCCGATCGCGACCTCCCCCTCCTGCCTGGCCAGCGCCGCTCCCAGGCAGTAGTGCAGCCCGTAGCCGAACCCGACGTGCACCTCGCGCCGCCCGTCGCTCTCGCGGGTGACGTCGAGCCGGTCGGGGTCGTCGAACCTGCGCGGGTCGTAGTTGGCCGACACCAGCATCGCCATCACCGCCTCGCCGCGCCGCACGGTCTGCCCGCCGAGCTCCACGTCCTCGGCCGCGTACCTGACCCTGGTGCCGTGCACCGGCCCGCACCAGCGCATCAGCTCGTGCACCGCGACCGGCATCAGCCCCGGATCGGCGCGCAGCAGGTCGAGCTGGTCGGGGTGGGTGAGCAGGGCGGCCGTGCCGTTGCCGATGAGGTGCGCGGTCGTCTCGTGCCCGGCCAGGACGAGCGTCAGCACCATCGTGACCATCTCGGTGTCGGTGAGGCGGTCGCCGTCCTCGTCGTGCGCCCTGATCAGCCCGGACAGCAGGTCGCCGCCGGGCTCCTCCCTGCGCCTTTCGATGAGGTCCTGGATCGAGGCCACCATCCGCCGCAGCGGCTCGGCCATCGCGCCCGGCGTCATCGACACCAGCGCCCTGCCCCAGTCGCGCCACAGCGGGCGCTCCTCCTCGGGAATGCCGACCAGCTCGCAGATGACGGTGATCGGCAACGGGTAGGCGAAGTGCTCGATCAGGTCGACCTCGTCCGGCAGGCCGTCCAGCAGCCGCTCGGTGATCTCCTCCACGCGGGGACGCAGCTCGGACACCCGGCGCACGGTGAAGGCGCGCGAGACCAGGCGGCGCAGCCGGATGTGGTCGTCGCCGTCGGCGTCCAGGACGCTGTCGAGGACGTACTGCGCGTAGTCGGCGGGGATGCCGCGCGCCTCGATGAGCTTCTCGCGGATGTTGCCCACGTCCATGCCGGGGACGTGGGCGGAGTTGTTGACGAAGCGCCGGTCGCCCAGCACCGTCTTGACGTCGTCGTACCTGGTGACCAGCCAGATCGGCCCGGGTACGCCGGGAAAGGCGGCCTCCACGACGGGCCCCTGCTCGCGCAGGCGGTTGAACGCGGTGAAGGGGTCGGCCATCAGCTCGGGGTCGAACAGGTTGACTGTCATGGGATCTCCTGTTTCAGCCGTTCCAGCAGACTTCGGTACAGGTCGGCCACCAGGGGTGCGGCGGCCCTGAGACGCTCCTCGTCCGGGGGTGGCTCGAACCCGGAGCGGATGACGTGGGCGAGCATGTCGGCGTTGGCCTCCAAGGTCCCGCCCCAGGTGGGGAGCATCGGCTCGATCGTCAGGAAGCCGGTGATGATCGCCGCGTAGGCGTGCAGCTGCGTGGCGACCGGCCGGTCATCGGCCACCAGCCCGTGCTCGCGCAGGATGCGGAACGACTCGCCGATCGTGCGCTCCCGGTGTTCCAGCACCTCCTTGGACGTCTGTTCCGCGATCTTCGCCAGGACTCCCAGCGTGTCCCTGTCGCTGAGCAGTACGGCACGCAGCACCGGATCGGCGTGCACCGCCAGGAAGACCGACCTGGCCATGCCGCTGGGCAGCGCGGCGGCCGGGTCCGCCGCGACGTCGTCCAGGAACCGCTCGGCCCACCGGCTCTGCGAGCGCATCACCACGGCGAGGAAGAGCTGCTCCTTGGTGGCGAAGTGCAGGTAGACGGTGCCCTTGCCGATGGCGGCGCGCTTGGCGACCTCGTCGATCGTGACGCGCCGGTAGCCCCAGGACACCAGGAGCTCGGCCGCCGCGTCGAGGATGCGGCTCGCCCTCGTGACTGGATCGCGAAAACTGGTCATCGAGTCAAAGGTAGGCCTGCCCCGCCGTACAAGCAAGAGCACGAGCCGAACGACCGGATCGTCGTCACCGGGCGCAGGGTATGGTCGGTGGTGGAGTCATGGGATGGTGAACTCCTCGTCGTGGGAGCGCCGGGTAAGGGCGCGAGTTACCCTCAGGGTGCCGGAACGGGTTAGGGTCAGAATTGACGAACGCACTCCGGGCATGGCACACTAGGAACTGCATAGGGATTGACACTCATAGTAGATGTGGACACACGTTTGCTATTTGAGTTATGCTGCTCTCTCGCGCGCCTTCTTCGGCAACCCTCTTTACCGCGAGAGAGTGTCCGGCGCGCGTGCGTGTTTGGTCCGCCCGCGAGCCTTCGGAAGGACATCTGTTGGCAGCCTCCGCTGTTCCCGCTGGTCCGCATCGTGTCTCTTTTTCGCGTATTCACGAGCCACTTGAAGTTCCCGACCTTCTCGCTCTCCAGACCGAGTCGTTCGACTGGCTGCTCGGGAACGAGCGATGGAAGTCCAGAGTCGAGGCGGCACAGCAAGCCGGTCGCAAGGACGTCCCCGCCCAGTCGGGCCTCGAAGAGATCTTCGAGGAGATCAGCCCGATCGAGGACTTCTCAGGAACGATGTCGCTGTCGTTCCGCGATCACCGCTTCGAGCCGCCGAAATACTCGGTCGACGAGTGCAAAGACCGTGACATGACCTTCTCCGCCCCGATGTTCGTGCGGGCGGAGTTCATCAACAACACCACTGGCGAGATCAAGAGCCAGACGGTGTTCATGGGCGAGTTCCCGCTCATGACGCCGAAGGGCACGTTCGTCGTCAACGGCACAGAGCGTGTCGTGGTCTCGCAGCTGGTGCGTTCTCCCGGCGTCTACTTCAACCGCGAGATCGAGAAGACCTCGGACAAGGACGTGTTCGACTGCCGCATCATCCCGTCCAGGGGTGCGTGGCTGGAGTTCGAGATCGACAAGCGCGACACCGTGAGCGTGCGCCTCGACCGCAAGCGCAAGCAGCCGGTCACCGTGCTGCTCAAGGCGCTCGGCTGGACGCCCGACCGGATCCTGGAGCGGTTCGGCCAGTTCGAGTCGATGCGCGCCACCCTGGAGAAGGACCACACGGCCGGCCAGGACGACGCGCTGCTCGACATCTACCGCAAGCTGCGCCCGGGCGAGCCGCCGACCAAGGAGTCGGCGCAGACCCTGCTCGAGAACATGTACTTCAACCCCAAGCGCTACGACCTCGCCAAGGTCGGCCGCTACAAGATCAACAAGAAGCTCGGGGTCGAGTCGGAGATCACGCAGGGCACGCTCACCGAGGACGACATCGTCGCGACGATCGAGTACCTCGTGCGCCTGCACGCCGGTGAGGACCTGATGCAGGGCACGGGCGAGCGTGAGGTCGTCGTCGAGACCGACGACATCGACCACTTCGGCAACCGCCGCCTGCGCAACGTCGGCGAGCTCATCCAGAACCAGCTCCGCCTGGGCCTGGCCCGCATGGAGCGCGTCGTCCGCGAGCGGATGACCACGCAGGACGTCGAGGCGATCACGCCGCAGACCCTGATCAACACCCGCCCCGTGGTGGCGTCGATCAAGGAGTTCTTCGGCACCTCGCAGCTGTCGCAGTTCATGGACCAGATCAACCCGCTGGCCGGGCTCACCCACCGTCGCCGCATGTCGGCGCTCGGCCCGGGTGGTCTGTCCCGCGAGCGGGCCGGGTTCGAGGTCCGAGACGTGCACCCGTCCCACTACGGACGCATGTGCCCGATCGAGACGCCCGAAGGCCCGAACATCGGCCTCATCGGCTACATGGCGTGCTTCGCCAGGCTCAACGCCTTCGGCTTCGTCGAGACGCCCTACCGCAAGGTCGTCGACGGCCGGGTGACCGAGCAGATCGACTACCTCACCGCCGACGACGAGGACCGCTACGTCATCGCGCAGGGCAACTCCCAGCTCCAGGCGGACGGCAGCTTCGCCGAGAGCAGGCTGCAGGTCCGGCGTAAGGGCGGCGAGTTCGAGTACGTCCGGGCCGGCGAGGTCGACTACATGGACGTGTCGCCGCGCCAGATGGTGTCGGTCGCCACCGCGATGATCCCCTTCCTGGAGCACGACGACGCCAACCGCGCCCTCATGGGCGCGAACATGCAGAAGCAGTCGGTGCCGCTGCTGCGGAGCGAGGCGCCGCTGGTCGGAACGGGCATGGAATACCGTGCCGCGACCGACGCGGGCGACGTCATCAGCGCAGAGAAGGCGGGTGTGGTCGAGGAGGTCTCCGCCGACTACGTCACCGTCATGAACGACGACGGCACCCGCACCACCTACCGGGTGGCCAAGTTCAAGCGCTCCAACCAGGGCACGAGCTTCAACCAGAAGCCGATCGTGGCCGAGGGCGACCGCGTCGAGGTCAACCAGGTCATCGCCGACGGCCCGTGCACCGACCAGGGCGAGATGGCCCTGGGCAAGAACCTCCTCGTGGCGTTCATGCCGTGGGAGGGGCTCAACTACGAAGACGCGATCATCCTGTCCCAGCGGATCGTGCAGGACGACGTGCTGTCGTCCATCCACATCGACGAGCACGAGCTCGACGCCCGTGACACGAAGCTGGGTCCCGAGGAGATCACCCGAGACCTGCCGAACGCCTCGGAGGAGGCGCTGGCCGACCTCGACGAGCGCGGCATCATCCGCATCGGCGCCGACGTCCAGCCCGGCGACATCCTCGTCGGCAAGGTCACGCCCAAGGGCGAGACCGAGCTGACCCCCGAGGAGCGGCTGCTGCGCGCGATCTTCGGCGAGAAGGCCCGCGAGGTCCGCGACACCTCGATGAAGGTGCCGCACGGCGAGACCGGCAAGGTCATCGGCGTGCGGGTGTTCTCCCGCGAGCAGGGCGACGAGCTCCCGCCGGGGGTCAACGAGCTGGTCCGGGTGCACATCGCGCAGAAGCGCAAGATCACCGAGGGCGACAAGCTCGCCGGCCGCCACGGCAACAAGGGCGTCATCTCCAAGATCCTCCCGGTCGAGGACATGCCGTTCATGGAGGACGGCACGCCGGTCGACATCATCCTCAACCCGCTGGGCGTGCCCGGCCGGATGAACGTCGGCCAGGTGCTGGAGACCCACCTCGGGTGGATCGCCGCCCGCGGCTGGGACATCACCGGCGTCCAGGAGGAGTGGGCGGAGCGGCTGCGCGACAAGGGCTACGGCCAGATCGCGCCGCGCACCAACCTGGCCACCCCGGTCTTCGACGGGGCGAACGAGGAGGAGGTCGTCGGCCTCCTCGGCAACACGCTGGACCGCCAGGTGAAGCCGGGCGGCAAGGCGCGGTTGTTCGACGGCCGTTCCGGTGAGCCGTTCCCGTACCCGATCGCGGTCGGTTACATCTACATCCTCAAGCTTTTGCACCTGGTCGACGACAAGATCCACGCGCGGTCGACCGGTCCATACTCGATGATCACGCAGCAGCCCCTGGGCGGTAAGGCCCAGTTCGGCGGCCAGCGGTTCGGCGAGATGGAGGTGTGGGCGCTCGAAGCGTACGGCGCGGCCCACGCCCTGCAGGAGCTTCTGACGATCAAGTCCGACGACGTGCTCGGCCGCGTGAAGGTCTACGAGGCCATCGTCAAGGGCGAGAACATCCCGGAATCCGGCATCCCGGAGTCGTTCAAGGTCCTCGTGAAGGAAATGCAGTCGCTGTGCCTGAACGTCGAGGTGCTCTCCAGCGACGGCACGTCCATCGAGATGCGCGACACCGACGAGGACGTCTTCAGGGCCGCTGAAGAGCTCGGCATCGACCTGTCACGGCGCCCCAACGAGGGCACCATGACGGTCGACGAGATCTGATCCGTCACATGTCCGGCTGGAGCGCTGCGAAAGCGGCGTTCCAGCCGGTGACGGGCGCGGCCTGCGTGCCGTACAGCTCGGTGGTCTTTCCGCGGGCGGCCGGGTTGAGCAGGGCCTGGACGCAGACCTCTGCCACCGTCTCCCTGCTCACCCGGCCGTCGCCGGTGTCGCCCTGCGCGAGCGTCACCCCGCCGACCGGGCCGCTGGTGAGCCAGCTCGGCCGCACGATCGTGTACGGCAGGCCGCTCGCGCGCACCGCCTCCTCGCCTCTGGCGCGCCACTCGATGATGGGGGCCATGTCGGGGTGTTCGGCGGCGCGGGTGATGTAGATCTGCGTCACCAACACCAGGTGGGTGCCCGGGGCGGCGGCGGCGACCACGTTGCGCACGCCGTCGAAGTGCACGGCGCGGGCGCTGCGGGAGTCGGTTCCCGACTCGACGGCGATGACGATGCCGTCCATCCCGGCGGCCGCCTTGGCGACGGCCTCCGGATCTTCGATCGATCCGGTCGTCCTCCGGCTCAGGACTGTGGCCGTGTGGCCCCTGCTCGTCAGACCGGCCACCACGTGGCCGCCTACGCGGCCGCTTCCACCGATAACAAGAATGTCCATAATGTCGTGATCATACGACTGCGATCGCGTCGACCTCGATGAGGTAGCCCGGTGCTGCCAGCGTCTCGACGCCGACCAGGGTGTCGGTGGGTTTGTGGTCGCCGAACAGCTCCCTTCTGGCGGTCTCGATGACGGGCAGGAACTCCCTGCGGTGGCCGACGACGTAGATCGTGATCTTGGTCACCTGGTCGGGGCGGGCGCTGGCGGCGGTGAGGGCGCGGCCGAGGTTGGCGAACACCTGGCGGGCCTGCTGGGCCAGGTCGCCGGGGTGGACCAGATTGCCGTCGGGGTCGTCGGACATCTGCCCGGCCACGAACACGAGCCGCGCGCCGGTGGCGAAGATGACGTGGCTGTAGGTCTCCGGGTTGTCGAGGCCGTCGGGCTGAACGATCTCCAGTGCCATGCGACTCCCCTTTCGCGCTCCCGGGTGATCAAGCCTACGACTTCTTCCAGGGAGTCCTCTTCCCTCCCTCAGAGGGGTCTCTCTCCTGGAGAGGGGGGGTGGTGAGGGGGAGGGAGGGCGCGGCGCGAGGCCTCACTCGGCGCCCATCAGCGCGCGGCCCCACGCGCCCAACGGAGCAAGGGCGGTGTTGAGTGAGGTGCCGAGCGGGGTCAGCGAGTACTCGACGTGCGGCGGCACCTCGTCGAACACCTCACGATGCACGATCCCGTCCCCCTCCAGCTCCCGCAGCTGCGCCGCGAGGACCTTCTCCGTCACCCCCGGGACCATCCGGCGCAGCTCGCCGAACCGGCAGGGCTGCGCGTCCAGCGCCCACAGGATGAGCACCTTCCACTTGCCGCCGATCACGTCCATCGCCGCGTCGATGCCGCAGACGTGCGCTCCCGGCCTGCGCGCGAGCCCCATCGCCCACCCCTCCCGCCTGGTCGCTTACCCCGAGGTGAGCACCCACTCCAAAGTGCGTACTTGATCGTTTCGGGGCCTCCCGAAAGTCTAGTCGCCATGACGGAACACACTTCGATGACCCTGTTGGGACTTGGCGCGATGGGCTCGGCGCTCGGCCGGGCGTGGCTGGCGGCGGGCCGGCCGCTGACGGTCTGGAACCGTACGCCGGGAAGAACGCTGGAAGGAGCCGAGGTCGCCGCGAGCGCCGCTGAGGCGGTGGCCGGGGCGCGCCTCGTGGTGGTGTGCCTGCTGGACGACGCGTCCGTAGGCGCGGCCCTGGACGGGGTGGATCTGGCGGGCAAGGACGTGGTGAACCTCACCACCAGCACCCCCGACCAGGCCCGCGCCAGGGCGGCCTGGGCGGAGGCACGGGGCGCCCGGTTCCTGGACGGCGGGATCATGGCGGTCCCGCCCATGATCGGCGCTCCGGAGACGGGCGCCTTCATCCTTTACAGCGGGTCTGGCGACCTGCTCGAGCAGCACCGCGACGTGCTCGGCGTGCCCGCTGGAGTGGTGTACGTCGGGGCCGATCCCGGCTACGCGGCGCTGCACGACGTCGCGTTGCTGAGCGCGATGACCGGCATGTTCGCCGGGGTGTCGCACGCGTTCGCGCTGCTGCGCGGCACCGACGTGGCGCCGCGGGACTTCGCCCCGCTGCTGGCCTCGTGGCTGACCGCGATGTCCGGCTCGGTGTACGGCGTGGCCGACCAGCTGGAGACCGGCGACTACACCAAGGGCGTGGCGTCCAACCTGGCGATGATGGTCGAGGGCAACGCCACGCTGCTGCGTACGGCCGAGGAGCAGGGGGTGAGCACCGAGCTCCTGACCCCGTTCATGGCGTTGATGGAGCGCCGGCTGGCCGACGGCCACGCCGATGAGGGCACCACGGGGGTGATCGACCTTCTCGCCCGCTGACCCTGCTTTGTGCTCTTATGTCGTACATGTCGATCATCCCCATCCCCGGGCACGAGAACGCGTGGGCGGCCGTCACCCCCCACACCTCCTACGTCTTCAGCGTCGAGCAGGGTGAGGAAGCGCGGGTCGTCCAGTGGTACTGGGGCCCGCGCCTGCCGGAAGCGGCCCTGGGCGAGGTGATCAGGCCGCGCGTGCTCGGCATCGTCACCGGCTTCCTCGACCCGGGCGACATCGACGAGATGCTCCCCGTGGACGGCGGCCGCCGCTGGGGCGTGCCGTCGCTGCAGGCCGTGTACGAGGGTGGGGTGCGCAGCGTCGAGCTGGCCTTCGACGGCGCCGAGCTGACCGGCGACACCATCGTGATCACCCTGCGCGACGTCCCCTACGGGCTCACCGTCCGGATGCACCTGCGCGTCCACGGCGACAGCGACGTCATCGAGCGCGCCGTCACCGTCACCAACGACGCGGACACCCCCACCACTGTGCAGAGGCTCGACTCGGGCAGCTGGGTCATCCCGCGCCAGGCCGGGCACCGCTACCTCGGCGCTGCCGGCGGCTGGGCGGCGGAGACGAACGTCCACGGGGGCGAGCTGCCCGTCGGTGAGACCACGTTCACCAGCAGGACCGGCACCACCTCGCACAAGGCCAACCCGTGGATCATGCTCGGTGCCGCCACCGAGACGCACGGCCAGGTCTGGACCGTCGCCCTGGCCTGGAGCGGCTCGTGGCGCCTGACCGCGCAACGCCGCCCCGAGGGCGACCTCGCCGTGACCACCGGCTTCGGTCACGAGGGTCCCGCCTGGCGGCTCGCCCCCGGCGAGTCGTTGCGCACGCCAGAAGCCCTCGGACTTTTCACCGACGGCGGGTACGGCGAAGCCTCCAGGGCGTGGCACGACTACGCCAGGAACCACGTGCTCAGCCACCCGGACGAGACCAGGCCGGTCCTCTACAACTCGTGGGAGGCCACCGCGTTCGACGTCACCGAGGAGGGCCAGCTCGACCTGGCCAGGAGGGCGGCTGCCCTCGGCGCCGAGCTGTTCGTCGTCGACGACGGCTGGTTCGGGTCGCGTACGGACGACAGGAAGGGGCTGGGTGACTGGTGGCCGAACCCCGAACGTTTCCCCGACGGCCTCACCAGGCTGTTCGACGGCGTCCGCGCGCTCGGCATGCAGGCCGGACTCTGGGTGGAGCCCGAAATGGTCAATCCCGACAGCGACCTGTACCGCAAGAACCCCGACTGGGTGCTGCACTACCCGCAGCGCCGCCGCGACACCATGCGCCACCAGTTGGTCCTCAACTTCGCCCGCTCCGACGTGCAGACCTGGGCGGTCGGCTGGCTCGACGCGCTCGTGCGCGACTACGGCCTGGCCTACCTCAAGTGGGACATGAACCGCAGCTTCAGCCAGGCGGGCCCCGACGACCTGGTGTGGATCGAGCACACCCGCGGCGTCTACGCCGTCATGGACGAGGTGCGCAGGCGCAACCCGGAGGTGCGCATCGAGTCTTGCTCGGGTGGCGGCGGGCGCGTCGACTTCGGGATGCTCCGCCGTACGGACCAGGTGTGGACCTCGGACAACACCGACGCCGACGACCGGCAGGCGATCCAGCACGGCTACTCGATGCTCTACCCGGCCGGCGCGATGTCGTGCTGGGTGACCGACAGCCCCAACCCGATCACCGGGCGGCGGGTGCCGCTGCGCTACCGCTTCCACGTCGCGATGGCCGGGGTGCTGGGCGTCGGCGGCGACCTGACCGAGTGGACCGAGGACGAGCTGCGCGAGGCCGCCGGGCACATCGCCGCCTACAAGGAGGTGCGCGAGACCGTCCAGCACGGGCGGCTGCACCGGCTGGACCGCGCGGTCCAGTACTCGCTGGGCGACCAGGTCGTCGTCCTGGCCTACGACCGCGACACCCCGTCGGCCCGCAGGGTACGGCTGGCCGGGCTCGACCCCGACGCCGTCTACGTGGCCGGGGACGGCGAGCGCAGGCACGGCCAGACCCTCATGGCGTACGGCCTGCCGTTCCCCAAGGGACCCGCCGGGTACCGGAGCGAGCTGTTCGTCCTTCGCCGCACGGTCTAGCGTGAAAGCCATGAACATCATGGAGCTGCTGGAGCAGACGAAGGACCAGGCGACGGTCGGGCGGGTCTTCGGCGAGCCCATCACCAGGGGAGATGTGACGATCATCCCGGTCGCCAAGGTCGCGCAGGGCGGCGGCGGTGGCATGGGCACGTCGAAGGACAAGGAGTTCGAGGGCGGCGGCGGGAGCGGCGGCGGGTTCGGCATCGCCGCCAAGCCGGCGGGCATCTACGTCGTCAAGGACGGCGAGGTGCACTGGAAACCCGCCGTCGACGTCAACCGCATCGTCATCGGCGGCCAGATCGTCGGCGTCATCCTGCTGCTCACCATCAGGGCGGCGATCAAGGTGATCGCCAGGAGGAAGCGCAAGTAGTCAGCCGTTGCGCAGGTCGGCCCCCTGGTTCTGGCGCAGGTCCCCGGTCTGGATGGCCCTGCTGATGTCGCTGGGGGAGACGATCCCCACCAGGCGGCCGTCGCCGTCGAGCACCACGGCGCGGCCGTCGGCGCAGCCGTTCATCCTGGGCAGCAGGTCGAGGAGCGGCTCGCCGGGCCCGGCCTGCGGCAACTCGTCCGGCGGGCAGGCGATCTCGGTCAGCGACGTGGTGGCGTGCCTGCTCTGCTCCAGGGCGCGGATGCGGTTGAGCGTCACCAGCCCGTGGAACCGCCCCTGCGCGTCGACCAGCGGGTAGGCCGACATCGGGTAACGCAGGACGACCCGGCCGATGAAGGAGAACACGCTCTCGTACGGCTCGGCCGTCACGAGGTCGCCGGACATGACGTCGGCCACGCGCAGCCCGTGCAGCTTCGTCTGCGACTCCTCGGCGGCTGCCGCGTTCACCAGGAACAGGCCGAGAACGGCCAGCCACAGCCCCTGGAAGCCGAGCCCGACCACGACCTGCAGGATCCCGAACGCGATGAGCAGGTAGCCGAACACCCGCCCGGCCCTTGCCGCGGTGACGGCGGCGAACACGCGGTCGCCGCGCCACGCCCACAGCGCGGCGCGCAGCACCCGGCCGCCGTCCAGCGGGGCGGCGGGCACCAGGTTGAACACCGCCAGCAGGAGGTTCGCGCCGCCCAGGTACAGCAGCGTGGCGCCGACCAGCCCGGGGAGCGGCAGCGACACGACCGAGAACACGACGCCGAGGGCCACGCTCGTGAGTGGCCCGGCGGCGGCGATCCGCAGGTCGGCGCCCGGCGTGCGGGGCTCGCCGCGCAGCTCGGCCACGCCGCCCAGCAGCCACAGCGTGATCCCGGCCACCTCGACGCCCTCCCGCCTGGCGACGAGGGCGTGCGCCAGCTCGTGGGCGAGCAGCGAGGCCATGAACAGCACCGCTGCCACGACGCCCGCCAGCAGGTAGGCCGAGGTGTGCGAGCCGGGGTAGTCGGCGGGGAAGCGGCCGAACGCCAGGCCGAACACCAGGATGGCGACGATGACCAGGACGGTGAGGTCGAGCCCGACGGGGATGCCGCGCACGCGGCCCAGCCGGATGGACGGGCGCATGATGCCTCCCGAGGGGGTGTCTGCCCGTCCGTATACCCCGCTAGCCTCCCGCTATGACGACATTCGCGGAGATCGCGGCTTTTGGTGGTGTGGTGATGGTGGGGGCGATGTCTCCCGGGCCTGACTTCGCTGTGGTGGTGCGGCGGTCGGCGGTCTCGGGCCGAGGGTACGGCATGGCGGCGGCCGCGGGGATCGCGGTGGGGGTGTTCTGCTGGGTGGTGGCGGCGGCGACCGGGATCGCGGCGCTGCTGGCGGCTTCGGCGGTGGCGTTCACGGTGGTGAAGGTGGTCGGGGCGGTGTATCTCGGGTACCTGGGGGTGAGGGCGTTGCTCGCGGCTCGGCGCGGGGGTGCGGTGGAGGTGGACGTGCCTTCGCGGGGTCAGCGCAGCTCGTGGGCGGCGTTCGGTGAGGGGTTGCTGACGAACGTGCTCAACCCCAAGGCGGCGCTGTTCTTCGTGGCGCTGGTGCCGCAGTTCGTGACGTCGTCGGTGTCGGTGCTGACGTTGTCGGGGATCGCGGTGGTGTTGACGGTGGTGTGGTTCGTGACCGTGGCCAACCTGGTGAGCGCGCTGCGCAGGGTCTTCGCGCGGCCCGCCGTACGCAGGGGTATGGACGGGCTGACGGGTGCGGTACTCATCGGTCTCGGCGTCAAACTGGCCCTGAGCAACGCTAAGTAAGACCCGCCCTTGGCAACGCCAAGCACCCACAATTCGCCCCGGGCACCGCAACGCTCGTGCAGCTCGCCTGAGCACGCAAAGCGCGCGCCTTCGCCGCGGGCACCGCAACGCTCGTGCAACTCACCCTGAGCACGCAAAGCGCGCGTTCGCCCCAGGCACCGCAACGCTCGTGCGGCTCGCCTTGAGACCGGCCTTGGTAACGCTGGCAGAGGTCTTTGAGAACGCTAAGAGGGCCTCACCGAATGCCCCCGCCCAGGGAGGGCCGAGAACCCCGGCGGGGAGACCCTCCCCTCTCCCTGTGCGAGGGGGAGAGGTCGCGCAGAAGGTTGTTGCTCCCCCTCCCTCAAGAACGGAGAGGTTGTGCGGGTTCGTTGGTCTTCTCCCTCACGAAGAGGGGCGGCGCGTTGTTCTGCCGGGAGTGCTAGAAGAGGGGCGGCAGGTTGTTCTGCCGAGCGGGCTAGCTGAGGCTGACGCCGAGGAGGTGGCCCAGGCCGAAGGTGACGCAGGCCGCCGCGGTGCCCAGCGCGAGTTGCCGCAGGCCGCCCAGCCACCACGGCCGCGCCGTCATCCTCGCCACCACCGCCCCGAACGTGAACAGCCCGACGAGGCTCAACACCGTCGCCACCACCATCGCCGACGCCCCGAACAGGAACGGCAGCAACGGCACCAGCGCCCCAGCCGCGAACGCGCAGAACGACGAGATCGCGGCCACGTAAGGCGAAGGCAGGTCGTCAGGGTCGACGCCGAGCTCCTCGCGCACGTGCACGCGCAACGCCCGCTCCGGGTCAGCGGACAGCCGCTCGGCCACCTTGGCCGCCAGCGCGGCGTCCAGACCGCGGGCGCGGTAGAGAGCGGCGAGCTCCTCGCGCTCACCGTCCGGGTTGCGGGCCAGCTCGCGGCGCTCCACGGCGATCTCGGCGCGCATCAGCTCGGTCTGGGACCGTACCGACGTGTACTCGCCAGCCGCCATCGAACACGCCCCCGCCGCCAGCCCGGCGAACCCGGCCAGCAGGGCGCCCTTGCCCGCGCCCGCCGCCCCCACCACGCCTGCGATCAGCGCGAAGTTGGAGACCAGGCCGTCCATCGCGCCGAACACCGCGGGGCGCAGCCAGCCGCCGGTGACGTCCCGGTGACTGTGGTGCTTCTCGGCGGAGTAGGGGGTGGCGAGATCGACGGACATGCAGCCTCCTGTTGGTGACACCTTGTCATGAAATTTAGCGGCATAGAACGCTAGTTCGCAACGAAGGAGAGGCTTGCCTGACCAGGCCGGGAACCCAAAAGAAGGGGAGGCTTGCCTGATTCGGTACGGAGAACCAAGGGGAGGCTCGTCCGGCCGGGGGCTCAGTACGGAGAACTAAGGGGACGGGCCCAGTAGGTAAAGAGACAGGGTTCCCGAAGGGCTACCACACCCGTGCACGGGAACGCCTGTCTCCACTGAGTGGGCGGCTCCGCGAAAGAGGCGCACGTCAGCACCCAGGACACTAGGTGACCGTCGGCCGTCGGGACCCTGTCAGCTGACAGGGTTGACGCATTCTTTGCCGCCAAGGGGTTGTGGCAGAAGGTAAAGCAAGATAGGCAACACGGCGCTTCACAGGCTACTGTTTCCCTACCTTCACGCACGGGACTACCACCCGGTCGCTTGCGAAGCGTCCGGCCCGGGTGAGGATGCGGCTCCGCGAACGAGGAGGCAGTGTGGCGTCCGTCATTCCCATGAGCGAGTCCCCGCGAGGCGGCGGTGGGCACGCGTGGTGAGCAGGCGAGCCCGAGCAGTGGAGGGTCCAGGGGCGGCGCCGCCAAGCGGGTGGCCGTCGCGGGGGCCGTGGCCGCCGCTCCCGCCGGGTCGGCCGTGCTCGCGTTCCGCCTCTACGAAGCCGGTGCGATCGACGGCGGCACGGCGATCGTCACCGTGGTCGTCATGACGCTGGGCACGGCGGTGGTCGCCGGAGCCGTCAAGATCGCCGCGTACATCCCCCGCTACATGCGCGAGCGCACGATCCGCGACACGACGCGCAAGCTCAACTCGAAGGACGCGATCCGGGCGCTCGAAGTCCTGTGCGAAGGCGCCACAGAGCCGGACGAGTCCCAGTGAGCCGGACAAGCCACGACGACCCAAGCCTGCCGCGAGGAGTCGGACGGGCGGGACTAACCGTGATGAGTCGCGAGGAGCGGGACGGGCCGGGGCGAACGGGGAGAGTCACGATAGGCCGGATGAGTCCCGATGGGCGGGACGGGCCGGGGCGAGCAGGGCGAGTCGGGATAAGCCGGATAGGTCGCGGTGAGCGGGATGGGCTGGGGCGAGTGGGACGAGTCCCCGTGGGCCGGATGGGTCGCGACGGGCGGGACGGGGTGCGATGAGGACTGTGCTCGTCCAGATGGAGGGGACCTCGCAGTCCTGGGCGCTGGGGCCGGGGGAGACGCTCAGCTTCGGCAGGGGTGACGTCGACGTGGTGCTCGGCGACGCCGGAGTGAGCCGCCAGGCGGGGCGCATCCACGCCATGAACGACTTCTGGATGCTCACCAACCACAGCCCGGCGAGCACGTACGTCGTGGAGAACCCGGAAGGGGGCGGCGAGTTCGTCAAGATCGCGCCGGGCCGCATGGAGGCGCCGATCCCCTTCGAGTTCGCCAGGGTCGTCATCCCGGCCGCGGCCGGGACCGTCTCGTTCCTGGTCTTCGCGCCGGAACACCACTACGCCCACCCGCCGGGCGTGGTGACCGGCGCGGCCGAGACGCAGACGACCTTTCCCATGGACCCGACGGCGAAGTACTTCCTCGTCCTGGTCGCCCTGTGCGAGCCCAGGCTGCGCGATCCGTCCACGCCGGTCATCCCGCCGCTGCCCGACGTGGCCCGGCGGACGGGGCTGAGCAGGAGCGCCGTGGGGTTCCACATCGAGTACCTGGCCAGCCAGAAGCTCAGGGTGAAGTCGCCCGGCGGGGACGCGGCGGACAAGGCTGACTGGCAGCGGGCGGCCCTGGTGAGCGTGGCGCTCCGGTTCGACCTGGTGCGTGAGGAGCACCTGAGGCTTCTCGACGCGCCCGGCTAGCCCGACCAGGAGCGCCTGACGCCCCTCGCCTTGAGGGCGCCCAGAAACCTCGGAGAGGGAC
The DNA here is from genome assembly GCF_044457355.1 of Nonomuraea sp. NPDC050556. NCBI lineage: Bacteria > Bacillati > Actinomycetota > Actinomycetes > Streptosporangiales > Streptosporangiaceae > Nonomuraea > Nonomuraea sp. NPDC050556. The sequence goes on along the minus strand of NZ_JBITGU010000001.1, from coordinate 2,257,741 downwards.
ATTTCCGTCTCTGGCCCGCTCATCGTGAAGGGCCCTCCGGGTGGGGCTCCCCCTCCGGGTGGGGCTCCCCCCCGGGGGAGGGGGCCGTCCGGGGAGGGGCTGTCTGGGTGAGGGGGCCCTCCGGGTGAGGGGAGGGATCGTGGGGGAGGTCCTTCTGTCGGGAGTTCCAGCGCGGGCTAGGCGGTTGTGGCCATCTCCGCCGGAGCGGGTGAGGTGGCGGTCAGGGCGGTGACGTCGTCGATGGCCGCGCGGAGCAGCCCGTGCAGCACCTCCTCGTTGTCGGTGATGCACGCCTGCACGATCCCGATCACCGACAACTGCACCGCGTTGGGCGCCGCATACCTGCGGAACCCCTTCTCGGTGATCCGCGCCGCCCGGCTGAACTTGCGCGCCTGCGCCGCCGCCAGCGGCACCTGCTCCATCGCCGCCGCACTCATGGCCGACAGCGTCCCGCCCGCCCGCCCCTCAAGACGGGCCAGCATCTCCTCGGCCGCCAGGATGGAGACCGCCAGCGCGAGCTGCCGTTCCGCCGCGGCCACCGGCAGCGCGGTCGTCGCGCAACGCAGCGCGATCGTCGCGTCGATCCTGAGGTCGTCGCCGGTGAGCCCGATGATGGACGGCACCAGCCGTACCAGCCTGCCGCGCTCGGCGTCGCCGGTGTTGTCGTTGACGAGCCTGGCCAGCGCGGCCAGCAGCGGATGGGTGCAGGCCGGGTGGTCGCTCCACCGCTCCCCGGCCAGGTAGGAGGCCAGCTCCATGAAGCAGGCTCCCTTGCGGGGGTTGCGGTGCCTGCCCTTGGAGAGTACCGGCATGTGATCAAAGTGAGAGTCCACGGATGCTCCACTGCTTCACGCGATCGCCTGTGCATTCAGTCTGCGCCGTCGGCGAGCCGTACGCCAGTGATGGGATGTTTCGCTTGACACGGCCACCTGACGAGTGGTCCCATCAACACAAAGTTAGGAAAGCTTCCTAACATCCCTCGCGGTCTTTCCCCCCAAGACGCTGGAGGATTGATGAGAATCCACCTGGCCGCAGCACTGGTGGCCGGTTTATGCCTGAGTGTCCTGAGCGCTCTCCCCGCTCAGGCCGCACCGACCCGCTATGAAGCCGAGAACGCCACGATAAATCAGGGCGCGGTGGAAGCCAACCACACCGGATACTCCGGCACCGGTTTCGTCAACGGCGACAACGTGGCGGGCAGCTACACCGAGTTCACCGTGAACGCGGCATCGGCGGGCACGGCGACCATCGCCATCCGCTACGCCAACGGCACCACGTCCAACCGCCCATCGGATGTCTCGGTCAACGGCAGCGTCGTTTCCGCCGCGCGCGCCTTCAACCCGACGACCAACTGGGACACCTGGGCCACGAGCACGCTGACGGCCCCCGTCAACGCGGGCGCCAACAAGGTCCGCCTGACCGCGTCGAGCGCGGGCGGCAACCCCAACCTGGACTTCCTCGACGTCGAGGTGGCCGCGCCGTCCAGCGACTACCAGGCAGAGAACGCCGTGATCAGCCAGGGTACGGTCGCCACGAACCACACCGGCTACACCGGGACGGGCTTCGTCGACTACACCAACATCGCGGGCTCCTACGTCGAGTTCACCGTCAACGCCACCACGGCGGGCAACTACGCCCTGGTGATCCGCTACGCCAACGGCACGACCGTCGACCGCCCGATGGACGTGTCCGTCAACGGCACGGTGACGAGTGCGGGCGTTTCCTTCCCGGCCACCGCGAACTGGGACACCTGGGCGGACAAGACCGTGCAGGCCGCGCTCATCGCGGGCGCCAACAAGGTACGGCTGACCGCCACCACCGCCAACGGCGGCCCCAACCTCGACAAGCTCAGCGCCTCCGCGCCCAGCGACACCGAGGCGCCGACCACGCCCGCGAACCTGCGCGTCGTCGGCGAGGTCAAGCCCTACTCGGTCGACCTGGCCTGGGACGCCTCCACCGACAACGTGGGCGTCGTGCAGTACAAGATCCACAACGGCGGCAACGTGATCATGACGGTGGGCGGCAACATCACCGCCATCACCGTGCCGGGCCTGACGCCCAACACCGGTTACGTGCTCAGCGTCCTGGCCTACGACCAGGCGGGCAACGCCTCGCAGGGCAGCAACAACGTCTCCATCACCACCCCGCCCAGCGACGACACCCAGGCGCCCAGCGTCCCGGCCAACCTGCGCGCCGGCAACGTCGGTTCGAGCAGCGTCACCCTCCTGTGGGACGCCTCCACCGACAACATCGGCGTCACCGGCTACAACGTCTACAAGGACGGCGTGAAGTTCGCCACCGTGCCCGACCTGACGGCCACCGCGGACGGCCTGACCGCCAACACCAGCTACTCCTTCGAGGTGGAGGCGTTCGACGCCAACGGCAACGTCTCGGCGCGCAGCACCGCCCTGCCGGTCAGGACGTCGAGCACGGCGATCGGCGGCGACCCGGTCTACGACAAGGACATCAACACCGCCTACGACCTGCCCTGGGGCATCGCGTTCCTGCCCGACGGCAGCGCCCTGGTGGCCGAGCGCGACCGCTTCGAGATCACCCGCCTGACCGCGAGCGGCACCAGGACCGTGGTCGGCAAGGTCACCGAGGCCGTCACCACCGTCGGCGAGGGCGGCCTGCTCGGCCTGGCCGTATCGCCCAACTTCGCCACCGACCACTACGTCTACGCCTACTACACCTCCTCCAGCGACAACCGGGTGGCCCGCTTCAAGTTCGAGAACAACGCGATCGGCGCCCGCGAACCCATCGTCACCGGCATCTCCAAGAACAAGTTCCACAACGGCGGCCGGATCAAGTTCGGTCCGGACGGCATGCTGTACATCACCGTCGGCGACGGCCAGACCGGCAGCAGGGCGCAGGACCTCAACTCGCTCAACGGCAAGATCCTGCGCGTCACCCCGACGGGCGCAGGAGCGCCGGGCAACCCGTTCCCGAGCGCGCCGCGCGTCTACAGCCTCGGCCACCGCAACCCGCAGGGCATCGCCTGGGACTCCCAGGGCAGGCTGTGGGAGTCGGAGTTCGGCGACGCCACGTGGGACGAGCTGAACCTCATCCAGCCGGGCAAGAACTACGGCTGGCCCAACTGTGAGGGCAGGTGCAGCAACACCGCCTACGTCAACCCGGTCCAGCAGTGGGACGTCGCCTCGGCCTCGCCGAGCGGACTGGAGATCGTCAACGACTGGATCTACATGGCGGCCGTGCGCGGCCAGCGCCTGTGGGTCATGAAGATCACCGGTAGCACCACCGACACTCCGCGCGCCTTCTTCAACGGCCGCTGGGGACGGCTGCGCACCGTCGTCAAGACCCCCGACGGCGGCCTCTGGCTCACCTCCACCAACAACGACAAGGACGGCGGCACGCCGACCGTGCTCAACAACGTGATCGTCCGGCTCAAGTTCGCCGGAGCTCCGTTCGGGCTGACCAGTACGGCGTTCGCCAACAACGGCACGATTCCCACCAAGTACACCTGCGCGCAGGACGGGGTGTCCGGCAACGACATCTCACCCCCGCTGGCCTGGACGGCCTCAGCCGGTGCGCAGAGCTACGCGATGACGCTCATCGACACCGCCAACAGCGGAAAGCACTGGGCGATCTGGGACATCCCGGCGAGCAAGCTGTCGCTGCCGGAAGGCCTCGGCCTCGGCTACGACGTGCCGAACCAGTCCCCGGCCAAGCAGAAGGCGATGGGCACGGGCAACAAGGCGCTGCAGTACTTCGGGCCCTGCCCGGGCGGCTCGACCCACAAGTACGAGTTCACGCTCTACGCCCTCGACACCGCCACGCTGCCCGGCGTGACGTCCGCCTCGACCGTGGCCCAGGTGGAGACCGCCATCCTGGCCCACGACCTGGCCAGCACCAAGCTGGCGGGAAACTCCAACGCCGGCACCTGACAGAACCGCGAACGGCCCCTCACCTCACGCATTAGCGTGGGTGAGGGGTCGTTTTGTGCGATACGGTTCGAGGCATTTGCCGCGTCTGTCGTTGATCGTTGGTTGTGGGGAGTCGGCAGTTGAGGTTGGTCCTGTTCGTCATGATGCTGGCGGCTGCCCTCGCGGGCGCCGCTCCCGCCCAAGCCGCGACGGCTGAGGAGCGGGTGGCGCTCATCGGGGTGCCCGGGCTGATGTGGTCCGACGTGGACCAGGCGGCCACGCCCAACCTGTGGCGGCTGGCGGGGGAAAGCGGGCTCGGCTCGGTCTCCGTCAAGACCGTCGGCACCACCGCCTGCCCCTACGACGCCTGGCTGACCGTCTCCTCGGGCGTGCGCTCGGCGATGGGCCAGCGGTGCGGCCTCGCGCCGCCGCCGGTCAAGAGCGGCGAGGGCGCCACCGTGGCGGAGTTCGCGACCCTGCACGGCCAGCGTGACGGGAAGTACGCGGGCACGCTCGGCACGGCCCTGCACGGGGCGGGCAAGTGCACGGCGGCGGTCGGGGCCGGTGCGGCGATGGCCCTGGCCGACACGTACGGCAAGGTCGACCTGTACGCGGACACCATCGAGCAGCTCGGCGACTGGTCGCGCTGCCAGGTGCTGGCCGCCGACATCGACACGCTGGTCAAGCCGTACCTCGACGCCCGGGGCAAGGTGGCGCAGGTGCCGGAGCAGATCTCCGCCGCCCAGCGGGCGGCATTGGTCAAGCAGGTGGACGCGCAGGTGGGCGAGGTCCTCGGCCACCTGCCCGGTGGCACCCAGGTGCTGCTGGCCGGGCTCGGCGACCACGGGTCCATGCCGCACCTGCGTACGCTCATGTGGAAGTCGGCCGGCGCCCAGGGCACCTACCTCGGCTCCACCTCCACCCGGCGGGCCGACATCGTCATCCTGCCCGACCTCACCCCCATGATCCTCAACGCGGTCGGCGTGCGGCCGCCGGACACCGTGGTCGGCGTGCAGTTCCGGCAGGGCGAACACGACGGGGTCGACGCGGCCGCCGCGCACCTGCGCCGCTCGGACCTGACCGGCACGACCGTACGGAGCACGACCGGCTACTTCTTCACCGGCTTCGCCATCTGCCAGGTCGCCTTCTACGGCATCACCTTCTTCCTGCTGTCGCGGCGCAGGAGGCTGGGCGGCATCGGGGTCGCGGCGCTGGCCGTGGCGTCGATCCCGGTCTCCACGTACCTGGTGAACCTGCTGCCGTGGGTGCGGTTCGGGTCGCCGACGGTAGCGCTCGTGGGCGGGGTGCTGGTGATCGCGGCGGCCATCCTGGCGCTCGCGACGCTCGGGCCGTGGCGGCGCCATCCCCTCGGTCCGCCTGCCGTCGTGGCGGGGATCACCGGGGCGACGCTGCTCGCCGACCTGCTGACCGGGACGACGCTGCAGTTCAACAGCCTCATGGGTTACACGGCCGTGGTCGGCGGGCGTTATTACGGCCTGGCCAACATCCCGTTCGCGTTGCTCGCCACGGCGGTGCTCATGGTGACGGCGATCGTCGCCGACCACCTCGTGCGGGTCGGGCGGCGGACGGCTGCGGTGTGGCTGGTCGCGGGGCTCGGGCTGGTGGCGATGCTGCTGGCGGGGTTCCCTGGGATCGGGAGCGACTTCGGCGGGGTGATCGCGTTCGTGCCGGGGATCGCGGTGACGGCGCTGCTGGTGGCGGGCAAGCGGGTGTCCGTGGTCAAGCTGCTGCTGTTCTGCGTCGCGGGCGGGGTCACGGTCAGCGTCATCGCGGTCCTCGACCACCTGCGGCCTGTGACCTCCCAGACGCACCTGGGCCGCTTCGTGGGTCAGGTGCTGGACGGGACGTTCATGCCGATGATCGGGCGCAAGCTCGGCGCGATGCTGAGCACGATGTTGTCGCCGAACCTCATGCCGATCGTGATCGCCGGGATCGTGTTCCTGGTCTACGCGGTCCTGCGGCCGGGGAAGGCGAGCGTGGGGGCGCTGCCGGAGGCGTTCGCGAAGGCGCCGATGCTGAAGGCCGGGCTGATCGGCGCGCTGGTCAGCGGCGTGGTGGGCATGCTGGTCAACGACTCGGGCACGGCCGTCCTCTCAATGGCTGTATCCCTGGCCGCCCCCTTGGTGCTGTACGCCGGAGTCCGCGGCCTGGCAGAGCACACCGAGACGGAGAACCCCGCAGAACCACCCCTCGAACCCGCCACCGTCCCCGCCTGACCACCCCCCACCCCCAAACATCTCCACACCTAAGCCCCAACACCCCAACATCTTGTTGGGGTGTTGGGGACATTGGATCCATGAAATTTTCTTTTAGTCCATCGTTAGGTCTTGAAAGTTGTAACCAGAGGGCGATTGAGTTCGGTCGTGCAGACCCTCCACATCGCTCTAGCGGGCGTGCTCGCGTTAACCCCACCTGCCCCCGTTGAGGACGCGCCGGACGCGTCGTCCTACCCCGCCGCTTCCACGCTGCTTGTTGCCCCCGGTGCCAAGCAGCTGGAGACGGCCAAGAAGACCAGGCCGGTGGCGCCGGGCGTCACCCTCACCTCCTTCGACCGCTACGACGCGGCGGGCTGGCTGCGCGCCGACGCGCTGTCCGCCGACCTGAGCGGCGTCAAGGCCGGATACCTCTCCTCAGGCGAGGTCTCCAAGGACGAACCCCTCTCCGGCCCAGCCAAGCGGGCCCACGCGGTGGCGGCGGTCAACGGCGACTTCTTCGACATCAACCGCTCCGGCGCCCCCCTCGGCACGGGCGTCAAGGACGGCACGCTCATGCAGTCCGCGACCGCCGGATGGGACAAGGCGGTCGCCATCACCCCCGAAGGCGTCGGCCGCGTGGTGAGCATGGCCTTCGACGGCAGCGTCACCGCCAACGGCGGGCCGCCGCTCGCGCTCACCCAGTTCAACCAGATCGTCCAGCAGAACGGCATCGCCCTGTTCACCCCGCTCTGGGGTTCCTACAACCGGGCACGCGCCGTAGAGGGTGCCGCCAGGGTGACCGAGGTCGTCGCCGTCGACGCCAAGGTGACCGAGGTACGGACCACAGCCGGCACCGGCCCGATTCCCGCGGGCACCACGATCCTGCTCGGCCGCGACACCGGCGCGGACGCCCTGGCCGCGCTCAAGCCCGGCGACGTCCTCGACGTGAAATACCAGCCCAAGGCGTCGGACGGCAAGGCCGTCGACACCGCGGTCAGCGGCAGCTACGTCCTGGTCAAGGACGGCGCCGTGCAGAACTCCGCCGACCCGGCCGCGCACCCGCGCACCGCCGTCGGCTTCTCCGCCGACGGCAGGAAGATGTTCCTGCTGACCGTCGACGGCCGCCAGGTCGACAGCCGCGGCGTCACGCTCAACGAGCTGGCCGCGATGATGGTCGAGCTCGGCGCCGCCAACGCGCTGAACCTCGACGGCGGCGGCTCCTCCACGATGCTCGCCCGCGAGCCGGGCTCGGCCGACGTGCAGGTGGAGAACGCCCCGTCCGACGGCGGCGAGCGCCCGGTCCCCAACGGCCTGGCTCTCTACGCCCCCGAGGGCAGCGGCAAGCTCAAGGGCTTCTGGCTCGAGACCGCCACCGACCCGGCCAAGGCGCCCGGCGTCGGCCCCGTCTCCGGCGGGCGTCCCGAGCGCGTCTTCCCCGGCCTGTCCCGCAGGCTGACCGCCGCCGGATACGACGAGACGTACGGCCCGGCCTCCGGCGCCCCGATCTGGCGCTCCAGCCCGGCGGTGCACGGCGTCGTGGACGGCAAGTCCGTCTTCCACGCCCTCGTCCCCGGCCAGACCACCGTCACCGCGGCCCGCGGCGCGGCCAAGGGCACGATCGGGCTCACCGTACTCCAGCCGCTGACCCGCCTCGGCGCGACGGCCGACAAGGTCAGCCTGTCCGGCCAGGACGGCACCGGCACGTTCGGCGTCGTCGGCTACGACCGCAACGGCAACTCCGCGCCCATCGAGCCGGCGGACGTGAAGCTGAGCTACGACGGGGCGTTGTTCGAGGTCACCCCGACCGAGCAGGGCTTCTTCACCGTGAAGGCCAAGCAGGCTTCCGGCTCCGGCCTGATCACCGCGAAGGTGGGAGGGGCCAGCGTCGCCGTACCCGTCGTCATCGGGTTCGTCGAGACGCCCGTCGCCGACTTCGAGAACGCCGCGTCCTGGACGTTCGCCGCCGCCCGCGCCACCGGCTCGCTGTCGGCCGCGCCCGGCCAGAGCGGCGGCGGGCTGAAGCTGGCCTACGACTTCACCCAGTCGACCGCCACCCGCGCCGCCTACGCCTCGCCGCCGCAACAGCTCGTGGTGCCCGGCCAGCCGCAGGCGTTCGGACTGTGGATCAACTCCACCGGCAAGGGGGAGTGGCCGAGCCTGGAGTTCTACGACGCCCAGGGGCAGTCGCAGATCCTGCGCGGGCCGTACATGACCTGGACGGGCTGGAAGTTCGTCGAGTTCACCGTGCCGCCCGGCGTCAGCTACCCGCTCAAGCTGCGGCGCTTCTACGTGGCCGAGACCAGGGCGGACACGAAGTACACCAACGAGATCCTCATCGACGGGCTCGTCGCCAAGGTGCCGCCGTCCATCGAGACGCCGCCCGCGCAGAAGGTGGCCGACCCGGTCGTGCGGGCGAGCGTCGACGGCCAGCAGTGGCGCTTCGCCGTCATGTCGGACGCGCAGTTCGTCGCCCGCGACCCCGGCAGCGACATCGTGAAGAACGCCCGCCGTACGCTCCAGGAGATCAAGGCGGCCAAGCCCGACTTCCTGCTCATCAACGGCGACCTCGTGGACGAGGCGTCGCCGGAGGACTTCGCGCTGGCCAAGCGGATCCTCGACGAGGAGCTCAAGGGCGAGCTGCCCTACCACTACATCCCCGGCAACCACGAGGTGATGGGCGGGAAGATCGACAACTTCCGCGCGGTGTTCGGCGACACCTACGGCACCTTCGACCACAAGGGCACCAGGTTCGTCACCCTCGACACCTCCAGGCTGAACCTGCGCGGCGGCGGCTTCGAACAGGTCGCGCTGCTCAAGGACCAGCTCGACGCCGCGGCCAAGGACGCCGCCGTCGGATCCGTCGCGGTGCTGTTCCACGTGCCGCCGCGCGACCCCACGCCCGGCAAGGGCAGCCAGCTCGGCGACCGCAAGGAGGCGGCGCTGGTCGAGGGGTGGCTGGCCGACTTCCAGCGCGAGACGGGCAAGGGCGCCGCCTACATCGGGGCGCACGTCGGCACCTTCCACGCCTCCCGGGTGGACGCCGTGCCGTACGTCATCAACGGCAACTCGGGCAAGAACCCGGCCACGGCCGCCGACGACGGCGGGTTCACCGGCTGGTCGCTGTGGGGCGTCGACCCGGTGTCGGCGCGCGAGGCCGAGCACGTGCGGCGCAACTGGTTCGTCGACGCGCCGACCTGGATCGGGACGCAGATCAGGCCGCACGTCGACGAGCTGACCCTGACCGCTCCGGCGTCCGTCGCGGTGGGTTCGTCGGCCAAGGTCGCGGCCGAGCTCAAGCAGGGCACGCGGGTCGTCCCGGCCGCCTACCCGGTCTCGGCGCAGTGGTCCGGTTCGTCCAACGTGCACGTCGGTTCCCGCTCCGGCGCCAAGCCGTGGGACGTCGCCGTGCTCGACCCGGCCACCGGCACGCTGACCGCGCTCCGCAAGGGGCAGATCACCGTCGCGGTCACCGTCAGCGGCGTGAAGAAGGAGGCGGCCGTCGAGCTGACCCGCTGAGCCGTGCGATTCCCGCCGCCTTCGGGCGGCGGGAATGTGCGGAAAAGCAAAGGAGTCGTAAATAATCTTCCCATGTCACTGCGCGCCGAGGACCCCGCGAACATCGGCGAGTACGTCCTGCGCGGGCGCCTCGGGCAGGGTGGTCAGGGCGCCGTCTACCTCGGCGCCGGGCCTGGCGGGGAGCTCGTCGCGATCAAGTGGCTGCACCCCCATCTGACCGACGACACGGTCGCCGCCGAGCGCTTCGCCCGCGAGGCCGCCGTCGCCCTGCGCGTCGCTCCCTTCTGTACGGCCAAGCTGATCGCGACCGGTGTCCAGAGCGGGCGACCGTACCTGGTCAGCGAGTACGTGGACGGGCCCTCGCTGCACCACGTGGTCAGGGAGCAGGGGCCGCGCACCGGGGCGTCGCTGCACCGGCTGGCCATCGGGACGGCGACCGCGCTGGCGGCGATCCACCAGGCGGGGGTGGTGCACCGGGACTTCAGCCCGTCGAACGTGCTGCTGGCCTCGGACGGGCCGCGGGTGATCGATTTCGGGATCGCGCGGGCGCTGGAGGGGACGTCCACGATCACGTCCACGCCCATGGGGACGCCCGCTTACATGGCGCCCGAGCAGATCATGGGGGCCGGGGTGGGGCCCGCGACGGACATGTTCGCGTGGGCCAGCACGATCGTGTTCGCGGCCAGCGGGAACGCGCCGTTCGTGGCGCCTTCTGTGCCTGCGGTGATCAACCGGGTGCTGAACACGGAGGCGGACCTGTCGGTGCTGGACGGGGACCTGCGGGAGCTCGTGGCGGCCTGCCTGTCGAAGAACCCGGGGGTACGGCCCACGGCGGAGCAGGTCCTCATGCGCCTCCTCCGCACCCCGGTCCAGCCCTCCTCGCAGCCTTTCCAGCGGCCCCTATCGCAGCCCCAGACCTCGTGGCCGAGCCCGGCAGGCCCGTCCACGCCGCCGACCCACCCCCAGCACCACACCGGGCAGGCGCAGGGCGCGTCCTTGGGGCAGTCGCCGGCCGGGGGTTCCTCTGGTGGGGCGCGGCGGGGGTGGGTGATCGCGGCGGTGGCGGCGCTGGTGGCCGTCAGCCTGACCGCGCTCGCCGTGGTGCTCACCCTGCGCGGCGGCACCGACACGGCCACCACCGCCTCGCCCAGCCACACCGCCCCCACCGCGCGCACGCCGTCCGCTTCGCCGTCCAGGACGGAGAAGCCCGTCAAGACCGTGCTGCCGGACGCCAGGGCCACCCTCTACGAACGGCCGTCCGACCCGGTCGTGCTCACCGCCTACTCCTTCGAGAAGGACAAGTGGGTCGACCACGCCCGAGCCTCGCTGACCGGGTCGTTCAAGGCGTACCCCAACCACATGGACGCCAGGCTCTCCCCGGACGGCCGCTACCTGGCCACCAGGACCAAGACCTACACCGCGGCCCAACGGGACAGCATCCAGCTCACCGACCACGAGACCGGCGACGTGACCGTGGTGGAGACCGCCAAGGAGCCGCTGCAGTCGGTGGTGGAGGTGTGGTCGCGCGACAGCACCAAGCTGCTGCTCAACGTCGGGCGCAACATCAGCGGCAAGTGGCACACCAGCGGCTACGCCGTGATCACCGTCGGCCGGAAGGACGCCAGGCTGGTCACGTTGAAGGGACTGCCGCGCGACACGGACTTCGGCTTCGACCCGGCCGGGACCGGGATCGTCGCGCTGAGCAGCTCGGCGTCGCGCCAGACGATGCGCTTCTACGACCTGGACGGCAGGCAGAGGCGGACGCTCGCGAACGTGGGGGGCGGGTACGCCAAGGACCTGTTCTCGCCGTCTGGCCGGTTGTTCGCGACGGACTGCCCGGGGATGTCGAGCAGCGACCACTGCGTCTTCGACGCCACGTCCGGGGGCGAGCAGGCCAGGTTCGCCTCGTCGTGCGACTACCAGGAGGGGTGGTACGACGAGAAGCACCTGCTGTGCTGGGGCGAGGACAGCAAGCAGTTCGTCGTCGTCGACTTCGAGGGCAACGTGGTGCGCGTCCTCGCCGACGTCCCGACCGGCGTAGGCGACCACCTGACCTTCTACTGGGCCCACCGCACCCCCTGACCCCGCCGGGCAAGGGGGCCAAGGTGTTGAGGTGTGTTGGTTGTCGTCCACGGCCGCGCGGGCGCGGATCCTCGCACGGGGGGACCGTGGGCGCAGGAGGATTGCCCTCCATGGGGGCCCTCTGTGTGTGAGGGGGTGTTTCGGTGGTTGAGATCGTGCTTTCAGGAGTGGGGGTCTGCGTGGCATCCTCCTGAGGTGATGCCGTGATGACAAAGGATGATTTTTGATGCTTTTTGAGGGTTTCTCTCCCGGCTCTGGTCGCCTGGCCCCGCGGGCCGCGCTCGCCTCCGATGCGCCGTCCGTCGATCTCAACGGCACCTGGCGCTTCCGGCTCGCCCCTCCAGGAACGACCGAGGCCGTCGAAGACCCCCTCTATGACGACGCGGCCTGGGACGACATCCCGGTGCCCTCCCACTGGCCGCTCCAGGGGTACGGCGAGCCCATCTACACCAACGTGTCCTTCCCGTTCCCCATCGACCCCCCGCACGTCCCCGACGACAACCCCGTGGGTGAGTACCGCCGCACCTTCGACCTCCCCGAGGGCTGGCAGGGCGGGCGGTTGCGCTTCGAGGGTGTCGACTCCTTCGCCCAGGCCTGGCTCAACGGCCACGAGCTCGGCTGGTGGACCGGCAGCCGCCTCCCCGCCGAGTTCGACGCCACGCCGTACCTCCGGCCGGGCAGGAACGTGCTGGCCGTCCGCGTGCACCAGTGGTCGGCCGCCAGCTACCTCGAAGATCAGGACATGTGGTGGCTCCCCGGCATCTTCCGCGACGTCACCCTCACCCGGTCCAGCGCCGACGTCTTCGTCCACGCGTCCTACGAGAACGGCATGGGCACGCTGAGCTTCGAGGGCGCGGGCAGGCTGACCGTCGAGGAGCTGGGCCTCGACCTGAACGAGGGCGAGACGGCCGAGGTCCGGGTCGAACCGTGGTCGGCCGAGGAGCCCAGGCTGTACGACGCGGTGTTCACGACCGCCACCGAGTCCGTACGGCTGCGCGTAGGCTTCCGCACCGTCGGCTGGCAGGACGGCGTGCTCACAGCCAACGGCAAGCCCCTGCTGCTCAAGGGCGTCAACAGGCACGAGTTCCACCCGGACCACGGCAGGGCCGTGCCGTACGAGACGATGGTCGAGGACGTGCTGCTCATGAAGCGGCACAACGTCAACGCCGTCCGCACCAGCCACTACCCGCCGCACCCCGCCTTCCTCGACCTGTGCGACGAGTACGGCCTGTGGGTGATCGACGAGTGTGACCTGGAAACCCATGGTTTCGGGCAGATCGACTGGCGCGGCAACCCCTCCGACGACCCGCGCTGGGAGGCGGCGCTGCTCGACCGCATGGAACGCATGGTCGAACGCGACAAGAACCACCCGAGCATCATCATGTGGTCACTCGGCAACGAGGCGGGCGTCGGCCGCAACCTGGCGGCCATGGCGACATGGGCGCGCGAGCGGGACGCCTCCCGCCCGATCCACTACGAGGGCGACCTGACCTGCGCCTACACCGACGTGTACAGCCGCATGTATGCCCACCCCGACGAGGTGGAGCTGATCGGGCGCCGCGAGGAGGAGCCGCTGGACGACCCGGAGCTCGACGCCCGGCGCAGGGGCCTGCCGTTCCTGCTGTGCGAGTACGCGCACGCGATGGGCAACGGGCCCGGCGGGCTGTCCGACTACCAGGCGCTGTTCGAGCGGCACCCGCGCCTGGCGGGCGGGTTCATCTGGGAGTGGATCGACCACGGCATCACCCACCCGGAGTTCGGCTACGCCTACGGCGGCGACTTCGGCGAGCCGGTGCACGACGGCAACTTCGTCGTCGACGGGCTCGTCTTCCCCGACCGCACCCCCTCGCCCGGCCTGCTGGACCTGAAGGCGGTCTACCAGCCGGTCGGATTCGCGGCCGCCGACGGCGTCCTGACCGTGCGCAACGGCTACGACCACCGCGACCTGTCGCACCTGCGCTTCCTGGTGACCAGGGAGGTGGAGGGCGTGGCCGGCGAGGCGGTCGAGCTGGACGTACCGGCTGGGGGCGGCGAGGTGAAGCTGCCGCCGACGGCGGCGGGCGACGGCGAGACGTGGCTGACGGTCCGCGCCGTCCTGGCCGCCGACCAGCCCTGGGCCCCTGAGGGCCACGAGGTGGCCTGGGGCCAGGCACGGCTCACCCCCGAGGCCGGACAACCCCACGCGAAAGCAACCACCGTTGTACGGCGTGGCGGCACGAAGGGCGAGTTCTCGCTGGGCGAGGCGGTCTTCGACGGGCTCACCGGGCGGCTCACCCGCCTGTTCGGCCTGGATGTCGACGGCCCCAGGCTGGACGTGTGGCGCGCGCCCACCGACAACGACAAGGGCGCCGGGCTCGACTGGCACTGGCGCATGATGGGCCTGCAGCGCCTCACCCACCGCACCGACGCCGTCGACCGCGCCGGCGGCCGGGTCACGGTGCACGGCCGGGTGGCGCCCGCCGCCTCCGACCTCGGCCTGCGCACCACGTTCGCCTGGGAGGAGGTCGAGGGCGGCGGCCTCGCCCTGACCCTGCACGTCGTGCCCGAGGGGGAGTGGAAGCACCCGATCCCGCGCCTCGGCCTGGCCTTCACCCTGCCGGACACGCCCGGCGAGGTGACCTGGTTCGGCCGCGGCCCCGGCGAGGCGTACCTCGACACGGGCGCGGCGGCCAGGGTCGGCCGGTGGTCCATGGAGGTGGACGACATGCAGACGCCGTACATCTTCCCCCAGGAGAACGGTCACCGCGCCGACGTGCGGTGGGCGGAGCTCGCCGGGCTGCGGGTGGAGGGCGCGCCGACCTTCGGGCTGACCGTCAGGCGCTGGACGAGCGCCGCCCTGGACCGGGCCAGGCACCTCCCGGACCTGCGGCCGGACGGCAACGTGCACCTGACGCTGGACGCCGCCCAGCACGGCATCGGCACCGCGTCCTGCGGCCCGGCCGCCCTCCCGCAGTACGAGCTGCACGCGAAGGAGACCACCCTCCGCCTCACCTTCCGCCGCGCATAGGAGCCGCTTGACAGCCGTTACGTCACGAGTCGGCGGCGATCGTGCCACGCGGGGAGGTGCTGCCGGTCGCGGGCGAGGATGATCGGATGTGGCCGCCCGCCCCCGCACGCGCGGGAGCCGGCGGCCCGCCGTACGGCAGCGGTCCTGAGCCCCTGAGCGGCGGCATGTCGATCAGGAGGGCAGCAGTGGCGATCAGGCCGTATGTGCCGGGCGACGAGCCGGCGCTCTACGAGGTGTGCCTGCGCACCGGCGCGGACGGCGGCGACGCGTCGGGCCTCTACAGCGACCGGCGCCTGCTCGGCGAGGTCTTCGTCGGCCCCTACCTGGCGCTGCAGCCCGACCTGGCGTTCGTGCTCGACGACGGGAGCGGCGCCGAGGGCTACGTGCTCGGCGCGCTCGACACGCGCGCCTTCGAGCTGGCCTGCGAACGCCTGTGGTGGCCTGGCCTGCGCGAGGCGCGCCCGCTGGAGTCCGTGCCCGAGGGCGCGCCGGAGCGGTGGCTGGCCGAGTGGATCCACCGGCCGCGCCCCGCGCCCGAGGAGGTGCTGGAGGCGTTCCCCTCGCACCTGCACATCGACCTGGCCCCGCGCTGGCAGGGCAAGGGGTGGGGGAGCCGCATGCTCGCCACCCTGTTCGACGCGCTGGCCGCCCGCGGGTCGCGCGGCGTGCACCTGGGGGTGTCGCTGGCCAACACCAAGGCCGTCGCGTTCTACCGCAAGCTGGGCTTCGAGGACCTGATCGAGGGCGGGGGCGCGGTGTTCATGGGCCGCCCGCTTTGATGTGAGAAAGTGGCAAGTGTGCTCATCCTGGCCGGATGTCCCGTGCACGAGCTGCTCGACCGCCAGGCGACCAGCCTGGCCAGGCAGCTCGTCCGCATGTTCGTCGAGGAGATCCCCATCTACCGGCGGCTGCCGGACGAGGAGCTCGACGGCGACATCACCCGCATCACCGAGCACAACCTGCGGATGATCAGCGGCATGTTCCGCGACCGCCGCCCGCCCACGGCCGCCGAGCTGGCCCCGCTGCGCGCCTCGGCCGCCCGCCGCGCCCAGGAGCGCGTGCCGCTGGAGGCGTTACTCGCCGCCTACCACCTGGGCGCCCGCTGGGTCTGGGACCGGCTCGTCGCCCGCGCCTCGCCGGCCGACTTCGAGGCGATGCTCGACATGAACCGCCTCGTCCTCCTCTACACCGAGGCGGTCACCTCGGCGGTCTGCACCGCCTACCTGGAGGAGCGCGAGGGCATGCTCTCCCAGGAGCAGCACGCCATGCACGCCACGGTGTCCGCCCTGCTCGGCGGCGACCACACGGCCCTGGCAGCGGTACGGCTGGCGCCGCGCTACCTGGTGCTGGCCATCGCGGTCGGCGCGCACCCCGACGAGAAGCAGGACGAGCCAGGCGGATCCATCGCGGCCCGCCGCAAGCTCCACCGCATCAGGGCGGCCGTGCAGCGGCACGCCACCGAGCAGGTCCTGTCGGTCCTGGACGCCACCGGCGGCCTCGTCCTCATCCCGCTCAACGCGGGCGAGCCGTCGCTGGCCGAGGTGACGTCGGCCATGGCGCGCGCGGCGGGCGCGCCGATCTGGGTGGCGGCCGAGGCGGGACCGGCCGACCGGGTTCCCGCCGCAGCGAAGGTCGCCGAGGAGGTGCTGGAGGTGGCGCGCGTCTTCGGCCGACCGCCGGGCGGCTACCGGCTGGCCGACGTGCTGCTGGAGTACCAGCTCACCCGGCCGAGCGAGGCGACCGCGCGGCTGGCCGGGCTGCTCGACCCGCTGCTCGACAACCCCGACCTGCTGCGGACGCTGAAGGTCTACCTCGACTCAGGCCTCGACCGCCGCCGTACGGCTGAGCTGCTCCACGTGCACCCCAACACGGTCGACTACCGGCTGCGGCGCGCCGTCACCCTGACCGGGCTCGACCCAGCCGACCCGGCGCAGCTGCAGCGCATCGGCGCCGCCCTGGCCGCGCGGCGGCACCAGGCCCACCTTCGGTAGGGTTCTACGATCATGAAGTTGGATGTCGGATGTGCGATGTGGACGCACAAGGCGTGGCCGGGCCACGCGCTGCCGCCGGACGAGCGGCTGCGTTCCTACGCGTCGTGGTGCACGGCGGTGGAGGGCAACACGACCTTCTACGCCATCCCGGCCAGGGGCACGGCGGAGATGTGGGCGCGCCAGGTCGGGCCCGGCTTCCACTTCGTGCTCAAGGTGCCGAAGGCGGTCACCCACGACAAGCGGCTGGCCGGGGTGGAGGCGGAGATGCGCGCCTTCCTCGACGCGATAGAACCCCTCGGGCAGCAGACGTTGTGGGTGCAGCTTCCCGGGTCCTTCGGGCCGGGTGACGTGGGGGCGCTGACGTCGTTCCTGCGGCGGCTGCCCGCCGGATACCGGCGCGCCGTCGAGGTGCGGGACCGGGCGTTCTTCGAGCGGCCGCAGGCGCTGGAGGCCGCGCTCGCGGCAGTGGGCGCCGAGTGGGTGCCGTTCGACACCGTGACGCTCTTCGCGAGCCGCCCGACCAGCGACGCCGAGCGCGACGCCTGGACGAAGAAGCCCAGGGTGCCGCGCAGGACGACGGCCATGACCGACCGCCCCATCGTCCGCTACCTGGGCAGGGACTCGGTCGAGGCGACCGTCGAGGGCTGGCGCCCCTGGGTGGCGCAGACCGTCGAGTGGCTGCGCGAGGGCCGCACCCCGACGGTCTTCATCCACACCCCGGACAACGCCGAGGCCCTCGGCCTGGCCCGCCGCTTCCACGACGACGTGCGCGCCGAGCTGCCGGGGCTCGAGCCCCTCCCGGAGCCCGAGCCCGACGATCAGCCGACGCTGTTCTAGCCGCCGGAGACGGCCGCGATGACGGCTACGGAGAAGCCGCGCATGCCCCTGGCGTTCGGGTGGAAGGGGGCGGCGGGGTTGGCCGGGACGTACGGCTCGATCCACCGCGTGCCCGACGAGGTGCACGGGTCGTGGCCCACGCTCGGTGTCTGCAGGTCGATGAAGCCGACCCCGGCCGCCGACGCCTGCTCGGCCAGCATCTGGTTGAAGTACTGCAACGTCGCCCTGATGTAGTTGGCGTCCGCCTTGATGATCGGAACCCGCGGGTAGCAGCCGTTCGGCGGGGCGTAGGTGCCGTAGCCAACAACAAAGATCCTCGCCTGCGGGGAGCGCGCCCGGATGTCGGCCACCAGCTGCGTCAGCTTCGGACGCAACGCGTCCGTCTTCAGCCGCCAGGTGTCCTGCCCGTTCTCCATGTAGTCGTCGTTGCACGCGTCGCCGACCGGCGGCGGCAGCAGGTTGAGGCAGTCCTCGATGAACCCGGTCAGCCCCACGTCGTTGGCCCCGATCTGTACGGTGACCAGCGTCGTGTCCGCGCTGAGCGCGTCCAGCTGCGGCGCCACCGAGCCCAGGTCGGTGTTCTGCGGGGAGTACATGTCCTTGGTGTCCGCCCCGGAGCAGGTCACGTCGCGGAACGTGGCCGCGCCGATGGCGGAGGCCGTGAGATGGGCGTAGTTGTGGTCGGAACGCCAGCACCCCAGGTCGGGCACCACCTGGTTCGGGATCAGCGGCCCGGAGGCCGCCGAGTCGCCGAGCGCGACGTAGACGGGCCCGGCCGAGGCGTGGACGGGCGTGGCGAACGCGATCAGCAGCGCGACCGCGGCCAGCAGGGGACGGATCATACGGTGCTCCTCTCGGCTACCGCCGTACGGGATCTGAGCAGGAAGCCGGCCCCCGCGGCCGTGAAGAACATCAGCACGCCGTAGGTGGCCGACGGGACGGCCATCTGGGTGTTGTTCAGCAGCAGCGTCGCCACCGTGATGGACAGGGTGGCGTTGTGGATCCCGATCTCGAAGCAGGAGGCGACCGCCTGGCCGCGCCCTACCTTGGCCAGCAGCGGCACGAAGTAGCCGACCGACAGGCTGATCACGCTGAAGACCAGGCAGATCAGCCCGACGCTGGCGATGTAGTCGCCGAGGTTGTCCTTCTCCTTGACCAGCGTCGCCACGATCACCAGGAACAGGATGACCCCAGAGATGATCTTGACGGGCTTCTCCGCGCGCAGCGCGAACGCCGTGGCGAACCTCCGTACGGCCATGCCGATCGCGACCGGCACCAGCACGATCGCGACGACCTTGGCGCTCTCGCCGAACTGCAGGCCGAGCGTGCCGCTGCCGCCGAACCAGCCGATGGCCAGGTTGGTCAGCAGGGGCAGCGTGGCGACGGCGAGCACCGAGTTGATCGCGGTGAGCGTGACGTTCAGCGCGACGTCGCCGCCGAACAGGTGGCTGTACAGGTTGGCCGTGGTGCCGCCGGGCGAGGCGGCCAGCAACATCATGCCGACGGCCAGCGCGGGCGGCAGCCCGAACAGCAGCACCAGGCCGAGGCAGACGGCGGGAAGGACGACGATCTGGCAGGCCAGCGCGATGAGCGTGGCCTTGGGGTAGGCGACGACCCGCCGGAAGTCGGCCACGGTGAGCGACAGCCCGAGGCCGAACATGATGATCGCGAGCGCGGCGGGCAGGAGGGTAGCGGCAAGAGCCATGTGGGGGGTGCTCCGGTGTTAGTGACGGAAGGGTCCGGTGACTTCGTAGGTGATGCCGCCGGTGCCCGCCTTCTCGCCGCTGGTTCCCCGCTGCGAGGAGAAGTACAGCCGCGAGCCGTCCGGGGTGAAGGCGGGCCCGGTGATCTCGGAGGACGACTGGCCGTCGAGGCGCATGACGGGCGCGACGACGCGGTCCGGGGTGATGATGTTGATCTCCATGTTGCCGCCGTCCTCGGCGACGTACAGGTCGCCGCCGGGGACGCCGGTGATGTTGTCGACGCCGTCCAGCGAGCCGCCGCCGTCGTAGATCGAGGTGATCGTCTGCGCGGCGACGGAGTACGCCCACACCTTGCGGTCGCCCTTGGCGGTGAAGTAGCAGACCCCGGCGGAGTAGTGGCAGCCCTCGCCGCCGTTGAAGTGCCTGGCCGAGCTCACCTGCTGCCTGGTCTGCTTCGCGAAGACCCCGGGCGTCGGGTCGGGTACGGCCCGCCAGACGTTGTCGGTGCAGAACACGTCGAGTCGCCCGCTGGACAGGTCGCCCCAGACGGCGGGGACGAAGCGGTAGAAGCAGCCGTCCGACTCGTCCTCGGTGAGGTAGACGACCCGGTTGTCGGGGTCGCAGGCGGCGGCCTCGTGCTTGAACTTGCCCATCGCCGGGCGCTGCTGCGCGCCGCGCGTGCCGTACGGGTCGGTCTCGTAGACCTTGCCGCGGAAGATCTCCTCGCACGACAGCCACGTGTTCCACGGCGTGCGGCCGCCCGCGCAGTTGAGGTTGGTGCCGGACAGGATCCGGTAGGCGTCGGTGACGCTCCCGTCGGCCGAGAAGCGGAGCGCCGAGGCGCCGCCGACCAGCGGGACCTCGGAGTTGGAGACGTAGATCCAGCCGGTGCCGTCGGCGAAGCACGCGCCGCCGTCCGGGGCGGGGTGCCACAGGACGCGGCCGACGCTCCGCCCCGACCTGGCCACGACGCGGCTGCGGAATCCGGCGGGAAGGGCGACGCCGTTGGCGTCCGGCGCCAGCAAGGGACCGTAGGGGCTTTCTCCGGCTGTCAAGGCATTGGCCGCGTCCTGCCACAGGGCGCCCGACAGGGCGACGGCGGACACGGAGGTGAGGAAGGTACGGCGCTGCATGCCCAAACCATGGGCCGCGGCGTCCGATCTGTGAATTGGACAGCCGAGTAAATCTGACGTGTCAAACCTGTGACCCGTCACAAACCTCACCCCAGGCGTTGACGTGCGGTCCGGTGGGCCGTGAGGATCACGGCGTGCGTGTCCTCCTCGCAGTAGCGCTCGCCGTCACCTTCGTGACCGGCGCCACCACCACGCCGACGCGGGGCGAGGGCCTGCTGCCCTTCCCCAACGACACCCTCACCGTCGCCGACCCGTCCACGGCCACCGGCCGCCGCCTGGCGCTCCCACCTGACCTGATGCCGGTCAACGCGCGCGGCGTCCCCGTGGACCCGGCGCAGTGGAACACCGCCGACGGGTTCTCGCCCGGCTCGATGATCCTGGCCAGGGTGCCCGGCCTCGACCTGGGCAGGACCGGCGCCGCGCCGGTCACCGACATCGGCAGGTCGCTGGAGCGCGACGCGCCCATCACGCTGACCGACACGTGGACGGGGGAGCGCTGGCCGTACTGGGCGGAACTGGACGCCAACGCACCGGCCGACCGTCAGGCGCTGATCGTGCGCCCGGCGCGCAACCTCACTGAGGGCCACACCTACGCCGTCGTCCTGCGCCACCTCAAGAACGCGGCGGGCGAGGAGCTCACCCCGCCCGAGCCGTGGCGGTTCACCGTCGCCAGCGCGCGCGGCCTGGCCGGGCGGGCGCTGAAGATGCGCGACGACGCGCTGGGCAAGCTGGGGAGCGCCGCGCCGCCGTTCACCGTCACCGCGGTCACCGACTTCACCCCCGAGCAGGACCCGAGGATCGCGCGGCGGGTGGAGGGCACGCTGACCGTGCCCAGCTACCTCGACCAGCGCGGCGGCCCTCCGGGGTCGGGGCTCAACCTCGGTCCCGACGGGCTGCCCGCGCAGTTACCGGGCAACGAGCAGGTGGCGCCGTTCCGCTGCGAGATCCCGCGCCGGGCCTTCGAGCGTCCCGTGCGGGCCGCGCTCTACGGGCACGGGCTGCTCGGCAGGCAGTCCGAGGTGGGCGCGTCCAACGTCAAGACGATGGCGCAGGAACACGCCTTCGCCTTCTGCGCCACCAAGTGGATCGGGATGGCCGACGAGGACATCCCGACCGTGGTGGACGTCTTCTCCGAGATGTCGAAATTTCATACCATCCCGGATCGGGGGCAGCAGGGGCTGCTCAACACCATGTTCCTGGGCCGGGCGATGGTCACCGGGTTCGTCCGGAATCCGGCGTTCCAGACCGCGACCGGCAGGCCGCTCATCGACGCCCGGCACGGCGTCGTCTACGACGGCAACAGCCAGGGCGGCATCATGGGCGGCGCGCTCCTGGCCCTGTCCAAGGACATCAGGCGCGGCGTGCTCGGCGTGACGGGCATGAACTACAGCCTGCTGTTCAACCGCAGCTCCGACGCCGGGCCGTTCCAGCAGGTGCTCGACGCCGCCTACCCGGACAAGCTGGAGCAGCAGATCCTGCTGGCGCTCATGCAGATCCTGTGGGACAGGGGCGAGGCCAACGGCTACGCCGCGCACATGACCGGTGATCCGTACCCGGGAACGCCCAGCCACCAGGTGCTCATGCACGTCGCGTACGGTGACCACCAGGTGACCACGGCCAGCGCCGACGTCGAGGCGCGCACGATCGGCGCCAGGCTGCTGGTGCCCGCGCGCGGCGTCTACTGGGGGATCAAACCGGCCCGCGGCCCGCTGTGGCCGGGCTCTGCCATGGTCGTGTGGGACAGCGGCACCCCCGACCCGCCCGCCACCAACACCCCGCCCACCCAGGGCGAGGACCCGCACGAGGACCCGCGCAGGACCCCGGCGGCGCAACTCCAGAAGTCGATCTTCCTCAAGAGCGGCCTCGTGGTCGACGTCTGCTCTGGCTCGCCCTGCAAGAGCGACCCACGCTGAACGCCGGGGCCCTGTTCACGGAACAGGGCCCCGGCGCTCGTGGTCAGGCGTGCACGGCCGTGACCGTGCCCGCGCCGACCGTCAGCCCGCCCTCGCGGATCGCGAAGCCGAGCCCGTCCTCCAGCGCGACCGCCTTGCCCAGCTCGACCCGCACGTCGACGGTCTCGCCCGGCAGGGCGGCGGCGTCGAGGTCGATCCGGCCGGGCACGTCGGTCGTCCGCAGGTAGAACTGCGGCCGGTACCCGTCGCCGACGGGCTTGCGCCGCCCGCCCTCTTCCGGCGTGAGCAGGTAGATGCGAGCGGTGAAGGACCGCAGGGCGCGCTGGCTGCCAGGGGCGGCCAGCACCATGCCGCGCCTGACCTGGTCGCGGCGGACCCCGCGCAGCAGGACGGCGGCGTTGTCGCCGGCCTCGCCGCGCTCCATCGTCTTGCCGAACGTCTCCACCCCGGTCACGACCGCGGTGAACCCGTCGCCGAACCCGACGACCTCGACCGTGTCCCCGACCTTCACCTGGCCGCGCTCGATCGCCCCGGTGACGACCGTGCCCCGCCCGGTGACGGTGAGCACGTTCTCCACCGGCATGAGGAACGGCGCGTCCACGTACCGCACGGGTACGGGGATGTGGTCGTCCACCGCCTGGAGCAGCGCCTCGACCGACGCCGTCCAGACCGGGTCGCCTTCCAGGGCCTTCAGGCCCGAGACCCGGACCATCGGGACGTCGGTGAAGCCGTGCTCGGCCAGGAGGTCGGCCAGCTCCAGCTCGACGAGGTCGGCGAGCTCCGGGTCGGCGCCGTCGGCCTTGTTGACAGCGACGACCAGGTGCTCGACACCCACCCGCTTGGCGAGCAGCACGTGCTCGCGCGTCTGCGGCATGATGCCGTCGAGCGCGGACACGACGAGGATGGCGCCGTCCAGCTGGGCGGCCCCGGTGATCATGTTCTTCACGTAGTCGGCGTGACCGGGCATGTCGACGTGCGCGTAGTGGCGGGTGGCCGTCTCGTACTCGACGTGCGAGATGTTGATCGTGATGCCCCGCTGCGCCTCCTCTGGCGTGCGGTCGATCCGCTCGAACGGCGTGTACGTCGCCCCGCCCCGCTCGCTGAGCACCTTGGTGATCGCGGCGGTCAGCGTGGTCTTGCCGTGGTCGACGTGTCCCATCGTGCCGATGTTGAGGTGCGGCTTGTTGCGCACGTAGGCCTGCTTGGCCATGGTTCCTTTTCCTTCGAGTCCTGTTCGTGTGCGTGACCCGTCGCGGGTCTCCAACCTCCCCCCGCCGGGTCACTTTCAGGACTTACGGGAAGAGGTCAACGCTCCAGGCCGCCGAAGAAGGCACGCCCGCGAGCGCCCGCGGCGGCGGGCGTCGTCAGCGATGCGTGCAGGAACATGAGCGTCATAGTGACTGATGTAGCGTCAGAGGGGCAACGGATTATTCCCTTTGGCCGCTCGCACAAGGTCGTAGAAGCTCTTCGTCCTTCCGGATGAAGAGGACCGCAGCTCGCTGGCTTAGCGTTCGACCATGCGCCGCCTCTCCCTGGACGATCTGTACGGCCTGGCCGTACCCGGTGACCCCCAACTGCGCCCCGACGGGTCAGCGGTCGCCTACACCCTGACCAGAGCCGACCGTGAGTCGGACGCCAACGTCACCGAGATCTGGCTCGCCGCGCCGGGCGCCGCCCCGCGCAGGCTCGGGGCCGGATCGGCGCCGCGCTGGTCGCCCGACGGCCGCACGCTGGCCTTCGTGCGCGCCGCGGACGGGCCGCCGCAGATCCACCTGCTGCCCATGGACGGCGGCGAGTCCCGCGTCCTCACCTCGGCCAAGCTCGGCGCCGGAGCGCCCGTGTGGTCGCCTGACGGCACGCGCATCGCCTACGCCGGGCCGTACGGCGAGCTGAACCCGGACGCGCCGATCGTCATCGACACCCTGGAGTACAAGGCGGACGGGGCAGGGCTGCTGCGCGGCCTCACCACGCACCTGTTCGTCGTCGACGCGGAGGACGGCACGTCGGCGCAGGTCACGAAGGGCGACTTCCACGCCGGGGCGCCCACCTGGTCGCCCGAGGGCGATCTGCTGGCGTTCACCGCCGCCATGGACGCCGACCGCGACCTGGTCGTCGGCGGCGGGCTCTACCTGGTCGAGGCCAAGGAGGACGGCGCGTTCGAACGCGTCGGCCGCTCCGAGGTGATCTGCACCGGGGCGTGGTGGCTCGGCGAGCAGCTGATCGTGTCGGCCTTCCGCGACGTGCCCGAGGGCCACACCCGCCTGTTCGTCGTCCAGGACGACGACTTCGTCGAGGTGGAGACCGGCCTCGACCGCAACGTGATGGTCGGCGCCCCCGGCTACCCCGGCGCCAACCCGGTCATGGACGGCGACGACCTGCTCTTCGCCGCCCGCGACCGCGGCTTCACCCACCTGTACCGGCTGGCGCCCGGCGGCGTCGCCCAGAAGATCGTCGGCGGCGACGCGAACGTGTCGGGCGCCAGCCTGGCCCACGGCCGCCTCGCCTACGTGGCGGCCACCCCGCGCAGCTCGGGCGACGTCTACCTGGACGGCGACGCGCTCACCGAGCACGCCCTCGACGGGGTGGCGCTGTTCGAGGCGCGCAGCCGTACCTTCACCGCCCCTGACGGGACGCCGGTCGAGGGGTTCGTCCTGCGCGACGAGACGCTGACCGGGCCAGGCCCGCTGCTGCTCGACATCCACGGCGGCCCGCACAACGCCTGGAGCCCCGTCTTCGACGGCGTCCACCTCTACCACCAGCTCCTCGCCGCCCGGGGATGGACCGTGCTGACGCTCAACCCGCGCGCCAGCGACGGGTACGGCGAGGCCTTCTACACCGCCACCGCGGGCGCCTGGGGGCTCTCCGACGAGGACGACTTCCTCACCCCGCTCGACGTGCTCGTCGAGGAGGGCGTCGCCGACCCGGACCGCCTGGCCGTCACCGGCTACAGCTACGGCGGCTACATGACCTGCTGGCTCACCGGCAGGACCGACCGCTTCGCCGCCGCCGTCCCCGGCGGCGTCGTCACCGACCTGCGCAGCATGATCGGCACCGCCGACCTCGGGCTCTACCTGAGCAAGCACGAGATCAGGGGCGAGCACGTCGAGCAGTCGCCGATCACCAACGTCGGCAACGTCGTCACCCCGACCCTGATCCTGCACGGCGACAGCGACGACCGCTGCCCGGTCGGCCAGGCAGAGCAGTGGTTCGAGGCGCTGCGCGAGCGCAGGGTGCCGGTCCGCCTGGTCCGCTACCCCGGCGGCTCGCACCTGTTCATCCTCAACGGACGTCCCTCACACCGGTTCGACTACAACGAAAGGATCCTCGCGTGGCTGGAGCAATGGGTCAGCGGCTCGCAGAACTGATCGCCAAATACGAGGTCCCGGGCGCCGCGCTCGCCTACTTCCACCAGGGCGAACTGCACGAGTTCGCGGCCGGCGTCCTCAACGCCGACACCGGCGTCGAGGCGACCACCGACTCCCTCTTCCAGATCGGGTCGGTCTCCAAGGTCTGGACGGCCACGCTGCTCATGCAGCAGGTGGAACGCGGCAGGCTCACCCTCGACACCCCGGTCGCCGACCTGCTGCCCGGCTTCAAGGTGGCCGACGCCGAGGTCACCAAGACCGTCACCGTGCGGCACCTGCTCTCGCACACCAGCGGCATCGACGGCGACCTGTTCCTCGACACCGGGCGCGGCGACGACTGCGTCGAGAAGTACGTCGAGGCCTGCGCCGACCTGGCGCAGAACCACCCGCTGGGCGTCACGCAGTCCTACTGCAACTCCGGGTTCGTCATCGCCGGCCGCATCCTGGAGGTGCTGGAGGGCAAGACCTGGGACGCGGTCCTGCGCGAGAACATCTGCGAGCCGCTCGGCCTGACCCACACCTGGACGCTGCCCGAGGACGTGCTGCGCTTCAACGCCGCCATGGGCCATGAGGAAGGCAAGACCGTCCCGGTGTGGGGGCTCATGCGCGCGGTCGGTCCCGCCGGGCTCATCTGCGCCCGCCCGCGCGACGTGGTCGCGTTCGGCCGCGCCCACCTGGCGGAGCTCGAGGGCGGCCTGCTGGAGAACCCGCAGGCCATGTGGGAGCCGCAGGTCGACATCCCCAACCCGCACACCCTGGGCAAGCAGTGGGGCGTCGGCTGGATCCTCGACGAGTGGTCGGGCCAGAAGGTCATCTCGCACGGCGGCAACACCATCGGCCAGCACGCCATGCTCTGGGTGGTCCCGGGCACCGGCACCGTCGTGGCAGTGAGCGCCAACGGCGGCCACAGCGGCGCCTTCACCCACGCCGTGGCCACCGAGCTGTTCGCCGAGCTCGACGGCCTGGACGTGCCGCCCGTGCTCGGCCCGCCCGCCACGCCCGTCGAGGTCGACGTCGAGCGGTACACCGGGGTGTACGAGCGCGTCGGCGCCCGCATGACCTTCCGCGCCGAGGACGGCGCGCTGCACGTGCTCATCGAGGCCACCGGGGCGCTCGCCGCGCTCCAGGAGCCGTTCGAGATCCCCCTGGTCGCCGTGGACGAGACCACCTTCGTCGGCCGCCGCGAGGGTGAGCCCGACTGGAACTCGGCCGTGTTCTACCAGCTCGCCGACGGCTCGCCGTACGTGCACTTCGGTGTGCGCGCCACCCCCAAGATCGCCTGAGGAGACCCCATGGACCTGCAGAAACGCCTCGACGAGGCGGCGAAGGCGCACGACATCCCCGGCGCCACGCTCGCCGTGTGGTCGGACGGCAGGCTGTACGAGGCGGCCACCGGCGTCGTCAACCGCAACACCGGCGTGGAGACCGACACCGACAGCGTGTTCCAGGTCGGCTCCACCACCAAGGTGTGGACCGCCGCGCTGATCATGCAGCTGGCCGAGGAGGGGCTGCTCGACCTCGACAAGGAGATCGGCGAGTACCTCCCGCAGTTCGCCCTGGCCTACGACGCGCAGATCACCGTCAGGCACCTGCTGACGCACACCGGCGGCTTCGACGGCGACCTGTTCGAGGACACCGGGCGCGGCGACGACAGCCTGGAGAAGTTCGTCGCCTTCCTGCACGGAGCGGGCAAGGTCCACGAACCGGGCGAGCTGTTCTCCTACTGCAACGCCGGCTACGTGGTGCTCGGCGCCATCGTCGCCAAGCTGCGCGGCACCACGTGGGAGCAGGCGATGCAGGAGCGCCTGTTCACCCCGCTCGGCGTCACGCACGCCGCGCTGCTGGCCGAGGAGGCCGTGCTCTTCCGCGCGGCGGCCGGCCACATCGGGCCGGACAACGTCGTCTACCCCAAGTGGCAGATGCCCCGCTCCAACGCCCCGGCCGGGTCGACGTTGTGCCTGGCCCCGCGCGAGCTGGTGAAGTTCGGCCGCATGTTCGCCGCGGGCGGAGTGGCCGAGGACGGCACCCGCGTGCTGTCGGAGGAGTCCGTCGCCGCGATGCGCTCCCCACAGGTGCCGGTGCCCGGCGTGCCCGGGTTGATGGCGGCCAACTGGGGGCTCGGGTTCGAGCTGTTCGGCTGGGGCGCCTACGGACACGACGGCGGCACCCCCGGCCAGAGCACCTTCTGGCGCGTCTCGGACGACGGGACGTTCGCCATCGCGGCCAGCATCAACGGCGGCAGCTTCATGGGCCTGCTCACCGACCTGCTGCTGCCGCTGCTGCGTGAGGGCGGGCGCAGCGTCCCCGACCTGCCGACGCCGCCCGAGCACCCGCAGGCCGTCGACGTCTCGCCGTACCTCGGCCGCTACGCGGGCCCGCAGCTCGCCTACGAGGTGACCGAGGCCGGCGGCGGGCTGCAGATCGCCCTGATCCCCGGCGCGTTCATGGCCAGCATGGGACAGGAGGCCACCAGCGCCAGGTACGTCCACCTGAGCGATGACTCCTTCATCGCCGCCGAGCTCCAGGACGGCAGGTACGACACCGCCTCGTTCATCGTCAGGGACGGCGTCGCCACCCACCTGCACAACGGCAGGGCGGTAGCGCGTGCGTGAGATCTTCGACGCGGCGGGCGTGCGCGGCTTCGTGCACGCCCGCGACGTGGACGGCGACGCCGAGATCGGCCTCGACCCCGACGGCCCCGTCGTCCTCGCCTCGGTCTTCAAGCTGCCGATCCTGCTGGAGTACGCCAGGCAGGCGGCGGCCGGCGAGCTGGATCGCACCGAGCGGCTCACCGTCACCGCCGAGGACAAGGACGGCGGCATCGGCACCTCGGGCTGCGCCGACGACGTCTCGCTGACGCTGCGCGACCTGGCCCACTTCATGATGTCGATGAGCGACAACGCCGCCACCGACGTGCTGCTGCGCCGGGTCGGGCTCGACCACGTCAACGCCACGCTGGAGGACCTGGGGCTCAAGCGCACCCACCTGATCGGCGGCTGCTCGACGCTGTTCCAGTCGGTGTTCGACGAGCTCGGCACGATGGAGATCGAAGGCATCGCCGAGGAGCGGATCAGGGCGCTGGCCGTACGCGATCCGGCGAGGACCACGTCGGGCACGCCCCGCGAGATCACCACCCTGCTCAGCCTCATCTGGCGCGACGAGGCGGGACCCGCCGAGGCGTGCGCCGAGGTGCGCGACATCATGAGCAGGCAGATCTGGCCGCACCGCCTCTCCTCGGGCTTCCCCGACGAGGTGAAGGTGTCGGCCAAGACCGGCACCCTGTGGGGTGTGCGCAACGAGGCGGGCGTCGTGGAGTACCCCGACGGCAAGCGTTACGCCGTCGCGGTGTTCCTCCACGGCGACAACCTGGCCTTCCGCATTCCCGAGGCGGACGCGGCGATCGGCAAGGCCGCGCGCCTCGCTGTCGGACACCTGCGGGACTGATGTCGGTTTACGTCGATTATCGTGAGCGGATGAACAGTCGTCCGCGCGCCAGCCTGGAGCGGATCCTGTTCGACCTGGGCACGACGGTTCTCGACGTGGCCGCATCGCCCGGCCGGCTGGACGCCGAGGTGACCGGGGTGCACATCTACGACCCGCTCGACGAGCTGCTCGTGCCGCCGGGCGGGTTGCTGCTGGCCGTCGGCGTGCACGACGCCACCGCCATCTGCGACCTGCTCGACAACGCCCGCGAGGCGGCCGGGATCGTCGTCAAGCTGCCCGTCGACGTCGACGAGCAGGTACGCAGCAGGGTCCTGGAGACCGGCGTGGCCGTGCTCGGCCTGACCAGGGCGGCCTCGTGGTCGCAGGTCGCCGCCCTGCTGCGTTCCATGCTGGCCGAGGCCGACCTGACCGAGCCGGGGGACGGGCCGCAGGGCGACCTGTTCTCCCTGGCCAACGCCGTGTGCGCGCTCATCGACGCGCCCATCACCATCGAGGACAGGTCGGCGCGCGTGCTGGCCTTCTCCGGCCGCCAGGACGAGGCCGACCCCGGGCGGGTCGAGACCGTGCTCGGCCGCCAGGTGCCCGAGCGCTACCAGCGCATGCTCGACGAGCGCGGCTTCTTCAAGAAGCTCTACCAGAGCCGCGAGCCCGTCTACATGGAGCTCGACGGCGACAGCATCAACCGGGTGGCCATCGCGGTGCGTTCGGGCGACGAGATCCTCGGCTCCATCTGGGTGGCCGTGCGCGAGCCGCTCACCCCGCAGCGCGAGCAGGCGCTGGTCGACGCCGCCAAGATCGTCGCCCTGCAGCTCCTGCGCGAGCGCGCCGGAGCCGACACCCAGCGGCGGCTGCGCGCCGACCTGCTCTCGACCGTCCTGGCCGGTGGCGCGGAGGCGGCGGAGGCGGCTGGACGGCTCGGCATCGCCACGGAACGCCTCTGCGTCCTAGCCGCCCAGCTCACCGAGACGGACGCCACCGACCCGGCGCGCGGCGAGAGCGACAGGCAGCGCTTCTGCGACGCCCTCGCCCTGCACGTCGGCGCCATCCATCCCAAGGCGGCCGCCGCCATGGTCGGCTCGGTGGCCTACGCCGTCCTGCCGCTGCACTCGGGCGGCGACGAGGAGGCGCGGGCCGTCAAGGTCGCCGAGTCGTTCCTGAGCCGGGTCGGGCCGCGGCACGCGGCCAACATCGGCGTCGGCCGCCTGGCGGCCAACCTCTCCCAGGTCGCCAGGGCCCGCGCGGACGCCGACCGGGCCCTGCGGGTGCTGCGCGTGCGCGGCCTCACCGGTCAGGTCGCCGGATACACCGCCGTGCACTTCGAATCGCTGCTGCTCCAGGTCGCCGACGTCGTCGCCGCCGAGGAGCAGTCGCCCACCGGCCCCTACGAGCGGCTCCTGGCGCACGACGCCGAGCACGGCAGCGAGCTCGTCGCCACCCTGCGGGCCTACCTCGACGCGTTCGGCGACGTCAACGTGGCCTGCGCCCAGGTCCACGTGCACGCCAACACCTTCAGGTACCGGCTCAAGCGGCTCACCGAGATCAGCGGTCTGGACCTCACCGACCCCGACGCGCGACTCACCGTGATGCTGCAGATGCGGATCTTCGGGCGCTAGCACGAGGCCACCTCCGCTTTTCGTGAAGGGCAACGAAGAAGGCGGGGCCGCGAGGGGCGAGTGTTGTGCATCACCCCCACGCTCTCCTGGAGTTCCCATGAAGAAGACAGCGGTGCTCGCCGCGTTGGCCCTGCTAGCGGCCGCCTGCGGCAGTGGCGGCGGTACGGCGGGCGCGCCGGGCAAGACGAACGCGAGCGGCACGTTCACCGCCGCGATCAGCTCGGACCCCGGGATCCTCGACCCGGCCATGGGCGTCCTCTCGGTCACCAACACGGTGCTCTCGGTCGCCTACGACACCCTGGTCGCCTCCGACGCGGAGGGCACGATCATCCCGGGCCTG
Source organism: Nonomuraea sp. NPDC050556 (assembly GCF_044457355.1). Lineage (NCBI taxonomy): Bacteria > Bacillati > Actinomycetota > Actinomycetes > Streptosporangiales > Streptosporangiaceae > Nonomuraea > Nonomuraea sp. NPDC050556. The sequence goes on along the minus strand of NZ_JBITGU010000001.1, from coordinate 2,226,697 downwards.
GCCGAGAAGTGGGACGTCAAGCCGGACAACGTCACCTTCACCCTGCGCAAGGACGTCACCTGCTCCGACGGCGCCAAGCTCACCCCGTCCGACGTGGCGGAGAACGTCAACCACATCGCCGACCCGGCCACCAAGTCGCCCATCTACGGCGTGCTCGTCCCCGCCGGAATGAAGGCCAAGGCGGACGACGCCGCGGGCACCGTGACGCTGTCGACCCCCGAGCCGTTCAGCTTCATCCTCGAGAGCGCCAGGCTGCTGTTCATCGTCTGCGGCAAGGCCGTCAAGGACCGTTCGCTGATCGCCCACGCCAGCTCCGGCACCGGCCCGTACACGCTCACCGAGGCCGTCCCCAGCGACCACTACACCTTCAAGGCGCGCAGGGACTACGCCTGGGGCCCCAAGGGCGGCACCGGCAAGGACATCCCCGAGACGGTCGTGCTGAAGGTCGTCCCCAACGAGCAGACCGCGGCCAACATGCTGGTCGCCGGAACGCTGAACACCGCCACCTTCTACGGGCCCGACCGCACCCGCATGGAGGCCAACCCCCAGCTCGGCAAGATCATCGACCCGGCGGGCAACGGCCAGTTCTTCTACCACCAGGGCGAGGACCGGCCCACCCGTGACGTGGCCGTGCGCAAGGCGCTCACCCAGGCCCTCGACCTGAAGGAGCTGGGCGGCATCGCCTCCAGCGGGACCGGCGGCCCGGCCACCGGCCTGGTGCTCAACCCGCGCCCCTGCAAGGGCGACACCGTCGCGGGCCACGTGCCCTCCTACGACCCGGCGGCCGCCACAGCCGCGCTGGACGCGGCCGGGTGGAAGGTCGGAGCCGACGGCATCAGGGAGAAGGGCGGCAAGAAGCTGACCCTGCGCTACCTCTACGCCACCACCAAGGGTCCTGGCATCGGCGCGGCGGCCGAGTACACCGCGGCGGCCTGGAAGAAGATCGGCGTCGACGTCAAGCTCAACGGTGTCATCGACACCAAGCTGTCGGAGTCGCTCATGGCCACCCAGGACTGGGACGTCGTGTGGCTGCCCATCGGCGTCACCCTGCCCTCGCAGCTCGTCGGGTTCCTGTCCGGCCCCGCCGCTCCCAAGGGCGCCAACTTCGCGCACCTGAACAACGCCAAGTACCAGGAGCTGGTCGGCAAGGCCGCGCTGGTGCCCGGCGCGGAGGGCTGCAAGATGTGGCTGGAGTCGGAGTCCGCGCTGTTCGAGAACGCCGACCTCGTCCCCGTCGTGGAGACCAACACCCTCACCTCCACCAGGGGCGTCACCTTCGAGTGGCTCGGCGGCCTGTTCTCCGCCTCGTCGATCCGTCTCACCCAGGGAAGCTGAATGAGCGTTCGGCGCCTCGTGCGCTTCGTCGTGTCGCTGGCGGTGCTGCTCGTGGCGTCGTTCGCGATGATCCACCTCATTCCCGGCGACCCCGTGCGGGCCTCGCTCGGCCCGGCCGCTCCGGTCGAGCTGGTCAACATCCGCAAGGCCGCGCTCGGGCTGGACAAGCCCATCCTGGAACAGTTCTTCACCTACATCGGCCACGTCTTCCAGGGCAACTTCGGTACCTCGTTCCTCACCGGCGAGCCGGTCGGCGAGGTCATCGCCGCCCGGCTGCCCAACACCCTCGGGCTGGCGCTGCTGGCCACCGCGGTGGCCCTGCTGATCGCGGTGCCGATCGGGATGTGGGCTGCGGTCCGTACGGAGAACGGCAAGAACCGGGGCACCGAGATCACCTTCAGCTCGGTCACCGGCACGGCCGTCGCCATCCCCGAGTTCCTCTACTCGATCGCCCTGGTCGCGGTCTTCGCCATCGGGCTCGGCCTGTTCCCACCGGCGGGCAAGGACGGCGTGATCTCCTACGTCCTGCCCATCGCGGCGCTGGCCATCGGCCCGATCGCGATGATCTCCCGCATCTCCCGGGTGGAGACGCTGCGCGCGCTCGGCACCGACTACGTGCGGCTGGCCAGGTCGAAGCGGCTGCCGAGCGCCCGGCTGCACCTGCGCCACGTGCTGCCCAACACGCTGACCGCGACGCTCACCGTCGGCGGGCTGCTGCTCACCTCGCTGATCGCGGGCAGCGTGCTGGTGGAGTACGTGTTCGCCTGGCCGGGCCTCGGCATGAAGATCGTCGAGTCGATCACGCAGAAGGACTATCCCGTCGCCCAGGCCGTCATCCTCGTCTACGGCGCGATCGTGCTCATCGTGAACCTCGCCGTCGACCTGATCCTGGGCGCGCTGGACCCCACCTCCAAGATCAAGGAAAACTGATGCGCATCCGCACCCCCGCCGCGATCGCCGGCGCCGTGCTGGTCACGCTCATGGTGATCCTGGCCGTCATCGGGCCGGTCATCTGGGGGGACACGGCCGACAAGATCGACGCGGCGGCCATACTGAAGGGCGCCTCGGACGCCCACCCGCTCGGCACCGACAACCTGGGCCGCGACGTGCTGGCCAGGGTCCTGGTCGCCGGGCGGTTCTCCCTGCTGCTCGCGCTGGCGGCCACGTCCATCGGCGCGGTCGTGGGCACGGTGCTCGGCGCGCTGCCGTCCGTGCTGCCCCCTCGGGGCGCGAGGTTCGTCACCGGCGCGGTCAACGCGCTGGTGGCCTTCCCCGGCCTGCTGCTGGCCATGTTCACCGCGGTCATCGCCGGGCTCGGGGCCAAGGGCGCGGTGCTCGGCATCGGCGTCGCCATCGCGCCGAGCTTCGCTCGTCTCACCCAGACGCTCTCCGCCACCGTGGCGGGGGCCGACTACGTCTCGGCCGCCCGCATGCTGGGCGTCTCCCGTACCCGGATCCTGACCAGGCACGTGCTGCCCAACATCGCCGAGCCGCTCATCCTCAACATCACCCAGGCGCTCGGCGGGGCGCTGCTCGGCCTGGCCGGGATGTCGTTCCTCGGGCTCGGCGTGCAGCCGCCCGCCTACGACTGGGGGCGGTTGCTGTTCGACGGGTTCGGCAGGATCTACGTCACGCCCGAGGTCGCGATCGGGCCGGCGATCGCGGTGGCGCTGGCCGGGATCGGCTTCAACCTCCTGGGGGACGCGCTGGCCAAGGCGGCGTCCCGCTCCGCCGTACACGGGCGGCGGGTCGTCCCCGTCGCTCCTGCCGCGCCCGGCGAGGCGGATCCCGAGGCGGTGCTGGAGGTCAGGGATCTGACCGTCACCTTCCCCGGCGGGGTCACGCCCGTGCGCGGGGTGTCGCTGACCGTCCTTCCCGGGCAGATCGTCGGCCTGGTGGGGGAGTCGGGCAGCGGCAAGAGCCTCACCGCCTCGGCGATCGGCGGGCTCGTGCCCTATCCGGGGGTGGTGACGTCGGGACGGCTCGCGCTCGGCGGCCGGGACATTGCTGAAATGTCGGATAAGGAGATTGGAACTGCGCTGGCCATGGTCTTTCAGGACCCCATGACCTCGCTCAACCCCGCGCTGCGGGTCGGCGGGCAGCTCGCCGAGGTGGCCGTCGTGCACCAGGGCGCCACGCGCGCCGAGGCTTCCTCACGAGCCGTCGACCGGCTCGGTCACGTGCATCTGCCCAAGCCCGCGCAGGTCGCCAGGCAGCACCCGCACGAGCTGTCCGGCGGCATGCGGCAGCGCGCCGTCATCGCCATGGGCCTCATGGGCACCCCCAGGCTCGTCATCGCCGACGAGCCCACCACCGCGCTCGACGTGACCGTGCAGCGGCAGATCCTCAAGCTGCTGCGCGAGGTCACCGACGAGACCAACGCGGCGGCGCTGTTCATCTCCCACGACATCGCCGTCGTGGGCGAGCTGTGCGACCAGGTCGTCGTCATGTACGCGGGCCGCGTCGTCGAGGAACTGCCGGTCGAGAAGCTCGCCACCGGCGCGGCGCACCCCTACACGCGGGCGCTGATCGACTCGCTGCCCGACATGGACACCGACAGGTCGCTGCCGCTGGCCAGCATCCCCGGCCGCCAGCCCGCGCCCTCGGACGTGGGCACCGGCTGCGCCTTCGCCGACCGCTGCGGGCTGGCCACGCCGCGCTGCTCCGCCGAGCTTCCCCCACTGGAGTCGTACGGCAAGGCGCACCAGGTCGCCTGCTGGGAGGTCTGATGATCATCGAGAACCTGACGGTGCGGTTCGGCTCGTTCACCGCGGTCGACAACATCACCCTCGAAGTGCCGCCGGGCTCCATCGTGGGGCTCGTCGGCGAGTCGGGGTCGGGCAAGTCGTCGGTCGCCAGGGCCGTCAGCGGCCTCGTGCCGCACACCGGGACGATCACCGGCGCCACGCGCATCCAGATGGTGTTCCAGGACCCCTACGCCTCGCTGGACCCGCGCATGAAGGTCGGCGCGTCCATCGCGGAGGGGTGTGGCAAGGCGGACGTCGAGCGGCTGCTCGGCCTCGTCTCGCTGCCGCCCGAGATCGCCTCGCGCTACCCGCGCGAGCTGTCGGGCGGGATGCGGCAGCGGGTGGCCATCGCCAGGGCGCTCGGCGCCTCACCCGACCTGCTGGTCGCCGACGAGATCACCAGCGCCCTGGACGTGTCCGTCCAGGGGTCGGTGCTGAACCTCGTGCGCAGGCTGCGGGACGAGCTGGGGCTGTCGATGTTGTTCATCTCGCACAACCTGGCCGTGGTGCGGTACGTCTCGGACGTGGTGGCGGTGCTGCACCAGGGGCGGATCGTGGAGCTGGGGCCGACCGAGGAGGTCGTGGGCGCTCCCGCCCACGACTACACGCGCTCGCTCCTCGAAGCAGTCCCCAGGCTGGGACGCTCCACCACGTAGAAGGCCTTGCCGTGGAAGGCGGTCACCTGACCGCCCTCCGCGAGCAGGCCGCCCAGCACCTCGCGCACGGCCAGCCGCCACGCCTTCGCGGCCCCCGGGTCCACCGTGCGCATCGCCTCGATGTTCTCCGGTACCGCCACCAGCAGCGTGCGGGCCTGGGTGGCGCAGACGACGGGACGCCCGTCCTCGTCGGCCAGCGCGACCTCCGCGTCCACGGGAAGCGGTCTCTGGTACGGCTCACGCCGTACGAGAGACTCCACGTGCGGCGCGGACAGCGGCCAGGAGGCCAGTACCCGGTCGGACTCGTCGCCCTGGTTGATGGCGTCGGCCATGACGCCGTAGAAGCCCGGCAGGTACTCCTGCGGGCGGGCGCCCAGCTTGGCCAGGTTGAAATGGGCGTTCCTGCGGACCAGCGGGTCGTACGTCCACGTGACGCGGTCCAGGCCGCGCTCCAGCGCCCAGCGGCGCTGGTGCAGCTTCAGCTCGAACCCGATGCCGTGGCCCGCGGTCGCGCCGGTGATGTGGGAGTGCAGGGTGCTCCGGGACGAGAAGAACCCGACGGAGGCGCCGACCATCCGGCCGGCGCCGTCGAAAGCACCCGCGACGTAGTTGCCCGCGTGGGACATCGCCCGCATCAGCTCGACCGTGATCGGCCTGCTGTCCGGGTCGAAGTGCCAGATCTCCTCGAACAGGTCCATGACCTGCCCGAACTCCGCGATCCCGTGGAGTTCCCTGATCGCGATCAACGTACCGGCCCTCCGAGTGCTCAGGTGTCACGGCGACGCTATGCCACCGTGAGGGCGGCTGAAATCGTGCCGCACACCCAAGAGAGCCGGGCTGTTCGTGGGATCAGACAGTGATCCACTCCGTGGAGGTGGTGACCTCCTCGAGGATCTCCTTCACCGGCTCCACGCCGATGCCCGGACCCTGCGGAACGTTCAGGTGACCGTCCTCCAGCTCGAACGGGGCCGTGATGTCCGTCTTGTAGTAACGGCTGGACCCGCTGGTGTCGCCGGGCAGGGTGAAACCGGGCAGGGCGGCCAGCGCCACGTTCGCCGCGCGGCCCAGGCCCGTCTCCAGCATGCCGCCGCACCACACCGCGATGCCGTGCGCGCGGCACAGGTCGTGGATGCGGCGCGCCTCCAGGTAACCGCCGACGCGGCCCGGCTTGATGTTGATGATCGAACACGAGCCCAGCGAGATCGCCGCCGCCGCGTGCTCGGCCGACTCGATCGACTCGTCGAGGCAGATCGGCGTGGTGAGCTGCTTGGCGAGCTGGGCGTGCTGGACCAGGTCGTCGTTGGCGAGCGGCTGCTCGATCAGCAGCAGGCCGAACTCGTCCAGCCTGGCGAGCTGGCGGGCGTCCACGAGGGTGTAGGCGGCGTTGGCGTCCACCTGCAGCAGGACGTCGTCGCCGAACCGCTCCCGCACCGCCCTGACCGGCGCCACGTCCCAGCCGGGCTCGATCTTCAACTTGATCCGGACGTAGCCCTCGTCGATGTACCCCTCGACCGCATCGAGCAGTTCCTTGATCGAATCCATGATGCCAACGGAGACACCACACGGCACCCGGTCCACCGCCGCGCCCAGGAACCGGCCGAACGACTCACCGCTGGCCTTGAGCTGGGCGTCGAGGATCGCCGTCTCCACGGCGGCCTTCGCCATGCGGTGCCCCTTGATCGGCTCCAGCGCCCTGGCGACGCCGAGGGCGTCGACCTCGTTGGGGAGGGCGGGCAGGAGGAAGCGTTGGATGACCTGGGCTGCCTCGTCGACGTACTCGGAGGAGTAGAGCGGCTCCGACATCGCCACACACTCACCCCAGCCCTCGGCGTCGGGGGTGACGACGCGGACCAGGAGGACGTCGCGTTTGGTCTCGGTGCCGAACGAGGTGCGGAACGGTGCCACCAGGGGCATCGCGATCCGGCGCAGTTCCACTCCAGTGATCTTCATCATCTCTCCACAGCGGGACATCGGGTGTACGGGGGCCGTTCCCTGATCAGTAGGGCGCAACCTTTTCAGTGACGGTATGCCACGAGGGTTTTCCGCGAATGGTGCGGAACACTCAAATTCCCCCCACTTTTCGTGCCCCCACGTCACAGACCTCCCCCTCAGTCGGGCGGCCCCCGAGGAGTTGAACCCTCCCCAGGATGCGGGGGCGCACAGCAAGGGCCTTCGCGCTCCGCGCTCCGGACTGGCCTTATCGGGGGGCCGAGCCCCCCAAGGCCCCCAGCCGTGCGGCCTCCCGGAACCCCGGGGTGTCGAGCCGCTCCCTCGGGTTGACCCAGGTGTCTGTCCTTTGACAGCTCGGTAATTGACGGCTCGCAAACCATCTTCTGGTGCGCCGACTCCACTGGGGGTTCCGCTCGCTACGACGTTGCCCGCACCCCACATTGCCCGCCGTTGCAGAACGAGATTTCACCTCGCTGAACAACCGTCGCCCGCATGGCCGCGATCACCCCATGGGCAGTGCGCGAGGTGGAGGGGAAGAATTCGTTGACGCAGCCCCGTCTCCTCCCTCCCGGGAGGAGCGGGGGGCACCGGACGAGGTTTGGTGCCCCATGCTCGATCAGCCGTCGAGCTCGGCGAGGGCGTCGGTGATGAGTTTCCGCGCGCCCTTCCCGAACACTGCGAGAGCGGAGAGGTCCTTGAACACCTCGGCGTATCGTGCGATCTCGTGGGGGCGGGTCACCGTCAGATGGCCGGACACCAACTCCACGGTCACCTCTGCTTCGTCGAACATGAAGAACATCTCCTGAGGCCACAACCCATGACGTTCTACCTTGAACGGGATGATGCCCAACGACACCGCAGGCAGTGTGGTCGCGGTGAGCAGGTGTCCGAGTTGGCCGGCCATCGCCTCGATGTCGCTGATGCGTGAGCGCAGGACGGATTCCTCCAAGACCACTGCGATGCGTCGGTGTCCTTCGTGAATGACGTGCTGCTTGTCGACTCTCACCTGTACGGCCTCGTCAACGTCATCGGGTAGCCCGTAGCGGCTCATGAAGCTCGACAGCAGCTCAGCGACATATGACTACTCACAGTTTCCAGGGTGACGCCGTGTCGAAAGGGTTGTCGTGGCTCCGACCATCTGGTGAGAGTGTTCGACGAGCCTGGGAGGCTGGAGATGAGCAAGGTCGTGCTGGATGTGTCGGTTTCGCTGGACGGGTTCACGGCCGGTCCGAACGTCCGTCAGGCGGAGCCCATGGGTGATGGCGGCGAGCGGCTGCACATGTGGATGGCGGACGATGAGCAGGTGCGTCAGGAGGTGGACGCGAGCGTCGGCGCCACGATCATCGGGCGGCGCACGTTCGACCTCGGCCTGGAGCCCTGGGGAGGCACGCCATGGCCGGGGGTGCCGGGCTTCGTGGTCACCCATCGGACCAGGGAGGACCTGGTCGGCGACAACGGGGGCACGTTCGCCTTCGACGGGCTCGAGGCCGCGGTACGGCGGGCCAAGGCGGCGGCCGGGGACAAGGCCGTCCTCGTGCTGGGGGCGGACGTCGCCCGTCAGCTGCTCGGGAAGGGGCTGCTCGACGAGCTGTGGATCCATCTCGTCCCGATCCTGCTCGGCGGCGGGACACCGCTGTTCGACGGCGAGCTGGCCGAGCTGGTCCCGGACGGGAAGCCGATCACGGGCGCGGCGACCCACCTGCGCTTCCGCATAGCCACGCCATAAAGCGCCGCGTCATAAAGCGGCCGCGCCGCAGAGATGCCTCACCCGGGTGCTGATGAGAGCTCCGCCGCCGCCTCGATGGCGAGCTCGATGGCCCGGCCCGCGAGCGGCGACTGGTTGTGTCCCGCCCGCCAGTGCAGGTAGATCTCCCGCGGCGGCAGGCCAGGCCGGAGCTCGTGGACCCGGAGCCGGTCGTCGGACTGCACGTCGGCGCCGCGGATGGCCAGCCACGGCAGCACCACCGACCCCAGACCCGCCCGGACCATCGACAGCAGGGTGTCGTTGACCGCTGAGCGGAACACGACCTGCGGCCGGGCCCCGCTGCGGGCGATCGCCTCCTCCATCGTGGTCTGGTCGCAGATCAGCGGCCAGGCCACCATGGGCGCGCCGTCGAGCCGTTCCAGCGGCACCGGGCCGTCGGGGAAGGCACCGGGCCCCGCCACCAGGAGGTACGGGTCGTCGAGCAGCTTGAGGCTCTCGACGTCGCCGCCGATGAGGCCGTCGTAGAAGATCAGGTCGAGGTCGCCGATCTCCGGCTGGTCCGGTTCCTCCTCCGACAGCCTGATGTCGCAGCCCGGGTGCTCCTCGCGCAGCCGCCGGATGACCGACGGCAGGATCACGTTGGACACGCTCTGGAAGGTGCCGATGTCGATCCGGCCGTCGCCCGCCTTGAACCGGTCCACCGCTTCGGCCAGCGCCTCCGCCTGCGCCAGCAGCTCGCGGCCCTGGCCGAGGACCACCGCGCCGAGCGGCGTGAGCCGTACCGCCTTGGGACCGCCCGGCCGGTCGAACACCAGCCCGCCGACGGCCCGCTCCAGCGCCGCGATCTGCTGGCTCACCGTCGACTGGGTGTATCCGAGGCGGGCCGCCGCCCGCCCGAACGAGCCCTCCTCGGCGATGGCGGCCATCGCCGCCAGGTGGCGCAGCTCGATGTCGATCATGCGATCCATCTTAATAAACGATCGAGTCGATCGTAAATCATCGTTTTTCACGATTGATGGTGTCGGCCTAGCGTGCCGGATATGAAGAAACTACAGTCGGCGCTCTGGCTGCCGCTCTTCGAGGAACTCGCCGAGCCGCGCGCGGTCGCGCGCCTGGCCGCCGAGGCGGAGGAGGCCGGGTGGGACGGCTTCTTCGTGTGGGACCAGCTGTCCTGGCGGGCGCCGGTCAAGCACGTCGCCGACCCGTGGATCACGCTGGCCGCCGTCGCGGCCGCGACCGAGCGGGTACGGCTCGGCACGATGGTGACGCCGCTGGCCCGCCGGCGCCCGGCCAAGGTCGCGCGGGAGAGCGCGACGCTCGACCGGCTCAGTGACGGCCGCCTCATCCTCGGGGTCGGCCTCGGCAGCGACCGGTTCGGCGGCGAGTTCTCCAAGACCGGCGAGGAGGTCGACGACCGGCTGCGCGGGCAGATGCTCGACGAGTCCCTGGAGATCCTGGCCGCCGCCTGGTCCGGCGAGCCGGTGCGCCACCACGGCGAGCACTTCACCGTCGACGACGTCGCCTTCCTGCCGCGGCCGGTCCAGCGGCCGGGCGTGCCGGTGTGGGCCGCCGGGTTCCCCGGCAACAAGAAGCCGGTGCGCAGGGCGGCCCGGCTGGACGGCTTCTTCCCTGCCAACCTCGAGCACCCGGACCAGCTCGCCGAGGTCGTCGCCGCCCTCACCGAGCTGCGCGAGGGCGACATGGCGTCCTACGACCTGGCCATCGCCCTGCCGCTCGGCGCCGACCCCGAGCCCTACGCGAAGGCCGGGGCGACGTGGTGGCTGCCCGAGATCGACCCTGGGGTCCGGCTCGACACCGTGCGCGACGTGATCCGCGAGGGCCCGGCGGCGTGAGGAACCCGGACGGTTCGCCGCTCGTGTCCCGTACGGCACAGCCGGGCCGTACTGCTTGTTGACCCCGCTCAAAGCCCGGACACACCATGCGACCATGGGCATAGGAAAGCTCCTCCACCACCACACGGAGTCCAGCGACGGTGGCGGCACGATCGACCACCCGCGCACGTACGAGGCCATCGCCTCGCTCCTCCTGCTCGGCGCCCGGCGCCGGTACTTCACCCGCCTCGCCGCCCTCAGCGGCGCGCGGCAGGACGACCGGGTCCTGGACGTCGGCTGCGGCACCGGCTACCTCACCAGGATCCTGGCCACCCGGGCGGGACGCGTCACGGGCGTCGACCTGTCTTCCGCGATGATCGGATACGCCCGCCGCCGCGCGCCCGCGAACTGCGACTACGTCGTGGGCGAAGGGCAGGCGCTCGACCTGCCGGACGCCTCCTTCGACGTCGTCGTCTCCAGCCTCGCCGTCCACCACATCCCGTCAGGCGCCCGCGCCGCCGCGATCCGCGAGATGTTCCGCGTGCTGCGCCCCGGCGGGCGGCTGATGATCGCCGAGTTCCGCCCGCCGACCGGACACGTGTCCGCCCGCGTGGTCGGCATGATCACCGGGCCCGCCATGCTCGAGAACCTGCGCGACCAGATCCTCCGCCTGCTCGCCGACGCCGGGTTCCGCTTCAGGGACGAGGGCCGCGTGGGCCCGGTGCTCACCTACCTGCGAGCCGTACGGCCAGACGCGGACTAGCGGTGGCTCGTGAGGATGGCGTGGTGGTCGACGTGGTGCGGGCCGTCGGGGTCGGCGTGGACGGTGGCCGAGCGCAGGCGCGGCAGGTCGTGGATGAGCCGGTGCTCCGCCGCCACCGCCACGGCGTGCGCGTCCAGCAGTGACAGCTCGTGGCTCACCACGATGTCGACCTCGGCGTGCAGCGCGTGACCGACCCAGCGCAGCCGTACGGAACCCGCTCCCAGCACCCCGGGCACGTGCCCCAGGATGTGCTCGGCGCGGTCGACCAGTTCGGGGTCCACGGCGTCCATCAGCCGGTGGTAGATCTCCCGCGCCGCGTCCTTGAGGACGAAGCAGATGGCGACCGTGATGAGCAGCCCGACGATCGGGTCGGCCAGCGGGAAGCCCAGCGCGGCCCCGCCCGCGCCGAGGAGGACGGCGAGCGAGGTGAAGCCGTCGGTCCTGGCGTGCAGCCCGTCGGCGACGAGCGCGGCTGAGCCGATCTCGCGGCCGACCCTGATCCGGTAGCGGGCCACCCCCTCGTTGCCCAGGAAACCGATGATCCCGGCCGCGGCCACCCAGCCGAGGGCCTGCACGTCCTCCGGGTTGATCAGCCGCCTGATCGCCTCGTACCCGGCGAAGGCGGCGGAGCCCGCGATGAGCACGACGATGACGATCCCGGCGAGGTCCTCGGCCCTGCCGTACCCGTAGGTGAACCGCCGGGTGGCGGCGCGGCGGCCGAGGGAGAACGCGATGGCCAGCGGGACGGCCGTCAGGGCGTCGGCGAAGTTGTGCAGGGTGTCGCCCAGCAGCGCGACAGAGCCGGAGAACGCGACGACCACCGCCTGGAGCGCGGCGGTGAGGGTGAGGACGGCGAAGGAGATCGCCAGCACCCGCATGCCCCTGGCGCTGGACTCCAGCGCGGCGTCGGTCTTGTCGGCGCTGTCGTGGCTGTGGGGCGTCAGCGCGTGCTTGAGCTTCGAGATCGACATGGTGTTCCTCACTTGCCGACGATCGCCTGTACCGGCAGTATATGTAGTCATGTACGCACGCGACAACGTCTCAGGTGCGAACCCGACGCGGGAGCAACTCGACGCGGCCGTGGACGCGTTCCGGATGCTGAGCGACGGGACCAGGCTGCGGCTGATGTGGCTGCTGTCGTCGGGCGAGTACGACGTCGGCTCCCTCGCCGAGTCGCTCGACGTCGCCCGCCCGTCCGTCTCCCAGCACCTGGCCAAGCTCCGGCTGGCCGGACTGGTGCGGACGCGCAGGGAGGGCCGCCGCGTCCTCTACCGGGCCCGCGACGCGCACGTGCGTTCGCTGATCTCCGAGGCGCTCTTCCACGCCGACCACGAGGTCTCCGGGATCCCCCGGCACGAGGACTAGGCGTCCAGGATGGGGAGGGCCGCAGGCGGCGGGGTGAGGGCGGCCGCCAGGCTGGAGGTGCAGGCCACGACCCCGGCCAGGCGGGCGCCGAACAGGTCGGGGAGGTGGATCGCCGGCTCCAGCACCAGGGTCATGCCCGGCCGCAGCACGGTGGCGTCGGAGACGGGCTCGTGGGCGCCCAGGCCGATGCCGCGGCCGGTCAGGGGTGCCGCGAAGGGGCCGTAGCCGCTGCCGTCGATCACCGCGGCCGCCGCGGCGGACACCGCTCCCACGGTGACGCCCGGCCGTACGGCGGACAGGGCGGCCCGGTGGGCGGCGAGCACCACCGAGTACATCGCCTCGTAGTCCTCGGGCGGCTCGGCCACGGCGTACACGCGCGCCACCTCGGCGCAGTAACCGTCCCACCTTCCCAGGACGGACACCTGGACGGCGTCGCCGGGGTTGATGACCCGATCGGACGGCTGGTGGGCGGGCAGTGAGGTGTGCGATCCGGCCGAGACGCGCACGGACAGCGCCTCCTCGCACCCCGTCTCGGCCAGCGCCACCCGCAGCCGCACGGCCATGTCCCGCTCCGTCCGGCCGAACCAGGGCTGCGCCAGCACCAGGTCCAGGGCCGCGCCCGCCGCGCCGCCCGCGCGGGCCAGGGCGGTCAGCTCGCGCGCCTCCTTGACCTGGCGAAGCGAGGCCAGTACGGCAGAGGCCGGGACGAGTTCGGCGTCGATGCGTAACGCGAACAGCTCGGCCACCCGCATCTCGGGATCGACCCCGACCCGCCGCGCGCTCGACGGCACGACCGGGTCCGCCGTCTCCACGGGACGCCCGGAAAGCGTCACCACGAGGTAGGCGTCGCCCCGGCCGCCGAGGAAGCGGAAGTCGGGGGAGGGGCGAAGCACCAGGGCGTCGATCCCCTCCCGCCGCATCGCCGCCCGCACGGCCTCCAGGGGGATCACCGCGGGGCGTGGAGCCAGCAGGCCACCGGGCCGAAGTCGGGCTCCCGCGTGGTGCAGATGTCCATCACCTGCGGGCAGCGCGGGTTGAACCGGCACCCCGGCGGCGGCGACGCCGGATCGGGCACGTCGCCGGGCAGCTCGGCAGGCAGGACGCCCAGCCCGTCGGGCGACGGGATGGCGGCGAGCAGCGCCCGGGTGTAGGGGTGTTCGGGGTCCGCCCACACCTCGGACGTGCGGCCCACCTCGACGATCTTGCCGAGGTACATCACCGCGATCCGGTCGGCGATGAGCCGCACCACCGACAGGTCGTGGCTGATGAACAGCAGCCCGGCCCCCGACGACACCGCCAGGTCCCGCATGAGCGTCGCCACCTGCGACTGCGCCGACGCGTCCAGCGCCGAGATCGGCTCGTCGCCGATCAGCAGCCGTGGCTGCGCCGCCAGCGCGCGGGCGATCGCGATGCGCTGGCGCTGCCCGCCGGAGAACTCGTGCGGGTGCCTGGAGGCGAAGTCGCGCGGCAGCCCGACCCGTTCCAGCAGGTCGGCCGGGCTCGTCCGGGTGTCGCCCGAGACGCGCAGGCCGTCGGCGATCTGGTCGCCGACGCGACGGCGCGGGTTGAGCGAGGCGTACGGGTCCTGGAACACCATCTGGATGCCGGTCAGCGTCCTGCGCCGCAGCCCGAGCGGCGTGACGGGCTGCCCGTCGAAGGTGATCGCGCCCTTGGCCGCGGAGTTGAGCCCGCAGACCGCGCGCGCCAGCGTCGACTTGCCGCACCCTGACTCGCCGACGAGCCCGACGACCTCGCCCGCCGCCACGGTCAGGCTCGCCCCCGCCACCGCCGTGACCGCCGGCCGCCCCGGGGTGCGGTGCTCGACGACCAGGTCGTCGATCGTGAGCAGCGTCATGGCAGCGCCTCCAGCAGCGACTGGGTGTACGGATGGTCCGGTTCGCGCAGCACCTTGGCGCGCGGGCCGGTCTCCACGACCAGGCCGTCCTTCATCACGCTGACCTCGTCGGCGATCGCCGACATCACGCCCAGGTCGTGGGTGACCAGCAGGACGGCCAGGCCGAGCTCGTCGCACAGCCCGCGCAGCAGCCGCAGCACCCCGGCCTGCACGGTCACGTCGAGCGCCGTGGTCGGCTCGTCGGCGATGAGCACCTTGGGGGAGCAGGCCAGCGCGATCGCGATGGCCACGCGCTGCCGCATCCCGCCGGAGAACTGGTGCGGGTAGCGCCCGAAGGCCTCCGCGGCGCCGGGAATGCGGACCTTCTCCAGCAGCTCGATCGCGCGGGCCTTCGCCTCGCCCTTCGAAAGCCCCAGGTGGTGGCGCATGTGCTCGGTCAGCTGCCTGCCGACGGTCAGCATCGGGTGCAGGCTGGTCGCCGGATCCTGGAAGACCATGGCGACCTCGCCGCCGCGCACCTTGTTGAGCTCCTTGGCAGGCAGGGTGAGCAGGTCGCGGCCCTGGAAGGTGATCGAGCCCGTGGCCGTCGAGCCGTGCGGCAGCAGCCCGAGCACGGCCAGGCCGGTCATGGTCTTGCCTGAGCCGGACTCCCCGGCCAGCCCGTGCACCTGGCCCTCGTGCAGCTCCAGCGAGACGCCGTTGAGCACCTTCTTGCCGAGGATGTCCACTTTCAGATCGCTGATCTTCACAGTGCGCGCTCCTTGATGGCGCGAGCCGTACGGGGATCCAGAGCGTCGCGCAGCGTGTCACCGAGGAAGTTGAAGGCCAGCACCACCGTCAGGATCGCCAGACCCGGGAACGTCGCCACCCACCAGCTGTCGAACACCTCGACGCCCGAGGCGACCATCGCCCCCCACTCCGGCGACGGCGGCTTCGCGCCGAGCCCGAGGAACGACAGGCCGGACAGCAGCAGCAGCGCCGTGCCGATGTCGAGTGTGGCCAGCACCAGCACCGGGCCGGTGACGTTCGGCAGCACGTCGACGCGGAGCGAGCGCCACACCGAGAAGCCGAGCAGCCTGCCGCTCAGCACGAACTCCCTGGTGCGTACCCCGAGCACGAGCCCGCGGGTGACGCGGGCGTAGGCGGGCCAGGCCACCACGAGGACGGCCAGCACCGCGTTGCC
Source organism: Nonomuraea sp. NPDC050556 (assembly GCF_044457355.1). Classification (NCBI taxonomy): domain Bacteria; kingdom Bacillati; phylum Actinomycetota; class Actinomycetes; order Streptosporangiales; family Streptosporangiaceae; genus Nonomuraea; species Nonomuraea sp. NPDC050556. The sequence continues at coordinate 2,211,306 of NZ_JBITGU010000001.1, read as the reverse complement.
CAGGCTCGCGCCGAGTGCGGCGGCCACCACCATGGCCAGGATGATCGTGGGGAAGGCGAAGACCAGGTCGGCCAGGCGCATGATGCCCTCGTCCACCCAGCGCCCGAAGTATCCGGCGCACGCGCCGAGCAGGCCGCCCACCAGCAGGCTCAGCGCGACCAGCAGCAGCGTCAGCGGGATCGACACCCGCGCGCCGTACATGACCCTGCTCAGGATGTCGCGGCCGAGCTGGTCCGTACCGAACCAGTGGCCCGGACCGGGCGGCGCGAGCCGGGGCAGCTCCTGCGCCAGGGGGTCGTGCGGCGCGAGCAGAGGGGCGGCGATCGCGATGACCAGCCACGCGAGCGCGATGACGCCGCCGACGACGGCCAGCGGCTGACGCCACGCGGCGGGCAACCGCCGCCGCGCCAGGGGATCCCGCTTCACTGGAGCCTCACTCGGGGGTCGATGACGCCGTAGAGCACGTCGACGACGAGGTTGATGACCAGGTAGACCACGCCGACGACGAGGCCGACGCCCATGACGGCGGGCAGGTCGAGGGTCGTGGCGCTCTTGTAGGCGTACTGACCGACGCCCGGCCAGGCGAAGATCGCCTCCACCAGGACCGTGCCCGACAGCAGCGAGCCGAACGCCAGACCCGCCACCGTGATGATCGGCACCAGCGCCGAGCGCAGCACGTAACGGAAGAGGATGGTACGGCCGGGCAGCCCCTTGGCGCGGGCCGCGCGCACGTAGTCGTGGCCCAGCACCTCCAGCACCGCGCTCCTGGTGAAGCGGGTCAGCAGGCCGATCGTGTAGAGCGCCAGGACCAGCGCTGGGGTGACCAGGTGGCCCGCGGCGCTGGTGAAGATGTCCCACCGCCCGGCCAGCAGGGCGTCGACCGTGTGCAGGCCGGTCACGGCGGGCGGCGCGCCCAGCGCGGCGTCCACGCGGCCGCTGCCGGGCGTGATCTGCAGGCGGTAGAAGAACACGTAGAACGCGACCAGGGCCAGCCAGAACGTGGGCACCGAGATGCCGATGAGGCTGAGCACGCGCAGGACGTGGTCGGACAGGCGGTCCCTGCGCAGGGCGGCGATCACGCCGAACGCCACGCCCAGCACCAGCGACACCACGATCGCCGCTCCGGCCAGCTCCAGCGTGGCGGGGACCGCCTCGGCCAGGTCCTGGCTGACGGGGCGGTGGCTCTGCTGGCTGGTGCCGAGGTCGCCCTGGAGGATGCCGCCGAGGTGGATCAGGTACTGCTGGGGGAGCGGCTGGTCCAGGCCGTGCTCGCTGCGCCACTGCGCGACGATCGCCGGGTCGCCCAGGGCCCGCTGGCCGAGGTTGGCGGCGACCGGGTCGCCGGGGACCAGGTTGGTGAGCACGAACGTCACCAGCGTGATGCCCCAGGCGAGCAGGACGGCTATGAGGATGCGCTTGAGCAGGAAGCGAGCCAGCGGATGCCTTCCGGTACGGCTCCGCCTGGCCGTACCCACCGACCCCGGACCCCCACTACCGGAAACCCCTTCCACGGGGAGGACCCCCTCCTTTGAGGGGACTTCACCGGGTGTGGGTCTTTCCGGGTCGGGGTGTGGGTCGTGGGGGTCCGGGGTGGGTGGCATGGCTACTTGCTGCCGAGGTCTGCGACGTCGACGGTCCACACCGGGTGGTAGGCCAGGCCGGTCACCGAAGCCGCGGTCACGATGTTCTGGCTCGGCTGGATCAGCGGGATGAACGGCCCGCTCGCGTTGAGCTGCGTCTGCACGTCGGCGTACGCCTGCTTGCGCGCGTCGTCGCCCACCGCCGTGGCCGCCTTCTCACCCGCCGCCTCGATCTCCTTGGCCGCACCGGCCTTCCACCCGGCACGCAGGCCCACCGTCTTGCCGGGCAGGAACGCCAGGTAGTCGCTCGGGTCCGGGTAGTCAGGACCCCAGTACCAAAGCCCCAACTCCTCCTTGCCGTTGCGGTAGTTGTCCAGCGCCGTGGTGATCGGCGCGGGCGCCAGGTCGACGGTGATGCCGACCTCCTTGAGGTTCGCCTGGATCCGCTCGGCCAGCGGCTGGAACGACAGCCCGTTGACCGTCAGCTCGCTCGGGTACTCCAGCTTCACCGTCGGGTTAGCCAGCCCGCTGGCCGCCAGCGCCGCCTTGGCGCCCTCGACGTCCCGCTTGACCGCCTGGTCCGCGGGCAGCGCGCCGAGCAGCTGCGACGGGATGACGCCCGGCGCCTGCGCCGAGCCCTCACCGGCCAGCTCCAGCAGCCCCGCGTAGTCGACGCCCTTGCGCACGGCCTCGACGAACTTCGGGTTCGTGGTGGTCTTGCTGACGCCGGAGTCCTGGTTGGCCAGCAGGAAGATCACGTTCGCCGACGCGGTCTTCTGCACGACCTGGCCGCCGGAGATGCCCTTGACCTGGTCGCCGGACAGGTTCAGCGCCACCTGGCTGTCGCCGCGCTGGACGTTCAGCTTCTGCGTGGCCGCCTCGACGTTGCGCACGACGACCTTGTCGTAGGCGGGCTTGGTGCCGTAGTACTTCGGGTTGGCCTTCAGCACGACCTGGGTGCTCACGTTGAACGACTCGATCGTGTACGGCCCGGAGCCGGCGCTCGCCGAGTTCAGGTACTGCTCGGCCTTGTCCTGCGCGTCGGCCGTCGCGCCGTGCTCCTTGGCGACCTTGCTGTTGAGGATGCCGAGCGCGGGGTTGGGCAGGATGTACGGCAGCGCCGGGTTGGCGCTCTTCGACGTCATCGTGATCGTCGACTCGTCGGTCTTGGCCGTCTCCACGCCGTCGAGCAGGAAGGACGGGTTGCCCTTCAGGTCGCGCACCCGGTTGAGGGAGAAGACGACGTCGTCGGCGGTGATCGGGGAGCCGTCGCTGAACGTCGCGCCCTTGCGCAGCTTCAGCGTGAGGACCTTGCCGTCCTGGGACAGCTCGTACGACTCGGCCAGCGCAGGCAGCGGCTTGGTCACGTCGGCGCCGTCGAAGGTCAGCAGCGTCTCGTAGACCGCCTTGCCGATGAACAGGCCGGTCGGCTCGTAGGTGCGTCCTGGGTCGGCCGTCTTGAGGTCGAAGGACGTGTCGACGACGAGGGTCTTGGCGCCCTGCGCGGCCGGAGCCGAGCCGGTGCCGCCGCCGCTCGAGCAGGCGGCTAGGGCGAGTGCGCCGGCGAGCAGAACTGCCGCCGTCTGCGAGCGGGTCGCCATGGTGTGTCCTCCAGATGGACGGTTAGCCGAGGGATGTCGAGGATTGTGCGGCAGAATGTCCAGCCTCTGTCGTTCGGCAGAGACATCTGGTGAGCGATATGTTGCCCCGATGAGTGAAATTTCCAGAAATGGTGGGAGTGGTGGCGGCACACCTGGACGTATCGGCATCGGTCTTGAGCTGGACGCGACGCATCTGAAGATCCTCGAGGTCCTGCGGGAGAACGGCCGCATCTCGGTCGCCGCGCTGGCGGAACGGGTGGGGATCTCCCGCGCCAACGCCTACACCCGGTTCGAGGCGCTGCGCGCCGACGGCACGGTCAAGCGCTTCACCGCCGAGATCGACCACGTCCGCGCCGGGCTCGGCATCACGGCGCTGATCTTCGTGACGGTGCGCCAGCAGATGTGGAAGCAGTTCAGGGCGCAGCTCGCGCAGATGCCCGAGGTGGAGTACTGCGCGATCACCACCGGGCAGCACGACGCGATGATCCAGGTGCGGATGGCCGACGTGGCCGCCGTGCACGCCATGGTCACCGAGCGGCTGGCCAACATCCCGGCCGTCAAGGCCACCGAGACGGTGTTCATCCTGGACGAGGTGCTGAAACGCCCCTACATCCTGCCCAGCGACCGCCCGGTCCGCCGCAGCCCGGCGCCGGAGCCGTCGGAGGTGCCCCTGGGCAAGATGCGCTTCGTCGGCGCCGCCGAGGGCCGCGCCGCGCTCCGCAAGGAGGGGTGAGGACTCAGGCCCAGTACGGCTGGGCGCGCAGGGAGGCGGCGACCACGGCGGCACCGTCCACCTGGACGGACGCCTCAGGGATCCCGAACTTCGGCCACTCCACACCGAACGTGAAGGGTGCGGGCGGCGGCAGCGGCGACAGCCACAGGCTCCACTGCCCGGTCATGCTGCGGTCGTCGGCCGAGGTGCCGCCGCCGAGGTGCAGGAGCGACCCGTTCACCCGGTCGCGCCCGTAGGTCGCCGCCCGCGTCCCGTCGGGGTAGACGACGTGGAAGAGCGCCTCGTCCTGCGGGTCGGGCGGGAACATGTCCAGCCCGGACGCGCGGGCCGCCACCTCCACCAGCAGCACGACGCCGCCGGGAAAGGCCGTCGCCGAGTGCAGCGCCATGAAGACGGTGCGCGTGCGGACGACGACCAGCTCCACGGGCACGACCCCGCCGAGGACATCCGTCGGCGGGAACGGGGGTGAGGGCCTCATATCGTCCAAACTACGCCGGGAGCACCTCCGCGCAGATGCTCGTGTGCAGGACGTCGTCGCCGTCGAACTGGAACTCCTCCACCAGGCGCAGCAGGCCGTCCTCGCCGGTCTCGATGCGGCTGGTGCTCTGGCCGCCCGCCGTACCGCCTGCCTTGAGCGCGTGCACGTAGGTGATGGTCAGGACCTCGCCGGAGCGGGTGCCGACGAACCGGCCGTGGGTGACGGTGTCGCCGTGGTAGCTGCCCCAGACGACCCCGTCGGCCTCGGAGTAGTCGAACGTGGTGGGCCCGTCGGGGTCCACCACGCTCGCGGTCGAGCTCACCATCACGAATCTGCGGTCGTTGAGAAGGTTCACGCCGACCAGCGTGCCGACATGTCTCGACAAATGCCCCCGAGCCTGGACATATCGTCACGATCAAATCCGGAAAAGTCCGGAAATGTCTAACGGCGGAGCTGCTCGTTCATGATGAGGAACGCGCCGAGGCCGTGGAAGTCGTTGACCGGCCTGGCGCGGCCGAAGTAGTAGCTGAGGACGTCGTCCACGTTGGTGCCCTCGGAGATGTCGACGATGTTCGTGCGCCCGTCGGAGCCCAGCGACACCTTCGCCAGCACGCCCTGGTACCCCCGATCCGCGTTGACCTGGTAAGACGCGTCCACGTACCCCTTCTCGACGGACTTGTCGATCGTGTAGGTGTACATCGCCGAGCACGAGGTCTCCGTCCAGTTCGAGGTGTTCGTCCCTTCGGTCACCACCTGGAACCAGCGCCCGGACGCCGGGTCCTGGAAGGAGGCGTAGGCGGGCACGAGCGTGCGCAGCATGTCGATCAGCGCGGCCCGCCTGGGGTGGTTGGCGGGCAGGATGTCCAGGATGTCGACGGTCGCCATGCCGAACCAGCCGATCGCGCGGCACCACGAGATGCCGTTGGTGTTGCCCAGCGCGGGCTTCACCCACGAGGCCGTCAGCCCGCCCGGCTCGTCGTAGGCGTGGTAGAGCAGGCCGTTGGTGCGCCTGAGGTGGCTGAAGTAGACCTCCAGCTGCTTGGCCGGTTCCGTCTGGGTGAAGGAGTCGGACTGCACCCAAGCGCCGTAACGGGCCAGGAACGGGTTGACCATGAAGACGCCGTCGGCCCAGAGCTGCCCCTGGCGCGAGTCCGAGGTGGAGTGCCACCACCCGCCGTCGGAGGTGCGCGGGTAGGTGTTGAGCCGCGTCCTGATCTTGGCGGCGGCCGTGCGGTAGCGGGTCTGGCCGGTCTCCTTGTAGAGGGCGAGCAGCACGTTGCCCGCCTGCATGCTGTCGAGGTTGTTGAAGGAGTTGGAGATGTTCCCGCTCGCGTCGACGAAGCGGTCGGCCCAGGCCTTGATGTAGTTCAGGTAGCGGGCGTCGTGGGTGCGCTGCCAGACGAGGTACTGACCCCACAGGTAGAGGCCGGTCGTGTAGCCCCAGCCGCCCAGCGTGGTCGGGGTGGCGCGGGCCATGGTCGACTCGACCACGGCGACGGACCAGTCGGTCTGCGTCGTGCCGTCGTCGACGGACAGGGAGTCGACGTTGGGCCCGCCGTTGGCGGTGGTGGCGGTCGCGGTGACCGTGTTGGTCCCGGCGTTGAGCGTCGCGGCCAGCGTGGCGGTCCGCCAGGTGGTCCAGGCGCCGGTGCCGGGGAAGTCGACGGTGGTGGCCGCGCCGTTCACCGAGATCGACAGCGGGCGGTTGGCCGTCGTGCCGTTGGCGTAGCGCACGACGAGGGTGACGGGGCGCTCCTCGGTGGAGGAGATCGTCCACTGCACCGACGATCCAGCGACGTTGTCGTAGTTGACGAAGCCGGTCCCGGTGTAGCCGGCGTGGTTGGACTCGACCACGCCCTGCACGATGGTGGCGTTCTCCGCCTCGTACAGGACGCTCGACTGTGCCATGAGGCTCATGGCGAGGGCCGCTGCGGCGATTCGGGACAAGACTGGCTCCTCACGCTCAGGTGAGACATCCCATGTCTCACCACGGCAGATGGCGGGGGGTGATCCTCTCCGTGACCCCAAAACAGTGAGATCGCAGAGCAGAGATCCAATCTTTCGCGAGGGTTATCTGATCTAACTCCTATCCCACTGGAGAATTCTCCACAAGAGGTCGGATGTGTGAGTTAGGAAGGTTTCCTAAGGATTGGACCGCTCCAAAGCCTCCAACGTGTTGACGGCTGTGACTTTTTGTGGGAACACGGTGCAAAGCTCCAATCTTTCGCGAGATTCCCCCCAAGGAGCATCCGATGAACTTACGCGCCGTCGCCTGCGCCCTCGCGCTGGCCGGAGGGACGTTGACAGCCGTGGCCGCGCCGGCGGCGGCCGCACCCACCCGCTACGAGGCGGAGAACGCCACCATCGTGCAGGGCGCGGTGGAGTCCAACCACACCGGCTATTCGGGCACGGGCTTCGTGAACGGCGACAACGTCGCGGGCCCGTACGTGGAGTGGACGGTCAACGCCGCCACAGCGGGCACCGCCACCCTGTCCCTCCGCTACGCCAACGGCACCACTGGCAACCGCCCGGCCGACATCACCGTCAACGGCACGCTCGTCGCCGACGACCGGGTCTTCAACCCCACAGCGAACTGGGACACCTGGGCCACCAGCACGCTGACGGCCCCCGTGGTCGCGGGCGCGAACAAGATCCGAGCCACCGCGGTGAGCGCGGGCGGCAACCCCAACTGGGACTACCTGGACGCCGAGGTCGCCCCGGGCGGCGACTTCACCGACTACCAGGCCGAGGACGCCACGATCTCGCAGGGCATCGTCGACACCAAGCACGCCGGTTACACCGGCTCTGGCTTCGTCGACTACACCAACGTGGCCGGCTCCTACGTGGAGTTCGCGGTGAGCGCGGCCACCACCGGGCAGCAGGCGCTGACCTTCCGCTTCGCCAACGGCACCACCACCGACCGGCCGATGACGATCGCGGTCAACGGCACGGCCGTCTCGACGACGAGCTTCCCCGGCACGGGCGCGTGGACCACCTGGCAGGAGATCACCGTCAACGCCGCCCTGACCGCGGGCGGCAACACCGTCAGGGCCACGGCCACCACCGCGAACGGCGGGCCGAACCTGGACCGGCTGCGCGTCACCGGCCCTGGGGACACCGAGAAGCCCACCTCGCCCGGCCAGCCGTCCTGCAGCCAGATCACCCACAACAGCCTCAGGCTCGACTGGGGACCGTCGACCGACAACATCGGCGTCGTCGCCTACGACATCTTCCACCAGGGCACCCAGATCGCCACCGCGCCCGCGCCGCCGTACACCCTGACCGGGCTGAACTCCGACTTCAACTACCAGATCTCGGTCTTCGCCCGCGACGCCTCGGGCAACGTGTCGCTCAGCAGCCCGGAGGTGAGCTGCAGGACCCTGCCCGCGCCGCCGGACAACCCGCCGACCGCGCCGGGCAAGCCCGCGATCAGCGGCGTGCAGCCCACCCAGGCCACCGCCACCTGGGCCGCCTCGACCGACGACAACGGGGTGAGCGCCTACCTGATCTACGACCAGAACAACGTGCTCCTGCACACCGTCGCGACCACCACGGCCACGGTGCCGCTGGAGTGCAACAAGACCTACCAGCTGCACGTCGTCGCCCGCGACACCGCCAGCCAGCTGTCCCCGTCGAGCCCCGCCTCCGACTCCTTCACCACCGGCTCGTGCGGCACCGTCCCGCAGGCGCCGAGCACCATCGCCGGTGGCTGGGACGTGCCCTGGGACATCTCCTGGGCGCCGGACGGCACCTACGCCCTGGTCACCGAGCGCGACACCTTCAAGGTCTTCAAGGTGACGCCGTCCGGCACCAAGACGCAGGTCGGCACCGTGCCCAACGTGCAGACCACCGACGGCGAGGGCGGCCTCATGGGCCTGGACTTCTCGCCCACCTGGAACGGCACGACCGACCAGGAGGTGTTCTTCATGCACACCGCCTCGGAGGGAAACCGCGTGGCGAAGATGAACTTCAACGGCACCGCGCTGTCCGGCTACGCCTCGATCCTCCAGGGCATCAACAAGAACCGCTACCACAACGGCGGCCGCATCAGGTTCGGCCCCGACGGCTACCTGTACGTCACCACCGGCGACGCCCAGCAGTCCAGCAACGCCCCCAACCTCAACTCGCTCAACGGCAAGATCCTGCGCATCACCAAGACCGGAGCGGCAGCGCCGGGCAACCCGTTCGGCACACGCGTCTACAGCTACGGTCACCGCAACCCGCAGGGCATCGCCTGGGACTCGGCCGGCCGCCTGTGGGAGTCGGAGCTGGGCAACTCCTCGCGCGACGAGCTCAACCTGATCCAGCCGGGCAAGAACTACGGCTGGCCCACCTGCGAGGGCACCTGCAGCGTCTCCGGCATGACGAACCCCAAGTACACCTGGAGCGTCTCTGAGGCCTCGCCCAGCGGCATCGCCATCGTCAACAACACGATCTTCATGGCGGCGCTGCGCGGCCAGCGGCTGTGGCGCATCGTCCTCAACGGCGAGAACGTCTCGACCGTCAACTCCTACTTCAACTCCACCTACGGCAGGCTCCGCGCGGTGGAGAAGGTGCCGAACGCGAGCGCCATCTGGTTCGGCTCCACCAACTCCGACAACAACGGCAGCGGCGCCGCCGACGTGATCCGCCGCTCGAACATCCAGTAACCCCCAGCTCTCACCCGGCGGCCGTCTTCCGCTCGGCCGCCGGGTGAGCCACCCCCCGACTGGAGCTCCCCCCGATGACTCCCTCCAGGCGAGACCTGCTCCTGGGCGCTCTCGCCGCGCCCGTCGTCGCCGGTCTCGGCGGTACGGCCGCGCGCGGCTCCGCCGTACAGGCCGCTGATCCGTGGGACCAGGTGCCCACGATCCTGGCCAGGATCGTGCCGCCCACCTTCCCCGACCGGACGTTCAGCATCGCCGACTACGGCGCCAAACCCGACAACACCACCGACTGCACGCCCGCCTTCCGCAACGCCATCGCCGCCTGCAACGCCGCGGGCGGCGGCACCGTGCTGGTGCCCGGCACGGGCAAGTTCCGCACCGGGCAGATCCACCTGCTGTCGAACGTGCGCCTGCACGTGGAGGCGGGCGGCACGATCCGCTTCCGCTCCGACGCGGGCTCGTTCCTGCCGAACGTGTTCACCCGCTGGCAGGGCATCGAGTGCTACAACTACTCGCCGTTCATCTACGCGCGCGGCCAGACCAACATCGCGCTGACCGGGACCGGCACCATCGACGGCAACGCGGCGGCCGGGCCGTGGTTCGGCTTCGACTCCCAGCGCGACCCGGACTGGCAGCGGCTGCAGCAGATGGCCGTGGACGGCGTGCCGGTCGAGCAGCGGCAGTTCGGCGACGGGCACTTCCTCAAGCCGAGCATGATCCAGCTCTACTCGTGCACGAACCTGCTCATCGAGGACCTGGATCTACGCAACCCGGCGATGTGGACCCTGCACCCCGTTTTATCCCGAAATATCACTGTACGGCGGGTCAAGATCTACAGCCGGGGCGCGATGGTCGACGGCGTCGACCCCGAGTGCTGCGCCGACGTGCTCATCGAGGGCTGCTCCTTCGACACCGGCGACGACGGCACCGTCATCAAGTCGGGCCGCGACACCGACGGCCGCCGCGTCGGCGTGGCGTCGGAGAACATCGTGATCAGGAACAACAAGTACTACGGCCGGTGGGGCGCGATCACCGTCGGCAGCGAGATGTCCGGCGGCGTGCGCAACGTCTTCGCCGAGAACAACCAGATCTTCCCCGGCAGCTCCTACAAGTCGTTCTACGCGCTCTACCTGAAGACCAACAACCGGCGCGGCGGCGTCGTGGACGGCGTGCACGTGCGCAACCTGACCGGCGGGCCGTGCGACAGGGGCGGGTTCTACGTCGACATGAACTACAGCCTGACCGGGCCGGGCAACGGGCCGATCGTCAACCCGGTGATCCAGAACATCACCGTGCAGGGGCTGAACATCGCCGACTCGCCGTTCGCCATCAAGCTGTCGGGGTCGTCGGCGAGCCACATCAAGAACGTGACGATCTCCAACAGCACGTTCACCTCGATCGACACCCCGGCGCCGCAGATCTCCAACGCCGACAACGTGACGCTCGCCAACGTCCGGATCAACGGCGTCCTGTACGGCACGCCGCCCACGGCCACCCGGTACGAGGCGGAGAACGCGCAGATCACCCAGGGCGTCGTGGAGTCCAACCACGCGGGCTACTCCGGGACGGGGTTCGTCAACTACGACAACGTGAGCGGTTCTTCTGTGCAGTTCGCGGTGAATGTCCCGGCTGCGGGGACCGCCACTCTGGCCTTCCGCTTCGCCAACGGCACGACCACGAACCGCCCGATGGACATCGTCGTGAACGACGTCGTGATCGCGGCGGCCAAGCCGTTCAACGGCACCGGCGCCTGGACGACCTGGCAGACCACCACGGTCTCCGCCCAGCTCCTCGCGGGCGCGAACACCATCAAGGCCACCGCCACGACGGTCAACGGCGGTCCCAACCTCGACTACCTGGAGGTCCAGGCATGACCGTTTCGCGACGGGTGGTACTCGGGTCCGCTTTCGGCGGCCTCGCCGTGAGTGCTTTTCCCCTGCAAGCAAGGGCAAGGGCGGCGGGGTGGGCGCTCGACAACCGGATGACCACCGACGCCCAATGGTCGGACTTCCTGAAAAAGCAGGACCTGCTCTGGGCCCGCATGCCGACCGTCTGGCACGAGGGCCCCTTCCTCGGCGACGGCCTGCTCGGCAGCATGGTCTACAAGGAGCCCAGCGCCAACAAGGTCCGCTTCACCGTCCAGCACGGCCGTGTCCAGGACCACCGCCCCACTTACGGCAGCGGCTTCGGCACCTGCCGCCTCCCCGTCGGCCACCTCACCCTCGACCCCGTCGGCACCATCACCGCCGTCGACTGGCGGCTGAGCCTGTGGGACGCCGAGCTCACCGGCACCATCGTCACCACGGCGGGAAGGATCACCTTCACCGCCTTCATCCACGACGAGCTGTTCGTGGCCGACGCCACGGTGACCGGCACCGAGCAGGTCCGCTGGACCTTCCATCCCGAGGCCGCCAACAGCCCGCGCGAGGCGAGCGAGGCGCCGCCGTCCGGCTACACCCACAACCCCACCTGGACCACCAAGACCACCGGCGACGTCAAGCAGGTCCTCCAGGCGCTGGTGGGCGGCGGCCAGACGGCGACCGCCTACCGCCAGACGGGCAACCGGCTGAACCTGTCAGTGGCCCACAGCTTCCCCTCGACGAGCGCCGCCGCCACGACCAGCCTGCAGAAGGTCCAGAACGCGCAGCCGTACGACCAGCTGAGAACCGCCCACCAGGCCTGGTGGCACGCCTTCTACCGCAAGAGCTTCGTCTCCATCCCCGACCAGCGGCTGCAGAGCTTCCACTGGATCCAGCTCTACAAGGTCGCCAGCGCCACCCGCGCGGGCGGCCCGGTGATGGCGACGACCGGGCCGTGGCTGGAGCCCACCCCGTGGCCGGGCGTGTGGTGGAACCTCAACGTGCAGCTGGAGTACTGGCTGATCCACGGCTCCAACCACCTGGAGCTCGACTCGGTCACCAGCACGCTCGACCAGAACCGGGCCCAGCTCACCGCCAACGTCGGCAGCGCCTACCGCGCCGACTCCAGCGGGGTGGGGCGCAGCTCCGACATGTTCGCCACCCGCAGCGTCGGCACGCCGGGCAGCGGGGCCGAGGTGGGCGACCTGACGTGGGCGCTGCACAACGTGTGGCTGTCCTACCGGCACACCATGGACGACAACCTGCTGCGCGACGTGCTGTTCCCGCTGCTCAGGCGGGCGATCAACTACTACCTGCACTTCCTGGCGAGCGGCTCGGACGGCAAGCTGCACCTGCCCTCGACGCTGTCGCCCGAGTATCCGGTGGTGCCGCCGCAGGACACCACCTACGACCTCGCGCTGATCAGGTGGGGCTGCCAGACGCTCATCGACGCCGCCGCGCGGCTCGGCATCGACGACCCGCTGAAGACGAAGTGGCAGAACACCCTCAGCACGCTCACGCCGTACCCGACAGACACCAACGGGTACATGATCGGCGGCAGCACGCCGTACGCGCAGTCGCACCGCCACTACTCCCACCTGCTCCAGATCTACCCCCTGTATCTCGTCAACTGGGACCAGACGGCCAACAGGACGCTCATCGAGAAGTCGATCGTGCGCTGGCACGCGCTGACCGGCGCGCACCGCGGTTACAGCTACACCGGCGCGGGATCCATGTACGCGATGATGGGCCGCGGCGACACCGCCCTGTCGTACCTGCTGAAGTTCTTCGATCCCACGACGAGCTTCCCGTGCCGCGCCAACACCCACTACACCGAGGCGGGCCCGGTCATCGAGACGCCGCTGAGCGCCTCGCAGACCATCCACGACCTGCTCTGCCAGAGCTGGGGCGGCGTCGTGCGGATCTTCCCCGCCGTCCCGTCCGCGTGGGCCGACGTCACGCTGCACGACTTCCTGACGCAGGGCGCGTTCCTGGTCAGCGCGGTACGGCAGGCGGGCGCGACCCGGTTCGTCCGGGTCAGGTCCCTGGCCGGTGAGCCGCTCAAGCTCAAGCACGGCCTCGCCGGCACGGTCACCGCCACGCTCGACGACGGCAGCCCCGCGGCGGTTACCGACCTCGGCGGCGGTGTCCTGCAGATCACCCTGCCCAAGGACAGGGAGGTCCTCCTGTACGGCGGAGCCGCCCCCAGCCTGGTCATCGCGCCGGTGACCGCGTCCCAGCCGGGCGCGCCGTGGGGCCTGCCGGGGACGCCGGGCCGCTACGAGGCGGAGAACGCCCAGATCACCCAGGGCGCGGTGGAGTCCAACCACGCGGGCTTCTCCGGCACCGGCTTCGTCAACTTCGACAACGTGGCGGGCAGCGCCATCGAGTTCACCGTCGAGGGCCCGGCGACCGGCCTGACGTTCGGCTTCGCCAACGGCACCACGGCCAACCGGCCCATGGCCGTCTCCGTCGACGGCGGCGCTGCCACGACGCTCGACTTCCCCGGCACCGGCGCGTGGACCACCTGGACCACCAGGACGCTCAGCGCCTCGCTCGCCGCGGGCACGCACACGGTCAAGCTCACCGCCACCACCGCCAACGGCGGTCCCAACCTCGACTATCTCGACCTCGGATAAGGATCATGGACCTTTCACGCCGCCAGTTCGGCGCCCTGATGGGGGGAGCCGCCTTCGCCCCCTTGCTGCCTTCCACCGCAGCCGCCGCTGCCGCGGCCACGCTGCTGCCCGCCGGGATGGCCTGGAAGCAGATGTGGTCGGCCACCAACGACATGGGCGCATGGGAGACCGTCGAGGACGACAGGGCCGACTCCCACCCGGCCGGTCAGCCGCACATCTTCGGCGAGAGCGACCACTTCCGCTTCAACATGCACATGGTCGACCGCGACAGCATGACCGACCGGCAGCGCCAGGAGGTGACGGGCAACCGCACGTCCTCCTCGTCCTACCTGGAGTGGAAGACGGGGGAGCTGTGGCGGGTGACGTACTCGATGTACATCCCGTCCACCCTCAAGGCCACCACGACCTTCACCCACATCTTCCAGACCAAGATGCCGGGCACCGGGTCCCTGCCGATCACGGTCACCTCGCTGCGCCGGGTCGACGGCGCGCAGACCATCGAGCACAAGGTGTTCCAGCAGGACGTCACCGTCGGCAGCACGAGCCTGACGCCGCTGCAGAACAAGTGGATCGACATCGACTACGAGATCAGGATCGGCTCCTCCGGCGGGGTGCGGTGGGTGCTGCGCGACGGCGCGACGGCCGTGGTCGACGCCACGAGGACGGGCGTGAACACCTTCCTCGGCGACCGGGTGCGGCCCAAGTGGGGGATCTACCGCTCGCTGGGCGACACCTCGGGCTCGCTGCAGGACTGCCACCTGCTGCTGGGCAACCTGCGCTCCTACAAGGCCGTCGCCGCCTCCGCCGTGCGGTACGAGGCGGAGAGCGCGGTCATCTCCCAGGGCGTCGTCGAGTCCAACCACAGCGGCTACAGCGGCACCGGGTTCGTCAACGGCGACAACGTCGCCGGCGGCTACACCGAGTGGACGGTGAACGGCGTCGCCGGGCCCGCCACGCTGCGCATCCGCTACGCCAACGGCACCACGGCCGGCCGTACGGCCTCGATCGCGGTCAACGGCGCGGCCGTCGCCCACACGTTCGGCACCACGGCGAACTGGGACACCTGGGCGACCGCCACCCTGCAGACCACCCTCGTCGCCGGGGCCAACAAGGTCCGGGTGACCGGCACGGGCTCTGGCGGCAACCCCAACCTGGACTACCTGGAGGTCGTGCAATGAGAAGGCGCGAGTTCCTGCGTGCGGCAGCTCTGGCCGCCGTGATGCCCATGGTGTCCTTTTCCTCGTCACCCTGGGACGAACTGCCCGCCATCCTGGCCCGCATCGTCCCGCCGACCTTCCCCGACCAGGCGTTCAGCATCACCGACTACGGCGCGGTCGGCGACAACTCCACCGACTGCACCGCGGCGTTCAAGAACGCCATCGCCGCCTGCAACGCGGCGGGCGGCGGCCGGGTGGTCGTCCCGCCCGGCACCTTCCGCACCGGCAAGATCCACCTGCTGTCGAACGTCAACCTCCAGGTGAACGGCACGATCAGGTTCCGCACCGACCCCGGCTCCTACCTGCCGAACGTCTTCACCAGGTGGGAGGGCATCGAGTGCTACAACTACTCGCCCTTCATCTACGCCAACGGCCAGACCAACCTCGCCATCACCGGCACGGGCACCATCGACGGCAACGCCCCGGCGGGCGACTGGGCGTCGTGGGGCGGCGGCGGCGCCGACCGCGACCAGCTCCGCTCCTGGGGCGCCGGCGACTACCCGGTCGCCCAGCGCCAGTTCGGCAGCGGCCACAAGCTGCGCCCCAACATGATCGGCCTCTACAACTGCACGAACATCCTCGTCGAGGGCGTCAACCTGCGTAACCCGGCCATGTGGACGCTGCACCCGGTCTACTGCGCCAACGTCACCGTCAGGAACGTCACCTTCTACTCCACCAACTCCCAGGGCGACGGCTGCGACCCCGACTCCTGCACCGACGTGCTCATCACCGGCTGCAAGTTCAACACCAACGACGACTGCGTCCCCATCAAGTCGGGCCGCGACCGCGACGGCCGCCGCGTGAACAAGCCGTCGCAGAACATCGTGATCCAGAACTGCAAGTTCAGCGGCCGGTGGGGCGGCGTCACCGTCGGCAGCGAGATGTCCGGCGGCGTGCGCAACGTCTTCGCCGAGGACTGCGAGTGCAACGCGGCCGACTTCCCCGGCCGCTACCCGGTCAAGTACGCGTTGTACGTCAAGACCAGCTTCAACAGGGGCGGCTTCGTCGACGGCGTGCACCTGCGCCGCATCTCCGGGCGCAACCTGGAGCGCAGCGCCCTGTACATCACGCTCAACTACGAGACGAGCGGCTCGCTGCCGCCCGTCGTGCAGAACTTCACGGCGGACGCCCTGACGATCAGCGGCGCCGTACAGGCCTGGAACCTGGACGGCCGCTCCACCGACCACATCAAGAACGTGACGATCTCCAACAGCGTCTTCACCGGCATCACCACGCCCACCCCCACGGCGTCCTACGTCGACAACCTCGTGGTCACCAACGTCTCGATCAACGGCAGCGGCGGCTCGTCCGTCAAGTACGAGGCCGAGAACGCCGTCATCGCGCAGGGCGTCGTCGAGTCCAACCACGCGGGCTACTCCGGCACCGGGTTCGTCAACGGTGACAACGTGATCGGCGCCTACGTCGAGTGGACCGTGACCGGCCCCGGCGCGCTGAAGGTCCGCTCCGCCAACGGCACCACCACCAACCGGCCCATGGCGCTCTCCGTGGACGGCGGCGCGGCCACGACCGTCAACTTCCCGGGCACCGGCGCCTGGACCACCTGGACCACGACCTCGCTCGGCACCCTGACCGCCGGTTCGCACACCGTCCGGCTCACCTCGACCACCGCCAACGGCGGGCCGAACCTCGACTACGTGGAGGTAGCACCATGATCCGCCTGCTGGTCGCCCTCGCGCTGGTGATCCCCGGCTTGCAGACCACCATGGCCGCCGAGTTCAACGTCCGCGACTACGGCGCGGTCGGCAACGGCAGCACCAACGACGACGACGCCATCGACCGCGCCATCAACGCCGCCAGCGCGGCGCCGGGCGGCGTCGTGGTGTTCCCCTCAGGCACGTACCGCTCCAGGACCATCCACCTGAAGTCGAACATCACCCTGCGCCTGGACAGCGGCGCCACCATCAAGGCCGCCTCCAGCGGCATGGACGCGCCGGAGTCCAACTCCTACGACTCCTACCAGGACTACGGCCACAGCCACTTCCACAACGCCCTCATGTGGGGCACCGGCCTGACCAACGTCACCATCACCGGTTCAGGGACGATCGACGGCGACCACAACCTCATCACCGGCAACCCGTCCAGCGGCCAGGCCGACAAGGCGCTGTCGATCACCGAGTGCTCGAACCTCACCCTGTCCGGCGTCACGTTCAGGCACGGCGGCCACTTCGCCGCGCTGATCAACGGCTGCCACGACATCGTCATCGACAACCTCAAGACGATCAACGACGACACCGGGGTGCGCGACGGCATCAACCTGATCAACAGCTGGAACGTCACCGTCACCAACTCCCGCATCGAGGCCAGCGACGACGCCCTGGTGTTCAAGAGCGACTTCGCCCTCGGCCACACCTACACCACCCAGAACGTCCGGGTCAGCGACACCACTGTCTACTCGCACGAGAACAACGCGCTGCAGTTCGGCTCCGAGACCTGCGGCAACTTCCGCGACCTGCGCTTCGACCGGATCACCGTGCTCGGCGCGGGCAAGGCGGGGATCGGCATCGTCTCCATGGACGGCGCGATCATCGAGGACGTCCACTACACCGACGTCACGCTCACCAAGACCACCACGCCGATCTTCATGAAGATCGGCGAGCGCAAACGCTGCCCGGGTTCGCCACCGGCCGGTCGGATCAGGAACATCCACCTGACCAACGTCACCGGCAGCAACCTGACCGCCCCCGAGCCTTCGAGCACGACCGGCGGGTCCGAGCTGACCAGCACGATCACCGGCACGCCCGCCGTCGACATCGGCCCCGACCTGGTCCTCGACGGCGTGAACCTCAAGGTCCCCGGCGGCCACCCCGCCTCGGACGCGACGAAGGTGCCCGGCGAGTTCCTCACCACCTACCCGCCGCGCGACTACGGCACCAGGCCCTCCTTCGGGTACTGGGCCCGCCACGTGCAGGGCCTGACCATCAACGGGGAGCTGCGCTTCGACGCCAACGACAACCGCCCGGCCGTCATCACCGACGACGGCTCGAACGTCTCCCTGAACCTCGTCGCCCAGCGCGGTTCGAGCAGCCCCTACGACGTAGGGGTAAGCGGCATTTCCGGATATGTCGTAGCAGGCACCAACACAACCGGCGGCGCGCTGCGGGTCAAGGCGACGAACTCCTCCGGAAACCCCGTCCTGCTGTACGGCGAGGCGGAAGCGGGCGCGATCACCGCGCCCATGCAGGTCGTCGCCGATGCCACAGCGTCCGGCGGCTCCTACGTCACCGTCGCCTCAGGCAACAACAGCAAGACCACCGCACCTGCCACCGGCCACGACACGCTCACCTTCACCGTCCCCGAGTCCGGAACCTACGCGGTGTGGGCCAAGGTGATCGCCGCCAACGACGGCGACGACTCCTTCTGGGTCCGCGTCGACGGCGGCGCCTGGACCAACTGGAACGGCATCCCCCTCGGCACGTCCTGGCACTGGGCCAAGACCCCGCTCTCCGTCAACCTCACCGCGGGCACCCACACCGTGACCTTCGCCTACCGCGAGGACGGCGCACGTCTCGACCAGGTCGCCCTGTCCAACGGCCCCACTCCCGCATAAGGAGCACGTGCAATGTCCCGTACGGCCCGCGTCGCCGTCCTCGCTCTCCTGTTGTCCCTGCTGACGGCGCTTCCCGCCCAGGCCGACCTGCAGCACCCGCGCCAGGCCTTCCTCCGCGGCTCGATCTCGGGGCTGTTCCTGCACTGGGGCGAGCGCACCTCGCCGCAGCACACCAGCTGCTCCCAGTGGGAGGCCGACGTCATCAGCGGCGGCTGGACCCCCACCTACTGGGTGAACGAGGCCAAGAAGCTGCACGCGCAGTACATCGTGCTGGCCACGTTCCACAGCAGGCTCGGCTACGCCAGGCCGTACCCGTCAGCGATCCCGGGCTCGTGCAAGACGAGCCGCGACTTCCTCGGCGAGCTCATCGACGCCGCCGACGCGCAGGGGCTGAAGGTCATCCACTACATGACCGACGACCCGCAGTGGCACAACGAGGGCCTCAGCTCCGGCTCGTGGCTCAACTCCAGCGCCTTCTCGTCCTACGTCGGGCACACGGTCGACCTGACCACCCGCGACGGCTTCGGCGAGTTCAGCTACCTGCAGTTCTTCGAGCAGATGCAGCGCTACCCGAAGCTCGCCGGGTTCTGGATCGACAACGACAACGCCTACTGGGAGCGCAACAACCTCTACGCCAAGATCTACCAGCAGCGCCCCGACATGACGATCTCCAACAACAACGAAGACACGCCGATCATGGACATGATCAGCAACGAGCAGAAGACCGGCATGACGCCGTCCTACGACTACCCGCAGGCGGTCTACACGGCGGCCCCGCGGCTCATCGAGGCCGACTTCAAGCTGCCCTCGTCCGGCCCCTGGTGGTACGGCGGCAGCGACTCCACCATCGACTACAAGCTCACCCTCGGCCGGCTGATCACCAACGCGGGCTCGTCGGTGAAGGCGCTGATGGCCGAGACCGCGATGGTCAACGGCAAGTTCCCGGCCCAGCAGGTCGCCTTCAACAACTTCGCGCAGACCTACCTCGACCCGATCTGGGAGTCGCTCAACGGCACCGAGGGCGGTGGCTACATGTACGGCGGGCTCAAGCCGGGCTTCTGGAACAACGGCGCGCACGGCGTCACCACGATCGCCAAGAACGACCCCAACCGCCACTACATCCACGTGGTCACCCCGCCGACGGGCAGCACGCTGTCGGTGCGCGACAACGGCTACACGATCTCCTCGGTGACGAACCTGCGCACCGGCGCGCCCGTCACCTTCACCCAGTCGGGCGGCACGCTCACGCTGAGCGGCGTCTCCTCCTGGGACCAGTACGACACGGTCTTCAAGGTCGTCTCCAGCGGCCGGACCGGCATCTACACCGGGGTCGCCACCTCGCCCTCGGCTGCCGGTGACGGCAACTACCTCACCTACGGGGAGACCTCCTCGGTGACCTTCGACCTCGGTTCCGCGAAGAAGATCCAGTACCTGGGCTTCAACCAGCGCGAGGACTCCACCGTCTACCCGTCGTCCGGCTCGGCGCGCATCTCCGGCTACCAGGTGCACGTCAGCAACGACGGTTCGTCGTGGGGGAGCGCGGTCAAGACGGGCACCGTACCCAACGCCAGAGGGGTGCAGGTCATCGACCTCAGCCCCGTCACCGCCCGCTACGTCCGCCTGACCAAGACCGGAACGCACGGCGTCGATCGCTGGCGGGTCGAGGAGGCGTGGGTCGGCGGCTCCTACCCGGGCGGTACGGTCACCCCGCCGGGACGCTACGAGGCCGAGGACGGCACGATCTCGCAGGGCGTCTTCGAGAACAGCCACACCGGCTACAGCGGCACCGGCTACGTCAACGGCGACAACGTCGCGGGCTCCTACCTGCAGTGGGCGTTCACCGCACCCGCGGCGGGCACCGCGACGGTCAAGCTCCGCTACAGCAACGGGACCACCACCAACCGGCCGTCCGCGATCGCGGCCAACGGCACGACGGTGTACGGCTCGCGCGACTACGCGAGCACCGGCACCTGGGACAGCTGGGCCACCGACACCTTCACCGTCCCGGTCAACGCGGGCAGCAACACCCTGCGCGCCACGGCCACGACGGCCAACGGCAACCCGAACATCGACTACGTCGACGTCACCTTCGGCGGGTCGCCGGCCACGGACTACCAGGCGGAGGACGGGGTGATCTCGCAGGGGGCCGCCGAGTCCAACCACGCCGGATACACCGGGACGGGCTTCGTCAACTACGACAACGTGGTCGGTAGTTACGTCGAGTTCACGGTGACCGGGCCAGGCACGCTGACGTTCCGGTACGCCAACGGCACCACCGCGGGCCGTCCGATGGACGTCACGGTCAACGGGGTCCTCGTCGCCGACGAGCTCGCCTTCGACCCCACCGCCAACTGGGACACGTGGGCGACGCAGACGCTCGCCGTACCCCTGAGCGCCGGGACCAACGTCGTGCGGGCCACCGCCACGACGGCGGGCGGCGGCCCCAACCTCGACAAGATCACTCTCGGCTCGTGAAAGGCATTGGCATGGCTCGATGGTGGGTGGTGATGGCTTTGATCGCGGCTTCCCTGGTGGGGGCCCCGGCTGCGGAGGCATCGGACAACGGGCTGTCGATCCGTCCCGCTATGGGGTGGAGCAGCTGGAGCTGGGTGCGTCGCTGGCCGGACGAGGCCAAGATGAAGGCGCAGGCCGACGCGCTGGTGAGCAGCGGGCTGGCCGCGCACGGTTACGTCTACATCAACCTCGACGACTTCTACCAGAAGTGCGACGCCAACGGCTTCATGGTCGACGGGTTCGGCCGGTGGGCGGTCGACAGCGCCAAGTTCCCGTCGGGGATCAAGGCGCTGGCCGACTACGTGCACGCCAAGGGGCTGAAGTTCGGCTTCTACGTCACGCCCGGCATCGCCAAGAACGCCGTCACGGCCAACAAGCCGATCGAGGGCACCTCCTACCACGCGCAGGACATCGCGGACACGACGCAGACGCACAAGAACTACAACTGCAAGAACATGTACCGGCTGAAGTACAGCCACCCGGGCGCGCAGGCGTTCATCAACTCCTGGGCCAACCAGATGGCGTCGTGGGGCGTCGACTACCTCAAGATCGACGGCGTGGACGCCACGACCGTCGCCGACGTCGAGGCCTGGGACAAGGCGCTGCGCCAGACCGGCAGGCCGATCAACTTCGCCCTGTCCAACAACCTGCCCATCGCGCAGGCCACCACCTGGAAGCGCCTCGCCAACAGCTGGCGCACCCAGGGCGACGTCGAGTGCTACTGCGGCCCGGGACCCAACGGCAGCGGCTACCCGCTGACCACCTGGGCCAAGGTCACCAGCCGCTTCACCTCCGCCGCCGACTGGCAGCCGTACGCGGGGCCCGGCGGCTGGAACGACCTCGACTCCCTGCAGATCGGCAACGGCGACCAGGTCGGGCTCACCGCCGACCAGCGGCGCTCGCACATGACGCTGTGGGCGATGGCCGCCTCGCCGCTGCTGCTCGGCACCGACCTCACCGCGCTGACCTCGGTGGACCTGGCGATGCTCACCAACGACCGGCTCATCGCGGTCAACCAGGACGGCGTGGCCGCCAGGCGCATCGTGAACAGCGGCGTCAACCAGGTGTGGAGCAAGCGGGAAGCCTCGGGGGAATACGTCGTCGCGCTGTTCAACACCGGCACCTCGGGCAACTCCACGGTGAGTGTCACCTGGTCGCAGGTCGGTTTCACCGGCGCGGCCGAGGTCACCAACCTGTGGTCGGGGGCCTCCGAGGGGACCGTCTCCTCCGGCTACAGCGCCACCCTGCGTCCAGGTGAAACCCGCCTGATCAGGGCCAAGCCCGTCTCGGTCTCGGGAAACCGGCACGAGGCGGAGGACGCGGCCATCACCCAGGGCGCCGTCGAGTCCAACCACCTCGGGTACTCGGGGGCCGGGTTCGTGAACTTCGACAACGTCGTGGGCAGCGGCCTCACCTGGACCTTCACCGCCCCCTCAGCCGGTACGGCGGCGCTGACCCTCCGCTACGCCAACGGGACCACGACGAACCGGCCCATGTCGGTCAGCGTCAACGGGTCGGCGCCGGTCACGCGTGACTTCAACGGGACGGCCAACTGGGACACCTGGGCGGACTCCACGCTCACCGTGCCGCTCAACGCCGGGACCAACACCGTCACCCTGACGGCGACCACGGCTTCCGGCGGGCCGAACCTGGACTACCTGGACGTTGCCGTTGCTTCTCCTGAGTACCAGGCGGAGAACGGAGTGATCTCGCAGGGCGTCGTGGAGTCCAACCACGCCGGATTCACCGGGACCGGGTTCGTGAACTACGACAACGTGGTGGGTTCCTCCGTGGAGTTCACCGTGAACGCGGCGGCGGCCGGGACCAAGCCGGTGACCATCCGCTACGCCAACGGCACCACCATCGGGCGGCCGATGGACGTGGTCGTCAACGGCGTCACCGTCGCCTCCGCGCAGCCCTTCGACCCGACGGGCGCCTGGACGACCTGGGTGGAGTCCACGGTGCAGGTTCCGCTGAACGCGGGCGCCAACACCATCCGCCTGACCGCCACCACCGCCAACGGCGGCCCCAACCTGGACCGCATCACCGTCCCCTGACCTCCCTCCAGGCGGGGCCTCTCACGGGCCCCGCCCCTTACGGCCCCGCTTCTTACGGCCTCCACCTCCTACGGCCCCCGCCTCTTACGGCGTCCACCTTCTACGACCCCCGCCTCTTACGGCCTCCACCTCCTACGGCTCTCGCCTGTTACGGGCCCCTGCTCCTCCGGGCGGGTCTGATGGGGACCTCATAATTTCTTAAGGTTCACTGGCAACAATCGAACGGTGACCATCACCGTCGTCGCAGAACGCCCTCCCGGCACCCGGCGCAAACGCCGCTGGGTGTCGTGGACGTTGGCCGGGTTCTTCGTGGCCTGGGCGATTGTGCGGCTGTTCGGGATCGAGGTGGGCAGCCTCGTCACCCAGCTGATGACCCTCACCCCGTACGGCGCGGCGGGCGCGCTGGTGGTGGCGCTGCTGGTGTGGCGACGCAACCGCCCCGCCGCGATCGCCGCACTGGTGGCGTGCGCCGTGCTCGCCGTACTGGTGCTGCCCAGAGCCACCGGGGTCCCGGTAGGCCAGGGCAAGCCGTTCCGCGTGTTGTCCCTGAACATGTTCGGGAGAGCAGACCCCGACACCGTCGTAGCGCTGGTCCGGAAATACCACCCCGACGTCCTGAGCGCCCTGGAACTCACCCCAGCCCAGGTCGACCGCCTGGACGCGGCAGGCTTGAAGGACCTGATGCCGTACCGCGTGCTGGAACCCGACTACGGCGCAACCGGCAGCGGCCTTTACGCCGCCCTCCCCATGACCCCGTTGACCGGCCTTTTCACCCCCATAGGCCACAACATGCCCGCAGCCACGGTCACCCTGCCCGACGGCCGCCCCGTCCAGGTGGTAGCCGTCCACCCGAACCCACCGCTGGGCTCGATGACGTCCGAATGGAACGCCTCTCTGGCCGCGTTGCCGTCCGCGTCGAAGGACGTGTTGCGCGTGCTGGCAGGCGACTTCAACGCCAGCCTGGACCACCGCGCGTTCCGCGACCTCTTGTCCCGCGGCTACCTCGACGCAGCGGACCGCGCAGGCAAGGCACTGACCCCCACCTGGCCCAACGGCCGACGCCTGCCCCCCATGATCACCATCGACCACATCCTGGCCGACTCCCGCGCAGGGGTGGCCAGCGTAGAGATCCTCGACGTCCCCGGCACCGACCACCGCGCCATATACACCGACCTCCGCCTCTAACCCCACCCCACCCGAGCGCCCCTCCACCCCAACGCTCACTCCACCCGAGCGTCCACTCCACCCGAGCGCCCTCACCCCACGCGAGGTCCTCATGCGAGGCCCCACACCGGGCCCCGACGCCGGAGGGCCGAGACCCGCTCCACCCAGCGCCAACCCACCGCCGGGCTCGCGCGCAACCCCCGGCGCCCCACCCCGCGACCCCCACTCCCCGTTGGGCGTCCAAAGCTCCACGCCCAACGCTCAACAGCCCGCGCCCAACGCCCCACGCGCCAGGCCCTCGCGCCAGGCCCTCGCGCCAGGCCCCACGCCCCTGTCCTGGCGCCGGGGCCCGCGCCCGCTGCACCGCGTCGCCCCGCGCCGTGCTCCGTCCCCCGCGCCTGCGCGCCCCGGGGGGCCTCACGTGCGACGAGGTGGCCGCCCCTCGGGGCTCTCGCGGGCCGTACCGCCGCTTGGCGGCGCGCACTCCCTGGGGTGGGAAGAAGCGGGGTGGGTGGTGGGGTTGGTAGGGGGTGTGAACGAGATCGACGTCGTCGTCATCGGCGCGGGGCAGGCAGGACTGTCCAGCGCCTACCACCTGCGCAGGACCGGCCTCGACACCCTCGTGCTCGACGCCGAGCAGGGTGCGGGTGGCGCATGGCGGCACCGTTCGCCGACGCTCGACATGGCCCGCGTGCACGGCATCTTCGACCTCCCCGGCGTCAAACGCGAGCCCGACGCGGAAGACCTCATGAGGCCCGCCGCCGAGGTGGTTCCCGCCTACTACGGGGCCTACGAGCGGGAGACCGGTCTGCCCATCCTGCGACCCGTCAAGGTGACCTCGGTGGCGGACGGTGATGACGGCAGGCTCGTGGTGACGTCCGACGCGGGGGAGTGGGCGGCCAGGGCGGCCGTCAACGCCACCGGCACCTGGACCCGCCCCTACTGGCCCTACTACCCGGGCGCGGCCGGTTTCCGCGGCACCCAGCTGCATTACGCCTCCTACGCCGGGCCTGCGCCGTACACCGGAAAGCGGGTCGTCGTGGTCGGCGGCGGCGCGTCGGCGATCCACGTGCTGTCGGAACTCGCCGACGTCGGCGCGGAGACGTTCTGGGTGACGCGGCGGCCGCCGGTGTTCCGCAGCGACGACTTCGGCGAGGACGCCCGCAGGCACGCGGTCGCCCTCGTCGAGGAACGCGTCCGCGCGGGCCTGCCGCCGCAGAGCGTCGTCAGCGTGACGGGCCTGGGCATGAGCACGATCGTCCGGGAGGCGATGGCGAAGGGGGTGATGGACCGGTTGCCGATGTTCTCGAGGATCGAGCCGTACGGTGTGACCTGGGCGGACGGGCGTTACGAGGCGGTGGACACGATCGTGTGGGCCACCGGCTTCCGCTCGGCCCTGGACCATCTG
The DNA here is from genome assembly GCF_044457355.1 of Nonomuraea sp. NPDC050556. Taxonomy (NCBI): domain Bacteria; kingdom Bacillati; phylum Actinomycetota; class Actinomycetes; order Streptosporangiales; family Streptosporangiaceae; genus Nonomuraea; species Nonomuraea sp. NPDC050556. The sequence continues at coordinate 2,185,842 of NZ_JBITGU010000001.1, read as the reverse complement.
GCCCCGCTCCACCTGCGCGAACCCGGTGGCGGCATCAAGGTGGACGGCACCCACGTGATCAAGGAACCCCGATTGCACCTGGTCGGCTACGGCCCGTCGGCAAGCACCGTAGGCGCCAACCGCGCCGGCCGCGCGGCCGCCCACTCCATCCAAACCCTCCTCACCTCCCAACCCGCCGCCTGACCACCCATGGGGCTTCCCGATTCCGTCGCCTGACCAGCTATGCGGCTTCCACCACCGCTCCTGGTTCTCGCCGCGTGGAGAACTGCCCGCCACACGCCCTGGCGACCCACACAGGGAGGACCCCCACACGACACCACAGGGGGAGGGCCTCATAGGGGAGCGCCTACGGAGAGGACCACACACGAGGAGGCGCGCCACGCGACGGGGGTCCACGAGGCGGGGCTTAGCGGTCACACGAGGGGACCTGCGCGGCGTGGGCCCGTCGGGTTCTGGAGGCACGTACAGGTGGGCTCCCGCCGGAGGGGTCCCGCGGGAAGGCACTTTCGCCACGTGAGTGTCCCGCACAGTGGGTGTCACGTTGGGAGGGGGTTCTGGCCGAGGAACCTGGTGCCCAGGGCGGCTGAGGTGTGGACGGCGGTGAAGGCGTAGTCGGTCATCGACTTCTCGTAGGCGTGGATCGCCGCCAGAGGAGAGGCACCTGTGGTGAGGGCGGCTGTCAGGGTGGCGGCGTCGCGTAAGGCGGTGTTGGCGCCGACGCCGCCCGCCGGGCTCATCGCGTGGATGGCGTCGCCCAGCAGGGTCACCCTGGAGGTTGGCCACGGGGCCACTGGTACGCAAGTGCGTAGGGGCACGGGGAAGATCTCTTGCCAGCGGGCGATCATGTCGCGTACCTGGGGGTGCCATGTGGAGACTCGGTCCATCACTGCGGATCGCAGGGCGTTCTGGGGCATGTGGTGGAGGTCGGCGCCGAGGTCCGTGGTGCGGGTGCTGAAGGAGCAGGTCAGGTAGTCGCGGGTCGCGCCCAGGCCCACCACGCGGTGCTCCGGGCCGGTGATGGCGGTGAAGATGTTGGAGAACTTGTCGTCGGTGGACAGGGGGAGCTTGCCGTACAGCTGCACCAGGCCGGTGTCGGTTATGCGGGCGTGGGGGAGGTGTTGGTGGCGGACTGCTGAGTTGATGCCGTCGGCGCCTATCAGGATGTCGCCGCTCGCTGTGGTGCCGTCGGTGAAGTGGGCGGTCACGCCGTACGGGTGCGTATGGAAGGTGGTCAGGCGCTTGCCGTAGGTGATGAGGGGTTTGACGGGGGACAGGAGGGTTTGGCGGAGTTCCGTGCGGTCGACGGAGAGGTGTCTGCCGGGGTGCTCCATTACGTCCAGTGGGTTGAGTTGGGTGTCCAGGTGGACGAAGCGGGGCTTGGGGACGCGTGCGGTCGCTTCGAAGGTTTTCCAGGTTTCCGGGGGCAGGGTGGTTGTGAGGGCGTTTATGCCGTCGTCGTTCAGGTGCAGGCGGTAGCCCTGGGGGCGTGGACTCTGCGTGGCTTCGTGGATGCTCACGTCGAAACCGGCGTTATGTAGGCCGTTGGCGAGGCACAAGCCGCCGATCCCGGCTCCTATGACGATCACTTTCATGTGCTCAGGATTGATCGGGCATGGTCTGTTCCGTCTGTCAGAGCGACCCAAGCGGTGGTTAGTGGCGTGAGACAGTGAGATGTGGCTAATTCCGGCGTTCTGGATGGTGTTGATCTCGCTCTCGTGCATGCCTTGCACATTGACGGGCGGGCGCCGTTCAGTCGGATCGCGGAGGTGCTCGACGTCTCCGAGCACACCGTCGCGCGGCGGTACCGGAGGCTGCGGGCGGAGGGGGTGCTGCGGGTCGTCGGGGTGCTGGACGGGACGCGGGCCGGGGGTACGGCGTGGGCGGTCCGGCTCACCTGCACTCCGGACGCCGCGATGCCGGTGGCTGAGGCGCTCGCTCGGCGGGCGGACACGGTCTGGGTGCGGCTGCTGTCCGGTGGGACGGAGATCGCGTGTGGCATCACCGGCGGCGAGAGTGACGACGTGCTGCTGCGCAAACTGCCACGCACACCCCGCATCGTCGCGATGTCCGCACACGAGACGCTGCACCTGTACGCGGGATGGCGCAGCCGGGCGACCGCTCTCACCGAAGCCCAGACCCGGCAACTAACCGCACCCTCGGGGGTGGGGGTGAGCTCTGGGCAGAGCGTTGCCGCCTCGGGCGGGGACACTGAGCGGGGGGTTGCCGCCCCGGGCAAGGGGACGAGCGGGGGCGACGGGCGGGGGGTTGCCGCTCTGGACGGGGGGCCCGAGCGGGAGGGGGCCGCCCCTGGCAAGGGTCCGGGTGGTGGCTCCGAGCGGCGCGTTGCCCCCCTGGGCAGGGGTTCGAGCGGTGGTGCCGAGCAAAGCGCTGACGCCCCGGATGGGGGCGCCGAGCGAGGTGTGTCCACCTCACGTGAAGGCTCCGGGCGGGGCGTTGCCGTCCCGCGTGGGAGGGGGGATGCGGGCCAACGGGGTGAGGTGGAGGTTGGGCCGGGGGATTTGGCTATGGTGCGCGTTCTCGCGGGTGATGGCCGGGCTGGGCATGCGGAGCTGGCTGAGGCCGCCGGGTGGTCGCAGTCCACCGTACGGCGGCGCATGGAAGTGCTGCGCGCCACCGGAGTCCTGAGGTTCGACGTCGAAGTGCCGCCCAGCGCCCTCGGGTACCGCGCCGAGGCGTGGCTCTGGATGAAGGTGCGCCCCTCCCACCTGGCCGCCGTAGGGGCCGCGCTCGCCGAGCACCCCGAGGTGGACGTGGCCGCGGCCACCACCGGCCCCTCCAACCTCATGGTCGGCGTCACCTGCGTCGACACCCGCGACCTCTACCGCTACCTCACCGAGCGCGTCGCCCCCCTGGAAGGCGTGCGCGAGCTGGAGACCTCACCCGTGGTCCGTACACTCAAACGCGCGGGAAAGTGGTGGCCCAGGTAGGTACGGGACTCCGAGGCGAGCGACCGCACCCGCTCCAGGTGAGCCGAGTCCGCCAGGATCGCCCGCTCAGCCAGCCGCTCGTACTCCGCCCGCGACGCGATGACGAACGCCTCCCGCTGCAGCCCGGCGTCGTCCAGGCTGCCGTAGAGCCCCCACTGCATCGCGCCGTCGCGCCGCCGTATGGTCCTGATCGGCCGCATGGCCGCGAGGAAGGCGGCCAGGTCGGACGAGGCAACCCGGTAGTCGACGGTGACGAGCACCGGGCCGTCGGCCGGGTCGAGGCGCGCGTCGAGGTTCGGCAGGTCCAGGTGCAGCGGGGCGGTGTCGACGCCCTCCGCCACGGTCAGCCGTACCCGGGTGGCCAGCAGGATGTTGACCAGCAGGCCCACAGCCGCGGCGAGCATCACCACGCGGAGCCCGGCGAGCGAGGCGACCAGCCCCCACCCGGCTGCGCCCGCGGCCATCGCCAGGGCGAAGGCGAGCTGGTAGACGGCCAGCCCCCGGCCGCGCACCCAGTCGGGCAGCACGGACTGGGCGGCGATGTTCAGCGTCGACATGGTCGTCATCCCGGCCAGCCCGGCGCACACGAGGACGGCGAGCGCCGGGCCCACCGCGGTGAGCTGGGAGAGCGTCGCGAACGCCGCGGCGTACCCGAGCATGGCGACCATCACCAGGCGCTCGTGGTCGAAGCGCCCGCGCAACCTGGGCAGCAGCAGGGTCCCGGCCAGCCCGCCCACCCCGAGCGCGCCGAGCATCAGCCCGTACTGCGCCGCCGACGCGCCGAGCTGGACCCGGCTGATCTGGGCCAGCAGGGCGGGAAGCGCCGTGAAGCACAGCGCGTAGGCGACCGCGCGGCCCAGGACCACGCGCAGCGCCGGAGCGTTGCGCACGTACCTGGCTCCGGCGCGGACGGCTCCCAGCAGGTGCTCCGGCGGCATCGCCGCGATCGGCCGCTCGCGCCGCCAGGCGGCGGCGACCACGATCACCGCCAGGAACGAGACCGCGTTCACCAGGAACGCGGGCCCCGGCCCCGCGACGGCCACGAGCACGCCGCCGAGCGCCGGGCCGACCGCCTGCGACAGCGTGAAGGAGGTCGCCCCCAGCCCGACCGCCGCGGGGAGCTGCTCGCGGGGCACCAGCTCGGCGACCACGGCCTGCATGACGGGCGTGGCGAGGGTGCCGCTGGTCGCCAGGAGCAGGGTGAGGACCAGCAGGAGCGTCGGCGTCATCGCCCCGGCCAGCGACACGACGCCGAGGACGGCGGCGACCACGGCCTGGCCCGCCTGGGTGACGATGATCAGCAGCCTGCGGTCGACCACGTCGGCCAGCGCGCCTGCGGGCAGGGCGAGCAGGAAGGCCGGCACCGAGGTGACGGTGAGCAGCAGGGCCACGGGTGCCGCAGAGTGGGTCAAGGTGGTCATCTGCCAACCGGCGGCCACCAGATGGACCCAGCTCCCGATCGTGGAAAGGAGGCCCGCCACCCAGAACGCCCGGAAAATTGGTGATTTCACTTGCATGGGGAGAATGTGGCAAGACCCCATGACGTTTCGATGACGAACCAGGAGCTTGGATGCAGTTCGGTGTTCTCGGCCCGCTCCTGGTACAGGACGGGGCGGCCGCGGTCGTGGTGTCCGCGCCGCGCCAGCGGGTCCTGCTCGCCGCGCTGCTGCTGCGTCCCAACGAGGTAGTCGCCGTGGACGAGCTGGCCGAGCTCATGGGGGAGGGCACGCCCCGCCCGACGGTCGTCAACTACATGATGCGGCTGCGCCGGGCCCTGGGCGAGCAGGTCGCCGCGCGGATCGTCACCGCCCCTCCCGGCTACCTGATCGAGGTGCGCGAGGGCGAGCTGGACCTCTGGCAGGCTCTGGAGCTCCAGGAACGGGCCAGGACCGAGACGGCGGAGCGGGCCAGGGAGCTCCTGCGCCAGGCGCTCGCGCTGTGGCGCGGCCGCCCGCTGCTCGACGTCCCCTCGGACGCGCTCCAGCGTGACGAGGGCGGCAGGCTGGCCGAGCTGCGGCTGCTCCTCCTGGCCGAGCGCCTGGAGGCCGACCTGCGGGCGGGCCACGCGGCCGAGGTGGTCGGCGAGCTCCAGCAGCTCGTCCTCGCCCAGCCGCTCAGCGAACGGTTCCAGGCCCAGCTCATGCGGGCGCTACGGCAGAGCGGACGGCGGAGCGAGGCGCTCGCCGTCTACGACCGGGCCAGGCGGGCGCTCGCCGAGGAGCTCGGCGTGGACCCGGGAGCCGAACTGCGCCGGTTGCACCAGCAGCTCCTGAGCGCGGAAGAGGCTCCGGTACGGCCGGGCCAGCTGCCCGCGGGGCCCACCGGCTTCGTCGGGCGCGCCACGCTGCTGAGGGAGCTGGACGGGCTGTCCCGGCGTGGCGTGGTCGTGCTCGCAGGACCGGCGGGCGTGGGCAAGTCGGCGCTGGCCGTCCGGTGGGCGTGGCAGGCGCGCCAGGACTTTCCCGACGGGCAGCTGCACGTCGCCTTCACCGGCTCGGCCGAGCCGATCGGCGCGCTGGCCAGGTTCCTGCGGGCGCTGGGCGTGCCTGCGGACCTGCTCCCGGCCGAGGTGGAGGAGGCGGCCGGGATGTACCGCAGCCTGCTGGCCGACCGGCGCACCCTGGTGATCCTCGACAACGCGGCGAGCGCCGAGCAGGTGCGGCCGCTGTTGCCGGGAGGCGCGGGCAACCTGGTTCTGGTCACCAGCCGCGACCGGCTCAGCGGGCTCATCGCCCGCGACGGCGCGGTCAGGCTGGAGCTGGCCGTACTCGAACAGGAGGAAGCCCGGACGTTGCTGGCCGGAATCATCGGGGAACGGCGGGTCCAGGACGAACCGGCGCCGGCCGCCGAGCTCGCCGAGCTGTGCGGGCGGCTGCCCCTGGCGCTGCGCATCGCCGCGGCCCACCTCGCCGACCAGCCGGAACGCAAGATCGGCGACTACGTGGCCGAACTGCGCGGCGGCGACCTGCTGGCCGCGCTGGAGATCGACGGGGACGAGCAGGCGTCGGTCAGGGCCGCGTTCGCCGTGTCGCACCGGCGGCTCGCGGACCCGCAGCGCAGGCTGTTCAGGCTGCTGGCGCTGGTGCCCGGCCCCGACTTCACCGCCGGCGCGGCCGCCGCGCTCCTCGACGCCCGGCCGCAGGAGGCGTCCAGGCTGCTGGACGGCCTGGTGGGGGCGCACCTGCTGGACCGGTCGCCGTCCGGCCGCTACGCCTTCCACGACCTGGTCGGCCTCTACGCGCGGTCGCAGCCGGGCGAGCCTGGCGACGCAGAGGCGCGCGAGCGGCTGCTGAGGTGGTACGCCGGGAGCGCGGACGCCGCAGCCAGGGCGCTGTTTCCCACCGCGCTCCGCTCCGGGCCACCGTACGGCAAGCACGCGGTGCCCGGCTTCCTCGACGACGAGCTGGCCAACCTGCGCGCGGCGGCCGAGAGCGACGGACCGACGGCCGTGCTGCTCGCCGAGGCGCTGTCCCAATATTTCTGGCTACGCCGCGACAAGGTCGACGCGTTCCCCGTCTACGACGCCGCAATGCGGGCCGCGCCCGATCCCCGGGCTGAGGTGCTCATCCGCGTCGGGCTGGCCAGGGCGAGCGCCCTGTGCCCCGGCCATGCCGCGCAAGCCGTACGGCAGGCTGAACGGGCCGAGGCGCTCGCCGCCGGCATCGACTGGCCGGAGGGCAGGGCGCACGCGCTCAACACGCTGGGCTACGTCGCCGTCCACGTGGGCGACCTGGACAAGGCCAGGCAGCTGTACGGCGTCGCCCTCGACGCCAGCGACGACCCGGCGTCGGTCCCCGGGCTGCTGGCGAACCTGGGCAGCGTCGAGCTCCGCGGCGGGCGCCTGGCAGAGAGCCTGGCCCACCTGGAAGACGCGCTGGCCAGAGCCAGGGACGCGGGGGTTCCGGCCCTGGAGGCCTCCTGCCTCAACCGGCTGGCCGTCGCCAGGTTCTACCTCGACGACCACGAGGGCGCGAGGCGGGACGCCGACACCGCGCTGGAGCTGAACGCGCGGGCGGGACGCGCCGACGGCGAGGCGATGTCGCTGGCGATCCTGTCCAGGCTGGCCGGGACGCCCGAGGAGGCGTGGGAGTACGCGAGCAGGGCGGCGGCGCGCGGCGGCGAGTCCGGCGAACCGTTCACCGCGACCGTGGTGCGCAACGTGCTCGCCGCCGCCCATTACCGCCTGGGCGAGTACGGCGAGGCCGAGGCGCTCTACCGGGACGTGCTGGCGTCGGGCGGCCTCTACCAGCAGGTGGAGGCGCGGATCGGGCTGGCGGAGGTCTACGCCGCGCTGGGCGAGCACGGGCGAGCGGCGGAGCAGGCCGAGGAGGCCCGGCGCTCGTCGCGCGCGGCAGGGTTCCGGCTGTTCGAGCGCGAGGCCCTCGACCTGCTGGCGCGAGGTCACTGAGACGTCATCGGCGCGTCATCAGGCCCGAGCAGGGTGGCGGCATGACAGCTGACCTCGATGTGATCAACCCCAGGCGAATCCTGATCGTGGCGCCCAACGCGGGCGTCAACCCGCGCACCGGCTGGCCCGTCGGTTTCTGGTGGTCCGAACTGACCCATCCCTACTGGGAGTTCATGGAGCGCGGGTACGAGGTGGAGCTCGCCAGCCCCTCGGGCGGCGCGCTGGTGGCCGACCCGTGGAGCGACCCCAGGGACAGCACGGGCTACTCCGAGGAGGACCTGATCAGCCTCGGCTTCATCAACTCCCCACGGCACCTCGCCCTGGTGGAGAACACCAGGCCGCTGGCCGAGGTGGACGTCGCCGACCACGACGCCGTCCTGTTCGTCGGGGGACAGAGCCCGATGATCACCTTCATCGACGACCAGCGGGTCCACGACCTGGCCGTCGCCTTCCACCAGGCGGGCAAGGTCACCGCCGTCGTCTGCCACGCCACGTGCATCCTGCTCAGGGCCACGCTGCCCGGTGGCGAGCTGCTGGTGACCGGCAAGACCTGGACCGGGTTCGCCAACAGCGAGGAGGACTACGCCGACGCCTACGGCGGCCAGACCATCCAGCCGTTCAGGATCGAGGACGAGGCACGCAAGCTGCCGGGGACCAACTTCGTGGTCAACTCGCGCTTCCGCCCGTACGCCGTGCGGGACGGGCTGCTCATCACCGGACAGCAGCAGTACTCGGGGGCCGCTGCTGCCCGCCTGATGATCGAGGCGCTGGGCAGGTAGCTCAGTGGTAGGCGTGGACCACGGCGTGGCCCTTGCCCTTGCCGATGATCCACTTGTTGATCGGGGTGGTCACCAGGAAGGCCAGGAGCAGGGCGAACGCCAGGGCGCCCCAGAACAGGGCGGTGTCGAGTCCGGCGTCCATGGCGCCGGGGACGACCATCATCACGCCGTTGTCCACGATCTCCATGAAGATGATCGAGACGGTGTCCGCGGCGAGCGCCACCTTCAGGGCCTCCTTGAAGCCGACTCCGGCCTTGAGGACGCCGCGCATCGTGAGGGCGTAGCCGAAGACGAACGCCAGGGCGATGGCCAGCACCAGGGTGGGCAGGTTGGACCAGCCGAGGGCGGTGCCGATCACCATGCCGAGCACTTCACCGATGGCGCAGCCGGTGAGGCAGTGGGCGGTCGCCTGCGCGGCCATCTTCCAGGAGACGGGGCCCGCGCTGTGGGCGGCATGGGAACCGTGCGCATCGTGAGCGCCAGGGGCCGCGTGGCCTGCGTGGTCTGCGTGGCCCGCGTGGGGGTGTTCGCCGTGGCCCTGGTGGTCGTCGTGCGTTGCCATCATTGTCCAATCCACTTATTCCGCGCTTCTGAGGGCCACGGTATACCCCTATGGGGTGTGGAGGGCAAATCGCCCCCTGATCTCGACACGCGGTCCGACCTCGCGTTAATGTCCGGAAATATGGATCTTTAGCGGCAGGAGGCGTCCGCCATGGAGGTTCCGGGCTACACCGAGATCCGGGAGCTCGGCCACGGCGGCTCCGGGCACGTGATGCTCGCCGTACACGGTCCCGACCAGCGCCGCGTGGCCATCAAGCACCTGTCGGAGCGCCTGCGCGCCGACGCCGCCTTCCGCAGCCGCTTCCGCGCGGAGGCCACGCTCATCGCCGAGCTCGACAGCCCGCACATCGCCAGGCTTCTCGAGTACGCCGAGGGCGCGGACGACGCCGTGATCGTCATGGAGCTGGTCGACGGCGTCACCCTGCGTCGGCTGCTCAGGGATCAGGGGGCCACGGGGCCCGAGGCCGCGCTGGCCGTACTCAAAGGGGCTCTGCTCGGCCTGGCCGAGGCGCACCGGGCCGGGGTCGTGCACCGGGACTTCAAGCCGGAGAACGTGATCGTCACCGCTGAGGGCGGCAGCAAGCTGGTCGACTTCGGCGTCGCCGCGCGCGCCGGGGAACCGGGCGTGCCGGCGGGGACGCCCGCCTACATGGCGCCCGAGCAGTGGAACGACGCGCCCGCCAGCCCGGCGACCGACGTCTATGCCGCCACGGTGGTGTTCTTCGAGTGCCTCACCGGGCACCGGCCGTTCCTGGGTGGCAACGACGCGGCTCTGGCCTATCAGCATCAGCACGCGGAGCCGCCGCTGGGGAACGTGGCGGAGCCGGTGCGTGGGCTGGTCGCGCTGGGGCTGGCCAAGGATCCCGCAGACCGGCCCGCTTCTGCCGGGGCGTTCCTGGAGGAGCTGGAGCGTACGGCGCGCGAGGCGTATGGCGCCGGGTGGGAGGAGGTCGGGCGGGTGGCGCTCGGCGCCGGGGCCGTGGCGGGGCTGGGCGTGTTGGGGCTGGTGCGTCCCTCGTCCGGGCAGCCGTACGCGCAGGGGGCGACGAGCCTGGGGCAGACGACGGTGGGGAAGCTGGCGCTGACGACGGGGCTGGCGGTGGTGACGGCTGCGGCTGTGGTGGGGACGTTCACGATCTGGCGCGACCCGCCGCCGCAGTCCGTCGGCGCCGCGCCGCCGTCCCACAGCAGCACCACTCCCGCCGGAACCCCCAGCCCGTCCGTGTCACCCACTGCCTTACCCACGGCCTCACCCTCGGACGTCGTCCCCACCGGCCTCGTCCCCACGGACGGCCCCGCCCTGACCACCACACCCCCGGACCCGACGCCGACCAGCGAGAACCCGGACCCGACCAGCAGCCCCCACCCGACCAGGACACCCACCTCACCGGCGGCCACCCCACCGCCGACCACCCCGCCCGCGACCGCGCGCCCCACCGCGACGGCCGCCGAGCCCACCACCCGCCCCGAGCCGACCACCGCACCCCCACCGACCGCCGCGCCCACTGCCCAGCCCACCCAGAAGCAGCCGACACCACTGCTGTCCGTCGAGGTCAGGGTTTCGGTGGGCCTTCCAGGCGACGGCGACCTCCTGGACGCCGACATCGGGCTGGACATCACCACGGGCCTCCTCGGCCTGGCAGTCCTCCCGCTTCCTGTTCTCCTGCGCCGCCGCAAGACCCCACGCCCTGGCAGTGGCCAGGTGGCGAGGGCTCGCGGGGCGGTGGGACCGGAATGGGGAGGGAAGGGTGACCGGAAAGGAGGGGAGGGGTGATCGGGATAGCGAGATGACCTGATTGCGCGCCCGCCGACCCCATCCTCTACTATCGTCCATCGGACAGAGGGCGCCCCCGGCCTGACCCGGTTTCGCCCTGCCATTCGGGCGAAGGAGAAGTGTGGCGGCTGCGTCATCCGCCGTTCTGCGAACCCTGGTCGCGACGTTGACCCTCCTGGCTCTCCTGGCGCCCCCCGCGCAAGCAGATCCCAAGCCGTCGCTCAAGCAGCTGAAGAAAGACCTCAGCCGGCTCCAGACCCGCTCAGACAAGATGATCACCGAGTACTACACCGCCAGAATCGACCTCCAGAAGGCCGACAAGGCGGAGAAAGCCGCGCGAGAGAAGGCCAAAGCCGCCCAGCAGGTGTTCGACCGTGAGTCGATGCAGCTCAGGATGATGGCCGTGGCGCAGTACATGGACGACGACCACGGCGCGATAGCCGCCCTGTCCGGCCCCCGCGACCCCGCGACCGTGATGGGCAAGCTGGCCTTCATCCAGCACCTCGCCGACGAGCAGAACGCCAGGCTGTCCGGGTTCGCCCAGGTGCTGGACACCTGGAAGAAGGCCCAGGCGGAGGCGGCCGCGCGCGAGACGGAGCTCCGTACCCGCGTCGCCGACCTCGAGAAGAGCAAGAAGAAGGCAGAGAAGCTGATCGAGCAGATCAGGGACAAGATCGACCTCGCCCACAAGGCGCCCGGCTTCCGCAGGTCGGACGGCACGTGGGTGCCCGAGCTGCCGGGCGGCGAGGAGAACATCACCCCCCGGATGCGCCTGGTCAAGACGCTGATCGCGGAGCGGTTCGGCACCGGTCCCGGCATCGGCTGCTACCGCTCGATCCAGGACGGCGGCGAGCACCCCCTGGGCAGGGCGTGCGACTTCATGCTCAGCAGGGGCGGCGCGATGCCGTCAGCGGTGGAGGTGGCGCGCGGCTACCGCATCGCGGAATGGGCGATCAAGAACGCCAAGCGCCTGGGGATCATGTACGTGATCTACCGCCAGCGGATCTGGCACGTACGGCGGGGCGCCTGGCGCACGATGTCCGACCGCGGCGGAACCACGGCGAACCACTACGACCACCCGCACATTTCCGTGTACTAGAAGAAACGTCTGAGGCTTCCCGCGCGATCGATGTAGCAGAATCCCATTCGGGAAGGGAAGCCCCATGCTGCACAACGAAACGGGTAGAAGCCCCCTCCAGGTACGGCTCCTCGGATTTCTGCTCGTCGGCAACGCGGCCATGTTCGCCCTCTACTCGGGCGTGGGCGTCCTCCTCGCTCTCCAGGTCGAGGCGCTCGACCCGGCGGGCAAGGTCGCGGACCTCGGCCTCATCGCCGGGATCAGCGCCGTCTTCGCCACCGTCGCCAACCCGATCGGCGGCGCGCTGTCCGACCGCACCCACACCAGGTTCGGCAGGCGCAACCCGTGGCTCATCGGCGGCGCGCTGGCCGCGCTGGGGTCGATGGCGCTGCTGTCCGGGGCGGGCAGCGTCCTCATGCTGGGCATCGGCTGGTGCGTGGGGCAGGCGATGACGAACTTCTACCTCGCCGCCCTCACCGCCGTGGTGCCTGACCGGGTTCCGGCCGACCGGCGCGGCGCCGCCTCGGCCGTGGCCGCGGTGTCGATCTCGGTCGGCGCGATCGCGGGCACCCAGATCGCCGCCCGGTTCGCCGGGAACCTCCAGGGTGGCTACCTGGTGTTCGGCGCGATCGTCGTGGCGGCAGCCGTACTCGTCGTGAGCTTCACCAGGGATCCGCGCCCGGGGGAGTACGTGGTCGCGGCCAAGGCGCCGTTCCTGCCCGCGCTCCTGTCGGCGCTGCGGCACCGCGACTTCCTGTGGGTGTTCCTGGGCCGGGCCATGATCATCCTGGGGTACTTCATGGTGCTGGCCTACCTGCTCTACATCGTCAAGGACTACATCGGGCTGCCGCCCGGCCTGGCGGCGGCCGACGCGGTGGCGCGGGTGACGTTGCTGTCGACCGGCTGCGCCATCGTGGCCGCGCTCGTCGGCGGGGCGCTGTCGGACCGGCTCGACAGGCGCAAGGCGTTCGTGGTGGTCGCGGGGGTGGTGAGCGCGCTGTCGCTGATGATCCCCATCCTGGTGCCGAGTTGGACGGGCGTGCTGATCTACGCGGCCATCCACGGGACGGCGTTCGGGATCTACGGCGCCGTCGACATCGCGCTGGCCACGCTCGTGCTGCCGAGCCAGGGGGACGTGGCCAGGGACATGGGCGTGCTCAACGTCGCGGCGGCCGGGCCGCAGATCGCGGCGCCCTTCGTCGCGTCGCTGGTGATCACGGTCGGTGGCGGTTACCCGCCGCTGTTCGTCGCCGCCACCGTGGTCTCCCTGATCGGGGCGCTCGCCGTACTCCCGATCAAGTCCGTGCGATAGCCGTACGCAGCAGAGCCCGGCCTCCCTCGGAGACCCCAAGTGCAAGAGCTTCCGGAGAAGGGGCACTCACATCTCCTTGCGAAAGGAGAGATTTGCGCGGGAGGTCTTTCTGCTGGGCGCTCTAAGGCTCCAAGAGAACCCGGCCGGTCGCGGGCGCCCCCCGCGACCGGCCAAGGCCCCCGATCTCAGGAAGCCGGGCGGATCAGGCCGAGCAGCCCGTGCTGCTCGTCGTCGATCCCGGCGGCGAACCACAACGCGTCCCGCCCGCCGTTCGCCTGCGTGCCGGGCAGCAGGCCCCACAACCCCTCGATCTCCAGCGCCGCCCCGCCCTGCTTGCGCAGCGGCCCGAGGAAGCGCCCGTGCCGGTCGAAGGCGTTGATGCGCCCGTCGCCGAAGTTGCCCACGAGCAGCGCCCCGGCGAACGTCCCGAAACCGGCCGGCGCGACCGTGATCGCCCACGGCGCGTTGAGCGGCCCGCGGGAGACGAACCGCCGCAGGAACCGCCCGCTGGAGGAGAACTGCGTGACGAACCCGTTGCCGGGCCCGGCGACCTCCTCGTCGCGGTCGTCGTTCTGCAGGGCGTACGCGACGAACACCGAGCCGCCGACCACGGCCACGTTGAACGGCGCGTACCCGCCGGGCAGCCCGCGGTCGCGGAAGGCGCCGTGCGTGCGCAGCCGCCTGAAGTGCGAGTCGAACACGTCGACCCGCGCGTGGAAGAAGTCGGCCGCCAGCAGGAAGCGCCCGCGCAGCAGCGCGAGGCCCTTAAAACTGGCGTCGTGCACCCGCGCCTTCACGATGGCCCGGGTGGCGTCCGCGGCCGGGTTCCACCCGGCGATCGTGCCGCTCTCGGTGGCGAACATGAACAGCGCCGGATGCCGCCCGTCCAGGCGGAAGCGTGGTCCGGGGTTGAACACCTGCCCGGTCGGCCCGCCCGCCACGACGACCTCCAGGGGTTCCTTCCTGACGGCGTCGGAGTAGACGGTGGAGACGTCGGCGTCGGCGTCGGAGACCCACAGGCGGGGCCCCATGGACATGCCCCACGGGTTGACGAGGTGCTTGTCGGTGATGGCCGCCCTGCCGGGGATGTCCGAGACCAGGTCGACCTCGGTGAACCGGGTGACCCGCTGCGCGGCCTGCGCGGGCGCGGTGGTGGTGAGGGTGGCCCCGACCAGGGCCACAGCGCACAGGAGCCGGATGATCATCAGGCCTCCTAGGGGAATGAGGGTGCGCGCTTACGTAGGCATCACGAGGCGCGGGCGCCCGAGGTTCAGACGGATCATTGCCGGGAGCTTGGGGCCGGGCGATACTAGAACTTCATTCGGTAGAGGGGAATCATGCGCGCCGCCGTCAGACCAGGACAGATCGCCGTCACCGAGCTGCCCCACGTCGGCGGGCCCGGCGGGCTCGACCCTCATAAGGACGTCGTCTTCGGCCACGAGTTCAGCGCCGAACTCGTCGCGCACGGCCCGCAGACCGGGCGGACACTGCCGCTGGGCACCACGGTCTGCGCGGTGCCCCTGGTGTTCGGCCCGGAGAGCGTCGGCTACTCCCAGCGGTTCCCCGACGACGCCATCGCGCAGATCGCTCGGCTCCAGGAGAAGTCCGGCGGCTTCGGTACCTACCTGCTGATGGGTCACGAGGGGGCGGACACCGCGCAGACCCGCAGGTCGTACGAGCTGTTCGCCCGTTACGTCGCCCCGCACTTCCAGGGCAGCGCCGCCACGCTGACCGGCAGCCGCGACTGGGCCGCCGCCAACCGCGGCACGTTCATCGGCGAGGCGGGGGCGGCCGTCATGTCGGCCATGCAGCGCCACGAGGAGGAGAAGAAGGCATGAAGCTCCGCTACACATCCCAGGGCGACGGCCCGCTCGTCGTGTTCTGCCACGGCTTCCCCGAGTTGTCCTACTCGTGGCGCCACCAGCTTCCCGCCGTGGCCGCGGCGGGCTACCGGGCCGTGGCCCCCGACCAGCGCGGATACGGCCTGAGCCCCATCCCCTCAGCGATCGAGGACTACGACATCGTCCAGCTCACCGACGACCTCCTCGAACTGCTCGACGACCTCGGCGAGGAGCGGGCCGCCTTCGTCGGGCACGACTGGGGGTCGCTCGTCGTCTGGTCGCTCGCCCTGCGCGCCCCCGAGCGGGTGGCCGGGGTGGCGGCGCTCAGCGTGCTGTTCCAGCGCCGCGGCCAGATGTCGCCACTGGCCGCGATCAGGAAGGCTTTTCCCTGGTTCTACATGCTCTATTTCCAGGAGCCCGGTGTAGCCGACGCCGACCTGGGCCGCGACCCGGCCACGACGCTGCGCCGCATGATGGGATCCCTCACGTCAGGCGACCCGACCGCACTGGTGGGCGAGGACGACGGCCGAGGCTTCGTCGAACGCCTCCCCGAGCCGGGTGGGTTGCCCGGGTGGCTCACCCAGGACGACCTCGACCATTACGTGGAAGCCTTCACCAGGACCGGCTTCACGGGCGGCATCAACTGGTACCGCAACATCGACCGCAACTGGGACCTCATGGCCGATTACGACGGCGCCAGGATCACGGTCCCCGCCCTCTTCATCGGCGGCACCGCCGACCCCACCCTCCGGACGGAGCGGGTTGCCAAGCTGGCCGAGTGGGTCCCCGACCTACGCGGAGCTGTCCTGCTGGAGGGCGCCGGCCACTGGATCCAGCAGGAACGCCCAGACGAGGTGAACGCCGCCCTTCTCACGTTTTTGAAGGACATTTCCTGGTAACCTGCGGGCTCCTCCCCCCGCAAGATCAGGAACAGCCCCTTGCCCCGCGCCTACGCCCTGTTCTGGTGGCTCACCGCCGCCGGCTGGACGATGTGGACCCTCGCGGACTCCACCCTGTCCGCGCTGATCCCGTCGACGTCGTCGCGGCTCATCTTCTGCGACATGGCCGACCGGACGCCGGAATGGGCGCTCCCGGTGGAGGACTTCCTGTGGCTGGCACGGCCGGTGGTCGAGCTGGCCACGCCGGTCCTGCTGCTCCTGCTCGCCTGGGCGGCCACCCGCATGCACGCCCTCTGGTCGGCGGCGGCCGGGACAGGCCTGGTCGCGTTCGGCTACGTCGCGGTGCAGGGGGTCTCCTGGCTCAGCCCGCTGCCCGAGGACGCCACCTGCGGCGTCGACCCCGACACTCTCGGCACGATGAGCATGGCCGCGATGGCGTGGACGTTCCTGCCCGCCGCCCTCATCCTGCTCGCCGCGCGGGCCCAGATCGGCCCGTTCCCCTGGCGGGCCGTCGGCGCCATCGCTCTGACCGCCGCACTCGTCGCGGGCGTAGTGCTGGCGGTACGGCTGGCGCCCGAGGCCCCCGCCGGGCAGACCGCAGCGCAGGACGGCACGCCCCGCTATGCGCTGGTGCTGTCGGGACGCAGGATCGTGGTCGCCGACCTCCAGACGGGCGGAGACGCGGGCACGGTACCGACCGCCGACCCGCGGCTCTACAACTACCGCGCCGTGGCCCGTGACGTCGCTCCCGGCCACTACCTGGCCGCGGCCAGCACGCACGGCACGCAGGCGCTCGACGGCGGCGACGCCCGTTCGCGCATCTACCGCGTCACCGTCGCCGGGAACGGTGATGCTGCCGTGGGCGAGCGGGTCGGCCCCGAGTTCAAGGGGGTCGTCACGGAGCTGGCAGCGGCTGAGGACGGCACGATCGCCTACACGAGGGTGACGGGAGACTTCGAAGCCAACCGCATCGAGACCATCGTCGGCGTGGTCGGCGGGCGGGAGTGGAGCCTGGGTGACAAGCAAGGGCTCGAGGGGGAGAAGCCAGGCGTGCGCTGGTCCGGCCCCACGGCCCAAGAGCCACCGGACACTCGCGAGCTGGTCGCCTACGGCGAGCAGAGCCTGCGCGTCCACACGCGGGGCGGCAGGCCGCGCGGGCCGATCGCCCTGGATCCGTCGGGCCGGTACCTGCTGACGGCGCGGGTCATCACGGACGACTCGTCGTACGAGCTGGTCAGGATCGATCTCGGGGCTCCGGGAAAGCCCAGCGCCGCGCCGTGGTCCCCCGAGGTGACCATGGGCGACCTGCCCGAGAAGGTGGTCTGGGCGGCCGAGCGGGACGTCTCCGGACTGGCGTGGTGAACCGTGGGCAGATCGTCTCCGTGCCTAGGGAATGAGAAGACTCCTGATCCCCGCGGCGCTCCTGCTCGCCGCCGGGTGCGGGGGCGGCACGGGCGGCACCACCACCCCCGCCTACCCGGCGCCCGCGAGCTCCAAGACCGCCACGGACGAGGGCTACGGCCGCTCGACCACCAAGCCCCCCGCGGGCGCCGCCGTGAAGCTGGCGGACTCCAAGCTGGGCAAGATCATCGTCAACGGCGACGGCATGACGCTGTACCTGTTCGAGAAGGACAAGAACGGCACACCTGCCTGCTACGACAAATGCGCCGAGGAATGGGCGCCCTACGTGACCCAGGGGGAGCCCACCGCAGCGGACGGGGCGGACGCGAGCCTGCTGAAGACCGTCAAACGCACCGACGGTACGCTGCAGGTCGTCTACGGTGCCTGGCCCCTCTACACCTACGAGGACGACAAGAAGCCCGGCGACGTGACGGGCAACGACAAGGACGAGTTCGGCGGCGAGTGGTACGCGCTCGGCGCGGATGGAAAGCAGGCGGAACACTGAGTGCAAGCCTTCTGCAAGGAACAATGAGCATAATTCCGTCATGCCGTCGATAGCTGAGCTTAGAGCTGGAGACCCCGCCCATCTCGCCGGTTACGAGCTACGCGGCCGGTTGGGCGAGGGCGGGCAGGGCGTCGTCTACCTGGGCGCCGACGCGAGCGGCGGGCTCGTGGCCATCAAGTGGCTGCGCCCCCACCTGGCAGGTGACGCCGTCGCTGCGGAGCGCTTCGCCCGCGAGGCCGCCGTGGCCACGCGGGTCGCGCCGTTCTGCACCGCGCGCATGCTCGCGACCGGCGTGCACGACGAGCGCCCCTACATCGTCAGCGAGTACGTCGAGGGCCCCTCGCTGCAGCAGGTCGTGCTGAACGAGGGGCCGTTCACCGCCGCCAAGCTGCACCGGCTCGCCATCGGCACGATCACCGCGCTGGCCGCCATCCACCAGGCGGGCATCGTGCACCGCGACTTCAGCCCCAACAACGTGCTGCTGGCCAACGAGGGCCCGCGCGTCATCGACTTCGGCATCTCCCGCGCCCTCGACGCCACCACGACCATCACCTCGGCGCCCGTGGGCACGCCCGCGTACATGGCGCCTGAGCAGGTGCTCGGCCACCAGGTCGGGCCGCCGGCCGACCTGTTCTCGTGGGCGAGCATCGTCGTGTTCGCCGCCACGGGCAACGGCCCGTTCGCCGCCGAGTCGGTGCCCGCGGTGATCAACCGGGTGATGAACAGCGAGCCCGACCTGTCGGCGCTGCACGGCCCGCTGAGGGACACGGTGGCCGCGTGCCTGTCCAAGGACCCCGCCAGGCGGCCGACGGCGGAGCAGGTCATCATGCGGCTCCTGCAGCACCCCGAGGTGCGTGAGGCGGCCCCGCCCACGACGCCCTACCCGCCGCGCCAGCCGTACCCCCAGGTCCCGCCCCAGCCGGTCCACCACCAGCAGCCGGTCTACCAGCAGCCTCAGCCGATCTACCAGCAGCAGCAGCAACCCGTCTGGGCGCCCCCGGCGCCGCGTAAGAGCGGGAGCAAAGGGTTCGTGATCGCCGGGATCGCGGCCGCCGTGGCGGTCATCGCGACGATCTCCGTCGTCGTGGTCGCGCTCGCCAACCGCCCGACGACCACCATCACCACGACGTCCGGCACGGTCACCCCGAAGCCGACGACGACCAAGCTGGCCGGGAAGGCGGTCCCCACGACCGGCCTCAGCTCGGTCAAGCTGCCCGACACCGACGTGACGATCTACGAGAACCCCGCCGACGCGGTCAAGCTCACCACGTACACGGTGTGGAACGCCAAGCTCAAGGCCTGGGTCTACTACACCAGGGACTCGCTGAACGGCGCCTTCAAGAAGTACGCCAACCACTGGGAGAGCATGCTCTCCCCGGACGGCCGCTACCTGGTCAAGCGGGGCAAGAAGTTCACCGGCGACGGCTACGACAGCGTCGAGATCACCGACAAGGTGACCAGCGAGACGTTCACCGTCAAGACCTCGCGCCAGCCGCTGAGCGCCTACATCTCCGCCTGGTCCCGCGACAGCCGCCGCGTGCTGCTGAACGTCGGCAACCCGACCGACGACGGCTGGCAGTCGACCGGCTTCGCGATCGTGGACGTGGCGGCCAAGCAGTCCACGGTCTCGTCGCTGCGCGAGGGCTCGCTGCGCGACATCCACTACGGCTTCAGCGACGACGGCGCCGGTGTGGTGGCCGTGTCGTCCACCACCAAGCAGCAGGCGATCCGCCTGTTCGACAAGGACGGCACGAGGCTGCGCCGCATCCCGAACGTGGGCTCAGGGCTCGCCGGGTTCTTCTTCTCGCCGTCCGGCGACCGCTTCCTGACCAACTGCCCGGGGCTCGGGAAGAACACCCACTGCATCTACGACTCGCAGACCGGCAACGAGCTGCGGCGGTTCGAGTCGTCCTGCTCCGGCGGCTCCACCTGGTACGACGAGCAGCACCTGGTCTGCTGGGTGCGCCCAGAGGAGGGCGGCGACCGCCAGCAGATCCAGGTGATCGACTTCGCCGGGCAGAAGGTGCGGCTGCTGGCCGACGTGCCGGTCAACGGCGAGAACCTCGAGGTCTACTACACCTTCACCGGCCGGGGCTAGCGGGGCTTCAAAGGGGTCGTCGGCAGGCCGGGCGCGGGCAACGGCGCCCCGTCGAAGCCGACGACCTGGCCGAAGCCGGAGCCGTCCATCCACGCGCGGCGGAAGGCGACGATCTCCTCGTGGCTCCTGCCGACGAAGTTCCACCACATGACGAGCTGCTCGCCGAACGGTTCCCCGCCGATGAGCAGCACCCGGCCGCGTCCGGAGACCGTCAGCGTACGGTGACCGGGACCGAAGTAGTGCAGGCTGCCCGGATCGTCGAAGAACAGCAGCCCGTGCTCCCACGACTCCTCGACCGGCACCTCCACCTGCCCGTCCACGGTGAGCTCCGCCGCGACGAGAGGGCTGTAGGCGGCAGCCGGTGAGGTCACGCCGCCCAGCGACCCCATGATCACCGTGGCGCCCTCGAAGACCGGCAGGTCCGCGTGGTGCTCGAAGTGCGGCGCCTGGTGGCGGTGCGCCTCGGGAAGGGCCACCCAGAGCTGCGCGCCGTGCAGGACCGTCTCCCGCGACTCCTCCGAGTGGCTGATCCCCGCTCCGGCCGTCATCAGGTTGAGCTGGCCCGGCCGTACCACCTGAAGGCTTCCCACGCTGTCGCGGTGCAGCACCTCGCCCTCGATGAGCCAGCTCACCGTCTGCAGCCCGGTGTGCGGATGCGGCGGCACCCGCATGGCGGCCACCTCGGGCCCGTAGGCGTCGACGAAGCACCAGGGCCCGATCATGCGGCGACGGCGGCTGGGCAGCGTGCGGGTGACGTTCATCCCTCTGGGCCCGCCCAGCGCCACGGTGTGCCCGGTCAGGATCTCCGCGCCCGGCGCCGCCTGCCCCTCGCAGACGATCTCGGCCGGGCTCTGTTCAAGATTGCTCACTCTGAGACTGTACGGCTCCGCTAGGAGCGGCCGACGATGCGGCGGGTCCACCTGAGGGCTCGCCGTACGACAGGACCGCCCGCGCGCAGGTCGGCGGCGGTCTTCTTGAGCTCGGCCGACGTCCGCTTCAGCTCGGCGGCGACCTTGCGCAGCTCCGCCACGTCCGAGGCGGCCTTCTTCTTCCTGACGTTCACCCGCACCAGCGGGCGGGCGTCCAGCTCGTCCACGGTGTGCCACATGTCCTCGGCCGTGGAGAGCCACGCCAGCAGCCGCGCCTGGTACCCGGCGGCGTCGCCCCACGTGGCGTACAGCTTCTGGGTGCTCACGCAGATCGGCGCCAGCCCCAGGTTCGCCACCGCCTCCCACACCGCCAGGGACACCCCCGGCGTGTGCTCGCTGCGGTAGTCGTCGAAGACCACCACCCCGTCCTCGCCGAGCACGGTCCTGGCGGACAGGACGTCCTCGCGGACGTGCGCGTACAGGTGCGAGGCGTCCACGTGCACGAACCTGCACGAATCCGGCTTCACGTGCGCCAGGATCTCCGACGTCGGCCCGTGCACCACGTCCGGCAGCGCGTCGTGGAAGGCGAGGTAGTTCTCCTCGAAGCGCCGCCGCGTCAGCGTGGAGTAGGACCGGCTCGTCTCGGCGTCGTTGGCCGCGTCCGGCGCGTCGGACTCGAACAGGTCGCACACGGTGAACCGCTCGCCCCGGCGCAGGTGGCGGCCGATGAGAACGGCGCTCTTGCCCATGTACACGCCGAGCTCCAGCAGGTCGCCCGGCCGCTCGTCGGAGAGGAACCAGTCGAACAGGCGCTGGTCGGCAGGCCAGAACCAGCCGGGGATCTGCTCGAGAGAGGGTGGCATGCCGGGACGCTAACAGCGCGAAACCCGGCAAACCAGCGTGTTTGGCGACTGTCCGTCAGCTCGACAGGGTCCCGTAACCCGCCGCCTCGCGGCGACGTAGTTTGTCAGCGTCCCATCCACCCCAGCCCTCACCCCCGAAGGGGACAATGGATTGCCCCGAAGGGGCCCTAGACCGAAGGTCTAGACCACCACCCGTCCACGGCCGGCGCGTCGCCCACGTCGACGCCCTCGCCGGGCCGCGGCACCACGATCTTCACGTCCCGCGACCTGGCCTCGCGCCAGAGCCGGTCCACCGGCTCCGACCACGGGTGCAGCGCCAGCGTGAACGTCGCCCAGTGCACCGGGAGCAGCAGCGACCCGCCCAGGTCGAGGTGGGCGTTGACCGCCTCCTCCGGGTTCATGTGGATGTCCGGCCACGCAGGGCTGTAGGCGCCGATCGGCATCAGCGTCAGGTCGAACGGCCCGTGCGCTGCGCCGATGCCCTTGTAGCCCTCGAAGTAACCGGAGTCGCCCGCGTAGAACACCCGCTTGCTCTCCCCGGCGACCACCCACGACCCCCACAGGGTGTCGTTGCGCGTCAGCGACCGGCCGGAGAAGTGCCTGGCTGCCGTCGCGGTGAACCGCAGCCCGCCGACGACGGCCTCCTCGTCCCAGTCCAGCTCGATGATCCGGTACAGCGGCACGCCCCACCGCTCCAGGTGCGCCCCGATGCCCAGCGGCACGAGGAAAGGCGCCTTCTGCGTCCTGGTCAGCGTCTGTACGGTGGCCCGGTCCAGATGGTCGTAGTGGTCGTGCGAGATGGCGATGGCGTCGACCTCGGGCAGGTCGGCCAGGTCGACCGGCACCGGGTGGTGTCGCTTCGGCCCGGCGAACCGCGCGGGCGACGGCCTGTTGCCCCACACGGGGTCGAACAGCACCCGCCTGCCCTCGATCTCGACCAGGGTGGAGGCGTGGCC
This sequence comes from Nonomuraea sp. NPDC050556, assembly GCF_044457355.1. Taxonomy (NCBI): domain Bacteria; kingdom Bacillati; phylum Actinomycetota; class Actinomycetes; order Streptosporangiales; family Streptosporangiaceae; genus Nonomuraea; species Nonomuraea sp. NPDC050556. Next base: position 2,163,550 of record NZ_JBITGU010000001.1, on the reverse strand, counting down.
GTACCAGACGACGCCCAGCCCGGTCGCGGACAGCCCGGTCGCTGGCGGCACCCGGAGCGGGACCAGGCCGTTGGGCCTGCGCGACTCGCGGTCCTTGGCCATCTCGCGCAGCAGCCCCGGCGACGGCACCCCGGTGGCCGTCGGCTCCGGCATGGGGTTGTAGAACACCCCGTCCTTGAACTGCGGCGAGCGCCGCATCCTGGCGGCCCGGTCGGGGCTCGACTTCAGGGGGCGGACCCCCAGCTCGGCCGGGACGTCGCGGAGCGCCCAGCCCGCGGCACCCAGCGCCGCCACACCCACCAATGCCCGTTTCACGTTCACACTCCAGAAGGTTGGCTCTTCACCGTCAACTGCCGGACACGCCGCCCGTGTTCCCGGATTCGACGATATATCGCGATAGGCCTCACACCGTCTTGACGGTGCCCGCGTCGATGAGGAAGTCGGCGCCGTTGACGCTGGCCGCCTGCGGCGAGGCCAGGTAGGTCACCAGCGCGGCCACCTCCTCCGGCTCGACGAACCTGCCCGTGGCCATGCCCGTCATCGCGGGCAGCTGCGCCAGGAGCTGGTCGAGCGGCACGCCTAGCGAGGCGGCGAGCCCGGCGCCATATCCGTTCTGGTCCTCCCACATCGCGGTACGCACCAGCCCGGGGGAGACGGTGTTCACCCGCACGCCCTGCGGCCCGAACTCCTCGGCCAGGGCCTTGCCCAGCGCGGTCAGCGCCGCCTTGGCCGTCGTGTACGGGGTGGGCCCGCTCTGCGGCATCCGGGCGCCGATGGACGACACGTTGACGATCGCCCCGCCGCCCGACAGGAGTGCGGGCAGTGCGGCCCTGGTGGTCCGTACGGTGGCCAGGAAGTTGAGGTCGAGCGTCGAAGCCCACATGGCGTCGTCGAAGGCGAGGAAACCGCCGGAGGCCGCGCCGTCGCCGCCGCCCACGTTGTTCACCAGGATGTCGAGCCCGCCCAGCTCCTCCAGCGCCCGCTCCACCAGCTCAGCGGGCCCGGTCGGCGTCGACAGGTCGACGGCGAGGTCGCCCGTACGCGACGCGGCCACGACCTTGACCCCCTCGGCCCGCAGCGCCTCCACGACGGCCAGTCCGATGCCCCTGCTGGCGCCGGTCACGATCGCGGTCTTTCCCTCGAGTCGCATCTCCATGGCAAAATCCTTCCTAAGTGCGTCACTGCTGACACGAGGAACATACTACTTGCATCATTCATGTTGCAAGTAGTCGTGGATAGGATGGGGAGCATGAAAGTCAGGGCGCAGCGGTCGGACGCCGAGCGGACCGTGCGGACGATCCTGGAGGCCGCCGAGCGCGTGCTGAGCAGGAACCCGTCGGCGGGCATGGAACAGATCGCCGAGGCTGCAGGCGTCGCGCGCACCACCGTGCACCGGCGCTTCGCCTCCCGCGACGCGCTGGTCGGCGCCATGACCGCGTGGGCGACCAGGCAGTTCGCCGAGGCCGTCGCGGCGGCCGACCCCGACGAGACACCGCCGCTGGTCGCGCTCTACCAGGTGACGGCCAACGTGCTCCGGGTGAAGATCGACTGGCAGTTCGCCATGAGCAGAGCCGCCGTGGACGACGACCCCGAGGTCGCCCGTGTGCACGCCGACGTGCACGAGCAGTGCGACCGGCTGTTCCGCCGCGCCCAGGCGGGCGGGCTGATCAGGGCCGACGTCGACGTCGACTGGGCCAGGCGGGTCTACTACGCCCTCATCCACGAGGCCGCGCAGGACACTGAGGTCAACGCGGCCAGGGTGGTCGACACGCTCCTAGGCGGAATCGGCGCGGGAACCCGCCCACTGGGTGGGTGAGGACCCCGTCCAGCGGGTGAAGGCGTGCGTGAACGCGGCCGTCTCCGAATAGCCGAGCCGCCGCGCCGTCGCCTCCACCGTCATGCCCACCCGCAGATACTGCTCGGCCAGCGACCGCCTGACCTCCTCCACCAGCGACCGGTAGCCGCACCCCTCGGCCGCCAGCCTGCGGCGCAGCGAGCGCGCCGAGGTGTGCAGGGCCGTCGCCGCCTGGTCGATCGACGGCATGCTCGCCGGGTCGCGCATGAGCAGCTCGCGCACGTCCGCCGAGCCGCCGGGCACCCGGCGGCGGCGCGCCGACAGCTCCACGCACCGCTGCACCGCGACCGCGTGCATGGCCACGTCCGCCTGCGGCAGCGGCAGGTCGGCCAGGTCCTCGCGGTAGACGATCCGGCTCGCCGCCTGCTCCCACAGCACCGGCGCGCCCACGACCCGCGCGACGTGATCCGCGTACGGCGGGCGGTCCAGCGCCAGCTCGACCCGCTCCACCGGGGTCGAGCTGACGAACAGCTCCCAGGCGAACGAGGTGGTGGCCACGATGTCGCGCCAGAGCAGGAACTCCCTGACGTCCTCCGGCAGGTGCGTGTGGTCGAAGGTCAGCACCGCCCGGCGCGGGTCCACGCTCACCTCGCAGAAGCCGAACGTCAGGCCCAGGTGCTGCGGTCCGAACGTGATGGCCCGGCGCAGCGTCGGGCTGGTCGCGATGGCCCAGCCCCACACGCCGTGGCTGCCCAGGTGGTAGCGCAGCCCGGCGGCCAGGCCGAGGCTCGCGGAACCCGGGACTCCGGCGGTGAGCGCACGGACCACCTGCAGTTCCTGGCCGACCGTGACCATCCCGTCCTCGGGCGCGACGCCCGTGGAGGCGAGCAGGTCCAGCCCGTACTCCTCGCCGAGCCTGGCCATGATGAGCGCGCTGGTCGAAGCACGGGTAGCGGACAAATCGACCATTGGCCGAAAGTATCAAATGCCTGGCCGGGTAACTACTGGGTTACCTCGTGCGCACACTCCTAACGTCAGGCCATGAGCCTGACTGACGTCCAGCGCGACGTCCTGCGCGCTGTGGTCGACACCGTCGTGCCGTCCCTGGAACGGGACGACGACCCCACCGGCTTCTGGGCCACTCCGGGCAGCGCGTTGCGCGCCGAGGCGGCCATCGAGGAGGTGCTGCTCCAGGCCGACCCCGTGCAACTGGCCGGGCTCCAGCAGCTCCTCGACGCGCTGGCCCAGGTCGGCTTCCGGCACGGGTCGCTCGCCGTACGCGAATCGCTGCTCGGTACGGTCGCCGCCATGTCGCCCGAGGCGGGCGTCGGCGTGGCCACCCTGCGCGCCGCCTCGGCGCTGTTCTCCTACTCGCTGGTCGACGAGGGCGGGCGCAACCCGTTCTGGACGGTCGCCGGGTTCCCGGGACCGCAGGCCGAGCCCACCGGGCCCATCGACGCGCCGCTCCCCGTCGAGCGGCTCACCCAGGACATGGCCGCGGACGCCGTCGTGGTCGGCTCAGGCGCGGGCGGCGGGGTAATCGCCGCCGAGCTCGCCCAGGCCGGGTACCGGGTCGTGATGCTTGAGGCGGGGGAGTACTACCACGAGGGGCACTTCACCCAGCAGGAGCGCTGGGCGACGGAGAACATGCTCTACCGGGGCGGCATCGCCTCCACCGTGGACGGCAACGCCGCGCTGCTGGCCGGGCACACGCTCGGCGGCGGCACCACGATCAACTGGCAGAACTGGATCAGGCCGCGCCCCCACGTCGTCGCCGAATGGGGACTGGACGCCGAGGAGTGGGACAGGCACATCGCCGCGGTCAGCGCCCGGGTGAAGGCCAATGCCGACTGCTCCGATCTCAACGGACCCCACCAGCGGATGACCGAGGCGGCCGCCAAGCTCGGCTGGTCGCACCACCGCACGACGCGCAACGTCGACCCGGCGCGCTACGACGCGAAGATCGCCGGTTACACCCAGTTCGGCGACCAGGGCGCCTCCAAGCAGGGCACCTCGGCCACCTACCTGCGCGACGCCGTCTCCGCCGGTGCGCGGATCATGACAGGGGCCGTGGTCACGCGCGTGCTCGCTGAGAACGGCAGGGCCTCCGGTGTTGAGGTCGAGGGCGGTTTCACGGTCAAGGCGCCCATCGTGGTCCTGGCGGCGGGCGCGCTGGAGACCCCGGCCATCCTGCTGCGCAGCGGTATCGGCGGCCCGGCCGCCGGTCTGAACCTGCGGCTGCACCCGTCCTCCGGCATGTTCGGCGTCTACACCGAGGAGCAGGACCCGTGGTGGGGGCCGCCGCAGTCGGCCGTCGTCGACGAGTTCGCCGACCTGGGCGACGGCTACGGGTACCTGGTCGAGGGGTCGCACTACTTCACCGGCATCTTCGCCCACCAGTTCACCGCCCAGGCGCGCACCGGGCGGGCGCACAAGGCGGCGATGGCCGAGCTCAACAGGACCGGCGACTTCCTGTTCGTGCTGCGCGAGCGCGGCGGCGGCCGGGTCGCGCTCGACGCGAACGGGCAGGCGGAACACCACTACGCGCTCGACGACCCGGCCGACGTCGCCGCCTTCCGGCACGCGCTCGGGACGCTGGCGCGGCTGCACGAGGCGGCGGGAGCCGTACGGATCAGAAGCGGGGCGCGCCACCTGCGGCCCTGGGAACGCGGGCAGGACCTCGAGGCCTGGATCGCCGCGCACGGCGCGGCGCCGATCGGGGCCGGAGGCATCGGGATCGGCTCCGCCCACCAGATGGGTACGGCCCGCATGGGCGCCGACCCCGCCACCTCCGTCGCCGGACCCGACGGGCAGCTGCACGACACGCGCGGCGTGTGGATCGGCGACACCAGCGCCTTCCCCAGCGCGTCCGGCAGCAACCCGATGCTCAGCTGCATGGCACTCGCGCACCGCACCGCCGAGAGGATCGCCCGATGAGGACCCCCGTAGAGAGCCGCCACGCGCACTGGATCGGCGGCGCCTGGGTGCCCGCCTCGGGCGCCATCGAGGTCACCGACTCGCACACCGAGGAGGTCATCGCGACCGTCCCCTCGGGCACGGCTGCAGACGTGGACCTGGCCGTCGCCGCCGCGCGCCGGGCGTTCGAGAGCTGGAGCGCCACCACGTTCAAGGAGCGGGCCGAGATCCTGCGCGCCGTGGCCGACGGGATGCACGCGCGGCAGGCCGAGCTGGCGACGCTGATCAGCCGCGAGGTCGGCACGCCGTACATGCTGTCCAACCTCATCCAGACCGGCCTGCCGAACATCTCCTTCGCCTCTCAAGCCGAGATCCTTGACACGTTTTCTGCGGAGACGCGGCTGGGCAATTCGGTCATCGCGCGGGAACCCGTCGGGGTGGTCGGGGCGATCACGCCGTGGAACTACCCGCTGCACCAGATCGCCGCCAAGCTCGCTCCCGCGCTGGCCGCCGGGTGCACGGTGGTGCTCAAGCCGAGTGAGGTCGCGCCGCTCAACGCCTACGTGCTCATGGAGATCATGCACGAGGCGGGGGTGCCCGCCGGGGTGGTCAACCTGGTCAGCGGCGTCGGCCCGGTCGTCGGCGAGGCCATCGCCGCGCACCCGGACGTCGACATGGTGACCTTCACCGGCTCGACCGTCGCCGGTCGCCGCGTCGCCTCGGTCGCGGCTGCCACGGTCAAGCGGGTGGCGCTCGAACTCGGCGGCAAGTCGCCGCTCGTCGTGCTGCCGGACGCAGACCTGGGCAACGCCGTCCTGCGCGGCATCACCGGCTGCTACATCAACTCGGGCCAGACGTGCTCGGCGCTCACCAGGCTCGTCGTGCCTTTGTCGAGAGTTGCGGAAGCCGAGGAGCTGGCCGGGACGTTCGCCGCCTTCGCTGTCGTGGGCGACCCGCTCGACCCGGCCACCCAGCTCGGGCCGCTGGTGTCGGCGCTGCAGCGCGACCGGGTGCGCGGCCACATCACCCGCGCGCTCGACGAGGGCGCCAGGCTGCTCACCGGCGGCGTGGAGCCGCCGTTCGAGACGGGGTTCTACGTGGCGCCCACGGTGCTCGGCGGGGTGACGTCCGACATGGCGGTCGCGCAGGAGGAGGTGTTCGGGCCGGTGCTCGTCGTGCAGTCCTACGACGACAGCGGCTCGGCGGCCGAGCAGGACTCGGCCGCCGTCGCCGTGGCCAACGCCACCGTGTACGGCCTGGCCGCCGGGGTGTTCGGCGGCGACGCCGACCGGGCCCTGGCCGTGGCGCGGCGGATCAGGGCGGGGCAGGTCGAGGTCAACGGCGGCACGTTCAACCCGGTCGCGCCGTTCGGCGGCTACAAGCAGAGCGGCATCGGGCGCGAGCTCGGGCGGCACGGGTTCGAGGAGTACCTGGAAACGAAGGCGATCCAGCTTTAGTCGTATTTCACAGAACGGGGAACCCGGGCGCTGACCACAGCGCCCGGGAGGCGGCCTCAGGGTCGGAGACGTCCTTGGGCTCGACGTCGAACAGGTGCGTGATGGCGGCCACCGGTTCGTAGACGGGCCAGCCGGGGTTCCCGGTGGCGGCGAAGCGGGTCCAGGCCCTACGGATTTGCACGGAAATTTCAGGACCCTCGGGGGCGCCGTGCGTGAGGAGCTGGCCCATCATGCCGTCCAGCGTTCCGAACGTCAGCGGCACGTCCAGCCCGTGGCAGGCCCCCAGCGCCGGGGCGTCCCAGGTCAGCTCGTAGGCGAACGTCGGCCCCGTGTGCAGGTCGGCCAGCGTCGCGCTCGGCATCCTGAACAGCCAGTCGCCCAGCAGCAGCTCGTAGAGCTGGTCGTTGTCCGCCTGCGGGTGGGCCGTGCGGTAGACGACGTCGGCGCCGGGCGGAGCCAGCTCCTTCAGCGCCAGCGCCAGGTCGCCCGGCTTGCCGCTCATCATGGTGAAGAGCCGGAACTCGTCCCTGTTGAACCCGACGATCACGTCCACGTCGCTGCTCGCGCCGTCGGCCAGCGCGTTCCACGGCGTGTCCGGCAGCACCACGCCGTCCACGACGGGCGAGAACGGCGTCGGCGTGAACGCCAGCGGCCCCCACTCCGCGTGCGCGCCGTCCATCGCCGCCCGGAACTCCTCCACCCGCTCCACCAGCTCCAGCGGTTCCAGCTCGTAGGGCGAGGCCCCGCCCAGGATGGCGGCGCTGACCCGCGCGGCGTACGCCGGCGAGAAGAACGTGCCGGGGACGCTCTGCAGGATCGCCCGCCGGAACAGCCCCGCCGCGCTCGGCATCGCCAGCAGCGCAGCGATCGACCCGGCGCCCGCCGACTCGCCGAACACCGTCACGTTGCCCGGGTCCCCGCCGAACGCCCCGACGTTGTCGCGCACCCAGCGCAACGCGGCCACCTGGTCGAGCAGCCCGCGGTTCGGCGGCGCGCCCTCGACGTGACCGAACCCCTCGAAGCCGACCCGGTAGTTGACGGTGACCACCACGACGCCCTCGGCGGCCAGCAGCGTGCCGTCGTACTCGGGCACGTCGGTGGAGCCGGTGATGTAGGCGCCGCCGTAGATCCAGACCATGACCGGCAGGCCCGCACCGTCCTTGTCCGGGGTCCAGACGTTGAGCGTCAGGCAGTCGAGCCCGCCCGCCGGATCCCAGGCGGGCGCGCCGCCCGGCATCGCCGGCTGCGGTGGTCGCGGGCCGAACGCGGTGGCCTCGAACACCCCGTCCCACGGCTCGACCGGCGCGGGAGCCGCCAGCCTGAGCGGCCCGAAAGGGGTCTTCGCGTAAGGGATGCCCTTGAAGACGGTGTCGTTGTCCAGTCCGCTGACTCTGCCCGTGGTCGTGGCGATCATAAAACCAGTGTGGTCAGCGCTCGGCCGCTTGGACAGGCCCGCTTCCGTTCAACGGAAAGGGCCACGGGTTGGGGCGGCAGCTCTCCAGCGACTTCGACTGCTGCACCATGACCGGCGCGCGCCGTCCCCTGCCTGGGCAGTAGGCGTGGTGGTGGCCCAGGCCGTGGCCGACCTCGTGGCTGATCACGTAGTCGCGGTAGGCGGCCAGGCGGCCGTGGTACTGCGGCACGCCCTTGGCCCAGCGCACGGCGTTGATCACCGAGCGGGAGCCGTTCCAGCAGGAAAGCTCACCGCCGGTGCGCAGCGGCAGGCAGAGACGGTCGGTGGTGTGGGGGCTGGTGAGCGCGACCCGCACCTGGACGGAACCGTGGTCGACGCGCTGGAACCTGGCCCAGCCGCGCGGGTCGTTGAGCGTGTCGTGCACCTGGCGGGCGAAGTCCTGGCCCTTGAAGGGGAGTCCGCGCTCGACCTCGACCAGATACCGCACCACCTGCCCGCGCCCTTTCCTGGGGGCCTGTTTGCCCGGGACGACGGCGAAGGTCCCTTTTCCTCTGTACGGCACGCGCTTGGTCCGCAGGCTTGCCGCCTTCTTCACGGCCACCCGGATCTGGGGCGGGGTGGGTTCCGGGGCTGACGCTGCCGGTGCCGAGGGTGCCGAACAGGCGGTCACCGTCAGGACGAGGGCCCCCAGGATGGCCGTGCGCACGAGAGACTCCCCAAGTCGATCACGGTGGGGAGGAGGTGATCATACCGTAGGGGGCGAGGTCCAGCGGGGGAGTCTCACCGATCGCGAGACACGCGGCCAGCAGGCCCGCATAGGGCCCAGCCGTCAGCCCGTAGGCACTGAGCCCCGTCGCCACGATCACCTTCGGCGCAACCTCGGCGATCACGGGCCGCTCCTCCCCATAGGCTGCCCTGCCGCCGGTGAACTCAGCCTCCCCATCCCCGACCCCCGGCCCTTCCCGACCCACCTGCTCCTGCCGTGCCCCCGGCCTATCCCCACCCACCTGCTCCTGCCTCGCCATGGGGTCATCCCCACCCACCTGCGTGGCGGCCAAGCCCACGCCGACCCTCCCACCTGCCGTGTATACCGGACGGAGGCCCACCCGGGTCTCCACCACCGTCGCGTCCCTGAGCCCCGGCGCGACCAGCATCCCGGAGGCCAGCACCTCCTCCAGCCCGCCAACGGTCACCCGGGCGTCGAACCCCACATCCTCGACCGTCGCCCCGACCACCACCCGCGATCCGGGAAACCCCAGCAGGTACGGCCCGCGCTGCGGCAACACGATCGGCCAGGACCCGGTGTCCCGCCCAGGCAGCTCCACATGCACGATCTGCCCCCGCCGCGCCGTAACCGCCGCCCCCAACCCCGGCCACACCCCACCCGACCAGGCCCCAGCCGCCACCAACACCACATCCCCCGACACCTCACGCCACCCCTCACCCAAGGTGCCGCCGGGCACCCCCTCACGCAAAGCGCCGCCGGGCAACCCCTCACCTGAGGTGCCGCTGGGCGCCCCATTGCCCGGGATACCGCCGGGTGCCCCGTCACGTCCCTCAGCGTCGCGCGCTACACCTGGGGCTGGGGTTGGCGATGTCACGATGACGGTGCCGTCGGCTGACACGGTGGCTGTGCCGTACACGAGCTCTGCCCCACCCGCCACAGCGGCCGTCAGCAGCGCGTCGCGGAGCCGCCTACCGTTGACGCGCGCGGCGCCCGGCACGAAAAGGCCCGCCAGCGACGGGTCCAGGGCAGGAAACAGGTCCACGGGCCGGGTGACTCGGCGGACTTCGCCCATCTCGGGAGCCCCGGCGTACCGCTCGGCAAGGAGGGCCTCCACCGGGTCCAGCTCCACAGGGTCCTCGGCCACCAGCAGCGCCCCCACCCGCGCATACCCCGAGTCCCCGCCCAGCAACTCCACCAGCGACGGGTAGTGCCGCGCCCCGCCACAGGACAGCTGATACCACGCGGAAGAGTCCGCATGATCCACCCACGGGCACACGATGCCCGCCCCCGCGTCCGTAGCCCGCCCGCTCAACCCCGCGTCCACGACGACCACCGACACACCACGACGAGTCAGATGAAAAGCCGCGGCTGCGCCGACGATCCCGCCACCGATCACGACAACGCGCATTCCTCAATGATCGCAGCCTGGTTAGGTTGGAGGATATGGCAGTCGTACTCATCGGCACACTGGACACCAAGGGCCAGGAATACGCCTGGCTCCGCGACAGACTGCAGGACCTGGGCTGCGACGTGATCGTGATCGACGCCGGAACCGGCCCCCCGCCCCCACCCTTCGCCACCGGCCCCGGCGGCACGCTCAGGCCTGCCGGACCCGGCGACGTACCCCCGCCTCTCTTCTCCGCCGGATCTGGCGATGTGCCCTCGCGCCTCGTGCCCGCAGCGCCAGGGGAGGGGCTCGCGGTTCCCGGGACGGGCGGGGCGGCCGACGAGGAGGCGCGCCTGGCCGAGGTGGCCCGTACGGCCGGGGTGGACGTGATCGGTAACGCCCGGGTCGCCGAGGCGGGCGGCGCCGACCTGGCCACCCTCCGCGCCGCAGCCGACCGAGGGGCAGCGGTCACCACGATGGGCGAGGGCGCCGCAGCAGTCCTAGCCGAGCTGCACGCGCAGGGCCAGGTGGACGCGGTGCTCGCCGTGGGCGGGAGCGGCGGCTCGTCGATCGCCGCGCGAGCCGTACGGGACCTCCCCATCGGCGTGCCCAAGGTGATCGTCTCCACGATGGCGTCAGGAGACGTGTCCCCGTATGTCGGCGCCAAGGACGTGACGCTGATGTACAGCGTCGTCGACATCGCAGGGATCAACCGCGTCTCCCGCCTCATCCTCGGCAACGCGGCCGCGGCCGCCGCAGGGATGGCCAGAGCACGGACCCAACCAGTGGCCATGGAACCACTGGGCGCCTCAAGGCCATCAAGGACCGCCGACCCCCTGGCCGCGAAAGGCTCCGGAGCCACAGGAACTTCCCGGGCGGAGGCGGCCGCCGCCGGAATGGGCGCAGCCTCGGGGGTTTCCGGGGCGGGCACGGGTCCGCTGACGGCGAGGCCCTCCGCTGCGGGCGCGGATCCGTTGGGAGCGAGGCCCTCCCCAATGAGTGCTGCCTCGGGGGGTCCGGGGCGGGCGCGCTCCCTGATCCGCTGGGGGCCAGGGATTCCGCTCTCCGCGCAGAGGGTGCGGATGATCGGCCGCTGGTCGCGGCGTCGATGTTCGGCGTCACCACCCCCGCCGTAGACGCAGCCCGCGAACGGCTCACCGAGCTGGGCTACGAGGTGCTCGTCTTCCACGCCACCGGCTCCGGCGGCCGCGCCCTCGAAGGCCTGGTCGAGAGCGGCCTAGTCGTCGGCGTCCTCGACCTCACCACCACCGAACTCGCCGACGACCTCGTCGGCGGCGTCCTCTCCGCAGGCCCGTCAAGACTCACCGCCGCCGGACGGCGAGGCGTCCCCCAGGTCGTCGCCCCCGGCGCGCTCGACATGGTCAACTTCGGCCCTGACATCCCGGAACGCTTCGAAGGACGCACGATCTACGTCCACAACCCGACCGTCACCCTCATGCGCACCACCCCGGCGGAGATGGCCGAGCTGGGCCACCGCATCACCGCCAAACTCCGCCAGGCCACCGGCCCGACCGCCCTGTTCGTCCCGCTACGCGGCGTCTCCGCCCTGGACGCGGACGGCATGCCGTTCCACGACCCCAAGGCCGACCAGGCCTGCTTCGACGCCATGCCCGACGCGGAGCAGCTCGACCTGCACATCAACGACCCCGCGTTCGGCCGCGCGATGGCCGACCGCCTGCACGCACTCATCGGGGGCGCCTCATGAACCGGCAAACCGTGCTCGAACGGCTCCGCCGTACCGTCTCCTCGGGAAAGCCGGTGATCGGCGCCGGGGCGGGTACCGGCCTGTCGGCCAAATGCGCGGAGGCCGGGGGCGTCGACCTGATCATCATCTACAACTCCGGACGCTACCGTATGGCCGGGCGCGGCTCCCTGGCCGGGCTGCTGCCGTACGGCGACGCCAACCAGATCGTCGTCGAGATGGCGTCCGAGGTGCTGCCGGTCGTGCGGGACACGCCGGTGCTGGCCGGGGTGTGCGGCACCGACCCGTTCCGGATCATGCCCCGCTTCCTCGACCAGCTCAGGGACATGGGGTTCGCCGGGGTGCAGAACTTCCCGACCGTCGGCCTGTACGACGGGGTGTTCCGCCAGAACCTCGAAGAGACCGGCATGGGCTTCGACCTGGAGGTCGAGATGGTACGGCTGGCGCACGAGCGCGACCTCGTGACCGCCCCGTACGTCTTCGACCCCGACCAGGCGGTCGCCATGGCGCAGGCGGGCGCCGACGTGCTGGTCCCGCACGTCGGGCTCACCACCAAGGGCTCCATCGGCGCGGGGACCGCGCTCACGCTGGACGAGGCGGTGGCCCGGGTGCAGGCGATGCGCGACGCGGCGGCAGCCGTTCGGCCGGACATCCTGGTCCTGTGCCACGGCGGGCCGATCGCGGAACCGGCGGACGCGGCCTATGTCCTGTCGAGGACCAAGGGCGTGGTCGGTTTCTTCGGCGCGTCGTCGGTGGAGCGGCTGCCCACCGAGCAGGCTATTACCGCGCAGGTCGCGGCGTTCAAGAATCTGGAGGTCGGATGAACCCGGACGACGTAGGCACGATGACCTTTGACTGGGGGTCCATCAAGTGGTTCGTCACCCCGAACCGGTTCCCCGGGGCGGGCAGCACGCTGGGTGAGGTGATCGTCAACCCGGGGCGCGGCCACGCCAGGCACAACCACCCGCACGCGGAGGAGATCATCTACGTGATCTCGGGCGAGGCCGAGCAGATGGTCGACGACGGCGAGCCGTTCGTGATCAGGGAGGGCGACACGGTCTACATCCCGACGGGCGCCTACCACTCGACCTTCAACCGCACGTGGCGCCCGCTCCGCCTCATCGTCACCTACACCCCGGGCGGTGAGGAGAAGGCCCTGGAGGCCGCCCCCGACTACCACTTCCACCCTCCGGCGACCATTCCAGAATGGACCCAGGCCTAGTAGAGCGAGGGCAACACCCGGGCCACAGCTTCGTGGAGCCTGATCTGCAGGGGCTCCAGCCGTACGCTGGCGGCCCGGGCTGATTCCTGGCTCTCCGCCCAGATGGACTCGCCTGCGACGGTTCGCAGTTCGGTGGCGAGGGAGCGCAGCTCCTCGTCGAACACCCGCGCCCGTGACGACTCCAGCCTCAGCACCGCCGCCGACCACCCGGCGGCGGTGGGCGTCTCCCACTGCCGCGCCGGCCACTGCCCGGTGTCCTTCGCGACGGCGACCATCCGGTCCAGCTCGGCGTAGGCGGACTGGATCATGTCGGAAACGGCCGACTGGAGCGCGAGGACGCTGTCCCGCTGGAAGACGTCCTTGGCCAGCTTGCGCTCGCGCTCGTACTGCATTTCGCGGTTGGCCGTCTCCTGGCGTACCGTCAGCCGCTCCTTGTAGATGGTCAAGATCGCCGTGGTGAGCGAGCCGATGACCACGCCGACGAAACCGAAAAGCGCCTCAGTCACGCTGGACTATCGGCATCAGGCTGGGGCGGGTTACCCGGCTGCGTAGAAGGCGTGTACGGCGAGGCCGATCATCTCGGCGTTGTCCCAGGTGGGCCAGCGGTCATGGGCCGATCCGGCGACCGCGGCCGCCGCCTCGTCCGCCGGGGTACCGGCTGTGCGCAGCCGTTCGCTCTCGGCACGCACGTAGTCGAGGTAGTCGCGGACCGCGCGCAGGCCCTGGGCGTCCGTCAGCTCGCCGTGTCCCGGCACGACCACCTCGGGACCCAGCGCCATCAGCTCGTCCAGCACCCCGATCCACCGCCTGGGATCGACGTCCACGTCGTGCGGCGGGAAATAGGGCGCGATGGGGAACATGCGGGTCTCGAACAGGTCGCCGGTGAACAGCACCCGGTCGTCGACCAGCACCGTCTGGTCCCCGGCGGAGTGCGCCGGTCCGACCGTACGCAGGACCACGTGCCGTCCGCCGAGATCGAGCTCGGCATCGCCGTCGTAGACCAGGTCCGGCTCGACCAGTTCGACCCCTTCCAGCTCTGCCGCGATCGAGGGCCCGAGCCAGCGGAACATGTCGACATATCCCACCCCTTTACGGCGCAGCTCGTCACGCTGGGCGCGATTGGCGATGATCGTGGCCACCCCCTTGAACGCGGATGCGCCGAACCCGTGCTCCGGATGGAAGTGCGTAGTGGTCAGGAAGAGCGGTTTGCCGTCGGCGAGCCGCCTGGCCCGCTCCAGCACATACGCACCATTACGCGGCCCGATGCCGGTGTCGACAACCAGCACCGCCCGCGTTCCTACAACGATGCCCACATTGGGGACGATCGGCACGCGGTTGTCGGGAATGACGTATACACCGTCGGACACCTGGACAGGCTCGCCACGCACAACCGGGGATTCCATCACATCAAGACCTCTCCATCTGATCAGTGTTCAGATGGAAGGCTACCACCCCATCTGAACACTGTTAAGATATCCGTCGTGGCCTATCACCATGGAGACCTGCGCGGGGCGCTGCTCGACGCCGCCGAGGCGCTCGTGCGGGAGCGCGGGGTCGAGGGCTGGTCGTTGCGCGAGGCATCGGCACGCGTCGGCGTCAGCCCGAGCGCCGCGTACCACCATTTCGCCTCCCGCGACGCTCTGGTCGCCGCCCTCGCCGGCCGCGTCCTGACCACATTGGGCGAACGTCTACGCCAGGCAGCCAACACGGCATCCAGCGACCCCGCGTCCAGCGACCCCGCGTCCAGCGACCCCGCGTCCCGCGACACGGCGCCCGTCGCGGCGGACCCCCGAGATGCGGTGCCCCGGGGTGCGGTGTCCTTGGAGGCGGCGTCTGCGAGGGCAGCATCCGTCGACATGACGCCTGGGGATGCGCCCCGCGACACGGCGCCCCGCGACACGGCGCGCGGGGATGCAGCATCCGGCGAAGCGGCGTCAGCCGCCACGGCGTTCCGCGTGACGACATCCCGGGATGCGGAGGTCGGCGACACGGCGGCCAACGACACGGCGGCCAACGACACGGCCTCTAGCGATATGGCGCTCGGGGAGGCGGCGTTCGTTGAGGCGGCGTCTGGCGACGTGGTGTCCGGTGGCGTGGTGTCGGGTGATCGGCAACGGCGTCTGGTCGCCTTCGGGAAGCAATACGTGTGGTGGGCCGTTGAGGATCCGGCGGTCGCCCGCCTTGTCTTCGGTGCCGGGCCGGAGACCTTCGTGTCGCCGCACCCCCACGACGTGCTGGTCGACGAGATCGACCGCCTGGGGCTCCCGCCGGGGGCGGACTTCGCCATCTGGGCGACCGTACACGGGCTGGCGGTCCTGGTCATCGACGGGCTGGTCCACTTCGACGACCACGAGGCAGTGGGCCGCGAGGCGGAACGGCTGGTCCGCGCCGTCCTCACCGGCCTCGCCGCCGAGACGCCCCCACCCACACCCTGGCCGACCCCAAGAACCGCCCAAACGGAACGCCAGAGGAGCGACCCCCGCTGACTCCGAGACTCGCCGCACCTGCACACCCACCGCCGGAGCGCATCACGTCGCCTGACCGATGGGCATCCGCCGCTTCTGGGGGGCATCACGTCGCCTGGCCATCAGCCATCCCTCGGACACCCGTCGCCTGGCCATCACCCATCCCCTGGACATCCGTCGCCCGGGGCGATCACGTCGGGCGGGCCTGATCTCCAGCCACCTGCACCTCGCCCGATTTCGCGCCATCGCTGGTGAGGGAGTGGAACGCCAAGGACGCCCAAGCGGTCGTCCACGTTCGTCAGGCTCGTGTGCGGCGCCAATAAATAGGTTCGGGATCAGGGCATGCCTGGGTTAATCTGCGCCAATGCCATACGAGGACGTAGAAAAGGTCGCCGAAGACACCGGTTTCTCCGGCGTGGTCCAGATCGACCGGGCCGGTGAGATCGAGTACGCGAAGGCCTACGGCCTGGCCAACCGCACCTACCAGGTGCCCAACACCGTGGACACCAGGTTCGGCATCGCCAGTGGCGGCAAAGCGTTCACCGCGCTCGCCGTACTCTCCCTGATCAGCGACGGCGCGCTGGAGATGGGCACCACCGCCAGGTCCCTGCTCGGCAAGGACCTCCCGCTCATCGCCGACGACGTGACCGTCGAGCACCTGCTCAGCCACACCTCCGGCATCGGTGACTACCTCGACGAAGAGGTGGACATGGACATCACCGACTACGTCATCGGCGCCGCACACAAGCTGACCACCACCGAGGCGTTCCTGCCGCTGCTGGACGGCTATCCCACCAAGTTCCCGGCCGGTGAGCGGTTCGGTTACTGCAACGGGGGATACGTGGTGCTCGCCCTGCTGGCGGAGAGGGCCAGCGGCGTCGGCTACCACGACCTGGTCCGTGACCGCGTGCTCCGTCCGGCGGGGATGACCAGGACGGACTTCCTCCGCTCCGACGAACTGCCCGCCGACGCGGCCGTCGGGTACCTGCCGCTGGACGGCGTGGACCGCTCGAACGTCTTCCACCTGCCCGTGCTGGCGACGGGGGACGGCGGCATCCACACGACGGCGGGCGACATCTCCACCTTCTGGCGGGCGTTTTACGCAGGGGGCATCGTGGCGTCCGTGCAAGAGGCGGTACGGCCACGCCATGCCGTACCTGAGAACTCCATGCGTTACGGCCTGGGGTTCTGGCTGAAGGAGACCGGTGACACGGCGGTGCTGGTCGGGTGGGACGCGGGGGCGTCGTTCAAGTCCACCCACGACCCGCACACCGGCACGACCCGCACGGTGCTCTCGAACACGTCCCCGGGCGCCTGGCCCATCGCCCGCGCCCTGAATCTCTGAGGACCCAGGGGCGCTGAACCCCTGAAAGAGCACATTCGCACTGCTCCTGGGCCCCGAACGGTCAGCGCGACATCGCCTCGCGTTCGGCACTGCGCATCTGGTGACGCGGGCAGGGGCAGGGGCAGGGGCAGGGGCAGGGGCATGAGGCGCGAGGTCCGCGCAGGAGTGCGAGCCCAAGGTCCGCGCAGGAGTGCGGGCGTGAGGTGAGGCGCATGCGCGGAGGCGCGGGGCGCATGCGTGGAGGCACAGGGCGCGCGTGTTGAGGGCACGCCTGTTGATGACGCACGCCATAGGGCGCACGTATAGGTCGTGCCGATGGGGTATGCGAAGAGGCTGGTGTGGGGGTTGGGCGGGTTAGCCGTCGGCGGCCCAGCCGTGGGTGGTGCGGAGGCGGGCGGCTACGCGGGCGAACTGGGCGCGGGGGAGTATGGCGCCCTCCCGCCGCAGGTCGTCCTCGTCCAGTACGAACACGCGGTCCAGGCGTAGGTATGACACGCGGCCGTCGTGGTCCCAGGAGCCCAGTTCCAGCCACTCCGGGCCGTCGTCGCCTCGGCTGGAGAGCATCATGCCCAGCAGGCTGCGGCCGTGGCGGCCCACCACCAGCAGGGGGCGGTCCTTGCCCTGTTCGGGGTTCTCTTCGTAGGGCACCCAGGCCCATACGATCTCCCCGGGATCGGCCAGGCCGTCCAGGTCGGGGGAGTAGGCCAGTGATGCGGCCCTGTCGACAGAATAGATTTCCCGCACAGCGCCACGCGCTGGACGCGGATCCGCTCCGAGATCGCCCATCCTCGGGAGGGTAGCACTCTTAACGGGACGGATGATCTTATTTGGCCGTTTGCGGTCGCGCGGCCTCGTCGGGGCGGCTTTGCGTGGCCACGGGGCGGGCTGCGGCGTGTGAAGGTTGTGGATGTCCCCGGGGTGAAGGTCGTCTGCTGCGGGGAGGCTGAAGGGCAGCGCGAGGGCAGGGACCTCCGGATGTCCTGCGAAGTATGGGCTGGTCATCAGGGGGACAGCCGGATCCCCAGCTAGGGCGGGGCGTCACAAGGGGCGATGCGAGGGCTGGCTGGGCGTCGCGAGGCGCGACCGGATGTCTGCGAGGGGTGGGGGTCAAGGGGACAGGTGGCGGCGGAGGTTGGTGAGGTGGACGCGCCAGCCCGCGCGGTGGTCGGCGGCGAGGGAGTCGGGGAACGCGTCCCAGCCAGACTCGGTGATCCGTACCAGCGTCTCGTGGCCCAGGTCGTGCAGGGAGATCGACACGTGGGTGATCGTTGGCCAGCGCTCGTCTGACCACGAAAAGCGCAAGTGCTCGCCGGGCGAGACGGCGGTGACGCGGCCGGTGGTCAGCATGGGGGTGCCGTTGTCGTCGGTCCAGCGCTCCTCGAGCTTCCCGCCCGGCACCGGGTCGAGGTCGAAGTCGTGCCACCACTCGGCGCGGTCGTCAGGGTCGGTGAGGGCCTGCCACACCCGTTCGCGTGACACGGGTATGGTGACCGATTCGTCGACGTTCATGGCGCTGCCCTTCCAGGCGGATCGGTGAGGAGGCGGCGGAGGGCTGCGGGGGTGTGGCCCAGGTGGTGGCGGACGGTGCGGGTCAGGTGGGCCTGGTCGGCGAAGCCCAGGTCGGCGGCCAGAGTGGCCAGGTGGGGTTCGCCCGCCTCCAGGCGGTCCATGGCTCTGCCGACCCTGACCCGGTTGCGGTAGTAGGTGAGGGACACGCCCAGCCGCCGGGTGAAGGCGCGGCTCAGGTGGTAGGGGGAGACGCCCAGCAGGTCGGACAGAGGGATCAGGGCGTCGGCCGCCGGGTGGGCGGTGGTGATCAGCTCACGGGCCGCCGCCACGGCGTCGGCGCCAGGGTGATCGAGGGGCTCGGGGCCGGAGGAGGTCAGAGCGGTGCCCAGCAGGGTGAAGAGGTCTTCCACCACGGCGTAGTCGTGGTCGGGCGCGCGGGAGGTCGCCAGCAGGCGCCGGTGGGCGAGGTCGAGCCTGGCGTCGACGTACACGGTCTGCCGGCGCCTCGCCGTACCGGCCAGGCTGCGCCACCGCGCCGGAGAGAGGCTGATCGAGGTACACACGTCGCCGCCCGCCGGGTGCGCGAAGCGCTCCTCCTCACCCGGCCGTCCCAGGTAGGCCAGCGTCGGGTCCAGGTCGGCGCGCCGCCCGTCGGCCATCCGGCGGAAGCGGCCGCGCCGCACCAGCACCACGCGGTAGTGGTCGCCCACCTCGGTCCCGGACCATCCGCGATGGTCGTCGGCACACGTCACGGCATGTACGGAGAACCCGTCGCCATCGGCGACCTCGACTGCTGAACGCATGAGCAGGACGGTACGCGGGAGGTACGACAATCCCGCAAGGATGTTCAAGACCGTGCCGCGACCGGGTTGCCACGCTGGGTCCATGACAACGTTCACGATTTCCAGTGTCGTCATCGACTGCGCCGACCCGCTCGCGCTGGCCGCCTTCTACGCCAAGGTGGTCGGGGGCGAGGTCACCGGCAGCGACCCCGACTTCGCCACCGTCGGCGGCGGGGCGGTGCCGCTGGCGTTCCAGCGCGTCGACGGATACACCGCCCCGCGCTGGCCGGACGACGCCAAGCACGCCCACCTCGACCTCGCCGTCGACGACGTCGACGCGGCGGTCAAGGAGCTGGAGGCGCTGGGCGCCACCCGGCCCGAGTACCAGCCGGGCGGGGGCGACTGGGTCGTCCTCACCGACCCGGAGGGCCACCCCTTCTGCGTGGCGGCAGGCTAGGAACAGCTGACGGAAGGTCTCCCTGAAGGAGAGAGAGTCAGAGGACGCGCAGGGCCCAGATGAAGGCGCAGAACGACCCCGTGGCCGCCACGGCGCGCACGATGTTCCAGGCCACCCACTTGGCCTCGAACGCCGCGCGCGCCGCCGCCACGTCGGCGTGCCCCGCCTTCGCCAGCGCGTCGTTCAAAGGCACGTTCACCGCGACCGTGACCCCGAACATCACCAGGTAGAGCAGGCACCCCACGATGACCCAGAGCCGCCCGGGGCTGGACCAGTGGAACGCGACCGCCGCCAGCGTGAAGACCACCCCGCCCATGAAAATGACCATGAACAGCGGGTTCACGATCGCGACGTTGATCTTCTGCATGGCTTCGACCAGCGTCCGCGAGGTGCTCTGCCGCAGCCCCGGCATCACCGAGTACGCGAACCCGGCGAACAGCCCGGCCATCAGCCCCGCGCTGAGAGTGGAAAGGATCAAGGCAAGCGTCTTCATGAGGGCCAACACTGACCCAGCGGAAGACCGTCCGCCAGCTCACGTTGCTGCACCCAAACCCGCCGATCT
Organism: Nonomuraea sp. NPDC050556; assembly: GCF_044457355.1. Classification (NCBI taxonomy): domain Bacteria; kingdom Bacillati; phylum Actinomycetota; class Actinomycetes; order Streptosporangiales; family Streptosporangiaceae; genus Nonomuraea; species Nonomuraea sp. NPDC050556. Next base: position 2,143,789 of record NZ_JBITGU010000001.1, on the reverse strand, counting down.
CTGCAGCAACCTGCAGAGATCGGTAGATTTCCCGCTATGAGTTTGGAAGCCCTCGGCATCTCGCCGCGCGACGAGATGGTCTACCGCTTCTTCCTGCGCAACCCCGGCGCCGACCCGGCGGACGCCGACCGCGCCGTGGTCGAGCGGCTCCTGGCGCTGCGCCTCCTGGAGCTCGGCCCCGACCGCAGCATCACCGCGACCGGCCCCCAGGCCGCCATGGACCGCCTCATCGAGCGCCGCCTGGACGAGGTCAGCGGTGAGCTGCGCCGCGTCACCCACGCCCTGCCGTCCCTGCTGGCCGAGCAGACCGGCGGCGAGCCCGTCGAGCTGGTCGAGCGCATCGAGGGCCTGGAGGCCACCCAGCAACGCATCTGGCAGATGTCAGCGGACTCCAAGGACATCCTGGCCATCCACCCGTCCAGGACCGAGGTGGACGAGAGGGTGCGCGAGCAGGCCCTGGCGGCGCTGAAGGCAGGGGCACGCCTCCGATCAATCGTGCACCGAAATACCCTGAAAAATCCGGACGTGGCGACGTACTTCCGCGAGATGCACCGCGCCGGTGACCGCCACCGGGTGATCGACGAACCGATCCAGCGGATGCTCATCTTCGACAGGGAGACCGCCTTCGTCCCGATAGAGCCCGGCAACTCGGCAGCGGGCGCCCTGATGATCCGCCAGCCCGGCATCGTCGTCACCATGATCGAGCTGTTCGAGCACGCCTGGCGCCGCGCCGTCGACCTCGAACCGGACGCGACCGAGCCCAGCGCCGTGGAGCGCCGGGTGCTCGACCTGCTCGACCGCCTGGGCAAGGACGAGGTGGCCGCCAGGGCGATGGGCGTGTCCGTGCGCACGTTCCGCGGCTACGTCGCCGACCTCATGTCCAGGCTCGGCGCGGCCAACCGCTTCCAGATCGGCGCCCGAGCCAAGGAGCGCGGCTGGATCTAGAGCGAGGAGAAGAAGGCCCTGATGTCGTCGGCGAGCAGCGACGGAGCCTGCAGCGCCGCGTAGTGGCCGCCCTCGGCGGGCTCCGACCAGTGCACCACGTTGTGGGCCTGCTCGGCATGGGGCCGCACCGAGCTGTCGCCGGGGAAGGCCGCCACCCCGGTGGGCGTCGCGTTGTACGGAGCGTCCCAGCCGGCCTCCCGGTAGAGCCGCGCGGAGGACCCCGCGGTGCCCGTGAACCAGTAAAGGCTGACATTGGTGAGGATGTCGTCGACGGAGACCCCGCCGACATCGGTACCCCACGAGGCGAACGCGTCCAGGTTCCACCCCAGCAGCCCAGAGGGCGAGTCGTTCAGCGCGTAGGCGAGCGTCTGCGGCCTGGTCGACTGGATCGAGGCGTACCCGTGGAACTCGGACCGCCACCGCTCGATCCCGGCCGCCCGCTCCTTCTCGGCGGCCGTGAGCTCGACATCGCCCGCGCCAAAGGTGATCAGGGCGTTGACGTGCACCCCCACGACCCGCGAAGGATCCAGCCTGGCGACGGAAGGGGCGATGATCGAGCCGAAGTCGCCACCCTGCGTGCCGTACCGCTCGTAGCCCAGCGCGGCCATCAGCGACACCCACGTGGCCGCGACCCGCGAGGTGCCCCAGCCGGTCGACGAGGTGGGCCCGGAGAAGGTGAACCCGGGGATCGACGGGATGACGAGGTGGAAGTCGCGCAGATACGGCACCAGCCGCGAGAAGTCGGCGAACGAGCTCGGCCACCCGTGCGTGAGCAGCAGCGGCAGCGCGTCCGGATTCTCCGAGCGCACGTGCGCGAAATGCACCCGCTGCCCGTCGATCACGGTCGTGAACTGCGGCAGCTCATTGAGCCTCGCCTCGTGCTCGCGCCAGGAGTAGCCGTCCGCCCAGTACGCGGCCATCGAGCGGACCTCGCCGAGCGGCGTGCCGTACGACCAGCCCACCCCGTCCAGCTCGTCGGGCCAGCGAGTACGGCGCAGCCGTACGGCAAGGTCGTCCAGGTCGTCCTGCGGAATGGCGATCGTGAAGGGATCCATGAACCCCACGCTAGGCAGCAATGCGGTCGGAAACGGGCCACAATGGGAGCGTGCTGAACACCTCGGCCCGGCTGCTGCGCCTGCTGTCCCTGCTGCAGGCCAGGCGTGACTGGCCCAGCGCCGACCTGGCCGAACGCCTCGGCGTGGCCAAGCGGACCGTGCGCCGCGACGTCGACCGGCTGCGCGGCCTCGGCTACCCCGTGCACTCCACGCCGGGCGTCGCGGGCGGCTACCGGCTGGGCGCGGGAGCCCAGTTGCCGCCGCTGCTGCTGGACGACGACGAGGCCGTGGCGGTCGCCGTCGGCCTGCGCACGGCGGCAGGAGGTACGGTCACCGGCATCGAGGAGACCTCCCTGCGCGCCCTGGCCAAGCTGGAGCAGGTCCTGCCCGACCGGCTGCGCCGCCGGGTGAACGCCCTGCAGACCTACACCGTCCCCGTCGGCGCCGACGGGCCCACGGTGAGCGCCGAGGTGCTGACCCGCATCGCCGCCGCCTGCCGCGACCGTGAGCAGTTCCGCTTCGACTACACCGGGCACGACGGCGCCGCCACCGCGCGCAAGGTGGAGCCGCACGCGCTGGTCAGCATGGGACGCCGCTGGTATCTCGTCGGCTGGGACGTCGACCGGCGCGACTGGCGCACCTTCCGCGCCGACCGGGTCGCGCCGCGCACCCCGAACGGCCCGCGCTTCGAGCCGCGCGACCCGCCGGACGGCGACGTCGCCGCCTACGTGCGGCGCGGCGTGTCGGCCGACGTGTGGCCGATCACCGCCCGCGTCCTGCTCAAGGCGCCCATGGAGGCGTTGGAGGGCCTGACCTCCGGCACCCTCGAAGCACTGACGCCGGAACAGACCATGCTGACCCTCCGCGGCGACAGCCTGCGCCTCATCGGCATGGTCGTCGCCATGCTCGACGTCGACTTCGAGGTCGTCGAACCGGAGGAGCTGAAGCTGCACCTGCGGCGTATCGGCGAACGCCTGGTGAACTAGAATCTCGTTCTGTGACAGCCTTCTTCGCCCTCAAGCAGGACGAGTTCGTCCCCGCCCCGCACGCGCGCAGCCCCTGGTCGCCCGACATGCTGCACGGCCGCCTGCTGGGCGGGCTGGCGGCGCGGGCCATCGAGGCGGACTCCGGCGAGGGCCTCGTGCCCGCCAGGCTGACCGTGGACCTGTTCAGGAACAGCCCCCTGCTGCCGCTGGCCGTGGAGACCGTACGGGTCAGGGACGGGCGCAGGATCCGGGTCGTCGACGCCGTCATCTCCTCCGAGCAGGGCCCGGTGGCCAGGGCCAGCGGCGTGTTCCTGCGCGCCGGCGAGCAGCCGGAGGGCGCGCACCAGGACACCCCCGCCTGGGACGAAACCCCGCCGACCAAGGACCCGGAGCCGTCGGGGGACTGGGAGCCGCCCTTCCACCTGTGGCGGCTGACCGACTGGCAGGAAACAGGACCGAGGCGGGCGTGGATGCGCGAGCGCCACCTCCTCGTGGACGACGAGCCGCTCAGCCCGTTCGTCCGCGCCGCGCTGGCCGCCGACTTCGCCAGCCCGATGAGCAACATGAGCTCGACCGGCCTGCACTTCATCAACGCCGACTACACCCTGACCCTCAGCCGCCTGCCCGAGGGTGACGCCCTCGGCATGGAGTCGAGCGGCCACCTCAGCGCGGGAGGCGTCGCGACCGGCCAGTGCGTCCTGCACGACGAGCGAGGACCGGTGGGGTTCTGCCTGGTCACGGCTGTGGCGAACGCGGTTCCGATAGGGACGAGGTGACCAGCGTCCACTCCACGCGCGCCGAGGCGGTGCCGGTGAGCCAGTGGGTGGCCTGCGGCCGCTCCCTGCTGTCCTGGATCACCCAGGTCGCGCCGGTGTCCGCGCCGTCGCGGTAGAGCCTGGCCACTCCGGCGCTGTCCACCCGCACCTGCCACACCGCGACCCCGCCCTGGTGGGTGTGCACCCGCTCCCACTGGGCCGACCCCTTGCGCAGCGCGCGGACCTCCCGGGGTTGTACGGCCAGCATGAGGCGTTTGGCGCCGTTGGCCACCTTGACCCCGAGCTCGCCGGACAGCGCCTCGGCGCGGAACTCCACGGTGAAGTCGCAGCCCTCGGCGGCCTCCAGGGGGATCGACGCGCTGGCCCGCCCCCGCAGTTGTACGGCCCCGCCGGTGAGCCTGGCGCCCCCTTCGAGCGCCCAGCCCGCCCACGAGCACCCGGCCAGGTTGTCGGTCACCTCCAGCCGCGACACGTGCCCTGTGGCCGAGCTCCAGACCGAGACCTGCGGCGCGTCGGCGTTCTCCGGCAGCACCCACCGGGCGCCGGTGTCGGCCGCGTCGCCGTACAGCATGGCGTTGCCGCGCCGGTCGGCGAGCACCCGCCACACGCGCGGCCCGGATGCGGCCAGGCGGCGCTCGCCGGAGAACACGCCGTCGGCCCGCACGTCGAGCATGAGCCGCCTGGCACCGGTCGCGACCTTCAGCGAGAACCCGGAACCTGAGAAAGTGGCGATGAATCCGGACGTGGGGGCTTGGCGCTGGCTGGCACTGCCCGGCAGGTGGATCCCGTCGTCCACCCGAGCCTCCCCGGTCAGGACCCAGCCTCCGGCGGAGGCGGCCGTGACGCCGGTGAAGGCGCGGGTGAGGTCGAGCCGCGCGAGCTTGATCGCCGTCTGGTTGTGCTCCCAGACGACGAAGAACCGGCCAGGCGCGTACTCCTCGGCGCTGGCGTAGACGTCCCAGCCGCGCGCCGCGCCCGTGGTCAGCCGGGGCCCGTCGGCGAACAGCCGCCCGGGACCCCACGTCTCGCCCGGCCGCCTGACCTTGTAGTGCAGCACTTCCCTGTACTGGTCGGGCCGCTCGCCCATGAACGGCCCGGCCAGGGTGTTGTAGATCGTGAGATACCGCCCGGCCGAGTCCTTGGCGAAGAACCCCTTCACGTAGAAGTTGGGCAGCTCGGGGTCGAGCCTGAGCGGCGTCCAGGTGAGGCCGCCGTCGCCGCTGACGGCCGTCGCGGCGTAGGCGGCGTGCGTGCGGTAGTAGGCGTCCTTGGCCTCCGGCGTACCGCTGACCAGGGTACGGACCACCATGAGCAGCGAACCGGGGTCGTCCTGCGCCGCGACGACCTGCGGCTCCTCGACCGCGATGCCCGGCGGCGGCTCGGGCAGCCCGCCGGGACGCCACGTGGTCAGGTCCGTCGACCTGAGCACCCCGGCGCGGGTGCCGCGCGCGGCCTGCTGCCAGTACGGCAGGAGCCACACGCCGCCCTGCTTGACCGGTTTGCCCGCCACGACCACGCCGCGCGCGTTGGCGGGCACCTCGACCGCCAGCGGGAACGGCGTCCACGTCCTGCCGCCGTCCGCGCTGCGCTTGGCGATCATCTCGACCGGGAAGCCGTCCACGTTGCCCGCCGGGTCGCGGTCGCGGGCGACGGCGATCCTGCCGAGGAAGGCGTACAGTGTGCCCGCGTCGTTCAGGAAGATCACGTAGTGGTAGCGGTGGGTGGCGTCGGCCTGCGCCAGCACGCCCTGCGTCCACGTCCTGCCGCCGTCGGCCGAGCGGGCGAACCTGATCGAGCCCTGGTCGCCCGGCGTCGGGTCGACCGCGTCGCCCACCCCGGCCCGCCAGCCCACGACGAGATGGTTCTCGTCGAGCACCGCGAGGTCGGGAACCCTGTTGCCCTCGTGCGCGAGCTCGCCGCCCGGTTTCCTGTCGACCGCGTCGAACACGGTGACGGGCGCGCTCACCCCTGGGCCGACCACGTCCTGCATGCCGTACAGCGAATCCGACGTGGATCTTGTACGGCAAGGCCTGTCACCCGATGTTCACCCGCAGGCCGTCCATCAGCAGGGTGAACTGCCGCTCCGCGCCTTCCGTCCCTGCCTGCTCGGCCGACCAGCCGACCGAGGTGGCGGCGATGAGCAGGTCGGCGATCGTCACGTCGCCGCGCACCTGGCCCGCCTGCTGCGACGCGGCCAGCAGCCCGGCGCCCGCCGTACGCATGGCCTCGCACGAGGCGTGCAGCTCGGAGGTCTCGTCGCGCAGCGCGCCCAGCACCGAGGCGGGCAGCCCGCGGTAGGCGGCCGAGCCGAAGGCCACCCGGTGCAGCCACGTGCGCAGGTCGTCGCCGTCCGCTGCCTCGGCGAGGGCGTCGAAGCGGCTGGCCAGCAGCGCCTGGAGCAGCGCGTCCCTGGTGGGGAAGTGGCGGTACAGCGTGCCGATGCCGACCTCGGCGCGCCTGGCCACGTCGCGCAGGGAGGCCTCTGTGCCGTGTTCCGCGAAGACCTCGGCGGCGACGGCGAGCAGCTGCGCGTAGTTGCGTTGCGCGTCCGTGCGCAAGGGCGATCACCTCCGGTGTTGAATCTACATTGTAAAGGCGTCTGGCTGGGTACACCCTCCGTGGAACGGCAAGCACTGCCGTACATCATCGGGGGAAAACCAATGCATCATCCATATCTGCGCGCCCTGGGCGCGCTGACCGCGGGCCTGATCGTGCTGGCCGGCGGCGTGGCGCAGGCACAGGAGCGCGACACCTCCTGGACGGTCACCGAGTGTGACGCCAGAGGCACGCTCGACGACGGCACCGGCGTGACCGTCAGGGTCGAGAACTGCAGGCCGGGGGCGTTCGCGCTGAGCAACGCCTTCACCATGTCGTGGACCGGGTTCGACAACGACTGGTACACGCCGGACATCCCGCGCGACGCCAAGGTGCCGTCGCTGGACAACTACCGCAACAGCACCGGGCGGGTGGTCGTGGAGTTCTCGCGTCCCGTCGTCAACCCGGTGCTGCACCTGGCCGACCTGGGCGGGGCCAACACCAACGGCGGGCCGAACCCGTCGCGCTACGCCCAGCGCTGGAAGCTGGCCACGCCGGGGGTGACGCTGTCGAAGGTGTCGGGCAACAAGCAGCTGACGGTCACCTCGGACACGATCCAGATCGCCGACGTGTCGCTGGTCGACCAGTCGACGGCCGGGCGGCAGGGGGACTGCGACGACGTGGACAAGGACGGGCTGTCGTACGCCTGCGGGTCGGTGCAGCTCGGGGGTACGGTCACCAGGGCCGCGTTCGACGTGGACCTGCGGGTGGCGCAGGGGTGCTGCGCGGTGGCGAGGGAGACGGTGTCGTTCACCGTCACCAACGCGGCCAACACCCCGCCCGCCGCGCCGTCCGGGGTCTTCGGCGGGCCGGTGGGCTCCCCGCTCCCCGGAAAGATCACCGCGGAGGACTCCGACGGCGGGCCGGTCACGGTGACCGTCCTCGACCCGTCGAAGCTGCCGCCGGGCGTCACGATCGGCGCGGACGGCACGGTATCCGGCACACCCACCCAGAAGGGCACCTACCAGGTGCCCATCAAGGCGTGTGACGGCCAGGGCGCCTGCACGACGGGGTCAGCGGCCTTCGTGATCCACGAATGCCCGCCCGCGGAGCAACCCGACCCATACGCGACACCCAACTAACCCCTTCGGGGTCCGCCAAGCCCTGGCGGACCCCACCCCTCAAAGGCCTCAGCCCTTCAAGGACCTCAGCCCCTGAGGGACCTTGGCCTTTTCCTTGTTTCTCAGCCCTTGGAGGGCCCTGGGGAGAGTCAGGCCGGGGATTCGGTGCGGTCACCGGACCAATCGGTGTGGAAGGAGCCCTCGCGGTCCACGCGCCTGTAGGTGTGCGCGCCGAAGAAGTCACGCAGCCCCTGCACCAGAGCGGCGGGCAGGCGGTCACGCCTGAGCGCGTCGTAGTACGCCAGCGCCGACGAGAACCCCGGCGTGGGAACGCCGATCTTCACCGCGGTCGTCACCACGCGACGCCAGGCCTCCTGCGCCGCGGCCAGGTCGGCGGCGAAGCCGGGGTCGGCCAGCAGCGTCTCCGGCGCCGGCCCGTCGTAGGCCGCACGGATCCGGTCCAGGAAGCGCGCCCGGATGATGCACCCACCACGCCAGATCGTCGCCATCGCCCCGAGATCCACGTCCCACCCGTACTCGCGCGACGCGGCGGCCATCTGGTCGAACCCCTGGGCATAAGCGACGATCTTCGAAGCGTACAACGCCTGCCGTACGTCCTCGATCAGCTCCCGCCCCGCCACCCCGGACAGCGACGGCCCCTCCAGCACCCGAGCCGCCGCCCGCTGCGCGGGATGCCCCGACAGGGCGCGCGCGAAGACGGCCTCGGCGATCCCGGTGACCGGCACCCCCAGCTCCAGCGCGCTCTGCACGGTCCAGCGCCCGGTGCCCTTCTGCTCGGCCTCGTCCACGATCACGTCCACCAGCGGCGTCCCCGAGGCGTCCACCTGGTCGAGCACCTCGGCGGTGATCTCGATGAGATACGACTCCAGGTCGCCGGAGTTCCACTCGCGGAAGACCTCGGCCAGCTCGGCCGGCGTGGCGCCCAGGGCCTGGCGGAGCAGGTCGTAGGCCTCGGCGATGAGCTGCATGTCGGCGTACTCGATGCCGTTGTGCACCATCTTCACGAAGTGCCCGGCGCCGTCGGGGCCGACGTGCACCGCGCAGGGCACCCCGTCCACCTTGGCCGAGATGTCCTCCAGGATGGGCCCGAGCGCCTGCCAGGACTCGACCGAGCCGCCCGGCATGATCGACGGGCCGTTCAGCGCGCCCTCCTCGCCGCCGGAGATGCCGGTGCCGACGAAGTGGATGCCGCGCTCGCGCAGCGCCGCCTCGCGCCTGCGGGTGTCCTCGAAGAAGGCGTTGCCGCCGTCGACGATCATGTCGCCCGGCTCCATCAGGTCGGCCAGCTGGTCGATGACCGCGTCGGTGCCCGCGCCCGCCTTCACCATGATGATCGCCCGGCGTGGCCGCTTGAGCGAGGCCACGAACGCGGCCAGGTCCTCGGCCGGCTGGAAGGTGCCCTCGCCGCCGAACTCCTCCACCAGGGCGTGGGTACGGCCGGCCGAGCGGTTGTGCACCGCGACGGCGTAGCCGTGCCTGGCCAGGTTGCGTGCCAGGTTGCGGCCCATCGTCGCCAGACCGGTCACGCCGATGTCTGCAAGGTCCATATCTGCTCCTACGCGCGCGTTGTCGGAAGGGTTCATCCGTCGAAACGGACGCCAAGCTCGTCGATCCTGTTCAGCATGTCAGCAGGATCGGCATAGACACGGAACGCCCCCGCACGTTCGAGTTCATCCCGCCCGTAACCGCCGGACAGCAGCCCGATGCCGAGCGCCCCCGCCCTGCGCGCCGCCAGCAGGTCCCAGACGCTGTCGCCGACCACCATCGACTGGCGCGGGTCCACCCCGAGCAGGGCCGCGCCGGCCAGGAACAGGTCCGGGTCGGGCTTGGCCCTGCGGACCATGTCGCGGGTGACCATCGGCGTGTCCTCCGGCAGGCCGAGCATGCCCAGGGCGAGCCTGGCCGTCCTGGCGTAGCCGCTGGTGGCGATGGCCCAGGGCACGCCGCGCTCGCTCAGCTCGGCCAGCAGCTCGATCGAGCCGGGCAGCGGCCTGACCGACTCGATCTGCTCGGCGTAGGCGTCGGCGTGCGCGCTCTGCAGCTCGTCGATCTGCTCCTGGGTCAGCTTGAGCCCGGTCTCGCGGAGCAGCGCGGTGACGAACAGGCCGCCGCTCATCCCGATGCGCCGGTGGATGCGCCAGACCGACAGGTCGATGCCGAGGCCGGACAGCGCGTTACGCCAGGCGATGACGTGCTGGTAGACGCTGTCGATCAGAGTGCCGTCCAGGTCGAACAGGAACGCGGGCGCCGGAGTCTCCGGGAAGTCGCTCATGCCCTCCATCACATCACGGGTAAAAGCTCCACGCGGAAACGGGGTAATACCGGCAAATCGTATAAATCCACGGGTTTACTGGTTGCGATGAGGTCCGTGCGCGCGCGAGTGACCATCGCAGCCGTCCTGGTCGCCGCCCTCGCTCTGGGGGCGGCGGCTCTCGCGCTGGCGCTGGCCATCCCGCGCACGTTCAGGAGCGCCGTCGAGACGCGGGTCGGCCAGGCCGTCCAGTGGCAGGTCGCGGACGCCAGGCGCGGGGTGCTGCCCGCCGAGCTGACCACCCCGCCCAGAGTGGACCTCCTGCAGATCGTCGGCGCGGACGGCCGGGTGCTGGGCAACTCGGCCGAGGCGGCGCACCGGGGCAGGATCAGCATGTTGCAGCCGTCAGCGCCCGGCGCGCTGGCGACCGCCTACACCGACCTGCCGCAGCCCGAGGGCGGCACCTACTACATCGCCGCGATGACCACGGAAACCCCCGAAGGCCTCGTCACGATCTACGCGGGGGAGGGCGTCGCCGAGCTCACCCACGCGATCCGCACCTTTTACGTGGTGATCATCATCGCGGTGCCGGTGCTCCTGCTGCTGGTCGCCCTGGCCGCCTGGACCGCCGTGGGCATGGGGCTGCGCCCGGTCGAGCGCATCCGCGCCCGGCTGGCCGAGATCACCGGCAACGACCTGTCCGGCCGCGTCCCGGAACCCGGCACAGGCGACGAGATCGCCGCGCTGGCCGCGACCACCAACGACACCCTGACCAGGCTGGAGAGCTCGGCCCAGACGCAACGCAGGTTCATCGGTGACGCCTCGCACGAGCTGCGCAGCCCGGTCACCGCGCTCACCGCCGAGCTCGACCTCGCCCTGAACGACCCGGAGGAGACCGACTGGCCGCGGGTCGGCGCCAGGTCGCTGGCCGCCGCCGAGCGGCTGTCGGCGATCCTCGACGAGTTGCTCATGATGGCCAGGCTCAACGCGGGCGTGGTGCCCGACCGGCGCGTGGTCGACCTGGCCGACCTGGCGGAGGCGCAGGTCGAACGCCGGGGGCACGGGCGTGTCCCGGTCGTCGCCGACCTGCAGAGCGCTCCGGTGTCGGGCTCGCCGATCCAGCTCGACCGGCTGCTCACCAACCTGCTCGACAACGCCGTACGGCACGCGGCCACGCGCGTCGGCCTCGCCGTACACGCTGAGGACGGTCAGGCCGTCGTGACCGTCACCGACGACGGCAACGGCATCGCGCCCGAGGACAGGGAGCGGGTTTTCGAGCGGTTCACCCGCCTGAAGGAGGGCCGCGAGCGCGACCAGGGCGGCAGCGGCCTGGGCCTGGCCCTGTCCCGCGAGATCGCCACCGCGCACCACGGCACCCTCGTCGTCGCCGACCACACACCGGGGGCCCAATTCGTGGCCCGTTTCCCGCTCGGTGAATCAGAGTAGGGGGGTGACGGAATATCGCGTACTAGGGCGTACCGGTCTCAAAGTCAGCCCTCTCTGCCTCGGCGCGATGATGTTCGGCTGGTGGGGCGAGCCCTCACCGGACGAATCAGCGCGCATCATCGACAGGGCGCTCGACTCGGGCGTCAACTTCATCGACACCGCCGACCTCTACTCCCAGGGCCAGTCCGAGGAGTTCGTCGGCCAGGCCCTGGCCAAGTCCGGCAAGCGCGACCAGATCGTGCTGGCCACCAAGTGCCACGGCGCCATGGGCGAAGGCCCCAACGAGCGCGGCAACTCCCGCCGCTGGATCTTCCAGGCCGTGGAGAACAGCCTGCGCCGCCTCGGCACCGACTGGATCGACCTCTACCAGATCCACCGCCCCGAGCAGGACACCGACGTCGAGGAGACGCTCGGCGCCCTCACCGACCTGGTACGGCAGGGCAAGGTGCGCTACCTCGGCACCTCCACCTTCCCCGCCCACCACCTCGTCGAGGCACACTGGGCCAGCGAGCGCCGCGGCCTCGAACGGTTCGTCTGCGAGCAGCCGCCGTACTCCCTGCTGGTGCGCGGCGTCGAAGCCGCCGTGCTGCCGGTCGCGCAGAAGTACGGCATGGGCGTCATCACCTGGAGTCCCCTGGCCGGCGGCTGGCTCACCGGCCGCTACCGCAAGGGCAACGAGGTGCCGGAGAGCCGCAGGGCCGGGCTGCTGCCCGACCGCTACGACCTGACCCTGCCGGGAAACCAGGCCAAGCTGGAGGCGGTCGAGCAGCTCGCGGTGCTGGCGGAGGAGAACGGGCTGACGCTGATCCAGCTCGCGCTCGCCTTCACCCTGCACCACCCGGCGGTCACCTCCACGATCATCGGGCCGCGCACGTTCGAGCACCTGGAGAGCCAGCTCGGCGCGGACGAGGTGACGCTGAGCGCTGAGGTGCTCGACCGGATCGACCAGATCGTCGCCCCGGGCGTGACGCTCAACCCGGGCGACAACGGCTGGCAGCCGCGCGAGCTCACAGACGCCTCCTACAGGAGGCGCTGACACTCGGCCAGGGTGAGCGCCTTCAACGCCTCGCGTACGGCGGGCACCCGGACCGCGGCCATCGACAGGCTCGTCACCCCGAGCCCGACCAGCACCGGGGCCAGCCGCGCGTCGCCCGCCGCCTCGCCGCACACGCCGACCGGCTTGCCCGCGCGCAGCCCCGCCTCCGCGCACAGGCGCACGAGCCTGAGCAGGGCGGGCTGCCACGGGTCGAGCAGGTCGGCCAGGCCGGGGTGCTGGCGGTCGGCGGCGAAGGCGTACTGGCTGAGGTCGTTGGTGCCGATGCTGAGGAAGTCGACCTCCTCCAGGAGCTCGTCGGCCATCAGCGCGGCGGCGGGAACCTCGATCATGACGCCGACGCGGCCGATGCCGTGCCCGCGCGCCCGCTCGGCGAACGCCGCCGCCTCCTGCCTGGTGGCCACCATGGGGGCCATCACCCAGGGGGCGGCTCCCGTCCGCCTGGCCGCCTCGGCGATGGCTGCGAGCTGGGTGTCGAGTACGGCGGGCCGTACCCGGTCCACGCGCAGGCCCCTGATGCCCAGGGCCGGGTTGTTCTCCTCCGGGAGGTCGAGGAAGGGCAGCGGCTTGTCGGTGCCCGCGTCCAGGGTCCTGACCACGACCTTGGGCGCTGCCTTGAACACCTCGGCGTAGGCGTCCGCCTGCTCGTCGAAGGTGGGTTCGGTGCGGCGGCCGAGGAAGAGGAACTCGGTGCGGAACAGGCCCACGCCTTCCGCGTCTTTCACCAGGTCCTGGGCGCTGCCGATGTTGAGCAGCAGCTCCACCGGGTGGCCGTCGGCGGTCCTGCCTGGGCCGGTGCTCGCGCTCAGCCTGGCCGTCTCGCTGCGCTGGCGCTCGTTGACCTCCGCCGCCTGCTCGGCGGTTTCCAGGCGGGTGACCGTACCCGTCGTGCCGTCGATCGCGACCAGGGCGCTGTCGGGCAGGTCGCGCGCGCCCGCGCAGGCCACGATCGCGGGCAGGCCCTTCGACCTGGCCAGGATGGCGGTGTGGCTGGTGGGGCCGCCCTGCTCGGTGACGATGGCCAGCACGTCGGGGCCCAGGGTGGCGGTGTCTGCGGGGGACAGGTCCTCAGCGACCAGGACGAAGGGGTGGCCCGGGGCGGGGATGCCGGGCATGGGCAGGCCCAGGACGTGGGCGATCGCGCGGTGCCTGAGGTCGTCGAGGTCGGCGACGCGCTCGGCGATGTAGCCGCCGGCGGCCAGGAACGCCTGTCTGTGCTCGTCGAAGGCGGCCTGGAGCGCGTGCGCGGCGTCGAGGCCCTGGGCGGCGTGAGCTTGCGCGCCTTCCAGGAGCATCGGGTCCTCGGCCATCATCGCCTGCGCCTCAAGGACCTCCCGCGCGGGCCCTTCGGCTTTTTCGGCACGCTCATTGAGCTCTAGGGCGACCGCCGCGAGCGCCTCCGCCACGGCAGCTCTCTGCGCGTTCGCTTCCGCCTTCGGGTCGGCCATCCACGCCTCGGCCGCCGCTTCCTGCGGTGCGGGCAGCGCCGGAGGGCCCGCCATCCTCATGACCGGCCCCGCCGCGAGGCCGGGGCTCACGCCGAGCCCGGCCAGGTCAGGCATCGTCGGCGTCCAGGTCGGTGGCCAGCAGCGCGGCCAGCTCGTCCAGCGCCGCCTCCGCCCCTGGCCCGTCCGCCTCCAGCGTCACCTCGGCGCCCTGCACGGCGCCCAGCGCGAGGACGGCCAGCATGCTGTTGGCCGGCGCCGACTTCGCGCCGGAACGCACCCGCACCGGCACCCCCAGCCGCGCCGCCGCCTGCACGAAGATCTTGGCGGGCCTGGCGTGCAGCCCGGTACGCGAGGCGACCCTCACGGTCCTCTCCGACATCGTGTCCCTCCTTCAGGGCTCGATGGTGACCTTGATGGCCTGGCCGCGCGCGACCAGGTCGATGCCGTTCAGCACCCGCTCCAGCGGCAGCCGGTGGGTGATCAGATCGGCCACGGGCACCTCGCCCGAGGCGATGAGGCGCAGCGCCTCGGCGTTGTGGGCGGGCGAGGAGCCGTTGGCGCCGACGATGGTCAGCTCCCTGTAGTGCACGAGGTTGGAGTCGAGGGAGATCATCGGGTTGTCCTTGGGCAGCCCGCCGAAGAAGCTGATCCGCCCCTGACGTGCGGTCATCCGTACGGCCTGCTCCTGGGCCGCTCCCGCCGCCGCGGCCGTGATGACCACGTCGGGGCCGCGCCCGCCGGTCGCCTTGAGCACCTGCTCCACCGCGTCGCCGTCGAACACCGCGTCCGGACGCACCAGCTCGGCGGCCATCGCCAGGCGCTCGGCGTTGACGTCGACCATGAACACGCGGGCCGCGCCGCGCGCCCTGGCCAGCCGTACGTGCAGGCAGCCGATCGGACCGGCGCCCATGACCACCACGTCGTCGCCCGCGCCCACCCGCACCAGCTCCTGGCCGTTGAGCACGCAGGCGAGGGGCTCGGCGACCGACGCCTCGGCGAACGAGACGCCGTCCGGGACGCGGTTGACGCCGTTCACGGCCACCACCTTGGCCGGGATCGCCATGTACTCGGCGAAACCGCCGTCGTAGTGGTAGCCCATCGACTCCTGGTTCTGGCAGACGGTCATCCTGCCCCGCACGCAGTCGGGGCAGGATCCGCAGGGGATCGCGGCGATGACCTGGACCCGCTCGCCGGTGCCGACCACCTCGCCGGCGATCTCGTGCCCCATCACCCTCGGCGGCCTGATGTGGTGGTGACCGTACCGGTAGATCTTGTTGTCGGTGCCGCAGGTGGAGCAGTTGCGCACGCGGATCACCAGGTCGCCCTGCGGCTCCGGCGCGTCCTCGACGCGGATGTCCCCTGGGGCGTGGAATCGGGCGACCTTCACTGGCTGAGCTCCTTGATCACGGTTTCCACGTCCTTGGCCTCGCGCAGGGTGCGGGCCCTGCCGGGGTCCATGAGGATCTCGGCCAGCGCCGACAGCAGCTCCACGTGCCCGTTGCCCTTGGCGGCTATCCCGACGCACAGCACGACCTGCTCGCCGTCCCAGTCGACGCCCCGCGGGAACTGCACCACGCAGATGGCGTCGTGGTGCACGACCTCCTTGGCGGCGGCCGTCCCGTGCGGGATGGCCACCCCCTCGCCGACGAAGGTGGAGATGGTCTGCTCGCGTTCGAGCATGGCCTGGATGTACGGCTCAGCCGCCGCGCCCGCCTCGACCAGCGCTCTGCCGCACTGCCTGATCGCGTCGTCGCGGTCCGTCGCGGTGGCTCCGAGGATGACCGCCCTGGGGTCCAGGGGCAGCTCAGGCATTGACCGTGCCGCCCTTCTTGATGGTGTTGACCAGGTTCGTCACCGCGGGGTCGCCGAGGAAGATCTGGAACGACACCAGCACCTTTCCCGGTGCGCTCGCCTGCGCCCTGGCGGCCAGGCCCGCGTGGCAGAGCACCACGTCGGCGTCCTGGGGGATCTGGTTGACCGGGGTGTGGGCCACGTCGATGCCGGTGCCCTTGAGCTGCTTGCGCAGGGTGGAGGCGAGCATGACGCTGCTGCCCATACCGGCGTCGCAGGCGACGATGATCTTGTGGATGTCCTTGGACTCGATGCTGGCCATGACTCAGGCCTCCTTGGTTGCTTCTGCGTGGGCCGCTGTCTCCGGCTGGTCGTCCATGGCCTCGTTCGCGGGCTCGTCCGTGGGCTCCTCCTTCTCGCCCCGGCCGAAGCCGAGCAGGAGCGCGGCGACGAAGAACGAGACGGCCGTGGCGATCACGATGCCCGCGATCGAGCCGAACCAGCCGCCCTTCGGTGTGACGGCCGCGTAGGCGAAGATGCTGCCAGGGGACGGCGTCGCCACCAGGCCCGCGCCGGTGATGAGGAAGGTGAACACGCCCGCCGCGCCGCCCGCGATGACGGCGAGGATGAGGCGGGGCTTCATGAGGACGTACGGGAAGTAGATCTCGTGGATGCCGCCGAAGAAGTGGATGATCATCGCGGCCGGGGTGCTGGGGCGCAGCGCTCTGGGGCCGAAGAACAGGTAGGCCAGCAGGAGGCCGAGACCTGGGCCCGGGTTCGACTCCAGCATGAACAGGATCGACTTGCCCGCCTCCTTGGCCTGCACCACGCCCAACGGGCCGAGGACGCCGTGGTTGATGGCGTTGTTGAGGAACAGCACCTTGGCTGGCTCGATGAGGACCGAGGCGAGGGGGAGCAGGTTGCTGGTGACCAGCCAGTTGACGGCGTCGCCTGCGGCGGTGGTGACGACGCGGACGATGGGACCGATGCCCCACACGCCCAGCAGGGCCATCGCGCCGCCGACGATGCCCGCGGTGAAGTTGTCGACCAGCATCTCGAAGCCGGCTTTGGTGCGCTCCTCCGTAAACTTGTCCACATATTTCAGGACAAGCGCCGCGAGCGGGCCGATGATCATCGCGCCGAGGAACATGGGGATGTCGGCGCCCACCACCACCCCCATCGTGGCCACCGCGCCGACGACGGCGCCGCGCTGGGCGTGCACCATACGGCCGCCGGTGTAGCCGATGAGGATGGGGAGGAGCATGGTGATGATCGGGCCGACGAGCTTGGCGAACGCCTCGTTCGGCAGCCAGCCGGTGGGGATGAACAGCGCGGTGATCAGGCCCCAGGCGATGAACGCACCGATGTTCGGCATGATCATCCCGGCCAGGTGGCCGCCGATGCGCTGGATGGTGGCCTTGACCCCGGTGCCGTAGACCGGGGGAGTGTAGGTGTCGGCCATGGACGTGCTCCTTCGGGGGGATCGAGCGCTTTCCAGAAGTCCTTCGCCACCCACCCGCTCCGCTCCGCCCCCACCCCCGCCCTCCCGCCGCCCGCCTCGCGGGGCGCCCCGGCCCCGCCCCGCGCCCTCCCGTATCGCTCCGCCCCGCCCGCTTGCCTCGCCCTGCGCTCCGCCCCGCGTTCCGCCCCCCCGCTCCTCGCCGTCCCCCCCTCTGCCCTGCCGCCTCCGCGCCCCATCTCGCCCCTCGGCTCCCTGGCCCGGCAAGTCGGTCCAAAGGGCCTTTCGGCTGTCTATCGGGATGAGGAGGTAGGGGTGAGATTGGGCTGAGGTGCGGCAACTAGGCGGGGCCGGGATGGGCGGCGGAGTAAGGGGTGATGTTTGGGCGGGATCATGTAGGGCGGATCAGGGTGGGGTGAGGGCGGGTTAGTGCGAGGGACCGGGTGGGGTGAGGGCGGGTTAGTGCGAGGGACCGGGTGGGGTGAGGGCGGGTTAGTGCGAGGGACCGGGTGGGGTGAGGGTGGTTTGGGTCGAGTGCGAGGTTGAGTCGGGTAAGGGGGTTGGTGAGAGGGGCGGGGGAGGGGGTTAGGGATGGGGGGTTAGGGGGCGGGTGGGGTTGGGGGTGGAGATCGGGATGGGGGTGGGGTCTATGTCGTTCGGGGTGGGCATGCGGCTCCCCGGGAGCGCCACCGCCGCAGCGCCCCAGGCCAACGCGGTGCTCAGGGCCGCCGGGCCGGTGCCGCCCGCCGCCAGGAAGCCCGCCAGCATCGCGTCCCCCGCGCCGACCGTGCTGCGGGGCTCGGACACGACGGCTTCGCCGTACCAGATGCCCGTCTCCTCCACCAGGACCGCTCCGTCCGCCCCGAGGCTGGCCAGCACGGCGCGCGCCCCGGAGGCGCGCAGCTTTCCTGCCGCCTCCAGCACGTCGCCCAAGCAGGTGATCGGGACGCCCGTCGCCTCCGCCAGCTCCTCCCTGTTGGGCTTGACCAGCGCGGGGCCCGCCGCGAGCACCGAGGTGAGAGCGGGGCCGCTGGTGTCGACGGCGAGGAGGATCCCGGCGGCGGCGAACCGGCGGCAGAGTCCGGCATAGACGTCATGGGGGACATCGGGCGGCAGGCTGCCCGACGCCACCACCCAGTCGGCGGAGTGCGCGGCGGTGAGGACCGCGTCGGCGATGACGTCCAGCTCGTCGGCGGTGAGCGGGGTGCCCGGTTCGTTGATCTTGGTGATGGTGCCGTCGGGTTCCGCGAGGGTGACGTTGGAGCGGGTGGAACCGGAGACGGGGACGGTCACCATGTCGAGGCCCTCCAGCGAGAGCAGGTTGACGAGCTGCCTGCCCTCGTCGCCGCCGTAGGGGACGACGGCGCAGGAGGTGACGCCGTTGGCGAGAAGGGCGCGCGAGACGTTCACCCCTTTGCCGCCGGGATCGAGGTGCGCGGCGGCGGCCCGGATGACGGCGCCCCGGTCGAGTGAGCCGATCTCGATGGTCCTGTCGAGGCTGGGGTTGAGCGTCAGGGTGAGGATCACAACCCCTCCCCAGTACGGCTCCCGCCCCCAGAACC
The DNA here is from genome assembly GCF_044457355.1 of Nonomuraea sp. NPDC050556. Taxonomy (NCBI): domain Bacteria; kingdom Bacillati; phylum Actinomycetota; class Actinomycetes; order Streptosporangiales; family Streptosporangiaceae; genus Nonomuraea; species Nonomuraea sp. NPDC050556. Next base: position 2,125,339 of record NZ_JBITGU010000001.1, on the reverse strand, counting down.
CCCCGGAAACCGCCCCTCCCCCGAGAAGCACTCCACGCGCGGGATACGCCCCGCCTCCGAGAGGCCCCCAGCGCGAGGGGTACGGCCTGCCCCAGGGAAGGACCCCACGCGTGGGATGCCCGTCGCCCGCGAGAAGAGCCCCGCTTCTGGGGAACACCGCACGCTTGGAGAGGGCCTGAGCCTTTGCGCGCGCCCCCTCCACGAGGAGTGCTCGGAGGAGGGTGCGCCGACCAGGCGGGTGAGGCCCGAGGAGGGGGCGTCTCTCCGGTGGGTGAGGTCCGTGGTGGGTGTGCGCATCTGGCGGGCGGGCCGTACCGATGTGGTCATGCGCGGATCACCTGGGGTCCCGCGGCCGAGAGTTCCGCCGCTGTCGCCAGGTCCAGGCCCGAGTCGGTGATCACCACGTCGATCTCCGACAGCGCCGCGAACCCCGCCAGGTACGTGTTCGTGAACTTCGTGTGGTCAGCCAGCAGCACGCTGCGCTCCGCCGCCCTCACCATCGCCCGCTTGATCGCCGCCTCAGCCGGATCCGGCGTTGTCAGGCCTTTGGTCGCCGAGCAGCCATTTGTCGCCATAAAGGCCACATCCACGTGCAGATGCGCCAAAGGCTGCAACGCCCAGTCGTCCACCGTCGCCAACGTCCGCCCACGCAACCGTCCGCCAAGGACGATCACGCTCAGGTTCGCCCGCGCCGCCAGCGCCGTCGCCAGGGGAGGGGAGTTGACGATCACCGTCAGCTCCCGGTCGGTCGGCAGGATGCGCACCAACCGCCCGGTCGTGGTCCCCGCGTCGATGATCACCGACCCGTCGTCCGGCAGTTCGGCCAGCGCCGCCTTGGCGATGCGTTCCTTCTCCGCCGTCATCACCTCGTCCCGGGTGGCCAGCTCCGGCTCGAACCCCAGCCGCTCCACCGGGATCGCGCCGCCGTGCACGCGCCGCAGCACCCCCGCGCGCTCCAGCACCGTCAGGTCACGCCTGACAGTCTCCGTCGTCACCTCGAACTGCTCGGCCAGCGTGACCACGTCCACCCGGCCGGCCGCGCGGGCCAGGCGGAGGATCTCCTGCTGGCGCTCCTCGGCGTACATGATGTTGATTCACCGCCGTTTCAATGTGGTTTAGTCTGTGTTTAGACCCGTTTCTGTGGCATGTCAAGATTCTGGTAGGAATGCGGGATGCGAATCTCGCCGTGGGCCGCCGTCCCCCTCGCGACCGTGCTGTCGGTACTGCCCGCCGTACCAGCCAGTTCTTCCGTACGGCAGGCGCCGGGCACCACCGCCGGGTACGTGCTCTTCGACCGGCAGACCGGCAAGATCGTGACGCACCGCTACGCGCACCGGCAGTTCAGGTCCGCGTCGGTGGTGAAGATCCTCATCGCCCTCGACTACCTGGAAAGGCGCAAGAGCGTCCCGGCGGGTGACGCGAAGCTGCTGAAGATCATGTTGCGCTCCAGCGACGACGACGCCGCGTCGACGTTCTGGGACCGCGGCGGCAAGGGCAAGATCGTCCAGCGCATGGCCGCTAGGCTGCACCTGGCCGACACCGCCCCGCCGCCGAGCAACAAGCCGGGCTTCTGGGGCTATACCTCGCTCAGCGCGTACGACGTCGTCGCCACCTACCGCTACCTCCTCGACCGGGCCTCGCCATCGGTGCGCGACCTCATCGTCGGGCATCTGCGCAGGTCGACGCCGTGCGGCACGGACGGGTTCGACCAGACCTTCGGCATCCCGAGCGCGGTCGCCAAGCCGTGGGCGGTCAAGCAGGGCTGGTCGGGCTTCGGCGACGTGCCGCCCACCAAGTGCCCCAGGAACGCCGCCCGCGCGAGCGGCTCGATCAGCCAGGTCGCCTACGTGGCGGCCCAGACGCGGGTGCCCGATCTGGGCCGTCCCGTGCTGCACACCACCGGCCTCATCGGCGACCGTTATGTCCTCGCGCTCCTCACCGCCCACCCCTCGGGCAGCACCTGGAACGACTGCGTCCGCCGTATCACCAAGCTGACCGGGGACCTCCTTAGAAATACCGTAAAAGCCGGTTAAAGTAGCGCTCTATGTCGCGTTCTCGGGTGGATGTCACCGCCGTGCTCCGCCGCCGTCGCCAGGGCAGCGTCTCGCCCGGACTGCTGGTCACGCTCATCGGTAGCGCCGTCTGCCTCGTGCTGATGTTGCTGCTGACGTTCGTGTTCGGCAACGGCAGCATCCAGGCGTTCGCGATCAGCCTGATCCTCGGCGTCCTGCCCTTCCCGCTGCTCATCTTCGCCGTGCTGCTGCTCGACCGGCTCAAGCCGATGCCGTGGAAGCTGCTGCTCGCCGCGTTCCTGTGGGGCGCGGGCATCGCGACGCTCGTGAGCTTCCTGTTCAACACCGCGGGCTCGCTCGTCACCGAGGCCACGTTCGGCCAGGAAGGCGGGCAGTTCATCAGCGCGGCCGTCGGCGCGCCCCTGGTGGAGGAGAGCGCGAAGGGCGCCGTGCTGCTGGGCTTCCTGCTGTTCCGCCGCCGGCGGATCACGAGCCTGTCCAGCGGGATCATCCTGGCCGCGATGGTCGGGCTCGGCTTCGCCTGGGTGGAGGACGTCCTCTACTACATCCAGCAGTCCTCCGGCGAAGAGGTGCTGATGCTCTTCGTCATCCGCGGGCTGGCCACCCCGCTGCTGCACCCGCTCTTCACCTCGATGACCGGCATCGGCATCGCCGTCGCCGCGATGTACCGCAACGGGGCGGCGCGCGTGCTCGCGCCGTTCGCCGGATGGACGTTCGCCGTCATCCTCCATGGTCTGTGGAACGGTTCCGGTGCGTTCGGGTTCGGCGGGCTGGTCGTCGTGTGGCTGCTGGACCTGGTGGTGCTCATCGGGATCGTCGTGCTGGCCGTCGTGGACCGGCGCAAGGTGGTCGCGTCGATCGCGCGCTACCTGCCCGCGTACATCCCGACCGGGCTGGTCACGCCCGCCGACATCACGATGCTCAGCTCGATGGGCGGGCGCGGCCAGGCCCGCGCGTGGGCCCGCTCCGCCGCGGGGCCGCCCGGTGGGCGGGCGATGGCCGACTACCAGCTGTCCGCTGTGGAGCTGGCGGCTTTGCACAGGCAGGTCGAGTACGGCGTGGCCGACCAGGCTTGGCCGATGCTGCGTGACGCGTATCTGATGCACATGGACCAGGCGCGGCAGACGTTTTTGCGTCGGATGCCCCTTCCGCCCGCGCCGCAGTGGACGGGCGGGTCGTTGCAGGACACCGGGTTCTTGCGCAGGGGCGGTTTCCAGGTGCCACCGCCGCCGCAGCACCAGAGCGGGTGGGGCCAGCCCACGGGGTGGCCACCGCCGCAGCCCGCGTACCCCTCTCCGGCGTACGGCCCGCAGAGCCAGCCAACCTACCCACCCCAGGCCCCCTCGTACCCAACCCCACCACCCCACCCAGCCCCACCACCCCAGGGTCAGCCAGCATCAACGCCCTATCCGCCCCCCACGTATCCGTCGCAGGGCCAGCCTTATCCACCCTCCGGTCAGCCATATCCACCGTCTGGCCAGCCCGCTCCTCACCCACCACCGCCCAGCCAGGCACCCCCGCCCGGCTATCAGCCGCCCCCGCCGGGCCAGGCACCCCCGCCTGGGTACCGTCCCTCTCCGCCCGGCAAGGCGGCGTCAGGACACCCGCAACAGGGCACTGGGCAGCAGGAAGCCCTGCCGGAGACCCGCGCCTGGCCACCGCAGCCACCGCCGCACCCCCGCTACGGCTCCGACGGCCGCCCGCTGCCGTAGAGCCACACCGTTGTAGCGAGCTGCGGCGGGCGCACGCGGGCCTGCCCACGGCGGGTACACGTGGCGACGATGTGCCCGGCCGTGAGCTGCGCCCATGCAGCACGTCACGCACGCCGTACCGAAAGCATGGGCAGGCGAGCACGTGGCCGCACGGACGGTCGACCCGCGGACGCTCGGGCGGGCCGACAGGTGGGCGCGCCTAGGCATAGGCGTGCAAGTGTGGGCGTGTGAGGGTGGCGGGCGGGTTAGGTGGGCTGGTGCATGAGCGGCGGGCGAATGTGGGTGAGCGCTGGGTCGGGTGGTCAGGTGAGGGCGCTCGTGTAGGCGGCATAGACCTTCTTAGGGACGCACATGCGCCAAGCCTCCGTCACCAGCTCCCGCATCTCCGCCTCGTCCAGCGCCGACATCCGGGCGTTCACCCAGTGGTAGCGCAGGTCGGACTCCCGAGGCCATAAGAACTTCTCCGGCTCCGCCTCGATCAGCGCCGCCCGTTCCTCCTTGGGAAACCCGAACCCCATGATCGTCTCGTCGCGGGAAAACGCGACGTAGACGATGCTCCCCACCCGGAACTTCACCCGATCCCTGATCAGGTGCTCGGAAGACCGTGGAAACGTGACGGCCAGACGCCGTACGTCCTCGACTGTGACCATGCCCGACAACCTAGCCGCCCCCACCGACAATCCGCCGACCCCCGGATTCTCTGGGCGACAAATCGGGTTTTAGTGGTATCGGATCGGGAAAACGAATCCGCAGACCACCCGGGAAACACGTGAGCCCCGGGAACGCCATGGCCCGGGGCTCACGCACGAGCCGAGAGCCCCCGCTCGGCGCGCCACGCCGACCGGACGGCCGCATCGCGGGGTGGTTGCGGGCGTGGCACCGTACGCGGCAGGGGACCAGTGGCGGCGTGAGAGTCGTGGCACTGGCCGCCTTCCTGGTGATCGTGTTCGCACCCGCAGCCCTGGCCGAGTCCTCCATGGACGCCTACCCGGGCCCCAGCGGCCGCCGCCCGGGGGTGTTCCTGGTCCACGGCGGCTGGTGGTCGCAGGGCGACAAGAGCGACCTGACCCCCATTGCCCGCCGCTACGCCGCCCTCGGTTACGCCGTCTTCAACGTCAACTACCGCCTGTCCGGCAGCGCCCGCTGGCCCGCCCAGCGCGACGACGTGATTGACGCCATTGACGAGGCCCGAGCCCACCCGGCCCGCTACCGCTTCGATCCGTCCCGTTATGTGGTGATCGGCTTCTCCGCCGGAGGCCACCTGGCCGCGGCGGTAGGGGTCCTCAACGCCCGCCCGGCCGGCTTGCGCGGCATAGTAGGCCTCTCCCCGGTGACCTCCCCAGACCTGGCCTACCGCACCGGCGGCAGACTACGCACCGCCGCGATCGCCCTGGCAGGCTGCACGCCCGCGGTTTGCCCGTCGACCTGGCGCAGCATGGAGCCCGCAGAACACGCAGGCGAAGGCGACGCCCCAGCGCTGATGTTGCACTCAGCCCACGAGTTCGTCCCCGCCGACTTCAGCCGCCCCCTGATAACCGCAGAAATCCGCGTATTCTCCGGCCAAGCCCACAGCACCCGCCTCTACGCCCAACCCCGCGTCGCCAGAACCGTCGAACACTGGATCGCCGCAGTCCTCAACTAGCCCCGCGGAGCTACAGCGACCAGGGTGGGAGTTGCTTGCCGTACAGCCAAGGGGACAGGACGGGGGCGAGCGGTGAAGCCGTGTGGCGTTGGGCGAAGGCGACGAACTCCTCGGTGCTGATCGTCCCGTGCCGTCGCGCGGCGGTCCAGTCGCGCAGCATCGTGAAGAACGGCTCGTCGCCCATCTGCCGCCGCAGCCGGTGCACGGTCAACGCCCCACGCTTGTAGACCCGGTCGTCGAACAGCAGCTCCGGCGCCGGATCGGCCAGCGCGAAGTCGGCGGGGAGCTCGGCCAGCCTGCCGTACCACCGCAAGGCCAGCTCCTCGCACGACGCCCCACCCGAGAAGTCCGACCACAACCACTCCGCATACGTGGCGAACCCCTCGTGCAGCCAGATGTCCGACCAAGCCCCCACCGTCAGGCTGTTGCCGAACCACTGGTGGGCCAGCTCATGGGCGACCAGCCGCTCGAAGGTCCGCCGCCCGTCCGCGTGGTTGCGTCCGAAGATGGACATGCCCTGCGCCTCGACCGGGATCTCCAGGTCGTCGTCGGTCACGATGACCGTGTACGGCGCGGCGAACGGATATGGGCCGAAAAGGTCGCAGAAAAGGTCCATCATCCGCTGCTGCCGGGAGAAGTCGTTGCGCACCCGTCCACCCAGCCGAGCCGGAAAGGCGAGCCCTCCGGCGAGCTGGTAGCGGCCGATCTGGACGCTCGCCAGGTACGTCGCCATCGGCTCCACCTGCTCGTACACCCAGGTGACCGCACTGGCCGAACGCCGCTTGGCCGACAGCACCCCGTTGGCGATCACCTGGTACGGCGCGGCCGTCGTCACGGTGATGCGGTAGGACGCCTTGTCCGACGGCCGGTCGTTGCACGGGAACCACGACGGCGCCCCCACCGGCTGCGAGGCGACCAGCGCCCCGTCGGTCAGCTCCTCCCACCCCACCCCGCCCCAGGTGCTCGGCACCGGGCGGGGAACCCCGGAATAACGCACCTCCACCTGCATCGCGACCCCTGCATGGGCCGGGCGCGGGAGCGTGATGCGCAGCCGTCCGTCCCTGTGGGTGAAGTGCGCGACGGACCCGTCGATGCGCACCTGCGCCACCCGCATCGCGTACAGGTCGAGTTCCAGCAGGTCGACGGCCTGCGACGTGACGACGTCGAGCCGCGCGTGCCCGCCGAGCCAGTTCGTCGCGAGCCGGTACTGCAGGTCCAGGTCGTAGTGCGCCACGCTGAAGCGCGGGTCGCCGTGCTCGCTCATCGCCGCCAGGCCGTGATGGGGTTGCCGAACCAGCGGGTGCCGCCGGGCACGGACTCGCCGCGCATCACCAGCGAGGCGGGGCCGATCGTGGCGTCGTCGCCCACCGAGGCGGCGGGCAGGATGACGCCGTGCGGGCCGAGGGTGGCGCCCGCGCCGAGCGCCACGGTGTCGATGCTCATGACCCGGTCGTGGAACAGGTGGGTCTGCAGGACGCAGCCCCTGTTGACCGTCGCGCCGTCGCCGAGGCTCACCAGGTCCGCCTCGGGCAGCCAATACGTGTGGCAGGAAACCCCATGTCCGATGCGTGCCCCGAGCGAGCGCAGCCACACGTTCAGCGGCGCGGTGCCCAGCCACGGTTCGGCGAACCAGGGCGCGGCGAGCACCTCGACGAAGTTGTCGGCCAGCTCGTTGCGCCACACGAACGAGCTCCAGAGTGGGCGGTTGCCCACGGCGATCCGCCCCACGAGCAGCCATTTCGCCAGGGACGCCACCGCCGCCGCGACCACCCCGGCCACGGCCATGAGCACACCGCTGAGCAGGGCAGCGACGGCGAAGCCGTACAGACCGACGATCTTCTCGAAGGCCAGGACGGTCAGTACGGCGAGCGAGACGGTGGCCATCGCGGCGATGAGCCTGCACGCCTCGACCAGGGCGCGCGCGGCCTTCAGCCGCACCGGCGGGTCGTAGGTGCGGCTGCGGTCACTCTCCTCCGCTGTACGGCGGAGCCGCACGGGCGGCATGCCGAGGTAGGACGAACCGGCCTTCACCTTCTTCGGCGTCGCGGACAGCACGCCGACCAGGCCGTCCTTCGGCACCTTGCGCCCAGGAGCGGTCATGCCCGAATTGCCGAGGAAGGCGCGCTTGCCGATGCGCGCCTCGGCGATGCGCATCCAGCCGCCGTCCAGCTCGTACGGCGCGACCATGGTGTCGTCGGCCAGGAACGCGCCGTCGCCGACCGTGGTCATCGACGGCAGCGCCAGCACCGTGGACAGCTCGGCGTCGCGGCCGACCCGCATGCCGAGCGCGCGCAGCCAGGCGGGCGTCAGGATGCTCGCGTACAGCGGGAACAACCACACCCGAGCGGCCGACATGAGCCTGCCCGTCGCCCACGCCTGCCAGGCCTGCCTGCTGTGCACGGGGTGGTGCCCGGCGTTCAGACCGATGCCGAGCAAACGCACGAACACCAGCGTGACCAGCGCGAACACCACCAGCCCCGCGACCGTCGCCAGCGGGATGCCGACGAGCCCGGTGACCTGCAACACGCCGATCCCGGCGAGCACCGCGACGACCGGCAGCAGGCTCAGCGTGATCGCGCTCGCGCCGTACACCACCACCCAGAACCGGCTGCGCGCCGGACGGTCCGCCGACTTGCGCGCCTTGCCCTGACGGGAGGCGGGCACTCCGGCCCATCGGCTCCCTGCCGGGATATTTCCGGATACGGCGGAGCCTGGGGCGACCTGGGCGTTCTTCCCGATCCGCGCGCCGGGCAGCAGCGTCGAGCGGGAACCCACCGACGCGCCGTTGCCGACCCGGATCTCGCCCAGGTGCAGCAGGTCGCCGTCATACCAGTAACCGGAGAGGTCCACCTCGGGCTCCACCGACGCGCCCCTGCCGAGCCTGAGCATGCCGGTGATAGGGGGAGCGGAGTGCAGGTCGGCGTCCTCACCCACCTGCGCGCCGAGCAGCCTCGCGTAGTGCGCCATCCAGGGGGCGCTGGCCAGGTCGGGCACGCCGAGCCTGGCCGCCAGCCCCTCGGCGAACCACAGCCGCAGATGGACGCTGCCGCCGCGCGGGTAACTCCCCGGTTTCACGTCGCGCAGCAGCAGGCGTGCACCGGCGGCGGCCAGCAACATCCTGCCGGGCGGCGACACGAACACCAGCCAGCCGAACGCCACCAGCCACCAGGAGACGTGATGCCAGTTCAGCAGGTTGCCCGCGGTGGCGAGCACGGTCACCCAGCGCAGGGCGCCGAGGGTGAGCAGGGGGATCATGAGGGCGGTCTGCAGGAGAGCGGACCTGCGTGGCATGGGGACGACGGCGCGCTGCCTGGCCTGGGGGGCCTTCATGGTGGCGAGCTTGGCGGCCATGGCCTTGAGCGTGGTGCGCTCGTAGAGGTCGGCGACGGCGATCGACGGGTAGTCGGCCCGGAGCAACGACACGAGCCGAGCGGCGGCCAATGACCCGCCGCCTTCGACGAAGAAGTCCGCATCGGCGCTGTCCGGTACGACCCCGAGCACCTCCCCCCACCGCTCAGCCAGCCACCGCTCCACCACGCTGAGCTGTGGCTCTCCGGGCGCTGCGTCGGCGAGATCTTGTACGGCGGAGCCCGGCGCCGCTGTACGGCGGGGCAGCGGCCAGGGAAGCGCATCCCGATCGATCTTCCCGGAGGTGCGTGTGGGCAGCTCGTCCACGATCGCCAACCGCGGCACCAGGGCAGCAGGAAGGACATCCTTGAGGAGATCCCGAGCCTCGCTAAGGTCGAAATCCTCCCCGACGGCGATATATCCGACAAGCAGCTGATGCCCCCCGCCCGCCGTACGCACAGCAGCCGCCGCCCCCGCCACCCCCGGCAAAGCCTGCAGCGCCGCGTCCACCTCACCCAGCTCGATCCGCCGCCCACCCAGCTTCACCTGGTCGTCGGCGCGCCCCACGAACAGCAGCCCCTCAGGCTCGGCCCGCACCAGGTCACCCGACCGATACGCCCGCTCCCACCCCAGAGCCTCCAGCGCCGCGTACTTCTCCGCGTCCTTGACCGGATCCAGATACCTGGCCAGCCCCACCCCGCCGATGATCAGCTCGCCGACCTCACCCATCGCGACCGGCGCGCCGGAGGCGTCCACGACCGCCAGGTCCCAGCCGTCGAGCGGCAACCCGATCCGCACCGGCCCCTCACCGGTCAGCCGTGCCGCACACGCCACCACCGTGGCCTCGGTCGGCCCGTAGGTGTTCCACACCTCTCGTCCCGGTACGGCCAGCCGTTCCGCCAGCTCTGGGGGACAGGCCTCGCCGCCGAAGATCAGCAACCGGATCCCGTCCAGCGCCTCCACCGGCCACAGCGCGGCCAGCGTGGGCACGGTCGACACCGCGGTGATCTCCTGCTCGACCAGCCAGGGCCCCAGATCCATCCCGGTACGCACCAGCGAACGCGGCGCCGCGACCAGGCAGGCGCCATGGCGCCAGGCGAGCCACATCTCCTCGCAGGACGCGTCGAACGCCACCGACAGCCCGGCCAGCACCCGGTCGCCCGGGGCGAGGGGGGCGTCGGGGAGGAACAGCCCGGCCTCTGCGTCCACGAACGCGGCGGCGCTGCGATGCGTCACGGCTACGCCCTTGGGCTTGCCGGTGGAGCCGGAGGTGAAGATGATCCACGCATCATCCTCAGGCCGCGGCCCGGCGTGTGGGTCTTCTTGCTCGAGGAGGTCGCCTTGCTTGGGGAGGTCGCCGTCCTCGCTCGTAGGCTCCCTAAGGGTGATCTTGTCGGCGATGACCGCCTTGACCTCGGCCTCCGCCCACACCAGCTCGGCCCGCTCATCGGGGTCGTCGGCGTCCACCGGCACGTATGCGGCCCCGGCGGCGAGCACGGAAAGGATCGAGAGGTACAGCTCCGCCGTACCGGAAGGAACCCGCACGCCGACCCGGTCGCCCCGCCGTACCCCCAGCTCGCGAAGGTCGGTGGCCAGCCGGTCGACCTCGGCGCGCAACGTCCGGTAGTCGTAGGCGATCCGGCCGTCGTCCAGCGCCAAGGCGTCGGGGTGGTCGCGCACTGTGGCGTCGAGCACATCGAGCAGCGTTCTGGGCTGGGCGGCCAGCATTCCGGCGGGGAAGACGGCGCGAGAGGCGATCGTGCCACGATCGGCCACTGGTGGACGCAAACTCGCTCCCTGAGGTCAGGCGGTCGGCGGCGGCCAGACGCCCGACATCGGCAGGGGCCGCGGGCATCCGATCGTCCGCCGGTGTCGTGGCCTTACGCCACCCCGATGCCAACGGCCCATCTCCGCCGACTATTCCACGCTTTCCGCCATTTTCCGACCCACAGCAGCGATCCAGTAACAACCGGTGAACAACCCCAAACCACCACCCTTCCAACACATAACACCCCCATGAACGACCACCCCTCCACCCCTCCACCCCTCCACCCCTCCACCCCTCCACCCCTCCACCCCTCCACCCCTCCATCGTCCCTGACACCCCCGGCTCGCCGCCCACCCCCAGCGCCACTTCGCCCACCTTGTCGGTGCGCCGATGGAGTTGAGCGTTCGCTTAAATTAGCCTACGGTGCGATTAAGCAGTCGCTCAAACAGGGGGTTGGATCATGCCTGCAGCAGTGGTGGTCGGTGGTGGGATCGGCGGGCTGGCGGCCGCGCTGGCGCTGTACCGGATCGGGTGGCGGGTGACCGTACTGGAGCGGGCACCGGAGTTCAGGGAGGTCGGAGCCGGGCTGGCGTTGTGGCCGAACGCGATGCGCGCGCTCGCCGTACTGGGACTGTCCGAACAGGTGCGGGCGATCGCCGCAGTCGAGACCAAAGGGGGCGTGCGCCACCGGACCGGACGATGGCTGTACAGGACGGACAACGCGGACGTCGCCCGGCGGTACGGCTGGCCGCTGCTCATGGTGCACCGAGCAGACCTGCTACGCGTGCTCGTGGCGGCGTTACCGGGGGAGGTGCTGAGCGCGGGCGCCGAAGTGCACGACGTCGCCGACCTGCGCGGGCAGGATCTGGTAGTGGGCGCCGACGGCGTGCACAGCACGGTACGTCGGCAGCGATGGCCGCACGCCGGATCGCCCCGATACTCCGGTTCCACGACCTGGCGTACGGTGACCGGCCCCGTGCCCGGTCTGGGCGCCGAGGGGGCATTGTGGTGGGGACGCGGCGAGCGGATCGGCTTCGCGGCGCTGCCAGGGGGCCGGTATTACTGCTTCGCCGCCGCGCGGGCCCGCGCGGGTGGGCGGGACGCCCATGGGGAGTTCATGGACAGGTTCGGCGGATGGCCGGATCCACTTCCCAGGTTGCTGGCGGCGGTGCAGGAGGATGCCGTGCTGCGGCACGACGTGTATTACGTTCCGCCGCTGGCGTCGTACGTGTCGGGGAGAGTGGTGCTGCTGGGAGACGCGGCGCACGCGATGGACCCGACGCTGGGGCAGGGGGCGGGTACGGCGCTGGAGGACGCGGTCACGCTGGCCGCATGCCTGGGTACGGTGCCGGACGTGGACGCGGCGCTGGCCCGGTACGACCGGGCACGGCGCCCACGCACCCAGGCGATCGCCCGCCGCTCGGCCCGGTTGGGGGCGGCGGGGTTGCTGACGTGGGCTCCGGCGGCACGATTGCGCGACCTCGCAGCACGGCTGGTGCCACCCGCGGCACTGCTCAGGTCAATGGACCCCATCCTGCGCTGGACCCCGCCCTCGCCCGAACTCCTCGCGCCACCTACATCACCAGAGCCAGATCCCGCCGCGGGGCGGACGTCACCCGAGCCCCTTGAACGATCCACACCGCCGGAGCGGGATCCCGAGCCCGTTGAGCGACGCGCAACGCCGGAGGGGGATCCCGAGCCAGTTGAGCGACGCGCAACGTCGGATCCGACTGTAGGGAGGAGGACGCCCGGACCCGCATCGCAGAAGTCGGATCCCGTCGTGGGGTGGAGGGCACCCGAGCCTGCCGAGCGACCCGCAACGCCGGATCTCGCCGCGAGGCCCTCGGAGCTGCGTGAACGGGGGAAGACGTCGCCTCCGCCTGTCGCGCGATCCGCATCCTCCGAGCGGGGAGAACGGGGGCGGGACCATGCCTGACTGGACATACCAGCCGCTGCGGGGGATCGCGGGGGCCGTGCTGGGCGTGCGGAGGTCGCAGCGGCTGGCGCTGCGGCTGCTCGCCTGGACCGGTTCGTTGCCCGGCGGCGGCACAGCGGTCGCGCGCCTGCTCGGGCACCGCCACCCACCGTCCCCTTTGAGAGGGACCGTCGGGGGCGTGGCGGTGCCCAGCAGGTTAGGGGCAGTGGTGCCACCCGAGGTGGCCTGGGCCGCCATCCGCGCGCTGCCCCCGCTCGGCGCCGGCGTGATCCTGGTGGAGCCGGTGACCCTCGCAGACGTGGACCTGGTACGGCGAGCTGCAGCGGGCAGGCGCGTCCCCGTCCTGGCAGGAACCACCGACCCCGCCGTGACCACCGCCCTGGCACCACACGTAGACGCGATCCTCCCACCAGCCATCCCACAGCCAGCCGCCGGACAACACCGCGAAGCCGCCCCGCCAGCGCCGCCCTCACCACAACACTACGAAGCCGCCCCGCCCCCACCACAACGTCACGGTGCCGCTCAGCTCGGCGCGCCCTCACCACAACGCCGCCACGCCACTTCGCTCGCCGCGCCGTCACCACGACGCAGCGACGCTGCCGCGCTCCCACCGCAATGCCGCGAGGCCGCTTCGCTTGCCGCGCCCGCACCGCAAGGCCGGGAAGCCGATCTGCTTACCGCGCCCTCACCATCACGTCGCACCCCGCTCCCCGCGTCTCCACAACACCCCCTCGGTAACGAGGCCGGGTCGGACAGTAGCGCCGTCCTAACGGTCGAGGCTCGGGCGGCGGAAGATGACTGTGCGGCCGAGGGCCAGGCGGTGGTCCGTCTTCGCTCGCCGTCAGTAGGTGATGCGGTCCGCGCCCTGGCCGACCCCGACACCCTCGTGCTCGCCGTACCCGATCTGCTGGTCCAATCCGGTCCAGGGTGGTTCGGCCGGGTGGTCGAGGCGGCGACGCCCACCGCGCCCGTCCCGCCCCTGCGCAGCGTCGGGCTGGATCCACGCAGATGGCCAGGCTGGTGGTGGGGCCTGGTGTCCGGAGTCGTCATCGCCGTCGCCGGGCTGGTCGCAGCCGCTGTCACGCTCGGCCCCGTCCTGCTCTGGTACGACCGGGCGTTCCTCAACACCGACCAGAGCGGGCTGCACGCGGTCAACCACCACCTGGTCCACTTCCTGCGCCACGACCGCATCACGCTGGCGGGCACCATGGTGGCCACCGGGATCCTCTACGCCGGGCTGGCCGGAGGGGGGATGCGCCGGGGCTGGCCGTGGGCGCGGGAGGCATACCTGGTGTCCGGGTGCATCGGGTTCGCCGCGGTGCTGTTCCTCTTCGCCCACGGATACCTGGAGCCGCTCCACCTGGCCCTGGCCGCGATCGTGTTCCCGATGTTCCTGGCCGCGACCCGGCGGCCTCCGGAACGTCCCCGCTGGGTCACCCTGCCAGAAGGGCCGGAGCGGAACAGGGCGCTCACCGGCCAGCTCCTCATGGTGATCACCGGCGCCGGGCTGCTGGTGGGTGGCGTGGCGGTGTCGGTGGTCGGGCTCACCGGCGTCTTCGTCCCCAGCGACCTGGCGTTCCTGGGAACCGGTCCGGAGGCGCTGAGCGCGGCCAACGGGCGGCTCCTGCCGTTCATCGCGCACGACAGGGCCGGGTTCGGCGGGGCGCTGACGGCGGCGGCCGCGGCGATCCTGCTGCTGAGCATGTGGGGGTGGCGGCGGGGCGAGTCGTGGGTGTGGTGGACGCTGGCGCTCGCGGCCTTTGCGGGATTCGTGCCCGCCGTGATCGCCCACTTCGCCATCGGCTACGTCGACCTCATGCACCTCGCGCCGGTCCTGGCGGGCATGGCCCTCACGGCGACCGCTCTCACCCTCGCCCGGCCGTACCTCTTCGCGCAGCGGTCTCAGACGCTCGCGGGAGGGTTCCGCCCAGTGGGGTCCTCATCGGGCGGCAGCACCTGAGCGACGCCCCAAAGGGGGCCTCCCGGCTGGGAGGCCGCCTGCTCGGGGGCGCCGTTGGGGAGAAGGAGAAGTGTGGCCATCGCCACGGGACTCGTGATGCCTATGCGAGGCCGTCACCCGGCCGGACGGTAGCGGGCGGTCGAGTGACAAGCCCCACGCCCCTCCACGCGAGCCACCACACGGCCGCCAGCGGGAACGCCTGCCGCAGGCACCCCGGCACTTCGAGCCGCTGGACAGGTCCGCGCTGGTCAAGCAATACCGGCGGCAGCTGGAGTTCACCGAGGGCGCCATCGGTGCGATCGCCGACGCCGCACTGGCTCAAGGCGCCGGCGGTGCGCTCGATCGTAGGGGAGCTGCTGGCCGACGTGATGTTCGACGTCCCGGGCAGGGATGATGTCGCCCGCTTGGTCGTGACCGGCGATCGCATCTTGCTATATGAGACAGATCTGCCCGAAATACGGGACGGCGGCTAACCTTCACCCATGACGAAGGCGGTTTACACCCACGGTCACCACGAGTCCGTCCTGCGCTCCCACCGGTGGCGCACCGCGGAGAACTCGGCAGCGTACCTGCTGCCCCACCTCACCCCCGGCATGACCGTCCTCGACGTCGGCGCCGGCCCGGGAACCATCACCGCCGACCTGGCGGGACGGGTGGCGCGGGTGACCGCGAGCGAGGTGACCGCCGACGCCCTCGCGCTGGCCAGGGCCGAGATCGCGGGCAGGGGGCTGGACAACGTGGACTTCGCCGTCGCCGACGTGCACGCTCTCCACTTCCCCGACGACAGCTTCGACGTGGTCCACGCGCACCAGGTGCTGCAGCACGTCGGCGACCCGGTGCAGGCGTTGCGCGAGATGCGGCGGGTGTGCCGTCCTGGTGGGTTCGTGGCGGTGCGCGACAGCGACTACGCGGCGTTCACGTGGTATCCGGAGTTGCCGGAGCTGGACTCCTGGCTGGCCCTCTACCAGAAGGTCGCCCGAGCCAACGGCGGCGAGCCCGACGCCGGGCGGCGGTTGCTGTTGTGGGCCAGGGCGGCGGGCTTCACCGACGTCACCGCCACGTCCTCCACCTGGTGCTTCGCGACCGAGGAGGACCGCGCGTGGTGGGGCGGCATGTGGGCGGAAAGGGTGCTGAAGTCCCTCATGGCCGACCAGGCCCTCGCGACCGGCGCAGCCACCGAATCCGACCTCCACGCGATTTCGGCGGCCTGGCAGGAGTGGGCGGCGTCAGAGGACGGCTGGCTGTCCATCCTCCACGGCGAAATCCTCTGCCGCGCGTAGCCGCCCCCTTCATCGTGTTTGTGCGCCGCGTGTGACGACTCGCCCGGCACCGCTGTAGGCAATGGCGCTGCGTCTGACGGCAACCCCGTGCGGGGCGCAGCGTGCGATGGCGATGCCTTACTGCGTGGCGGCGCCGCACGCGAAGGGCAGCGTGCGACAGCGACATCGCCCATGTGGGGCGCCGCGTGTAGCGGTGCGGCTCTTGTTGTGGGCGGCGGTGTCGCAGATGGCGGGTCATGGGTGGCGGGCGCGTTTGCTGCGAAGAAATGCTTGCTCGTTGGCGTTCGCGGTGAGGTCGATCGCTCGGTCGTACTCCTGGGCGGCCTCGCGCTTGCGGCCCAGGCGGTCGAGGAGGTCAGCGCGTACGGCATGCAGTATGTGGTAGCCGTCCAGCCCGAGTCCCTCGGTCGCGGCGAGACCGGCGGCCGGGCCGTACACCTCGGCCACTGCCACCGCCCGGTTCAGCGCCACCACCGGGCTCGGGGCGACGGCTGTCAACTGGTCGTACAGGGTCAGGACCTGAGGCCAGTCGGTGGCCGGGCCGTCGCTGTGGACGGCGTTGATCGCGGCCTGGATCTGGTACGGCCCGGGCTGTCCGCGGCGGAGGCACCGTCTGACCAGGTCCTGGCCCTCTGCGATCAGCTTGGGGTCCCACAACGTGCGGTCCTGGGCGGGGAGTGGGACCAGGGTTCCATACGCTGACGTACGGGCCGCCTTGCGTGACTCGGTGAGCAGCATCAGGGCCAGCAAGCCCATGACCTCGGGCTCGTCCGGCATCAGGGCCAGGAGTAGTCGGCCCAGCCTGATCGCCTCGGAGCACAGGTCGTCGCGTACGAGGTGCTCGCCTTCGCTGGCCGTATATCCCTCGTTGAAGATCAGATACACGACCGCCAGCACCGCGGCGAGGCGGTCGGGCAGGTCGGCGTCGCGTGGGACCCGGTAGGGGATGCCCGCGTCGCGGATCTTGCCCTTCGCTCTGACCAGGCGCTGGGCCATGGTCGGCTCCGGTACCAGGAAGGCGTGGGCGATCTCGGTGGTGGTCAGGCCGCCGAGCAGGCGCAACGTCAACGCCACCCGCACCGACGGGGCCAGCGCGGGATGGCAGCAGGTGAAGATCAGCCGGAGCCGCTCGTCGCGCACCGGACCCTCCTCTTGGGGGTCCTCCTGGGCGTGCAGGAGGGCCGCCTGGGCGTGGCGGTCGTCCCTGGACGCCTCGCGGCGCAGCCGGTCGATCGCCTTGTTGCGGGCGGTGGTGATGATCCATCCGGCTGGGCTCGGCGGCAGGCCGTCCTCTGGCCAGCACTCGGCAGCCCTGGCGAAGGCCTCCTGGACGGCGTCCTCGGCGAGATCGATGTCGCCGAGCGCGCGGACGAGGACCGACACGGCTCTGCCGTACTCCCGCCTGAACACCCCCTCCAGCAGCACCTCCTCAGAAGGAATGCCCTCTGGAGGGACCTCTTGTGGAGGTGCGTCCGTCGGCGGGGGACCGTCTCTTGGAGGGACCTCGCGGGGAGGGGCGTCCCCTGAGGGCGTGCCCTCAGGGGAGCCGTGCTGCGGGAGGCCGCCCTTTGATGGGGCGTTCCTTGGAAGGGCTGTGGGCGTCGGCCTTCGGGGAGCGTCAGGCATCGCCGGCGAAGGGGCGGACCTCGATCGGTAGCGTGGTGGCGGCGGCGATCCTGCTGCCCCACTTCAGCGCGGCGTCGAGGTCGGGCGCCTGGATGATCGTGAAGCCGCCGAGGTGCTCCTTGCCCTCGATGAACGGGCCGTCGGTGAAGAACGTGTCGCCGTCCTTGGCGCGCACCACGGTCGCGGTGCCCGGCGGGTGCAGGCCGCCGGCGAACACCCACACACCCTGCGCCTGCATCTCCTCGGTGATCGCGGCGAGTTCACGCATCACCGGCTCCAGGAACTCGGGTGGGGGCTTGGGGCCGTCTGGCTGGTACATGCTGAGCAGGTATTGCTTCATGTCGATCCTCCCGTTTCCGGTCTTCTACCCCTTACACGAACGGGGTGGGCCGGAATCGACAGGAATGCCTCGCACGGGCGGGGCGGAATCTCCCGGAGTCCCTACAGGGTGCCGACACGCTGGAACTGGGGGTCGTTGTAGAGGAACGTCGGGACGTCGTCGATGAGCTCGTCGGGGGCGGACACCATGACGACCTCACCCATGGCCTGCAGGTGCAGCAGCAGGTCGCGGACGCGCGGACCCACCGGCAGGCGGCCGGGCACCAGGCGCAGGCCCGCCCTGACCGCGTCGGCGATCTCGGACAGGTGGAACGGGCGGTCGATCTGTGCGACTACGCCGCGGACCATGGCCAGGGTGATGACCTGCTCGGCTTCGGAGTGGGCGAGCTGCCAGGTGATCTGCTCGCGGCGGCGGCCGGTGCCCGCGCAGGACGAGCAGCCTCGGACCAGGCCGGGGGCGATCTCCTCCTGGGCGGTGCCTAGGCAGACGGTGCAGCGGTTGTTCTCGCTGGCGTGCAGCTCGGCGGTCATGCGTCCGGCGAGTACGGCGCCGCAGGTGCAGGCGTAGGTGTCGTCGCCGAGCAGGGAACCGGTTTGCGGGGAGATCGTGTGCTCTGTCATCCCTCCAGACTCTACCCGCGCCCCACCACCCCCACCTCTCCTCAGGGGGTTGAGCGCACTGGGTGCACGGGCGTGGGGCGCGTGATCTCGCGAGGGTGCCCGCGCGGGGTCGGGTGGAGGGCCATGTGCGTGTGGGTGCTTGCGGCATCCAGGGGGCAGCGCGTCACCCCTTGGTGGGGTGGTCAGGGGGAGGTCAGGCCGTGGTGGCGGCGGAGGGCTTTGCGGGCGGCGGCGCTCACGCGCGTGTCGTCGTGGTGTTCGGCGAACATGCGCAGCACCGGCTCCGTAGCCGGGTGGTCGCCGAAGGCCAGGATGGCGATCGTGTCGGCGAGCTCCTCAGGATCCATCCCCATCGAGACCGACTCGATCACCTGCTCCACCTCGCCCCCGTACTCCAGCAGCCCCGCCGCCATGTCCACCAGCACCCATGAGACCTCCTCGGGCACGGGTTCCCGGTCGGTGCGTCCCAGCCGGGCCGCCACCAGCGACCCCACCCGGGGCGTCTCCAGCAGCTCCTCGAGCACCCGCGCTCCGGAGGACCCGAGCCGGGTGGCCAGGAGCTCCACCCCGACCGCCCTGCCCAGCGGGCTCGTCGTGGCCAGCGCCGCACCGATCTCCTGGGCGGCCTCACCCGCGTCCCGCCCCGCCAGCCAACCGGCCAGCTCCTCGTCCCGCTCCCGTTCCGGATAAGCGCGCAAGGCCCACAACAACGCCCCAGCCCCACGATCGGCCGCAGGACTCCCGAAGGCGGAAGAAGGGGCGGCGGAACCCGAGGTGGCGAAGGCGCCGAGGATGGGGACGTCCTGGCCCAGGAGGTCCTTGGCGAGCTCCCGCCCCGCCCAAAGCCCCAACCCCGTCAGCCCATAGGAGCCGTCCACCCGCTCCACCAGGCCCAGCCGTACCAGCAACGACGGGGACGAACCGTCCAGCGGCTCCCGCGCGAAGAACAACCGCAGCAACGTCAACGTGACAGCCTGCTCGCCCAACTCCTGGGGAAGCAGCAGCACCCGGCAAACCGCCCCCCACAGCGCCAGGACCTCCTCGTCGTCCTCCAGCACGGCGGCCTCGGCCAGCCGCCGCACCACCTCCACGACCTCGTCAGAGGAAGCGGAACCAGACAAGGAGGACCCCAGCGGGCTGCTGCGTACCGCCGCCGCCAGCGCGGCCCGCGAGGGCAGCCGCACCGGTGGGAGCAGGGGTACCTCTGAGGCGTCCATGCGCTCCATACTGGCGCACCGCTACACTCGCCCAGCCAGATATCCCCCGGAAGAAAGGATGACTTGAGATGATCGCTGCCGCACAACGGAGGAACCTTGCTTTTCCGCGAAACCGTCGAGTCTGACCTCGACAACCTGCTTTCCTGCGTCGTCGACGAGTCCATCAGCTGGGCCCATCCCGACCGCCTTCTGTCCAACCTCGAAGACGGGCAATACCGCCACGACCGCATCTGGATCGCCGAACAGGACGGGCAGATCCTGGCCCGCGCCGTCTGGTGGGCCTTCGCGAACAGTGACAACCCCCTGGCCCTCGACTGCATATACGTGCACCCGTCGGTCGACGACCGGGTGGGCCTGGCCGCCGGATTGCTGGAAGCCGCGCACGAGGCGTTCGGCGACCGCCCCGCCTACCACGTCTTCCTGCAGAACGGCTGGCGCGACGACCCGACGGCGTCCGCCGCGATCGCCTGGCGCCAGGAGGCCGCTGCCCGCGCGGGCCTGACGCAGGAGCTCGAACGGCTCCGCTACCAGTGGACCCCGCTCGCCCCCATGCCGAAGCCCTCGACCCGCGTGGTCTTCACCGAGGAGCCCGACGACGAGGTGTTCGTCGAGGCGTTCCGCCAGGTCGCCCAGGGCAGCCTCGACTTCGACACCCGCCAGGCGCTGACCAGGATGGACCCGGTCGACCAGGCGCGCGAGGAGGTCGAGGGGTACAAGTCCATGCCCGGCGACCGCTCGTGGTGGCGGATGGCCCACACCCCGGACGGCAGGCTGATCGGCTTCGCCCTGCCGGAGGCCAACAACGGCGGCCCGGTGGTCGGCTACCTGGGCGTCGTGCCGGAGTTCCGCGGCCAGGGTTACGTCGCCGACCTGCTCGACGAGATCACCCGCTTCCACGCCGAGCGCGGCGTCGAGCGGATCCTCGCCGACACCGACACCACCAACCTGCCGATGGCCAAGGCGTTCGAACGCGCCGGATACGTCAACTTCTCGGTGCGTCTGGTGCTGTCTGCATACGAATAACCCCTATAACCTATGAGCTAAGTGGGTTATAGTCAGGGGCATGCACCCGGTAGGACACTGGACCGTATGAGCCCGTTGGAGGCCGCCGCGCGCGCCGGACGGTGGATCCGTTCGTCCGCCGTCGACGACGCGCGCGGCAGGCACTGGAGCGCGGGCGACCGCGCCGCGCTCCCGCACCGGCCGGCCTCGCTCTACTCGGGCGCGGCCGGCATCGTGCTGTTCTTCCTGGAGCTCGCGCAGGCCACCGGCGACGACTCCTACCTCGACGACGTCCACGCGGGCGCGCGCTACCTCACCTCGGTCTGGCCGACCGTCAAGGACCAGACGCTGTACGACGGAGTGGCAGGCATCATGTTCTGCCTCGCCGAACTGGGCTGGGCGACCGGTGAGCCCGCCTACTCCGAGCAGGCGGCCGCCATCGCCGACACCCTGGCCGACCGCACCGCGTGGACCGGTGACCCGGCCCAGCGCGGCGACGGCGGCATCGCGCTGGCCCTCCTGCACGCCTCGTCCGTCCTGGGCGAGCCCGCCTACGCGCGGGCCGCCGTCGAGGCCGGGCTGCGCATCGCCACCATGCCCGTCCCCGGCCACCGCTTCGGCCAGGAATGCACGGCCGACCTGCCGCTCGACGCCGTCACCCCGGGCTTCCTTCCCGGTACGGCGGGCACCGCGTTCCTGCTGGCGCGCCTGCACGGCGTCACGGGCGACCAGCGCTTCCTGGAGGCGGCGCGCAGGGGAGCGGGGTTCGTGCGCGAGGTCAGCGAGGTGGCGGGCAACTGCGCCGTCGTGCCGCACCACGTGCCGCAGGGTCGTGACCTGCACTACCTGGGCTTCTGCTCGGGCTCGGCCGGGGTGGCGCGGATGTTCCACGAGCTCGGCGAGCACGACTGGGTGGACCGGCTGGCGCACGGCATCATGACGAGCGGCGTGCCGTACAAGGAGACGAGAGGGTTCTGGAACACGGCGTGCCAGTGTTGCGGGGTGGCCGGGTTGCTGGAGCTGTTCGTGGGGCTGTGGGCGGCGACGGGGCGCGAGCCGTACCTCGATTTCGCCCGCACGCTGGGCGAGCACCTGGTCGAAACGGGGCAGGACGGGCAGTGGTGGCAGGCCTACCGCCGCCTGCGCCCCTGGGAGGTCACCGCGGACACGGGCTACATGGTCGGCGCGGCCGGGATCGGCGCGGCGCTGCTGCACCTGGACGCGGCCACGCGCGGCGACGACGTGCGCCGGATGTTGCTGCTGCCGGACAACCCGTTCCCGTCGGTCGTGGTCACAGGTTCGCCCGCCGCACCCTGACCAGGAACGCCTCCACGGCGGCCCGGTCGGGCTCGGCGGGCAGCACGCTCTCAGCGGCGCCCACCTGGGAGGTCAGGTCGAGGCGCCAGGCGTCCACCCGCTCCCACGCCCACTCGCCGCGCCTGACGGCCAGCAGCCGGTCACGGAACGCCGCCATGTCCACCTGCGGCTCCCCGGCGCGCAACAGGTGCAGGCCGCTGAGCAGCAGCCTGATCATGTGCATGGCCTGCTTCCACTTCGGCGCCGCCGGATCGAGGCGGCGGAACTGGGCGTCGGCGTAGGCGGTGAACGTCTGCTGCGCCCGCTGCGACAGGAACGCCTTGCGCATCCCCAGTAGCTCCTCGCCGAACGGCGTGGCCAGCTCGACGATCGGCGACCACAGGCACTCCAGCACCGTCGGGTTGGCCTCCAGCGCCAGCGCGCAGAACCGTTCCACCTCCCATGAGAACTGCTCCTCCAGCGGACCGTCGCGGTGTGTGGGCGGCTTGTCCAGCAGCCAGAACCGCTCGGTCGGCACGACGAACACCCCGCGCCTGTCGGTGTCCGACGCCTCGGTCTGCAGGCCGTACGCCCGGGAGCCGGTCACCACCGACAGGATCAGGTCGTCGTTCACGCGTCCGCCTTCAGCTCGGTCAACAGGTCTGCCATCACCTTGCCCGATGGCCGCAACGCGTAGACGTCGGCGGCGGGCGGCAGCTCCACGTCCCAGTCCACCAGGACGGCGAAGTCCACCTCGCTCAGGTCCCCGGTGTACGGCAGGCCGCCCGACGTCAGCGCCCCGTCGCGCCCGCGCACCACGATCCGCCCGGCGCGGGAGGCGTGCCAGGACGCCACCTCCCACGCCGTCACCCGGTCGCGGTACGCGCTGCGCAGCGCGGCGCCGATCGCGGCCATGCTGTCGCTGTTGGCGTCCACGTCGTGGCCGTAGCCGCGCACGCCGAGGTTGACGTCCGCCCAGCACAGCTCGCGCGTGCGCAGGTCGGCCACCAGCGGCAGCAGCACCTTGGCCGCGCCCGTCAGGTCCATACGCTGGCGTACGGCACGCGGGTCGAAGTGGCCGCGCGGGTCGGCCATGAACCCGGCGAAGCCGTCCACGAGCTCGTCGAAGGGCACGTCGTTGTAGCTGAACACCACCGGGACCAGGTAGCGGCCGTCCAGCCCGCTGACGTCGACGTCGATGAACTCGGTCGAGCCGAGCGGCGCGGGCGCCGAGGTGAGGTCGCCCGAGTGGGTGACCGCGTCGCCCAGGCGCAGGTGGGTGTAGTCGCACAGGCCCACGAAGCGCCAGGCGGCGTCGTAGACGGCGACCGACAGGTCGAGGTCGACGCGGGTGCCCGGGGGCTCGGTCCAGTGGAGGAAGAGGCGGAGCGTGTCGCCGTCGGGGAGCGGCTGGACGCTGCCGCGCGACAGCCGTACCAGCGACGCGCTGGCTGACCGCTCGGAGGTGGGCGCGACCAGGTCGGCGAGGCCCTCGTCGAGGAGCGCGCACGCCAGCGGCGGCAGCGCGGAGACGCGCCGGAGCAGCTCGTCCTCGACCAGCCGCGCCGCCTCGGCCACGGTCGCGGGCGGGATCTCGCGGCGCTCGTCGGGCACGGGCCAGGCCTTTGCCTGGCCGCCGCGGGGGAGGAACAGCCGCATCCCGCCGGGCGGGGTGCGGACCTGGCCGAGCGCGGCCAGCAGGACCCCGGGCGCGACCCGCCGCAGCGGCTTGCCGATGTCCCGCTCCAGGAGGGCGGGGTCGAGCCTGAGCAGCTGCGACAGCCTGCGCGCGAGCTCGCCGGGACGCCGGGTGAGCAGCTCGAAGGCCCGCACGTGCTCCCCGGCCTCGAGCGCGCCCTCCACCTGACTGGCGAAGGAGACGTTCCGGAGCCGCCCGCCAACCACCCGCAGAGACTCGGGAACCCCACCGGGAAGGGCCAGCCCTAGTGGGCGCTCGCCCACAAGAAGGGGCGCACCCGCCGGAGAGGGGTCGCCTGTAGGGGCGGCGCGGCCCCCAAGTGGGCGCCCGCCCACGCCGGACGGGTCGTCCGTCGGGGCGAGGCCGCCCTCTAGTGGGCGCTTGCCCGCCAAAGAGGGGTCGCCTAGTGGGCGTGCGCCCATAAGGGAGGTGATGGGGGTGCCGCGGAGGACGGCGAAGGCGAGCGCCACGTTCGGGAAGCGGTTGGCGTATTCGCCCGGGTGGAGCACCTCGCCCATGCGCTTCCACTGCTCGCCGTACCGCTGCAGGTCCTCCACCAGGTACGGCAACGCCATCCGGTCCAGCGCCCCGAGCAGTGACCTGCGCAGGGCGCGGGGGAGCGAGCGGCGGCGCGCAGGAGGCACCCGCAGCCCAGGGTCGGCGCCCATGAGCACGTAGAGCAGCCGCAACACGTCAGTAGCCGTCTCCAACCGCGACAGGTCCGCGGAAGGGTCGCGGGACAGCAGGAACGCCAGCACGTTCGCCCGCGTCTCCTTGACCGGAATGCTCTCCGGCACCCAAGCGGCGGACTCAGGCCAGAACGCCTCCAGCAACGCGTCCAGGTCAGAACGGTCGTGCTGCGGCATCGGCGTCTGCCGCGTCATCAACCCGACGGCCAGCTCACGGCAGTCACCGACCGGGTCGGCACTCAGCCGCATCAACGTCGTCCTGGTGACCGCGTCCCGGTCCACCACCGCGTCGTCAGGCAGCAGGAACGGGTCGTCGAGGTCGATCCTGCGGTGGCAGATCGGGCAGGCGCTGAAGTCGGCCCCGTCCCAGCACACCCGGCACACCAGATGAGCGCACGGCCGCACAGCGTGCACGGCGCCCACCTCCCCGCACAACACGCACGGCCGCGAGGGGTCCTGCAGAAGCAGCGTGAAGACCCGCCGCACGTAGAAGTCGGCGGTGTCCGCAGGCACACTGTCCGGAAATTTCCGGAAAAGGGGTACGTGGTGGGCGTTGGCCCCCACCTGCTCCCGCAACGCGTGCAAAAGCCGCCGCCCCACCCGGGTGAGCTCATCCATCTCAAGAGCAGCCAGCGCGTGGTGCAACGCGGCGGGCACGAGATACCCGACCTGCAGCAGCTCGAACTCCAGCGCAGCCACCCCGGAAGGCACATCGGCGACCACCAGCCGCATCCGCCTGGGCAGCTGCATGAACGGCGGCGGCGGGCAATCCCCGGTGGCGAACAACGCCGGAGACACCAGCCCCTTCTTACGCAGAAGGATCTCGGCGGGACCGTTCACGGGAAACCTCCCAAAGACATGAAAAAGCCGGGCGGAGAGCAGGCACGCTTGATTCTGATTCGAAGAGAAGGAAGCACACCCAAGAGCCGCCCGGCAGAAAGCACTTTACCGAGATAAAAACCGAAATGTCGCCCGAATTATCCGAGCCGCGACCGCACCACCAGCGCATCCACCGCCTCGAACGCCCCGGAACTCTCCGGCAGCCGCGACGCGGCACAAGCCTCCTCGAGCACCCCGGTCATCCGGTCCACGTCCTGCTCCAGCCGTACCAGATCAGGTCCGTCCGACGGCAGCTCACCATGCTCGGCCGACCGCTTGGCCGCGATCAGGTCCGGCGTGTACGGCGGGCAGTACCCCAGCAACCGCGTCAGATCCGCCTCCACCTCACCGGCCACCATGAGATGCGTCCCGGTGGCCAGCACACGCAACGTGTAGAGCAACGGCTTGAGCTCACCCGTCTTGACGAACAACCCCCATTGGGTGCGCGCGAACCCCAGATAGTGATGCGCGTGGTTACGCGTCAAAAGCGAAGGCGCCAGCTCCACCAGCGCGGAATGCACCTCCGACGAAGCCACCACCAGCGGCGACAACAACTGCTCCAGCACATACCCGTTGCGCCGCAAAAGCAGACGGCAGAACTTCCCCAGGTCGTGCGTGACCAGATCGACCTCCACGCCGAGCCGCACCCAGTCCCGGGTGATCGTCTCCTCCGGCTCCCGCAGGCTCACCAGCCGCGTCACCGGCAGCACGTGCACCCCGCGCAGATCCACATCCGAGTCACGGGACGGGAAACCGTACAGATGCGCCCCGCTCACGGTGGCGAACGCGAGCGGGTACGGCTGCGAAGCCGGGATGTCGGCGAGCCAGGACGGCAATGACGTGGTCATGACTAGTAGGGTGCCCTCTTGATTCCGTAAATGCTCATAAGGGGTGCTCGATGTCGTTGCGTGGCTGGTTGCTGCAGGGATTGCAGCCGTCATCCGGGAAGCACGACGAACATCCCGGCAAGCGGCACACCTGGTGGCAGGTCATGTGCCTCACCGGCGTCGACTACTTCTCCACCCTCGGCTACCAGCCAGGCATCGCCGCGCTCGCCGCGGGCGCGCTGTCGCCGATCGCGACGATGATGCTGGTCGCGCTGACGTTGTTCGGCGCGCTGCCCACCTACCGGGTGGTCGCCGCCGAGAGCCCCAACGGCATGGGCTCCATCCAGATGCTGGAGCGGCTGCTGCCGAGCTGGTGGGGCAAGCTGCTGGTGCTGGTCCTGCTCGGCTTCGTGGCCACCGCCTTCATCTTCACCATCACGCTGTCGGCCTCAGACGCGACCGCGCACGTCCTGGAGAACCCGTTCTTCCCCGAGGCGCTCAAGGGTCAGCAGGTGCCCATCACGCTGCTGCTGGTCGCCGCGCTCGGCGCGATCTTCCTGCGCGGCTTCAGCGAGGCGATCGGGCTGGCCATCGCGCTGGTCGCGGTCTACCTCACGCTCAACGTGGTCGTCGTCGGCAAGGGCATCCTGGAGGTGCTGGCCAGCCCCTCGCTGGTCGACAACTGGCAGAACGCGCTCACCACCGACTACTCCAGCCCGCTCGCCATGATCGCGGTGTCCGCGATCGTGCTGCCCAAGCTCGCCCTGGGCCTGTCGGGGTTCGAGACGGGCGTGGCGGTCATGCCGCAGATCGAGGGCGACCTGGCCCAGCGCATCAAGGGCGCCAAGCGGCTGCTGACCGTCGCCGCGCTGATCATGAGCGTGTTCCTGATCTTCAGCAGCTTCGCCACCGCCATCCTCATCCCGCACAAGGAGTTCGAGGAGGGCGGCAAGGCGTCGGGGCGGGCGCTGGCCTACCTGGCGCACCAGTACCTGGGCGACTGGTTCGGCACCGCCTACGACATCAGCACCATCGCCATCCTCTGGTTCGCCGGGGCGTCGGCCATGACCGGGCTGCTCAACATCGTGCCCCGCTACCTGCCCCGCTACGGCATGGCGCCGGACTGGGCGCGAGCCGTACGGCCACTGGTCCTGGTCTTCACGGCCATCTCGTTCGTCATCACGATCATCTTCGGCGCCAACGTCGAGTCGCAGGGCGGCGCCTACGCCACCGGCGTGCTCGCGCTGATCCTCTCGGCGGCGCTGGCCGTCACCATCTCGGTGCTGCGCCAGGGACGGCGCGGCCCGGCGGTCGCGTTCGGCGTGATCACGCTGGTGCTGGCCTACGCCTTCATCGTCAACGTCATCGACCGGCCGGACGGCCTCGGCATCGCGATCTTCTTCGTCATCGCGATCGTGGTCAGCTCGGTCGTCTCCCGCGCCACCCGCTCGACCGAGCTGCGGGTCACCAGGATCGACCTGGACGAGGCCGCCAGGAAGATCCTCGCCGACCTGCCGCCCGGCGAGCTGCGCATCATCGCCAACGAGCCGGACGCCCGCGACGCGGCCGAGTACGACGAGAAGGACCGCGAGACCCGCGAGTACCACCACCTGCCCGACGACGAGCCGATGATCTTCCTGGAGGTCACGCTCGGCGACACCTCGGAGTTCGAGTCCGAGGTCCACGTGCGCGGCGAGGAACGGCACGGCCACCGGATCCTGACCACCGAGAGCGCCACCGTGGCGAACACGATCGCCGCGATCCTGTTCCACCTGCGCGACACCACGGGCACGACGCCGCACGTGTACTTCCACTGGGCCGAGGGCAACCCGATCGGCGCGCTGCTGCGCTACCTGTTCTTCGGCGGCGGCGACGTGCCGCCGCTGACCCGCGAGGTGATCCGCCAGGCCGAGCCGGATCTGCGCAGGAGGCCGCACGTCCACGTCGGCTGAGGCGCTTGCCTAACGCGGGCGGCGCTGGTCTGATCGGTCAGTGAGCACTTTCGACACGGTGTACCGGCGCAGCATCGAGGACCCGGAGGGGTTCTGGGGCGAGGCCGCCCTCGGCATCTCCTGGGACGAGCAGCCCTCGACCGTGCACGACGGATCCAGGTGGTTCCCCGACGGGCGGCTCAACACCTGCTTCAACGCCGTCGACCGGCACGTCGGCGCCGGGCGCGGCGACCAGGCGGCGCTGATCTACGACAGCCCGGTCACCGGCACCGTGCGCACCTACACCTACGCGGAGCTGCTCGACGAGGTGGCCAGGACCGCGGGAATGCTGCGCGACCTCGGCGTCGAGACAGGCGACACCGTGGTGATCTACATGCCGATGGTGCCGCAGGCGGTGATCGCGATGCTCGCCTGCGCCAGGCTGGGCGCCGTGCACTCCGTGGTGTTCGGCGGGTTCGCGGCCGCCGAGCTTGCCGTACGGATCGACCACGCCAGGCCCAAGGTGGTCCTGTCGGCCTCGTGCGGCATCGAGCCTGGCAGGACGGTGGCCTACA
The DNA here is from genome assembly GCF_044457355.1 of Nonomuraea sp. NPDC050556. Classification (NCBI taxonomy): domain Bacteria; kingdom Bacillati; phylum Actinomycetota; class Actinomycetes; order Streptosporangiales; family Streptosporangiaceae; genus Nonomuraea; species Nonomuraea sp. NPDC050556. The sequence continues at coordinate 2,096,959 of NZ_JBITGU010000001.1, read as the reverse complement.
AGCCGCTCCTCGACGCCGCCCTCGAGCAGGCCGCGCACCAGCCGGACTGGTGCGTGATCCTGCGGCGGCCCACCCTTGGCTGCGAGCTGCTGCAGGGGCGCGACCTCGACTGGGAGGCCACGGTCGCCCAGGCGGAACCGGCCGGGTGCGTCAGCGTCGCGGCCACCGACCCGCTGTACATCCTCTACACCTCGGGCACCACCGGCGCGCCCAAGGGCGTCGTGCGCGACAACGGCGGCCACGCCGTCGCGCTGCACTGGAGCATGTCCCACGTGTACGGCGCGGCCCCAGGCGAGGTGTTCTGGGCCGCCTCGGACGTCGGCTGGGTCGTCGGGCACTCCTACATCGTCTACGCGCCGCTCCTGGCCGGATGCACGACCATCCTGTACGAGGGCAAACCCGTCGGCACCCCCGATCCCGGGGCGTTCTGGCGCGTGGTCGCCCAGCACAACGTGCGCACGCTGTTCACGGCGCCGACCGCGATCCGGGCCATCAAGAAGGAGGACCCGAAGGGCGCCTTCCTGGTCGAGCACGGCCTGCGCTACCTCTTCCTGGCGGGGGAGCGGCTCGACCCGGACACCTACCACTGGGCGGGCGACCTGCTCGGCGTCCCGGTGATCGACCACTGGTGGCAGACCGAGACCGGCTGGCCGATCGCCGCCAACTGCGCCGGAATCGAGCTGCTGCCGCTCAAGCCCGGCTCGCCGACCAAGCCGGTGCCCGGCTACGACGTGCGCATCCTCGACCCCGCCGGCGACGAATGCCCGCCAGGGGTGGACGGGGCCGTGGTCGTACGGCTGCCGCTGCCGCCAGGCACGCTGCCCACGCTCTACCTCGACGACGAGCGTTTCCACTCCTCCTACCTGGAGCGCTTCCCCGGCTTCTACCTCACCGGCGACGGCGGCCACCTCGACGAGGACGGCTACCTCTACGTCATGGGTCGCACCGACGACGTCATCAACGTCGCCGGGCACCGCCTGTCCACCGGCGCGATCGAGGAGGTCATCGCCGCGCACCCCGACGTGGCCGAGTGCGCCGTGATCGGCGTGGCCGACCAGCTCAAGGGCCAGCTCCCGGTGGGCTTCGTGGTGCTCAAGGCGGGTGCGGCGCGCGGCGAGGGCGAGGTCGAGGCGGAGCTGGTCGCGCTGGTCCGCGAGCGCATCGGGCCGGTGGCCGCGTTCAAGCGCGCGGTGGTCGTCGGCAGGCTGCCCAAGACGCGCTCCGGCAAGATCCTGCGCGCCACGATGCGCGACATCGCGGACGGCTCGCCGTACCGGACGCCCTCCACGATCGAGGACCCGGCCGCTCTGACCGAGATCGCCGAGACCTTCGGCAGATAAGTCATTGCCCGGCCCATACGGAGTATGCATACTGAGTAAGTATGTCCATCAGGCACGGTTTGCTGGCGTTGCTCACTCAGGGGCCTCGCCACGGCTACCAGCTGCGGGCAGAGTTCGAGTCCGCCACGGGGGCGACCTGGCCGCTCAACATCGGCCAGGTCTACACGACGCTCGGCCGCATGGAGCGGGACGGACTGGTGGAGCAGGGCGAAGCGGACGAGCAGGGCCGCGTCGCGTACCGGATCACCGAGGCCGGACGGGCTGAGACGAAACGATGGTTCAGCACCCCCGTCGTCCAGTCCGACCGGCCGCGGGACGAGCTGGTGATCAAACTGGCGCTCGCCGTGACCACGTGTCCCGACGCGCTCCAGCTGATCCAGACGCAGCGCGCCGCCACGATGCGCGCGATGCAGGAGCTCACCCGCGCCAAGAGCTCCGGCGGTCCGGCCCAGCGCCTCGTGCTCGATTCGATGATCTTTCAGGCCGAGGCCGAGCAGAGGTGGCTGGACCACTGCGAAGCCGTACTCAGAGAGGGCCGGACATGAGCTGCCTACGGCTGGCACAGGTGAGCCGCGACTACGGCGAGGTTCACGCGCTGAGGGAGGTGGACCTGGACGTCGCGGAGGGCGAGCTCGTCGCGGTCATGGGCCCGTCCGGGTCGGGAAAGTCCACACTCCTGAACGTGGCGGGCGGTCTGGACCTGCCCACCTCGGGCTCGGTGACGGTCGGCGGCGCCGACCTGGCGCGGGCGCGGGACTTACCCGCGCTGCGCCGCCGCAGCGTGGGGTACGTCTTCCAGGACCTGAACCTCATCCCCTCGCTGAACGCGGCCGAGAACGTGATGCTGCCCCGCGAGCTGGACGGCGTGCGCTCCCGCCGGGCGCGCGAGGAGGCGCTCGCGGCCTTGGCGGAGACGGGCGTCGCCGAGCTGGCCGGCCGTTTCCCCGACGAGATGTCCGGCGGCCAGCGCCAGCGCGTCGCGATCGCGCGGGCCCTGGTGGGGGACAGGCGGCTGGTCCTGGCCGACGAGCCGACCGGGGCCCTCGACACCCACGCGGGCGACGAGATCCTCCAACTGCTGCGCGGGCGCGCCGACGCGGGCGCCGCCGTCCTGCTGGTGACGCACGAGTCGCGCTACGCCGCCTGGGCCGACCGGGTGGTCTTCCTGCGCGACGGCGCGATCGAGGACTCCTCGCGGCTGGAGCAGGTCCGATGAGGTGGCTGCTCCGCCTGTCGCTGCGCCAGGCACGCCGGTCCCCGGGACGCAGCACGCTCATCGTGGCGCTGATCGCCCTGCCGGTACTGGCGATCACCGGGCTGGTCACGACCCTGGCGACGGTGTCGGTCTCCGCCCGTGAGGGCCTCACCACCCGGATGGGCGCCGCCGACGCGCACGTGGAGGCCTTCGGCTACGAACACCCCGAGATCCAGGACCTGGGCGAGGGGCGGCTGTCCATCAGCGGGCAGAGCCACACCTGGACGGCGGCGGAGCTGCGGCCGCTGCTCCCCGGCGCGAGGCTCGTGCCCTACACCGTGGACAGGGCCTCCAACGCCGTCGAGCTGGACCTGCGCGACCCCGTCGCCGCCGGTATGCGCGTGCTGCTGGAAGGACGGCTCCCTGCCGCTCCCGGCGAGGTGGTGGTCTCGCCACCGCTGCGCGGCACGGCCCAGAAGGGGTCCGTCACGGTCGTGGGGGTGGTCGAGAACCCCAACGAGCCCATGGGCGAGGAGGTCATCGGCCTGCCGGGGACGTTGCTCGCCGGGAACGACGACACCTCGACGAGGGGCTGGCTGGTGGACGCGCCCAGGCCCTTCCGGCCGGAGGACGTGGACCGGCTGATGCGCGAGGGCGTCAACCTCACCTCCCGGACGGCGCCCCAGGGGGACTTCCTCGGGGAGGTCTCCCTGGCGAGCCTGCCCGCGGTCACGATCGTCGGGGTGGGCGCCGCCGTCCTCATGGTCGTGCTGGAGACGGTCCTGCTCGCCGGTCCCGCGTTCGCCGTCAGCCTGCGGCGCCGCCGTACGGAGCTGGCCGTGATCGCGGCGCAGGGCGGCTCGCCGCGGCACCTGCGGGCGATCGTGATCACCGACGGGCTCGTCCTGGGCGGGCTGGCGGCCGTGGCGGGCGCGGGACTCGGCCTCGCGGGCGGCGTGGCCGCGGCGTACGTGCTGAGCCGCTTCGGCTCCACCATCGGCCCGCCGGACACCTCGTGGGCCGCCGTCGTGCCGGTGATGCTGCTCGCGGTGGTCAGTGGCCTCGTCGCCGCGCTCTTCCCCGCCGCCCAGGCCGCCCAGCAGAGCCCGGCGGCGGTCCTGGCCGGGCGGGCGCCCGACCTCCGTCCCCGGACCGGCAAGCCCCTGCTCGGCTGCGCCCTGGTCGCGGCGGGGGTGGTGGCGACCGTGGCGGCGCTGCGGTCGGAGGAGGTGTGGATCCTCGCCGCGATGGTGCTCGTGGTGCTAGGGCTGGTCGCCCTGATGCCGTGGCTGGTCGCGCGCGGCGCGCGCCTCACCGGCCGCCTTCCGCTCCCGTTCCGCCTGTCGGCCCGTGACGCCTCCCGCCACACCGCCCGTACGGCTTCCGCCGCAGCCGCGGTCATGGCGGTCACCACGGCGGTCATGGCCGTCGGCATCGGCTACTACAGCAACTACGTCGACAACCGCGACAGGTACGTGCCGATCCAGCCGCTCGGCACCCTCATGCTCAGCGGGGAGGTGCGGACCGACGCGGAATGGGCCCAGACCAAGGCGAAGGCGGCGGCGGCCCTGCCCGGCGCGACGTTCGTCACCGCCCATGAGGTCATGGAGCCGGGAAGCGGCGAGAACTCCATCCTGATGCTCCCGCGCCGCGGCGGCAGGTGCGGACCCATGTGCGGAAGGCCAGGCGGCGACTTCGGCCTGCCCGTCGGCGACCAGCGGCTGCTGAGCTTCCTGCTCGGCCGCGACGACCCCGCTGCCGCCGCTGCCTTCGCCGAGGGCAAGGTGGTCGTCTTCGAACGCGGGCTGGTCCGCGACGGCACCGTGCGGATCGCCGCGGAGCAGGAGGGGTTCCCCGTCGACGTCCCCGCCGTCTTCGCCGCCCCCGCCCTGCCCGAGCAGGCCGGAGCCGTCGTACCGGTCGCCGCCGCGGCAAAGCTGGGGCTGAAGACCCAGGAGCGCCGGCTCTACACCCGCGCGGCGGGCGACCGGCGACTGCCGCTGGAGGGCGTGACCTCCTACTACGAGGGGGGTTACGGCAACTACATGACGCCCCAGCTGTGGGCGCTGTTCGCCGTCGCCCTCCTGCTCGTGGTGAGCGGCACGTTCATCGCCACCCGCCTGGCGGCGGCGGACTCGCGGCCCGACCTGGCGACCGTGCACGCCGTCGGCGGCGGTCCGCGGGTGCGTCGCCTGGTGCTCGCCGGGCAGGCAGGCTACATCGCGGTCCTCGGCGCGCTCACCGGAGCTGTGGCGGGCGCCGTGGCGGGGATGGCCATGGCCTGGTCGCTGACGGAACAGGCCGGTTCCGTCACGATCGCCGTTCCCTGGCTCTTCGTGGGCGGCGTCGTGGTGGGGCTGCCGCTGCTGGCGATGGCGCTCGCCGGAGGGCTCATGCGCAACGGCCCGCCCCGGCTCAGCCGCCGCCTGACCTGACACGCCTTTTTGTCAGACCTGATCATTAACGTCGCCGGTATGGCAGACGCGTTACAGACCTACTCCTACGCCCGCTCCTCCACGCTCGACCGCGGGGCGCTCGGGCTGTCCACCTCCGGCGGGATGACGCCCCAGGGGCTGACCGCGCACCCGCACTTCTTCAGCGGCGTGCTCACCCGCCCGTCGGTGGCGGCGGCCGGACTGCTGGCCGTCGCCGACGTGGCCAGGGCGCGCTACTACGACGCGCGGCCCACGGGCATCGTCCGCGACCCCGTGGTGACCTGCAACGGCGACCGGCTGCGCGTGGAGTCGTTCTCCGCCTGCTGCGGCGTCTACGCCCGCCTCGACCTGCTCGGCCCCGCGCTCGACGGCGACGTCGTCCAGCGCGGCACCACCAACGTCGACGTCAACGACCCGCTGCGCCGCGCCCTGGTCAGGGTCGGCGGCGACGACCCGCTGCACCTGGCGGTCGGCCAGGACGAGGTCGTGGCCACCACGCTCGACGGGGCGGTGGTGGAGAAGAAAGTGCCGCTGCCCGAGCGCTGGGTGCGGGGCTTCGCCGAGGTGCAGGTCATCGCCTCGGCCTTCGACCCGCGCGCCGAGCTCAGCGCGCCGGACGCCGTGCGCTTTCTGCGCTCGCTGCCCGCCAGGGGCGTCCTGTGGGCCGTGCCCGCCGGGCGCACGCTGCGCCTGTCCGCGCGACCCGCCCCCGGCGCCGTCTGCCTGGCCGGTCCCGGCCGCCTGGCGACCCTGCTGGGCCTGCTGCGCTTCGCCACGTCGCTGCGCGTGTACGGCCCCGCCGTACCGGAACATGGACTGCCCGTGTCGAGCGCCTGGGAGCTGGAGCTGCCCGGCATGCGCTACACGCTCACCCTGTCGCCCGAGGCCAAGCGGGGTTTCTCCGGCGAGGGCGCGGTCCTGGAGGACCTGTCGACCGACCATGCCCAGGACGACGCCGAGCTGATCGGGGCGCTGCTCGCCTTCGAGCCGACGATCGACGCCGACCTGCTGGCCTCGCAGAGCGGCCTCGGCCGTTCCCGGGTCCGCGCCGCGATCACCCAGCTCGGCACGGCCGGGCGGGTCGGCTACGACGTGGCCGAGGCGGCGCACTTCCACCGGGAGCTGCCCTACGACGCGGGCCGCGTCCTGGCGATGAACCCCAGGCTCAGGTCGGCCCACCAGCTCGCCCCCACGGTTGTCTTCACCGCACCCGGCGTGGCCGAGGTCAACGGCAGGCGGGTACGGCTGACGCCGTCCGGAGCGACGTGCACCTGCCCCTGGTGGGTGGATCACCGGGGGAGCCGAGGGCCGTGCAAGCACGTGCTGGCCGCGCAGATGGCGGAGGTGCGGGCATGAACCCGTGGCGCGAGGTCCGCGAGTGCGTCGAGGCGGGCGACGTCGTCGGGCTGGCCGAGGTGGTGAACGGGCTGAACGAGCTGGGCAGGAGAGCCGTGGCCGCCCAGCTGCCCGGCTACCTGCGCGAGCAGCTGGCCGGTGGCTGGGAGTCCCGCTGGCGGGTGCGCGCCATGGCCGACGACCTCCGGCTGGCGGGCGCCGCGTGCCTGAGCGGCGCGGCGGAGGTCGCCGCCTGGCTCAACCGGCGCGAGCTGCGCGAGGTGGACGACGCCGGGGCCGACGCGGCGCGCATCGTCGCGTCCCTGTCGTGGCGTTCCGCCGCGTGGCGCGCCGACCTGGCCGCGCGCCTGGTGGAGCGGTTGCGGCTGCCCCGGGGCAACCGGACCTTCCGGCCGCTGCCCGGCTGGGATCTTGCGGTCGCGCTGGTCGTGGAGACCGGCATCGAACCGCCGGTCAACGACGCGCTGGTCGCCGGGTGGGCGTGGCGGCTGGCCAGGCGGAGATGGATGGACGACCGCGAGCCGGAGCTGCCCCTGCTGGACCTGATGGTCTCCCGGCTGTTCGAGGCGGAGGGCGTGGCCGCCGCGCTGAGCTGGAGCGACCGGGCCCATGTGGGCGGGCCCGCCACCGAATGGCTGGCCGAGCTCGCGGCCGACGGCCGCGTCAAGCGCGCCGACCTGCTCTCCGGGTGTCACGGACGGTTCCTGGTGGGCGGCGACGTGTCGCCGTTCGTGTCGCTGTGGCGCAGGCTCGGGGCCGAGCCAGGGGAGATCCCGGCGCGTGACTTCGTGCGGCTGCTGCCCACCGCCGAGCCCTCGCTCGCCACGCTGGCCGCCGAGGAGCTGCGGCGGGTGCCCGACCTGGACCGGGAGCTCTACGTGGAGGCGGTCGAGGCGCTGGCGTTCCGGCCGGAGAACAGGCTGGTGGAGCTGGCGCTGCGGTGGATGGGGGAGCGGGAGGCGGTGCTGACCGCGCTGGCCACCGTACTGACCCACGACAAGCCCGCGCTGCGCGACCGCGCGATCCGGCTGGCCGTACGGCACGCCTCGTCGGACGGGCGTGAGGCCATTCGCCAGGCTGCGGCAAGCCTTCCCGCAGAGGCGCGTGAGCGGCTGGCCGCGGCTTTCGGACCCATCGAGGCGGTCCACGAGCCGGTGGCCGCCGGTCGTCCGGTCGCGACCCCGCTCCAGCCGCTGCCACCGGCGATCGCGTCGGTGGACGAGCTGGTCGACGAGCTGTCGACGCTGCGCTACGACAGCGACCCCATGCGGTGCGAGCGGGCGCTCGCCGCCCTGGTCACCTTCGCCCACCGCGACCGGGAAGGGCTCGCGGCGGCCCTGCGCCCTGCACAGCTCTACGCCCCCGGCGACGACTACTACGCGAGCCTCATCGTCTCGCGGGCCGCAGCCGTGATCGCCTCACCCGACGTCAGGCAGGGCGCGGAGTCCGACTATCGCTCCTACTGGACCACCCTGCACCGGTTCGTGGTACGGCGGCTGCGCGAGGTCGTCGACCTGCTCCAGTCCGGCGGCAGCCAGCCCGTCCTGCTCGCCACACCCACCCTGCCCACGGGACACGTCGACGTCGACACACTGCTGGACCGGCTGGAACTGCTCGGTCAGACGGAGCCGCTGCCGCTCGACCTGCTTCAGGCCCTGCTGCGGCTGCCCAGGTCCGTCGACCCGGCGGCAGCCGTACGGGCCGAGGGCCTGGGAACACCGGCGGGCAAGCAGGTGGCCGAATGGCTGCGCAGGTGGCCGTTCGACCCGGGCGTCACCTGCTCGATCCAGGTGCGCGACCACGAGCACTGGCAGGTCGAGAAGCTGGTCGCGGCCGTCACCATGCCCCCTGGCCTCCCTGACGAGGTCGCGCGGCTGTGGACGCCCGACGAGAACCGCCACTACGCCTACAACACCGCGTGGTTCCCGTCGATCATGCCCTCGCATCGCGAGCTGGTGGCCGTGCAGCTGCTCCCCAGCCTGCAGTCGAGGTCCCTGGACGCGGGGGTCCTGGCCGCGCTCGCCCACGACGAAGGACCGGTGGAAGGCGCCCTGGCCGGGGCCATCGCGCTCGGCATGGACCACAAGAAGCCGGAACGCCGCGCCGAGGCCCTGGACGCGCTCGTCACGCTCGCCGCCCGCGACCAGCTGGAGGCCGACTTCGGCCAGGTGCTGGCCACCCTGGTACGCAACGATCTGGTGACGCTCTCCCGCGCCACCGGCGTGCTGCAGCAGGCGCAGGAGTCCGGGGTGGACCTGTGGCCCGTCCTCGCGACGGCCCTCCCGCTCCTGCTGCCTTCGCCGGGAAACCGCGCCAGGGCTGGGCTCGGCGAGTTCCTGACGGTCGCGGCGAACGCCGCAGAGCGCACGGGAGCGTCCGGAGAGATCGCCGGACTGGCCGACGTGGCCGCGCGGAAGGGCAGCAGCCGCCTGGCCGAGGAGGCCCGCCGCCTGCACAATTCGCTCGATAGCGAAACATAACGGTCCTAGGCTGACCTCCATGAACGCGATCACCGAGACGCAGGCGGGCACCGACCGCAAGGCCCTGCTGGCCGCAGCCGTCACCGTGGTGTTGTGGGCGTCGGCCTTCGTGGCCATCCGCAGCGCCGTCGAGCACTACACGCCCGGCGCGCTCGCGCTCGGCCGCCTGCTGGCCGGGTCCATCACCCTCGGCGCCATCCTGCTGGTGCGGCGCGAAGGCTGGCCGGCCCGCGCCGCCTGGCCAGGGATCGTGACCTCCGGGGTGCTCTGGTTCGGCGTCTACATGGTCGCGCTCAACTGGGGCGAGCAGGAGGTCGACGCGGGCACCGCCGCCATGGTCGTCAACGTCGGCCCGGTGCTGATCGCGCTGCTCAGCGGCTGGATCCTGAAGGAGGGGTTCCCGCGCAAGCTGCTGCTCGGCATGGCCGTGTCGTTCTCCGGGGCGGCCCTGGTCGGGGTGTCCATGTCGGACGGCGGCCGCTCGTCCGTGCTCGGCGTGATCCTTTGCGTGGTGGCCGCCGCCTCGTGGGCGGCGGCCGTCCTCGCCCAGAAGCCCGCGCTCAAGCACGCCTCGGCGCTGCAGGTGACCGCCTTCGGCTGCATGATCGGTACGGTGGCCTGCCTGCCGTTCTCCGGCCAGCTGATCACCGGGATCGCGCACGCGCCGCTCTCGTCCACGCTCAACCTCGTCTATCTCGGCGTCTTCCCGACCGCTCTGGCCTTCACCACCTGGGCGTACGCGCTGGCGAGGACCACGGCGGGCAAGATGGGCGCCACCACCTACGTCGTGCCCGCCCTGGTCGTCCTCATGGCGTGGCTGGTGCTGGGCGAGGTGCCCGGCTGGCTGACGTTCGCGGGCGGCGCCCTGTGCCTCGTGGGCGTGGCGATCAGCCGGGCCCGTCAGCGGTCTATGAACTGATACCCCTTGCTGATCCGGCCGTCGGCGGCCATCTCGCACACTTCCAGCCCGCCGCCGACGGCCGCCCCGTCGCCGGTACGGATCACCGACCACGAGAACGTCACCACGTCGCCCAGCCGTACGGCGGGCGTGCGCACCGCGAAATACACCTCGCCAGGAGCGACGAAGGCGTCATGGGCGCGCGTCACCCGGTGGTCCAGCGCGTCATGGCCGCGCACCTCAAGCACCGGCGTCACCCCGAGGTCGGCGGCCGTCTCCCTGACCACCTGGGGCGGGTCGAGCAGCACCACCGCGTCCTCGGTCCACAACGCCGCGACCAGCTCGCGCCGCGTCTCCGGGTCGGCCTCGTTCCAGACGGACATATAACGTTCCGCGAATTCGTTCGTCATGCCGTCGATCCTCGCCAGGCACATGCGCCCCAACAATTCCCTGTGGGGAATCGGGTAACGATTTTGTCCTGTGCGGATGGCTGACATCCGCCCGGATCGCCCCGTATTATCCGAAACACCGAACGTTGGGGGCTTGCTCGTGGCGGGACGTGGCTCAGGCGTGGTAGTGGACCCGGAGGTGCCTTCGGAGGTCGCGAAAGTGCTGCGCGCGAACGCCACGTTATTGGCCAGGATGCGCGCGGGATGGGTGCCCGCCAACCACGGCAGGCGTACCGCCTGGCGGGCCGCGTGGAAGGGCGCCAGAGCCCTCGCGGCGGCCGCCGCCCTCGCCCTGGCCATCGTCCTGTTCGACGCCTCCATCTTCGCCCCCTTCGCCGTCGTCATGCTCGGCCTGGCGCTGCTGTTCTTCGGCTCGGTGCTCAAGGGCGACCCGCTGACCGAGTTCGAGGAGCGGGCGGCGGCCGAACTGTCGACCTACCAGCAGGCCCGCGTCTTCGACGGCCGCTACGTGCTCACCGACGGCTTCGACGACGCCAGCACCAAGCTCATGCGCAGGACCCACCGGGCGGTCGAAGGGGTGCTGACCTCCCGCGTCAACAAGGAAGGCCTGCTCGACGACGTGCGCAACGGGGTGATGTTGCCCGCGCAGGAGTGGGAGATCGCCCGGCTGCTCGCCAAGCTGTCCGCGCTGCGCGCCGAGCACAGGGAGGCGCTCGACGGCGGCGTCATCCCCGAGGTGGCGGCCGTGGCCGAGCCGCTCGTGCGGGCGCTCGACAGCAGCGAGGCGGCCGTGGTGTCGCGGGTGGAGGCGCTGGAACGTTACGCGGCGCACGTGGCCGAGGCGGAACGGGCCTACCGGGCGCACCACCAGATCGAGGAGCTGCGCGCCAAACTGCCGCGGTACGAGGAACTGCTGGCTGAGTCGGGGGCCGACCGGTCGGCGGTGCCGGAGATCGACCGGCTGGTGCAGGACGCGGAGCGGTTGGAGCAGGCGCTACGGCGCAGCGTGGAGTCGGCGCAGGACGCGTTCCGTTCCTTGGAGAGCTGACATCCGGATGAATCGGCCCATAGGATCCCGACACCACAAGTGTTGGGGGAGCGCGGTTTAGTGGCGGATGTAGTAGTCGATCCCGGAGTGCCGGAGGAGGACGCCCAGCTGCTGCGGGAGAGCGGCGAGCTGCTCACCCGCATGCGTGGCGGCTGGGTGCCGGGGGAGCGTCCTCGGCGTAGGTATTCGGGACCGTTCGCCGGACTTGCCGTCGCCGCGTGCGGCATCGTCGTGGGCTTCGCGGTCAGGTCAGCGCCGATCGCCTTCGTGGGGTTCTTCTGCGTCGTGATCTTCGGCATCTTCGCTTTGCTGGCCCGCCACGAGTTCACCGACGACGAAGTCGAGGACGAATCGATCGACCGGGAGATCTACGAGCACGCCCGTTGGTATGAAGGCCGATATGTCCTGCTGGGGGATCTCGACGAGTCCTCCCAGCGGCTCCTGCTGCGGGCCAGGCGGGCGATCCTCACCGTCACCAACTCCGTCGTCAACACCGAGGGATTACTCGACGACGTGCGCAACGCCGTGATGCTGCCCGCGCAGGAGTGGGAGATCGCGCGACTGCTGGCCAAGCTGTCCGCCCTGCGCACCAAGCACCGCAACACCGTCTCGCAGGGCGTGCTCCCCGAGGTGGCTGCGGTCGCCGAGCCCCTGGGGAGGGCGCTGGACAGCAGCGAGGCGGCGGTGGTGGCGCGGGTGGAGGCGCTGGAACGTTACGCCGAGAACGTCGCCGAGGCCGAGCGCGCCTACCGGGCCCACCACCAGATCGAGGAGCTTCGGGGGCGGTTGCACCAGTACGAGGAGCTGGTGGCCGAGTCGGGCGCCGACGGCTTCGCCGTACCGGAGATCTCGCAGCTGGCCGAGGACGCCGACCAGTTGGAGCAGGCCCTGCGCCGCAGTGTCCGCTCCGCCCACGAAGCCTTCCGCTACCTCGACGGCCCCACCCCCTGACCCCACCCCCCGCTCTCCCGCGCGCCCGCCTTCCCGCGCCGCTTTCCGCGCGCCTGCCTTCCGCCCGCTTCCCACTCGGCGTTTTCAAAAGGACGCCCGCCCCTGAGGACCCGCACTCCCTAGGAGACCCGCACCCCTAAGAGGGCTGGACAGCCTTGGAAGGATGGGCAGCCCGAAGCAGCACGTCACACAGCGCCTCCGCCGCATCCACCCGCCCCAGCTTGCGCGCCGCCTCCGCCATCGTCGCCCGCAGCTCAGGATCAGCCAGCAACGGCATCAGCTCCCCCAACAGCAGCTCCGCCGTAGGATGCGGCTCCAGAAGCGCCCTCGCCGCGCCGTTCTCCGCCAGATACCCGGCGTTCTTACGCTGCTCGTCCCCACCCGTCGGAATCAGCGGGATCAGCACCGAAGGCTTGCCCACAGCCGTCAGCTCAGACACCGTCCCAGCCCCACTGCGCGCGATCACCACATCGGCCGCAGCCAGCAGATCCGGCAGCTCAGCCCCCACATACGGCACCGGATGGTACCGATCGGCCAGCTCGGGCGGCAGCGGAATGGCCCGCATCTGCTCGATCCACGCCGGCCCGCACTGATGCACCAGCTGCGCATGCGGCAGCAACCGCGGCAACACCTCCGCGATCAGCGTGTTGATCTGCTTGCTCCCCTGCGCACCCCCCGTCACGTAGATGAGCGGCACCTCGAACGTCAGCCCGAACAGGTCGTAAGCCGCGGCCTTGTTGCCGTGCAACAGCTCGGGACGCACCGGATTGCCGGTCACCACCACCCGCGACCGCACCGACTCCGGCAGGTAGTCGATGGAAGACTCGTGGCTCACCGCGATCGTCGTCGCCAGCCTCGCCAGGATGCGGTTCGCCAGCCCCACCACGGTCGTCTGCTCGTGCATCACCAGCGGCCTGCGGATCAGCTTGGCCGCCACCCCGATCGGCACAGCGACGTAACCCCCGGTCGACAGCACCACGTCGGGCAGGTAGCGGGCCGCGTGCCCGACCGCCTGCGCCACCCCGAGCGGGATGCGGAAGACGTCCACGATGTTGGTGCCCAGCTCGCGCAGGTTGGGGCGGCGGCGCAACTTGCCCGTGGTGATCGCCTTGAACGGGATGCCGTGCTCGGCCGTGATCCTCGCCTCGAGGCCGGCCGCCGTGCCCACCCACAACACGTCGTGCGGGACCTGCCGCCGCTGCAGCGCGGACAGGGTCGTCAGGGCCGGATAGGTATGACCGCCGGTGCCGCCACCGGTGATGAGCAATCGCATGCGATCAGATTATGGCGGCGCGGCCGAACCCGGTGCGCCCCGTCGCCGACTCCGGCGTGTTCGCCCGTGTCTCTTGTGAAATAGCATCTTCCGCATGCGACTCGGGGTACTGGACATCGGTTCCAACACGGTGCACCTTCTCGTGGTGGACGCCCACCGCGGAGCCAGGCCCATTCCCGCCTACTCCCACAAGGAGGAGTTGCGCCTGTCGGAGCATCTCGAGGATGGCGGCAGCCTGGCCAAGAGCGGCATCGAACGGCTGGGCGCGTTCGTCGCCGAGGCGCTGCGCATCGCCGAGGACAAGGGCGTCGAGGACTTCATGGCCTTCGCCACCTCTGCCGTCCGCGAGGCCACCAACGGCGTCCAGGTGCTCGCCGAGATCAACGAGCGCTGCGGCGTCGACATCGAGGTGCTGTCCGGCGGCGACGAGGCCAGGCTGACGTTCCTGGCGGTGCGCCGCTGGTTCGGCTGGTCGTCGGGCAGGCTGCTGGCGTTCGACATAGGGGGCGGCTCGCTGGAGATCGCCGCCGGCGTGGACGAGGAGCCGGACGTCGCCGTCTCGCTCCCGCTCGGCGCGGGCAGGCTGACCCGCGACTGGTTCACCGCCGACCCGCCGCCGGCCGAGGAGGTGCGCAAGCTGCGCAAGCACGTGCGGGCGGAGATCGCCCGCACGGTCGGCGACGTCGTCAGGTACGGCGAGGCCAACAGGGCGGTGGCGACCTCCAAGACCTTCAGGCAGCTCGCCAGGATCGCGGGGGCGGCGCCGTCCAGCGAGGGTCCCTACGTTCCCCGCTCGCTGACCAGGGAGCGGGTCGCCGAGTGGGCGGTCAGGCTGACCACGATGGGCTCGGCCGAGCGCGCGGAACTGTCCGGGGTGTCGCCGGGCCGGGCTGCGCAGCTCGCGGCCGGGGCGATCGTGGCGGACGCGACGATGGACCTGTTCGAGGTGGACCGGCTCGATCTGTGCCCGTGGGCGCTGCGCGAAGGGGTCATACTGCGGCGGCTCGACCTGCTGCCCAGCCGGTTCGACCAGCTCTAGTTCGCGACGAACGGCGCGCCGGCGACGAACTCCAGCCGCTTCTCCAGGCAGACCATGACGCCCGCCTCGCGGCGGTTGGTGAAGCGCACGTCGTCGGCCAGCGCCCGCATGATCTGCAGGCCCCTGCCGTACTCCATCGAGGAGGTGGGCGCGGCGACCTTGTGCGGGTCGAAGCCGCCGCCGGTGTCCACGACCTTGATCACGCACAGGCCGTCGTGCACGCCCGCGCTCACGGTGTACTCGTCGCTCGGGTCGGCGTGCTTGATCACGTTCGAGCACGCCTCGGAGAGAAGCAGTTCGACGTCGTCGCGGACGGCGGGCACCACGCCCAGCGCGGCCAGCGTGGCGTCGAGCAGTTGCCTGATGAGAGGGACGCTCGCCGCGTCCCTGGGAAGTCGCAACGCGATCGTGGCGTCCACGGGGCGTCTCCTTTCGTCGGCAGTTTGCTCCTGCCCGGAAACGCCCGCCCCAATCGCCCCTTTAGCGCTCCAGCAGGTCGAGGGCGACCTCCATCGCCGCCTCCCGGCGCTCATCTTCGGTGTGTTCGGTGTCGTTCTGGGACAACCACACCCCGGCGTGCATCGTGAACAGCGCCATCGAGCGCCGGATGCGCGTCGTCAGCGGGTCGCCGGGCTCGGCCAGCTCGTCCACCAGCGCGAACATCACCTCGCGCATCCTCAGCACGGTCGGGTGGTGGCGCATCGAGGTCTGGTTGCGCTCCATGAAGCGCATGAAGTCCTTCTGGTCGCCGCGCAGGAGCAGCTCGCCGTACCGCCTGATCAGCTCCGCCCGCGTCTCCGGCGTCTTGGGCTGCTCCTTCAACCAGGTCAGCAGGGCCTCGTTCTCGCTCAGGCGGCGCTCGGCCAGGCTGAGGACGATGTCGTCCTTGGTCTTGAAGTGGTAGTAGAGCGCGGCCTTGGTCACGCCGAGCCGCTCCGCGATCTCCCGCAGGGACGTGGCCTCGTACCCCTGCTCGATGAACAGCTCGAGGGCGACGTCCTGGATCTTGGTCCGGGTGTCTTCGCGCAAAGTGGAGTCCAATTCGACTTGACGGTCGGCAAGTAAGAATCTAGCTTAGCTTAAGCTTGCCGGTCGGCAAGTAAGTACGAGCGCAACTTGGGGGTGTGTCGCGTGGCTGAGAAGGTCGCGAGGCGGCGGGAGGTCATGGTCGTCCTGCCCGGCCTGATGCTGGCGATGATGCTGGCGATGCTGGACAACATGATCGTCGGTACGGCGATGCCGCGCATCGTCGGCGAGCTCGGCGGCCTGAGCCATTTCACCTGGGTGACCGTGGCATACGTGCTGGGCACGACCGTCTCGACCCCGATCTGGGGCAAGATCGGCGACCTGTTCGGGCGCAAGACCATCTTCCTGGTCTCCATCGTCATCTTCATGATCGGCTCGGCGCTGTGCGGCATGGCGGGCTCCGACCTGCTCGGCGGCGTCGACGGCGGCATGGGTGAACTCATCGCCTTCCGCGCGTTGCAGGGTCTGGGCGCCGGTGGCCTCATGGTCAACGTCATGGCCATCATCGGTGACCTCGTGCCTCCGCGCGAGCGCGGGCAGTACCAGGGCATGATGGCGGGCGTCATGTCGCTCGCCATGATCGCCGGTCCGCTCGTCGGCGGCTTCATCACCGACCACCTCAACTGGCGCTGGGCGTTCTACGTGAACCTGCCCGTCGGCGCGATCGCGCTGGCCCTGCTGGTGGTCAAGCTGCACCTGCCGAAGGTGGAGAACAAGAAGGTCCGCATCGACTGGCTGGGCGCGATCCTGCTGTCGGTCGGCATCACCGCGCTCGTGCTCATCACGACGTGGGGCGGCAACCAGTACGCGTGGGGGTCCTGGCAGATCCTCTCGCTGGTCGCCGTGGCGGTGGTCTCGCTGGGGATCTTCATTCCGGTCGAGATGCGGGTGGCTGAGCCGATCATGCCGCTGCAGCTGTTCAAGAACCGCAACTTCGCGCTGATCTCGGGGATCGGGTTCCTGCTCGGGTTCGCGATGTTCGGTGCGATCAACTTCCTGCCGCTGTTCCAGCAGACCGTCCAGGGGGCTACGGCTACCAACTCGGGGCTGCTGTTGCTGCCGATGATGGGCGCGGCGATGGTGATCTCGCTCTTCGTGGGGCAGGCGATCACGAAGACCGGCAAGTACAAGATCTACCCGGTTCTGGGTGGGGTCGGGATGGCTGTCGGCATGTGGTTGCTGTCCACCATGGGGGTGGGCACGGCCAGCTGGGTGACCGGCGTGTACATCGCGGTGCTCGGCGTCGGGATGGGCTTCCTGATGCAGACGACGATGCTCATCGCGCAGAACAGCGTGGAGCAGAAGGACCTGGGCGTCTCGAGTAGCGCGACCACGTTCTTCCGGTCGATCGGCGGTTCGTTCGGTGTGTCGTTGTTTGGCGCGATCTTCAACAACCGCTTCCAGGAGGGGCTGACCGGTCAGTTCGGCGCTGAGGCGGCTGAGAAGATCGCCAAGGGTGGCGGGCGGATGGACCCGGCGACGATGACCCAGATGGACCCGGCCATGCGCCACGGCCTGCTGGAGTCGTTGTCCTCGGCCATTTCGGGCGTCTTCTGGTGGGCGATCCTCTTCGCGGTGCTGGTCCCGGTCCTGGCGGCCTTCATCAAGGAGATCCCGTTGCGCGGCGGCAACGAGCCCGCCGCCGAAAAGGTCGCCGTCCTCGACTAACCCACCCCTCTCTGCCCCACCCCTCGCCTCCCACCCCCTGCCCCGCCTCTTGTCCCCGCCCCTGGCGACACGCCTGGCCCTCAACGGGCCAGGCCCCCACCCCAACCCGGCCCTCAACTCCGCACCCCTAACCTCCCACACCCGGCCCCACACCCGGCCCCACGCCCGGCCCACGCCCGGCCCACGCCCGGCCCCGCGCCGGGTCCTCAACCCCTCGTCCGCACGCCAGGCCCCTACACAAAGGGATCGCAGCGCGCGAGGGGTGGGTGGGGAGAAAACCAGAGGCGGGCAGGTACGGCGAGGCTGCACAATCGGCGCATGCACCTCCACACCATCAGACGCCCGCGAGTCGACGACGCGGCCGACATCCACGCGCTCATCTCCGCCAACGACATCGCCGTCATCGGCGCGCCGGACTCCACCCTCGACGACATCGCCGACGAACTCGTCGAACCCGGCTTCGACCGCGACAAAGACGGCTGGCTGGCCCACGACGCCGACGGCAGGCTCGACGGCTGGGCCTGGGCCGTACGCAAGGGAGACAGCGACCACGTAGACGTGGAAGTCGTCATCCGCCCCGGCGTCACCGGACTCACCGACGAGCTCTGGAAGCTGGTCGTGGACCGTGCCAAGGAGCTCACCCGCGAGGCCGGTCACGACGGGAGCACGCTCGACATCGGCATCTACCGCCAGGACGTCGGCAAGGCAGCCGTGGTCTCCGCGCGAGGGTTCGAGCCTGCGACGAGCTTCCACCGGATGCGGATCGACCACGAGGGCCCGGTGGACCCGCCGGCGCCGCTGCCCGGGGTGACGCTGAGGACCGGTGACAACGACGAGGTCCGGAAGCACGCCCACCAGATGCACCAGCAGGGTTTCGCCGACCACTTCGGCTTCGTGAAGGCCGAGTACGACGACTGGTTCAACCGGCGGGACTCGGCGAGCACCAACGACTGGTCGCAGGTGACCGTGGCGTACGTCGACGGGTCTCCGGCCGGGATGCTGCAAGGCAGCAACATGTTCGTGCCCGACGAGGACTGCGGCTACGTCGCCACGCTGGCCGTCATTCCGGCGTTTCGTGGTCGGGGGCTGGGCAGGTTCTTGCTGCGAACGGCTTTCGCCGCGGACGCCTCGCGTGGCAGGAAGGGCACGATCCTCCACGTCGACTCCAACAACACGACCCCGGCGTTGGGTCTGTACACGTCAGCAGGCATGCGCCAGGTCCTCGCCATCGACGTCTGGAGAGCCACCCTCTAACCCCAACCCCCAACCCCCAACCCCCAACCCCCAACCCCCAACCCCCAACCCCCAACCCCCAACCCCCAACCCCCAACCCCCAACCCCCAACCCCCAACCCCTGAGGGCGTGACCAGCGTGAGGTCGCGAACCCCCGGAGGGTGTGACCCGCGTCAGGACGCGAACCCGTGAGGGCGTAAAACCCCTGAGGGCGTAAAACCCCGCGGGCCCCTGAGGTCGCGAGCCCTCCATGGAGCGTCGCATTGCCTGTGGGCGCCAGACCCTCGGCGGTGCGAGTGGGTTGTCCGGATGGTGGGGTCGGCCGGGACCAGGGGTCGGGATGGTGAAGGGTGTGGAGGCCTCGGGCTGAGGCCAGGCGGTTGAGATGAGGTCAGGTAGTTGAGGTGAGGCCAGGCGGTTGAGGTGCGGTCGGGTGGTTGCCAGGCGGCCCGCTGGCAGTCAGCTACCCAGGCGACCCGGCGGCAGTCAAGCGGCTACCCAGGTGGCCCGCTGGCGGTGGCCGTTGCCCAGGCAGTGGGCCCGCGCCACTCGCCCAGGCAGTACGCCGTAGCGTCCGCGTACCCCAACCCAGCCCCCTCCCCACACAACCTGTCGTACTCAGCGTCGCCCAGCCCCTCACGGGCGGCGCGTTCACAAGCCGCATGCTCCGCCCCGTAAAACGGCGACCCGAACAACGGCAGCCCGAACGTCCGCCAGATCCCCTGCGCCGCCCCCAGCAGCCGCGCCGCCTGCGCCAGATCCCCCCGCCCAGCGGCGATCCAAGCCAGGAGCTCCAAACACAGCACCCCACCCGTCACGTCGTCGAACAGCCGCTTGATCCGCAAAGCCACCCGAGCCTGCGACCAAGCCACATCCAAGCTCCCAGACGCCCACTCCAGCACCCCGAGCACATAACACGCATAAGACCGCGCCCAGAGCTCGCCGGCCTCGTCACACACCCCCAGGCACTCCTCCAGCACCATGCGCGCCCGAGGCAGGTCCCCGGTGAGGATCAGCGCCATCCCCAACTGCGGCAACCCCAGCAGCAGCCCGGGATTCAGCTCCCCGTTGGCCCGGTGATAGGCCGTCGAATCGGAGAACTGGGTGATCGCCGTCTCGATGTCCCCGGAGAAGAACGCCGCCGCCCCCGCCACCTGCAGCGCGTAGGCCCCCGCGGACTCGTCGAGCTGCTCCTCGGCCGCCGTACGGCACACGGACGCCATCGCCACCGCATGCGGCAGGTCCCCCTGCATCGCCGCGATCCACCCGCACACCCACAACGCCTTGGTCCGCGCCGACCCGGGAGTGGGTACGGCCTCCAGCGCCCGGTCGAGGTAGTGCCGCCCCTCGCGCATGTGCCCGCAGGCCGCCCAGAAGTACCACAACGTCGCCGCCAGCGTCAGCCCCGCAGCCTGCTCGCCCTCGGTGTCGAGGCTGTAGTCGAGCGCCGCCCTGAGGTTGGCCAGGTCGCGGGTGAGCCTGCCGTGCCACTCCGGCTGCGCCCTGCCCGACCAGGCGTCCTCGCCCCGCCGTGCCCGCCGCAGGTAGAAGTCGCGGTGCCGCCGCCTGATGCCCTGCTCCTCGCCCAGCGCGAGCAGCCACTCCATGCCGAACTCGGCGATCGTGCCGAGCATGCGGAACCGTTCGCCCTCGGAGATGAGCAGCGAACGCGACACCAGCCTGGACAGCAGCACGTCGATCTCGCCCGCGGCGAGGTGCTCGTCTGCGCAGACGTACTCGGCGGCCGCCTGGTCGAAACCTCCGGCGAACACCGACAGCCGCGCCCACAGCAGCCGCTCGGAAGGGTCGCACAGCTCGTGGCTCCAGCCGATGGCCGTGCGCAGGGTCCTGTGCCTGGGCAGCCCCGTGCGCGCGTGCCCGCGCAGCAGCTGGAACCGGTCGTCGAGCGCGCTCAGCAGCCGCTCTGGCGACATGGTGGCGAGCTGGATGGCGGCCAGTTCGAGGGCCAGCGGGATGCCGTCGAGCCGGTGGCAGATCTGCGCGATCGCGGGCGCGGACGCCTCGCTCGCCTTGAGTCCGGGCGCCCGGTCAAGCAGGAGCGCCGTGGCGTCCGAGCTGCCCGCCGCCGGGCCGGGCAGGGGGAGCGGCGGCACCTGGTAGACCCGCTCGCCCGGCGTGTCGAGCGCCTGCCTGCCGGTCGCCAGGATGCGCAGCCTGGGGCAGGCGGACAGCAGCACCTCGGCCAGCATCGCGCACTGGTCGGTCAGGTGCTCGCAGGAGTCGAGCACGAGCAGCGCCCGCCGTTCGCCCAGCGCCTGGGTCAGCGCGTCGAGCTGCGGCCTGGCGCTCTGGTCGTGCAGGTCGAGCGCGGCGGCCACGTGGCCGGGCAGCAGCACGGGGTCGCGCAGCGCCGACAGGTCGGCCAGCGCGCTGTGCCCGCCGCGCAGCTCCGCCACCCGCAGCGCCAGCCTGGTCTTGCCGACCCCGCCCACCCCGGTGAGGGTGACCAGCCTGGACTCGTCGAGCAGCCGCCGCACGTCGGCGACCTCTCTGTCGCGCCCTATGAAAGTTGTCATGTCGTATGCCTGAACGATCGGAGGGGATCCGTAGCCGAATCCTAACGCTCAGTCGTGACGACCGTCAGAGATCCGATGCGCAGCCAGGTGCTCCAGGACGGACTGGTTGGCCTCCCACCCGTCGGGGAACTTGACCGGCACGCCGAGCTGCACCGGCTCGGCCGACGGGTGCGCGTCGAGGAGCTCGGCGATGCCCGCCCTGGCGACCACCACGCACGCGTGCCTGTGCCGGGAGGTCAGCACGCACAGCCGCCCGGACTCCAGGTGGAACGCGGTCGCGTCGCGCCGCCCCGACAGGGGGTGCAGCACGATCGTCACGTCGTACTCGCGGCCCTGCAGCCGGTTGGCGGTGTCGACGGTGACCCCTTCTGGCAGGCCCGCCTGCTTGATCGCGGCCACCTGGTCGCGGTGCGCCGCCCCGACCGCGATGCGCTCGGCGGTGACCGGCTGCTCGCCCTGCTCGGAGCGGGCCGTGCCGCCCCGCCGTACGAGCTGGGTGGCCAGGTCGGCGACAGCCTGTACGGCTTGCGCGTCGGTGCGCACGGTGTGCTTGCTCGGTAGTTCGAGCAGCCCCCACCCCGACCTGGCCGCCTCGTCGAGCACGAGGTCGAGCGGCCCTTCACCACCGGGACCGAGGACCAGGGAACGCTGATCGGAGGTGGTGCCCGAGGTGAAGCCGGTGAACGGGTAGAAGGCGCGCGAGACTACGGGCGCGGCCGAGGCGGGCAGCCGCCAGGAGACGGGCAGCCGGTGCACGGGCAGGTCGGGGTTGTGCCGCAGCAGCACGGAGACCGCGCTCTGCAGCGGGTCCCACGACAGCCCCGACCAGCGGTCGCCGTCCACGACGGAGAACGGGTCGAGCTGGCCGGGATCGCCCACGAACAGCGCCCGCTCGAACAGCCCGGCGATCCGCAGCAGCTTGTCCGAACGCATCTGGTAGGCCTCGTCCACGATCGCCCACGGCCACACCCGGTCGGCGATCCACGCCCATTTGTCCGACGTGGCGATCACGATGGCCGGATCGCCCAGATCCTGCACCCTCGTGCCGACCGTGACGCTGGGCAGCTCCAGCAGGCGCAGCGGCGGCACGTACCCGCCCGCTGACAGCCGCCCGACGGTCAGGTCGGGGTGCCTGTCGGCCAGCCGTACCACCAGGTCGTCGACCTGCTCGTTGGTCTGCGCCACGATCATCAGCGGCTCGCCGGTCGCCGCCAGGTGGGCGGCGGCCCGCACGACCAGCGTGGACTTGCCCGCGCCCGGCGGCGAGTCGACCACGACGCCGCGGTTGCGCGGCAGGTCGGCCAGCACGTTCTGGATGACCTCTTCCGGCGTCACGACCACTCCTCCACGGCGTCCTCGTCACGCGGCACGTATTCCTCCGGCGGCCCGCCGTGCGTCCACGGGGTGGCCTCGCGCTCGGGCAGCGCGGGCGCGCCCTGGAAGTCGTCGGTGAGCGAGGTGTAGCAGACCCGCTCGCCCACCTCGGGCACCGCGCCCTCGACCGGGGTCTTCCCGCGCCCCATGCCCTTGGTGATCTTCAAGGTGATCAGCCCGTCTTCTGCCGAGACCAGCTCAGCGCCCTGACCGCGCCGCTGCGGCGTGCCGAGCGACGTGCCCGGCGCCAGCCGTACCGGATCGTCGGACTTGACCACCACCAGCGGGCGCAGCTTGCGCGAGCGGCCCTCGCCCTCGGCGTGCTCGGGGTCGGTCTCCACGACGGTCCCGGCGAAGGCTTCGCCGGTCAGCCGGTATTCGGCCATGACGAGCGGGTCGTCGTAGGCGCGCTGCACGTCGTAGGAGGCCTGCGCGCGCTCCATGCGGGTCAGCCTGGACGCCGCGCCCACCGCGCCGTCGCGCCGGGGCTGCGGCGGCCCGTCCTCGGTCATCGCGCTGTAGGAGGCCCGGTCGTGCTCCCACCGCCGCTCCACGCTCGCCCCTGCGGGCAGGGCGCGCAGCAGGTCGGCCGCGCGCCACATCAGCTCCCAGGTCGGTTCGAGCTGGGTACGGAGCACCGCGGCGAGCCGCTCAGGGTCGCCGCGGTCGATCGCGGGCGCCAGCACGTCGGCGTCGAACCCCGGATCGGTGACCGGCCCGGCGGGCGGCCACACCGACGGGTCCTCGGCCTCCGGAGTGGGCCCGCTGGTGATCCAGCCGACCAGCGCGGCCAGGTTGGCGTCCTCCAGGCTCGACTGCCCGCTCGCCCAGTGCGCGGCGAGCTCGGCCGTCGCCGCGAGCATCAGCGAGGAGCCCGGATAGGCGGCCTTGTCGGCGAAGTAGGTGAGCCACCGCCCCAGCACCGGCACCGACGGATCGACCGGGTAGGGGCCGTCGGCGCGCCGGAACCTGGTCGAACGGCCGAGCAGTTGGGTGAAGGCCACCCCCGTGCGGTTGGGCACCAGCAGCTGCGGCGCGTCGAGCGCCCGCTCGTAGGGGTCGGCGTTCTTGCGCTCGACCGTCTCGGTGTCGCCGATGAAGCTCTGGACGTAGGGGAGCAGCACGCCCGCCAGCTCGGCGGTGAAGGCGAAACGCAGGTCGCGGTTGCGCGGCTGCGCCACGACCAGCAGGTGCGGGTGGTCGCGGTCGTCGCCCAGCATCGCGGCCAGCGGCGCAGCCGCCTCGCCTGACAGCTTGAGCGGGATGAACACCATCGGCCGCTCGGCCACGTGGCAGTGCCTGACCGTCGTGACGGGCTGGGCGATCCCCTCCTGTACGGCACGCAACCGGGCGAGGGAGGTCAGCACGCTCATGCCAGGCACTCCGCCCGCAAGCGGGCCGCGTCGCGCAGCAGGCGGGCGATCTCCTCCTGGCCGGGCGCGGGATCGGCCGCCCCGTCGGCCAGCGCGAGCGCCTCGGCGACCGAGGCCACCCCGCCCAGCTCGTCACGCACCTGCCGCCCGAGCTGGTCGCAGGCGCCCTGCCCGCGCGCCTCGTCGCGGCAGAAGAAGCACAGGTCGCACGTCGACAGGCAGTCGGGCGCGTAACGCGCCTCCACCTGCCCGAGCGCCTCGGCGAGCTCGCCCGGCGGCCTGGTCGGCGCGCCGTCCTCACCCGGCACCAGGTCGAACGACAGCCCTTCCGGCAGCGCGGCCAGCAGCCTGTCCAGTGACGTCATCCTGGTGAGCTGCCGTTTCAGCACCGCGAGCTGGCGACGCACGTCGACCAGCGTCGCCACCGGCCGGTTCGCGAAGTTCTCCGGGCACACCAGCACCACGTCGTGCGCCACCGTGAGCGGGTCGTGCCCCAGCTCCTCCAGCAGCGTGCGCAGCGCCAGCACGTACACCGCCGCCTGCCGGGCGGCGGCCGCCACCGCCGTGGGGTCGGCCTGACCGTCGATGACCGCGAACGACTTGATCTCCACGATGTGGAACCGCCCGTCGAGCCGCAGCGCCACCACGTCAGGCTCCAGGTAGGCGGTGTGCCCCGCGATGCGCAGGCTCAGCAGCGGATGGTCGTAGAGCGCGTCCCCACCCCCGCGCGCAGCCAGGTCGAAGAGCTCCCGCGTGCGCGAGTGCCGCAGATGCGCCCCGGTGTCGGCCACATCCTCCCGCTCGACCCCGTCGGCCGCCACGTCGAGCAGCCGCAGCAGCTCGGCGTAGCCGTCCGCCTTGACCAGCGCCTCGAACAGGTTGCCGCGCGTGATCGCGAACGGCGACTGCCCGAACGGCGCGGGAAACCCCAGGTGGCGGGCGGCGGCCTCCTTGTCCACTCCGGCCCCGTCCATGAGCGCCCGCCGAGCGCAGCCGGGATTGGCGGCCAGCGCGGCGATGGCCCTGGCATCGTGCGGTTTCTGCGGTGTCGTGCCACGCAACCGATCGAGCGCTTTCACAGTCGCACAGCGTAGCGGCGACCACCCTCTTTTTTGAGTACGGCCTACTCATGTGAGTGCGTCCGGTGGAACGCAGAGTCGGAGCATGAGAGCTTTCCTGGTCGCGGCGCTGCTCGCCGCAGGGCTGAGCGCCACCGCCGTACCCGCCCACGCGCAACGGGCCGACTGCGCCTTCGCCGACGATCCCGTACGCACGGAACCCTGGTTCAAGAAGCACAAACCCGAGCTCACCGAGGGCCAGCGCAAGGCCGCGATCACCCTCATGGAGGCCTTCGCGTCCAACGCCATCCGCTGCCTGGTCAACGCCGAGCGGGCCAGGGCGGGCTTCGCGCCCCTGGAGGACAGCTTCCGGCTCTACAAGGCCGCAGACGAGCACGTGCAGGCGGCCAGGCGGATCAAGTGGTGGATCGACCGCCCGGAGGACCCGAAGAACAAGCAGTGGCACATCAACCCGGTCACCCACTCCGACGTCGGCGTCCGCGTCAGGTCCGCGGGCTACTGCCCGTCCGGAACGTGGCAGGTCAAGGAGAACGTCTACTCGGGCTGGGACGGCACCGCCACGCCGCGCGCAGCCGTCCGCTGGTGGATGAACAGCCCCGAGCACAAGGCCGCCATCCTCGACCCGGACATGAAGCAGACCGGCATCTCGGTCAGGTACGGCAAGGCCCGCCCCGGACTGCTCACCGACGTGGCCATGCTCACGACAGAGGTGTTCGGCTCCTGCCGTTGAGGTTGGGCGCCAGGCTGGCGTTCGCCTGCGCGCACAGCCGGCCCTCCTCGTCGGTGACCGTGGCGTGCGCGAGGATGCGCGACCTGCCGCGATGGGTGACCGTACCGGCGACGGTGTAGCGGCGCCCGGCCTGCACGGGCCGCAGGTAGTCGACGTTGAGGTTGGTCGTCAGGTGCAGCGTGGGCTCCTCGGCTGCGCTGCCGCAGGTCATCCCGCACGCGTCGTCGAGCGCGGTGGCGATGTAGCCGCCGTGCACGACGCCGGAGCGGTTGGTGAGCGCCTCGCCGGGCTCCCAGTCCAGCTCCACCCGGCCGGGCTCGACCGCGGTGATGCGCAGCCCGAGGTGGGCCAGGTGCGGGGAGGGCGACACGGCGATGGTTCGCAGGAAGTCTGCGCCTGTCATGCTCACCGCGTCAGCGTACTGGAACATTGTTCTTGCCAAGCTCGGCCGGGATGGCTTATACGTATAAGCATGATGCAGCAGCGTGTTGAAGAGCTCCTCGGCAGGATGACGCTCGAGGAGAAGGCCGGACTGATGTTCCAGACCATGGTCATGGTCGGCGATCCGGTGGACATGATCGACGAGCGGTCGATGAACCACTTCAACGTGCTGGGCAGCGCGAGCCCCCGGGAGATGGCCGAGTGGCACAACCGGCTGCAGGAGCGGGCGGCCGCCACGCGGCTCGGCATCCCCGTCACCCTGTCGACCGACCCGCGCAACTCCTTCTCCAACAATCCGGGCGCCGCCATCATGGCCGGGTCGTTCTCCCAGTGGCCGGAGTCCACCGGGCTGGCCGCGATCGGCGACGAGGCGCTCGTCGAGGCGTTCGCCGACGTCGCGCGGCAGGAGTACCTCGCCGTCGGCATCAGGGTGGCCCTGCACCCGCAGATCGACCTGGCCACCGAGCCGCGCTGGGCGCGCGTCAACGCCACCTTCGGCGAGGACGCGGAGCTGACCTCGCGCCTGGTGAAGGCCTACATCAGGGGGTTCCAGGGCGGGGAGCTCGGCAAGGACAGCGTCGCCTGCATGACCAAGCACTTCCCCGGCGGCGGGCCGCAGAAGGACGGCGAGGACCCGCACTTCGCCTACGGGCGCGAGCAGGTCTACCCGGGCGACAACTTCGACTACCACCTGCGGCCGTTCGAGGCCGCCTTCGAGGCCGGTACGTCGCAGATCATGCCTTATTACGGCATGCCGGTCGGGACGCAGTACGAGGAGGTCGGGTTCGGGTTCAACAAGGGCGTCATCACCGGGTTGCTGCGCGAGAGGTACGGCTTCGACGGCATCGTCTGCACCGACTGGGGGCTGCTCACCGACGCCGAGATCATGGGCCAGCCGATGCCCGCCCGCGCCTGGGGCGTGGAGCACCTGACGCCCGTCGAGCGGGCGCTGAAGGCGCTGGAGGCGGGGGTGGACCAGTTCGGCGGCGAGGCGTGCCCGTCGCTGATCGTGGAGCTGGTGCGCAGCGGCCGGGTGGCCGAGTCGCGCATCGACGAGTCCGTACGGCGGTTGCTGCGCGAGAAGTTCACGCTCGGGCTCTTCGACGACCCGTTCGTGGACCCCGCGCGGGCCGAGGAGGTCGTCGGGCGGGCCGCGTTCGTGCGGGCGGGGCTGGAGGCGCAGCGGGCGTCGGTGACGCTGCTCAAGAACGGGCCGCTGCCGCTGGTGGAGGGGCTCAGCCTTTACGTGGAGGGCGTGGACCCCGCGGTGGCTGGTGCGTACGGGAAGGTCGTGGGGACGCCGGAGGAGGCGGACTTCTCGATCGTCCGGCTGTCGGCCCCTTATGAGCCCCGCGAGGGGGGTTTCGAGGCGTTCTTCCACTCGGGCAGCCTGGCGTTCCCCGATGAGGAGATCGCCAGGCTCACCCGGCTGCCGTCCGCGATCCTCGACGTGTACCTGGAGCGCCCCGCGGTGTTCCCGGAGCTCGCCGAGCACGCCGTCGCGGTCCTGGCCAACTACGGCGCCTCCGACACGGCGTTTCTCGACGTCGTCTTCGGCCGCGCCGAGCCCAGGGGGCGGCTGCCCTTCGAGCTGCCCCGCTCGATGGCGGCCGTGGAAGCCTCGCGCTCCGACGTGCCGCGCGACTCGGAGAACCCGCTCTACCCCTTCGGCCACGGGCTGAGTTACTGAGGGACCGCCAGGACCCAGGTGTGGTCGGCGGTCAGGAACCGGTCGAAGGAGAGCCCGGCCTGCGCCAGCTCGTCCTCCAGCACGTCGTCGGTCATCCGGCGCGACCGGAACGACTGCGTCCACACCCGGCCCTCGTGCTCGTAGCGCATGGTGGCCGCGAAGAGCCCGGGTGAGACCTCCTCGACCGCCGCCATCGTGATCCCGGCCCGCCCGCTGAGCCCCGGCGCCCAGGCGTCGTGGGCCTCGGCGGGCTGCCACTGGATGAGCACGCTCCCGTCCGCCTTGACGTGCCGGGCGCAGGCCTGAAGGAAGTCCTGACGCAGCGTGTCGTCCGGCGTGTTGACCAGGTAGGAGGCGAGCAGGACAGCGTCGAACCGCCGTCCGAGGGACAGCTCCTGCACCGACGCGCACACCGTCTCCGCGCCGCTCACGTGCGCGAGCATCGCGGCGGACTCGTCCACCGCGACCACCTCGAACCCCAGCTCGACGAGGGGATGGGTGACCCGCCCCGTCCCGGATCCGAGCTCCAGGATCGAACCGGCCACCGGCACGACCTCGCTGATGATCTCCGGTTCCCGATCGGGCCCCAGGACGGCGTAGTACTCCACCGGCGACCCGTCCGGCGCGATGTCGCCGGGACCCGTTCCGCTGCTGCCTGTGATCGTCATGGCTTGACGCTAACCCCTGCGTGGCAGGGGCGCGCGGGGGATCATGGGGCGGTGAGACATCTCGTCGCGGCGGCGGTCGGCCTGGTCGCCCTGCCGCTGCTCTACTACCTCACCGACCTCGGCGCCAGGCAGTTGCGCGTGGCCTACAGCACGTTCGGGTCCAGCGTGGCCGGGCTGGCATGCCTGGCCGCCGTCGCCGCCGTCGCGGCAGCCCTGGTGGCCTGGCCGGGGTTGTCGCCGCTGGCGGCTCTGGTCTGCGGGCTTCCGCTGGCCATCGCGGGCGTGCTGTTCCCGGCGGAGCTGGAGTCCGTGCTGCGCTTCGCCGTACGGCTGCCGCCCATCGAGCAGGAGACGCTGGCCGGTGAGCCCCCGGGCACGCTGGCCGGCGTGACGGGGCTCTACGTGCTGGTCGGCGGCGTCCTGGTGCTGTCGGCCCTGTTCCCGCACCGATGGCTATCCTTGCGTGGTGAGCGGACGGGATCCTGATCGGCGCAGGGCGTTGCTGGACGCGGCCGACCGCGTGATCCTGCGCGAGGGCCCCGAGGTGTCGATGGCGGTGATCGCCGCCGAGGCGGGCATCACCAAGCCCATCCTCTACCGCCACTTCGGCGACAAGAGCGGCCTCTACCAGGCGCTGGCCGACCGACACGTGCGCACGGTGATCGCGCAGCTCCGGCCGCAGTTCGCCGGGGTGCGGGGCGACCTGCGCGGGCGCGCCGCCATGACGATCGCGGTCTACCTCGACCTGATCACCGCCAACCGCAACCTGTACCGGTTCCTGTTCCACCGGGCCAGCGGCGAGGACACCAGGACCCGCTCCCACATGACGGCCCTGGTGCGCGGCCTGGGCGAGGAGCTGGGCGCGGTGCTGGCCGCGGAGGGCGTGGTGGCGGAGCCGGTGCGCGCCCAGGTGCTCGGGCACGCCTTCGTCGGCATGGTGCAGGCCACCGGCGACTGGTGGCTGGAGCACCCGGAGGTGGACCGGGCCGAGGTCGTGGAGGGGCTGGTCGACGTGATCGTGGCGGCGTTCGCCATGACACCTGTCATGCGGCACCGGTGACTGCGGCATCTACGCCCGTACCCGCGCCGGACGACACACTCGTGGCATGACGAACACGCGGCAGCAGCTGGTTTACACCGTCCTCTTCACGGCGGTCTTCGGGGTGGTCTTCTCCCAGACGATGGGGGCGGCGGGGGTCGCGATCGGCGTGTGCATCGGCGTCGCCGTGGGCAGCGCTATGGGGAAGCGGAAGAAGGAGCGCTGAGCAGCTCCAGGAGGTCCCACTCCGTCTCGCAGACGCGGCGGCCGATGGCGGCCAGTTCCACGGACCTGGCGCCGCCGCGCAGGTGGCGCAGGGTCTGCATGACGCAGATGATCCCCCACTTGAGCACGCCGAACGTCTCCCACCAGCGCAGCGCCCCCCGGTCCACCGGGTGGCCGCTCGCCTTCTCGTAGGCCTCGACGAGGTCGTCGTACCCGCCGAACCCGCCCACCGGGGGAGCGGCGCCGAACCGCCACGCCTTGACGCACAGCCAGCCCAGGTCCTCGATCGGGTCGCCCAGGTGGGTGAGCTCCCAGTCGAGCACCGCCCTGATGCCCTCAGGCCCGACGATGAGGTTGCCGTTGCGGAAGTCGCCGTGCACCACGGTGGTCCTGGCGCTGTCCGGCCTGGTGGCTTCGAGCCGCCTGAAGGCCAGCTCGAAGACGGGGTGCGGCTGCTCGGTGAGGTCGAGCACGTCGCGCCACTGGAGCAGCGGGTCCTCCCTGACGCCGTCGACGGACTCCAGCGGCATGCGGTGGACGGCGGCCAGCGCCTCCCCGCACTGCCCGGCCAGCAGCGGCCTGGCCTGGGCGTAGGCGTCGTCGCGCAGGATCCTGCGCGGGATCGTCTCCCCGCCGACTCGCTCCATGAGGATGTACGGCTGAGCCGACGCGACGATGCGCGGCACCGGTACCCCCGCCTCGGCGGCGGCCCGCATGAGCCGGGCCTCGGCCGCCAGCGAGCCCCCGGCGTCGAGGTTCGCACCCGGGGTGTCGAGGCGCAGGATCAGCTCGTGCTTGACCCCTTCGACGGCGACGTCCAGCGCCCACGTCTCCCGCGACGCCCCGCCGGGCAGCTTCGCCGAGAAGGTCACCTCGGCTCCAGGGCCGAAAGCGGCAAAGATCGCCTCGCCGAGTGCGGACCCGGCCGCGTCCAAGGGTCCGCTCACCCTGCGAAGTCCCAGGTGCCGCCCGACGCGTAGGCGCCGAGCACGCGGCGGCCCACGGAGTCGATGTGCACCTCGTCCGGCCCGTCGTAGATGCGCCCCGTCCTGGCGTGCCGGTACATCCGCTCCAGCGGCGTGTCCGGCGTCAGCCCGGCCGCGCCGTACACCTGGATGGCCCGGTCGATCACGTTGTGCAGCATGCGCGCCCCCACGACCTTGATCGCGCCGATCTCCACCCGCGCGTCCGACCCCGCGTCGACCGCGTGCGCCGCCTGCAGGGTCAGCAGGCGGGCCGCCTGGATCTCGGCGTAGGAGTCGAAGACGTGCTGCCGCATGAGCTGCTTCTTGGCGAGCGGCTCGCCGAAGGC
Source organism: Nonomuraea sp. NPDC050556 (assembly GCF_044457355.1). Classification (NCBI taxonomy): domain Bacteria; kingdom Bacillati; phylum Actinomycetota; class Actinomycetes; order Streptosporangiales; family Streptosporangiaceae; genus Nonomuraea; species Nonomuraea sp. NPDC050556. The sequence continues at coordinate 2,066,139 of NZ_JBITGU010000001.1, read as the reverse complement.
GGTGCGGGTGTGCAGGCGGGCGCACATCAGGTCGAAGGCGCGCTGCGCCTGGCCGAGCCAGCGCATGCAGTGGAAGATCCGGCCGGGCCCGAGGCGTTTCTGGGCGATGACGAAACCCTGGCCGCGCGGGCCGAGCAGGTTGGATGCGGGCACCCGCACGTCCTCGTAACGCACCTCGCAGTGCGCGCCGGACAGGCCGAGCACCGGGGTCTCGCGGACGATCCGGTACCCGGGGGTGTCCGTGGGCACGAGGATCATGGAGAAGGCCAGGTGCGGAGGGGTGCTGGAGTCCTCCGTCCGGCACATCACGGTGGTGTAGGCGGCGTGGGAGGCACCGGTGGTGAACCACTTGTGGCCGTTGATGACCCATTCGTCGCCGTCGAGGACGGCCGCGGTGCGCAGCTGGGTGGGGTCGCTGCTGGACACCGTGGGCTCGGTCATGGCGAAGCTGGGCCAGATGTCGCCGCGCACCAGCGGCTCCAGGTACCGCTCGCGCTGCTCCTGGCTGGCGTGCTCGTGCAGCATGAGCGAGTCCTGCAGGGTGAACGTGCCGAGGGCGAGCTGGCCGTACTCGCTGCGACCCTGCACCTCGTTCACGTAGACGTAGTCGAGGAAGCCGAGCCCGCCGCCGCCCAGCTCGCGCGGGTGGCCGAGCGCCCACAGGCCTTCCTTCTTCGCCTGCTCCTGCAGCTCGCGCAGCGCTTCCGGCCGTTCGTGGAGCATCGGCTCCAGGGGTTCGACGCGCTCGGTGAGGAAGGCGTGGACGGCGTCGCGGACGGGCCGGACGCTGTCGGGGACGGCGAAGGTCATGACAGGATCTCAACCGAAAATCGTTGCCGGGTCAACGGGTAAGGGGTTCCTTATGACGCTTCACGACGTGCCGTCCGCCGCCGAACTGGTCACGGCGGTCAGGGACTTTCTGGAGTCGGACGTCATGCCCGCGGTCGAGGGCAGGGTCCGCTTCCACACCCGCGTGGCGGTCAACGTGCTCGGCATGGTCGCCAGGGAGATCGAGCTCGGCCCCGCTCAGGAGGCGGCGCACGCGGAACGGCTGGCCGAGCTGGGCGTGACCGACGACGCCGAGCTGGCGGCCGCGATCAGGGACGGCCTGGACGACTCGCGGCTGATGGAGCTGCTGCGCGCCTCGGTGCGGGCCAAGCTCGACGTGGCCCACCCCGGATACGAATGAAAGGGGGTACGGCGAGAGCCGTACCCCCTTATGGCTGGCTAGTGAACGGCCAGCTCCTTGACCTTCGGGTCGCCCTCGTCGGCGAAGTACTCGTCGCGCCTGGTGGCGTCGACGCCGTCGGCCACCTTCAGCGCCTTGAACAGGAAGGTGCCGAGCACGGCCACCACCAGGTTGACCGCGATCGCCAGGATGCCCGCGTAGATGGTCATCTTGGTGTCGAAGCCCAGGTTCTTCAGCGCGAACGCCGAGCCGCCGAAGTGCAGCTTGCCGGTGGCCGGGTTCGGGATCAGGTAGAGCATCCACAGGCCCGAGCCCAGACCGGCCACCCAGCCCGCGATGAGGCCGTTCTTGTGGAACCACCGGGTGTACAGGCCCAGCGCCACCGCCGGGAGCGTCTGCAGGATGATGACGCCGCCGATGAGCTGCAGGTCGATGGAGAACTGCGGGTCGAGCAGCAGGATGCAGAGCACGGCGCCGACCTTGACCACCAGCGAGGTCAGCTTGGAGACCGTGGCCTCCTGCTTGTCGGTGGCGTTCTTGTTGATGTACTCCTTGTAGACGTTGCGCGTGAACAGGTTCGCCGCGGCGATCGACATGATCGCGGCGGGCACCAGCGCGCCGATCCCGATGGCGGCGAACGCCACCCCGGCGAACCAGTCGGGGAAGAGCTGGTCGAACAGGTTCGGGATGATCGTGTTGCCGATCGGCTTGCCGTTCGCACCCATCGTGGGCTTGGTGCCGGCGGCGATGGCCATGTAGCCGAGCAGCGCGATCAGGCCCAGGACCAGGCTGTAGGCGGGCAGCGCCGACATATTGCGCTTGATCACGTTGCGGTTCTTCGAGGCCAGCACGCCGGTCAGGGAGTGCGGGTAGAGGAACAGCGCCAGCGCAGAGCCGAAGGCCAGCGAGATGTACTGGAGCTGGTTGTTCGGGTTGAGCAGCACGCCGCCCGCGCCCGCCTTGGTGAACTTCTCCTGCGCGGCGTCGAAGATGTGGCCCCAGCCGCCGAGCTTGATCGGGATGTAGATCACCGCGACGAGGATCACGATGTAGATCAGCGCGTCCTTGACGAACGCGATCAGCGCCGGAGCGCGCAGGCCCGACTGGTAGGTGTAGGCCGCCAGGATGGCGAACGCCACGATGATCGGCCAGTGCCCGGTCACGCCCATCGACTGCAGGACGGCCTCGATGCCGACGAGCTGCAGTGCGATGTACGGCATCGTGGCGATCAGCCCGGTGATGGCGATGAGCAGCGCCAGCGTCGGCGAGCCGAAGCGGGCGCGGACGAAGTCGGCAGGGGTGACGAACCCGTGCACGTGGGAGATCGACCACATCCTGGTCAGGATGAGGAAGACCATCGGGTAGATGACCACGGTGTACGGCACGGCGTAGAAGCCCATGGCGCCCTGCGCGAAGACCAGGGCGGGCACGGCCACGAAGGTGTAGGCGGTGTACAGGTCGCCGCCGACCAGGAACCAGGTGATCCAGGAGCCGAAGTTGCGTCCGCCCAGACCCCACTCGTTGAGGGACTCGATGTTGTCGGGGCGACGCCACCTGGCGGCGACAAAGCCCATGCCGCTCACGATCGCGAACAGCAGCACGAAGACGATCAGCTCAGTGCTCATTTGGTCATCCTGTAAACGATCGTCGTGCAGGCCACACCGACGAGGATGAAGGCGAGCTGGAGCCAGTAGAACAGCGGGAACCCGAACAGCCGCGGCCCGTCGGCGTTGAACAGGAACGTGCACAGGGGCAGGACGATCGGAACGATCAGCAGCCAGTTCCAGGGGCTGCGATCGCTCCTCTTTTCGCCGGCGGTCATTGACCCTCCGAAAGATGGAAAGGGGCCGGTCGGCGACCGGCCCCTCGGTGTGTCACCAGTGGAGGGAGACTATTGTTCTAGGGGTTTTAATCCATAGACCTATGGGATTACGGTTTGGCCTAAATGCAGACCAATGTCTCATTATGTGGAACCCGACAGGTCGAGGTCCTTGATCCTGGGGTCGCCCTCGTCGGCCGTGTACTGGTCGGGCTGGGTGCCGTCGACCCCGTCAGGAGCCTTGAGCGCCCTGGCGATCCACGTGCCGAGCACGGCGACCACGAGGTTGGCGAGCAGCGCGAGGAACCCCGCGTAGATCGTCATCTTGGTGTCGAAACCCAGCTTGGAGAGCTGGAAGGCCGAGCCGCCGAAGTGGGCGTGCTTGGTGGCCACGTTCTCAACGTTGTAGAGCAGGACCAGGCCCGCGCCCATGCCCGCGACCCACCCGGCGATGAGCCCGCCCCGGTGGAACCAGCGGGTGTAGAGCCCGATGGCCACCGACGGCAGCGTCTGCAGGATGATGACGCCGCCGATGAGCTGCAGGTCGATGGAGAACTGCGGGTCGATGACCAGGATGAAGAGCACCGCGCCGACCTTGACGACCAGCGAGGTGATCTTGCTGACGCTCGCCTCCTGGGCGTCGGTCGCGTTCGGCCTGAAGTACTCGCGGTAGATGTTCCTGGTGAACAGGTTCGCCGCCGCGATCGACATGATCGCCGCCGGCACCAGCGCGCCGATGCCGACCGCGGCGAACGCCACGCCCGCGAACCAGTCGGGGAACATCGCGTCGAACAGGTTCGGCACGACCGTGTTGTTGTCGGTGCCGATCGGCTTGACCCCGGCGGCGATCGCCATGTACCCGAGCAGCGCGATCAGGCCGAGCAGCAGGCTGTAGGCGGGCAGCGCCGACATGTTCCGCTTGATCACGTTGCGGTTCTTGGAGGCCAGGACGCCGGTGATGCTGTGCGGGTAGAGGAACAGCGCCAGCGCCGAGCCGAAGGCCAGCGTGATGTACTGCAGCTGGTTGTTGGCGTTCAGCGTGATGCCGTCGGCCGGGTTGGGGCTGGCCGCGAACTTCTTTTCGGCCGCCCCGAAGATCGCCTCCCACCCGCCCAGCTTGGCCGGGATGTAGATGATCGCGACGACGATCACCACGTAGATGAGGATGTCCTTGACGAACGCGATCAGCGCCGGAGCCCGCAGCCCCGACTGGTAGGTGTAGGCCGCCAGGATCACGAAGGCGATGATGAGCGGCAGGTCGCTGAGGAACCCGCTGCCCGCGATGCCCATCGTCTTCAGCACGGCCTCGATGCCGACGAGCTGCAGCGCGATGTACGGCATGGTCGCCACGATCCCGGTGATCGCCACCAGCAGCGCCAGCGTCGGCGAGCCGAACCGCACCCGGACGAAGTCGGCCGGGGTGACCAGGCTGTGCACGTGCGAGACCGACCAGAGCCTGATCAGCACGAGGAAGACCATCGGATAGATGATCACGGTGTACGGCACGGCGAAGAAGCCCATGGCCCCGGCGCCGAACAGGAGGGCGGGCACCGCGACGAAGGTGTAGGCGGTGTAGAGGTCGCCGCCCACCAGGAACCAGGTGACCCACGAGCCGAAGTTGCGCCCGCCGAGCCCCCACTCGTTCAGCGAGGCGAGGTTCTCCGGACGGCGCCAGCGGGCGGCGACGAAGCCCATGCCGCTGACCACGAGGAACAGTACGGTGAAGACCGTGATCTCGACGATGTGCTCGCTCATCGCGTCATCCTGTACACGATGGTCGTGCAGACCACGCCCAGCAGGATGAAGGCGAGCTGGAGCCAGTAGAACAGCGGGAAGCCGAACAGGCGGGGCTCGACGGCGTTGAACAGGAACGGCAGCAGGGGGATGACGATCGGCAGGAGCAGCAGCCAGTTCCACGGGCTGCGGTCGCTCCTGGCGGGTGGCTTGTCGACGGGCACCACGGCCTCCTTCGCGTGATTGCCCGCACTGTAATGACGCCAGAGTTTCGGTCAGGTCACCGATCGCCGAACGGTCTGGTTATCTCGTTGAACGGTGTCAGACCGTCCGGTCAGCCGCGGTTTTCGGCTCGTGCCGCACGTCCTCAGGGCGGTCCAGTTCGCGCAGCCAGCAGGCGAACTCGATGAGCACCCCGTCGGGGTCCTTGAAGTAGATGGAGCGCACGAACACCCCGTCGTGCACCTCGGGCGCCACGCCGAACTCGCTGTCGTCGTGGTTGAGCAGCACGCCGACGTCGACGCCCTTGGCGACGAGCTTCTCGCGGTACTCCTCGATCTTCTCCGGCGGCACGTCGAAGGCCAGGTGGTTCATCGACCCCACGGCCGACAGCAGCTCGCCGCGGTCGGGCAGGTTCTTCGGCGCGGACACCCCGGGCACGCCCTCGGGCGCGTCGGGGAACCAGAAGAAGGCCAGCGCGTTGCCGCCGCCGCAGTCGAAGAAGAAGTGCTGTCCCCAGCCCAGGGGCAGCTCGATGGTCTTGATCAGCGGCATGCCCAGCACGCCGGAGTAGAAGTCGACCGTGCGCCGCATGTCGGAGCAGACCAGCGCGACGTGGTTGACCCCGCGGAGCTCGAACTCGCTGTTCATGACGGTCTCCTGGGCAGGACGATGGCCGACGGATGTTCCCCAGTGTGGAACACCTCGACGTCGGCGGGAACCATGTCCGAGGCCAGTAGAGAACCGGTCCCGAAATTTCGGGCGATGGTGGGGTAGGCGCCGCCCGCCAGCTGCACCCTGATCCGGTGCCCCCGCCTGAACCGGTGCCCGACCGGCCACAGCTCCACCTCGACCTTGCGCACCCCGTCGCCATCCGAAGGCGTGACCCGGCGAACGCCCTCGGCGAGGTTCATCGACCTCCCGTCCGGATGCACGTCGCACAGCCGTACCACCAGATCGATGTACGGCGTGCTGGACCTGACGAACACCTCCGCCCGCACAGGACCGATCACCTCGGTGTCCTCGCGGAGCGTGGCCGAGCTGTAGACCAGCACGTCGCGCCGCGCCTCCAGCCTGCGCTGGTCGCGCGGCAGCGAGTTGGCCAGCAGCACGGGCCCGCCCAGCACCGGTGTCGGGTGAGCCGGGTGGTAGCGGTAGGTGTCCGGCGCGCCCTCGCCCGGCCGCTCGGTGCCGAGCCCGAGCCCGTCCTGCAGGAACCAGCGCTGCTCGCCCGTCCCGGGCACGGGCCAGTCGGGGTAGTCGCGCCACTCGTCTGCGCCGGTCACGAACAGGCGTACCGGCTCGGCGCGCAGCCCCGACGGATCGCCCATGAGGTGGGCGCGGAACCAGGCCAGGGCGTCCGCGGTGGAGTAGCGCCCGTGCCGCACGTCGACGTGGTACCACGGCCCGATCGTGAGCTGCGGCCTGCGCCCGGCGGCGCGCAGCGCCAGATAGTCCTTGACCTGCCACGGCAGGAACACGTCGTACCAGCCGCCGACCATGCTGACCGGCGCCTCGACCTCACCGACGACCGCCGAGTGGTCCCTCCTGTTCCAGTACGGCGCGGCCGGGTCGGCGTGGTGGTTCAGCAGGTCGCGGAAGAACGGCAGCGGCCGCCCGGCGGAGACCACGTCGAGCTCGCCCAGCGGGCGCGAGGTCAGCACGGCGCGCCTGGTGTGCCGGGGCGCGGTGAACACCGCCGCCGCGCCGAACCTGCCGGTCATCGCCGCCGTGAGCGTGGTCCAGCTCAGGCTCGACTCCAGCGCGAACGCCCCGCCCACGTAGGCGGCGTCGCGGAACTGGGAGGCACTGATCTGCACCGCCATCGCCTTGAGGTCGGGGCCCGCGTAGGGGGCGATCGCCCACTGGGTGTAGCCGAGGTAGGAGGGGCCGTGCATGGCGAAGGCTCCGCCGTACCAGGACTGGTCCTTCAGCCAGGTGACGGTGGCCAGGCCGTCGTCGTGCTCGTCGCCGAGCGGGTCGAGCAGGCCGCCGGAGCCGAAGCCGCCCCGGCAGCTCTGGATCACCACCTGGAAGCCCTGGCGGGCGAAGGAACGGCCGAACGCGAAGCCGAACGCCCCTCGCCTGCCGTACGGGGACCTGATGAGGACGACGGGGGGACGCGTGGCGCCCACGGGGTACCACCGGTCGGCGAGCAGGGTCACGCCGTCCGGCATGGGGACCGGCAGATCACGTTGGACGCGCACGCGGTAGGCCACTACCAATGAGTAACATGGGCGGTTGCCGGGGCGGAAGTCAGCCGAGCGTGACGGCTATGTCCGTCACCGGGACGCGGAACGTTCCAATGAGGGAAGCCTGGCCGGTCAGGACGTCGACCGAGTAGAACCGGCCGTTCAGTGCGGCGTAGGCGGTGTTGGCGACGGTGACGCCGCCGCGGACCTTGCTGGAGATGTCGAAACCGGCCACCGGGCCCGCGTCGATGCCCAGCTTGCCGGTGGGGGCCAGGGTGCCCGCGTTGGCGGGGGACTGGACGGAGACCTGGTCGGCGGTGGTGTCGACGTCGAACAGGGTGGTCGCCGTCGCCGGGCTCAGGTCGTTGTTGGTGTAGGCGGCGCCGGTGACGCCGAGCGCGGTCAGCCCGGTCGTGGCCGGGGGGACGGGCGGGTTGGTGAGCGTGCCGTCGGTGGCCGTCGTGCCCGCGGCGGGCGCGCCCATGGCGTCGTCCAGGTTGTGGCGCAGGTTCTGGCCGGTGTCGCTGATGACGCGCAGCCGGTTGGCCGCCGGGTTGAAGTCGACGCCGAAGCTCGTGCCCTGGAGGGCGACGGTGAGCTGGGAGACCTTGGTGGCCTTGGCCCGGCCGCTCAGGGTGTAGACGCCGCCCTTGTCGCCCACGGCGTACAGCGAGCGGTCCTGGACGCGGAAGTCGATGCCGACGACCTTGGTGTCGCCCTTGAGCCCGGTGATCCTGCCGATCCTGGCGGTGGAGCCTGGGGAGGCGGCGGAGAAGGTGACCAGGGTGTTGTCGGCGGTGAGGCCGACGACGCGGGGGCCGTCGTCCCTGTGGGCGCTCGCTGGGGTGGCGACCAGGCTCGTGGCGACCAGGCCTGTGGCGCAGGCGGCCAGGAAGCCGACGGCGAGGGTCTTTCGCATGATTACTCCTCGGGTGAGTGCTGCATCCCCCCTACTTCGTGGGCTCCGCTGGAACGGATTGGTTATGGCAAACTATCCGGTCATGGGACGAATCACCTCGTACATCGCCCTGGGGGACAGTTTTACCGAGGGACTCGAAGACCCCGCGGCCGTGGGCTTCCGCGGCTGGGCCGACCGCCTCGCCGAGCACATCGAGGCTGACCAGCCGGGACTGCGGTACGCCAACCTCGCGGTCCGCGGCAAGCTCATCGCCGAGATCGTGGCCGAGCAGGTGCCGGTGGCGGCCGCTGCGGGGGCCGACCTGGTGTCGCTGTGCGCCGGGGGCAACGACATCCTGCGGCCCAGCGCCGGGCCGGAGATCGTGGCCGGGAAGCTGGAGGAGGGGGTGGCGGCGCTGGCGGAGAGTGGGGCCCGGGTGATGTTGTTCACCGGGTTCGACCTGCGCAGGGTGCCGGTCATGCGGCTCGCGCACAGCAAGATCGAGGTCTACAACCTGCTGATCCACGACATCGCGCGGCGGCACTCGTGCGTGCTGGTGGACCTGTGGCCGATGCGGGTGCTGCGGGACCGGCGCGCGTGGGATGAGGACCGGCTGCACCTGAACTCCGACGGGCACCGGCGGGTGGCGCTGGCGGCGGCGGAGACCCTGGGGGTGCCGGTCGCCGAGGACTGGCGCTCGCCGTACCCGCCCATGCGGCCACAGCCGTGGACGGACGCGCGGCGCGAGGACCTGCGGTGGGCGCGCACGTATTTGCGGCCGTGGATCGCGCGGCGGATCAACGGCACGTCGTCGGGGGATGGCGTGGTGGCCAAGCGCCCCGACCTCAGCCCGCTGGACGGCTCAAAAACCAGCCCTTAAGGGACACCCCTCTGAAGGGTCACCCCCTCAAGGGAGGGTCACCCTTCGGAGGGGTGGCTCCCAGGGTGGTCAGGCCCTGGGAGCCACTTGGGTGTCAGGGTTTGTCGGGGCGTTCCGAGATGCGGATGGCGTTGACGATCGTGTCGCCCTTACGCTCGGCGAACCGTACGTTGAGCTGCCCGTCGGTGACCTTCACCGTGTACTGCCGGGAAACCGCCGTGTAAAGCCCCGCCTCCAACGCCAGGTCCAGCGCAGGAATGGCGAGCTGACCCTCGACGAGCACGTCGAAGACCCTGCGCCCCATCTGCGTCTTCCTGGTCTCGGCGAACCCGAGCTCCACCGTGTACGTCCCGTTCGGCACCGCGTCGAACCGGTACTCCAGCATGTTCTCCCGAGCCGTCCTGAACAGCGCCGGATCCGGCGTGCCCGTGATCGGCTTGGTGGCGGTGTGCGTGTTCGTGGACGTCGCCACGTACCCGTACCCACCCGCCGTGTACTTCTTGTCCGTCGTCCAAGCGTCGCCGTCGGTGTCGACCAGCGTCTTGGTGGCGCCCACGTCGATGGCGACCTGGTGCCTGGGCACCACGACGCTGACCTTCACCTCCAGCACCGGCTGCCGCCCGCTGTTCGACTTGATGACGAGCTTGCCGTTCTGCACGCTGCCCGGCTGCAGCCCCGCGCTGGACACGGTGACCTTCAGCGTCGCCTTGGCGCCCTTGGCCAGCTCGCCGCTGGTCGGGGCGACCGTGATCCAGGCGGAGTCCGGCGTCGCGGTGTAGGTGGCGGTCGAGCCGAGGTTCGTCAGCTCCACCGTCCGCGACCTGCTGGCCCCCGCGGGCATGACCACGACCAACTCGCCCACCGACGCGCTCACCGCGCCGGTGATCAGCGCGGTGTCGATCCTGGTCACCGAGCCGGGCGCGATGGTCACGTCCTTGCTGAAGGTGCCGTAGTGCTCCTTCGACACCGTCACCGTGTAGTCGCCTGCCAGCACCTGCCCGTAGAACGTGCCGTCCTCGGCGGTGGTGAGGGTGGCCGCGTCGCCCACCTTCACGCTCGCCCCGGCCAGCGGCTTGCCGTCGTTGGCGTCGGTGACCGTACCGGTCACCAGGCCGTGGCGGCTGGCCGTGATGGTCAGGCTCTGGCCGTTGGAGATGGCCGCCTCGTTGGCCGAGTACTGCAGGGCGTCGGTGCCGTTGGCGTTCTCGACGCCGATCGTGGCGCTGGAGCCCTGGTCGCGCTCGCTCTCGATGTCCTTGTAGCGGTAGCCGATCGAGCCGTCCTCGCCCAGCAGCGCGGAGAAGGAGACCCGCTGCGTGGCGTCGGAGTAGAAGGTGACGTTGCGCCACTCCACCACGTACTGGCGGTGCGGAGAGGTGCCGGTCACGGCGGTGTAGACGCCGGAGTCGGCGTCCACCTTGAGGTCGTCCCAGTAGGGGTAGACCGCATTGTTGGGCGTGCCCGAGGTGGGCAGGGTGCCGTTGCTGCCGGTGACGACCCGCTCGGTGGCGAAGGTCACGAACCCGTTGGTGCTGATCCACGCCTTGTTCTGGCCCGTGCCGTAGAACGGGATCTGGAACGGCAGCGTGACCTGCAGGGCCTCGTCGTCGCCGGTCAGCGCCAGCTTCTCGGTGCCTGCTGCGTACGGCTCTGCCCCGCTCTTGCAGGTGTAGCCGAAGTTGTCGCCGCGCAGCGGCAGCTCCACGTCCTTGGTCAGGTCGCCGGACACCGTGATCGGCACGGTGGTGCCGGACGAGCAGCGCGAGCGCGGGGTGACCTTGAGCTGGTAGTCGCCGTTGGGCAGGGTCAGCTGGTAGCGGCCGGAGGCGTCGGTGACCGCGCTGACCTGCGTGCCCACCGCCTCGACCGTGGCGCCAGGCTCCGGGGTTCCCGCTGTGGTGACCGTACCGGAGACCACGCCGGAGGGGAGCTTGGTCATGGTGACGTCGGCGGTCGCGCTCTGGTCGGCCACGACCGTCGCGGTGGCCGTGCCCTGCTCGTAGCCGAACTTGGCCGCGGTGACCTGGTAGTCGCCGGGCAGCAGGCGGGGCAGGGTGTAGGTGCCGTCCTGGGCCGTGGTCACGCTGCGGCTGAGCGGGCCGGTGACCGCGATCCTGGCGCCGCCCACCGGCGCTCCGCCAGCGGTGACCGTACCCCTGAGCTCGCCGAGGCCCTCGCGCGGCGAGGCCGTGACGGCGGCGAAGGCGTCGAGCCTGCCCTCGCCCCACACGTTGTTGTCAGTCGCCGTGCCGCCGCAACTGGTGTCGTTGACGTCGATCGCGGTGGTGTCGAGCAGCGGCCTGGTGGCGTCGATGTTGCCCTGCAGGCGCGGCGAGGCCGACCAGATGAGCGCCACGGTCGCCGCCACGTGCGGGGTGGCCATCGAGGTGCCGGTGTAGCTGTCGTAGCCGCCGCCGGGCACGCTGGAGCGAACGTTCACAGCCGGGGCCGCGATGTTCGGCTTGATCTCGCCGCCCTCGCCCGCGCCCTTGCTGGAGCGGTTGTACAGGACGTTGTTGACGTCGAAGCCGCCCACGCTGTAGCTCATCGTGTACTGGCCGGGGGAGCTGCTGGTGTTGCAGGCCGGGCCCTCGTTGCCGTTGGCGAAGACCGGGAAGATGCCCGCCGCGATCCACGCCGTGACCGTCGGCTTGTACCAGTCGTCGTATCCGGCGCCGCCCCAGGAGTTGCTCACGATGTCGGGGGCGAGGTCGGGGCGCGGGTTGGCGCCGTTCAGGTCGGTGGGCGCCACCACCCACTGGCCCGCGGCCAGCAGCGAGGCGTCGGTGCAGGTGTTGACCTCGCAGCCCTTGGCGGCGATCCACTTGGCGCCGGGGGCGACGCCGATGCCGTTGGCGCCCACCATCGTGCCCATGGTGTGGGTGCCGTGCCCGTTGTTGTCACACGGCACCGGACTCGGGCAGACGTGGGCGGGGTCGAACCAGTTGTAGTTGTGGTCCACGCTGCCGTCGGCGTTCTTGCCGCGGTAGGCGGCCGCCAGCTCGGGGTGGTCGAATTGGGCGCCGGTGTCGATGTGCGCGACGACGATGCCCTCGCCGCGGGTGCCGAGCTCGCTCCACACGCGCGGCGCGCCGACCCGGTCGATGTTCCACTCGACCGCGTTGACCTGCGCCTCGACCTTGCCCTTGACCGGGTCGGGCACCTTGACGGTGCGGACCGGGTCGATGGCCTCGACCTCCGGCAACTGGGCGATCTCGGCGGCCAGCTTGGCGTCCGCCGTCACCTTGACGGCGTTGACCAGCCAGAACGGGGTGAACTCGGCGTTCTGCGAGGTGAGCAGCTTGCGGAGGTTGGCCTGCGAGGTGGCGGCGAACTCGGTCTTGGCCTTGTAGACCTGCCTGGACTTCTCCGTCTTCGTCGTGGCGCTGCGCGCGGCGGCGAGGCTGGCCTGGCCCTTCAGCTTGACCCAGAAGGTGGCTTTGTCCTGGGTGTCGAGGCTGGACTGCACGGCCTTGTCAATCTTGCCGGGTTCGGGGGCCGCCAGGGCGACCCCCGAGGGGGCTAAGAGGCTTAAGACGGCAACGAGACAGATGAGGGGGGTGATCTTTACTGACATGAGTCGAACTGTGAATCGACAAAGGTAAGTTGGCAAGAGTCAATCGGGAAATCAGTCGTAGTGCTGGAAGTGCGGCCACATCTGCCGCCACGACCCCTTGAGCCCGGTGCAGACGAAGATGGGCAGGTCCTGGAACTCGTTGTCGACGTCGAGCCCGTTGTCGGTCCTCGCCATCTCGGTGCAGGAGGTGAAAAATCTCTCCAGTCCGGCCTTGGGAAGTTTGACAGCGACGGCGCTCGTGGCGGTCTCGGGCGGCGGGCCGTACTCGAAGAGCTGGTTCTGGCCGCTGTAGACGCCGGGCAGCCCGGCCAGGTCGAGCGCGCCGGCCTCGCCGTAACTGCCGGTGAGCACGATCGAGCCCTGCGGAGCCTTCTTCAGCACGGCCGAGACGCGCTCGGCGAAGCTCGGCCAGCCGATCGACTCGCGCACCACCTCGTTCATCTGCGGGATCGGCGTCGCGGCCACGGCCTGGACCGGGAGCAGGGGGAGCGCGACCAGCGCGCCGATCACCCCGTTGATCCCCAGCGCCACGGCGGCCGTGCGCGGCTGCCACGACTCGGCCACGCTCACGCACCCCGCCGCGAACAACATCGCCAGCAGCCCGGCCGTGTAGTCGAAGCGCCCGCCGCTGATCAGCGTGAGCGCCGCGGCCACCGGATAGGCGACGGCCAGCGCCCGCACCCGCCGGTCACGCCACATCCGCAGGAACCCGAACCACGCGATCACCGCCACCACCGGCCCGAACAACACCAGCTGCATCGGGACGAACAGGATGCGGAACTCGCCGCCCTTGTTCTCGCTGAGCGCCGCCGCCATCTTCAGCTGCGGCCAGTCGTGGGTGACCTGATAGACCAGGTTGGGTACGGCGAGCGCCACCGCGAGCGCCGCTCCCGCCCACAGCCACGGGCTGCGCAGCACCGCCCGCGGCCCGGCCGCGAGCAGCCCCGCAGCCAGCCCGATGACCAGCAGCGCGATCAGGTGCTTGTTGTAGGTGGCCAGCCCGATCACCGCGCCGGCCGCCAGCCACCACCGGCCGTCGCCGCGCAGCAGCGCGCGCAGGACGAACAGGATCGCCGCCGCCCACAACGGCAGGTCGGCGCTGAGCGTCAGCAGCACGTGCCCGGCGATCAGCGTGAACACGCCCGTGGCCGTCCCGGCAGCGGCCAGGATCTGCGCGTACCTGCCGCCGCCCAGCTCCCTGCAGATCATCGTGACCAGCACCGTGAACGCCGCCGCCATCAGCGCGGCGGGCACCCGGATCGCGGTCAGCGTGTCGCCGAACAGCGCGATCGCGGCCCTGGCCACCATGGGGGTGAGCGGGGGCTGGTCGACGTACCCCCAGGCGGGATGGTCGGCCAGCAGCCGGAAGTACAGCTCGTCGCGGTGGTAGCCGTACATGGGGCTGACCACCAGCAGGACGAGCACGAGCACGACGACGATCACGGAGAGGGGACGCCAGGCCATGATCAGGAAAGCTACGGGCTTTGTCCCGACCGTGCTAGTCTGAGCGCCATGCGAATCCGCTTGCAGCTTCAGTGGTGGCGCCGCTTCTAGGCGGCGCGTTATTCGCATTCCTCAGACGGAAGGCCGCCCCGGAAGGCGGCCATTCCTGTTTCCGCCCCGGGGTCATCAGGTGACAAGGGGCAGCATCAGTGGAGACGAGCGGATATACCACCGCCGGGGGCGTTGGCGTCGAGCGAGAAGTGCGCGAGGTGCCGGAGGCGGCGCTCGAGGAGATCGTGACCGCGCTCGGTGAACGGCGCGGCGGCGCGTTCTCGTCGGGCATGGACTACCCGGGCCGCTACAGCCGATGGGCGTTCGGCTACGTCGACCCCTGCATCGAACTGGTCGCCAGGGGGCGCAAGATCTCGGCGACCGCGCTCAACGACCGCGGCCGCGTCGTGCTGCCCGCCATCGCCTCCTGCCTGCTGGCGGCGGGCAAGCCGGTCTCCGAGCCGACCGACACCTTCGTCGAGGTGTACGTCGCGGCGTCGGAGGAGCTCGTCCCCGAGGAGATGCGCAGCCGCCGTCCCACGGTGTTCACCGCGATCCGCGAGGTCATCGCCGCGTTCAAGGGCGACGACCCGAACCTGGGGCTGTACGGGTCGTTCGGCTACGACCTGGCCTTCCAGTTCGAGCCGATCCGGCAGGAGCTCGTGCGCCCGGACGACCAGCGCGACCTGGTGCTGCACCTGCCCGACCGGCTCGTGGTGATCGACCGGCAGCGTGAGACGAGCGTGGAGATCCGCTACGAGTTCACCGTGGACGGCGCTTCGACCCGCGGTCTGCCGCGCGTCGGCTCGTCGACCCCGCAGGTCATACCTGGAAATATCCCCGCAAATCCCGAAAAGGGGACCTACGCGACCGTCGTCGCGGCCGCCAAGGAGAAGTTCAAGCGCGGCGACCTGTTCGAGGTCGTCCCCGGCCAGGTCTTCCACGCCGCCTGCACCGACCCGTCCGGGTTCTACCGCAGCCTGCGCCTGACCAACCCGGCGCCCTACGAGTTCATCATCAGCCTCGGCGACGGCGAGCACCTCGTCGGCGCCTCGCCCGAGATGTACGTCAGGGTCACCGGCGACCGCGTCGAGACCTGCCCTATCTCCGGCACCATCGCCCGCGGCAACAACCCCGTCGAGGACGCCGAGGCCATCCGCACGCTGCTCTCCTCCACCAAGGAGGAGTCCGAGCTGACCATGTGCACCGACGTCGACCGCAACGACAAGTCGCGCGTCTGCGTCCCCGGCTCGGTCAAGGTCATCGGCCGCCGCCAGATCGAGCTCTACTCGCGCCTGATCCACACCGTCGACCACATCGAGGGACGGCTGCTCCCCGGGTTCGACGCGCTCGACGCCTTCCTCACCCACATGTGGG
The DNA here is from genome assembly GCF_044457355.1 of Nonomuraea sp. NPDC050556. Classification (NCBI taxonomy): domain Bacteria; kingdom Bacillati; phylum Actinomycetota; class Actinomycetes; order Streptosporangiales; family Streptosporangiaceae; genus Nonomuraea; species Nonomuraea sp. NPDC050556. The sequence goes on along the minus strand of NZ_JBITGU010000001.1, from coordinate 2,050,760 downwards.
CCGTCACCGTCACGGGCGCGCCCAAGACGTGGGCGATGCAGTTCATCGAGGACCACGAGGCGACCACCCGTCGCTGGTACGGCGGAGCCATCGGGTTCATCGGCTTCGACGGGTCCATGAACACCGGGCTCACCCTGCGTACGGCGCAGATCAAGGACGGCGTGGCCACGGTGCGGGCCGGGGCGACGCTGCTGTACGACTCCGACCCGGTCTCCGAGGAGCTGGAGACCGAGCTCAAGGCCAGCGCCCTGCTGGGCGCGCTGGCCGCGGTCAACACGCCTTCCGCCGTGGCGGCTCCCGCCGAGAAGGAGCAGCCGGGGCTCGGCATGACCGTGCTGCTCGTCGACCACGAGGACTCCTTCGTCAACACCCTCGCCGACTACTTCCGCCAGCAGGGCGCCACCGTCACGACGCTCAGGCACGGTTTTCCGTACACGATGATCGACTCCATCGCGCCGGATCTGGTCGTGCTGTCGCCGGGGCCGGGCTGGCCGTCCGACTTCGGGATGGCGGCGCTCATCGACGAGATCTACGCGCGGAACCTGCCGGTGTTCGGGGTGTGCCTTGGGCTGCAGGCGCTGGTCGAGCACGGGGGTGGCACCCTGGAGCTGGGACACCCCGAGCACGGCAAGCGCGGGCAGGTGGCGCAGCGGCTCGACAGCGCGCTGCTGGAGGGGCTGCCCGCCGAGTTCACCGCGGCGCGCTACCACTCGGTGCACGCCAAGGAGGCGGGGGTCGTCGGGTTCACTCCGGTGGCCTTCACGCCGGACGGGAACGTCATGGCGATCGAGGACGTCGCCAACCGGCGCTACGCCGTGCAGTTTCACCCCGAGTCGATCCTGACGGCCGAGGGCGACGCCGGCGCGAAGATCATCGCCAACGTGCTGAGGCTGACCCGACCAGCCTAAAGGTGCCAAAGGGCGGGCATCGCGGGGAGCGAGCGCTTAGAGTCGGCGCATGCTCCCCGTAGACCTTCCCGATGCGCTGCGTGACGCCCTGCTCGCGCCTCTCGTCGACCACCACTGCCACGGGGTGCGCCGAGACGACCTGTCCAGGGCCCAGTTCGAGCTGGCCATCACCGAGGGCACCGCGCCGGCGCCGCCCGGCACCACGCACTTCGACACCCCGATCGGCGCCGCCATCCGCCGGTGGTGCGCGCCGGTCCTCGACCTCGAACCGCACGTCGCGCCCGCCGTCTACCTGGCGCGGCGCGAGGAGCTCGGGGCGGGGGAGGTGAACAGGCGGTTGCTGGAGGCGGCGGGCGTCGTGGCGTTCCTCGTCGACACCGGCTTGGAGGAGCCTTCGCTGCTGACTGCCGCCGAGATGGGGCGGCACGGCGGGGCGGCGGCCGACGAGATCGTCCGCATCGAGCAGATCGAGCAGGACGTGGCCGAGCTGGCCTCGGTCGCCGTCGACTACATGGACAGCCTGGGGGAGGAGCTCTCCTCGCGGGCGTCCCGCGCGGTGGGCCTCAAGTCGATCATCGCGTACCGGTGCGGGCTGGACTTCGACCCTGCCAGACCGAGCCGGGGTTCAGTGATCGCAGCCGCCAACCGCCGCCTGTCGGACCCCAAGGGGCGTCTTACGGACTCGATCCTGCTGCGCCACCTGCTGTGGACGGCGGTGGACGTGGCCCGGGAGCGGGGGCTGCCGGTGCAGTTCCACTGCGGGTACGGTGACCCGGACCTGGACCTGCACCGCGCCGATCCCACCCAGATGACGTCGTTCATCCGCGCGCTGCAGCCCATGGGCGTGCCGGTGATCCTCCTGCATTGCTACCCGTTCCACCGCCAGGCCGCGTATCTGGCGAACGTCTTCCCCCACGTCTACGTGGACGTGGGCCTGGCCATGACTTATACAGCAGCCGGATCCGCAACGGTGATGAGCGAACTTCTGGAACTGGTCCCATTCCACAAACAGATGTTCAGCTCAGACTGCTACGCCGTAGCGGAGACCTGCCACCTGGGCGCCTTGTATTACCGCCGAGGCCTGGCGAAGGCGTTGATGGACCGTGTGACCGAGGGCGAGTGGAGCGTGACCGACGCCGCCCGCATCGCCCACATGGTCGGCTCCGGCAACGCCCGCCGCGTCTACCGCCTCTAACCCCACCCGCCCGCCCACCGACCCGCCCTTGGTCCTGCTGGGGCTGGCGACCTCCGGCAGTTTCCGTCCGTGCGGATGAGGTTCGCCATGCCGCTACGGCCCGACGAGGAAGAGGCCCGCGGCGACGGACGCCGTCGCCCGGCAACTCGCCCTCGTGGCCGCTCAGTACGCTTGCGGTGATCTTCCGAGCGGCGAGGGGTGGGATTTGTGATGTTGCCCGGGGACAGTCACGTGCACAGCGAGTGGTCCTGGGATGCGCCGCTGGGCTCCATGGAGCGCACCTGCGAGAAGGCGGTGGAACTCGGCCTGCCTGCGATCGCCTTCACGGAGCATGTCGATCACACCGTGTGGACGGTCGATCCTGATGCGCTGCAACCGGATGAGCATCTGGCGACCTTGTGCTCGCCGGATGGCGAGCTGACGCCGCCGCGGTTCGACGTGGCCGGTTACCTGGAGGCGGTCGAGAAGTGCCGGGAGCGCTTCCCGGAGTTGCGGATTCTCAGCGGTATGGAGCTGGGGGAGCCGCACTGGCACGCCGAGGAGATCGCGAAGCTGCTCCGGGCCGGGTCGTTCGATCGGCTGATCGGGTCGCTGCACTGCCTTCCGATCGGGGGTGGCGGGTTCGCCGAGCCTCCGGAGCAGTTCGCGCGGCGGCCCGCGGCGGAGGTCATGCGTGACTACCTGGCGGAGATTCCCCGGCTGGTGGAGCGGAGCGGGGTGTTCACCGTACTCGCGCACATCGACTATCCGATCCGGTACTGGCCGACCGACCAGGCCGGGCCGTTCGATCTGCTGGAGTTCGAGGAGGAGTTCCGGCACGCGCTCCAGGTGACGGCGGAGTCCGGCAGGGCTCTGGAGATCAACACGCGCCTGCCGCTGCACTCGACCATCCTGCGCTGGTGGCGGGAGGAGGGCGGGCAGGCGGTGACGTTCGGGAGCGACGCGCACACGCCGTCGGCCGTGGCCCGAGGGTTCAAGGAGGCGGCGCACATGGCGGAGGCGTACGGCTTCCGCCCGGGCAAGGACATGCTGGGCATCTGGGGGCGGGCGGACTGACGTCAGCGGAGCTGGTACAGCCGCCTCGCCCGGGCGAAGGCGAGCACGCTGACGACGGCGGTCGCCGCCAGCAGGACGATCCCCCAGGTCATCCCGCCTGGGTAGCCGGACGACGCGACCTTCTGGGTGAGGTCGCCGTCGAACATCCCGAACAGCAGGCTGATCAGGCAGAACACGCCGAGGACGACGGCCGCGGCCAGGCTGATGCGGGGCCGTACATCACGGGCGGCCAGCCAGGCCAGGCCGAGCTGCACCGCCGCGACCGGCAGCGGCACGGTGAACCTGGTGTCGAAGCCCCACGCCACACCCCACGTGGCAACGCCCGAGACGACGGCGAGCAGGCCGCCGATCACGTCGAACACGAACAGCACCAGCATCGCGACGAGGAGACGCCGTCCGGAGTCCATGGCCCACATGGTAGTCACACCAACATCGTCGAAAGGATGCTTCAACCCCGAAACGCCAAGCGCTGAAGGCCAGTGCGCTACTCCGAAGACAAGTGCCGATAAATCGGTGCATAATCGCCGCACGATGAGTGCGATCGAGATTCGTGGCCTCTTCAAGTCGTTCGGTCCCGTCCGGGCCGTCGACGACGTGTCGTTCACCGTGGAAGCCGGCACCATCACCGGCTACCTGGGCCCCAACGGCGCAGGCAAGACCACCACCCTGCGCTGCCTGCTCGGCCTCGTGCGGGCCGATCACGGCACCGCGCTGGTCAACGGCAAACGCTACGCCGACCTCGTCCACCCCCTGTCCGAAGTGGGCGCCGTCCTGGAAGCCACCAACTTCCACCCGGGACGCACCGCGCTCAACCACCTCAAGGTCCTCTGCACCGCCGCAGGACTCCCGCCGGAGCGCGCCGCCGAGGCGCTGGAGCAGGTCGGCCTCAACGACGTCATGGACAAGCGGGTCCTCGGCTTCTCCCTCGGCATGCGCCAGCGCCTCGCCCTGGCCACCGCACTGATCGGCCACCCCAAGGTCTTCATCCTCGACGAACCCGCCAACGGCCTCGACCCCGCCGGCATCCAGTGGCTGCGCGGCTTCCTGCGCCACCTCGCCCACGAGATGGGCGCGGCCGTACTGGTCTCCAGCCACGTCTTGTCCGAGGTCGAGCAGACCGTCGACAACGTAGTGATCATCGCCAGGGGCCGCATGATCCGCCAGGGCAGCCTGCGCGAGCTGACCGACGGCGACGGCGACGCTCCCATACGGGTCCGTACGGCGACGCCGGACGTGCTCGCCCCCGCCCTGGAAGCCGCGGGAGGCGTCCTGCTGCCCACCCAGGACGGCCTGCTGCGCGTCAGCGGCCTGCCGGCCGAGCGGATCGGCGAGATCGTCCTGGAGGAGCGCGTCGTGCTCACCGAGCTCGTCCAGGAGCGCTCCGACCTGCAACGCGTCTTCCTGGAGCTCACGGGGGAGGGGTCGTGATGCGGCTCGTGCGCGCGGAACTGCAGAAGCTGTTCACCACCCGCCTGTGGTGGGTCATGATGCTGTCCATGCTCGCCTACGCGGGCCTGTCGCTGGGCGTCTTCATCGCCTTCGCGGGGCAGGCCGGCCAGGGCGGCGGCCCGGCGCTGCCCAGCCGCGACAGCCTCGACTTCCAGCGCGTCATCTGGGGCTCGGGGCTGAGCGGCGCGATCTTCCCGATGATCCTCGGCATCGTCATGATGACCTCGGAGTACCGCTACCAGACGATCACCACGACGTTCCTCACCACGCCCAGGCGCGAGCGGGTGGTCGCGGCCAAGCTCGGCGCAGGGGTGCTGGTCGGGCTGCTGTTCGGGATCGCGGTCATGCTGCTCACGGCGCTCGCGGTGATCCCGGCGGTGCAGCTGTCCGGCGGCTCGTTCGCCTTCACCGACCCCTACGTGCTGCGCGCCACCGGCGCCGTCCCCGCCGCGCTGGCTCTCTACACGCTGTTCGGCATCGGGCTCGGCGCGCTCATCCGCAACCAGATCGGCGCGATCCTGGCCGCCGTCGGCTGGGTGTTCATCGTGGAGGCGCTGCTCACCGCGATCCCGCCGCTGCAGCCGGTCGGCAAGTGGACGCCGGGCGGCGCGGCCAACTCCCTGCTGGCCACGATCGACGTCGGGTTCGGCGCGTCGCGGCTGCTGCCCGCGTGGGCGGGGGCGCTGGTGCTGGCCGGGTACGCGCTGGTGTTCGCCGCCGTCGCGTCAATGACGACGATCAGGCGCGACGTCACCTGAGCGGCCGTCGTCCATGCAGGCGCCCAGCTTCTCGCCGACGGCCTGCATGCTGTCGGCGAGCGCGGCGACCTGCTCGGGCGTGAGGTGGTCGAAGAGGATCTCGCGCAGCGCCCTGGCGTGGTCGGGGGCGATCGCGTCGACCACCTCGCGGCCCGCCTCGGTGATCTCGGCGAAGGTGACCCGGCCGTCGCACTCGTCGGGGCGCAGCCGTACATAACCTCGGTCGACGAGCTTGCTCATGCGGTGGCTCAGCCTGCTGATGGAGACGTTGGACGCCGAGGCCAGCTCGCTGAGCCTCCGTGGCGCCTGGCACAGCGCGTTCAGCAGGCCGTACTCGATGTGGACCAGTCCGTGCGCCTTGAAGGTGCGCTCGAGCCGAGGAATGCCGACCAGCATGAGTGCCAGCAGGCCCTGCCACGCGCGCTGTTCCTCGCAGTCGAGCAAGCGGACCTCCGCCGTCAGAAGCGTCCCACCGCGACGATGACCGTCATCGCCAGCAGTACCAGATTAACCGTCATGGGCTCTTTGCGCCTGCGGTGCACCGCGGCGGCGAGCACCATGGTCACGGCCAGGCCCGCGGCGGCCAGCGGGGTGAGCACCGGCGCGATGCCGGTGGCCCAGGGGAGCACGAGGCCGATCGCGGCGAGCAGCTCGACCACGCCGATGGCGCGCATCTGCCCCTGGCTGAAGTCCTCGACGTACGGCAGGCGCGGCTGCAGCCGGTCCTTGGGCATCGTGGACTTGGCGACGCCCGCGGCAAGGAAGAGGAGGGCGAGCAGGATCTGCAGGACCCAGAGGACGACGTTCATTGCTTGACCCTTCAAGTTGTTGTGGGCCGGAGCGTACCCGCAAAAAGTTGAAGCATCAAGTGATGGCAAGCCAGGTCGCATACGGCTCCGCTACCTGGTTTGCTTGACCCCATCACATCGCCTAGTCGGGGGTCAGCCATGCGCGCAGTCGAACCGGAAGTCTTCCTTGTCGCCCGTCCCGAGCTCGACTACGACGAGCTCGCCGCCTATCTGGGCGAGGTCGGCGGCGAGAGCTGGCTGGAGCGGCTCGATCGCGGCGACCTGGACGCCCAGAACCTCGCCGAGTTCGCCGGACGCCTGTGCTACCGCTCCTTCGAACCCGGGCTCAACCCCAACGTCACCCGCATCCGCGAGGACCAGACCGACTACCTGCGCAACATCCTGTCCAGCGCGCACGGATCCGTCCTGGAGCACCTCAACTTCAGCTTCGTCCTGCACAACGTGAGCCGCGTGCTCACCCACGAGCTGGTACGGCACCGCCCGGGCGTGGCCATCTCCCAGGAGTCGCTGCGCTTCGTACGGCTGGCCGAACTGCCGTTCTGGTTCCCCGACTGGGCGCAGGAGGACGCCGAGCTGATGAAGCGGGCCACCGCCGTGCTGACCCAGCTGGAGGAGTTCCAGGGCTGGATGGCCGGCCACTTCGGGCTGGACGAGGACGGCGTGCCGTTCGCCGAGAAGAAGCACCGCACGTCCTTCATGCGGCGCTTCGCCCCCGAGGGCGTGGCCACCGGCCTGGTGTGGACCGCCAACGTCCGCACCCTCAGGCACACCATCGAGGCGCGCACGGCCGTCGGCGCGGAGGAGGAGATCAGGATGCTCTTCCAGCGCATCGGCGAGCTCATGCGCGCCGAGGCCCCGGCGCTGTTCGGCGACTACGAGGTCGTCGACGGCGCGTGGGTGCCCGGGTGGAGGAAGGTCTGACCATGGACTTTCGCGGTGAGGTCACGGTCGAGTTGGTCAAGCACAGCGCCTCAGACACGGACGTGCTGTGGGCGGCGCGCGTGTCGACGGCGGGCGAGCAGTCGCTGGAGGAGGTCGGCAAGGACCCGGGCCGCTCCCAGGGGCTGATCAACTACCTGATGCGCGACCGGCACGGCAGCCCGTTCGAGCACAACTCAATGACCTTCTTCGTCAGCGCCCCCATCTTCGTCTTCCGCGAATTCCACCGCCATAGAGCCGGATGGTCTTATAACGAGGAAAGCGGGCGATATAGGGAGCTTCAGCCGGTTTTCTACGTTCCGGCCGAGGATCGGAAGCTGGTGCAGGAGGGCAAGCCAGGGCGCTACGTCTTCGTGGACGGGAGTCCCGAGCAGCACAAGCTGGTCGGCGAGGCGATGACGGAGTCCTACCGACAGTCCTACGGCGCCTACCAGGCGATGCTGGAGGCGGGGATCGCGCGTGAGGTGGCGCGGGCCGTACTCCCCGTGGGGTTGTTCTCCTCGATGTACGCCACCTGCAACGCCAGGGCGCTCATGCACTTCCTGTCCCTGCGGACCAAGAACGAGGAGGCCAAGGTGCCCTCGTTCCCGCAGCGGGAGATCGAGATGGTCGCCGAGCGCATGGAGGCGGCCTGGGCGGAGCTCATGCCGCTCACCCACGCGGCGTTCGTCGCCAATGGACGGGTGGCGCCCTGAGACGTACAGTTCGTTAAGTACGTACTTAACGAACTGGGCATCGTATGGATGACAGAGAGCGCGAGTTCGTCGACCGCATGGGCCTGCTCATGGAGCGGCTCGGCGGTCCGCGGACGATGGGACGGTTGTACGGCTGGCTGATGATCTGCGACCCGCCGCACCAGTCGATCACCGGCCTGGCGGCCGCGCTGGAGGTCAGCAAGGCCTCCATCAGCACGACCGCCAGGCTGCTCCAGCAGGCCGAGATGATCGAGCGGGTCCCGTCGGGCAACCGCGAGCACCGCTACCGGATCACCCCGGGCGGCTGGGCGCAGGTGCTGCGCGCCCAGACCTCCGGCGTACGGCTGGGCCTGGAAACGATCGAGCTCGGGCTGTCGGCCGTCGGGGAGGACCGGGCGGAGCAGCGGGCCAGGCTCGAAGAAACCCACGCGTTCTTCGCCTTCGTCGCCTCCGACGCGGAAGCGCTCATCCAGCGATGGGAGGACTACCGCAGGAGCGGCTCATGAAGATCGTCGTGACCGGTCTCACCGACGACGTCTCCTGGACGTTGTTCGGCACCCTCTACCTGCGCGCCTGGGAGAGCCGCTCCGAGCGGTCCATCCTGCGCGACCACTACGCCGCCGAGGCGGTCGAGAAGCTCGACTACGACTTCGCCGCGGTGCACAGGAGGGTCCGGCCGTCCAGCAACCAGTACCTGGTGGCGCTGCGTGCCACCCGGTTCGACGAGTGGGCGCGCGCCTTCCTCGAGGGCCATCCCGCCGCGACCGTGCTGCACCTGGGGTGCGGGCTCGACAGCCGGGCGCTGCGGCTGGAGCCGCCGCCCGGAGTGCGGTGGTACGACGTGGACATGCCCGAGGTCATCGCGCTGCGCGCCCAGCTCTACCCGGCTTCTGGCGACTACCACCTCATCGGTACGTCGGTGACGGATCAGGACTGGCTCGATCAGATCCCCGCAGACCGTCCCGTGCTCGTGGTCGCCGAGGGGCTGCTGCCGTACCTGCCGGAAGCAGAGGTCATGGCGCTGCTGCGGCGGCTGACCGAGCGCTTCCCGTCCGGAGAGATGATCTTCGACGTCTCCGCCCCCTGGCTGGCCCGGCTGATCAAGGTGTTCCGGTGGGGCGTGCGGGACGGGCGCGTGTTCGAACAGTGGAACCCGCGGCTGACCTGCGTGGACCAGGTGTCGTTCGGCGCCGGGTACGCCAAGCTGCCCGCCGGGTTCTACCGGCGGCTCTACCAGCTCGGCGACGCGATCCCCGTCTGGCGGAACATGTTCAGGATCTACCGCCTGCGCTGGTAGGTCAGGCGAGCGCGGGCAGGACGTAGACCTCGGCGCCCGGGGGGAGGGCGCAGTCGAGGCCGCCGATGCCGCGCGCGTTCTCCCCGCAGACGAACATGCTGATGTGCCGCCGGATCCGGCCGTAGTCGTCGCGCAACCGCCCCTCCAGCGACGGGTGCGTACGCCGGAGCGTGTCGAGCGCCGAGCCCAGGGTGGGCGGGGTGTCCTGGTCCGCGCCGACGGCGAAGACCTTGACCTCCGTCTGCCCGCTCACCCAGTGGCGCAAGGTGCTCGGCAGGACGAACACGACCATCGTGACGGACTTCGCCATGGGTCAGCTGTCCATCGTGGCCGCGCGCACGGTCAGCACGTCCGGGAGGTGCCGCGCCACCTCCACCCACGTCTCGCCGTCGTCCTGCGAGCCGTACACAGAACCGTCTCTCGTGCCGAAGAACAGGCCCGCCTCCGAGGCGGTCATCGCGTCGCGCAGGACGCTGCCGTGGACGGGCGGCTCGGGCAGGCCGTCGCCGAGCGGCTGCCACGTCGCCCCGGCGTCGGTGCTGCGGAAGACGCGGTAGCGGTGCTCGACCGGAGTGCGGTCTATGTCGGCGTTGAGCGGCAGCACGTAGATCGTGTTCGGCTGGCGGGGGTGCACGACGATCGCGAAGCCGAAGTCGGACGGCAGCGAGGAGCCGATGTCGGTCCAGGTGCCGCCGAAGTCGTCGCTCCGGTAGACGCCGAAGTGGTGCTGCAGGAACAGGCGGGACGGCGCGGACGGGTGCAGGCCCACCTTGTGCACACACTGCCCGAACTCGGGGTATTGCTGCCCCTCCGGCATGAACGGCACACGGATGCCCTGGTTGGCGGCCTGCCAGGTGGCGCCGCCGTCGGTGGTGCGGTAGAAGCCGCCGCTGGAGACGGCCACGCCCATGATCTTGGGGTCGGTGGGGTGCGGCAGGATCGTGTGCAGGCACAGCCCGCCGCCGCCCGGCTGCCACTGCGCCCGGTGCGGATGCTCCCAGAGCCCTTCGACCAGCGCGTAGGTGACGCCGCCGTCTTCTGAGCGGAACAGCGCGCCGGGCTCGACGCCGGCCCAGACCACGCCGGGCTCGGAGGGCGAGGGCGTCAGCTGCCAGACCCGCTCCAGGGTGGCGCCGGTGCCCTCGGGGAAGGCGATGGGCGCTTTGTCGGCTTCCTGCCAGGATGCGCCGAGGTCGTCGGAGTACATGACCGAGGGGCCGAAGTGCCCGTACTCGATCCCGGCGAGGAGGCGGGGCGTGGCGCCGCGGGTGTCGATGGCGACCGAGGGGACGCCGACGGTGGAGAACTGGATCGGCTCGACCGTGAAGGGGCCGCCTCCGCTCGAGCGGGCGAGGAACAGGCCCTTGCGGGTGCCGATCGCGAGCAACGCGTCACTCATGTCTAGCTCCCTTCCTTGCGGGTCATGGTGTCACGCCGTACCGACAATCTCTGGGGAGTGCTGGATTTGGGCTGGACGTTGTCCCACTACCTGTCAGGTAATCGTGAGCCTTCCCTTTTGTCGGTAACGTGCCGGTTATGGGAGCGCTAGCCGTACAAGAAGAGACCTTCGGTGACCTGCTGCGATCGTGGCGGCAACGGCGCCGGGTCAGCCAGCTCGACCTGGCGATCGAGGCCGACGTGTCATCCCGTCATATCAGTTTTCTGGAGACGGGGCGGGCGCGGCCGAGCCGGGAGATGGTCATGAAACTGGCCGAGGAGCTGGAGATCCCGTTGCGGCATCAGAACCGGCTGCTGGTGGCCGCTGGGTTCGCGCCGGTGTTCCGCGAGCGTGAGGTGCGGGCGCCGGAGATGGAGGTGGTACGGCAGGCGCTCGACAAGATCCTCGCCGGGCATGAGCCGTATCCGGCACTGGTCGTCGACCGGACGTGGAACCTGGTGGCGGCGAACTCGGCTGCGGCGATGTTCATGGAGGGGGTTCCGGCCGAGCTGCTGAAGGAGCCTGTCAACGTGATGCGGCTGTCGTTGCATCCGCAGGCCATGGGTGGGCGGCTGGTGAACCTGGCTGAGGTGCGGGCGCATCTGCTGCACCGGTTGCGGCGGCAGGCGGAGATGTCGGGGGACGGGGAGCTCACGGAGTTGCACGATGAGCTGGCGTCCTATGTGTACGAGGGCGTGGAGCTGAACGTCGCGCACGTGCCTGGGCCCGCGGACATCTTGCTGCCTTTGCGGATCCGGGCCGGGGATCGGGTGCTGTCGATGTTCACGACGATCGCCACGTTCGGGACGCCGGTGGATGTGACGGTGTCGGAGCTCGCCATCGAGACCTTCTGGCCCAACGACGACGAAACCGCCGCGGCCTTTCACTAGCGGTCCTGGTCCCCCTGTGGCTTCTTGGGGCGCCGCGCGGTGAGAAGGGTGTTGGGGTCGTTCGATCCTCGACACCCTTCGTCGACTTGGTGCTTACCCGTCTAGAGCTTGCACTGGGCGGAGGCCGGACGTGGCTTGAAGGTCGGCCTGGTGTACTCGATGCACGCGTCCCGCCTGTGGTTGACGTCGTAGACCAGCACCATGATGTGGCGGACGCCGCCGACGATCGAGCTGGCGTTCAGGCTGATGTCCGACTGCTGGAACCAGTTGGAGGTGTACTGGTTGCAGTCGTCACGGCCGCCCGAGGTGATCCGTGAGCCGTCCGCCTTCAGCGCCACGAACGACACGCTGGCGCATTCGCCGTTCTTGAGATACATGTACCAGTCCACCAGGACGGAGCGGTTGTACCAGGTGAACGCCCCCTGGGCGCCGGAGTGCCATTCGTCCGCGCCGTCGCTGATGGTGACCCGGAAGTGGGTGGTCGGATAGTCGGCCGCCTGGCTGGGCGTCGCGGCGCCGGTCAGGGCCATGGTGAGGGCGCCCAGCACCGCGGCCGTGCGGGAACGAAGGTTCATCGCGGATCCTCTCGCGTGGTGAAGGTCGGGGAGAGGATCGTGCGCCACGGTTGCGCGGCGGTTGCGAGGTGGGCGGTGCCACCGCCCACCTCGCCGGGCGAGCCGTCCGATGACCCCGCCGTCCTGATCGATGCCCGATGCGGGTATGACGGGCCGCTCACCGCTGGCGAGTGGTTTGCAGGGCTCCGCAGACGCCGTAGGTCCTGATGCCGCGAGCCTGTGTGGACGGTCACTGCCAGAGGTGGCCGGCCTCAGCGGGACCAAGGGCGAGGAGTGTTGAGGGGGTCAGCGTTCTATGTCGCGGTGGATGCGGGACAGCGGGACTCCGCTGATCTGCAGGCGGCGGACCGTCTCGTTGACCATCGACGGAGGCCCGCACACGTAGACCTCGTGTTCGGCCCACGAGTGGAACCGTTCCACCACCTCCGGCAGATATCCTCGCATCCCGTCATACGACGGTTGCTCGGATACCACCGGCAGCACGCGCAACCACGGGAACGACGACTCCATCCTGATCAGGTCGGGTAAGTCGTACAGTTCGGCCGCGGTTCGTGCGCCGTACAAGAGGTGGATGTTCGGGCGCCTGCCCGAGTCGATGATGTGCTGCACGATCGCCTTCAGGGGCGCCAGCCCGGTTCCTCCGGCGACGCACAGCACGTCCCTGCTGCTGCGGTCCTCCGGCACCATCGTCCCCACCGGTGGTCCCAGCATGATCGTGTCGCCTATGCGGGTGTGGCGGAGGAGAGTCGTGGAGACCCAACCCCCGGGGACCCCGCGGACGTGCAGGCGGAGGGTGTTGTCCGGGCGCGGGGCGTTGGCGATCGAGAAGGTGCGCCACACCCGAGGCCACCGCGCGGTCTGCACGTTGATGTACTGGCCTGCGGTGTACGGCAGGCGCTGGGTTGGTTTGAGGGTGATGACGGCGATGTCCTCGGTGCGCCGCTCATGGTCGATGATCTCCGCCAGCCACCACGCGGGCGAGACCCCCGCGTCGGACTCGGCCGCCTCGATCATGAGGTTGGCGGCAGCGGTGTAGGCGGCCACCCACGCCGCCTCGATCTCGTTGTTCCAGATGTCGTGCGCGAAACGTTTGATGGTGGCCAGCAGGGCGTTCCCCACCGCGGTGTAGTGCTCGGCGACGACGCCGTACTTGCGGTGGTCCCGGCCCAGCTGGCCCAGATAGGAGGCCAGGCTGTCCGGGCTGTCCAGGCTCCAGACGATGCGGGTCAGCGCGCTGAACAAGCGGTCGCGCTGCACGTCCATGGATGGCGGGAACATCCCCCTCAGATGCGGACTCTCGGCGAACAGCCTGCCGTAGAAGTACGCGGCGGCCTTGTCGGCCACCGGTTCCACGACGGAGAAGCTCTCCTTGACCAGGCGCGGATTCAACGACATATACCTTTAACCCCACCTATTGACCGGAATGTAATTCCGGTCGTGTCGCTCCACCTCCCTGACGGCTCCGGGTGATGAACGGTCGGCGGGCCCCGGCACATCCGATCGCTCGAAATTGAGTGTTACACCACCACTCGGGTGTCACAACCGTTTCACCCCAATACGGTGCGAACCACAACTATCCGTAACGGTAACGTTATTTTCCGCATTCGGCGGGAGGCAATTACGGACAGTAAAAGTGAATATGAATCGCATTTGGATTAGCGGCGAAACTGGCGCTGTTATGGCCGGGTCACAGTGGGCCTGGAGTGGCGCGATGGGCGAGCGGGCCTCGTGTGGCCCATGCTCCGCCGTACCTCTCAAAACGTGCCAAACGGGGCAGAGGGGGGTGGTGGGAAATCAGTGAAGTGACAACACTGATACGCCGGATGGGCGGCATAACCGAAAAGCTCTGCGCCATGATGGGGGTGGCTGCCGCCAGCGAGTCGCATTCCCCTGGAGACCGCATGTCCCGACCCTTGATCGGCATCACCGCCTACTTCGAAGCCGCCCGATGGGGCGCCTGGGTGCGGGAGGCCGTGCTGTCACCCCCGTCATACGCCAAGGCGGTGGAACGGGCGGGCGGCGCCCCCGTGGTGCTGCCGCCGCTGTCCCTGCACGGCGTCGACGACTACGTGCGCGGGCTCGGCGGCCTGGTGCTGGCCGGTGGCGTGGAGCTCGACCCGGCCACCTACGGCGGCGACCCGGACGACCGCGTGGAGGAGCCCCAGCCCTACCGCGACCGCTTCGAACTGGCCCTGGCCCGCGCGGCCGTTCAGGCCGACGTGCCGATCCTGGCCGTCGACCGCGGCATGCACGTGCTCAACGTCGCCCAGGGCGGCACGCTGATCCCGTGGCTGCCCGAGGTCGTCGACCACGACAGGCACCACGAGGCCGGCCGTCCGCACAAGATCCAGGTGAGCGTGTCCAGCAAGCTCGGCAAGGCCGTCGGCGACACCCTCGAGGTCACCTGCCCGCACCACCAGTCGGTCAAGCGCCTGGGCAGCGGGCTGCTGGCGGTCGCCTGGGCCGACGACCAGATCGTCGAGGGCATCGAGCTGCAGGGCCACCGGTTCGGCGTCGGCGTGCAGTGGCACCCCGAGCGCGGCGACGACCTCACGTTGGTTGAGGCGCTCGTCGAGGCCGCACGATAGATTCCGGATCATGCCGTTGCACCCGCAGGCCGAGGCCTACGTCGCCCAGTATCCGTCGGATCTGGGCGTCGACCCGGCCACCCTCGACCTCGCCGCCATCCAGGAGATGCGCGCCCAGGACGGCTTCGCCACCCAGCGCGGGCCGCTGACCCGCCTGCCGTTCGTCCGTGACGAGAGCGCGGACGGCGTGCCGATCCGCATCTACCGCGCCGACCGCGGCGACGACCCCCTGCCCGTCCTGGTCTACTTCCACGGCGGCGGCTTCGTCTTCGGCAGCGTCAGGCGCAACGACGCCTTCGGCCGCGACCTGGCCCTGCGCACCGGCGCCGTCGTGGTGTCGGCCGAGTACCGGCTCGCTCCCGAGCACGCCTTCCCAGCGGCGGCCGAGGACGCCTGGTCGGTGGTGCGCGACGTGTTCGCCAGGCCCGCCTTCTACCAGAGCAACGGCCGCGTGGCCGTCATGGGCGACAGCGCGGGCGGCAACCTGGCCGCCGTGGCCGCCTGGCAGGCCCGCGACGCCGGGCTCACGCTGGCCCACCAGGTGCTGCTCTACCCGGTGCTCGACGCGGCCATGGACACGCCCAGCTACAGGACGTACGCCAAGGGCTTCGGGCTGGACGCCGCCGAGATGGCCTGGTTCCTGCGTCAGTACGGCGGCGACCCGCTCGACCCGCGCCTGTCGCCGCTGCGGCTGGCCTCCTGCTCGGGGCTGGCGCCCGCGACCGTGGTGACGGCCGAGTGCGACGTCCTGTGCGACGAGGGCGAGCGGTACGGCTCCCGCCTGGCGGCTGCGGGTGTGCCGGTGGTCACCCGCAGGTTCGGCGGTGCCGTACACGGGTTCGCCGGGCTGCCCGGCCTCTTCGACCAGGCCGCCGAGGCGCGCGAGCTGGTCGCGGCCAGGCTGCGGGAGGCGTGGTGAAGCACTACGAGAAGCTCAGGACCGACTGGGCGGCCGACGGCGTGCTGCGCGTCACCATCAGCGAGCCGCGCAGGCTGAACGCCGTCGACATGACGGGGCACCGGGAGCTCTCGGAGATCTGGCGGGACGTGGACGCCGACGACGACGTGCGCGCGGTGGTGATCAGGGGTGAGGGCGAGGCGTTCTCGGCGGGCGGCGACCTGTCGATGATCGAGGAGATGATGCGCGACCACGCCACCAGGCTGCGCGTCTTCACCGAGGCCCGCGACATCGTCTACAACGTGCTCAACTGCTCCAAACCCATCGTCTCGGCGATCCAGGGGCCCGCGGTCGGGGCCGGGCTGGCCGTGGCGCTCCTGGCTGACATTTCCGTCGCCGGTCGTACGGCCCGCATCATCGACGGTCACACGCGCCTGGGAGTGGCGGCGGGCGATCACGCGGCGATCGTGTGGCCGCTGCTGTGCGGGCTGGCCAAGGCGAAGTACCACCTGCTGCTGTGCGAGCCGGTCTCCGGCGAGGAGGCCGAGCGCATGGGCCTGGTGAGCCTCTGCGTGGACGACGACCAGGTGCACAATAAAGCCCTAGAAATCGCCATAAAGCTGGCGGCGGGGTCGCAGGAGGCGATCCGGCTCACCAAGTACTCGCTGAACAACTGGCTGCGGATGGCGGGCCCGACGTTCGACGCCTCCCTGGCCATGGAGTTCCTCAGCTTCAGCGGCCCCGACGTCCAGGAAGGCGTGCGGGCGCTCCGCGAGAAGCGCCCGCCGTCGTTCTAGCCCGGTTGAATGCTCCAGGCGCAGCCGTGCGGGGCCAGGGAGTTCAGGAACGCGGCCGGATCAACGGCCTGCGCGGGCGTCAGCACACCGGCTGGAGAGGCTCCGGCGGCCAGGTGGAGCGCACCCGCGACGGCGATCACGGCGGTCGTGCCATAGGTGTCCTGCCCTTCGGCGATGCCCCTGGCTGCGCGCCCGTCCCGCGCGACGGCGTCGATCAGGACGGTCCAGCGCTGGGCGGCGCGCGTCTCGTCGTCCGGGCCCTCGGGCAGCGTGTCGACGACCTCGGCGGGGATCGGCGTGGCGAACACCGCGGCCAGCTCCGCCTCCGCGACGCCGTACACGCTGGCGACCCGCACGTGCCGGGGGGCGAAGACGACCTCCTGCAGCGGGAATCTGATCACCTCGGTAGGCGTGGACCGGCCCGGCAGGGTCAGGGGCGCGGCAGCGGTCATGGGACCGTCGTGCCAGCGGCCGCCGTCGTATCCCAGCCCGCCCCCCTCGACCGTGCCCTGCACGGAGGCCAGGGTGCGAAGGGAGCCGCGCGACATCGCGAAGCCGGCGAACCGGTGCAGCGCGGTGAGGCTCTCCAGCGGTCCGAGCCGCTCGGCCAGGAGCGCGGCCAGCAGGTCGCCAGGCACGCCGCTGTCGGTCATCGCGGGCACGACGCTCACTCCCACGCGTTCCGCTCGCGCGCCGAAGGTCTGGTGAACCTCGTGCAGGTAGGCCTGCTCACCGGACGTGTCGACGTAGTGGCATCCGGCCGCGAGCGCGGCCGCGATGACCTTGCCGCCCGACGGCGTGAACGGTCCAGCGCAGTTGACGACGACCTGCGCGCCGTGGAAAGCGGCGACCAGGGCCCGGTGGTCGTCGACGTCGGCCACCACGGTTTCCGCCCCGGCCGCGGCGTGCTTGAGCCGCTCACTGTCCCGCCCCGCCAGCACTGGCTCGACTCCTCGACGCACCAGCTCGGCCAGCATCAACCTGCCTTGGAAGCCATTGGCTCCGTACACCACGATTCTCATGAGTTCACGGTAAAAGGCGGCAATGAACGGGCCAATGATTCAGAAACGCGCTTTCATACGTGAAACTGACTCCATGGACGTGCTCAGCGACGTGATCGCCGCCATGCGGATCGGGCGCCCCCACTCCTCGCTCACCCACCGGGAGGGGCCCTGGCGTCAGGAATTCCCCGAGACGCAGGCCAGCGGGTTCCACATCGTGCTGTCCGGTACCTGCCAGGTCATCCCGGCGGGGCAGGAGCCGATCACCATGAGCGTCGGCGACGTGGCCTTCCTGCCCCGCGGTCTCGCGCACGAGATCGCCGCGGACGGTGTGCTGCTGTGCGGCGCCTACCAGCTGGACCGCAGCAGGTCGCATCCGCTGCTGGAGGAGTTGCCCGAGGTCATCCGGCTGCCCGCCCGCCTGGGGCAGCACCCGTCGCTGCGGGCGACCGTCGACCTGCTGGCAGCCGAACTCCACGAGGCGCTGCCCGGAAGCAGCAGCACCGTCCCCGCCCTGCTCGACGTCCTCCTGCTGCTCATCCTGCGTACCTGGCTGGACGACCACGCCCGCCACCGTCCCGCCACCGGATGGGCGGCCGCGCTGGCCGACCCGGCCCTCGCCCGCGCGCTGAGCGCCATGCACGGAGATCCGGCCAGGGCCTGGACGATCCACGACCTGGCCGCCGAGGCGAACCTGTCCAAGGCGACCCTCGCCCGCCGCTTCACCGCCCTCGTCGGCCGCCCGCCGCTGGCCTACCTGACCTGGTGGCGGCTGACGGTCGCGACCAGGGTGCTGCGCGACTCGGACGCCCCGCTGAGCACGGTGGCCGGGCAGGTCGGCTACAGCTCCGAGTACGCGTTCGCCAATGCCTTCAAACGCCAGCACGGCATCGCCCCCGGCCGCTACCGCAAGGCGTCGAACGTGTCCTGGGACTCCAGGACCGCGTAACCATGCTCCTCGGCCCAGGCGGTGAGGGACGTGATCGGGCCGATCAGGCCTTCCCCCAGCGGCGTCAGCGCGTAGAGCCGCGGCTCGCGCACGATGAGGCCGTGCCGTTCCAGCCTGCGCAGCGTCTGGGTCAGGACCTTGCGTGAGATCCCACCGATGAGGTCGACCAGCTCGCCATGGCGTCTCGGGCCCCGGCTGAGCGCGTAGACGACGACCACGGCCCATTTGTCGGCGATGACCTCCACGGCAAGGCGTGCCGGGCAGTCGGCGAGCAGGACGTCGCCAGGCTTCGAGAAGTCGCTCACGGCTCCCAAGGTACCCGGCGGTACCTCGGCGCTTCCTAGCCTCATTTCCGGGAGGTTGTCTACCGCGAGGAGAGAGCAATGCGCGTCATCGTCCAGAAGGATTTCGGCGGGCCGGCCGTACTCGAGCTGACCGACGGGCCCGTGCCGAGCCCACTGCCGTCCGAGGTGCTGGTCAGGGTGCGCGCCACCGGCGTCCACTCCTTCGAGTCCGCCGTGCGGTCGGGGGCGTTCCCCCTGCTCGGCGACCCCCCGTTCACCCTCGGCTGGGACTTCTCCGGTGTGGTGGAGCACGTCGTGCCCGGGGTGACGCGGTTCAAGGAGGGGGACGAGGTGTACGGCATGCCGTTCTTTCCCCGGCAGGCAGCCGCCTACGCCGAGTACCTCGTGGCGCCGTCGCGGCAGATCGCGCTCAAACCGCGGTCGCTGTCGCATCTGCAGGCTGCGGCCATGCCGCTGGCGGCGCTGACCGCGTGGCAGGGGCTCGTGGACGGCGCGGGAGTCACGGCGGGGCAGCGGGTGCTCGTGCACGCCGCGGGCGGAGGGGTCGGGCACTTCGCCGTCCAGATCGCCAAGGCGCTGGGTGCCCATGTGGTGGCCACGTGCGGGACGGACAAGCAGGAGTTCGTCAGAGGGCTCGGGGCCGACGAGGTCATCGACTACTCGAAGACCGACTTCGCGCGGAGCGTCCGGGAGATCGACGTGGTCTTCGAGGCCGTCGGCGGCGACTACGCCGACCGGTCGCTGCGCACGCTGCGCGACGGCGGGCTGCTGGTCACCATCGTGGAGCGGGCGGACGCGGCCCTCGCCGCGCGCGCCGAGGCCGCCGGACGTCGCTTCATGGGCGTCACGGTGGAGCCCGATCACGTGGCCCTCGAGCGCCTCGCCGAGCTGGCCGACTCCGGCCTGCTGCGTCCGCACGTCGAGCACGTCTTCCCCTTGGAGAAGGCCGCCGAAGCCCAGGCACTGGCCTCGCTCGGCCACACCAAGGGCCGCATCGTCCTGTCCCTCTGAGCTCAGAAGCTCCTGGGCAGGCCGAGTACCTGCGTGGCCAGGTAGTTGAGCAGCAGCTCCTCGGTCACCGGCGCCACCCGGCCGATGCGGGCGTCGGCCAGCAGCCTGGCCACCGGGTACTCCAGCGAGTACGCCATCCCGCCATGCGTCTGGAACGCCGCGTCGGCCGCCTCCCACGCCGCCTGGGAGGCGGTCAGCTTGGCGATGTTGGCCTCCGTGCCGCACGGCAACTGCCGGTCGAACGACCACGCCGCCTTGAACAACATCAGCCTGGCCAGCTCGATCTTGGCCTTGACCTGTGCCAGCGGGAACGCGATGGCCTGGTTGGCGCCGATCGCCCGGCCGAACACCTCGCGTTCCTTGGCGTAGTCGACCGCCACCTTCAGCGCCACCTCGGCCCCGCCCAGCGCGCTGGCCGCCAGCAGGATGCGCTCGGGGTTGAGGATGTCCCACAACACGACCGCGCCCTGGTCGACCTCGCCGACGACGCTCGTGGCCGGAAGGCGCAGGTCGTCGATGAAGACCATGTTCGACGGCGTGGTGTTGGCGCCCATCTTCGGGATCGGGCGGAACGACAGCGCCCCGGACGCGATCGCCTCGGGCACGTTGACCAGGAACACGGTCATGCCGTTGGTGCGCGGTTTGGCCTCGGCCGCCGGGATCGTCCTGGTGACCAGCAACATCCAGGTGGCGCGCTGCACGCCGGTGATCCAGATCTTCTGCCCGTTGACCACGTAGTCGGAGCCGTCCTTGCGCGCGCTCGTGGTGATGGCCAGCGAGTTCGACCCGGCGTCCGGCTCGGTCAGCGCGAAACACGTCTCCGCCTCGCCCGTGGCCAGCTTCGGCAGCAGCTCCGCCTTCTGCTCCGCCGTACCATGCCTGGCCAGGGTCAAGGCGCCGAACCCGGGGGTCAGGACGTAGGTGAAGGCCGACCCTCCCGCCGCGCCGGAGGCCGACAGCGTCAGCGTCGCCACGGCCAGCTCCAGCAACCCCTGACCGCCGCCCCCGTACTCCTCGGGTACGGCAAGGCCGAGCCAGCCGCCCTTGGCCAGCTCCGCCCAGACCTCCTCCGGCCAGCGTTTGTCGGCCTCGCAACGCTGCCAGTAGTCCATGTCGTAGCGGGCACAGATGTCGCCGACGCCGTTCTGCACGGCCAGGGCGCTCTCAGGAAGGGTGAAGTCCACCCGCCAGACACTAACTTCTGGGCCGCCGCGCGTGGAAGACGAAGGCGGGGGGAGGGTTGCGCCACACCGTCCTCCCGGGCACGACCTCCTCGAACCGCGACGCCAGCAGCTCCCTGAACCGCCGCGCGGGCGGCAGCGGGATCGCGTGGATGTAGGAGAACGTGGTGAACGCCCCCACCGGGCTCAGCACCGACGTCACCGCGTCCATCAGCCGCAACTGCAGCTCCCGCGGGAAGGCCGCCCACGGCAACCCGCTCACCACCGCGTCAGCGTGGCTCAACCCCCGCTCGGCCAGCAGCTCGGGCAACCTGGCCGCGTCGTCGCACACCACATCAGCACTGGGAAACCGGTCGGACAGCAACGTGGCCAGCCGTTCGTTCAACTCCACGGCCAGGTGGTGACCGCGCCCGCCCAGCCTGCGCTGGATCTCGGCCGTGAACGGGCCGGTCCCCGGGCCCAGCTCCACGATCACCGGGTCGCCGCGCTCGGGCACCGGCGCGCACACCACCTCGGCCAGCCGTTGCGAGCTGGGGGCAAGCGCGCCGATCGTGGCGGGAGAGCGCACGAACTGGCCGAAGAACAAGGCTGAGTCACTCGTCATGGCACGAGCGTATGGCGATCATGAAGTGCTCCATCTCCGCCTCAGGGACGGAGTTGCGGCCACTAGGAGGAGGCGCCTTCCTCCTTGCGGAGGATCGATCCCCGCGGCGGTCTGGATACCTTTGACCCATGCGATGGCGTGGTCAGGCTGTGGACGTCCTGCTGGTGGTGGCTGCCATCGGCCTGGACGTCATGACCACGTGGCACACCTGGGGCACCGTCTCGGCGCCGGTCGTGGTCTGCGCCGGGTTCTCCGTGCTGGCCGGGACGCCCATGGGGTTCGTACGGCAGTGGCCGGTGCCCGTGGCGGTCTACCTGGCCGGGCTGCTCGTCGTGACCGACCAGCTCAGCGCCTTCACCGCCAACACCGTGCAGATCCTGCTCATGGTCGCGCTCGGCGTGGTCGCCTACAAGGCCCGCCCGCTGGCCGTACTCGGCGCGGCGGCACTCGGCGCGGTGGCCACCGGGTTCAACCTGGCCGATCCGGGGATCGCGTTCACCTCCAACGGGTGGTGGTACTCCGTCGGCGCCGCCGTACTGCCCGTCCTCGTCGGCGGCTACCTGCGCGGCCCTGCGGGACGCATCACCGAGCGGGACATCACCCCCGACGTGCTGCTGGCCGGGGGCGGCGTCGCCCTGACCGTCCTGGACACCTGGACGGACTGGCACAACTCGGGCCTGCCGGTGTGGGTCATCGGGTCGCTGGTCGTCACCGCCGGCCTCGCGCTCGGCGTCGCCAGGCGCTTCCCCGGGCTGGTGTTCGTGCTGCAGGCGGCGTTCATGCTGCTGGCCAACCAGTACTTCGAGGACGCCACCTCCACCTGCGTGATGCTGATGCTCATCGCCACCGGCGTGTTCGCCCTGCGCGTCGCGTCCTGGCTCTGGACGGTCGCCGTCTACTTCGTCGCCGTCCTCGTCGTCGCGATCGGCATCGTCGGGCCGGGCACCGAGGTGCAGCCGATGCGCGTCGTCGTGCTCATGACGCTCGTCGTCGCCCCCGTCGCCATCGGCCGCTACCTCCAGGCGCGGCAGGCGGCAGGCGAGGCTGAACGGCTGCGCGTACGCGAGTCGCAGCGCCTCGCCCTCGCCCAGGTGCGCGCCGACCAGCTCGCCGAGCGCGAACGCATCGCCCGCGAGGTGCACGACATCGTCGCCCACCACGTCGGCGCCATGGTCCTGCGCGCCTCCGCCGCGCGCTACGCCGAACCCGACGGGCCGTCGGCGCAGGCGCTCACCGACATCCGCGACACCGGCCACCAGGCGCTGGAGGACCTGCGTGGCCTGCTCGACCTGCTCCGCGACCCCGACAAGCGGCCCGACCTGCTCGCCGACCCGGCCGACGTGGTGCGCGAGTCCGCCGAACGCATGAGCGCGGCGGGGCTGCTCGTCGAGCTCGACGTCGACCCCCAGGTGGACCAGGCCCCGCTCGTGGCCCGCGCGTCCGCCACCAGGATCATCCAGGAAGGTCTCACCAACGTGCTCAAACACGCGGGCCCCGGCACCCAGGTGCGGGTCAGCCTCACCACCGCCCCCGACGGGCTGGCCGTCGAGGTGCGCAACGGGCGTCCGCCCACGGCGTGGCGCAGCCTGCCGTCCTCAGGGCAGGGGCTGCGCGGGATGCGCGAACGCACCCGCGCCCTCGGCGGCACCCTCACCTGCGGGCCGTCGGAGGACGGCGGGTGGCTGCTCAGCGTCCTGCTGCCCATCAGGGGGACGGCGTGATCCGCGTCGTGGTGGCCGACGACCAGGCCCTGGTGCGGGCTGGGGTCCGCATGCTGCTGCAGGCCAGCGGGGACATGGAGGTCGTGGGGGAGGCCGAGGACGGGGCCGAGGCGGTACGGCTGGCCGAGCTGCACGTGCCGGACGTCATCCTCATGGACCTGCGGATGCCGCGGGTGGACGGGGTGGAGGCGATCCGGCGGGTGCTGTCGTCGCGGCCGGGGGCGCGGATCGTGGTGCTGACGACCTTTGCCGAGGACGCGGACGTGTATGCGGCGTTGCGGGCTGGGGCGATCGGGTTCCTGGTGAAGGACGACGAGCCTGAGCGGATGGTGGAGGCGGTACGGCGGGCGGCTGCGGGGGAGCAGCTGCTGGCGCCATCCGTGTTGCGGCGGGTGGTGGAGCGTGCGCTGGACGCCCAGGCTCATGCGGACCTGCCTACTCCGGCGGGGTTGACGGAGCGGGAGCTGGACGTGCTGGCGTTGCTGGGGACGGGGTTGTCGAACGCGGAGATCGCCGACGAGCTGCACATCGGGGTGACGACGGTGAAGACGCACGTGGCGGGGGTGATGGACAAGCTGGGTCTGCGCAACCGCATCCAGGCGGCGGTGGTGGCCCACCGGGTGGGCTTGGTGGACGCCGCCTTCAAAACCGTCCGCAGAGACTAACCCCCAACCCCCAACCCCCAACCCCCAACCCCCAACCCCCAACCCCCAACCCCCAACCCCCAACCCCCAACCCCGCTTCCCCTCATCCGCCGTCGTCGCCCGCCTGCCCACCCTCCGCCCGCCCACCCTCCCGCCCCCGGTCCTGCTGTGGCGGGCGACCTCTGGCAGTGCCCGTCCGTGCGTGGCGAGGCGGCGGCGCCGAGCGCTTCGCCCTGACAGGAAGGGGGTCAGTCCGCCGATCGGTGCGTCTTCGGGGTGGTATGTGCGGCGGATGGCGGGTGATCGGTGGGGCGCTGGTCGTGAGGATCGGGGGCATGAATCCTGAACTCGAAGCGTTCATCCCGTTCTTCCCCAAGGCCGACCTCTCCGACCCGGTCGTCGCGCGTAAGAACCTCGCCGCGCTCGCCGCCGCGATTCCTCCCCCCGACACCACCGGCCTCCAGATCGAAGATCGTATGGTGGCCCCCAACGTGCCGGTGCGGCTTTGTCGGCCGCGGCAGGCGCAGGGGGCCATTGTCTGGCTGCACGGTGGCGGTTACGTCATGGGTGATCTGGACACCGAGCATCCCTGGGCCACCCGCCTCGCCGATGCCGCCGGGGCGCTGGTCGTCTCCGTGGGTTACCGGCTGGCGCCTGAGGAGCGGTTTCCGGCCGCGCTCGACGACGGCTACGCCGCCCTCGCCTGGACGGCGGAGCACGCGGCCGAGCTCGGCGTCGACCCCGCGCGGATCGCGGTCGGCGGCCACGGCGCCGGAGCGGGGCTCGCCGCCGCCGTCGCGCTCAAGGCGCGCGACGAGCACGGCCCGCGGATCCGGTTCCAGCTGCTCAACCAGCCCGGCCTCGACGACCGGCAGGACACCTGGTCGGCGCGCGCCTTCACGGAAACGCCGTTCATGACCCGCGACAAGGTCACCGACCTGTGGCGGCACTACCTGGGCGACACCCCGGCCGAGCCGTACGCGGCCCCCATGAGGGCGGACGACCTGTCCGGCCTGCCGCCCGCCTACATCGCCACCGCCGAGTTCGACCCGAACCGCGACGAGGCCCTCGCCTACGGCCTGCGCCTCCTGCAGGCCGGCGTGCCGGTCGAGCTGCACCAGTGGGCGGGCACCTTCCACGGGTCGCAGGCGATCCTGTCCGCCGGGGTGTCGCAGCGGCAGAACGCCGAAGCCGCAGCCGCCCTGCGCCGCGCCCTGGCCCTGTGATGGAGGCGCTTCGCCCCTACCGCTGGAGCCTGGCCGCCGTCGTCCTCCTCCAGGTCGTCGGCGGGGTCGCGGGCCTGGCGCCGCTGCTGGCGGTCGTGGAGCTGGGCCGTACGCTGCTGTCTCCAGGACCGGTCGACCACGGCCACGTCTGGGCGGTCGTGCTCGCGGGTGCGGGCGGGCTGGCCGTACGGCTCGTCTTCACCGCCACCTCTTCGGGCATCGGGCACATCGTCGACGACCGGGTGCAGCTCGCCTTCCGCAGGCAGCTCGCCGAGCAGCTGGGGAAGGTGCCGATCGGCTGGTTCTCCCGGCGCAGGACCGGCGAGCTGGCGAGCGTGCTGGGCCAGGACGTGAGCG
Organism: Nonomuraea sp. NPDC050556; assembly: GCF_044457355.1. NCBI lineage: Bacteria > Bacillati > Actinomycetota > Actinomycetes > Streptosporangiales > Streptosporangiaceae > Nonomuraea > Nonomuraea sp. NPDC050556. The sequence goes on along the minus strand of NZ_JBITGU010000001.1, from coordinate 2,025,469 downwards.
CGGTGCACCCGCTCATCGCGCACACGCCGGGCGAGTTCGTGTCCGCCGTCGTGGTGCCGGTGGTGTCGCTGGTCTACCTGTTCTCCGTCGACTGGCGGCTCACGCTGATCACGGCGATTCCGGTGGTGCTGGGCCTGGCGCTCGTCCCGCTCATGATGACCCCGGCCAGGCAGCAGAACCAGGTGGAGCTGGACGCGTCCATGGGGCGGATCTCGAGCTCGGTGGTCGAGTTCGTGCAGGGGATCGCGGTGGTCAAGGCGTTCGGCGGGGGCGAGCGGGCGCACGCCAGGTTCCTGACCGCAGCCGACGAGTTCGTCGACTTCTTCCGCCGATGGGTGCTCGGCGTCGCGGGCATCGCCGCCGCGCTCGGGCTGGTGTTGTCGCCGCCGTTCGTGCTGCTGGCCGTACTCGCCGGAGGGACCGCGCTGATCACGTCCGGGTCGCTGGCCCCGGCGGACCTGCTGCCGTTCCTGCTGCTCGGGCTGGCGCTGACCGCCCCGATGGAGGTGCTCGGCCACGGCCTGGACGACCTGCAGGCGGCCGGGCGCGCGGTCGGGCGGATCAGGGAGCTGCTGCGGGTGCGGCCGCTGCCCGAGCCCGAGCGGCCGGTCGCGCCGCAGGGGCACCGGGTGGAGCTGCGCGGCGTGCGCTTCGGGTACGAGGACGACCACGAGGTGCTGCGCGGGATCGACCTCGTCCTCGTGCCCGGTACGGTCACCGCCGTCGTGGGGCCGTCGGGCAGCGGGAAGTCCACCCTCGCGCAACTGCTGCCGCGCTTCTTCGACCCGACCGGAGGCTCCGTCCTGCTCGGCGGCGTCGACCTGCGCGAGCTCGGCAGCCGCGAGCTCTACCGCACGGTGTCCTTCGTCTTCCAGGACGTTCGCCTGCTGCGTACATCGATCGCGGACAACATCGCGCTGGCCGTACCCCACGCCGACCTCGACGACGTGATCCGCGCCGCCCGGCTGGCCAACATCCACGAGCGCATCCTCGAACTGCCGCGCGGCTACGACTCAGTCATCGGGGAGGACGCCGGGCTGTCGGGCGGCGAGGCGCAGCGCATCTCGCTGGCCCGCGCGCTGCTCGCCGACGCGCCCATCCTCGTGCTCGACGAGGCGACGGCGTTCGCCGACCCGCACACCGAACAAGCGGTGCGCCGGGCGCTCGCCACGCTGCCCGGCGATCGCACCCTGCTGGTCATCGCCCACCGCCTGGAGACGGTCGCCGAAGCCGACACCGTCGTGGTCCTGGACGACGGGACGATCGCCGAGCGCGGCAAGCCTGCCGACCTTCTCGCACAGAACGGGCAGTTCGCCGCGTTCTGGCGATCGCACTTCGGAGAGGACCCCCGATGATCCGGATGCTGCTCCACGTTCTGGGGCCCGAGTACGGCAGGCCGATGCGGCGCACCGTGGCCCTGATGACGATCACCGCCGTGGCCGAGGGGCTGTCCTACGCGCTGCTGGTCCCCGTCCTGCGCGCTCTTTTCGGGAACGCGCCGTCCGACGCCTGGCCCTGGCTGGCCGGATTCGGCGCAGCCGTCGCGGTCTACGCCGCTCTGCGCTATGCCAGCGATCTGACCGGGTTCCGGGTCGGGGCGGCGCTGCTCAAGGGGGTGTATCACCGGTTCGGTGACCATCTGGCCCGGTTGCCGCTCGGCTGGTTCACCGCCGGGCGCGTCGGCGAGGTGTCCGTCCTGGCCAGCCGTGGCGTCCTGATGGCGATGAGCGTGTCGGCGCACTTCCTGGCGCCCTTCATCTCCGCCAGCGTGACGCCCGTGACGATCGTGGCCGTGATGCTCGCCTACAACTGGCAGCTCGGGCTGGCCGCCCTGGTCGCCGCGCCGGTCGTGGCCTGGATCCAGGTCTGGACGGCGCGCTCGATGGCCGCCACCGACGCCGACCGCACGCTGCGCGGCGACGAGGCGGCCGGGAGGGTGATCGAGTACCTGCAGGCCCAGCCGGTGTTGCGGGTCGGCGGGCGTACGGCGGAGCGGTTCCGGCTGCTCGACGACTCGCTGGCCGAGCTCCAGCGTGCCTCCCGGCGGTCCCTGGTGACCGCTCTGCCAGGGATGCTGGGGTTGACGCTGACCGTGCAGGCGATGTTCACCGGGTTGCTCGTGCTGGGGTCGTACCTGGCGCTCGGCGGGGACGTCGGCGCGGCCGAGGTGCTGGCGATCCTGGTGCTGGCCGCGCGGTGCGCCGATCCGCTGCTGTCGCTGTCGGAGGTGGGCGGGAAGCTGCGGGCGGCGCGCTTCGAGCTGGGGCGGCTCGACGCGGTGCTGCGGACGCCGCCGCTGCCCGAGGCCGTCTCTCCGGTGGCGCCGGTCGGGCGTGACCTGTCGTTCGAGGGCGTCTCGTTCCGCCACGGGGACCGTACGGTGCTGGACGGGGTGTCGCTGGCGGTGCCCTCGGGGCAGCGGCTGGCGGTCGTGGGGCCGTCGGGGGCGGGCAAGAGCACGTTGCTGCAGCTGGTGGCGCGGTTCTACGACGCCTCCGCCGGGGTGGTGCGGGTGGGGGGCGTGGACGTGCGTTCCGTGCGCACGGAGGTGCTGATGGACCACCTCGCCATCGTCTTCCAGGACGTTTACCTCTTCGACGGGACGATCGAGGACAACGTACGGCTCGGCCGTCCCGATGCGACCTCGGCCGAGGTGCGGGCGGCGGCTGCGGCGGCGCGGCTGGACGAGGTGGTCGAACGCCTGCCCGGCGGGTGGGTCACGCCGGTCGGGGAGGGCGGCACGTTGCTCTCTGGCGGGGAGCGGCAGCGCGTGTCCATCGCGCGGGCGTTGCTGAAGGACGCGCCGATCGTGTTGCTGGACGAGGTGACGTCGGCGCTGGACCCGATCAACGAGGCGGCGGTGCAGGAGGGGGTGGACCGGTTGATGGCGGGGCGGACGGTGGTGATCGTCGCCCACCGCCTGCGCACCGTGCAGCGGGCCGACCGCGTGGTCTTCCTGGACGGCGGCCGGGTGGTGGAGGAGGGGACGCACGACGCCCTCGTGAACAGCGGCGGCCGCTACGCCGACTACTGGACCACCACCATGACCCCGGCCACCACCGACTGACCCACCCCAGCCTCACGCCGTGCGAGGCAGCTCTCCTGAGCTTTCCCAACCTGATGAAGGCGGCAGTGGAGCATGCTCCACGCCCTCACCGCTGGTCGCTGGCTTCCGTCGCACGATGGGCAGATCTCGATCTGTCCTTCGGGCAGCCTGGTGGTTGTCGTGCTCGGACTCCAGGCCGATGGCGACGTCATGGCTCGAGGGAAAGGGGCGCTTCTGGGGTCGGTCGGCGATCGTGCAGGTTGTCACAGGTCGGCGCGGGAGCGGGCTGGCATGAGAAGGGGCCTGTCTTGATCAGCAACTGTCACCGCAGGACCCGCACGGACGGAACTGCCAGAGGTCGCTCGCCACAGCGGGAGCAGGGGCGGCGGGGGTGTGGGGTGGTCCGCCGGGAGGGGGATCGGGGGTCGTTCGGGAGGTGGACGACCGGGAAGGGCGGGCGCGGAGACGATGTGATCCTCATCAAACGAGGAAGGACACATCGAATGAACGTCATGGCCGAGGCCGCGCCTGTTCGTTCCGGCCGGGTGGCTGCCGGGCTGGTCTACACCCTGCGGATCCTGGTCACCGCGCACGCCGTGGCCATCATCGTCGCCGCCTCCTTCGCCGGACAGGCGCTGGTCTACGACGACAACTTCACCATCGTCCCCGACGGCGCCCGGGCCGAGACCCACGTCATGATCGGCCTGGTGGCCCACGTGATCGGCCTGCTCCAGCTCCTCGCCGCCATCCTCCTCTGGCGGCCAGGACGCGGCGCGGGGTGGCCCGCCCTGGCCAGCCTCGGGCTGCTGCTGCTCGGGATCGCCCAGCACTTCCTGCTCATGATCGGGCTCGGCGCGCACGTCCCGAACGGCGTCGCCCTCTTCGGGCTTACCGTGATCATGCTGGTGTGGGTGTGGTCGCCGCGGGCGGCCATGCGCAGATAATCTGGGCCCGTGTACGTCAAGATCTGCGGTCTCAGCGAGGAACAGCACGTCGAAGCGGCAGTCGAAGGGGGCGCCGACGCCATCGGGTTCGTCATGACGGCCAGCCCGCGCTGGGTCTCGCCCGCGCGGGCCGCCGAGCTGGCCGCCCTGGTGCCGCCGCACGTGCTGACGGTCGGCGTCTTCAAGGGCGAGACCCCTGAGGAGGTACGGCAGGCGACGCTGGAGTCGGGGATGCGCGGCATCCAGCTGCACGGCGCCTACCCGGCCGAGGCGTTCGCGGCGCTCAGGGACCTGGTGGGGACGCTGGTGCGCGCCGGGGGGTCGGACGTCGACCTGCGTGCCGGGGCGCTGGGGGAGGACCTGCTCATCATCGACGCGCCGCGGCCCGGGTCGGGGGAGGCGTGGGACTGGTCGGCGGTGCGGGGCCGGGCCAGTGGGTCCTGGTTGCTGGCGGGGGGGTTGACACCGGGCAACGTGCGCGACGCGATCGCGGCGGCTCGGCCGTGGGGGGTGGATGTGTCCAGCGGGGTGGAGACGGCTCCGGGCAAGAAGGACTCGGCGCTCATCCAGGCCTTTCTCAGGAACGCCAAGGCCTGACCTCCGACCCACCACTTCAGGGGCTTTCGCCATCTTGGGGTGCACGACTCTTTGGGGTGAACGTCCCTTTAGGGGGCCGCCCCTTAGGGGCACCTCCCTATGGGGGCCTACACCCTCCTTTGGGGATTTGCCCCCATCGAGGGGCATGGAGGGCGCGGGTGTGAGGGGGTGCGGGCCGTACAGGCAGAGGGTTGCCTGCCGTGCAAGCGGCCCGGGGTGGAAGGACGGTGCGAGCCGTACGGGAGGTTGAACAGAACCGGGCAGTAGGGTCAAGGCGTGAGCGAAACTTCCGCCGAGGACCGGATCTGGACGGTTCCGAACCTGCTGAGCTTCCTGCGCCTCCTAGGCGTTCCTGTGTTCCTCTGGCTGGTTCTGGGCCCCAAGGCCGATGGATGGGCGATCGCTCTGCTGTTCGTCGCGGGCTTCACCGACTGGCTCGACGGCAAGATCGCCCGCGCCTGGAACCAGACCTCCAAGCTCGGCCGCATCATCGACCCCGCCGCCGACAAGCTGTACGTCGCCGCCACCATCGTCGGCCTCCTGCTGCGCGACGTCATCCCCTGGTGGCTCGTGGCGATCATCGCCGCACGCGAACTCTTCGTCGTGAGTTTCTTCCCCGTCCTCCGCAAATACGGCTATAAGGCATTGCCCGTGCATTTCCTGGGCAAGGCGGCCATGGCCAACCTCATGTACGCCTTCCCGCTGCTGTTCCTCGCCTCCCACCCCGGCGCCTGGTACACCGATATCTCGCTCATCGTCGGCTGGGCGTTCGCCATCTGGGGAACGGGGCTGTACTGGTGGGCAGGGTTGCTGTATGTGGTACAGGTGCGCCAGCTCGTCACCGCGGCCAAGAAGGGGTGATCCGTTGAAGGCGGTCGTCATGGCGGGCGGGGAGGGTACTCGGCTGCGTCCGATGACCGCCAACCAGCCCAAACCCCTCCTGCCCGTGGTCAACCGCCCCATCATGGAACACGTCCTGAGGCTGCTGAAGAAGCACGGCCTCACCGAGACCGTGGTCACCGTGCAGTTCCTGGCGGCCCTGGTGCGCAACTACTTCGGCGACGGCGACGAGCTCGGCATGCGCCTGCACTACGCCACCGAGGACCTTCCCCTGGGTACGGCCGGCAGCGTCAAGAACGCCGCGGACAAACTGCGCGACGACCGCTTCCTGGTCATCTCCGGCGACGCCCTCACCGACATCGACTTATCGGCGATGATCCGCTTCCACCGGGAGAACTCCGCCCTCGTCACCGTCGGGCTGAAACGCGTCCCCAACCCGCTCGAGTTCGGCATCGTCATCGTCGACGACGAGGGACGCATCCAGCGCTTCCTGGAGAAACCCACCTGGGGCCAGGTCTTCTCCGACACCGTCAACACCGGCATCTACGTCATGGAGCCCGAGGTCCTCGACGAGGTCCCGGCGGGCGAGGCGGTCGACTGGTCGGCCGACGTCTTCCCCCGCCTCCTGGAGCGCGGCGCCCCCCTCTACGGCTACGTCGCCGACGGCTACTGGGAGGACGTCGGCACCCACGAGAGCTACCTCAAGGCCCAGGCCGACGCCCTGTCCGGCCGCGTCCAGGTGGACATCGGCGGCTTCGAGCTCTCCCCGGGCGTCTGGGTCGCCGAGACCGCCACCGTCGACCCCGACGCGGTGCTCAAGGGCCCCCTGCTCATCGGCGACTACGCCAAGGTCGAGGCGGGCGCCGAATTGCGCGAGTTCACCGTGCTCGGCGCCAACGCCGTCGTCCGCGAGGGCGCTTTCCTGCACCGCGCCGTCGTCCACGACAACGTCTACCTCGGACCAGGCACGCACCTGCGCGGCTGCGTCATCGGCAAGAGCACCGACGTGATGACCGGCGCCCGCATCGAGGAGAACGCCGTCATCGGCGACGAGTGCATCATCGAGTCCGAGGCCTACGTCTCCAGCGGCGTCAAGATCTACCCCTTCAAGACCATCGAGGCCGGGGCGGTCGTCAACACCAGCGTCATCTGGGAGTCGCGCGGCCAGCGCAGCCTGTTCGGCCCGCGCGGGGTCAGCGGCCTGGTCAACGTCGAGATCACGCCAGAGCTGTGCGTACGGCTGGCCAGCGCGTACGCCACCACCCTGAAGAAGGGCGCCTCCGTCGTCACCTCGCGCGACTCCTCGCGCGCCGCCAGCGCGCTCAAGCGAGCCGTGATCAGCGCCCTGACGGCCAGCGCCATCAACGTCATCGACCTGGAGGCCACGCCGCTGCCCGTGGCCCGCTTCCACACCTCGCGCAAACCCGCCTCGGGCGGCATCTCCCTGCGCACGGCCGCGGGCGACCCGCAGAGCGTCGACATCGTCTTCATGGGCGAGCAGGGCGCCGAGCTGGCCCCCGCCGCCCGGCGCAAGCTTGAGCGCGTCTTCTCCCGCCAGGAGTTCCGCCGCGCCTTCCCCGGCGAGATTGCCGAGCTCAGCTACCCGGCCAGAGCCGTTGAGGACTACGCCAACGAGCTGCTGCGCCGCGTCGACGTGAGCGGGGCGGGCGAGCTCAAGGTCGTCGTCGACTGCGCGGGAGGCACTTCCTCGCTGGTCCTGCCGATCCTGCTGGGCCGGGTCGGCGTGGAGGTGCTGACCGTCAACGCCCGTGTGGACGAGGCCTCGCCCACCGAGACCTTCGCCGAGCGCAGGCGCGACCTGCAGCGCCTGTCCGAGCTCGTCAGCACCTCCAGGGCGCACTTCGGAGTGCGGTTCGACCCGGTCGGCGAGCGGCTCGCCCTGGTGGACGAGATGGGCCAGCTGATCAGCGAGGAACGCGCCCTGCTCGTCGTCCTCGACCTCGTCGCGGCTGAACGGCGGGGCGGACGGGTGGCGCTGCCCGTCACCACCACCCGGGTCGCCGAGCAGGTGTGCCGCTTCCACGGTGTGCAGGTGCAGTGGACCTCCACCGCGCTCGACGCCCTCACCTCCGCCGCGACCGGCCGCGACATGATCTTCGCTGCGGACGGCAGGGGCGGCTTCATCGTGCCGGAGTTCGCCTCCACGATCGACGGGCTGGCCGCGTTCATGCGCCTGCTCGGGCTGGTGTCACGCACCCGGCTGTCGCTGAGCCAGATCGACGCGAGGATCCCCGAGGCCAAACTGCTGAAGCGGGCCGTACCCACTCCTTGGGCGGCCAAGGGCGCGGTCATGCGGTCGGTCATCGAGGCGGCCGAGGGGTCGCGGGTGGAGACGACCGACGGGGTACGGGTGATCACGGACGAGGGCTGGGTGCTGATCATACCGGCGGCGTCCGAGCCCGTGACCGATCTGTGGGCCGAGGGGCAGGACGTCGACGCCGCCCAGACGTTGCTGGAAAGGTGGGCCCGCGTCGTGGAGCAAGCGGCTGGAACGCCGTGACAGAACACCGGTAGGATCAACAAGCGCGGCGGCGTAGACCCGGGGTGCGGGCAGCGGTAACTTTGTCACCGTCCGAACACTGTCGTCCAGCGCCCCGCCTTGACCTTCGCTGCTCATCCGCGTATGTTGCGACATTCGCAACTTGAGAAGCACAAGAAGCGAGACGCCGTTGCCGCGTCCTCGCGGTAGGAGGCCGAGCCGATCGATGCCGAGCGTCTACTGCACGCAGTGCGGGCATGCCAATCCCGAGGATGCCCGTTTCTGTTCCCGTTGCGGGTCACCACTGACCAGGGGCGAGGTCGCGGGGGACACCACCTCGACGATCTCCGTCGCGGGAATCGAGGCGTACGAAGCGGAGACGGGTGAGACGCTGCTCGCCGAGCGGGCGGCCGTCGAGAACCTGCCCCCTGGCACGGCTCTGCTCATCGTCATGCGCGGTCCCAACGCGGGCAGCAGGTTCCTGCTCGACAAGGACCTGACGACCACGGGCCGCCACCCGGAGAGCGACATCTTCCTCGACGACATCACCGTCTCGCGGCGGCACGTCGAGTTCTACCGGCACCCGGGCGGCCTGTTCTCCGTACGCGACGTGGGCAGCCTCAACGGCACCTACGTCAACAGGGAGCGCATCGAAGAGGTCCCGCTGCACGCGGGCGACGAGGTCCAGATCGGGAAGTTCCGCCTCGTCTTCCTCATGCGGGGCGCTTGACCGGTATGGGTGCTCAGGTAGCACGCTCGCACATGAGCATCGGGGAGGTGCTCGCCCTGCTCCAGGGCGAGTTCCCCGACGTCACCATCTCCAAGATCCGCTTCTTGGAGGGCGAGGGCCTCATCGAGCCGGAGCGCAGCCCCTCCGGCTACCGCAAGTTCACCCACATGCACGTGGAGCAACTGCGCTTCATCCTCACCGAGCAACGCGACCACTACCTGCCGCTCCGGGTCATCAAGGACAAGATGACCGAGGCGCTGGGGCGGCCGCGCGCCCTCCAGGAGCCCCATGAGGTACGGCTGAGCCGTGCCGAGCTGCTGGAGGCGGCGGGGCTGGAGGAGGAGACGCTCAGCGAGCTCGAGGACTACGGCCTGCTGCCGTCGGGGGCCCGGCGCTATGACGCCGAGGCGCTGGCGGTGGCGCGCAGCGTGGGGGCGCTTGCCAAGTTCGGGCTGCACGCCCGGCATCTGCGCGCGGTCAAGGCGGCGGCGGAGCGGGAGTGCGGGCTGGTGGAGCAGACGGTGGCGCCGATCCTCAAGCGCCGGGCCCCTGGGGCGATCGGGGAGGCGGACGAGGTCGCCAGGGAGCTGTCGGGGCTGCTGCTGGAGCTGCATGCTTCTCTCGTGCGTACGGGCGTCAGAAACGTCCTGGGCGGCTGACCACCCACCCTCAGGCGTCCTTGGGGCGTTGACCACCGCTCGCAGGCGCGCCTGACGATTGCCCTGGTGGCGTGGTGCCGCCCTATGTGGTCACCTGGCCTCCCAACGCGGGCAAGGACCGCTCGGTGCGCTGACCGCATGAGGACGTGTGCCTGTGGCCCGCAGAAGGCGGTGGGGCGCATCCGTCGGCATCCCACACGCGGGCGCGGCCCGTGGATACGGCGGGCGGCCAAGGGGTTCGTGCCCGTGAGAGGGCGGCGGCCAAGGGTGTGAGCGGGAGGTCCACGGGGCTGGGCGGGAGCTGGCGAAGCGGGGGTTCCGGGCGGATGACCGTCCGGCGGGACATTCCAGGCCCCCCGGGTGTTACGTTGAATTGCGTAAGACCGGTCACCAGCGAATTCGGAGCAGCCCGTGTTGCAGATGGAGGTTGTGGGCGTTCGGGTGGAAATGCCCACAAATCAGCCGATCGTCTTGCTCAAGGAGGCGCAGGGGGAGCGGTTTCTTCCCATCTGGATTGGCATGACCGAAGCGACCGCCATCGCGCTCGCCCAAGCGGAGGAGCCGCCCCCGAGGCCGCTCACCCACGATCTTTTCCGCGACGTCCTCAGCGCCCTCGGCGTAGGACTCAGAGCCGTCAACATCGTGGCTCTGCGTGACGGCATCTTCTTCGCCGATCTCGTCTTCTCCAACGGCGTGGAGGTGTCCGCAAGGCCCTCCGATTCCATCGCTCTGGCTCTCCGCACCGGCGCGCGGATCTACGCCAGCGAGGAGGTCGTCCAGGAGGCCGGGGTCATCATCCCCGATGACCAGGAAGACGAGGTGGAGAAGTTCAGGGAGTTCCTTGACAACATCACGCCAGAGGACTTCGGGCGGGCGGGGTAAGGGTCTGGATAGGGGTTCCCCGGACGGGGTATCTATTTCGGAGCATTTACGCTTCACGACGCGCCGGGCGGGATCGTTGACTGCGGATGGTCACGGTCCTACGGTGCAAGTGAAACTCGTGGTCGCGCTTTTACGAACCCCCAGATCAGGCCACGGGATGAGAGAAAGCCGGAGGTCCGCGTGGCGGTCAGCAGCGGCGAGGGAAAGACGGCCGGCCAGGAAGACCCGGTACGGCGCGAGAGTGCGCGCCAGCGTGCCGGTGAGCAGGGCCTGCTCTTCGACCAGCAGCCTTCGACTCTTCCAGGCGACATCGGCTATCGCGGCCCGACGGCCTGTGCGGCGGCGGGCATCACCTACAGGCAGCTCGACTACTGGGCGCGCACCGGCCTGGTGGAGCCCACGATAAGAGCAGCGCAAGGCTCAGGTTCGCAGCGGCTCTACAGCTTCCGCGACATCCTGGTGCTCAAGGTCGTCAAGCGGCTCCTCGATACCGGGGTGTCGCTGCAACAGATACGCGCGGCCGTACAACATCTGCGTGATCGCGGGGTGGCCGACCTCGCGCAGATCACGCTCATGAGCGACGGTGTCAGCGTCTACGAGTGCACCTCGGCCGACGAGGTCATCGACCTGCTGCAGGGCGGGCAGGGCGTGTTCGGGATCGCGCTGGGCAGGGTCTGGCGCGAGGTCGAGGGATCGCTCGCGGAGCTGCCGGGGGAACCGGTGGCGGTCGAGGACGAGGTCCCGGCCGACCACCCCGCTGACGAGCTGGCCCAGCGCCGCCGCGCGCGCCGGATCGGCTAGGCTTAGTACGCTGACGACCCCGTGCGGGAGAGTCTCCGGTCCAGGCCGGAGCGCCGAAGGAGCAACCCTCCCCGGAATCTCTCAGGCAACCGGTACCGCTCGGACGAGGCAACTCTGGAAAGCAGGCGCACCAGCCAGGCGCGCCTCACCGAAGGTGCAAGCCCCCGCGTGCGGGGGTGAAGCTCTCAGGTCCAGATGACAGAGGGGGAGACCTTGGCATACGCCTACGCCTCGGCGTCGGTCTCCACAGCCTCAGGAGGCTTCCCTTATGAGCGACCTGTCATCCCCGTCTTTCGCGACGCGTCATATCGGCCCTTCCGATGACGAGCAGCAGCGCATGCTGGAGGCGGTGGGTTTCGAGTCCGTCGCCGATCTGGTGGCCGTGGCCGTCCCGGAGGCGATCAGAGCCAAGGACCAGCTGAAGCTGCCGCCGGCGGCCAGCGAGGTCGAGGCGATCGCCGAGCTGCGCGCCCTGGCCGACCGCAACAAGGTCATGACCTCGATGATCGGCCTGGGCTACTACGACACGATCACCCCCGCGGTGATCAGGCGCAACCTGCTGGAGAACCCGGGCTGGTACACCGCCTACACGCCCTACCAGCCGGAGATCTCGCAGGGCCGCCTCGAGGCGCTGCTCAACTTCCAGACCGTGATCTCCGACCTGACGGGTCTCGACGTCGCCGGGGCCTCCCTGCTGGACGAGAGTACGGCCGCGGCCGAGGCGATGACGCTGGCGCGCCGCTCCTCCAAGGTGAAGTCCGACGTCTTCGTCGTCGACAACGACGCGCTGCCGCAGACCAAGGCCGTGCTGGCCACCCGGGCCAAGCCGCTGGGCATCTCGCTGGTCTTCGCCGACCTGGCCAAGGACCTGCCCGAGTGTTTCGGTGTGCTGGTGCAGTACCCCGGCGCCTCCGGCCGCGTCTTCGACTTCTCGCCGCTGGCCGCCCGCGCCCACGAGGCGGGCGCCGTGGTCGTGGCGGCCGCCGACCTCCTGGCGCTGACCGTCATCGCCTCGCCGGGTTCGCTCGGCGCCGACATCGCGATCGGCACCTCGCAGCGGTTCGGCGTGCCGTTCGGGTTCGGCGGCCCGCACGCCGCCTTCATGGCGGTCAAGGAGGGCCTGCAGCGGCAGATGCCCGGCCGCCTGGTCGGCGTGTCCGTCGACGCCGACGGCGACCCGGCCTACCGGCTGGCCCTGCAGACGCGCGAGCAGCACATCCGCCGCGAGAAGGCCACGAGCAACATCTGCACCGCGCAGGTGCTGCTGGCCGTCATCGCCGGCATGTACGCCGTCTACCACGGGCCCGAGGGGCTGCGCCGCATCGCCCAGCGCACCCACGCACGCGCGGCCGTCCTGGCCCTCGGCCTGTCCTCCAGCGGCATCCCGGTCACCGAGCACTTCTTCGACACGGTGACCGCCTCCGTGCCAGGCAAGGCCGCCCAGGTCGTCGCCGAGGCAGCGGCGCTCGGGATCAACCTGTGGCAGGTCGACGACGACCGGGTCACCGTCGCCTGCGACGAGAAGACGACCACGGGCGACGTGGCGCGCGTTCTCGGCGCGTTCGGCTCGGCGCTGGGGCGCGAGGTCGTCGGCCGCGACGAGCTCGACACGTTCGTGACCCGCGAGGACGTGACGGCGCTGCCGTCCGGGCTGGAGCGCGAGACCGACTACCTGACCCACCCCGTCTTCCACACCCACCGCTCCGAGACCTCCATGCTGCGCTACCTGCGCAGGCTGCAGGACAAGGACATCGCGCTCGACCGCTCGATGATCCCGCTCGGCTCGTGCACGATGAAGCTCAACGCGACCACGGAGATGGAGCCCATCACCTGGCCCGAGTTCGCCGCGATCCACCCCTTCGCGCCGATCGAGCAGGCCGCCGGATACGTGGAGCTCGTCGAGACGCTGGAGGGCTGGCTGGCCGAGGTGACCGGCTACGACGCGGTCTCCATCCAGCCGAACGCCGGCTCGCAGGGCGAGTTCGCCGGGCTGCTGGCCATCGCCGCCTACCACGAGGCCAACGGCCACGCCGAGCGCACCGTCTGCCTGATCCCGTCCTCGGCGCACGGCACCAACGCCGCCAGCGCCGTCATGGCCGGGATGCGCGTGGTCGTGGTGGCCTGCGACGACGACGGCAACGTCGACCTCGCCGACCTCGACGCCAAGATCGACAAGCACCGCGACTCGCTGGCCGCGATCATGGTGACCTACCCGTCGACGCACGGCGTCTACGAGGAGACCATCACCGAGATCTGCGCCAAGGTGCACGAGGCGGGCGGCCAGGTCTACGTCGACGGCGCCAACCTCAACGCCCTGGTCGGGCTCGCGAAGCCGGGCGAGTTCGGTGCCGACGTGTCGCACCTCAACCTGCACAAGACGTTCTGCATCCCGCACGGCGGCGGCGGTCCCGGCGTCGGCCCGGTGGCCGTCCGCGCGCACCTGGCGGAGTTCCTGCCCGGCCACCCGCTGCACAACGGCTCTCCGGTGGGTCCCGTCTCGGCAGCGCCGTACGGCTCGGCCGGGATCCTCCCGATCTCCTGGGCGTACGTCAGGATGATGGGCGGCGACGGGCTCAAGGCGGCCACCGAGCAGGCGATCCTGTCGGCCAACTACCTGGCGCGCAGGCTCGCCCCGCACTACCCGGTGCTCTACACCGGGCGCGGCGGGCTGGTGGCGCACGAGTGCATCGTCGACCTGCGCCAGATCACCAAGGAGACCGGCGTGACCGTGGACGACGTGGCCAAGCGCCTCATCGACTACGGCTTCCACGCGCCGACCATGTCCTTCCCCGTCGCGGGGACGCTCATGATCGAGCCGACCGAGAGCGAGGACCTCGCCGAGCTCGACCGCTTCGTCGAGGCCATGGTGGCCATCCGCGCGGAGATCACCAAGGTCGGCGACGGGTCCTACGACAAGGTGGACAACCCGCTGCGCAACGCCCCGCACACGGCCGAGTCGCTGGTGGCCGACGAGTGGACGCACCCCTACTCGCGCACCGAGGCCGCCTACCCGGTGCACGGGCTGCGCGACGGCAAGTACTTCTCGCCGGTGCGCCGCATCGACCAGGCGTACGGCGACCGCAACCTGGTGTGCTCCTGCCCGCCGCTGGAGGCCTACGAGGACTGACCGCTCGATGCGGTTACCGGCATGTTGGGAGACGTGATCGCCCCGAGTCGTTAGGCTCGGGGCGATCGCCTTTGAAGGAGCCTTCTTGTCGCCCTCAGACCTCGACACCTCCCCGCTCGACACCGCCAGGCGCCTGGCGGAGAGTGGCGACCTCGGCGCAGCGGCCGCGATCCTGGCCGAGCTGGCCGCCGATCCGGACGCCCCTGACCGGGCGCAGGCGGCCGTGGGGCTGGCGGTGGTGCTGGAGGAGAGCGGCGACGTCGACGGCGCCCGCGCCGCGGCGCGCACCGCGCTGGCCACCGGGCACCCGGAGTTCGCAGCCCAGGCGGCGTGCCACCTGGCGCAGGGGTTCGAGCGCGAGGACAAGGACGAGCAGGCGCGCGGCGCTTGGCAGGCCGTCATCGGGCTCGGCACCGACGCCTACCAGCCGCTGGCGCACCTGGCGCTGGCGCGGCTGGCGCTGCGCGTGGACGAGCTGGAGGAGGCGGCGCAGGAGCTGCGCGCGGTCATCGACACGGGCGATCCGGCGCTGGCGCCTGAGGCGGCGCAGCAGCTCGCGGAGCTGCTGCTGGAGCTCGGGCACCCGGGGGAGGCGGCCGACGCTCTGGTCGTGGCGCTGGAGGTCGCTGAGGGGGTTTCTGCCGCGCGTCTGCGGGTGCAGCTGGGGATCGCGCATCTGGAGCTGGCGTGCGCGGAGTTCGCCGGGGCGGTGGAGGAGGGGCAGGACGCTGAGACGGTGGCGCTGGCCATCGAGCTGCTGGCCCGTACGCTGCCGTTGAGGGGGCGGCCCGAGGACGCCGAGCACGTGTGGGCGTACGGGCTCGACCACGCGGACGAGACCCTCGCGGCCCACGTCCGCAATCGCTACGCCCGCGAGACCTGACCCCTGGCGGGCCACCGTACAGCAGGCACTGTCGGCTGTGGCTCAGGTCCTTTTGAGGCT
This sequence comes from Nonomuraea sp. NPDC050556, assembly GCF_044457355.1. Classification (NCBI taxonomy): domain Bacteria; kingdom Bacillati; phylum Actinomycetota; class Actinomycetes; order Streptosporangiales; family Streptosporangiaceae; genus Nonomuraea; species Nonomuraea sp. NPDC050556. Next base: position 2,010,400 of record NZ_JBITGU010000001.1, on the reverse strand, counting down.
GCCCCGCGAGGCGGGTCTCGACGTGAGTGGCGGCCCTCGACCCCCAGGCGCGACGGCCGCGCCGCGCTCTTGTCGCCCTGCCGATTCGGCGTCGCCCGAATCGTTGATCTTCAGGCTGGGCTTGGAGAGTGTGGCGGGCGTGAAACTACGCGATCTTGCGAGGTATGCGGTTTCGGCTACTGCGCTCATGGCCAGTGCCCCGATCGCCCTGGCGGTTACCGCCGCGCCCGCGCATGCCGACAACCCGTGCGCCGTGGCCGGCACGGCCTCCTACTACTACCACCCCATCCCCAACTCCGATCGGGTCACCGTCTACGCCCAGGCGCACATCGACAGGAACCCCTGCGGCCGCGACTACCGGGCCTACATCGTCTGTGACAACGGGAGGGGCACCAATTGGCGGTACGGCCCGGAGGGCAGGGTCTCCGGCGACCATCCGAACGCCTGGAGCACCACCCAGGACTGCCCCGACGGCTACTGGGGGCGGCAGAAGGGCTACCAGGTGTACGCCGCCGGCCAGTGGGTCACCTTCCCCCAATAACCGAACGAGGATGGGCATGAAGCTTCGTACGATCACCGGCGGTCTCGTGGCCGCCGTCGCACTCGCCGCGGGCTCGTCAGCCGGGATGGTGATGACCACGACCGCCGCGCGTGCCGACAACCCCTGCGCGGTGTCCGGTACGGCCTCCTACTACTGGCATGGAGACCCGAGCAACCCCTTCAACCGCCAGCGCTACGCGCAGGCCCACATGGACAGGAACCCGTGCCGCCTGCCGTTCCGCGCCTACATCGTGTGCGACGGGGGAGGGGGGACGAACTGGAGGTACGGCGGGGAGGAGAACGGCTCGGGCGACTACCGCGCCTGGAGCACCACCAGCGACTGCGACTACTTCTTCGACGGGCGGCAGAAGGGCTACCAGGTCTTCGTGAACGGCCAGTGGGTCACCTTCCCCCGCTGACGTAAGCAGGACGCCTCGGCACCATACACATCATCATTTGAAGAATTATGCAATTTGCAACATGATGAGGTGCAGAGGTGTAGGCCGGGACGCGGGGAGTGCGAGTGAGTAAGGCGTTGACGCGGCTGCCGCAGTTGTTGCCGCGCACGTCGGACTGGGCGCCCGCGTCCCGCCGCGACCTGCTGGCCGGGGTGACTGTGGCCATCGTGGCGCTGCCCCTGGCGCTTGCCTTCGGGGCGAGTTCCGGCTTGGGCGCCCAGGCCGGGCTGGTCACCGCGGTCGTGGCCGGGGTGCTGGCCGCGGTGTTCGGCGGCAGCAACCTGCAGGTGTCCGGGCCGACCGGGGCGATGACCGTGGTCCTGGTGCCGATCATGCACCAGTACGGCGTGCGCGGCGTGCTGATGGTCGGGCTGCTCGCCGGGTTCGTGCTCATCGTGCTGGCCGTGGCCAGGGTCGGGCGGTTCGCCACGTTCATGCCCACCCCGGTCATCGAGGGGTTCACCGCGGGCATCGCCGTGGTGATCGCCCTGCAGCAGTTTCCCGCGGCGCTCGGCGTCACCGGCGCCGGCGGCGAGCGGGTGTGGCAGGTCGCCCTGAACGCGCTGGCCGCCTACGCGCGGGATCCCGACCCCGTGCCGGTGCTGATGGCGCTGGGTGTGGCGGCGCTGATGCTGGCCGGCGCCCGGTGGCGGCCCGGCGTGCCGTTCTCGCTGATCGGTGTGGTCGTGGCGACGGCGGTCGCCGAGCTTGCCGCCCTGGACACCGCGCGCATCGGGACGCTGCCGTCCACCCTGCCCGCCCCCTCGCTGGGCTTCCTGGAGGTCGGGGCGCTGGCGGGGCTGCTGCCGTCGGCTCTGGCGGTGGCGGCGCTGGCCGCGCTGGAGAGCCTGCTGTGCGCCTCGGTCGCCGACGCGATGAGCGTGAGCGAGAAGCACGACCCCGACCGGGAGCTGTTCGGGCAGGGCGTGGCCAACCTCGTGGTGCCGCTGTTCGGCGGCGTGCCCGCCACCGCCGCGATCGCCAGGACCGCGGTCAACGTGCGCTCCGGCGCCCGCTCCCGGCTGGCGGCCCTCACCCACGCCGTGGTGCTCGCCGGGATCGTGCTGGCCGCCTCCGGGCTGGTCGGGCGGATCCCGCTGGCTGCCCTGGCCGGGGTGCTGCTGGCCACCACGGTCCGCATGGTCGAGGTCGGCTCGCTGCTCGCGATCGCCCGCTCCACCCGCTCCGACGCGCTGGTGATGGCGCTGACGTTCGCCGTCACGGTCGCCCTGGACCTGGTCACCGCTGTCGCGGTCGGCATCGGCGTGGCCGTCGTGCTGGCGCTGCGTACGGTGGCCCGCACGGTCCGCCTCGAACAGGTCCCGCTGGAGACCGACGACCACAGCCAGGAGGAGCGGCTGCTGCTGGCCGAGCACATCGTGGCCTTCCGCTTCGACGGGCCGCTGTTCTTCGCCGCGGCGCACCGGTTCCTGCTGGAGCTGTCCGAGGTCGCCGACGTGCGCGTGGTGATCCTGCGCATGTCGCGGGTCACCACCATCGACGCCACCGGCGCGCAGGTGCTCGGGGACGCCATCACCAGGCTGGAGCGGCGCGGCATCACCGTGCTGCTGTCGGGCATCAAGCCCACGCACGACCAGGTGCTGGGCGCTCTGGGCGTCGCCGAGCACCTGCGCCGCGACGGCCTGATCTTCCCCGACACCCCCGCCGCCATCGCCCACGCCCGCGGCCTGCTCACCGTGAGCTGAGACCCGGCGGCGCGGTCACAGCCGTCGACGGGCCGGGATGACGAAGCGCCGGTAGACCAGCTCCCGGAGCACGTCGTCGCCGCCCTCGAGGATCGAGACGAAACGCATGTCGCGGAGCAGCCGCCCGATCGGCGACCGGTCGGTGTAGCCGAGGCCACCGAACATCTCCGACCCGATCGTGGCGATCCGCCAGCCCAGCCTCCCGCAGCACACCTTCGCGGTGACCGCAGAGCGCAGCGCGCCGCGGCTCAGCAGCTCGGCCGCCCCGTCGGGATCCGCCGCCAGCGCGTCGAACTCGGCGCCCGCTGCCAGGCACTGGTTGCGCATCACCTCGATGTCCATCTCCATCTGGCCGAGCTTCGCCGCGAAGACGGCGTTGGCCAGCAGGCTCTCGCCGTACACCCGCTTGTCCCTGGCGTAGGCCAGGGACAGGTCGCGGATGCGGCGCGCGATCCCCACGCCGCAGGCCGCGATCAGGGTCCTGGTCGTGTTGAGCCCCACCTCCAGCAGGACGAGGCCCGGCCCCCTGAGCGCGTTGGCCTCCGGCACCCGGCATCCTTCGAAGGTGACCTGGTAGGTGCCCGCGGCCGGCATCCCGAGGGTCTGCCAGCGCCGCACGATCCGTACTCCGGGCGTGCCCCTGGGGACGACGATCGCCAGATGTTCGAGGGGGTTGTCCGCCGAGACGGCGATGACCACGAGGAACTCGGCGAAACCGGCGTTGGTCGCGAACGACTTCTCCCCGTCGATCACGAGCCCGCCCGTCCCGCGCGCCGCGGTGGTGGTCATGGACGTCAGGTCGCTGCCGGCCGCGAGTTCGCTGCCGAGCGTCGCGGAGAAGCCGCCGGACGCCCCGACCTTGCGCAGCGTCCGATCCTTGAGCTCGTCGCTTCCGTACAGCGAGACCAGGGTGCTGCCCAGGATCGAGACGAAGAGGGTGAAGGCCGATCCCGCGTCGGCGTAGGCCAGCTCGGAGACGGCGTCGACGCTGTCGCGCAGCCCGACGCCGAGCCCGCCGTACTCCTCGGGCAGCCACCAGTTGGCGAGCCCGCGTTCGTGGAAGGCCAGCTGGGACCTCGTCGGCGGCTCAGCGGCCTCGTGTTCCGTCATCAGTTCGTGCGCGGCGTACTCGCGCACACCGCGCAGGAGCCGCTCCGCGTTCACCCCCATCGCACGCCCAGCGCTTCAGCCGCGACGGTCCCCGAGGGGCAGGGTCCGTTGAGCCGCCACGGACCGGCCACCGGGTGGATGAAGTCATCGGAGTGGCCGCGCTCCGTGAACAGGCGCTCGAAGACCCTGAAGCAGACGGCGCCGCCGGGGTGACCGGCGTCGGTCACCATCGGGCCGAGCCGCCCGAGGATCTCCATCACTCCTCCCGGCGGGCGGATGCGAAGGCGTCGGAGGGCATGGTCTCGTTCCCTTCCGCCCAGGCGCGGGAGATGTCGGTTCCCATGGCCGTGAGCCCCGAGAGGACCTCCTGCTGCCAGGGGGCGGGCTCGATCTCGCCCTCCCCGCCTGGGGTGCAGTTCGCCCAGGTCTGCCAGCCCTTGGCGACGAGCTGCTCGCCGCCGGGGGTGTGCCGGTGGATGGTGAACGTCCCGTACATGTGGTGCATGCGCACCCACGGGACCCTCATGCGGATCGTGATCCGGTCGTTGGCCCACATCTCCCCGAGGTACTTGAGGCTGATCTCGTCGGTGACCATGAGCGCCCGTCCGGTCATCAGCCCGCGCATGTACACGGGGAAGGTCTCGAAGGCCCATTGCTCCCTGCAGTGCCCGATCCAGTTCAGGAGCTCGGCGTAGTAGACGATGCCGACCGCGCTGGTCTCGCCGAACATCACCGCGTGATGCCACTCGTAACAGGGCAGGTCGCGGGGCTTCAGCGGGCGGCCGTAGCCGGCGGTCTCCAGCCCTTCCACGGTGAGCAGCACGCGCCCGCCCGGCTCGGCGGCCGTGTAGACGTTCCCGGCGAAGTCGCGGCGCAGCACCGCTCCGGACGGGCAGCGGGCGGCCACCTCGCCGTCCGAGCCGGGGTCGTACAGCCGGATCCGGCTGATCCGTACCGGCGCCTTGAGCTCGATGACGTCGGGCAGGACGCTCAGCCGGAACAGGGCGTCGAGCAGGAAGGCAGGCACCCGCGTGCGGCCGTCGGCGGGTATCGGACGCCACCGCGCCTGGGCGGCCTCCCTTCCCCAGGCGATGTCGAAGACGTTCCTGAAGGCTCCGGTCAGCTGGATGTCCGCGCCGGGCCGGCAGTACGGGTCGTCCACCGTGTAGGGCATCGAGCCTGTTCCAGCGGCGAACGCGGGCGGCGGCCCGGGATCGCCGAGCTTCACGACCATCCGCGCGTGCCTCCGGTCGTGGCGCACCACCTCGCCCGTCCGCTCGTTGACGACGTCGGACAGGAACTCGACCGCCACCTCGGAAGCGGCGACGGACTCCGCCCTGATCCGGTACTTCCCGTGGCCGATCCAGACGAACTCCTCGAAGGAGACGTCACACACCTCCTTCACGCGGGCATCCGGGCTCACACGCAGCGCGGCCTCAGCCGCGAGCGCGACCATGACGGCGCCGGGCAGCGCGGGCCGCCCGTCCACCAGGTGCTCGGCCAGGTAGCGGTCACGGGAGGGGTCCAGGACCAGCCGCCACTGCCCGTCCGGCTCCGGCTCCCCGAGGGGGCCGGGTCCGTCCGACCGGCTCCCGGCCTGGGCCGAGGTGACGAACACCGGTGCCGGTTCCGCTGTACGGCCCGCCGCCAGGTCGGCGAGGAAGAGCGCCACGCCTTCGGAGTCCGAGACCCCGCCGGCGAAGCCCTGCGCGGTCAGCATCTCCCTGATCTGGTCGCCGGACGCCGAACCGCTCTCCTCCCACAACCCCCAGCCGAGGGTGAGCTCGCGGTGGCCGGACAGGCGGCTCTCGTGCCGGGCCGCCGCCGCGAGGAACTCGTTGGCGGCCGTGTAGTCGGTCTCGCCGGGCAGCCCCAGAGCCGAGACGGCGGAGCCGAAGTTGATCCAGATCCTGGGCCGGCGGCCGGCGAAGGCCGCGCGCAGGTTGCGGTACGCCTTGACCTTCGTGTCCAGGCAGGTGCGGAAGCCCGCCAGGGTCTTGCCGGCCGCCGTCGCGGTCTCCTGGAAGCGCGCCGCGTGGATGAGCAGGTCCACCGGACGGCCGACCGCGTCGACCGCGGCGTTGACCGCGGACCTGTCTGTGACGTCGCAGGCCAGGTATTCGACGTGTGCGCAGTGTTCACGCAAGTCGTCGAGGTCGCGGATGAGCTGTCTCGCCTGCCAGTGCCGTTCGAAGGCCCTGGCCAGATCGGCCGGGCGTCCACTGGTACGGCGGGCCAGGAGGAAGTCCCTGCGCGCCGCGTCGTGGTCGGCGTCGGGAGCGCCCAGGATCTCCGGCGGCACGTCGGCCGGGTTGGTCCTGCCCAGCACCCAGATCGAAGGCCTGACCTGCCGGGCGAGGGCGCGCAGCACGGTGTTCGTGATCCCTCGGCCGCCGCCGACCGCCACGATCACCGGATTCTCGCCCAGTTCGACGGACTCCGCAGCGGGCAGCGGCATGGGGCAGAGCTCCTCGGTGTAGCGCGCGCCCTGCCGAAAGTAGACGACCGGCGGCCGGTCCACGACCGTTCCAAGCTGCTCCAGCCCCTCGATCGGGCCGGCGTCGGTCACCAGCGCGAAGACGTCCCCGCCCGGCTGCTCGAGCGCCAGGCTCCGGAAGAAGCCGGTGAACAGCGCCGACTCGGGATGGGGCAGGCACGCCTCCTGAGGGTCGAGGACCAGGGCGACCGCGCTCTCCAGCCTGCCGTCCATGCGCTGCACGCACTGCAGGGCGAGCTCGAGCAGGCGGCTGTGCTCGGGCGCCTCCTCGGGCCAGAGCGCGCCCGCCGTCCGGGTCACGACGCGCAGGTGCGTGCGGTCGCCGCCGATCAGGTCCAGGCCGTCCGGCCCGGTCAGCAGCAGCGCCCCTGCCGCGCGCGACGCCGCGGCCAGCTCCTGTGCCAGGCTCGCCGACCCGGCGAGGACCACGCAGCCTCGCGGCAGCGCCACCGGCCCGGTGCCCGCTGGGGGCTCGGTGCGCCGCAGCGCCGTCGCCCAGCGCTGGACCCCGTCCGTCACGGCCCCGCCGTTCAGCGTCGCGCGCAACAGGTCGACGACGCCTTGGGCGCCGTAGTAGTCGTGACCGGCGGTGGCGGGCGCCGGGTCCTCTGGCAGTTCCGTGTACGGCCAGCCGCGCCCCTCCGCGAAGGATCTGCGGGTCAGGGCCAGAAGGAAGGCGCCCTCGGCCAGGCCCTCGCGGCCGGTGCACCAGGAGGCCTCCTGCTCGGCGTTCGCGTTGAGGGCCAGCACGAGGGCCAGGTCCAGGCGCCGGTCCGCGAGGTAGCGCCGGGCGGTGCGCAGGGCCATCCCCGCCGAGTCCGCGCCCTTGTCGATGGTCAGCGCCGTGCCGTGCAGGTCCCAGCGGTTGGTGATCCAGTTCACCGCGAGGCTGGGGGCGGTGCCGACGAAGCTGACGTCGGTGACCTTCTGCCGGGCCCTGACCCGGTCCAGGTAGTCCGACAGGGCGCGCCGGTCACCGCCCTCGGGGAAGAGGGCCTCCAGTTCCGCCGCGGCCGACCGGACGATCGTGTCGTGGAGCGCCCTCGGCACGCCGGACTGCGCGCCGATCACCCCGGTCGTGTCGCGCAGGTCGGCCCACAGCTCTCCGTGCCTGGCGACGAGGCGCCCGGTCACGTCAAGGGCGAGCTGCTGGCCCCGGTCCAGCACGTCGGTGACGGTCGGGGAGATCCGCGACACCTGGATCGGCGGCCCCTGGTAGTGCTCGCCGAAGCGGGCGGGCGGCGGGCCGTCGCCGGTGCGCAGCCACCGCGCCACGGCTTCCTCGTCACCCTCGCCAGGCACTCTGGCGCTCCAGCCCACGAGGACCATCGGATCGTCGTCGGCGGCCGGTGGCTCAGCGTCGTCCGTGAGAACGTCGTGGACGACGACGTGCCCGTTGACCCCGCCGAGGCCGAGGCTGGAGACGCCCGCCGTACGCGGCCCCTGGCCGGACGGCCACGGCACGTCACGCGGCGGAAGGACCAGCCGGGTCTCGGCGAGAGCGGGCGCCGGGACGGCGAACCGGCGCGCGGCGGGGATCGTCTCGTGCTCCAGGGCGAGCAGGGCGTGGATCACCGAGACCGTTCCCGAGACCCAGCCGGTGTGGCCGACGATCGGCTTGTTGCTGGTGCAGACCAGGTCGCTGCTCCCGGCCGCCTCGGCGAGCACCTCGATCTCGGCCGCGTCGCCCGCAGCCGTGCCGGTACCGTGCGCGATCACCCAGTCGACCCGGCCGACGCCCCCGTCCCGCCAGCCCCGGCGCAGCGCCATCCGGTGGCCGCCCGGGTTGGGGGCGGCGATCGAGCGGCCCTTGCCGTCCACGGAAAGGCCGGGCCGGGTGAGCAGGCCAAGCACCCGGTCGCCGTCGGTGGCCGCCCGCTCGGGCAGCTTGAGCGCGAGCACCGCCGCGCCGTCGGAGAACACGGTCCCGTCGGCCGCCGCGTCGAACGCCCGCACGTCCGCCGACGGTGACACGCCGTGGAACTTGTCGGCGGTCAGCGTCATCGACCGGCCGACCGCGTTGACGCCGCCGCAGAACGCGACCTCGCACGTCCCCTCGTACAGGGACTGGATCCCGAGGTCGATGGCCGACAGCGACGACGCGCAGGCCGCGCCCAGCGTCAGCCAGTCGGCGCCGGCGGGAAGGAGGCCGGCGAACGCGCGGCGCACGATCTCGTGCGGCAGGACGTGCCGCAGGTCGGCGGGAGCGCACCGGAAGCGCTCCTCGAGCAGGGTGCGCAGGCGTTTCTCCTGGGTCCTGGCGGACTGCTCGTCGGCGGACAGGAGCGCGGCGAGCTCGCGCGCCACGGACGCGCAGAGGAGGCCGTCGTCGATGGCCATCGACCCGCCCGTCCACGCGCCCACGTAGCACGCCGGACGCCGCGGTGGAGCGCAGCCCTCCATCGCCTGGAGCAGGCTGTGGCGCAGCCACGTCGTCTCGGTGTCGCTCGGCTGCCACCGGCCGGCGGCGAGCTCGGCGGCCACCCGCGGGTGCGGGCGGAAGCCCCGGATGAAGCCGCCCTCGCGCGAGCGCACCCGGTCCGGGACGTCCTCGCCGGGGACGTGCATCACCTCGATGTCGAACCGCTCGGGGAGCGCGAATCGCGGGACGTCCTCCTGCAGGACCGACCACAGCTCGGCGGGGGAGGAGGCTCCCGGTACGGCCAGGCCGTACCCGACCACCGCGACGGGCGCCACCGGCTGGTTCACCGCGCTGCCGCCAGCTCGCGCAGGAGCCCGGCCATGTCGGCCACCGTCCTGACCCGCCCCGCCGGTATGCGCTCGCGCGGCGTCGGCAGGTCGAACAGGTCGAGGAGCTGGACGAACACGTTGGTCCGCTGCAGCGAGCTGACCCCCAGGTCGGCTTCGAGCTCGGTGTCGTCCTCGACCATCTCGGCGGGAAAGCGCAGCGCCTCGGCGTACGCCAGCCGGACGCGGTCGCGCAGCTCGGCCTCCGGCGGCAGCCCGTCGGCGACCGGAGGAGCCTGGACGGTCGTGACCCCGGGGAGCGCCGCGGCGAGCATCCGGGCCTGCACCTTGCCGGTCAGCATCGGCACGGTGACCGCGCGCGAGGGCAGGCACTCGGGAACCAGGCCGCTCAGCACCTGCTTGCCGCCGCACTCGACGAAGGTGCGCACGCCCTCGTCGTAGAGCCTTCGCAGGGACTCGCGGAACCGTACCGGCAGGACCAGCGTTCCGGCGAGCAGCTCCCGCGCGTCGTCGGCTGAGGCGATGTCGCGTCCCAGCTGCGGCGAGTGGACCCGGGCCAGCGGCGCCCTGACGGGAACGTGCTCGATCCGCTGGACGAGCCTGAGCGCCGCGCCCCCGAGTATCGGGTTGTGGTACGCCGCCTCGAAACGCAGACGGGTGGTCTTGATCTCCAGGACCGAGGCGATGTCCTCGAGCTTCCCGATGCCGTCCGTCAGGCCCGAGACCACGACCTGCGCCGGGCCGTTGTCCACGGCGATCGCGAGGCTGGGGTCGCCGACGGCCGCGCACAACCCGGCCACCCGGGCCGCTGGCGCCTCGATCGCGACCATGCCGCACGGCGGCAGCCCGCTGCCGTCCACCGCCTTGGTCCGCTCGCACAGCACATGCGCCGCGTCCCCGGCCGTCAGCGATCCGGCGACCACCAGCGCGCTGACCTCGCCGCCGCTGTGGCCGACCAGCACGTCCCTGGAGGTGCCGCGCTCGGCGAGCACGTCGGCGAGGATCAGGGAGGTGGCGAAGAACCCCAGCCACAGGTGGCCCGCGTGCTGCTCGGCGCCGTCGGCGTCCTCCATGAGCAGGGGGGACACCGGGCCCCAGCCGTGCCGCTCGGAGACCTCGTCGACCTCTTCGAGCAGCGCCATCCGCGCCGAACCCGGCCGGACGAAGGCGCTGAGCGACCCGGCGACGTGCCCGCTGGGTCCCGGGAACATCCACGCTGTCGTGTCCATGCCTCCCAGTAGCGGTGAGCGCGCGGGACGGGCCAAGAGCGGGGAGCGGCGGGCCTGTCGCGCTTTTGGAGATGTCGCTCCCTTGACAGCACTTGACCGATCTGTCAGAAAGAAGCTTCTGACCACGTCACCTGAGCGGGCCCTTTCCATGACCCGACCGCGGACACCGAACAGGGCGCTGCGCCTGCTGCTGACCGAGGTGCAGTGGACCGAGGACCAGCTGGCCAAGCGGGTCAATCGCGTGGCCGGGGAGTCGGGCCGCACCCTGGCCCTCGACCGGAGATCGGTCTGGCACTGGCTGGCGGGACGCCGGCCGCGATCGCCCGTCCCCGAGCTCATCGCCGAGGTCCTGTCCCGCGAGCTCGGCAGGCCGATCAGCCTCGACGACCTCGGGCTGGCGGACCGGAGGCCCGAGCCCGAGGACGGGGCGGGGCGCCGCCAGGTGCTGACCAGCGCGGTGTACAGCCTTTCCCTGCTCGCGGTGCCGAGCTGGAACCAGGCCGTCGCCCATGAACCGGATTCCGAGCTCGTTCCCGATTCCCCGGGCCGGTTGAGCCGCGACCACCTGACAGCGGCGGAGCGCATGGCCGAGGTGTTCTCGGCCGCCGACCTGGCCTTCGGCGGCGGGCACGCCCGGCATGCCCTGGCGGCCTACCTCTCCCAGGACCTCCTGCCACGCCTGCGCCTGCGCGCCCCCTTCGCGCTGCGGCGGCGCGGGCAGTCGGCGGCCGCCCAGCTGATGTACCTCTGCGGCTTCATGTGCTTCGACGACGAGCAGCACGGCCAGGCCCAGGCGTACTACCGGGCGGCCCTGGAACTCACGGCAGAAGCGGGTGACCGCCGCGCGTACGCCGTCGTCCTGCGCGCCATGTCGGTCCAGGCGAGGGCGCTCGGGCACCACCGCCAGGCGGTGCACCTGGCCGAGGCCGCGATCAGCACCGACCAGAAGCGGGCGGAACCGGTCCGCCAGGCCTTCCTGCTGGGCCAGATGGCGGTCGCGTCGGCAGCCGACGGTTCGAAGGACCAGGCCCTGTCGACGCTCAGGCAGGCGGAACGCCTCCTCGACCAGGCCGGTTCCGGAACCGACCTGCTGATCGGCGGTTACCACCCCGCGGCCCTGGCACACCAGCAGGCGGCCGTGCGCGCCCTGCTCGGCGACCGCCGCGGGGCGATCACCGATCTCACCGCGTCCGTACGGCACCGCCCGGTCACCGAGCGGCGGCCGCGCGCGATCACGCTGGCCCGCCTGGCCGAGCTCCACCTCGGCCAGGGGCACCTCGAACGGGCCGTGACGACCTGGGACGCGTTCATCGACGACTACCCCCACCTGCGGTCGGGCCGCGCGACCTCGGCCCTGCGGACCATGCGCCAGAGCCTGAAGCCCTACTCGCGCAACCCGGCCGTCAAGCACCTGCTCACCAGGGCCGCGCGGGAGGTAGGATCGCTGGCGAGTGTCTAGGGTTCCGCCGCCTGGCCGGTTCATCGGCTCAGGCGGGCTGGTCCGAGCGACACCGCCCCCGGCTCCGGCGGTCGCGGGTCAACTGAAGGGACAAAAGCCTGGAGGTCACGGCTCCCGCGAGCGCGGGAACCGGAGAGGCCTCTTCGTGTCCATCGTCGCGACGCTGCTGACCGCGTCCGTCCTTGCCTTCGGGCTCGCCTGGCTGTCGTCCGTGGGCGGCATGGGTGGCGGGGTGCTGATGCTGCTGGTGTTCACCGCCCTGTTCGGCCTCCAGGTGGCCGTGCCCACCCTCACCCTGACGCAACTGGCCAGCAACGGCGGCCGCGCCTGGTTCAACCGGCGCGACGTCCAGTGGCGGGTCATCGCCTGGTACGCCGCGGGCGCCGTCCCCTTCGCCCTGGCCGGTGGGCTTCTCCTGCCCTACCTGCCGGTCGAACCCCTCAAGCGGGTCCTGGGCGCGTTCCTCATCGCCGTCGTCGTCTGGCGCAGGGTCCGGCCGAAGCCCCACGCACCGGCCGACGCGGCGTTCGCCGCCATCGGCGCGGGCGCCGGGCTCGGCTCGTCCCTGCTCGGCGCGGCCGGACCGCTCGCCGCGCCGTTCTTCCTCGCCAAGGGCCTGGTCGCCGGCGCCTATATCGGCACGGAGGCCACCGCCTCGCTGCTCATCCACCTGACCAAGGTCGCCGCCTATGGCGCGGGCAGCCTGCTGTCCGCGCACGTGCTCCAGCTCGGCCTGGTCCTCACCCCGGCCATCGTCGCCGGGGCGTGGCTGGGCAAGAGGACCGTCACGCGGATGAGCCCCCGCGCCTTCGTCCTGGTCATCGAGGCCGGAATGCTCCTCGCCGCGATCCTCTTCCTCGCCGGGATGTGACGGGAACCGCTCACACGGTGGCCCGGACAACCTCCTTCACGGCGCTGGTGTGAACGCTGCGATGGCCCACGGTCACCGGCCCCAGCCCGGCGAGCGCCTGCACTATCCGCTCACGCAGCCCTCGCGCGGCGTCAGGACCGCAGACCATCCCGACCGTGACGGCCTCCCGGAGCAGGTCCGCGTTCAGGTCCGCCAGCCCTGCCACCACCCGCGCGGGCCGCCCGGCCGCCGCCTGGGGGTCGGCCCCGTCCATGAAGAGCACGAGGTCGCTGTCCTCCACGACGAGCCGCACGGCTTGCGCCTGATGCGAGGCGTGCTCGCACAGCAGGTCGAAGTGGTGCCCGGCCAGCGCGGGAAACCTCTGCCGCAACGCCGCGACGATCGGCATCGCCTCCTCGACAGGCATGGCCGAATCGACGACGAACGACACCCGGGAGCCGTCCGGCACCACGAGCCCGTCCGCCTCGGCCGCACTGCCGACGACGTGCGCGCCTTCACCGGCCGCGGCGGCCAGGACGGGCAGTACGGCGTGCGACGGGTCCCCGATCACCACGACGGTGTCGCCGCGGGCCGCGTACGCCGCGGCGTTCGCCTGCGCGCCGGCCGCCAGCGGGCAGGTGCCGTCCACCACCTCCAGCCCGCGCGCCGCCGCCTGCGCGTGCTCCGCCAGCTCCGCCCCGTGCGCCGGCCACACCACGACGGCGCCGTCGGGCACCTCGGCCACGCTGCCCGCGAACGCCACCCCCGACCGCTCCAGGTGAGCGATCTCGTCCTCGCCCGCAACCGGTCTTCCCACCGAGAAGACCCGCTCGGGCCGGACGGTCGCCGCCTCGGCCATTTCCAGCGCACGCCGTCCGCCCCGGCACAGGGTCTCGGCCGCCACCAGGACCCGGCGGCTGCGCAACACGGTCACCCACGTCGCCATCGTCTCCTCGGCCAGGGCCAGCATCGCCGGGTCGTCCCGGCAGGCCGCCACGCCCAGGCCACGCACCCGCCCGGCCCGGTCGAGGAACGAGGCGGCGAACAGCACCCCCTCGCCCGCGACGGCGTCCTCGGCCAGGCGCCCGATGCTCACCGGGACACCGGCCAGGCTCTCCGCGAGCAGTGGCGCCGCCGTACAGGTCGCCACACCGCGGTCCGGGTCGGTGAACTCGGCGGCCACGACCAGCGTTCCAGGCTGGATCGAGGCGACCGGCAGCTCGCCCACGTTCAACGTCCTTTTCATGCCTCTCCCGCGTTGATCTTGATCTTGCGGCACCCAGCATCAACCGATCATGGAAACGGGACCTGCAAGGCGGGTGAGAGGCGAGGCAAAACCTTCTAGCCGGCGCCCAGTTCGGCGTCGAGCTTCTCCTGGAGGCGCATCGAGGCGAGCAGCGCCGGGGTGCGGAAGTCCTTGCCGCAATCCAGGTCGTCCATCGCGATCTTGATCTCCTTGTCCAGGTACGGCTTGGCCTGGACGGGAGTCATCGGCTGGGTGACCTTGCCGTTCTTCTCGATCATCATGCCCTTGTTCTTGGTGGCCTTCTCGTAGTCCTTCCAGACGGTCTCCTGCATGTAGTACTGCAGCTTCGACGGCTTGGTCTCGGTGACCTGGTAGCCCTTGCCCTTGAGGCAGGTGGAGTAGGCCTGGCCCAGCTGGATGAGCTCGGGATTGCCGTCGATCTCCCGGCTCGTCCTGGCGTCACGCACCTTCTGGGTGGACTTCCAGTACTCCTCCATGCTCTTGATCTTCTTGCCGGTCTTCTTCTGCAGGGCCTCCAGCTCACACCTCTCGCGCGCCTTGTAGAAGGCCATCCGCTGCTTCTCCGGCAACCCCTTGAGGTACTTCTCGTTGGGGTCCGTGAAGCTGTTGGTCATCTTGAACTCGGGGTCGTCGGGGAAGACCATCCGGGCGAAGGTGCCGAAGCCGAACTTCGTCCTGAACCGCTTCTCCGCCTCGTAGTCGCCGTTGCGCCTGGCCTTCTGCTCGGGCGTCTCGGTCCGCCCGCTGTCCCAGGTGTACGGGCTGTAGGTGAACCCCTTGCCCTTCATGCACACGACGAGGGCCGCCTCGGTCTCCTGCGACTGCTTCTTCCACCTGGCCTCGGCCTTGTCCATCGCCGCCGCCAGCCCCGTCGGCTCGGCGCCAGGCTCCTGGTCGCCGCCCGTGGCCGGGCCGCCCCCGCTGCACCCCGTCAGGAGTACGGCTCCCGCCGCCAGCAACGCCATCGTCCGCATCTTCATCCGGTGCCCCCTCATCGCAACGCGTCCACTGGTTCCATGCGGGCCGCACGCAGGGCCGGATAGAGCCCGGCGGCCAGTCCCACCAACGCGCCAGCCACCGGAGCGGCCAGCGCGATCCGTACATCGAGCAGGGGCGTCCACTGCTTGGCCGCGGAGATCCCCACGATGGCCAGCACGCCCAGGCTGGCCCCGATCACCCCGCCGACCAGCCCGATCAGCGTGGACTCCGCCAGGAACTGGGCGGCGATGTGGCGGCGGGCCGCGCCCAGCGCCCGGCGCAGGCCGATCTCGGCGACCCGCTCCATCACCGTCACCAGCGTCACGTTGGCGATGCCGACAGCGCCGACCACCAGCGAGACGAGTCCGAGGATGAGGAAGAGCGCGTTGACGTCGCTCTGCACGGCGTCGCGCGCCCGCTTGGGCTGGGCGGGCGCGATCGCCTGGAGCGCGGCCTCGTTGCCCGGCGCCAGCGCGGTCGGCGCCTGCTTGGCGATCAGGTCGGTCGCGCCGAGCGTGGTGTTGATCAGCACGCGGGTGACCGTGGTGGCGCCGACCGGCTTGCCCGCGGTCGGCGGGATCATGACGGCGGCCGACAGGTTCTGCTCACGCTTGAACCCGCCCAGGATGCCGACCACGGTGTAGGAGTATTTGCCGAGGAAGACCGCGGGCGAGCGTTCCAGGTGGGTGATGCCCAGCAGCTTGGCCGCTTCCTCGCCGAGCACGGCGACCCGGTCGCCGCGCCTGAGGTGCCCTGCGTCGAAGAAGCGTCCCGCCTTCATCGTCCCCTGGACCGCGGCGGGCAGGCCGGGAGTGGCGGCGACCACGGCGAGCTGCTGCTGGGTCACCCTGGTCGGGTCGACGATCTGGTTGGAGCGGACCATCAGGCCCGAGGCGCCGTCGCCCACCGCGGCTGCGGAGACGACGCCGTTCAGCCGGGTCAGCCGGTCCACGGCGTTCCAGTTGACGACCTTCGGCGCCGCCTTGGCCGCCTGGCCCCAGCCGCCGTCGTTGTTGAGCACGTCGACGGTGATCGAGGTGGCCAGGAGCGCGTCGAAGCGGCCGACGATCTGGTTGCCCGCCGTGGCGGCCACGCCGAGCGTGATGACCAGCGTCCCGATGCCCAGGACCGTGCCGAGCGTGGTCAGCGCGGCGCGCATCGGCCTGGCCAGCGCGCCGGCCAGCGCCTCGTCGATGAGATCGCGGTAGTGCATCTCAGGCCGACTCGGTGAGGGTGCCGTCGGCGATGCGCACCCGGCGCGCCGCCCGTTCGCTCACCTCGTGCTCGTGAGTGATCACCACGATGGTCAGGCCCTGGGTGGCCCGCAGGTCGTCGAGCAGGTCGAGCACCGCCTCGGTGTTGCGTGAGTCGAGGTTGCCGGTCGGCTCGTCGCAGAGCAGCAGGCCGGGCGAACCCATCAGGGCACGGGCGATCGCCACCCGCTGGCGCTCGCCGCCCGACAGCTGCGGCGGGGCGAACTCCACCCGGTGGCCGAGCGAGACCCGCTCCAGGGCGGCCAGCGCGCGGACCCTGCGGCCCTTGCGGTCGCCGGTCCGCGCGTAGGTCTCACCCAGCATCACGTTGTCCAGCACGCTGCGGTGGGGCAGCAGATGGAAGGACTGGAACACGAAGCCGATCGCGCTGCCGCGCAGCCTGGTGCGTTCCCGCTCGCGCATGGTCGTGGTCTGGCGTCCCATGAGCCGGTACTCGCCGCTGGTGGGGCGGTCGAGCAGGCCGAGCACGTTCATGAGCGTGGACTTGCCCGAGCCTGACGGGCCGACGATGGCCACGTAGTCGCCCTGCTCGGCGCGCAGGCTCACCTCGTTCAGCGCGACCACGGGCGGGCTGGTGGGGAAGCTGCGGGTGACCCGGTCCAGCTCCAGCACCGGTGGCGCGCCGTCTTGTACCTGGCCGGTCTCCAGGAGGGCCTCGATCTCAGACACTCGGCACCACCACCAGGTCGCCCTCCTTGAGGTCGCCGCCCGAGACCTCGACCAGGCCGTCGGCCGACAACCCGGTGGTGACCTCGACCTCGCGGGTCTTGCCCGGCGCCGTCTGCAGCTGCACCCTTGCCTTGCCGTCCGCTCCGGTCACCACGGCGGCGATCGGTACGGCCAGCACCGCGCCGTCGGTGGCGCCCACGTGCAGCTTGACCGTGACGCTGCCGCCCGCGAACCGCTTGAGCCCCTTCAGCGAGTCGGGTGTCACCAGGATCGGCACCGTGGTGGCCTCCTGCTGCTCCTGCCCCTGCTGCTCCTGGTTCTGGCCGTCCTGCTGGCCGGAGCCGGGCAGCTTGGCCTTGTCGCCGAACGCCGTCAGCATGGCCTTCACCGTCGTGCCGCCCTCGGTCTCGATGGACGCCTTCAGCCCCACCTTCAGCAGGTCGGCCTCGGCGATGTCGACGAACCCGTAGGCCACCACCTGCGAGCTGGTCACCAGCGCGACGTCCTTCTCCACGGTGGCGCCCGCCTTGATCTCGGACTTGCTCACCCGCGCGGGCAGCGACGGCAGGAACACGACCTCGCCCGGCGGGACGGAGGTGCCGTAGGACTTCAGGAAGTCGGCCAGCGCCTCGCGGGAGGAGGCGAGCGAGGTGTTGGCGTTCTCCAGCTTGATCTTCCCCGCTGCCTGGTCGAGCTCCTTGCGCAGCGCCTCCTTGGCCTCCAGCAAGGCGTTCTTCGCGGTTCTGACGGCCTTCTCCTTCTCGCCGACCAGCTTCTCGCGCTCGTCCATCAGCTTTTGGCGGGCCCGCTCGTAGGCGCGCTCCGCCGCCCCGAGGTCCTCCCTGGCGCGGGCCACCGCGCGCTCCAGCGGCGCCAGGTTCTGGGTGGGCGTCGGCTGCGGCTGCGTGCTCGGCGTGGCGCTGGGGTCAGGAGTGGGTACGGAGGACGCGGCCTTCTTGGCGGCGTCCAGGTCCTCCTGGGCCTTGGTCACCGCCTCCCGCGCGTCGCGGACCGCCTTCTCCGCCGACTCGATGGCCGCTTCCTCGTCGGGCGTCAGCTCCGGCGAGCGCAGCTTGGCCAGATCCTCCTCGGCCTTGGCCAGCTCGATCCTGGCGTCGGCGACCTTGGCCTTGGCCAGCCGTACGACCGCGCTCTTGGCCAGCTCCTTCTTTTGCTCCACGACCGCCAGCCGGGCGTTGTTGACCGCCTCGCGCAGGCCCTTCAGCTCCGTCTTGACCGCGCGTGAGGGAAGCTGGGCCTGGTAGCCGCGCTTCTTGTAGAACGCGGTCACGGCGGAGGCGGTGGCCGCGTCGAACGTGCCGCTGACCTTCACCTTGTTGCCGAGCCTGTTCAGCGCCCGCTGCAGCTGCTTGACGTCGTCCCCCTCGACGCCCGGCAGCAGGGTGCGGTGCATCGGCACCTTGCCCCGCAGCACGAACACCGGCCGGCCGTTGACCTCCAGCAGGACGCCGCCCTCGCGGATCCTGCCGACCTTCGGCGCCCGGGTGACCCGCTGGGAGCTGCCGCCGTCGCCGATCGACGTGCTGGCCAGGCCGTTGTCGCCGACGACACCGGCCAGCGCGACGGGGACGGGCGAGCCGTACTCGATGGAGGCGTTCGCCGTGACCGTGGAGACCAGTTCGGCCTTCTCCACGGCCACGGTGATGCTCGACGGCTTGGGCGGGCGGCGCGAGGCCGCCTCGTCGGCGGGGGAGCGTAACCTTCCCGCGACGAGCCATCCGACGACGGCCACCACGAGCACGCCGGCGAGGACGACGAGGAGCAGCTTGCGAGGCGAGCGCTTCATGATTTCCCCCGGAACGCCAGGCGACCTTCCCAATTGCGGGCATTTGTGTCATTTCTGGCCACGACCGTGGAACGTAGCATGCGGACGCTGCCCCGCACCGGAAGAACGTTGATCTTCCGTGAAGTTTTCTGAACGTTACCTGTGAGTGAGATGTCTCAGTCTGTGACATTCGCCCCCGGCGATGGTCACGTCCGGTAGCGGAAGAGGATCCGGCCCCGGTTGAGGTCGTACGGGCTCAGCTCCACGAGCACCTTGTCGTACGGCAGGATCTTGATGTAGTTCCTGCGGATCTTCCCGCTGATGTGGGCCAGCACCTTGTGGCCGTTCTCGAGCTCCACCCTGAAGGTGGCGTTGCGCAGGCACTCCACGACGGTGCCCATGACTTCGATGCTTCCTGTCGCCTTCGTCATGGTCGTGTCCTCATCAGCTCCACGTTGCTGTTCGCCCGCCGGGCGCCGATGCCCTCGAACAGCGCCACGGCCGCGCCGTTGGACTCGTTCACGTCGGCGGACGCCGTCTCGATCCCGCAGCGGTGCAGCGACCCCAGCACGTGCGCGAGCAGCGTTCTGGCGATGCCGCGGCGGTGCCGGTCGGAGCGGACCGCGACCAGCCCGATCCGCCTGCACCTGGGCTGCCGGGCGACCGTCGTCACCCTGATCAGCCCCACGTACTCACCGGCGTGTACGGCTGCCGCGTACATCGACGGGTCCACCACCACGGGGAGGTCGGGGCGGGGGAGCACCTCGGCGGGCATCTCCCGCCAGCCGACGGTGGCCTCGACCTCGTCGTGGATCGTGCGGTGCAACGCGCGCAGGGGACCCTCCTCCGCCTGCCCGACGGGCACGATCGTCACGCCCTGCGGGGGAGCCGAGCCGAGGCCGGTGACCTGCGGGTCGGTGGGGACGAGGTACTCCCACTCGCGGCGCAGGACGGTGAAACCGGCCCGCGCCCAGCCGGAGGTCATGTCGAGGTCCGCCTCGTCGGCGACCGTGTAGAGCGGCGTCGGCAGGTCCGCCAGCATGGCGTCGGCGAGCCGGTCGAAGGCCGCGTCGTGCCAGGCGTCGATGCTGAGGAACGTCCGCCCGTCGGGTCTGCGCGAGGTGTAGCCGCGGCCGACCGTCAGGTCGTCCTCGACGGCGTGCCACTGCGTTTCCGCGACCCGGTTGACCGCCACGGCATGTTTGCTCATGCCGGAAATGAAGTTCATGGTTGTCGCCTTTCGGGAGAGCCTGGTCGGGGCGCTCCCGGCGACGCCTAGCGCTGTCGCTCGACCGTGAAAGCGTGGGGGAGCACCCACTTCGCTACTGCGTTCATGGGTCTCACCTCCTCGCGTCCTGTCACGGCCTCCGGCACGTTATCGCCGCCCCTCTCGTGCTGTCCAACCATTTATCGGCCGGTTTCGCGGGTCTCCGGCATGGCGCGGAAGCAGAGCAGGCTGACGCAGCCCAGGGCCACCAGGTAACCGGCCACCGCCCACGGCGGGCCCTGGTCGGTGGCGAGGGCGGTGGCGATCAATGGAGTGAGGGCGCCGCCCAGGACCGCGGCCAGGCCGTACGAGACCGACGCGCCCGTGGCGCGGACCTTCACGTGGAAGAGTTCGGACAGGTACGCGCCCTGGACGGCCAGCATCGCGATCAGGCAGAGGATGGCCACGACGAACCCGAGGGTCATCAGGACCGGCTTTCCCGTCTGGATCAGGATGATCAGCGGGAACGACCAGGCCAGCATGGCGAAGGTGCCGATCATGCTCATCGTCCTGCGCCCGTACCGGTCGCCGAGCATCGCCATCAGCGGCATGCCCGCGCCCTTGACGGCGATGGCCACCATGACGCAGGCCAGCACGGTCGAACGGCTGAGCCCCAGGTTGTGGGTGCCGTGGCTGATCGACCAGGTGGCGACGGCGTAGTTGACCGCGAAGCCCGAGGTCAGGGCGCCCGCGATCAGCAGGACGGTGCGCCAGTGGCCGCGGAAGAGCTCCACCAGCGGGACGCGGACGGTCTCCTTGCGCCGGACCATCGCCTCGAAGGCCGGGGTCTCCTCCAGCGAGAGCCGCAGCAGCAGACCCACCACCACCAGCACGGACGTCGCCCAGAACGGGATGCGCCACCCCCACGAGGTGAACTGGGCGTCGGTCAGGGTCGCCGACAGCGCCAGCATGGCCCCGTTGGCCAGCAGGAACCCCAGCGACGGGCCCGCCTGCGCCATGCTCGCCCACAACGCGCGCCGCCTGGCCGGCGCGTGCTCGGCGGTCAGCATGATCGCGCCACCCCACTCGCCGCCCAGGCCGAACCCCTGCAAGAACTGCAGGCAGACGAGCAGCAGCGGAGCCGCGACCCCGATCTGGGCGAAGGTCGGGAGGAAGCCGACGAAGGTCGTGGCCAGCCCGGTCATCAGCAGGGAGGACAGCAGGACGCGCCGCCTGCCGTACCGGTCGCCGATGTGGCCGAAGGCCGTGGCGCCCAGCGGGCGGGCGACGAAGCCGACCGCGTACGTGGCGAAGGCGGCCACCGTGCCCGCGACCGGCGAGAGCGAGGGGAAGAACAGCGGGCCGAAGACCAGCGCGGCGGCCGTGCCGTACAGGTAGAACTCGTAGAAGTCGATCACGTTGCCGGTGAACGTGATCGAGGCGACCCGGCCAATGCTCACGGGAGTTGTGTCAGGAAGCACCGGATCTCCTCGGCCTCTGGGACGTCAAGGTGGGTGTAGAGGTCGAGCGCCAGCTCGGCCTGGGCGCGGGCCGCGTCGAGGCGGCCGAGCGCGCGGTGGGCGTGCGCCAGGCCCTCGTGCGCGCGGGCCTGCTCCGGCTGGTTGCCGACCTCGCGGGCGAGCGTCAGGGCCGCCTCGTGCTCCTCGATGGCGAGCTCGGGGTCGCCCACGGCCCGTGCGACCGCGCCGAGCCCGTTGCGCGCCCTGGCCTCGTCGCTGCGGTAGCCGAGCTCGTGGTAGAGGTCCAGCGCGCGGCTGTGGTGCTCGCGGGCCAGGTCGTACTGGCCGAGCCGCCGGTAGACGAGCGCGAGGTTGTCGCGCGCGTCGCTCTCGCCGTGCACGCTGCCGATCCCGCGGTAGAGGTTCATGGCCTGCTGGTGGTGCTCGACGGCCTGCTCGTAGGCGCCCTGCCGCTCGCACACCGTGCCGAGGTTGTCCAGGCCCGCCGCCTCGCCGACCGGGTCGCCGATCTCGCGGCACAGCTCCAGCGCCCGCGCGTAGCGCTCGTGCGCCTGGGCGTAGTCGTGCCTGCGCCAGCTCACGTGGCCGAGCCGGTTGAGCGCCAGCGCCTCGCCGAGGCGGTCCCCGATCTCCCGGCAGATCTCCAGCGCCTGCCTGGCCTCCGAGGTCGCCTCCTCGGGACGGCCCTGGCGCAGGCTCACCTCGCTCAGGTCGATCAGCGCGTGCCCCTCTGCCTGCCGGTCGCCGGTACGGCGGGCCGCGCGCAACGCCAGGTCGTGCAGGGTGCGGGCGTCAGTGTGATAGCCGCGCCGGTCGAGGTAGTGGTAGAGGATGGCGGCGAGCTGGGAGGCGTGCGCCGGCCAGTCGTTGTCGGCCGCGTGGGCAGCGGCCGCGATGAGGTTCGCGCGCTCCGCCTCCAGCCAGTCCGTCGCGCCGAGGAGCGGATCCACGTGCGGCACGGCGGGCATCCGGTGCGCGATGTACGGGTACAGCTCGGTGACGGCGGCGACCGCCGTGTCGCGGTAGTGGTCGAGCAACCGCGCCACCGCCTCGGTCCCCTGGTCGGCCGCCGCCAGGTCGCGGGCGTGCTCGCGCAGCAGGTCGTGGAAGGTGTAGCGGCCCGGTTCGAGCTGCAGCAGCATGTGGGTGTCGAGGAGGTCCTCCAGCAGCGCCTCCGCGTCGTCCATCGGCACGTCGGCCAGCGCGGCCGCGGCGGCGATGTCGATGTCGCGGCCCGGGTGCAGGCCGAGCAGCCGGAACATGCGCTGCTGGTCCGGGTCGAGCTGCTGGTACGACAGGGTGAACGCGGCCGCCACGCCCCGGTCGGCGGTGGACAGCTCGGTGAGCCTGCGGCGCTGGCCCATGAGGCGGTGGGCGAGGTAGGAGACCGTCCACTGCCCGCGATGGTGCAGGCGAGCCGCCGCGATCCGTACGGCCAGCGGCAGGAAGCCGCAGAGCTGCAGGACGTCGAGCACGGCGATGGGCTCGGCCCGCGCCCGTTCCCCCACGATCCGGTTGAACAGCTCGACCGCGTCACCGGCGGGCAGCGCCTCCATCGACAGGGTGTGCGCCCCGTCGAGGCCGAGCAGCCGCCTCCTGCTGGTGATCAGGAACATGCCGGAAGTGGCACCGGGGAGCAGCGGCCGCACGTGCTCGGTGTCTGCCGCGTTGTCCAGGACGACCAGGACGCGGCGGTCGGCGAGCTCGGCCCGCCACAGCGCCGCCCGGTCGGTGACCGAGGCGGGGATGCGCTCGGCGGGCACGGCGAGCTGGCGCAGCAGGATCTCCAGCGCGGCGCCCGGGTCGACGGGCACCTGGCCCGCGGTGTGCGCCTGAAGGTCGACGAAGAGCTGCCCGTCGGGGAAGCGGCCGGCGAGCCGGTGGGCGGTGTGGACGGCGAACGCCGTCTTCCCGATGCCCGCCATCCCGTCGATCGCCGCGATCGTCACCACTCCTGCGCTGCCGGCGTGCCGCTCGGCCAGCCGGTCGAGCTCCGCCGTACGTCCGGCGAAGTCGGGGGTGTCGTAGGGCAGGTAGTTGGCGCGGATCGCAGCGGGTGCGGGGGGTTTCGGCGGGGGGCTGTGGGACGCGGCGATGGCCGGGTCGTCGCGCAGGATGGCCTGTTCGAGATCGGTGAAGGCGCGGCCGGGGTCGAGTCCTTGCTGGTCGGCGAGCGTCTCCCTGAGCGTGCGTGCCACGGCGAGCGCGTCGGCCTGCCGTCCCGCGCGGTGCAGGGCGAGCATCAGACGTCCGGCCAGCCGTTCACGCACCGGATGGGCGGCGACCTCGGCGGCGAGCTCGTCGATGAGGTCGTTGTGGCGGCCCAGCTCCAGCTCCAGCTCGGCGAGCTGCTCGACGGCGGCCAGCCGCCGGTCGGTCAGCCTCGCCCTGGCGCCCGGCACGAAGTCGGCGTTCAGGTCGGCGAGGGGCTCGCCGCGCCAGAGCGTGAGCGCCTGCCTGATCGCCGCGGCGGCCTCGGCGGGATCCTTGAGCTGGGCGGCGCTCACCCGCTCGTTGAACTCGTCCAGGTCGAGGTTGGCCGAGGTGATCAGGTAGCCGCCCGGCCTGGTCGAGAGCACCTCTTCAGCGTCCGCCTCGCGGAGCATCTTGCGGATCGCGGTGATCGCGGCGTGGATCTGGGCCCTGGAGGTGTCCGGCGGGGTCTGGCCCCACATGGCGTCGGCGAGCCGGTCGGCGCTGACCACGATCCTGGCGTTCAGCAGGAGGTAGGCGAGCACGGCGCGATGCCGGGGGGCCAGCGGCCGCCCGGCCGACACCTCCACCGGCCCCAGGATCGCGAATCGCAGCCGTTCAACCTTCACGGAGAGCTATTTCAGCACACTCGCCCCAACACGTCCTATCCCACGTGATCGGACATCCATCGTGAAAACATCGCAAATGTATTAGTCGGACCGGCAAGCCTTGTCAGATGACAGTGTTTCCCCTGGTCGAGCCGGAGACCGCGACCGGAGTCACCGAAGGATTGCTCGCCAAGGCCCACCGCGTCCTCGGCCTCACGCCGAACGTGGTCAAGGCGATAGCGAACAGTCCCGCGGCGCTCCGCGGCTACCTCGAGCTCTCCCGCGCGCTCCGCGACAGCAGCCTTCCCCCTGCCACGCGGTCGCGGGTCGCGTTGCTGGCCGCCGAGCGGAACGGGTGTGACTACTGCCTGTCCATGCACACCTACACCGGCACCAGGACGGACGGCCTCACCCCCGAGGCGGCCGCACTCGCCCGCGCCGGTGCCGCCGAGGACCCGAAGGACGCGGCGGCACTGGCCTTCGCCGACGCCTTGATCCGCTCCCGGGGGGCGGTCGCGGACGCCGAGCTGGCGGCCGCCGCGGCGGAGCTGTCGTCGGGTGAGCTCGTGGAGGTCATCGCGCATGTGGCTCTGAACATCTTCGGGGCCTATGTGGCTCTGGCCGGACGCCTGGAGATCGACTGGCCCCTGGTGGAACACGGAGGCGCCCGCCCGCTAGGTCGTTCCTCCGTGCAGGTCGCGGATCAGGCCGCCCAGGTCGAGGAAATGAGCCAGGGCGAGCAGGACGGCGATGACCAGGATGGCCAGAAGTATCTTGCGCATGAAGGTGCTCCTCAGACGTAGGCGAGGGCTTCGCGGACGGTCAGGCGGGCAGCCCGGGTGGCGGGAGCCGTACCGGCAAGGGCGGATCCCGCCACGGCGGCCAGCGCCCAGAGGCCCAGGGCGAGCGGGGAGATCGTGAGGGGGAGCGGGGTCCTGAAGGCCAGGTCGCCCAGGACGCGGCCGACGGCCAGGCTGAGGGGTACGGCGAGCAGGGCCGACAGGACCCAGCTGAGCAGCCCGATGAAGACGGTCTCGCCGAGCACCACGTTGATCACCGTGCGCGGGGTCGCGCCGATGGCCCGCATGACGGCGAACTCACGGGTGCGTTCGACGACGCCGGTGCCGGTGGCCGCTGCCAGGCCGAGCAGCCCGACGAGGGCCATCAGCACAGCCAGCGCGATGAGCGCGGTGATCAGCACGTAGATGTGCCCGTCGACGGCGGCGCGCAGCTCGGCCGTCGACACGGTGGCGGCCTCCACCGGGGAGTCGGCGAGGGCCCGCTGTACGGCCGGCGCGTCGTTGGTGGCGATGCGCAGGTCGCGCGCCGGGCCGACGCGCTGCTCGAAGGCTGACCTGGTGACGTAGGCGGCGGCGGGCGAGCCGACCTCGCGGACGGTGCCGACGACGCGCCAGGTGGTGGCGCGGCCGTCGACCTTGAGGGTCAGGGCGTCGCCGACCTCGGTGTCCGGCAGCGGGTTCCGCGCCAGGGAGTTGATCACGACGGCGTCGGTGTCGCCGGGACGCAGCCAGCGGCCAGACTCGACGGCGAAGTCGACCATGGTGGTGGCCTCGGGCACCCCGCGCAGGGCGAAGCTGCCGTGCCCGCCGTCGGGGTAGGTGGTGACCACGTCGCTCGCGCTGGTCGGGGCGTAACCCCATTCCTCGATCCGCCGCACGCCGGGGACCCGCCTGAGCCGTTCTGCCAGCGCCGGGTCGGCGGTGACCAGGCGGACGTCGAGGTCGTAGTGGCGGGCGGCGAGCCCTTCGTCGATGTTGCGCTGCCACCCGGCGGCCACGTTGAGGCCGGTGAGGAACAGCGCGCCGCCCGCAGCGAGCAGGCCGAGGGTGAGCACGAGGCGGCCCGGCCGCCGGAACGCGTTGCGCAGGGCCATCAGCAGGGTGCGGTTGAGCCCTTTCAGCCGGGCGGAGACCGTTTCCTGGCGTACGCCGTAGTCGCCGATCGCCTCGCGCACGGTGATGCGCGCCGCCCGGCGGATCGGGACGGCGGCCACCAGCAGCGGGACCAGCACGCCCGCCGCGATCTGGATGAGCGGCACCCGCAGCGGGATCGCGGCACTGGCCAGGTCCAGGTTGAGCAGCTCGGCCACGACTCCGGCGTACGCCCGGCCCGCCCAGGCGCTCAGCGGGACGGCGGCCACCGTGGCGGCCACGCCCAGGAGCAGCACCTGCGCGGCGTACATCCCGGCCACCTGGCGGGTGCGGGCGCCGATCGCCTTCATCACGCCGATCTGGCGCACCTGCTGCGCGAGCAGCCCGCCGATCACGGTCGCGACCAGGACGGCGGCGAGGACCAGGCCGAGTCCGGCGAAGATGAGCAGCATCAGCATCACCGACTCCATCTGGGTCTGGTGCGGGTGCCTGCCCGTCGGCGGCACCTGGACCTCGTGCACCTGCCGCCCCTGGGCGGCGAGCCAGGAGGCCACCTCGCGGGCGGTGACGGCCGGCGTCGCCGTACGGATCTTGAGCTGGTCCAGGACGGCGGAGCCGCTGAGCCAGGCGTAGGTCTGCCGGGTGATGTAGCCGTATCCGGCGCGCTCTTGCCACGCGGGCGCCAGCGCTGGATCGTGCACGGTGCCGGAGACCGTCAGGGTCCGGGCCGCGCGGCCGGGGACGACGACCTGCACCGGGCCCCGTGGGACCATCTCGCGGGCGGCGCGCTCGATCAGCATCGTGCCCTGCGGCGGCGGCCATGCGCCTGACTCCCTGGTGAAGGTGGCCATGCGCATGGCGTCGAAGTCGGGGACGACGAACAGCAGGAGCGGGCGGAACCGGTCGGGCCCGATGCGCATGCGCACCGAGATGCTCGCCCTGGCCTCGGCGTCGAGCACGCCGGGGCGCCGCCGTACCTGCTCCAGCAGGGCGTCGTCGACCCGGTCCAGCTCCAGCGTGGCAGAAGCGGGGGTGGTGGACAGGTAGTTGCGGCTGATCTCGCGCGACAGGATGCCGTCGGCGGCCAGCACCGCGCCGACGCCGGTCACCCCCGCGGCGATGGCGGCGACCATCATGGTCATCCGCCCGGCGGCGAGCACGACGTCGCGCCGCACCTTCGTCCACCTAGACACGGGCGCCGTCCGTGAGCTCGACCGTGGAGGTGATGTACGGCCGCGCCTCGCTGCCGTGCGTGACCATGACGACGGTCGTGCCGCCGGCGGCGATGGCGGCGAACAGCTCCAGCACCTCGACCGCGGTGTGGGAGTCGAGGTTGCCGGTGGGCTCGTCTGCGACCAGCAGGGGTGGGTCGTTGGCCAGCGCGCGGGCGATCGCGGCGCGCTGCTGCTGACCGCCGGACAGCGCGGCGGGCAGCTTGCCGGCCTGCTCGGCGATGCCCATGCGTTCCAGCAGGGCCAGCGCCCGGGGTCTGCGTTCGGCGCGCGGGTAGGTGTCGCAGAAGTCCATGGGCAGCATGACGTTCTCCGCGACCGTCAGCGTGGGCAGGAGCTGGAAGAACTGGAAGACGACCCCGACGTTGCGGCCGCGCCAGATCGACAGCGCCTGCTGGCCGAGCTCGTGCACGGCGGCCCCGGCCACGCGCACCTCGCCGGTCGACGGGCGGTCGATGCCGGTGATCATGTTGATCAGCGTGGACTTGCCGCTGCCTGACCGGCCGACGACGGCCAGGAACTCGCCCTTCTCGGTGCTGAGGCTCACCTTCCGCAGCGCGGTGAACGGACCTGAAGGGGTGTCGTAGGTCTTGGTGACCTCATGGAGATCGATGACGGGCACAGGGCCTCCTGTCGAAACAACGAATCAGTTACTGAACACGTTGTTCCGTTGGGAGATCCGGGGTCAATCGACAGAATCGGCCGTCCGTGCGTTACCGAACAGATCCGGTGAATCAGCCAGATACACGCTCTGGATGCCAGGTACGGCCAGCCGCATGTACATGTCCGCCATCCGCTCGGGCGAGTGCGGCAGGTCGTTGTCCAGCCACCAGGTCAGCAACCCGAACATCGAGCTGAGCAGGAACTCCAGCACCACCGGGGTGGGGACCGACCCGCCGTCCTCGGGCAGGAAGTGGTGCACCCTCCGCGCGGTGACCTCGCCGACCCTGCGGCGCAGCCCCGCCCGCATCACCTCGGCGCCCCGCTTGCCCGCCAGCGCTTTGTACAGGTCGCGTTGCTGCTCGGCGTGCTGGAAGATCGCCAGCACCGGGTTGGGCTCGCCGCGGCTGGCGAAGTGGCGGTCCATGTGGTCCTCGAACGCCGACGCGAGCTCCTCCAGGCCGCTCAGCAGGAGGTCGTCCTTGTCGGTGTAGTGCGCGTAGAACGTCGAGCGGCCGACGTCGGCGCGGTCGATGATGTCCTGGACGGTGAGCCGCTCGTAGCCCCGCTCCAGGATCAGGCTGACGAGGGAGGAGCGGAGCAGTTGCCGGGTCCTGCGCACCCGCCTGTCGGACACCATGTTCAGAACCATACGCCGCGTCCGCCACCGGTTACCAGAGAACGGGCGCTCAGGGTCAGAGGCCGGTCATCACGAGGCTGAGGTAGTACCAGTAGCCGGTGCCGAAGATGTGCTTGGAGATGGTGGCGGTCTGGCCGGTGGCCAGCGTGGCGCACGTGGAGCCGCGCGCCGTGACCGAGCCGAGCACGTCGCCCTGGCCGGTGACGGGCGGGGTGACTTCGCGCAGGCTGAACAGGGCCGATCCTGTGGTGCCGATCGTGGTGGTCGGGTTGCCGAAGTTACCGGAGTAGGCGGTGCTGCCGTTGCTCATGGCGACGTACTGGTTGCCGCTCGGGTACATGTACCCGGCGAGGTTGAGCTTGACCTCGTCGCCGCCGTTCTCCTCCGTGTCGTAGGCGTCGACGTAGTTCACCTCCACGCGGCACGTGGTGGCGGTGCTGCTCGCGACGGCGGGCGCTGCCGTGGTCATGGCCGCGGCGGCGGTCAGGGCCAGCGTGCATATGAGCTTGTTCCGCATGATGTTTCTCCTCTTGGGTGAATCTTTGTGTGAAGCGCAGGGACCTCAGGGTGCGGCAGTCGGCAGGTTTCGTCAGTGACCAAATGCACGCGCGATCCCTGTACTCTCCTCTTGGCAAACTAGCCAAATTTGGTTAGCTGGAGGTGTGATGAAGCCGGTACGACTGCTGGTGCTGGGCGCGCTGCGCAGGCGCGGGAGGACGCACGGCTACCAGGTCCGCGCCGACCTGGAGTCGTGGGGCGCGCACGAGTGGTCCACGGCCACGTCGGGCTCGGTGTACCACGCGCTGAAGAGCATGGCCCGTCAAGGACTGCTGGTGGCGCACGAGACCGTCCCGTCAGAGGCCGGGGGCCCGCCGCGGATCGAGTACGAGCTGACCGCCGAGGGGGAGCGGGAGTACTTCACACTTCTTCACAGCGCCCTCACCGACCGTGAACCCGCCCTGGACGTGCTCGCCGCCGCCGTCGGCCTGATCGAGGACCTGCCGCGGGAGCAGGCGCTGCGGCTGCTGCGCGAGCGGGCCGGTGCGATGCGCCAGTGGACCGCGAGCATCACCGCGCACGTGCCCCAGGACACCGACCTGGACGCCTGGGGGCCGGTCGGGGAGGTCCTGTCGCTGTGGCTGACCACGGCGGAGAACGGCGCGCTATGGACCCAGCGACTGATCCGGCGCCTGGAAGAGGGCGCCTTCACCATGGCAGGAGAGGACTGAGGAACCATGGCCAACGAGATCACCGTCCCGCTGTTGCCCTGCAGGTCCATCGACGAGATCGTCGAGTTCTACACCATGCTGGGCTTCACCCAGACCTACTACCAGGTGCGGCCCAACCCGTACGTGGCGCTCGAACGCGAAGACGTGCGGCTGGGCTTCTTCGGCATGCCGGACGGCTTCAAGCCTGAGGACTCCTACGGGACCTGCCTGGTCGTCGTGCCCGACACCGGGGAACTGTTCGACGCGTTCGCGGCGGGCATGCGGCGGGTGTACGGCAAGCTGCTGGTCTCGGGCATTCCCCGGATGACGCGGCCACGCAGGCGGAAGAACGCCGACAACCATTCCGGCTTCGCCGTCATCGACCCGGGCGGGAACTGGATCAGGATCATGGCCGCCAAACCCTCTCCCCGGGAGGATCAGGCGGCCGGGGGCAAGCTCACGAAGACCCTGAACGCGGCGGTGGTGATGGCCGACTCCAAGGGCGACCACCTGCGCGCGGCCCAGATCCTGGACGCGGCGCTGGAGCGCGACAGGGACACCGCGACGGCGCCGGAGAAGCTCCAGGCGCTGGCCTTCCGCGCCGAACTCGCCCTCCGCGCCGAGGACCCCGTCGCGGCCAGACAGGCCCTCGCCCAGGCGCGTGCCCTGGTGCTGCCGGAAACCGAACTGGCCCACCTAGCCGACGCGCAGGCCTCCCTCGATGACATCGAGGCGATTCTCGGCTAGCGCGCACCGCAAACCAATCCGATTCTGGTGTGGAGCGTTGCCCGCATGTCGTTCCTGCTGGTCTTCGCACCTGTTTTCACCGTCTAGGTCGCCTTTTGCCAGGCTGGAGGGGTAACCGTGATGCGGTGCCGGTGATAGGCACACCATGACGGTGACGAGGATCGAGCGTGGCCCCGCGCCCGCGAAGCTGACCCTGTCGGTCAACGAAACCGAGCTGACGCTCGAGATCGAGCCGCGGGTCAGCCTGCTGGACGCCCTGCGCGAGCATCTCGACCTGACAGGCACGAAGAAGGGCTGCAACCAGGGCGCCTGCGGCGCGTGCACCGTCTGGGTGGACGGCCGGCGGGTGCTGTCCTGCCTGACGCTGGCGGTCGCCTGCGAGGGCCGTACGGTCACCACGATCGAGGGCCTGCACGACCACCCGATGCAGGACGCCTTCCTGGCCTGCGACGCGCTGCAGTGCGGATACTGCACGCCGGGCCAGATCATGTCCGCGGTCAAGCTGCTGGAGGAGGGGCACGCGGGCGACGACACCGAGATCGCCGAGTGGATGAGCGGCAACATCTGCCGCTGCGCCGCCTACCCGCACATCCGCCAGGCCATCAAGGAGGTGCGCGACGGTGCACGCCATTAGTTACGTACGAGTCGCCGACGTGGACGCGGCGCTCGCCGAAGGCATCGACCCGGACAGCCGGTTCCTGGCGGGCGGCACGACCGAGGTCGACATGCTCCGCATCGGCGTGGCTCAGGAGCGGCGGCTGGTCGACATCAACGAACTGCCCCTGAACACCATCGAGGACCAGCCGGACGGCGGCCTGCTGCTGGGGGCGCTGGCCAGGATGAGCACCGTGGCCTCCGCGCCGGGAGTGCGCCAGCGCTTCCCGATGATCGCGCAGGCGCTGGAGCTGGGCGCCTCGGCGCAGCTGCGGAACATGGCCTCGATGGGCGGCAACATGATACAACGGGTGCGCTGCGCCTACTTCCGCGAGACCGACATGCCGTGCAACAAGCGCGAGCCCGGGTCGGGCTGCGCCGCAGAGGGCGGTTTCCACCGCGG
Organism: Nonomuraea sp. NPDC050556; assembly: GCF_044457355.1. Lineage (NCBI taxonomy): Bacteria > Bacillati > Actinomycetota > Actinomycetes > Streptosporangiales > Streptosporangiaceae > Nonomuraea > Nonomuraea sp. NPDC050556. The sequence goes on along the minus strand of NZ_JBITGU010000001.1, from coordinate 1,978,943 downwards.
CCACGCCGTACTCGGGACGAGCGAGCACTGCTTCGCCGCCCACCCCTCCGACGTCGCGGTGCCGCTGGTGGCGCTGGACGCCGTCATCCACCTGCGGGGGCGGGAGGGCGAGCGGACGATGCCCCTGGAGGACTTCTTCCTGCCGCCGGGTGACACGCCGGAGCGGGAACATCCGATCGAGCACGGCGAGCTCATCACCGCGATCGAGGTGCCCGCCGCTCCGGTGGCTCGCCGTTCGCTCTATCTGAAGGTGCGCGACCGCCAGTCGTACGAGTTCGCGCTGGTCTCGGTCGCGGCTGCGGCCACCGTCGCCGACGGGGTGATCTCCGAGGTACGGCTGGCGCTGGGCGGCGTCGCCACCAGGCCGTGGCGGGCGAGGACCGCTGAGGGGCTGCTGAACGGCGGGCCCGCGATCCGGGACGCCTTCGAGGCAGCGGCGGCGGCCGAGCTGGCGCAGGCGGTTGCCAGGCCCCAGAACGCCTTCAAGATCGAACTGGCCAGACGCGCGATCGTACGCGCCCTGGAGCGGGTGACGGCGTCATGACCGCCTCGCTGATCGGAGCGCCCGTCACCCGGGTGGACGGCAGGGCCAAGGTCACCGGCGCCGCCACGTACACGGCGGAGATCACGCTGCCCGGCATGCGGCACGCGGTCATCGTGGGCTCGGAGATCGCCGCCGGCCGGGTCGTGTCGGTGGACGACTCCCAGGCCATGGGCGAGCCCGGGGTGCTGGCCGTACTCACGCACGAAGACCTCCCGGAGGTCGCCAACCAGCCGGTGCTGGTGTTGTCGCTGGCAGGGACGTTCGCGCACGGGCAGAGCTTCTTCCCGATGCAGGATCCGATCGTCCACTACGCCGGGCAGCCGGTGGCGATCGTGATCGGTGAGACGCTGGACGCCGCCACGCGCGGGGCCGAGCTGGTACAGGTCACTTATGCGGAATCGCCGTCCCTCACGACGCTTGACCAGGGCCGCGACCAGGCCTACATCCCCGAGCGCATCCTGGCCGGGCTCGCGCCGGGACAGATGGGACGCGGCGCCGTCGACGCCGGGCTGGCCCAGGCGGAGATCACCGTGGAGGGCACCTTCACCTTCGCCGCCAACCACCACAACCCCATCGAGCCTTCGGCCTCTGTGGCCTCCTGGGAAGGCGACCAGCTCACGCTGTGGGACGCCACCCAGGGGCCGACCGCCACCCAGCTGACGCTCGCGCACCTGCTCGGCATCCCCGCCTCCAGGATCAGGGTGATCACCCACTTCGTGGGCGGCAGCTTCGGCGCCAAGGCCATGATCTGGGCGCACCCGACGCTGGCCGCGATGGCGGCCAGGATCGTGGGCAGGCCGGTCAAGCTGGTGCTCACTCGCGAGCAGATGTTCAGCTCCTGCGGGCTGCGTGAGGACAACGAGCAGACGATCACGCTCGGCGCCGGGGCCGACGGCAGGCTGACCGCGATCCGCCACCACAAACTTTCCATCACCTCGGCCTACGACGACTGGGCCGAGCCCGCGCTCGGCAGCTCAGGTGAGGTGTACGCCTGCGACAATTTCGAGGCCGTCTACCACCTGATCAAGGGCAACACCATGACGCCCACGTTCATGCGCGGGCCGGGCGAGACGGCGGGGCTGGCCGTACTCGAATCCGCCATGGACGAGCTGGCGGAGAAGGCCGGGCTCGACCCGATCGAGCTACGGCTGCGCAACCACGCCGACGTGGACCCGGTCAGCGGGCGGCCGTGGTCGAGCAAGGGGCTGAAGGAGTGTTACCTGCGCGGCGCGGAGCTGTTCGGCTGGGCAGGGCGCGATCCGCGGCCGGGCGTGCGGCGCGACGGTGACTGGCTGGTCGGCACCGGCATGGCCACCGCGGTCTACCCGGTCTACCCGGTCATGAACCCGCAGCGAGCCCGCGCCCGCTTCTACGCCGACGGGACCGCGGTCGTCCAGACCGCAGCCTCCGACATCGGCACCGGAGCCGCCACCGTCCTCACCCAGATCGCCGCCGAGGGGCTCGGGCTGCCGCTGAACCGGGTCAGGGTGGAGTACGGCGACACCGACCTGCCCTTCCTGACCGCCTCGGTCGGCTCGGCCGGGGCCACCGCGGGAGGCAACGCCGTCCATGTCGCCGTCAGCGGGCTGCGCGAGCAGCTCATCGCCCAGGCGGTCGCGGACGAGGCCTCGCCACTGCACGGCGCCGACCCAGCGGCGGTGACCGTGGCCGACGGCGTCATGACCGGTCCGAACGGCGCGGAGAGCTACGGTCAGCTCCTGAGCCGCAACTACATCCCGGAGACCGAGTACCTCGGCACCTACCACCACGCGGTGGACGAGCGTTACGCCACGCACAGCTTCGGCGCCCAGTTCGCCGAGGTGGCCGTCGACGCCGCCCTGGGCGTTGTCCGCGTGCGCCGGATGGCGGGCGTCTTCGCGCCCGGCCGGGTGCTCAACGAGCGGACGGCGCGCAGCCAGCTCATGGGCGGCATGCTCTGGGGGCTGTCGCAGGCGCTGCTGGAGGCCAGCCACATGGACCCGCGGTACGGGCGCTGGGCCAACGCCAGCCTCGGCGACTACCTGCTGCCGGTCAACGCCGACGTCCCCGACGTGATCGTGGAGACCGTGGAGGTGGACGACCCGGTCGTCAACCCGCTGGGCATCAAGGGGGTGGGGGAGATCGGCATGGTCGGCATGGCCGCCGCGATCGCCAACGCCGTCCACCACGCCACCGGCAGACGGGTCAGATCCTTCCCGATCACCATCGAGTCGCTCCTGTGACGTCGGTCGCCTCGAGGAATGCTCTCAGGAGCTCGTTGATCGTGCCGGGTGCGTCCTCGAGGCTGTAGTGCCCGACTCCCGGCAGCTCGGTGACGGTCCCGTGCGGGAAGGCCGAGGTGAAGAGGGGAAGGAAGTGCCTGCTGTTCAGGGTCCGGTCGGCACCACCCCAGATCGCCAGGGCGGGAACGCCGGCCAGCTTGGCGCGGGCCACATCGGTCGGTGCTTCGAAGACGTGTGCGCCGGTCGCGAACCCCTTCGCCCACCCGATCGCTCCCCGGCTCTCCGCGGAGGTCGGGAACGGCGCGCCGTACGCCTCGATCCAGGTATCGGAGATGATCTGGTTGTTGGCGAACCCGTTCAGCTTGAGAGTGCTGAGGATGTTGTACTTCAGCTCACCCAGCACCTTCTCCAGCGTGCCGTCCCGGTCGGCCTGGGCGATCCAGCGGAACCATGGCGATTCGTGGCCGTTGTCCTCCAGCGCCTTGCCCAGCCCGGGTTGGCCGAGCGGCGTGGGGCCGTTGACGGCGACGACCCTGGCGATGCGATCCGGATGACGGGCGGCCAGCCCCATGCCGACGGGGCCGCCGAAATCGTGCAGGACAAGCGTGATGTCGTGGAGATCGAGATCGAGGATCAGCGCCTCGAGGTTGCCGATGTGGTCCTGCAGCCAGTAGGTCCGGTCCGCCGGCGTCTCGCTCTTCCCGAAGCCCATGTGGTCGGGAACCACGACCCGATGGGTGGCGGAGAAACTACTGACGAGATGGCGGAACAGGTATCCCCAGGTGGGCTCGCCGTGCAGGCACAGAAGGACGGGGCCGGAGCCCTCGTCGACGTAGTGCATCCGGAAGCCGGGCGCCGAGCTGTAGTGCGGCGCGAACGGGAAGGTTCCCTCGAAGGTCTCGGTAGCGGCGATCATCCGGGCTGCTCCCCAAAGTGGTAGTAAATTGAAACCATCGCGAGCATAGGTCGGGCGGTTTTTATTTGCAACCAGTTGTGGGCTGGGGGAAGGCGAGCACATGGAAGCGACGACCACCGGATGCCCGGTGGCCCGGACGGTCGACGTCCTGGGCGACAAGTGGTCACTGCTGATCATCCGGGACGCGTTCGACGGAGCGCGGCGGTTCGGGCAGTTCCAGCGGAACCTCGGCGTGGCCAAGAACATCCTGAGCTCCCGGTTGCGCACGCTCGTCGGCGCCGGCGTACTGCGCATTGAACCGGCCTCGGACGGCAGCAGTTACCACGAATACGTGCTCACCGACGCGGGCAGGGAGCTGTTCGATCTGATCGTCACCCTTCGCCAGTGGGGGGAGGCCCACGCCTTCGAACCTGGCGAGGAGTACGTACCGCTGATCGACAGGACGACCGGGGAACCGCTGGCGAAGCTCACCTATGTGCGGCCGGACGGCAGTCCGGTCCGAGCCGACGCCACCCACCTCGGCGAGCGGCGGCGGATGTCCTGAGCGACAATCCTCCCCGTGGTGGTGCTCCAGGCGGAGGTGGAGAACCCGGCGCGCGTGAGGTTGCCGCAAGGTTCGCCGTCAACCACCACATCCACTACCGCCTCCTGCAAGGGCGGCTGGCCGGGCAAACCCCGCCAGGGCGGGATCCTTGACGCACTGCCGCCGACGGGGCCCTCGCCCAGGCGCCGGGCGCGAGGGCGATCACCTGGGCGGGGTTTGACGATCTCTCATAACGGGCATTTCCGGCGCGGATGATTCCACCGCGCTCGAATCTCATCCGCGGGAGCTGATCAGCGTGGGCGCAGACGGCGGGTGGCCCGCGCGACTCGATGTCCAGAGGCTTCTGGAGTCAGGCTGGCGCCCCACCCCATTCAGGCAGTTCATCCTCAAGCTCCACAGCCGCTGCAACCTGGCCTGCGACTACTGCTACATGTACGAGATGGCCGACCAGGGTTGGCGCCGCCAGCCGCGCCGCATGGCCAAGCCGACCATCGACCGGGTGGCCGCGCGCATAGCCGAGCACGCCGCCACCCACGGGCTGAAGAGCGTCGAGGTCATCCTGCACGGTGGGGAGCCCTTGCTCGCCGGGCTCGAACACACCCGCTACGCCGTCACCGCCCTGCGCTCCGCCCTCGGCGACGTCGATCTGGTGATCAGGGTCCAGACGAACGGGGTCCTGCTCGACGGCCCGTTCCTGGAGCTGTTCGCCGAGCTGGAGGTCTACGTCGGCGTCAGCCTGGACGGCGACGCGGAAGGCCATGATCGCCACCGCCGTCGCGCCTCCGGCCACGGCACCTACGCGGAGGTGCGCAAGGGGCTGGAGCTCCTGCGAGCCCCTGAATACCGCCACCTGTTCAGCGGCCTGCTGTGCACGCTCGACCTGGCCAACGACCCGGTCACCACCTACGAGGCGCTGCTGGAGTTCGAGCCGCCGATGCTCGACTTCCTGCTGCCGCACGGCAACTGGGACACGCCGCCACCCGGCTGGTCGCGCTGGGGAGCGTTGTACGGTGACTACCTGGTGGCCGTCTTCGACCGGTGGTACTCGGCGCCGCGCCGGGAGACGCAGATCCGCCTGTTCAGCGAGATCATCCGTACGCTCTGCGGCCGGCCGTCGCGCAGCGAGTCGATCGGCCTGTCCCCGGTCGCCGTCGTGGTCATCGAGACGAACGGCGCCGTCGAGCAGGTCGACACGCTCAAGTCCGCCTTCGAGGGCGCGGCCGGGACGCTGCTGCACGTGTTCCGCGACTCGTTCGACGGCGCGCTGATGCTGCCGTCGATCGCCGCCCGGCAGATCGGGACGAGGGCCCTGGCCGTCGGGTGCATCTCCTGCGAGATCGCCAGCGTGTGCGGAGGCGGCCTGTACCCGCACCGCTACAGCACAGGCAGCGGATTCCGTAACCCGTCGGTCTACTGCCGTGACCTGTACCGGCTCATCACCCACATCCGGCAGGTGGTCCTCGAGGACGTGGAACTGCTGACGAAGTGACCGGCTCAGACGGGCGGCGGGTCGAAGTCGCAGTCGAGGTGGCGCCCTTCCGCTGCCACCTTGGCGTCGTTGTGGTCGAGCCCCAGCGTCGCCCGGTAGCGGTCGATCGTGTCGTCGAAGAGCGCACGCGCCTCCTCCGCCTGCCCCACCGCCTTCAGGTCCGCCGCGAGGTTCGCGGCCGCAGCCAGGGCCGTGGGGTGCATCTGCCCGAGCAACCTGCGCAGGTGGCTGAGCGACTCCTGTCCGATCGTGCAGGCGGCCTTGAGGTCGCCGAGCGCGGCCAGGTCGCTCGCCAGGTTCACGGCGACGGTGAGGGTGTAGTGGTGGTCGGGGCCAAGACGCCGTTCGAGACCTTCGTACGCCTGCTCGTTCATGTCGCGAGCCATCTGGGGATCGCCCGTGACCCGGTGCATGAGCGCCACGTTGCTCGCGCAGCCGTAGCTGTACGGGTGGTCGGGACCGTACACGTGCGAGTAGCGCCGCAGGGTGTCGCGGGCCAGCTCGAACGACTCCTCCAGCCGGTCGTTGACGCGCATCGCGTTGGACAGGCACACGGCGGCCGCCAGCGTGTCAGGGTGGTCGAGGCCGTGCAGCCGCACATACCGCGCGTGCGTGTCCTCGGCCAGGTCGAGGGAATCCTGGGTCTCGCCGTAGCGGTGCAGGGCGATGGCGAGGTCCTTCTGCGCGAGCAGGCTTCTGGGATGGTCGACGGGCAGGTACTCGCGGCCGTACGCCAGGGCTTCCTCGCCGATGTCGCAGGCCTCGCCGAAGAAGCCGCACAGCCGGATCGCCCGGCCCAGGCCGGTCCACAGGTTGAGCACCGTGGTCGGGCTCGCCTTCGACTGCCCGATCCGGAGCGCCTCTTCGAGCAGGGCGCGAGCGCCCTGGTAGTCGCTGGTGAGGCCGCAGTCGAGCGCCAGACTGTTGACCGCGCGCAGCGTGATCACGTCGTCGGTGCCGAGCACCTGCCGGTGCAGGCGCACGGACTCGGTGTCGTGCTCGCGCGCCTCCCGGAAGAGTCCCCTGGCGCGGAGGTCGGCGCCGATGCCGTTGCGCAGGACCAGGCTGTCCGGGTGCTCCACGCCCACGGTCTCGCGCAGGGTTTCGAGGGTCGCCGTGTTCAGCTCGTACGCCTCGTTGTACTGGCCCATGCCGCGCAGCAGGTCGCCCTGCACCCGCCGGGCCCTCAGCACGCGCAAGTCGGACTCGCCGAAGCGCTCGGACCAGATCCTCAGGAAGACGTCCAGGTGGATGCGCAACGCCTCGTAGTTGCCCGACGCGTTGAGGTAGATCAGCACCTCGTGCGCGAAGTCGCGCACGTCGTCACGGCGGCTCTGGGCCACCTCCGACGGCCCGATGTGCGCGAGCAGGGCGGCGTAGCGAGGCCAGGTGGCCGGGTCCGTCGGCTCGTGCGGCGAAGCGCCGACCAGCAGGGAGTGAACCTCGGACCGGATCTCCTCCTGCGTCGCCGCGTCCAGCTCCTCGCGCAGCAGCGCCTGGATCAGCCGGTGGACCTGGAGGGTGGTCGGCTTGCCCGCCTCGGACTCGATGCGGACGAGCGCGTACTTGCCCAGGCGGCGGATGACGGTGCTCACCCGGATGGGGTCGGCCAGCAGTTCGGCCATGACCGGGCGCACCGGCCCCTCGACCGGAGCGAAGACGCTGCGCGGGATGGGCTCGGGGCCGAAGAAGGCGCAGCAGCGCAGCAGTTCCATGGCCTCGGCGAGGTTGTCCTTGAGCTCGCTCACCGACAGGCCCCACGCGGCCGTCATGGGAAGCGGGTACTCGCTCGGCTTCCCCTCGCTCAGCAGCTGGGCGGTGCGTTCGCTCAGCAGGTGCAGGTATTCCTCGGCCGACATGCCGGTCTCGGACTGCAGGGCGGCCGCCTGTTCCAGCGCCAGGGGGAGGTCGCCGAGCGCCTCGGCCAGCCGGTCGGCGTCTTCCGGGCTGATCGCCCGGCGTGTCCGCTTCTCGAAGAACTCCACGCTCTCGCTGCGCGGGAAGACATCGACGGCCACGGTGTCGACGACGCTGGCCCAGCGGTGGTTGCGCGAGGTGATGAGGACGCTTCCCGCCCCCTCTGGCAGGATGTCGGCGAGGTCCTCCGGCTCGTCGGCGTTGTCGAAGATCAACAGCCAGCGAGAGTACGGTTCCCCCTGGCGTAGCGCGTCGAGCACGGAGTTGGCGGCGTCCTCGATGCCCGTGGTGGTCGGGTCGGGCAGCCCGAGCTTCGGCGCGAGCTGCGCCAGCGTCGACCGGACCAGGCCGGGCTGGTCGGCCGGGATCCACCAGACGACGTCGTAGTCGTCGCGGAAACGGTAGGCGTATTCGATGGCCACCTGTGTTTTGCCCACGCCGCCGAGCCCGTGCAGGGCGTGCGGCACCACGGCGGTCACCGACCGCACAATGCCGCCGCGCAGGCTCTCGATGAGTTTCTCGCGCCCGGTGAAGTTCTTGTTCCGCGGTGGAACCTTCCACACCTCGGGAAAGCTGCCCGTCGATCGCCGCATGGGGGGCCGCTCTGACTCCATCACGCGCTCCATCTCCCGTCGGCGGTAATCCGTAGGTGCAGCCATGGTTTGGCAGGGGTAAGAAAAAAGACGATAGTCGTCGTACGGCCCCGCGGATAGGCCTTCAATTCCGGTCAGTCGGCCCTTTGTATTTAGTGGCGAAGAAAAAGACGGGCGTGATCAGTAAGGGTAGGCCGCCGCAGATGAATGTGATACATGGCTAGTGAACGGTTTACCGGGGCCGTCGAGTCCGGGAGCTCACGAGGGGAGCGCACATGCGAACGCACGTTGCCCGCCATCGGCAGGACCTTGTCGATCTGTCCCCACTCTCATCCGTTGACCTGGAGCGACTCGGCGACAACGCCGTCGCGCACGCGCTGCGCGAGCTGCTGGGGCCCGAGCGCGAAGAGGAGGCCGTTTTCGCGCGGTTCGACAACAGCACCGCATAGACAACGAGCACCATCCATCTATTTCGGCGACCCAAAAATCGGGGGCCATGCGGAACAAGAGATGTCGTATCATTGCGGAATCCCGTTGAGGGACGTGACGCGGCGGGCATGCTGTATTTCGGTCCCAGCCGGGCGCCCGGGCCGCCGCGCCGTTGATCGATAGAGCGAGGTCCGGCGCATGGCAGCATTCTCGGCGGCACCCCGACGCGGGCCCTTTGTGGGAGGCCGGCCTTTTGAAGCCCGCGATGAAATGGTGTTTTTCGGACGGGATGACGAGATCCGAAACCTCACGCAGATGTGGCGGCAGAGCAGGCTGACGATCCTGCATTCCCACGCGGGCGCCGGGAAGACCTCTCTCCTGCGCGCCGGGGTCGTGCCCAGGTTGAAGCGGGGAAATGCGCGCGTGCTGCCGATCGGCCACACCACTCCCACCAGGGTCTGGCCGGTCGCCGCCCTGCCGGAACGTAATCCGTACGCGCTGGCACTGCTCTCCTCCTGGCAGGAGGACGACTCCGCCACCCGGGCAGCTGGGCTCTCCATCGACGACTTCCTGCGCCGTCAGGAGGGCCCGGACCGCCAGGGGCGACCGGCGCCGACGCTGGCGGCGATCGACCATGCGGAGGCGTTCCTGCGGCAGGCGGGCTCGCACGAGCACGACAGATGCTTCTTCCTCGACGAGCTGTTCGCGGCCGCTGCCAAACGGCCCCGCCTGCGGCTGCTGCTGTCGGTACGCACTGACTGCCTCGACGAACTGCTCCGCGTCGTGAAGAGCTTCGGGGACCTGCAGTACGAGGAGCTCACGCTCAGCCCCTTCACGCCGGAGGAGGCCGCCGAGGTCGTTCGGCTGTCGATCGAGGCGACGGGGTTCCGCCCGGCGCCCGCCGAGGTCAAGGGGATGCTGGACGAGATCCGTACGCCCAGGGACCGTTCCGGGCTGCCGGGCACGCCCGCACCTGCCGTCGATCCGGAGCTCATGCAGGTGGTCGGCGCGCGGTTGTGGGGGGAGCCGCCGGATCGTGAGCGGTTCGTCGGCGCGCCGATGGAGACCGGCGTCGAACGCGCGCTCGTTCACTACTGCGCGGGCATCCTGGCCTCGGTCGCCGCCGAGTACGAGCTGCCGCCCGGCCAGATCCACGCATGGCTGCGGCACGCGGTCCTGGCCGAGCGCTCACCCGAGCTGTCCTCCGCGGCTCGGGCCACCGCCGCCACGGTGCAGGCACTGGAGGACCGTCACCTGATCAAGGCCGACCGGCAGTACGGGCTGCGCAGGCACGTGCTCCGCGTGCCACGGCTGGCCGGTCCGATCCGCCGGATCGACCCCGCGACGTGGCGGCAAACCCCGGCCGACGCGTCAGCACTCCTGCAAGGCGCCTTACAGGCGGACTTCGCCGGTGAGCTGGACCGGGCGGGCAGATTGGCGCTACAGGCGGCCGACGTGAGCCCGCCGAACGACCTGCGCAGTCGCGCCGCCATCGAGTCGCTGCTGGGCAACATCGCCTACGAGCAGCGCCGCCTCGCCGAGGCCGCCGAGCACTACGGTCGCGCCGCCGAGATGTTCGAGGCCGTACGCGACAGCACAGCGGTCGGCTGGCTGCTGGCCGCGGCGGGCCGGGTCGCGCTCGAGCAGGGCAACCAGAACGAAGCGATCGACAGGCTGCGCGCCGCCGTGGCGCGCAGCCCGCACGACCTCACCCTGCAAACCGGTCTCGGCCAGGCGCTGTGGGACGTGGGGGAGCCGCACCTCGCCCTCTCCGTGCTCAACGACGTCCTGGCACGGGAGAGCGACGTGCCGGAGGCCCGGCGCACGCGAGGCGAGATCCTCGCCGATCTCGGCTTCGCGGAGTCGGCGCTGCGCGACATCGGCCAGGCGCGCAGCCGCTGGCCGCAGCCGTCCGCGCGCGTGGCCCGCGCACTGGCGCTGGCCACACTGTCGCGCATGACGGAAGCCTGCACCGAGGTCGACGGCGTGGTGCTCGACGCCGCGGACAGCGGCCCGGTTCTGTTGCGCGCCGCCCGCGTGCTCGAGATCACCGGAGACGTCGCCGACGCGGCCAGGCTCGCCGTACGCGCGATCTCTGCCCAGAACCCGCCGCTGCACCCTCATCAGGTCGAGGCCGCCAAGCACCTTTCCGGGGAGTCCTGATCGACGCCACCGCCCTGGTGGCACTCATCAGCGGGGGGTGCGCCGTCCTCGCCGCGCTGTCCGGCGCGGCTTGGAGCGTCGTCACCGAACGGCTCAGGGCCAGGCACAGCCGGCTGGCGGCGGCGGAACAGCGTGCGGAAGAGAGAAAGGACGCCCGCGAGCGAGAGCTTCGACTTGCGTACGAGAGCGCGGCGTCGGCCGTGGTGAAGCTCAGCCTGACGGTGCGCTTCGTCCTCAAGGTGAGTCAGGAAGGTGCGGCCCGCCTCGACGGCGCGGGACTTTCGAGCCAGATCAGCCAGGTGTTCGTAGACCTGGGGGAGGCGAAAAGCGCGCTGGAACGGCTGCGCCCATGGTGTCCGCGCACGTGTCACGAGCGATTGGAGGCCCTGAGCAATTCGGTGACGTGGGCCGCCGATCGCGGAGTGCTGGCGAGCGCGCGGGAAAAGCCAGAAGCGGTACAGGAGCGCCTCGAGCGGGGACTGCGGGAGCTGAGCGACGAGATATTCCCGGCTGTCGGAACGGTCGGGCTGCCCACCGAAGTCGATTAGCGGAAGCCTCTCCAAGGCGATCGTGGACGAGATGATCAGGGTGAGAACCCCGATGACGAGCGCCACGCCAATGACGGCGAATTTCGCGCCGAGCTCGGCGACGACGTAACCGGAGGCGAGAGCCCCCAGGGGTACGGCTCCGCCGGAGACGAAGCGGCTGACGCTGACGACGCGGCCGAGCATGTTCTGCGGCACGCGCACCGCCTGGTAGAGGGCGAGCGCGACGTTGATGTACGCGCCGACGAATCCGATCCCGCCCCAGGCCAGGGGGAGCACGACGGCGACGTGCGCCAGGGAGGTCTGGTCACCGGCGGCGAGGATCACGCACAGGGCCAGCCAGGACCACACGCAGCGGACGATCACCCGGTTCGGGTTCATGTTCCTGAGGCGCGAGGTCGTCAGGGAACCGAGCACGCCGCCGAGCCCCGTGGCCGCGAGCAGGCATCCCGTCACCCAGGTCGGCAGCCCTTTCTCGTGGGTCAGCAGCACGAGGACGAGTCCGATGGTCTGGAAGAAGAAATTGGCCAGCGCGCAGACGAACAGGACGCACACCAGAAAGACGTCGCGACGCAGAAAGGCGATCCCGACGCGGAGCTGGCGCACCATGGTCCGCATGCGCAGGGCGTGTTTCCTGGCGGGTGGTTTGAAAGCGTCCTTGCGGATTCTGAGCAGGAGGATCGCGGAAAGGGTCGAGGAAACCGCGTCTATGAGGAACGGCAGTCCGTGATGCAGGCCGAACAGGAGCCCGCCGAAAGGGCGCCCGAGCAGCGCCGCGCCATGATTGCGCGCCTCGTTCCTGGACATGGCGTGCGGCAGGCTGTCGCGCGGGACGAGCCTCGGGACGACGGTCGTCTCGGCCGTGTTGTAGAACACGACGCACACACCCTGTGCTGCGGCGGTGAGGACCAGCAGGATGGTCGAGCCGCCGGAGAAGAGCACCCCGGTGACCATCAGTATGGCGAGCGCGGCCTGGCCCGCCACGCTCGTGATCATCACCTTGCGGCGGTCGACACGGTCGACGATCACGCCGACGGGCAGGTAGAGGAGGATCCGGGGGAGCGTGCCCGCGGCCGCCACCCAACCGGCGACGACCGGGGACTGGGTCAGCGACAGCGCCAGGAGGGAGGCGCTGAGCATGGCGTTGCTGGTGCCGAACTGCGAGAGCGCCGATCCGCTCCACAGGAGCCGGAAATCCTTCTTCCAGGCGGAGCTGGAACCAGCCTCGCCCACGGTGTGGTCGGTCACCTCAATCCCCAGGCCCTCCGGAAATCCTCAGAACCGAGGGAAATCAGCCGTGCCTCATCGTGAAGGCGTTCGCAATGTACTGCATGCCCAGAGGAGGGGAAGCGGACTCTGATGCAATCGTTAACTTTCCTGCAAGGACAATTAATCAGATAGAGGACGACAACCTCATATTTTCGTCGGACGCCTAGATATGAGGACAAAGCAGGACCGACTGTCATGTGCTCCCATCGGGAAACTCTGGGCCGGTGACCATCCCTGCGCTGCTTCATGCGCGGAAGGTTCCCGCTCGACTCCCACGTACGCCTCCGGCGCCGGAAGGCTCAGGGCGCCGCCTGACGACTTCGCCTCGGCCACGCAGTCGTCCAGGGCGCGGAGGCCGGACGCGTCGCAGAAGGTCACGCCGGACAGGTCGAGCGTCAGGCGCGGGCCGTACCGGATCAGCGTCGCGAACACCAGGTCGCGCAGGCGGGTCACGGCCGTGATGTCCAGCTCGCCGCTGACCGACAGGGCGGCTGCGCCGTTCGGCTGGGGCGCCACGGCCGCGTGCATTCCGAAGCGCCGGGTGGTGTGGGAGCGGGCATCCATGGTGGCTCTCCTTCGAAAGATCGTGGAAGTCCAGGTTCGTGAACGCGGGTGTACGGGTCAGGGCCGTTCCCCTCGGCGTTCGATCCGGAGCCCGGCCGTACGTCAGGAAGCGCCGACGGCGGCGGGGTGCCGGGTGGTGCGGTGGAGGGTGCGCCAGAGCGGGTAGCCGAGGATGCCCAGGACGGTGAAGATCGGTGCGGGGTGGCCGAAGACGAAGGTGGCCAGCACGTAGTCGGCGACCGGTACGGCGATCGCGGTGGCGAGCATCCAGCCTGGGACCTCGGGCTTGGCGGTGGTCGTCGTCCAGGGGGTTCGCTTCCAGGGCTTGGCCACGGACAGCCAGGTCTGGGCGGCCAGCGCCGAGGCCATGAGGGCGGTGGCGACCATGAGGGCGGTGGAGGGTTCCGCTCCTGTGGCGAGGCCCTGCAGTTTGGGGTTGAGCAGGAAGATCCCGACGTAGAGCTGGGACAGCGTGACGACCAGCTTGACCAGGACCCACCAGTGCCGGGCGTAGCCCCATCGCGTCATGCCCGCGAGCATGACGCCGGTGAAGACGGAGGCGTTGGCCAGGTGCAGGAGCGCCTCGTCGTCGATCACGTTGGCCATGACGTAGGCGTGGGTGTCTCCGGTGCGCATGCCGTAGCTCAACAGGACGGTCAGGGCCAGGGCGAGGGCCATCCAGCCCACGGAGGTGACCACGTGCAGGCCGACGAGGAGGTTGCGCCAGTGGGTGGTGCCGGACCGGGCCATCTCGAGCTCCTACAGGTAGATGATCTATATGTAGGAAGGCTACGGTCGGGGTGTCGCCCTTCCTCAGGGCCGAAAGTCCTGCGACGCGACGCCGAACGGCTCAACCCTTCATGGGGGCCCAGCTCTCTTGACCACGGACGCACTGGTCGTTTATGAGCGGTGGCGGACGGGCTTCGCGAATGGCTCAGCACGGGTCGCCGCTCCCCGGCGACCAGCTTTCTTCTCGGGTGATGAGCGGCTCTTCGCCCCTAGGACGGACTGACCAGCGCGCGAGGAGGCCCTCCTGGCGCTCCGCTACGCCGGGCAGCGCCGATGCGCTTCACGGGGCCAGAGGCTCCTTGTCCCGTTCGACCTGGATGGACCACTCGGACGCGAGCGCCGCGGCAGCGGCCACCGCCGTCACGACGGGCGCCGCGATGAAGGCGACCACACCCACCGTGACCGGGATCTCCATCACGGTATGCCCCTTGGCGTCTTTGACGATGACCCGGCGGACGTTGCCCTCCTGGATGATCTCCTTGATGCGGTCGGCGAGCTCGGCGCCGCGTACCCGGATCTCTTCCTTGGTGGTCGTCATGGGAGGGCTCCTTCGCTTGTGGCTCTGCCTTGGACAGTAGTTCGACGAGGCGGGCCGCGCACGACCCGGGAACGTAAGCGGCGGCTGACCGAGTTTCGAGGCGTGAACGCCCACGGTCACAGCACCACCCCCTGCGGACGAAGGCCCAAGGTCTGCCGTCAAGAGGTCCAAAGGCACCTGACTCCCGCCGGTGGCGTCCGCAGGCTGGGAGGTGAGTAAGGAGGCGGGAATGACAGGTCAGATCATCGTCGGCGTTGACGGCTCCGCGCCCGCGGACGCTGCCGTGGAATGGGCGGCGGACGACGCCCGCCGGAGGGGGATGTCCCTGCGGCTGGTGCAGGTGTGCGATCAGCGGGCCGCTCGTTTCGCCGCAGACGCGGCGGACCGGGCCAGGGAGCGCGCGCCCGGCGGGGAACATGATCGAGACGCTGAACCAGGAGCCGGCGGGCGCCGACAGCGTCGTGGTCGGCAGCAGGGGGCTCGGCGGGTTCACCGGGCTGGTGCCGGGTTCCGTGAGCCTGGGTGTCGCAGGCCACGCGTCCGGCCCCGTGGTCGTCGTCGGTTTCGACGGTTCTCCTGGCTCGGAGCCGGCCATGGCGTACGGGATCGAGCAGGCCCGCGCGTGCGGCGCGCGCCTCCACGTGGTCTACGCCTGGCGGGCGCCGATCTCGTCGGCCGTGTCCGAGCACCCCGTGTTCGCCCTGGCCAACGCCTCGCGTACGGCGGAGCTGGCCGTGGTGGGCTCGCGTGGTCTGGGTGGGTTCGCCGCAGCCGTGCTGGGCTCGGTCGGCCATGGCGTGCTGCACCACGCGCACTGCCCCGTCGCCGTCGTCCGGCCGCGGGGGGAGGTCCGGTGACTGTCGAGAGGCTGACGGCCAGGAAGGTCATGAGCCGCGTCCTGGTGGCGGTCGCGCCGGAGGAGTCGGTGCTGATGGCCTGGGAGATCATGCGCCGCGCCGACGTGCACCACCTGCCGGTCGTGCGCGGCGCCCGCCTGCTCGGAGTGCTCACCCGCGAGGACGTGACCGCAGCCTGGTACGGCGGGCCCGAGGCCCAATCGTCCCAGCAGGTACAGGAACTGGTCGTGCGCAGGCGCACCCCGCGCGTGCACGCCGACGAGCCATT
The DNA here is from genome assembly GCF_044457355.1 of Nonomuraea sp. NPDC050556. Lineage (NCBI taxonomy): Bacteria > Bacillati > Actinomycetota > Actinomycetes > Streptosporangiales > Streptosporangiaceae > Nonomuraea > Nonomuraea sp. NPDC050556. The sequence continues at coordinate 1,963,296 of NZ_JBITGU010000001.1, read as the reverse complement.
GGAGCGTGTCTGCTCCACCATGCTCGACGCCGGTCACGACTCCGTGCCGGTCCTGGCCGAGGACGGCGCGCTCGTCGGCCTGATCACGGCCAGGGACGTGCTCGCCGCCGTCGCCGGCCGTACACCCCCGGAAGGAGAGGGCGGGCAGCTGGTGACCGGGATGTTCAGGCTGGAGCCCGTGCTGCCCGCGATGACCAAGGAGGGGAGTACCGATGCGCTGACATGAGATGCCCCGCGAGCAGCGGAGCGCCGTCCTGACGATGGCCTCGATCGAGTCCGCCCTCATCACGGCGGCGGCCGTCGACCTGCGGTTCCGGCCGCGGCAGGACGTGCGCGGGCGCATCTTCGTCCATCCCTTCGGCCCGCTCGGGTTCCGCCCATCCGTGCCTGATGGCCTTTTCCGCCTCGGCCCTCGTCGGGCGTCGCGCCGCGGTGCTATCCCCGGGCGTGGTCTTCCGCAGGCCGAGTTCCTCTTCCCCGCTCAGGCAGGCATCCCGGACGCGGTGGTAGTCGTTCCACGCCTTCGGCTTCCCGCCGTCCTGGCCTGTGGTTGTCTGCATGCCGTACGGCAAGCCAGCGCACTGCCCGGGCTTCCCGCTTGTCAGGTGCCAGCCCGGTGTGGTGCATCACCTGGCGGGCGATCTTCCCCCACCGCTCATCGCCGAGATCGGGGTCCTGAGGTGCCGCGCGAACGACACAACGCCAGACCGGTCTGTCGTAGCCCTCCTCTCCAAGTGCCTGGATCGGCTGGTTGAGCAGGTCAGTCCCCCTACCAGCGGTGAGGGCTGGAAGACCGGACCGAGGAACGCGACCGGTTCCCGGCAAAGGGCTCAGGGCTCGACTCGATCGCGCGGCGAAGAGGACTGAGGCACGCCGTTCGCGAATCGCCACCGGCTTCACCAGTCCACGTTCGGGATCAGTAATCGTGATCTTCGCAACGCCAAGCGGCCTATCTCATCTGACGCGACAGCAGGAACTCGGAACTGAGCCCGAGTCCTGTCGGAACCAAGATCTAAAAGCGCGACGCCGTGCCTTCAAGGTCACAGGTCATCCGCAACCGCCTACCGGGCCCGTTCTCACAGCTCAGCAGTGGCCAGTGTGGCCCGATGCGGCCAAGGGGGTTGCCGCCCCGATGGCTGCATGTTCAACTCAGGGCCACACGTCGTCTCGACGATCGGATGCCGGATGGCGCGATCAGAGACGGGCGGGTGCCAGCGCCGGTCTGCTGCGCCCGAGCACACCGGCAGGGGCCGCGAGATGAGTGCTGGCCGTGGGGCAGCACCCCGGCCGGAGCGGGCAGCCGAAGAGACCGCAAGGGCCAGAGGCCCACCCGGTCCTGTCTGCATCGGTAAGTGGTACATGTCAACGGCCACGACGCATAGGGCGGCCCCGCCTCGCTGCCTGGCTTTGGGCCGGTTCTGGCGCGGGCGAGGGTGTCAGAACGTCCCCTGTCGGGTGAGGACGCCATCCCGCGCTGCGCTCTGTTCGTCTCTGTCTCGACATGGGAGAACCCGTGCACTTATCCCTGCACATCGGACTGCCGCGTACCCGGTGGAGTCAGCGCCTGACCGCTCTGACCGCCACCGCCGCTCTGGCCCTGACCGGCCTGGTGGCCCTGTCCGCTCCGGCCGCCTACGCGCTGCCGACCGGGATCACCACCGCCTACGTCTCCAACACCTTCGCAGGCACGGTGTCGGTGATCGACACCGCTACCAACACCACCACCGCCACCATCCCCGTCGGCTCCAACCCCTTCGACGTCGAGCCCACCCCCGACGGCACCCACCTGTACGTCCCCAACTTCACCAGCGGCAACGTGTCGGTGATCGGCACCGCCACCAACACCGTCACCGCCACCATCGCGGTCGGAACGCTCCCGTCCTCGGCGGTGGTCAGCCCGGACGGCACCCGCGTCTACGTCCCCAACGCCGTCTCCGGCACCGTGTCGGTGATCGACACCGCCACCAACACCGTCACCGCCACCGTCACCGGCCTGGGCTTCGGTTCTGATGTGGCCATCAGCCCCGACGGGGCGACCGTGTACGTCTGCGGTGACAACCAGGTGTGGGTGATCGACACCACCACCAACACCGTCACCTCCACCATCACCGGTCTGACCGGCGCCGACCACCTGGCACTCAGCCCGGACGCCGCGACGCTCTACGTCTCCACCAGCGGCCAGAACAAGCTGCTGGTGGTCGACGTCGCCACTGCCAGCGTCACCACCGCGATCACCACCCCGAGTTCGGCGACCGTCGTGCTCCTCAACCCCGCAGGCACGATCGCCTACGTCTCCAGCCAGTCCGGCGACGACGTGATCGTGATCGACCTGCTCACGGCCACCGTCGCCGCCACCGTGGCCACCGGTGACTTCCCTTCGGGACTGGCCCTGGCCCCGGACGGGAAGCTGTATGCGGGCAACCAGAGCTCCGACAGCGTGTCGGTGATCGACACCGCCACCAACACCGTCACCGCCACCCTCACCACCGGTGACGGACCGGTCGGGATCGCGGTGCTCTTCCAGCCCGCACCCGTCGTGACCGCCATCAGCCCCACCAGCGGGACCACAGCCGGCGGCACCGTTGTGAGCATCACCGGTACGGACCTGGCCGACGTCACCGCCGTCACCTTCGGACCGGGCAACAACGCCACCGGGGTGTCGTGCACGGCCACCTCCTGCACCGCCACCTCACCCGCGCACGCCGCCGGAACGGTGCACGTGCAGGTCACCGGCCCGGCGGGGACCAGCGCCACCTCCAGCGCCGACGAGTACACCTACGTAGCCCCGGGCGCCGATCTGGCCACGGCCGTGGCCGATTCCACTGACCCGGTAGCGCTCGGCGACACCTACACCTACACCGCGACCGTGACCAACAACGGCCCGGCCAACGCCACCGGCGTCACCACCGCCACCACCTTGTCCGGTGCGGCCCGCACCATCGTCTCCGCGACCTCCAGCCAAGGCTCGTGCACCATCAGCGCCCCGACCGTCAACTGCACCCTCGGCGGCCTGGCCAACAGTGCCAGCGCAACGATCACGATCACGATCGAACCCACCGCGACCGGCACGATCACCGCGACCGCCGCCACCACGGCGACCGGGACCGACCCGACCCCCGCCAACAACAGCGACGCCGAGAACACCACCGTCAACAACGCCAACGGCTGCACCATCACCGGCACCGCAGGAAACGACACCCTGAACGGCACCAGCGGAAACGACGTGATCTGTGGCCTCGGCGGTAACGACACCATCGACGGCGGCAACGGCAACGACACCCTGTACGGCGGGACCGGTAACGACGGCCTGGGCGGTGGCAACGGCGACGACTACCTGTACGGCCAGGCCGGTGACGACACCAACTACGGCGAGACCCTGCTCGGCGGCCTGCTGTACCTGTTCGACAACGGCGCCGACCACATCTACGGCGGCCCGGGCAACGACGACCTCGACGGCCAGAAGGGCAACGACACCCTGTCCGACACCTCAGGCACCGACACCATGAGCGGCAACGTCGGCAACGACACCATCAACGTCCAGGACGGCGCGGGCGGCGACACCGCCAACGGCGGCCTCGGAACCGACACCTGCACCGCCGACGCAGGAGACACCACCAGCAGCTGCTGACCCCGACCATCGACCCATCGAGATCCCACAGACGCGATCTCGATGGGTCGATCGGGCCGTTGCCAGAGGTGGCAGCGGTGGGTAATCGGGAGCTCGACGTAGGGACTGTTCTCAAGCAGTCCGCCCTGGCAAACGCACGTTCCGCGCGATATCGCCAAGGATCGGGACCGAAACCGGCTCTCGAAGCTGACCCATCTCACGATCAGGGACCTGCAGCGGGCGACCAGATAGCGCCGAGTAACCACACCAACCACCGATCAAGGTCACATACTCACCAAGCACGCCCGCGGGTTCGACATCGCCGAGCCGAGCACCTGACCCTGCTCCCGTACGCGTAATCCCCTCGGCAACGCACGGCGAAGCCCTGGCCCCCGGCAGGGGGCCAGGTTTCACTGGTGGTCAGCAGTCGATGATGAGGCCGGTCAGGACAGTGCAGCCGGCTGTCGCGGAGTCGTTGGCGGGATCGGGGTCGCTGGGGGTGCTGGCGGTCCGGGTGGCGGTCGCGTTCAGCGGCAGGCCGATGGTGAGAAGGCCGAGATGCGCGCGGAAGGTCTTCGGAACGGCGGAGCCGTTGGGGATCGCACCGGTGGCGCAGGTGACCTGCCGGTTGGCCGAGTTGTAGGAGCATCCTGCGGCCAGGTTGGTCACCGAGGTGGTGGGTGCCGGTAGCTGGGTGACGATGGTGCCGGTCGACACGGCGCCGGGGCCTTGGGCGGTGGCGGTTGCGGTGTAGTCGATGTAGCTGGCCAGCAGGGGTGGTGCGCCGGCGGTCAGGCCGACCGCGATGTCGGCGGCGGGCGGGGTGACGGTGAAGTCGAGCGTGGAGGGGCTGTAGGTCTCGAATTCCGGGGGAGCGCCCGCGCTGACCGAGCTGTTGGGGCTGGCCTGCAGGTGGTAGGTGCCGGTGGCCGTGGTGGCTGAGACGGTGGTGTTGATGGTCACCGTCGTCGGCCCGGGCTGCAGGGGTTCGTTGCTGGCGTAGGAGACGACGACGGCGGTGCCGAAGAAGGCGGCCGTGCAGGTAGTGGGGGACGCGCCTGAGGAAGTGCAGGTGCCGGCGTTGAACGCGCCGCCTTCTGAGGCGGAGAAGACCAGGTTGACCGAGCTGGCTGGTGCGGGCTTGTCGATGGCGACGGTGATGGTGACCGGATCGCCTGCCCCACCTGAGGTTGGGGAGATCGAGACGGTGGTGTGCTGGCTGACGAAGGACGCAGAATCCGCGTGCGCGGCCGGGGCGACACAGACGAGCGTGACGGGAATCGTCACAGCGGCCAGCAGTCGACCCAGGCGGTCGTTCAGGAGCATGGGCATGACACGTGCCTCCCGGGACTCGGCGCCGGCCGTGACAGGTGTCGGATCTCCGCGGCCAGCCTCAGGAGAATCCGCGCTTCGGCCCCCACCGTCAACGAGCCACGAGGTGATGAGTCAATAAGCACGAATGTCAGGCCTCCCCGAGAGCTCGCCAGATCGATCAGTGCAGAGGGGTTCAGGAAACCGACACGCGAGGGTATGGCGCTGAACAACCTCGGCAACGCGCTGCGGCAGGTGCGGCGCTTCGAGGAAGCGATCACCCGCCTACCGAGAGCTGGGAGATGACCATGCGGAGGTTGTGGTTCGCGGCAGTCCAGAAAGCCAAGACCAAAGATCGCTAGCCGATCGCCTTGAGCGCCTTGGCCAGTTCACGGGCGATCGCCTCCGCGACGGGCCTGGTCGCGGGCTCGGGAACTGGGTCTGGGACGATCTCGTCATTGATGGTCCCTCCGACATCGACGTTCACGACCACGTTCCGATAGCGGAAGGCGACGATGCGTCGTGCCCTGTTCAGCGCGCCGATCGTGTAGCGGGAGAAGCCCTCTTCGCCCAGCTCTTTGAGCGCGTGGAACTTGCCGAGCTTGGCCGACTGGCTGGCGAGGAAACCGTCGTCGGACCTGGACTCCTTGAGTGTGAAGGTGGAGTCTTCGCGCGCCCTGGCTGGATCTTCCAGATAGAGGCTGATGTCGACCTCGATGCTGCGATCTCCTGTCCCCTTCTCCGCAGCCGTCCAGTTGCATTCCATTACCCGCTTGTCGTCACCGTGATCGTCCAGGAACTGCTTGACAGTCCCTGGCCCTGTGAAGGCCGCGACCGTTGCGCGGTCGATCTTTCCGCAGAGCGCCGGAAGTTTCTTCAGGACAGGCTCGGCGGTGGGCGATGGGAGGGGACCCGGCGCTTTCAGGCTGGCGATAGCCTCCTCGATCACGGTGTGGGCTGCCTCCCGCGCGGTCTGCGCGGTGAGTGGGACGGTGTTGTCGGCTCTCACCGCCGAGTCTGCCCCGCAGTCGCAGTCGAATCCGCCCATATTCACCTCGATCAGCGCGTTCGCCAGCCGGACGATCAGGTCCGCCTGGCCGGTCGTGCCGTTCCCCGAGTCCCCGGGCACCACTTGGTAGGTGCCGTAACCTTCCTCGCCCAGGCCGGTCACCGACTCGGGCTGCCCACCCTTGCCGTCCTGCGCGGCTCGCGCCGCCTTTGCTCTCCGCTCGGCCAGCGTGGTGACGGCCCCTTGGACCTGGTCGGGCCCAAGCCACTGCGTGGACACCGCCAGGTAGAGCTTCCTGACCCGTAACCCGCCGGAGCCGGACTCCGCCCCCCAACGACAATCGATCATGCCGTGGTCCGCCTCGGGCGCCGCACCGAGAACCTTCTTCAGGGTCTTCGCCGAGAGCAACGCGCACACCTTCGGCGGTTGCGCCACCTGAAACCCCGCGTTTGACACCGGAGTGTGCGTGCCGGAATCGGTGGCCGCACAGCCGGTCAGGATGAGGAGAACCAGGGTGGTGGCGATCAATGATCGTGTCACAGAGGTCATTATCATGAATAATCGCGACATGATCCCTGGGTTAGTCGTCGGCAGATTTCGTCTGCTCGACAAGCTCGGCGCTGGCGGCATGGGCGTGGTCCACCGAGCCGTGGACCACGCGGGCACGTGGGCCGCCGTCAAGCTGATCCACCCGAGTCTCCTGCACGACCCTGAGTTCCGCGTGCGTTTCGCCCGCGAGGTGGACGTCCTGCGCCGCGTCGGCGGGCTCTGCACCGCCCGGGTCCTGGACGCCGACCCGGAAGCGGAGACGCCGTGGCTGGCGACCGAGTTCGTGCCGGGCCCCACCTTGGAGGCGCAGGTCCTGGCCGAGGGCCCGTTGCGTGATGAGAGTCTGTACGGCCTGGCCGCCGGCTTGGCCGAATCGCTGAGCGCGATGCATGCCGCAGGGGTGATCCATCGGGATCTCAAACCGACCAACGTCATCCTGTCTCCGACCGGGCCGAAAGTGATCGACTTCGGCATCGCCCGGATACTCGAACAGACCGCGATCACCAGGACCGGGCACGTCATCGGCTCACCGGGTTGGGTCAGTCCCGAGGAATACCGGGGCGAGGAGGCGAGCAGTGCCGCGGACGTGCACGGCTGGGGCCTGGTCGTGGCCTATGCCGCGCTCGGTGAGCCGGTCTTCGGCCGGGGGAGGCCGGAGGTGCTGGCGATGCGCCTGCTCGCCGACGTGCCCGATCTCTCCGGGCTCCCTGACGACCTGCGGGACCTCGTCTCCCGGTGCCTGGACAAGCAGCCGCAGGACCGGCCGAGCGCGCCGGGACTTTTGGACGAGGTGGCCAAGTTGTGGTGCGGGCGGCACGAGGCCGACGTGTCCTCGCCCGTGGAGGACGTGACACGGCTGCTGCGGGCCACGTGGCAGCCGCCCCTCGTCTCTGCCGCCCCTGAAGTGGCTCCCCTCCGCGTCCGGAGACGGCACTGGCCGTGGGTGGTGGCGTGCGCCGTCCTGGTCGTCGGCCTGGTCGCCGCCATGCTGATGGTCAGGCCGTGGCAGCTCACCAGGACAGAGATCATGCGGGCGGCGGCCAGGTGGCTGGCTGAGGTTCCGGCGCTGGTGCTGACCGGCCCCGGCGTCGAGATGACGGTGACCGCGAGCCGGTTCCGCGTGGGGCGTTACCAGCAGTCCGACGGCTGGGTACAGTTCCTTGAGCTTCCGGCCAACGTCGAAGGAATCCCGTCGGGACTGTTGTTCAAGGCCGGTAAGAGCTTCTACGAGTCCCGCCGCTTCCTGATCGTCAGAGGAGAGGGCTCGCTGGAGGATCCCGCCTTCGCCTCGCTCGTCAAGGACTTCGCGGGGCGCTGGGTGGCGGTGTCGCAACCTCCCCGCGACCTGCCCGAGACCGTGAGGTACACCGCCTTCACGCCCCGCCTGCTCGCCGACGAGTTGTTCCGCGGGGCCTGGACGACCTCGACGTGGGAAGGGAAACCGGTCATCAGGTCCGTGGTGAAGCCGGCTCAGCGGTTCGATCCTGAGATGACCTATTACGTCAGTGCGGCCTCGCCGTACCGGCTGGTCGCGGTCGGAGTGGGGCCGCTGACGCTCCCGGTCACCGAGACCCAGACGCACGCGCGGACGCTGACCGAGGCGGGCGCCTCGCTGTCCGAGGCGCGTGCGGCCAACCTGGCCCTGCCCAAGACCACGGTGAACGCGGGCTGCGACGTGACCGGTTGCGGAGCTGACGTCAGGGTCAGGGGAAACCTCGGCGCGAGCGGCACCGAGGTCAAGATGGTGACCCGGCTGGTGAACAAGGATGATCACAGCGAGGTGTTGAAGATCTGCACCCGATGGAACTGGGCCAAGGGGCCCGGCTCGGAGATGCACGACTACTGCTTCTCCGATGGCGCGAAGTATCGATCGCTGATGGCCAGGCACGGGCGGGTGACCGCGGTGACGTGGACGGTTCCACTGCTCCTCAGCGCTGACCAGGTCCAGACCTTGCTCCGCCGCATGGTCTGAGCGGCTCACTGTTCGACATCGAGGCAGCCTGGTCCTGCGGCCGCAACGTCGTCGTCCGGTGGGTGGGGCAGCCCTGGCAACCCCACAACACTAGAGGTTGCCTGCCGCCGGTAGCGCGGGCCGATGGATCCAGGCGGCAAGGTCCGCGGGCGCGCATTCGGCGACTCGGGCGGCGTACCGGGGAAGCTCCTCCTCGCTGAGGACCTGCCGCCACTGGCCTGTCGATCCGCTGTGGAAGAACTGGCTGGGGTCGTGATAGAAGCCGTCGTGGCTGGCTTCTGGCGCGAGCTCGCCGGCCCGGCCCTTCATGGCCGCGAACGTCGCGGCCTGGACCAGGTCCGGCCAGGCTGTCTCGGTGATGGCGATCCCGAGCCGGGCCGCTAGGTAGCGCATCTGCCCTTCGAGGTCGTCAAGGAGGTCCTCGTATCGCAGCAGCACGATGTTCGGCCGGTCGCGGACCTGCCAGAACGTGTCCAGATGGTGAAGCACGATCTCCAGGTCGGACACGGCCTTCCCAGGCGCGGCCGGATCGACCCAGGACCAGAAGCGCTCGCGCGCGGTCCCGCTCGGCAGGGACGGCGCGGTGGCCAGCAACTCGTCAAGGACCACGGCGCCCACGACATCCTTCCGCAATGCGAGGGACACGGCCCGGTCGGTGTTGCCGGCATGGCTGTCCAAGGACACGGCCACATCCCGGGGATCCCGGCTTACGCAGAGGTAGGTGACCCGCTCGTCGAAGGGCAATCCGTCGAGGGGCGTATGGGTCTTGATGAACCGGCGGTGCTCCTGTGCCTCGAGGTCGGCCAGCACTCCGCTGAGCGGGCGCAGCAGGACGTCCAGCCACGGCGAGATCTGGTCGAGCGGCCGGTCGAATGTCGCGCTCTTGAAGATCTCCAGGGCGCAGATCATCTGCAGCCAGGTCGTGCCGCACTTCGCCGGGGCGCTGATCACGATGTCGCCGGGACGGAACACGAACCCATCCCAGCGGGCCGAGTCCGTAAAGGAGGTCTGGTAGCGAACGCGTCCCCCCGAGCCCATGCGGGGAGAGTGGCAGCAACCAGATCGGGCCGTCAACCGCCAGATCAAGCGCGACGGCCGAGCAAGGTCCGGACGTTCCCGCTCTCTCAGGCCCATACGGCGAGCCAGCAAAACTTTCTGATTGAGAAATCTTTCTCGATCAGAAAGTTTTGCTAGTGTGGTGACGTGACCACCGAACGCCCCCCGGCAGGCTCCCGGAGCCCTGGGCTCCGGGAGCAGAAGAAGCGAGCGACCCGCGAGGCGCTGACCCTCGCGGCCCTGCGGCTGGCGCTGGAACGCGGGCTGGACAACGTGCGCGTCGAGGACATCGCCGCCGAGGTGCAGGTGACGACGCGGACGTTCAACAACTACTTCGCCACCAAGTACGAAGCCCTGGTGGCACGCCACGTCGACCGGAGCCGCCAGGCCGCCGAGGCGCTGCGCGCGCGCCCGGCCGGCGAGCCGCTGTGGGAGGCGATCAACCACGCGGTGCTTTCGCCGCTGACCGGGTCCGGGCGGGCCAGCGAGAGCCCGGACCCGGAACTGCTCGACGGCATCCGGTTGATCGCCGCCGAGCCCGCGCTGCAGGCCGAGGCTCTCAAGGCCACGCTGGCGGCCGACGGTGAGTTCGCCGCGGCGGTCGCCGAGCGGACCGGCACCGACGCCGACCGCGACATGTTCGCGCGCCTGGTCGCAGGGTCGGTGGCGACCGCCGTACACGTCGCCACCGACCAGTGGCTGCGCGCGGATCCGCCCGTCCCACTGATCCCGCTGCTGCGGCAGGCGCTCCGGCAGGTCGCCGCCGGGCTCCCGGCCCCGCCGGCCGACGCGGCGCGCTAGCACGCCAGACCCGCCCCACCGCCAGCCGGTCCGAGTGTCCGGTGATCCTCGCCGCCATCTTCATCGCACGCGCCATACCGGGCCGCCGGCCCGGCCGGCGCCGTACCCGGAAACCGGCAACCGCCACCAAGGAGACGACCAGATGACCATGACCCAGAGCGTCCGCACCGAAGGCGCGGACATCGTCTACGACTACGAGGGCAACGGCCCGCTGCTGCTTATGATCTCCGGTGGCGGCGGGGCGGCCGAGCACTACGCGCGCATCTCCGGCTTCCTCTCCGGCCACTACACCGTCGTACGCTACGACCGCCGAGGTAACTCCCGCAGCACCGGCGACACCACCGCCGACCTGGACATGGCGCAGCAGGCACGCGACGCGGCCGCCGTGATCGGGGCCATGGGCGGTGGGAAGGCCCGCGTCTTCGGCAGCAGCGGCGGCGCCAACATCGCTCTCCAGCTCGCCGCCGACCACCCGGACGTCATCGTCGCGCTCGTCGCCCACGAGGGCCCTACCTCGCCGCTCCTGCCCGACGCCGACGCCTGGCTGGCCTTCGCCGATCGCGTGTACGCCACGTTCACCGGCGAAGGGGCCGGGGCCGCGTCCAGGATGTTCGCCTCCGAGCTCGTCGGCTTCGACGGCGCCGACCCCCAGCAGGCCCGTGTGGCCGCGGGTGAGCTGACGACCAACGCCGAGTTCTTCATGGCCCGCGAATACCTCCCGCTCGCCACGTTCAGTCCCGATCTCGACACCATCCGCCGCAACAAGGTCCCCATGGTCACCGCCGCAGGACGCCAGAGCGCCGGCGCCTACTACGCCCGCACCGCCCGCATCCAGGCCGAACGCCTGGGCTGCCCGATCCTCGAGTTCCCCGGCAACCATCTGGGCTTCATCTTCGAGGCCCCGGGCTTCGCCACCACACTGCGCGGAGCCCTGGACGACCTCACGGCCGGCAGGACCTGACGCCTGGTGGCGACCGTACGAATAACGCGGAAAATGAGTAGATTTCCTGAGGTGCCCATGAGTCTGGTGCCGTTACCGCCCGGCGACCTGCCCGAGGACCGTCGTGCCGTCTTGGGGATGTACCGGGATGTACGCCGCTACGCCGTACCTGCCTGGATGATCGAGGCAGCTACCGAGCGGCGGCTGGACGCCGACGCGGCAGGCGCCTGCGCCGCGGCGGGCATCGACCTGGACGTCGACTTCGCCCAGGTGGAGCGGACCTGCGGCAGGGAGACCACCGACCAGATCGTCGACGACGTCCTGCACCTGGCCCCCGACCTGCTGCGCTGGCACCTGCCCCGGGTGATGCACCCGCCAGGTGCGATCTGGAGCTGGACGGGGGTGCTGCGCCGCTACGAGGGCGCGCTGCTGGTCGTGAACAACGTGGACCACCATCCGGTACGGCTGGCGCTGACGGTCCGCACCAGACGCGGCGACCAGGACCCGCTGCCCGACCGCGGCACGTGGATCTACCACCTGCACCGCTCCTACTGGGACGCCCGCCACACCGCCGAGCTGCGGGAACGCTGCGGAGGCACGGACCGGATCCCGTTCTTCCACCCCGACGGCCGCCCGCTGGAGCCGCGGGAGCTGCCGGCGGAGCCGTACCCGGAGGATCCCGTCGCCTGGGTGGAGTGGCTGACCATGCTGTGGGATCACGGCAGGGCGGAGGAGGCGCTGCTGGCGGCCGGCGTCACTCTCACGACCACCAAGCAGCGGAGGTGGCCGCAGCTGGCGATCGAGCGGCTGGTCGCCGACGCCCGCCACGTCCTGGAGCACGGCGTTCCCGAGCCTCCGACGAGCGGCGGTGCCAAGCGCGGCCGGACGGTCTGGGTCGACGGCAACGACGAGACGCAGCCCCTCATGGACCTGGAGCTGAGCTTCGAGAAGGGCAGGAAGGTCATCGCACGCCGCCGTCGCCGCCCGCTCGACGACAGCCGGATCCTGACGCTCGCCGAATACCGCCGCCCCGTCGACTTCGACCTGCTGCGCTTCGGCTACCTGGACCCCGGCCACCTGCACCCGCTGGTCGCCCAGGCGCTGTTCCCCGCCCGCGAGCCGTCGGCGGGCGACGGTCCGCCCGCGCCGCGCACCGGGGAGCTTTTACAGCGGGCTTTCTACGGCGACACCCCCGGCGTGCTGGCACTGCTGGACGCGGGCGACGACCCGTCGGTGAGGGGCCCGGGCGGCCAGACGCTGCTGCACCTGCTGGCCCACGTCGACCACGAGGTGGTGCTGCCCCGCCTGCTCGCCGCCGGGCTCGACGTCAACGTCCGCGACGCCGCGGGTTTCACGCCCCTGCACGCCGCGGTCGAGGAGCTCCATCCCACGCGCAGCCGCGACGACCTGATCGACCGGCTCCTGGACGCCGGAGCCCACGACGCCTGCCGTACCCGCGGTGTGTCCTGCACAGGCGCCTCGGTCACCCACACCCCGCCGCCGACCGAGGACGAGGTGTGGCACCTGCAGCCGCCGCCGACGCCCGCCCAGCTCACGCAGCTGCGCCAGAAGGCCCGCCGCGGCAACTACCTCTCCCTGGTACGGCTGGCGCGCGGCCTCTACCTCACCGGGCACGGCCCGCGCGAGGTGCTGGCCGAATGCTACGGAAAGGCTTTCCCCGAGGAGTTCTTCGCCCTGTCCGAGCACATGCCGCTGCCCCGCCAGTTCCCGCGTGACTTCGTCCACCACGCGTGGCGGCTGGCCCTGCCGCCTGACCGAGGTGGTCCGCTGCCTCCGGCCTCCGGCGACGCGGCCGACTTCGACGACAACTACATCGTGCGGCAGATCCTTGCGCACGACCGGGACCTGGTCCCGCTGATGGCGCTGAACGACTACCACACCGAGTACGGCGGCCTCACCCTGTGCTACCGCCTCAGCGAGCTGCCCGCCGTCTTCGGCATCAACGCCTACGACCTCACGCAGCCGGAGCGGCGATGCGGCCCTTCCCTGCTCGCGGTGCTGTACGATTACCACGCGAGCGGGGTCGCGAGGCTGGAGAGCAGCGGCCCGCCCAGACCGGATCAGCTGGCAGAACGCCGCGCGGCGCTGGCCGGGATCGAGGCGCTGTTCCCGCCCTCGGCCCGGCCCGCGCCCGCCCCCTCACCCTCGCTCGCCGCGCTGCGGGAGTCGGCCTCGCGCGGCGACTACCCGTCGATGGCCCGGCTGGCGCACGCGCTGTACGCCGCCGGGCTGGGTCCGCGCGAGGTGCTGACCGAAGGCTACGGGCTGGACTTTCCCGAGGAGCTCTTCGTGATCGACGCGGCGGGGCCGGACGAGGTGCTGCCAGGCGACACCACCAACCTGCCATGGGAGCTGCTCAGGCCGCCGGGGCGGGGCGGCCCGGCGCTCCAGGCGCTGCCCATGCTGGCGCGGGCCGAACAGCGGATCTTCGCCTTCGATCCTGACCTGGTCCCGCTGCTGCGGCTGTACGGTGACAACCGGTTCGGCCTCGGCGCGACCTCGCCGCCCCCTCAAGGCAGGCACGGCGAGCTGATTCACTGCTACCGGCTCAGCGACCTGGCCGAGGGGCGGAGCACCGTGTACGGCGTGCCGCGCAAACCCGCCGAGGAAGGCGGTGGCAGGTTGTCGGCCAGGGTCACCGGCGATTCCTTGCTGGCCGTGTGCCACGACTACTTCTCCGACCAGCTCCGGCTGGACGAGTGGCAGCTGAACCAGCCGTTCAACCGGGAGACCGGCTCGATCAGCGGGGAGGAGGTGGAGCAGACCCGCAAAAACGTCGAGTGCATCGAGGCCCTGCGACGCCGCCTGTCAGACTAGGCCGCTCGTCAGCGTGAGCCCGCCTGTCGGGGTGGACCGGATGTCAGGGTGGGCCTGCGGGCGGCCAGGGCGGCGGCGCGCTGGCCCAGCGAGTCGCACAGCGACTGCGGGGCCAGGCTTCGGCGTCCGGCTCCACGGCCCCCACATGCACGAACCTCGGCTCGCCGACCCACAGCACGATTCTCACGCGCTGTCATCGGTCGCCAGAACCTACCTACTTGAGAAAACAGGCACTTATGAGGCCGAGAACGGACACCGCACCTCCCTGGGCGTCAGGTCTGGCTGTCCGCCAGTTTTCCAAGCTCCTCCACTCGATGCTGTTGACCGGTTGAGTCGCCTGCCGATCCTGGTGATCTGCGAACTGCTCGGCGTGCCGTACGAAGACCGGCCACAGTTTCGCACCTGGAGCCAGCAGACCGCCGACGTGACCAACCGCGAGCTGTCGGAGCAGGGCCTGTTGGCTCTGTACGGCTACGGCCAGGACCTCGTCCGGCGCAAGCGCAAGGAGCCCGGTGAGGACTTCATCAGCCAGATGATCGACCGGATTCCCGACGACGAGATCGCCATGCTCTCCATGGCGATGTTGTTCGCCGGACACGAGACCACGGTCGTCGCCATCGAACTCGGCGCCGTCTGCCTGCTGACCAACCCCGAGCAGTGGCAGCTCCTCCTCCAGCGGCCCGAGCTGATCCCCGGCGCGGTGGATGAAATGCTGCGCCTCAGCAAGCTCCTCGCGCGCTTCCCGGTTCTACGGCTTGCCGTACCCGCCGAGCAGTTACGGAAGCACGCGAGAGCCAGCGTTACGCGCGCTGCTTCGCGATCGCGACAGCCGCCCGTGACGGTGGCCGCGAGGGTCTCGGCGACCGGGACGCCGTGGCGGCGGGCGAGGTAGATCAGGTACCGGTTGGGGCAGTCGGGTGGGCTGCCGAGTACGGCGCGGCCGGTGCCGACGACAGGGCAGGCGGCTGGCGCTCGTCGCGGCGCAGCCGAGCGCGAATCATGGTCATCTCCTGGAACGTCCTTTACCCGTCAGGACGCGCTCCCCGCCCGGTCTCCGCTGACCATGGCGACGTGTTGAGAATCAGGAAGTGGCTGGTGGCGGTCGGTGTGCTCGTCTTGTCCCTGCCCGGCGCGCCTTCTGTCGCCGCCGAGCCGACCGGTTGTGGCTTCGGCCAGGGCGGCCAGAACGCCGCGACCATCTGCTGGCTCGATATGGCGCAGTTCGACCAGGCGCTGGCCGCCACACCGGCGGGTCAGCCGATCACGATCCGCCTGAGCCCGCTCTACCAGATCTCCTTCGTGATCCGTGTCGTCCCGGGCGCGGGTGGTGTCCGCACCATGACACCCGTCCGGTTCCCCACCTACAGCGGGACTCCCATCGGCAACAGCGTCTACCTGAACACCCCGGGAAAGCCCGCGTTGTACCAGGAGATCGGCGCGGCAGGCGGCGACCAGGGCACCGTCGTCCTGGAGGACATCACGGTCACCGCAGATGCGGGCGACGCGATCGACGGATACGGCTTCGTGATGGCCGACGCGGAGACGACCAACCGCGACGAGGCGCTGGTCTTCTCCTCCGACCAGGCGCTGAAAGAACTGGATCAGGTGGCGCCGCCGGGATACGACCCGCCCTGCGGGGCGGAGCTGTCCGGCCTGGGAACCTCATCTGTGACCTGCAAGGGGGTGGTGGCGCCGAAGGTGGGCGACCTGCTCGTCTACGCGCTCGCCCCCAAGCAGGTGTCCATCTCGATCACCACGCGCAACGCGCGCACCCGGCAGGGGATCGCCTTCGGCGTGCTCGTGGCCAACGTCCGGATGACCAAGAAGATCGGCTCCCGGAACGGGGACGACTCCTTCGGCCTGCGGGTGACCGACAGCGGCGGACACGTCGTCGCCTCGGCGGACACCGGGACGGCAGATGCGGCCGACACCGGTGTCACCCGGGTGCTGACCGGCGTCCCCTCCTCGGAGTTCTCCTTCGCGGAAGTGCCTGGACCCGGCACCGACCTGGCG
The DNA here is from genome assembly GCF_044457355.1 of Nonomuraea sp. NPDC050556. NCBI lineage: Bacteria > Bacillati > Actinomycetota > Actinomycetes > Streptosporangiales > Streptosporangiaceae > Nonomuraea > Nonomuraea sp. NPDC050556. The sequence continues at coordinate 1,947,200 of NZ_JBITGU010000001.1, read as the reverse complement.
GACTACATCGCGGCCTGGACGTGCGAGGACAACGGCGTCGCCGTCGCGACCGGCGGCTCGCGAAGCCGGCGGACGGTCGCGGTGAAGGTCGGCTCCGACATCGTGTGCGCGGTGACCAACCGCGCGCGGCCCAGGCCCGAGCTCGTGGTGGCCAAGACGGCCCAGCCGCGAAGCGTGCGGCCCGGCGGGCGCATCGCCTACACCTTCCGCGTGAGCAACATCGGCGGCGCCGCGGCCAAGGGGGTGGAGGCGACCGACGACCTCAGCAAGGCGCTCGCCGGAGCCCGCTACAACGGTGACGCCACAGCGTCCAGGGGCGCGGTGTCGGCAGCCCTGCCCGAGCTCGTCTGGTCGGGCGACCTGGCGGCCGGGCAGAGCGCGACCGTGCACTACTCGATGACCGTCCGCAAGCCTTACCCCCGGCAGGCGCCGCGGGTCCTGCGCAACGTGGTGGTGGTGGAGGCGGCGCGGACCAACTGCGCCGCCGGCTCCCATGATGCGCGGTGTCGTGCGAAAACCAGCACTCCGCTACGGCGGGGTGCCGAAAAGGGACTCGTGTCCAGGACGCGCCCCCCGACCCGCTGAAGGGCGCCCTGCACCGCCTGCGCAGGGTCGACGGCGAGCTGGGTTAAGAAGCCGGGGTCCGTCTCTGGCCGCTCCGCCGCCGGGTCAAGGCAGCCGCGGCGGTGAAGGCCAGGGCCGCGCACCCGAGCTGAGCAAGAGCCGTGAACGTGGACATCGACGGCAGGTACCCGAGGTCGCCTAGGGCCGCCGCCGTCAGGAACAGCAGCAGCGCCGCCCGCCGCCCCACGACCGACCGGCATGCGTATCCGGCCGCCAGCGCCACCACGACGAGCCACGGCGCGGGCTTCCAGGTCACGATGTCGTGGTGGACCATCACATTGAGCCAGCGCACGATGGCCTTGCCGGCGGCCAGTCCGATCAGCGCGAGCGGCCCCCATAGCAGGAAGGCGCGCCGAGGGATGAGCGAGATCGCACGGTGCGCCGCGGGGATGAAGGCGATGACGACCGCGGACAGCTCGGCCAGCAGGACAGGGCCGGGGTTCAGGTACATCAGCGCGTCCAGCTCCAGCAGGTACGGGTGACCGGCCTGATACAGATAGAACGCGAAGGCGACCGCGCCCAGCACTGCGATCCACCGGCGGGCGAGGAAGACGGCCAGCATGGGAAGGGCCGCAACGACGACCGTCTCCGGCACGAACGGAATCCAGGTCGGCCGTTGCAGCACGACGGCGACGCCGCGGTTGTACAGGGACTCGGCGGCTAACACCACCTCGGTCGCCAAAGCACTGGCCAGCATCAGGAATGGCCACAGCGCGACGGCGAGGACCAGTCCGTCCCGCCAGGCGGGCGCGGAGCGCGGCCCGAAGGCCCGCCGGCCGTGCACGCGCAGCGCGCCCCACACCAAATCGGCCGCCTCCGCCGGGCGCGGGCGGGTCCGGCCGGGACGCGCCCCCGCCAGCAAAACACCGATCATTTCCTCCTCGTGCCGCGCCCGATGGTCGCGCGGATAGCAGGCCAGGAGGCGCCGATAGCGGGCTTCGAGCGGATTCATACCGCGCCTCCCGAGCCGGCGACGCGCAGGCGTACGGTGGCCGCGCGCGCATGCCGACGCATCCGCTCGGCCTCTGCCGCCAGCCTGGTCGCGCCATCGCCGGTCAACCTGTAGTAGCGCCGCACCCTGCCGTCCACGATCTCCTCCCGGTCCCCGGAGATGAGGCCCTCCTCCTGAAGGCGGTCAAAAGCGGCGTACAGAGTGCCGGCGCGGAGGCGGACCTGCCCGCCGGAGATGCGTTCCACGTCGGTGATGACGCCGTACCCGTGCTGTGGACCGGCAGCGAGTGCGGTCAGGATCAGAAAGGTGGGCTCCTGCATCTGCCTCATGTGATCAATATATACCGGTCATCTATCTATGAGGCGGGCGACCGTCACATTCGTCAGAGGCCAAGACGGATCGCATGACGACATCCCCACGAGAGGCCTGGCCGGGCTGCTGGCCGTACTGGCGTCGGCGACTCGCCGCCGCCACAGACCGAGCAAGCCCGGAGTGGCACCAGAACCTATTGGTGATCAAACTGCTCGGGGATCGCCCAGCGGTGCCAACCGTCGCTGAACCTGGTCCCGAATGTCACGCGTAAACCCAGCCTGCGGCCACTCGGCGCTGCCCAAGGACGCTTCTTCCGCAATCACGGTGACGGCCGAGCCCGCTCCCCGGCCCGCCGTGGTGAACCCCGCCGGGCCAGACGGCGTTGAGGTGTCTACCGCCCCCGTCGCATGGAAGACGGACACCTTGCCCGTCTCCAGCATTAACACCCGTGCGCTGAGCGGCGCGGGAGATCGGGCCCAGGCCAACGCAAATCTGCTGGCCCCACCGTACTTCGACCCGGACGGCGGCCAGGTCGTCGTCCCGGCCACCGCAGCCGGCAGGGACCTCGCGGGCCAGGCGCTGTCGGGCATCGCCCGGTGGTGGGTCCTGGTCCTGGTTTTGCTCACCGCCGCCTGTGCGCAGGATCCGGGTGAGCCCTTCGACGAGCCGGTCCGCGTCGTCGAGGGGTCGCCCGGCCAGCTCTCCCTCACTCTGCACGCCACTGGCTCCAGCTGGGGAAACAGCGCCTGCACCCCGGTCGAGCGGGGCGAGGTGGTCGAATCGGCCGCCGCCATCACGGTGAAGGTGACCCTTCGCCCGACCTGTCAGAAAACAGATGAAGTCGGCATTGGAACCGGTATCGATCATGCCGTCCCCATCACGCTGAAAACGCCGCTGGGCCGCCGGGAGGTCCTGGGCTCGGCGGGCCGAGAGGTGCTGGTGTGTCGACCTACCGGAAGGTCCTGGGTGGAGACCTATCGGCAGTGCCTCGAAGGGGAGTAAGGCAGGACGACACGTCGGCGGCCGGCAGCCCGTGCCAGGTCAGCTCCGCCGAGAGTACATGGGCGTCTCGATCTGGGTCGGGAACCCTATGTGCCGTTCGGTTCGTCGCTGGAGCTTGTGGCGGGTGCGAGAGCGGGTAGGGCAATGATGCGGTCGTGGAGCTCACGTACAGGCGTGCTGTCGATGGCATTGAGATCCGATCGAGTGCGGCCAGGCGACGGCGGGAGGTATCGCGCAGCCCTGCGGATGGGACGGTATCAAGGACCCCGTACGCCGGCCCGACTGCTTCGTCGGGCTGGCCGCGTCCGGCTTCGGGTCGCGCGAGCACCAGCGTCGCCGCTGCCCATGATGGCCGCCCGATCGTGGTTTCGGCCCGTGAGGCGGTGGCGTGACGGCGGCTAGCCGCGGATCAACAGCGCGCCTGCCGGGGTGGGCTTCTGGGTGAAGCGGGTGCGGTAGGCGGTGGGAGTCAGGCCCGTCGCGGTGTGGAGGTGGGTACGGAGGTTGGTCGCCGTGCCCAGGCCGGACAGACGTGCGACCGCGTCGATGGGGCGGTCGGTGGTCTCCAGGAGGCGGCGGGCGTGGGTGACGCGCTCGGACGTCAGCCACGCCAGCGGGGTGACGCCAAGCTGGGAGAGGAAGCGCCGGTGCAGGGTGGCGGAGCTGACGCCCGCGCGCGCCGCCAGCGACGGCACCGTCAGGCGGGACGACAGGTGTTCGCGCGCGAACTCCAGGATCGGGGCGAGCGAGGCGTCCGGGGTCGGGGGCACGGGGTGCTCGACGAACTGGCGCTGCCCGCCGTCGCGGTGGGTGGCGAAGACCAGGCGGCGGCCGACGGCGGACGCGATCTCGGCGCCGTGGTCGGTGCGGATGAGGTGCAGGCCGAGGTCGAGGGCGGCGGCGCTGCCCGCGGCGGTGAGGACGTCGCCGTCGTCCACGAACAGGACGTCCGGCCGCAGGTCCACCCGCGGGTAGCGGGCGGTGAAGGCATCCGCCCAGCGCCAGTGGGTGGCGGCGGGACGGCCGTCGAGCAGGCCTGCCTCGGCCAGCACGAACGTTCCGGTGCAGAAGCTCACCAGCCGCGCGCCGCGCTCGTGCGCGGCCCGGACAGCCGCCAGGACGCCGGGGTGTGGCGGCTCGTATGGATCTGGCCGGTTGGGCACGATCAGCGTGTCGGCCTCGGCGGCGGCGTCCAGGTCGGCGACGCCCGACAGCGTGAACAGGCCGCGGTGCATCGCGGCCTGCCCGCCCGGCGCGCACAGCCGGAAGTCGTACCAGTCGCGTCCCAGTTCGGGACGGCGCAGCCCGAACAGCTCGGTGGCGACGCCCAGCTCGAACGGGTTGGAGCCCGCGTCGACGATGACCACGACCCGGTGCGAGGATTCTTGCGACATACGCTATTCCTAGCACTCACTGGGCCGTCCCGGTACCTCGCAGGATGGTGGGCATGAACACACCGATCGCCCTCGCGCAGGCCCTGAGCACCTTCGATGCCTTTTGGAGCCCCCGCATCGTGGGGCACGTCAACGACTACGACGTGCGCGTCGCGAAGGTCGCGGGCGAGTACGTCTGGCACTCGCACCCGGACACCGACGAATTCTTCCTCGTCCTCGATGGCCGGCTGGAGATCGCGCTGCGCGAGGACGGCCGCGAGCGGACCGTCGTCCTGGAGACAGGGTCGGTGTTCGTCGTGCCTCGCGGGACCGAGCACAAGCCGAGCGCCGTCCCGGGCGCGTCGATCCTGCTCTTCGAGCCGACCGGCACCGAGAACACCGGTACCCATGAGGGCGAGCTGCCCGGCCACCTGACCACGTCCGCGGGCGTCCCGCTCTAGCTCTGTCTCAATGTGAGGTCAAGGAGCCAGCCGTTGATGATGGCGATGTGGAGGCTGGCCTCGTAGCGGAGGGCGAGTTTGTCGTACCGGCGGCGCGGTGGCGTTTGAGGCGGTTGATGCCGCATTCGACGGCGTGCCGGTTTCGGTAGTCCTCGCAGCTGAAGCTGGGTGGACGTCCACCGGTTCGGCCGCGACGCTTGCGGTGGCCGATCTGGTCGGCGGGTACGGGGATCGTCGCTGCGATACGGCGTCTGCGCAGGTAGGCGCGGTTAGCGCGGGAACTGTAGGTCTTGTCGGCCCGGACCCGGTCGGGGCGGGTCCGTAGACGGCCGGCGCCCAGGCGCGGGACGTTGATCTTCTCCAGGACGTTGCGGAACTGTGGCGAGTCGCCGCGCTGGCCTGCCGTCAGTAGCAGCGACATCACGTTCTGGCGCTGCTCGCACGCCAGATGAATCTTCGTGGTGAACCCGCCGCGTGACCGTCCCCGCGCGTGATCTTCGGGTTCATCGGTGACGCCGCCCGCAGGCTCATTCTGCGGGATCGTGCGTGCCCCGGGCCGTCATCCCGCCGTGGTGTCGGTGGTTACCTCCTTCTCCTCGCCTGAGGGCAGTTTGATGAAGGCTCGGGCAGTGACCGGGGTGTTCATGCCGAAGATCATGTCGGTGTACAGGGGCGGCATGGTGGTGTTGTAGCCGGCGCAGTCGGCCGGATGGCAGAGCTTGGCTTCCCTGGAGAGGACCTCGAGCCTGGCCGACCAGGAGTCGGGCATCTTCAACCTGGCCCAGTTCGTGCCGCACGTCTTGGAGTACCAGTTCTCCAGGTAGGCCGTGCCGTACTTGGTGGTGATCTCTTTGAGGCTGCCGATGACGGCGTTGGCGGGATCCCAGCAGCCCCACATGCGTGGCGATTTGCCATGGCAGTCGTAGCCCAAGCTGGCACCGCCGCAGGCCTGCGTCGGCACCGGGTCTCGGCCCAGCGGGTAGCTCGCGGCGGGAGTGGCCACTGCGCTGGGGACGGTCACCGTACGGGGCGGCAGCACCTGCAGCGCCACCGCCCATGTCAAAGCGGATGACGCGACTGCCGCGATCGCCGGCACTCCCCATGTCGCCAGCCACCTCCGGCGTAAGGCCTCCTGTGGAGCATCCGCGCTCCCTGGAGCAACCTCGGCCGCCTCCTGGGTGGCCTCCCACGCATGCCGCCACTCGGTGAGGTCGGCGACGCCGCAGGCTTTGACCATGGTCTGTACGACCTCCCACGAGGGAACCTTCTTGCCGCCCTCGGCCGTGGAGATCGTACTGGGCGCGTAGTGGCACTTGGCGGCCAGCGTGCGCTGCGTCAACTCCGCCTGTGTGCGTAAGCGCCGCAGCCGGTCGGCGAACTCGACGACGGGTCCCTCGCCCTCCAACGGATTGGGGTTGCGCGCCACCATTCCCCCTGGCTCACTGGTGATCATCTTCGCTTGCCATTGTTCGGCAACATCGATGAACATCCGGTCTACCTGGGATAACGAACTTCGATCTTCACGAAGCCCGCCGAACATGGACACGAGTCGCGCTCGCTCCGCAGACTCGCTGTCGTCGCAGCACACCTTCACCAGGAGCAGTTCATGCGCACTCACTCAACAGCCGTCTCTCTCACACTGGCGGCTGCGATCGTCACCCCGCTCGCTGCGGTGTCCCCGGCTCAGGCCACATCGGCGCTGAACCTCATCGGGACTACCCGGGCTGCGGCCTCGTCGGCCTCAGCCAGTGCGCTGGACGCCGAAGGCCGCGTGATCAACCAAGCAGGGCTGGCCGTGTTCAAGGTGAAGGTCAACCAGATCTACTCCTCAGACTCGGCCCGGTTCGAGTTCAACTACAAGAAGCCGGAGGGCTGGATCGAGTACGACTACAACGTGTCGTTCATGTGCTGGGTACCCGGCAAGCCGATCAAGGGTCCGTACGGGACGACCGAGGCCTACGGCGCGCTTGGCGCACTCAAATACAACGGTCCGGGCGCTGCCAACGAGTGGCTGGTCATCACCGACGCTTGGGTGTACACCGGCCGTGACATCAAGAAGCAGGTGCCCAGATGCGACCAGCGCCTGTCCTGACCGTGAGCTTCGCGTAGTCGGGCGGCCCCTGTACCGCCCGAGGGTCGATGCTCGACGGCGGGGCGGTGCAAGGCTCGGCTGAAGGCTGCCGAGCTGGGCCGCTCCCGGACGGACTGCCCAGCAGGGTGCACCCCGATCGCCAACCGGCGCTACCGTTCCTGCTCACTCCCGGCCAGCCCCCGACAGGCCCGCTTTATCCCTGTGCTGCCCGCATCAAAGGTCCGCGGCCCCTTTGGCCGTGCCCATAACCGTCCACCACTCAGAATGGAGAATTTGATCATGTTCAAGCGCGTCCTGCCCTTGCTCGTCGGCGCCTTCGCCGCCGCAATGATCGCTAGCCCGGCCCACGCTGACGAGGACCTGCCCGTCCCGGATGGCCCTTGGCCAGCCTGGACCTACTACGGCCCATACGAGTCCGAGCCAGCCTGTGAGGCGATGAGGACGTACTACAACCACTACTACGGGTACCGCACCGAATGCGTCGATCTCAGCGCGCTCATCGGAGAGCCTGAGGAGTGGTACGTCAAGAAGTGGAACTTCTAGGCAGTGACCAGGATGGGGATTTCGAGGAGACCACCTTCGACAAGCGGCGAGGTTCCCCGCCGGGCCGAGCGCGTCCAGCCTGTCAGGTGCGCCGGGTGATGGGACTGGACTCGGTGTAGCTCCTACGCTCGTTGGCGTAGCGGTCGCGGTCATCGCTGAACTCTGCGAGCGGCCGGGCGCCGAGGATCGATCCCAGCCCGACATCCCAGAAGCGATCAACCCTCCCGGCCAACCAGCGGGGGCGCGTTCTTTCAGTAGGACTTGAAGGCCAAGACCTACAAGCGCTCACCCACCAGATGGCTGCCAACCAGCGAGTCTTCCTCACCGGGCTACCGGCTACGACTGATTAGGACTTGGCCATGACAAGCACTGTGGACTACCTGACGACCGTGCGTGTGAAAGCCTCTCCTGACGCCCTCTTCGACGCGCTCACCACTGTCACGGGGCTCGCGGCATGGTGGAACCCGGTGACCGGGTCCGGTGCGACCGGCGGCGAGCTGCGGTTCCTCATGAACACCCCCGAGCCACTCGTGATCCGCGTCGAGGAGGCGGCCCGGCCGACGTCGGTGCGATGGACCGTCGTCGACTGCCCCTTCCTGCCCGACTGGATCGGCACCAGGCCCACGTTCACCATTACCCCGGTCGACGGCGACACCTCCGAGCTCGTCTTCCACCACCAGGGCCTGAGCGAGGCGCTGGAGTGCTTCGGCATGTGCAGCCGCAGCTGGCAGCACTACATGACGAGCCTGCGCGACTACCTGGAGGCTGGCGACGGAAGCCCGTTCGGCAGCCCCGCACCGCGCCCGCCGACAAGCACAAGCGGCCGGGACATCCCTCCATGAGGAGGCTCCGCTCGGTGGCTCCCTTCGCCTTGGGGGACGTCGAACAGTTTCGGAAGCTGCCCCACCGGGATCGTCAATGCTGTCGCCGACATCGGCCCGACGATCAAATGCCGGGAACGCCGAACAGCGCGTACATCGCCAATGCCACCGGCGCCGCGTACGGACCGACCACCGGCGGCTCCCCCTCCTCACCCGCTGGTCCCTGGCGAACTGCCCCTCAGCTCAGCGGCTCGAAGTGACGCTATTAGCCGTCGAAGTCGGCTGCTGGGGGCCGTAGATGCGGAAGTAGGTGAACCATCCTCGCCCTGGAACGGTCTGGATCCAGCGGTCGCCTGCGCGACCTGGGAGCGGAGGGTGGCAGGTGCGCGATGGGCATGGGGCAATGAGACAAGTGTGTCAGGCCTGGTCAGTGAGGTCCTCGTCGGCTTCGTGTGAATCCTTCGCGGAATCCGGGACGTGACCTTGATGAGCAAGGGCGCTTGTTGGTCGTCCGCGACGGTGACTCCTCCGAGCAACTGGAGCAGGTGGCGAACGGGATGCTGGAGGAACTGCCGTTCATCTTGCGAGAGTGGCACGGAGGTTATGTACTTGGCGGAGAGTCATGCGGGCCTTCAGGGTCCGTGCTTCCCCCATGCCAGGCCGCGTCCACCGCAACGGCCGCCTCATCCTCCCCATCACCGGTGAAGACCAGCACGTCGATGGCGGTTCGGCGGAGGATCGCTCCGACCGTGTGCATGAACTCCTGGCTGTCGCGGGCGTCTTCGCCGATCACGTGAACAAGGTCGAGCATCTGCCCGGCAGCTTGCCGTTCGGCGTGCCCGTCGAGGATGGCGAGGCTGTCCAGCACTCTCTCGAGGCCACGCGTCAGGGTGAGCTTCATCGATCTGTTTGCCGTCGTCGGTCCCAACAGCGCCCGCATCAGAGACAGGCAGCTCAGGCTGAGCAGCTGAAGGTGGTGGGCGCGTTTGGTTTCCTGCCGCACGGCGTTCAGACGGCTGCGGTGCAGGGGAGCGCGCTGCGCCGAGCGGGTGCTTCTGCCGCGTACGTGGGTGATGTCTGCCAAATGGGCGACCGCATCCTCCATCTGGTCCATGGCTTGTTCGGCGAGCTTCGCGTCGTGCCCGTCCAGGGCGCGGGCGACAAGGCCTACCGTCTCCGACAGGTGCCCCAGCGCTCGGCGTTCCGCGCTGCGCAGCGTGGACAGCGGTTGGGCCGGAAGCAGGAGTTGGCTGAACAGCAGCGCGACGCCCACACCGATGAGTGCGTCGATGAGCCGGTAGGTAGTGGCATGAGGTTCTCCGGTGAGGACGGCGATCACGGCGCTGGCGGCCGCCTGGGCCATGACGATCCGCTCGGACGTCAACGCCAGGGCGATCATCAAGGAGACGAAGACAGCCGTGGACAGGGCGGCCAACAGGTGCTGCGGGGTATTCCAGACCCACTGGCTGCCCTCGGCAGCCAGGACGCCCACGATGACGCCGACCAGCAGCCGGACGGCGTTGCTCCCCCGCTCACCCAGCTGAGCGTTGAGCCCCACCGCGGTGGCGATCGGGGCGAACACCGGTTCTGGGTGGCCGGCCCATCTGGCGGCGATCAACCAGGATAGCGAGACCGCTGCCGTCTGCTGCAGCACTGGCCACACTCCTTGGGCCACGTCCGGCAGCCGCGTCGCAACCGTTTCGCGCAGGCGGAGCCTCCACCCGCGAATACGGCAGTGGTTTCCACCCACGAGCCCTCAATCCGTTCGCGTCTGCGCGCCTCGGCCATGACGCGGCCCCGGTCCGCACCGACCTCATGTGACCGTGGCGAGGTCTGGTGTCACCACCGATACCCGGGGCCGGCATGACGAGCGAGACGGCCCGCCTATGCGGGGTTGTGGCCGGTGTGGTGGAGGCTGTCGCTGATCTGGGCGAGCGTGCGGTTCTTGGTCTCGGGCACCCGGCGGATGATGAACAGCAGCGTGAGTGCGCACACCGCGCCGAACAGCCAGAACGTGGCGCCCTGGCCGATGCTTTCTGACAGCGGCAGGAACGACTGGCTGACGATGAAGTTGGAAAGCCAGTTGACCATGGTCGCGATGCTGGCCGCCTGCGCTCGCGCCTGGGGCGGGTAGATCTCGGAGTTGAGCAGCCAGAACACCGGTCCGAGCCCGACCGCGAAGGCCATGATGTAGGCGCCGGTCGAGGCCAGCGCGGTCAGGCTGGAGGCGCTGCCCGTCAAGGTGATGAAGGCCAGGCCGAGCGGGATGGTGGCGAGCATCATCAGCGCTGCGGAGACGATCAGCAGCGGGCGGCGTCCGGCGCTGTCGGTGAGGCGCAGCGCGACGAGCGTCATCACCAGGTTGATCACGCCGATGACGATCGAGTAGACCAGCGCGTTCGACGCGTTCAGCCCGGTCTTCTCCATGATCGTGGGCGCGTAGTACATGATCGTGTTGATGCCCGAGAACTGCTGCAGCGCGGCCAGGCCGACGCCGACGATCAGGGCGGGCCGTACGGCGGGCGAGGTCAGCACCTCCCGCCACGACATGCGCCGACCGGCGCCCTTGCCGCCGGCGCCGTAGGCGGCCATGACCTGATCCACCTGCCCGGCCGGATAGATCTCCTTCAGTACGGCTCGCGCCTGGTCGGGTCGCTCGTTCTGGAGGAGCCACGCCGGAGTCTCCGGCGACCTGCGCATACCGACGATCATCAGCACCGAGACGACCAGCCCGGCGCCGAACATGGCGCGCCAGTTCTCCGACCCGGAGAAGGCCAGGTCGACGAGGTAGGAGGTGAGCAGGCCGATGGTGACCATCAGCTGGTGCATGGACACCACCCGGCCGCGCATCTTGGTCGGCGCCATCTCCGACAGGTAGACCGGCACGATCGCCGAGGCCGCGCCGACACCCGCCCCCAGAATCAGCCGGGCGAGCAGCAGGAACCACACGTTGGGCGCCAGAGCGGCGACAAGCAGGCCGACGGTGAAGATCACCGCGACAACGATCAGGGTGAAGCGGCGTCCGTGCCGGTCGGCGAACCGCCCGGCGAACGGCGCGGTGGCGGCGGCGCTGAGCAGCAGGACGCTGACCACAGCTCCCTGCATGAAAGAACTGAGGTGGAACTGGTCGCGGATGTAGAGCATGGCTCCTGACACGACGCCGGTGTCGTATCCGAACAGGAAGCTGCCCAAGGTGGCAAACAGCGCCCACTTGATGAGGCTGCTCTTGCCGGGCCCCGAGTCCGTGCGGGCGACCGGGCGATCGCTCGCCTCGCCGCTTTCCGTGACAGCCATGCGCTACCCCCGTAGCGTCCGACAATCTCCGACGGTTCGATCCGCCAGGGGATTTACCCCCTCCGCTATAGATGGATATGTGCAATTAGTCGTTATTGCCACGTTGTTTACCGGCCGTCGATATCCGCGAGCGAGTCGTACGGGTAGGTAGCCGGATATGGGAAATGCGCTCAGTGGTGAGCAATACTCCATAACCGCAGGCGCCTACGCGGCCGTGGTGACCGAGCAGGGTGCCGGGCTACGGGAGCTGACCCGCCGGGGGGAGGCGCTCATCCTGACCTACGGTGTGGAGGAGCCCGCGCCCGCCGCCTTCGGGCAGCTGCTCATCCCCTGGCCGAACCGCATCGACCGCGGCCGCTACACCTGGGAGGGGCGACCGTACCAGCTGGACGTGAACGAGCCGCGGTACGACTGCGCGATCCACGGCCTGGTCCGCTGGCTGTCCTGGGGGCTGGTCGAGCGTCAGGCTGACCGGGTACGGCTGGCCTGCCGCCTGCTGGGCACGCCCGGCTACCCGTTCCGCCTCGCGCTGGAGGCCGAGTACGCCCTGCACGCCGAGGACGGCCTGACGATCAGGGTCACGGCCAGGAACGAGGGCGAGGCGCCCGCCCCTTACGCGCACGGCGCCCACCCGTACCTGACGGCGGGCGAGCCGATCGACTCCTGCACCGTCCAGGCGCCCGGCCGCCGTCACCTGCCGGTCGACGACCGGATGATCCCGCGCGGGCCCGCTGAACCCGTCGACGGCACGCCGTACGACCTGCGACAGGGCCGCGTCCTGGGCGGCCTGCGGATCGACCGCGCCTTCACCGACCTGGACCGCGACGAGGACGGGCGCGGCTGGGTGCACCTCACGGGTGCCGCGCGCACCACGTCGTTCTGGCTGGACGGCGCGCATCCGTGGCTGGAGCTCTACACAGCTGACAACGTGCCATCGGCGCAACGCAGACACGGGCTAGGCGTGGAGCCGATGACCAGCCCGCCCAACGCGTTCGGCAGCGGGACCGACGTCATCACCCTCAAGCAGGGCGAGGACTTCACCGGCTCCTGGGGGATCAAATGAGCACGGCCGACGTCTTCGTCCTGTTCGGCATCACCGGCGACCTCGTCAAGAAGATGATCTTTCCTGCGTTGTACCGGCTGACCGAGCAGGGCAAGGTCACCATCCCCGTCGTGGGCGTCGCGGCCGGCGACTGGGACGACCAGGCGCTGCGCGAGCACGCCCGCCAGTCGATCATGGCCGATGTCCAGGACTTCGACGAGAAGGTCTTCGCCGACCTGGCCGCCAGGCTCAGCATCGTCACCGGCGACTTCGCCGACGGCGCCACCTTCCACCGGCTCGCGGACGCCTTGAAGGGGTACGGCTTCGCCGCCCACTACCTGGCCATCCCGCCGTCCCTGTTCACCACGGTCGCCGCGGCGCTGGCCGGGGCGGGGCTGAACCGGGACTCCAGGCTCGTGGTGGAGAAGCCGTTCGGCCACGACCTGGACTCGGCCAGGCGCCTGGACAGGGAGCTGAGCCAGTATTTCGACGACCAGCACCTGCTGCGCGTGGACCACTTCCTGGGGTCGGTGCCGATTGCCGGGCTGAAGGCCACCCGTTTCGCCAACGCCCTGCTGGAACCGCTGTGGAACCGGTCCTACATCGCCAACATGCAGATCAACCTGCTGGAGGACTTCGACGTCGCCGACCGCGGCTCGTTCTACGACTCGGTCGGCTGCGTCAAGGACGTGCTGCAGAACCACCTGCTGCAGGTGTTCACGCTACTGGCCATGGAGCCGCCGAGCACCAGGGACGCCTACTCCGAGCAGATCGAGAGGTGGCGCGTGCTGCGGGCCACCCGGCCGATCGCGCGAACCGACACCGTGTTCGGCCAGTACGACGGCTACCAGGACGTCCCGGGCGTCAAGCCGGGATCCACCACCGAGACCTACGTCGCCACCCACCTGGAGGTGGACAACTGGCGCTGGTCCGGCGTCCCGTTCTACCTGCGCAGCGGCAAGTCGCTGAAGACCACCTCCACCGACGTGGTGGTGGAGCTGCGCAGGCCGCCGCTCGACCTGTTCGGCTCGCTGAGCGGGGCGACGCCGCCCGACCTGCTGCGCTTCCGCTTCGAGCCGACCGCTGGCATGTCGTTCGACCTGCTGCTCCGCGAGCCGGAGGAGGGCCAGGCGGCGACCATGATCCCGCTGGAGGTGGACTACGAGAAGGTGCTCGGCAGGCAGGAGAAGCCGTACGAGACCATCGTCGACGGCGCCGTCACCGGGGACACTCGCTGCTTCGCCTCCTTCCACGCCATCCAGGAGTGCTGGCGCATCGTGGAGAACATCATCGACGTCCCTGAGATGCCCGCGACGTACCAGCAGGGATCGTGGGGGCCCGGCGCGGCAGCCAAACTACCGGGCGCGAACGGCTGGCACGACCCTCTGGCCACGTGACGACGCCGACACTCCTCGCCATCGCGCCGGCCTCCACCCCTGGAGGGAGTCGACCACGCCCGTTGCTGGGGTGTGCCCAGCTCGACCTCGATGCCATCCCGCCAAGCCCGCGCCGGGCCCAGCACCGCCACCCGCACTCCGGAAGAACTCACGCAGCGAGAATAGTGCCGCAGTTACACGAGAAAGGGCTCGCCCACGCCACCGGCGACCTTGGACGGTGGCGCCGACCAGCCCGGCGCCCTCGTCCTGCTGTCCGCCTGGCCATTCACGCGCCGACAGGCGAGCCGCTCACTGGCGTGCAGCGCGGGACTCGGCTCGTTCAGGAGGTGTCGCTCGATGTCCATCGACTACCTGCGGGCAGTCGCAGTGCTCATGATCTGCGGTCGGCTGCGCCATTCCTCGCGCGACGGACACCGTCGTGTCGCGGTCGGGTGAGTAGGTACAGACCAGGACGCGTTCTAGCGGCTGTGGTGGCCGCGCGGTCGTCTTCCCCTTCCGCAACGCAGAGCGTGAGGTCACAGCCGGTGTCCTACCTCTCCTTGCGCGCATGGTCCGCGCCGAGGCGGAGCGCCTGGAGCGCGGTGGCGAGTTCGGCGACGTGGAAAGGCAGCGAGAGTGATCGGCCGGTGAGCTCGTGGATGCGGCGCAGCCGGTACCTGACGGTGTTGGGGTGGCAGTAGAGCTGTTGCGCCGCGTGCTCGGCGGACCCGGCGTGGTCGAACCAGGCGTTCAACGTCTCCAGCAGGCTTGCTCTGTCCTCGGCTGGAAGCTCGAGTACGGCACCGAGCACCTGGTAGGCGACGCGTTGGCTCTCCTCGGAGTCGCAGGCGATGAGCGCGGCGAGCGGGCTGGTGCTGAACGCGCGCACCTCGCAGCGGCCCGACGGTATGCCCGCCAGGGCGACCCCGGCCAGATGCAGGGCCCGGGGGGTGTCACGCAAGGCCTGGTACGGCGGGCTGACACCTGTGCGGGACGTCACGATGTCACGGAGCAGGGCGAGCAGTTCGTCGCGCTGGCCGTGCCGGAGCGAGGCGACACCGGTCTGGAGGGTGGGGGTGAGGCGCCACGCGGAAACGACGCCACGCTCGGCGAGGCGTTGTTCCACCCGGGGCAGCCCTGCCTCTGCCAGCCCGGTGTTCTCCGCCGCGACGACTACGAGGTCGGAGTCGGGCCGGAAGTCGAGGAGCTTGGCGATCTCCCACGGGCTGACCTCGACCCCTGCCTGACCGTCGAACAGGGCCTCGACCAGGGCGGCGCGGCGCTGGCGTTGCTCGGACAGCAGCTCTGCGGTGGTGGCCCGGTAGGCCTCGGTGACCGCGATCGCGTGCTCGTCGGCCAGCCGCCACAGCGCCGTCGAAGCGGCGATGAGGGTGTCGAGGCTGCCGTGGCGTGCGTGCTGGGTGAGGGCATCCCAGACCGCGGCGAACGCCAGGCGGTACACCCGCAACACCTCGGGGAGCGGCACGTCCTGGTACGCGCGGCGGCGACCGGTCTCCTGAGGCGCGGTGAGGTCGTGCGGGCTGCCGGGGGCGCGCAGGCCGGCGACGACGAAGCGGAGGTTGTGCTCAACAGCGCGGCGCAGCTCCTCGTGTGGGACGGCGGTCCTGTACACCTCCATCGTGTCCACGGTCTTGGCGACGACGTCGTCAGTCAGCCGGCTCACCTGCGAATCCACCCAGTCCGCCAGCTGGGCGAAGGGGGAGCCGACCTGGTGCGGCTCCGAATGATCGTCGATAGCTCGCCCGCCCATCCCTACCCCCGCTCCGAACGCAGGTCGTGGTGCCGTGATTATCGCACCGGCCGGGCAGCGGGGACGCTGTCGCGCACACCAACAAGCGTTGTCCTCGCCGACAACCACCTCAGCCGTACCCTCATCACACACTTGCAGGACACCATGCCCAGAACCTTGTGGCCGGCCGGACGCGAGCCGGCCGGGGCCGCCCCATGAGGAGATGCAATCGACGTGCAGGACTTCCGGCCGGAGTACACGCTGAAGGTTCAGCTCGCCGGATGCGACGGCCGCGCCGTCCTTCGGATTGCCGGTGCTCTGGACCGCGTCAGCGTGCCGGTCTTGACCGCGCATCTGGACGTCGCCTGGGGCTGGAACGACGAGCCCGACCTCGTGATCGACGCCAGCGGGGTGACCGGCTGCGACCGTGCGGGCGTCGCCGCGTTCGCTGTCTTGGCTCAGCGTCTGCTCGACGGGGGCCGGGGGCGGGTTGCCCTGGTGGCCGTCGCCGGACAGCTGAAGCGCGCACTACGCCGTGCTCGGTTGCTCGAGCGCTTCGAGCTCTACGACAGCCTGCCGAGGCCGGTACAAATCGCCGGTAATGGCGTTCGGCGCGGAATCGATATATCCGGCGGAGTGTAATAACTGGGAAATGATACTGGCCATTGCTGCGGATAAGGGGATACCTGGAGAAAGAGGCCGAGTCTTTGTGGCCGACGGCCATGGTGAAGGGTGATGCCTGGTGAGTGATTCCGGACACGAGAAGGAACCGGGCGAGCGCGAACACCTGGAGCCCAGCGTGGGCGCGGTGCCGGACAAGGCTCCGGAGTCCAGCCCCTACCGGCATCCGGCAGCGGGATGGGGTGCGGCCAAGGCGGTCACCGAGTTCATCCTGCGCGAGCACGAGGTGGTGGAGGGGTCGCGGGCGCTGCTGCGGATGAACCACGAGGATGGCGGGTTCGACTGTCCCGGGTGCGCCTGGCCGGATACCAAGGGCCTGCACCTGGACATCTGCGAGAACGGCATCAAGCACGTCACCTGGGAGATGACCGGTAAGCGGGTGGGGCGGGACTTCTTCGCCGCGCACACGGTGAGCGAGCTGTCCGGGTGGAGCGACTTCGCGCTGGAGGATCAGGGGCGGCTGACCGAGCCGATGGTGTACGACGAGGTCAGCGACCGCTACGTGCCGATCAGCTGGGGGGAGGCGTTCGAGGTGTTCGGCCGGGCCGTGCGGGGGCTGGACGACCCGAACCAGGCCGCCTTTTACACCTCGGGGCGGCTCGGTAACGAGGCGACCTTCCTGTACCAGCTGATGGCCCGCGAGCTGGGTACGAATAATCTGCCTGACTGCTCGAACATGTGTCATGAGGCCAGCGGGCGCGCGCTGACGGCGTCGCTGGGCACCGGGAAGGGCACGGCCGACCTCAGGGACTGGGAGAGCGCGGATGCGTTGTTCGTCATGGGCGTCAACGCGGCCTCCAACGCGCCCAGGATGCTGACCACGCTCGCGCAGGCCTACCGGCGGGGCGCGCAGGTGGTGCACGTCAATCCGATGATCGAGGCGGCGGCGACGCGGACGATCATCCCGCACGAGTTCACGCAGATGGCGCTGAACCGGGCCACCCGCACCGGGACGATGAACCTTCAGGTGCGCAGTGGCGGCGACATGGCGCTGATGCGCGGGATCGCCAAGGCCACGCTGGAGCTGGCCGCGACCGACCCCCAGGCGGTGGACCGGGAGTTCATCAAGGCCCACACGACGGGCTTCGAGGCGTACCAGGCGCTGTGCGCGGCCACCGCCTGGGAGGAGATCGAGCGCCAGTCGGGGCTCGGCCGCGAGGACATCCTCCGAGCGGCGCGGGTGTACCGCGACGCCGATCGCAGCATCATCAGCTGGTGTCTGGGCGTCACCCAGCACGAGCACGGCGTCGACACCATCCGTGAGATCGTCAACGTGCTGTTGCTGCGCGGCAACCTGGGGCGGGAGGGGGCGGGGCCGTCGCCGGTGCGTGGGCACAGCAACGTGCAGGGCAACCGTACCTGCGGGATCGATCACCGGCCCGCTCCGGCGTTCCTGGACCGGTTGGCGGAGGTGTGCGGGATCGAGCCGCCGCGCGCGGACGGGCTGGACGTGGTGGGCACGGTGGAGGCGATGGTCCGCGGCGAGGTGAAGGTGTTCGTGGGCATGGGCGGCAATTTCGCGCTCGCCGCACCGGACACTCCGTACACGCACGCGGGGTTGCGTTCGTGCGAGCTGACTGTGCATGTGAGCACGAAGCTGAACCGCAGCCATCTCGTGCACGGGCGGCAGGCGCTGATCCTGCCGTGCCTGGGCCGCACCGAGAAGGACGAGCAGCGCGGTGGCCTGCAGCGGACGTCGGTGGAGGACTCGATGAGCATGGTCCACCTGTCGGTTGGGATGAAGCGGCCGGCCTCGCCGCACCTGCTGTCGGAGCCGGCCATCATCGCCGGGCTGGCCAAGGCGGCCCTGCCCGGCAGCCCGACCCGGTGGGAGTGGTACGTGGAGGACTACGACCGCATCCGCGACACGATGGCCAGGGTGCTGGACGGGTTGGAGGACTTCAACCGGCGGGTGCGGATGCCGATGGGGTTCCGGATCAAGCAGCCCGCCCGGGAGCTGGTGTTCCTCACCCCGTCGGGACGCGCGGAGTTCTCCAGCGCGGCCCTGCCTGACGTGGTGCCCGAGCCGGGGACGCTGGTGCTGGGGACGATGCGGTCACACGACCAGTGGAACACCACCATCTACTCCGACAACGACCGCTACCGGGGCATCAAGAACCTGCGCACGCTCATCTTCATGAACGCCGAGGACATGCGGGAGCGGGGGGTCGCGGAGTTCGACCCCGTCGACATCACCAGCACCGCCAGGGACGGCAGCACCCGCTCCCTGCACGGCTACCTCGCGGTCACCCACGACCTGCCCAGGGGGTGCGCCGCGGGCTACATGCCGGAGATGAACGTGTTGTGCTCGATCACCGACTACAGCACCCAGAGCGACCAGCCCCTGATGAAACACCTCCGCGTCACCGTCAACCCGGCAAGTGGCCCTTCGTGAACCTCCGGTCGTCGCAGTCCGCTGTCGCCCGGCTCGCAGGCG
Organism: Nonomuraea sp. NPDC050556; assembly: GCF_044457355.1. Classification (NCBI taxonomy): domain Bacteria; kingdom Bacillati; phylum Actinomycetota; class Actinomycetes; order Streptosporangiales; family Streptosporangiaceae; genus Nonomuraea; species Nonomuraea sp. NPDC050556. The sequence goes on along the minus strand of NZ_JBITGU010000001.1, from coordinate 1,928,440 downwards.
CAGCGGTCATCGGTACGGCGATGGGAGCGGTCATCGGCGCGATGACCGACCTGCCCTTGGGCACCCTCAGCGGTATCGCCACGTCAGCGACGCTCTTCGTCGCGGCCGGCTGGATCGTCCTGTGGCCGATGGACGCTGACGCCACGCACAGGAACGCCAGGCGCGAGGACTTCCGCCCGGTCACCGAGGAGTTCGTGGTCGTCGCCGCGGCCCTGTGCGGGCTGGTGGCCATCGTGGCGCTCCTCATGATCGGCAGCTCGGACACCAGCCACGCGGCCGCCGCTACCGCGCTCGGCGGCGTGTTCATGGCGTGGGCGGCACTGCACCTGATGTACGCCACCCGGTACGCGTACCTCTACTACGAGGCGCCGGTGGGCGGGATCGACTTCAACTCCGAGGCCCCTCCGGCGTACAGCGACTTCCTGTACTTCAGTTACAACCTAGGGATGACCTACCAGGTCTCCGACACCGATGTCTCGAGCTCGAAGATCCGCGCGATCGTACTGCGGCACTGCCTGCTGTCCTACGTCTTCGGCACCGGCATCCTGGCCACCACGATCAACCTCGTCGTCGGCATGGTCACCGGCTGACCACGATCACGAGGATCAGGCCCAGCAACGCGCCACACGCGGCGCCGAGCCGGACGCTCTCGCCGTGCAGGAAGCAGGCGGCCGCGCCGCACGCCGCACAGAAGGCGATGACCGCCAAGGCGGCTCCCACATGTGCCATGGACCGACGATCGCGCCACGACATTGACGAACGGTCATCACCTGATGCAGGCCATCCTTGCCAGGATGAAGCACAAGAGAGCAGCGACTGTGAGCTCGGGTGGGAGTATCCCGGTGAGCCTGTGGGGCTCGAGAACACGAATCGTCGATGGCGCTGGAGTCCTTCATCTCGTGGGACCGGGTGCTCCCCAAGGGGTGCGCTACGAACCAGCCGACCGCTTGTGGCTGGCGGCGCTCTCGCATCTGATACCCAGCCATCGCTGGGCGAAGATCTTCCCAGTCACTCCGGCCACCCTGCTGACCCAGCCCGCGCCGCAGCGGACCAACGTGGAAGCAGTTCCTGACCGCCCAGGCCGAACACATCGTCGCCGTCGACATCCTGCACGCCGACACCATCAACCTCAAACGCATCTACGCCCTGATCCTGCTCGAACACCGCAGCCGCCGCGCCCACCTGCTCGGCGTCACCGCCACCCCACAGGCGAATGGACCACTCAGGCCGCCGCAACTTCCTCATGGACACCGACACGACGAAACATCAAGTTCCTGATCCGCATACTCAGCGGCGCGGAGTATTGGCAAGGCCGGCAGTCCCTTCCCCTGCCGGTGCACGCGGCAGAGCGCCGTGGCCGCGTCGCCGGAGCGGACGGTGGCCTCGATCGGTTCGGGAGCACCCACGCGGTGCACAGCCTCGATCGTCGCTGTCCCCAGCCTCGCCACCGCTCGACGGCTCAGCGCACCGCTTTATGAGACGACGAGGATGGGGGCCGCTGGGTCGCCTGCGTAGGTTTGCATGGCTCGCAGAAGTCGTTCCAGATCGGAGGAGGTGAGGACGACGTCGACGTGGCCGTGGCGGGCGATCATCGGCAGGCAGGTGGTGCTCTGGGCGCACTGGCCCAGGTTGCCGCCGGCGATGGTCAGACCGCTGCGCTGGCAGGCTTCGATCGCGGGGGCCAGGTCGGCGCCGAAGGGGAAGATGAGCAGGGCTCGGCCGCCGGCGTAATGGGACAGGTCGACGGTGGTGGTCATACGGTCTCCTTGGTGAGGCGGACGGCCAGCGGTGCCAGCGCGCCGGCGAGGGTGAAGATCAGTCCGATGGTGAGCCAGCCCGCGATCCCGCCCGTGTCGATCAGGGGGACGGCGATGCCGGGCGTGATGGCGACGGCCAGGGATTGGGCCACCGAGAGCACGCTCTGGTACTCGGCCTGCGCGTGGGCGGGCGCCAGGCCGTAGGAGAGGGCGAATTCCCCGGCCATCACCCAGAGTTCCGCCAGCGCGATGAGCGCGACCCCCATGAGGAGCAGGCAGAAGGCGATGGGAGCGGGCATTCCCGAGGACAGGCCGATGAGGGCGAACGCGGCAAGGGCCGTGGCGCCGCCGCGCACCAGCGCGCGGCCGCCCTGGGTGAGCGAAGTGACACGGGCGGTGAACGGCACGGTCAGGACCGCGAGGGCGACCGAGGCGACGACGAGCACCACCGAGAGAGTCCACGGCGGCGCCGATGTCTGCCGGACGATCCACAGGGGCAGGACGACCTCGCTGATCGCCACCGTGGTGTAGAGAACCCCGCAGATCACGCAGACGGCCAGGTAGGGGAGGTCGCGCAGAGCTGCGCGTGCGCCCCGCGACGGCGCCGCGACCGGGGGCAGGTGCGGGAGCCTGGCGATGAGCAGCGGGCTGGCCGCCAGGAAGAGCGCGCACAGGGCGATCATCGTGCGGTACGCCCCAGGTGTGTCGAGATGCAGGGCGATCGCCGGGACCGCCATACCCGCGCACCCGGTGACCTGGGAGATCGTCTGGTTCTGCGCCCGCAGCGTGGTCGCCTGGTCGCCCGCCAGGTAGCCGACCAAGCCGCGAGACAGGCCTTGTGACACCGCAAGCGAGGCGCTGACCAGGACGGCGACGCCCACAAACGTCACAAAGTCGCTCACGAACAGCGCGAGGAGCGGGCCCGCCACCTGCAGGGTGTAGACGACGAGCGTGATCTCACGGATGCCGCGGCGATCGGCCAGCCGTCCGACCAGCGGGCCAGCGGCGAGGCCGGCAAGCCCGGCGAGGGTCAGCCCTGCGGCGACCTCGCCGGGCGATAGGCCCACCACGCGGGTGTAGTAGAGGACCGAGATCGTGGTCCACAACGCGAATCCCAGTCCGCGCGTCGCCACCGACAGATACAGCAGGCGGCGCGGGCCGGGCGGGGGTATGAAGGCAGTCACAGAGGGAGGATCCGCCCGCGACATATACGCGTTCATTGCGTGAGATCATCGCGCCCCGTCAAGGCCGGATCGACGGCGTAGGTGAAGTGCGGTACGGCAGGCCGTTCTCGCGGGAAACAGCCGCCCATGACGGCCGCCTCTCCGGACGATGAGCGAGTCATCACTTTGCAGGACGCGGCCTGATGATTCGCCTGCTTTTCGTTGACGTGAATGGCCGTCAAGCGGGCGTCAAGATTTTGATGATATGCGCCCGACAGGGTCCTGGCACATACGGATCCCACATCAGAAGAAGGGGAGGGGATTCCCATGCAGTTCAGGAGAAAGGCGGCCGCGGCCATCGTCTCCGCGGCGCTCGTCGCCCCGGTATTCGGTACGTCGGTGATACCGGTGCATGCGGCGGCTCGGGTGGGCGAGGTCGGCTGCGGGGGATCGGACGGCGCCTTCCCGGTGTATTCAACGCCTTCGGCATCGCCAAGGACATCGCCAAGGCCACCGAGGCGATCACCGAGATCCGCGAGACCATCCGCCAGGACACCAACGGCAAGGGGAACATCGTCGATCACCGAGGGCGGGGATGCGCGCGGGTGTGGGTGACCACGTCGGCGTTCGCCCCGCACGACCCCTATGGTTGGGCCGGTAAGGATCGGGCGCTGTCCTTTCACAGCTACTACGGGCTGAGCGTCTGGCGCCCCAACGGCTCGGGCGCGCAGCAGTGGCAGGTCTGGGACGAAGGCGGAGGGCGGTGGGCGCGGTCGGCGATCGGCAATCACCCGGTCCTGATCGTGCTTCCCACCAACAACTGGGATCTGCAGATGTTGACGGATAATTCCGGCGGCTCACGCCAGTGGAGAAGTTCGACCGTCAGCCTGACAGGAGCTGGCGTATCCGTAGCAAGTACAACATCGAGTACGGGTATCCGGACGTGGGCTGCATCGTCGCCACGAAGGGAACCGAGGATGACAATGCTCGCGCCCCGAACTGCGACGCCTGGTAACCGTTGGTCGTTCTGAAATTGTAGGTTTTATGGCCCTTGACGGCTTTCTGCTATTTTCATGGGTCACATATCCGTATTGAGTTGGTGTGGTCGGGGGATCCATGAGCCTGCGCTTTGCCGTTCTCGGCACGCCCGCGGCCTGGCGCGGGGACAGGCCCGTCGAGCTGGGGCCGCCGCAGCGGCAGGCGCTGCTGCTCGGCCTGCTGCTGCGGCAGGGGCGCAGCGCCTCGATGAGTGAGCTGATCGACGGCACGTGGGGGGAGGCGCCGCCGCCCTCCAGCGTGGGCGCCGTCCGCACGGCCGTTTCCCACCTGCGTAAGGTTCTCGAACCTGCGCGCGATGCCAAGCCGGCCGTCTTGGTGTCGCAGGGCGGCGGGTACGCGTTGCGCCTGCCAGACGACGCCGTCGACGCGGCCGTGTTCGAGGAGCTGCTCGACCGGGCGGGCCGCGAGGGGCCGCAGGACGCTCGCCGTACACTCGGCCGGGCACTGAAGCTGTGGACCGGCGAGGCGCTGTCCGGGGTTCCAGGGCCGTTCGCCGAGATGCACCGGAACCGGCTGGCCGAGCGCCGGCTGATGGCCGTCGAGTGGCGGCTGCGGCTCGACCTCGACACGGGCGAGCACGCCCCGGCGGTCGGCGAGCTGACCGCGCTCGTGGCCCAGCATCCGCTGCGCGAGCGGCTGCGGGCGCTGCTGATGGAGGCGTTGTACGGCACGGGCCGCCAGGCGGAGGCGCTGGCCGTCTACGCCGAGGTACGGCGGCTGCTTGATGAGGAGATGGGCGTGGAGCCCTCTCCCGAACTGTCCGACCTGCACCTGCGCATCCTGCGCGCCGATCCCGCGCTGGCCGCGCGCCGGCCCGCAGCCGTCGTGGTGACAAGCCCCGCGCCGACCTGGCTGCCTGCCGTACCCGCCGCGTTCACCGGACGTGAGCCGGCGGCCGCGACGCTACGCGCGGCGTTGTCGGTGCCCAAGCACGCCACCGCGCTGGTGATCCTTTCCGGGGCCAGCGGCGTCGGCAAGACCAGTCTGGCGGTGTCGGTGGCGCACGAGCTGGCCCCGCAGTTCGAGGACGGCCGGCTTTTCGCCGAGCTATCCGACATGACCGACGTCGCAGGGGTGCTCGGGTCCTTCCTCGATGCGCTGGGTGTCGAGGCAGGCAGGCAGCCGGACGGCGAGCCCGAGCGGATGGCGATGCTGCGGTCGCTGCTGTCCGGTCGCCGCGTCCTGATTGTGCTCGACAACGCCAGGGACGCCGCCCAGGTCATGGCGCTGCTGCCGGCCACGGCCGGCAGCGCGGTGCTGGCGACGAGCCGGGCCACGCTGGTCGGGCTGCCGTCGGCGCGCCATGTGAGCCTGGACGTCATGACGCAGGGCGAGGCGGTCGACCTGCTGTCTGCGGTACTGGGTGCCGGCCGGGTGCTGGCTGAGCGGCAGGCCGCCGAGCAACTGGCCGGTCTGTGCGGCCACCTTCCGCTCGCGCTGCGCATCGTCGCCTCGAGACTGGCCGTACGGCCAGCGTGGACGATCGGGGCGATGGTGGACAGGCTCGCCGACGAGCGCAGGCGGCTGACCGAGCTTCGAGCGGGATCCGACACCGTGGAAGCCTCCTTCGACCTGGCCTACCGGCAGCTCGACGGCGCGCAGGCCCGCGCGTTCCGGCTGCTCGCGCTGCCTGACGGTCCCGACCTGTCGCTCGCGGCCGCAGCTGCCGTGCTCGACGTGGGCGAGCAGGAGGCGGAGGGGCTGGCCGAGGGGTTGGTGGACCTCAACATGGTGGAATCGCCCGCGCCTGGCCGCTACCGCTTTCACGACCTGCTACGCCTGTACGCCAGGGGCCTGGCAGGCGAGCCGGAGCCGTGGCTGGCCCGGCTGCTCGGCTTCTACCTGGCCACAGGACAGGCAGGATACGCGACGGTCAATCCGCTCCAGGCGCTGACCACGCTGTTGCAACGGCCCACGCGTGGCGGCCTCGCCTTCGACGGCAAGCAGGCGGCCAGGGAGTGGTTCACCACCGAGCAGCCCGCCGTACTGGCCGCGGCGATGCAGGCGACGGGGGACCTCGTCGCGACGGCAGCCGATGTGCTGCTGACGTTCCCGGAGAGCGGCAGCACACCCGCGGCCCGCGTGTTCACCGCCGGGGAACGGATCGCGGCGGCGGCACCCGACGCCCGGGTCGAGAGCAGAGCCCGCTTCTTCCTCGGCCTGGCCTACTGGGACGCGGGCCGTCCAGCCGAGGGATACGCGCAGCTCGGGCGGGCGGTCGCGCTGGCCGACAGCGTGCAGGATCCGGTGGCCGCCTACAGCAAGCACATGCTCGGCCTTGACCGCATCAGGTTCGGCGACATGGACGAGGCGGAACATGTGCTGACCGAGGCGATCGAGGGGCTGCGGCAAGTCGGCGAGCGGCACTGGCTGGTATACGCGGGATCCAGCCTCGCCAGAGTCTGGTCCAGCCAGGATATGGCGGCCGAGGTGCTGGCCTGGGTGAACGCCAACCGCGACATGGAGCTGACCCGTCTGGACCCCGATCTTGCAGTGGAGATGGCCTTCTCCCGCGGTGACCGGCTCCTGGACCTGGGCCGGCACGTGCAGGCGATGGCCGAGCTCGAGGCGGCATTCACCGGGTTCCGCCAGGCGGGCAATCACCGCTTGGCGTGCAGCACGCGTCAGCGGCTCGCCGAGGTCCTGCTCGCCCTCGGGCGGCCTGCCGAGGCCGTGCGCCACGCCGAACTCGCCTACGCCCAGGTACGGGAGATGGACCTCAGCCTGCACAGCGGCAGGCTGGCGACGGTCCTCGGGCAGGCGCTCGCGGCACTCGGCCAGCACGACCGCGCCAGGACCTGCTGGCAGGAGGCCCTGGACACGCTCACCCCGCTGGGCGAACAACACTGGGCCGCCAGAGCCCGGTCTCTGCTCGACGGCATCGATCGAGAACACCTTCAGGCTGCGACGGCCACCCTTCCCGGCCAGGAAGGAGAGCGGCCCCACACGGCGATGATCGACACTGAGTGATGCGCGGGTGAGATGGCTTGTGCGGTTACTTGGTGTGGTCGCCGGGGACGTAGCGGTTCCAGGTTGCGCCGGCTTCGGCCGCGATGCGGGGGCTTGAAGGACGAGCTGGCGAAGGGCGGCCTGGGGATCATCAGCTCGCCGCTGTCGTGCGGTGGCATCGCCTGGGGCCATAGCGGCGTCATCCCGGGCTTACAGGACCTGGACCGCGGCCACCGACGACGGGCGCGCCGCCAGCGTCACGATGCCCCTCGAACCGAAACCGGTCAAGCCGTCCAGCACCTGAAAAGGCCGTGGGGCTTGTGCCGCTGAACCACACCTCCTGACCCGCGGTCTTGCGCCAAGTGGGCGCTGAGGCGTGGTGTAGCCAGCACCACCTCAAGCGGCCAGTGCGCGGGATCGAGGCGCGGCACGCCGAACCCTACGTTGGTCATCAACACCCAAACACCAACAAAGGGGATACGCGTGAACATGCGCACCACCACTGCCGCCTCTCTCGCGCTGGCCGCGCTCGCCATCGGACTCGCATCCGCACCGGCGCAAGCCGTACAGGCACCCGGCGCAGACCACGCCGCCTCACTACGGGAAGCCATGAACGAGGTCGTGCGCTCGGGCGGCGTCCTCGGAGTCCAGGCCAGGCTCACCGAGGTAGGCAAACCCACCGTACTCCACGCCGGGAAGGCCATGATCAACAGCGGTCGGCCGGTGCCGGCGGGCGGGTACTTCCGCATGGGCAGCGCCACCAAGACCTTCACCGCCGCCACCGTCCTGCACCTCGCCGGAGAGGGACGCATCAGGCTGGATGAGCCCATCGGCACCTACCTGCCCGGCCTGCTGCCTCGCCAGGACGACATCACGGTGCGGATGATCCTCCAGCACACCTCCGGAGTGCCCAACTACACCGACTCCCAGCCGATCCCCACCGTGGGCGAGCCGTACCTGAAGTACCGCTGGACCAAATTCACCGACGAGAAACTCGTCGCCGCCGCCCTCAAGCGGCCGCTGGACTTCGAGCCCGGCACCCGCTTCGCCTACTCCAACACCGGCTACGTGGTGCTGGGCATGCTGGTCAAGGCCGTGACCGGCAACACGTGGCAGAGCGAGGTGACCAAGCGCATCATCAAGCCGCTGGGGCTCAAGCACACCTCCGCCCCCGTCTACTCCACCCGGCTACCCGGCCCGCACGCACACGGATATATCAAAACAACCAAGGGCTACGCCGACGTCACCCGGCTCAACCCGAGCATCGCCAGCGCCGGCGGCGCGATGATCTCCACCACGGCCGACCTGACCACCTTCATCACCGCGTTGCAGTCCGGCAAGCTGCTCAAGCCCGCCCAACTCGCCGAGATGACCAGAACCGTCCCGATCGGTGCCCAGCTCGGCGCCTACGGCCTTGGCATACGGGAGATGACCACGACCTGCAACCGGAAGATCATCGGCCACACCGGAGGAATCCCCGGCTACCTCACGGCCATGTTCACCTCCACCGACGGCAAGACCCAGCTGGCCCTGTCCGCCAACGAGTCGACCCCGCCCGACATGGCCGCCTTCGGGAAAATGATCGACTCGGCCTTCTGCCATTAGACAATCGGGCGCGCGAGTGCGGCCTATCTCCTTGCTGGATGGTCACGACTCGGCTGGCGCGGGCGGTAGGCGAACCGTTAGCGGTAGGCCGCATGCCCAGCGCAGACCTGTTGCATGGAGCAGCCCTCGTTGTCGGCCACCACAAGGGTGACGCGCATGGGCCCGGCCGCGGTCCCGGGGCGGGGGAGGGCGGCGCCGTCGCCGAAATCCCATCTGGTATGCCCGACCCACGTCCCGGAGAATACGCCCGGCAGTCCCTCTGATCCCATCCCCAACAGGTCAGGCACTCACCACAGGCAAGGGCACCTACCTGTGGGAAGGTTGGTGGGCTCAGTTTTACCGGCAGGCCAGCTCGCTGGACGCTGCTGCGTGGCCGCGTCCCCGGCCGAGACGACGTCAGGGTGCGCGGCCGCTGCGCCCGTACACCGAGACCCAGCTCGCCGCCGCGGTGATCGACCCGCCGTCACTGCCCGGCGGCGGCTATGCCGTTACCGTCGACGACTACGGCGACTCCGTCCTGCTTGCCTGGGTCGTCCGTACCGGCCCGCCCCGCAATGTCAGGAACAGTCCGCTGCCGCACGCCCGGCTAAGGATTGATTTTCAGGTCAGATCAGACACCCTTCCTCGCAGGCGTCATGGCCTGCGAGGAAGCATGACCCCGGGATCGGGGCCTGTCCGCGTCTACTGGCCTACCGGCGGAGGCGGACTACTTGACGCAGTCTTCCTTCCTCCACTCGATCCGGATGACCGTCGCGGGGAGCCGGAGATCAGTCAACTCATGTCCCTGCGCGAGGTCGCCGTCCACAGCGCGGTGAACGCATCGAGCTGCACCTGTGCCGTCCCCATAGACGTAGGTCACCCAGACATGGTCATAGGTCTCGCGCTTGCCGTTGTTGAAGAAGGACCGGACGTTCTTGTACGGGCTGCCGGCCACGCTGGAGTACTTGCCGTCCGCTGGCCAGTTCTCCCCCCGACCGATACTGATCTTCGTCCCTGGGGAGATGACCTCTGTCGAATACACACAGAAGTCTCCGGCCGCGCAACCGTACGCGGGGGACGAGGAAAGGCTGCCTGCACTCGCAGGCGACGCGAACCCCAGCCCTACCAGGGAGACGGCAGCAGCAGCCACGATGAACCTTCTCAACATAAGATCTCCTTCGTTGGTTGCCTGAGCAAGCCCAGGCCCGTGAACCGCCACTCGCCAAGCAGGTGACGGCAGACAGCCCCCAGCGTTTGGCCGCTGGACAATCCGGAACCCGGATCCGCCACAGACGAACGTGATCGCGGTACCCGGGGGAGGAACGTCTGGACAACCATCAGCGATACGAGCTGTTCAATCAGGGCATCGGCCGTCGCAGTTCCACGCCATCAAGGTAGAAGAGACCCGTTGGGTCCAGGTTGGCTGCCTGTTGGGCTGTTGGGATCATCCGGCCGGACATGAACGCTGGCGAGCATTTCCCTAGCTCAGGCCCTTGATCACTCTCAGGTCCGGCCCCCCGCAGTGAGTACCGAAGTTACTGCGGCGGTGAACGCGATCACCTGCGGGAACGCGGGCTACCTGCAAGATCAGGTCTACGCTTTTACTGCGGCAGAGGTCCTGGCGTTCGATTCCGGCCGGATGGCCCCAGAACCCGCAGCCACTCGACCTTCTCCGACGGCAAGATCTGGTTCGGCGCAGAGTTCTCCGGCGGCGAAGTCAGGTTCGATGGCGCACAGTTCAGCGGCGGCACGATTGACTTCTCAAACGCGGCGAACTGGCATCCTGCGATCGAGGATCCGGAACCCGTTGAGCTGCTGCGCCGACCCAGGCGTGAAGGCGAGCAGTGCCACCGAGTCGTCGAAGACGGCCATGTTGATGGCATCCACGCCCAGCGACCAATCCACGACGCGGATCTCATGGAGTGGGCCCAGCGGTTCGTGCGGGAAACGTCAGCCTATCTACGACAGCCGACCTGCGTGGTTTCCTCATGGGTGAACCCAAGGAAATACTCCGGCGGTCGATGCCGGATAAAGGTTGTCATAATCCGGAACCTGGCCCGGCTCACCTCGGCGAGCATGGCTCGATAGAGCTCCCGGCCAGACAGATGCCAGGGTGCTCCTGGCGTGTCAACGCCGGTTGGACGCTCAGTGACGGGTCCCGCGCCGAGCGCCCGGTCGGTTACGGCTCAGCGGTGCTTCCACGCCCTCACGTCACCTTCGCAGGTGAGCACGAGTGCCTCCGTCTGTTCCCGGGAGGGAAAGCGATGGCCGTTGAGGATCCCCGACACCGTCGCGTGACTGCAGTGCATCGCGCTTGCGAGCGTTTGCTGCTTCGGTCGCCCCGCTTGCCGATGAAGGTCCCTCAGTTCCAGGGCGAAGCGTTCCCGCGGGAGATCAGGATCGAGGCTGCGCGAACGCGATGTCATGTCAGCCATTGTCCGTCGATGTCCGTGACGTCAGCCACTGTTCTTCCACGAACGACGACAACGGACGAGCGAACGATGAAGGCGACTACATCTCCATCCAGGAGGCAGAGCTTCACGAAGGGGAACCGGCATGAGGAACACGCGAGACGGCATCGCTCCGTGGGTTGATCACCGTCCTGTCATACCGCGCGGACCTGGAGATTTGTCGTGATCGTTCTCACGGTCGCCGGCTCGACCTTCGTGGCCTGCGTACTTGCCATGACCGCCTTACTTTCTTCCTACGTCCTTAGAACTCTGGGTATGAGGTTTCCAGCGAGGCGTGGGGGAGAGTCCGCAGGAACGATCTGCTGCGTACTGAGGAGCCGGACGACCCCGATCGCAACGAGGCCTGGCCGACCCGATCCCCGACCCCCAGAAGCGCGAGTGACCACGCCCTGTTACTGGCACCGAGTGTCGCGGCTTGCTCAAAGTTATCCACTCGGATAAAGTTATCCGGGTGGATTACTTTGCTTGCCGCAGAGCGGCGCCACGACCATGATCACTCGCCAGGCCGCCACAGCGGCCCGCAGGGAGCAGATCGCCCGTACCGCGATCGCCGTGCTGGCCGCGCGCGGCTCCCAGGCCACCACCTTCGAGGCCATCTGCCAGGAGGCGGGGCTCAGCAGCAAACGGCTGATCACCTACCACTTCTCCAGCAAGGACGAGCTGTTCACGGCCGTGGCCGACCAGGTCGTCGCCGACAGCGAGACCTACATGCAGGCCGCCCTCGAAGGTCTGACGGACGCGCGCGAGCTGCTCGCCGCGGTCATCCGGGCGAACGTGGCGTTCATCGCGGAGCACGCGCAGGAGGTGGAGGCGCTCCGGCAGATCCTCCTCAACGGCGGCCTGAGCGACTGGGAGCGCTACCACGTCGAATCGCAGAACCGCCTGGCAGGCCTGTTCGAGGACGGGCAGCGCGCCGGTGTCTTCCGGCCGTTCGATCCGCGGGTCATGGCGGCGGCGCTACGGGCCTCGATCGACAGCATGGCCCCGCTCATCGCCACCGGCCTCGACCCCGCCAGCTGCGCGGAGGAACTCGTCCAGCTCTTCGAGCGCAGCACCCGCACAGGAAAGGAAGGGCAATGACCTCCAACGGAGTCGCCGGACGGACATACGTCGTGACCGGCTCGGCATCGGGCATCGGCGCCGCGACGGCGGCGCTGCTCCGCGAGCGTGGCGCCAAGGTCATCGGTTGCGACCTCAACGCGGAGAACGACACCGACATCCAGGCCGACCTGTCCACACCTGACGGCCGTCAGGCCCTGGTCGACCAGGTGACAGGACGCGGACCCGTCGACGCCGTGCTCGCCGTCGCCGGAGGCGGCAAGACCGGCCTGCTCGAAACGAACTACTTCGGCACAGTCGCGACCCTCGAAGGGCTCCGGCCCCTGCTCGCCCGGAGCGAAGCGCCCAGAGCCGTGGTGGTGTCCTCGACCTCATCGCTGGCGCCAGCCGACGAGCGCGTCGTGCAGGCATGTCTCGACGGGGACGAAGCCGCCGCCGTCTCGTACGTGCTGGCTGAGCCGTCCATCGGAGGCCCAACCGGTGCGTACGGCATAGCCAAGCGCGCCCTGAACCGCTGGGTGCGCAGGGTTGCCCCGACTCCGGAGTGGGCGGGAGCCGGAATCGCGCTCAACGCCGTCGCACCCGGCGTCGTCGACACCCCGGCAGCCTCGTGGATCTTCGCGAGCGAGGAGATCCGTACGGCTGTGGAGGCCTCGTCGCCGCAACCGTTCGGCGGCTTCCCCGGGCGGCCGGAGTGGGTCGGCGAGCTCATCTGCTGGCTCGCCTGCGCCGACAACCGTTTCGTCACCGGCCAGGTCATCTTCGCCGACGGCGGCGCGGAGACGGCGCTGGTCGGAGACCTCCACTGGCGATGAGAGCCGTGTCCGGGCTCTGACCTGTGCAAGAGGCCAACCCGATGAGGTCAGATCTGGAGCTGTGCCGCCGCACCTCGGGGGAGCCACTGGAACAGGGCGCTGATCTCGTTCGGTGCCCGCGACAGGTCGCGTTCCACGCCGTCGCGGTCCTGCCGGAAATGCTCCCAGCCCTCGTAATGGACCGGCAGCACCGTGCGCGGGGTGAAGGCCTGGCACAGCCGTACGGCATGCCGCGCGGTCATCGTGTAACGCAGCGGCCCGGTCAGGGGGAAGCCGACGCCGCCCAGATGGAGCAGGACGGTGCCGGGCCGGATCGCGGCGGCGGCCCGGCGCAGCGCACGGTGGTAGACGGTGTCGCCGGTGATCCAGAGCGGGCCGTACGTCTGGCCTGGCCAGGTCAGGGCGAATCCGATCACCTCGCCGGTGATCGGGCGGCTCAGCGGCGGGCCGTGTCTGCAGGGGGTGGCCAGGATGTCGATGGGCGGGCGGCCGGGCGCCTCCAGGCGGGTCGACTGGCCGGCTCGTAAGCCGCGAGCCGCCACCGGCAGGGCACGGGCTCCCGGCCGGGTGGTCACCACGGTCCCCGCGCCCGGCAGCATGGACCGGCCGCTGAGGTCGAGGTTGTCGCCGTGGTGGACGTGGGTGAGCAGGATGGCGTCGATGGGTGGCAGATCGGTGGCGGCCATGGCTGGTCCGGTGAGTTTGCGTGAGGAGGTGCCCCACCCGAAGGAGTAGGTCTGCCCGGGAGCGTCGAAGGTGGGATCTGTGAGCAGGTGCCAGCCGCCGAACTCGATGAGCACGGTCGGTCCGCCGATATGGGTGAAGTGGACGTTCGTCACGTGACCGTTTCCTTTGCGTGGTGAGGGCCCGGGTCGGTCGTGCTGAAGTGCAGGTCCGGCGTGGCGGTGTCGTCACGCCGGACCTGCTCGCCTCAGCCGGCGTGCCTGAGCGCCCAGTCCAGGGCGTGATCGGCGACCTCGTCCCAGCCCTGCTGGGCGGGGATCAGGTGGGAGCGGCCCGGGAACTCGACCACGTCGGTGATCGTGTCCTGCGCCTTGTAGTGCTTGGCGTTGGACCGCTGGATCTTCGGCGGCATGAGGTTGTCGTGCTCGCCGGAGATGAACAGCAGCGGCTTGCGCGCGTTGTTGTGGTAGTCGACGTAGGTGTCGTCCTTGCCTGGGTGGATGTTGGCCAGCGCGCTGCCCCAGAAGATCGAGCCGGATGCCGGGACGTGGTAGCGCTCGTAGGTGGCCCGCGCCTCGTCCTCGGGGAAGGTGTTGGTGAAGGCGTAGCGCCAGTGCTCGAAGTCGAGGCCGACCGCCTTGTGCCGGTTGGCCGGATTCCTGAGCATCGGGAAGGAGGCCTTGACCTGCGACAGCGGGATGACCTTCACCCCCTCGGTCGGGGCCGAGTTGACTGCCACACCGGCCGCGCCGTACCCGTGGTCGAGCAAGATCTGGGTGAACACCCCGCCCGCGGAGTGGCCCATCAGGATCGGCGGCTTGTCCAGGCTGCCGACCAGCTTCTCGAGGGAGTCGATGATCTCGGGTACGGTGACCCGCTCGATGGGCGCGGGGTCGGCGTTGAGCGCTTCGACCTCGACCTCGAAGCCGGGGTAGGCGGGGGCGAGCACCCGGAACCCCTTGGCCTCGTAGTGGGCGATCCAGTTCTCCCAGCTGCGCGGGGTGACCCAGAAGCCGTGGATCAGGACGATCGTGTCGGGTTTCATCGGCATCTCCTAGCGGGTGGCGGCGTAGGCGGCGAGGATGACGGCCGTGGCCGCGGCGGGGTGGGAGATCATGACGACGTGCGAGGAGTTGATCTCGGTGACCTTGCTGCCTGCGCGCTTGGCCATGAAGCGCTGGGCGGCGGCCGGGATGACCTTGTCCTGGGCCGGGATGAGGTACCAGGACGGGACGGTCTTCCAGGCGGGCGCGCCGCTGGGTCCCGACAGTCCCTCGACGCTGCCCGGCCGCTGGGTGGCGGCCATCAGCCGGGTGGTGGACTCGGGCAGGTCGGCGGCGAACACCGCGCGGAACCTGGCGGGGTCGATGTAGCCGTCGGTCCCGGGCTCGGTACGGCCGGGCACCGGGTACTGCCGCGCGATCAGGGCCGCGCCGAGTTCGCTGCCGGGGAACTGCTGGGCGAGTTGCAGCGCGCTCTCGCCCTCGTCGGGGGCGAAGGCGCCGAGGTAGACCAGGGCCTTGACGTTGCCGTGCCCGCGTGCGGCGTTGGTGATGACGATGCCGCCGTAGGAGTGGGCGGCCAGGATGACCGGTCCGGCGATGGTGTCGAGGACGCTGGAGATGTAGGCGGCGTCTCCGGCGGTGTCCCTCAGCGGGTTGGCCGGGGCGATGACGGGGAAGCCCGCACGTTGCAGCAGGCCGATGACCTGGTTGAAGCCGGAGGCGTCGGCGAAGGCGCCGTGCACCAGGACCACGGTCGGCTTGGCGGCGGCCGCGGAGGCGGAGCCGGTTGCTCCGCTCAGGCCGAGGATCAGGGCACAGCTCGTGACGAGGGCGCCCAGCAGGCGGCCGGCTCGGCGTAGGAGGGTCACGTCATGCTCCTCAGGAGTTCACGAAGGCGAGAAGGTCGGCGTGCAGGCGGTCGCGGTCGGTGTCGGGCAGGGCGTGCCCGCTGCCCTCGTACACCTTGAGGACAGCGCCGTTGATCATTTCGGCCGACCGCTTGCCCCCGACCTCGAACGGCACGATCTGGTCGTCGTCACCGTGGATGACCAGCGTGGGAACGTCGATCTTGGCGAGGTCCGGCCGGAAGTCGGTGGCGGAGAAGGCCGCGATGCACTCGTAGGCGCCGCGGTGCCCGCAGGCCATGCTCTGCAGCCAGAACGCGTCCCTGAAGCCCTGGTCGACGTCCTGCTTGCGGTTGTGCCCGAAGAACGGGCCGTCGGCCAGGTCGCGGTAGAGCTGGGACCGGTTCGCGACCTCGCCCGCGCGAATGGCGTCGAAGACCTCGATCGGCAGGCCCTCGGGGTTGTCCTCGCCGCGCAGCATGAGGGGTGGTACGGCCGACACCAGGACCAGCTTCGAGACGCGGTCGCTGCCGTGCCGGCCGAGGTAGTGGGCGACCTCCCCGCCGCCGGTCGAGTGCCCGACCAGGGTGAGGTCGCGCAGGTCGAGTTGCTCGATCAGGCAGGCCAGGTCGTCGGCGTAGGTGTCCATCTCGTTGCCGTGCCAGGTCTGCGACGAGCGGCCGTGACCGCGCCGGTCGTGGGCGATGGCGCGGTGCCCGTGCGCGGCGAGGAAGAGGGCGGCGGCTTCCCAGGCGTCGGAGTTGAGCGGCCAGCCGTGGCTGAGCAGAACCGGCGAACCCCCGGTTCCCCAGTCCTTGTAGAAGATCGCGGTCCCGTCGGCGGTGGTCACGTAAGGCATGTCGGATTCCCTTGCTTGACGTGGGCTTTCTGGTCTTCATCCAAGTCGCGGGGCCCCTGGTACGACCATGAAGAACCGCACGCAGAAGTAGCGCCGATCCACGATCCGGACACGTTGATCCACAACCGGCGCGACCCGGTAGATTCGGTAGATTCGGTTCATGGTCAGCCAGTTCGGTCTGCTCTTACGGCGTCTGCGGCAAGACGCCAAGCTGACGCTCGAGGAGCTTTCCGCCGCGTCGGGGGTGAGCGCGCGAGCCATCAGCGACATGGAACGTGGCCGTAGCCGCGGGCCGCAACGCCGTACGGTGGACGCCCTGGCCGACGCCCTCAAGCTCGACGACGACCGGCGGACGGCGCTGACCGACGCCGCGCAGGCGGGCCGTCCGAGGCCGACCGGCCCCGCGCCGGGTTCGTGCGAACTGCCACGCGGCGTGGGCGACTTCACCGGGCGAGCCGCGGAACTGTCCCTGTTGCGCCGGCTGGCCGAGCAGGCAGGCGCGCCGGCCGCGAACGTCGCCACTGTCTCCGGCACCGGCGGGCTCGGCAAAACCGCCTTGGCCGTGCATGCCGCCGAGCACCTGGCGGACCTGTTCCCCGACGGCCGCTACTACCTCGACCTGCGCGGCATGGACGCCACGCCCCTGCATCCAATGGTGGCGCTGTCGCGCCTGCTCAAGGCGCTCGGCGTCCCGGAGAACAGGATCCCGGGCGACGAGGAGGAGCGGGCGGGACACTACCGCGCGCTGCTGCGCCGGCGCAGGTGCCTGATCGTCCTGGACAACGTCGCCCACGAGAGCCAGGCCCGCCCGCTGCTGCCACCGGAAGGCGCCGGGATGGCCATCGTCACCAGCCGCAGGACCCTCGCCGGGCTGGAGGGCGTGCGGCAGATCCCGCTGGCTCCACTGTCCGGCGAGGAGACGGTCGGCCTGCTGCGCACGATCGTGGGCGAGGAACGTTCCGGGTCGGACGCGGCAGGCCTGACCAGACTGGCCGAACTCTCCGGCTACCTGCCGCTGGCCGTACGCATCGTCGGCAACCGGCTGCAGAGCCGTCCGGGATGGACGCCCAGCCAGCTGGCCGGACGGCTGGACGACGAGGAACGCCGGCTGGAGGCCCTGGCGGTCGGCGACCTGGCCGTCGCCGCCGCCTTCGCGCTCTCCTACGAGCAGCTGTCCGGTAGGGCACGCCTGGTCTTCCGGCGCCTGGCCCTGGCCGCGGCACCTGACTTCGGGGTGGCGCTGACCGCGATCCTGAGCGAGACGGAGCCGGACGAGGCAGATGACGCGCTGGAGGAACTGGTCGAGCTGGGCCTGCTGCAGTCGCCGTACGTCGCCCGCTACCGCTTCCACGACCTGGTCCGCCTGTTCGCCCGCGCACAGCTGGCCAAGGAGGAATCGATCGAGGCGCAGCACGCCGCGCGACGGCGGATGGAGAGCTGGCTGCTGGAGGTGGCGGTCCTGGCCGGGCGGTGGTTCGAGCCGGGGTACGGCGAGCCGCCGCCGGGCTGGCGCTCCCTGGTCACGCTCGACAGCCGGGAGGAGGCCAGCGACTGGCTGCAGACGGAGGGTACGGCCTGGCTGGAGGCGCTGCGCTCGGCGGCGAGGCAGGGCGAGCACGCGACGGTCGTCGAGGTGGCCGAGTCCATGCACTGGTTCTCCGACCAGTGGATGTACTGGGGCCACTGGCGCGAGATCTTCGAGCTGTCTTCCGGCGCGGCGCGAGCCATGGGCGACCAGCTCCAGGAGTCAATTCATCTCGGCTACCTGTCCTGGGCCCTGGTCTACTGTGAAGGCCGCGTCGCCGAGGGCGAGGCGGCCGCGTTGCGGGCGGTGGACCTGGCGCAGGCGGCCGGCGACGTACGGCACCAGGGCTGGGCACTGCTCTACGCCGCGTGGGCCATTCAGGATGATCGGGCCAGGCAGGAAAGCGCATTGGACCATCTCAGGCGGAGTGCCGAGCTCCTGCGCCTGGCCGGAGATCTGGAGGGGTACCCGCAGGCCATGACCACCATCATGGTGGCGCTGGGCCGACTGGGGCGGCTGGAGGAGATGGTGGAGCACAGCCTGGCCTACCTGGCCGTGCTTCGGGATCCCGCCTACGGTGGCGATCCGGCCATCACCTCCTACAGCATCGGCGTGACCCTGCACAACCTGGGAGCCGCCTACCTCAAACTCGAACGGTGGGATGAGGCGATCGACGTCATCCACGAGGCACTGCCCGAACTGAGCGCGCACCCGATCGCCCTGGTCCTGGGTCATGCTCACCACAACCTGGGAGTCGCGTTGACGAAGACGTCCCGCGTCGAGGAGGCACGCGAGACGTTGGAGGAGGCGCGCCGAATCCTCGAGGCGGCCGGCGAGACCGAGGTTGTGGCCCAGGTGATCCAGGAGCTGGCCGACCTGCCCGAGCGGGTCGGCCGCCTGCCTGGTTCTTGTTGATCTGCCGGCACGATGCCCGCGGTAGTGACTTGCGGGAACGCGACGGGGACTGCGGTGGCTGAACTGCACGTCTTGAATCTGACGCGAAGTCCACTGGATGATCACACCCATGCCGACAACCACGAGGATCTGGGCCGCCGCAGCGGCTGCGGTGGGAGTGCTCGTCCCCCTGGCCACCTCCATGAGGCTGGGCTGGGCGGAGGCGACCCTCATCCCGAGCCGCATCGAGTGGGGCCCCTACGCCCTGGTGCCCACCCTGGTTCCCGTGATGGCCGTCATCGCCGGGCTCGTCCTGATCCGCTGGTGGTCCTGGTTGCTGGCTGCGGGAACGCTGTTGTGCGTCCCGATGGCGGCCGCCCTGTACCTTCCCTCGCTGGGCGGGCACACCAGTGTCAACTACTTCGCTCAGGCCGGTGGGGCGCTGACCCTGGTTGCGGTATTGGGCGCGGCGCAGGAGCTCATGGCGCAGGGGAAACGTGCCTGGGCCGCCACGATCGCGGGCAGCGCGGTGGGGGCCGGGGTCGTGGCAGCCGCCCTGCTCGGCGCGACCTGGTTGCGCGCCGATTCCGCGCTGGCGTACGTGGCGGCCGTGCCGACCCTGCTCGCGGTCATGGCGGCGGTCCTCGCCCTGGTCCTGCACCCCGGCGCCGCCGCGTTCCGCCCGTCGGCCAGGGTGACCGTACTCGGCTCGCTGGCCGCGCTCCTGGCCTTCGTCCCCGCGTTCGCCACGCCGGAGCGGATCAGCTCGGTGCTGGAGGTCTCGCTGGCTTCCCTGGGTCGCCGGCCGTACATCCTGGTTGCCGTCATCGGTCTGGCGATCCTTGCGGCCGCCGCGCTGCTCGCGGCGATCACCGGCCCCTGGGCGGGGCCGAGTGCGGCCGGTGCGGCCCTGGTGCAGGTGGGCGTCGTCGTCCCGCTCCTGCTGACCTCCGCTTCCGTGGCCCACCATCCCGGGTACGGCACGCTGACCGGGCTGGCGGGGTTCGCCGCGGGTTGTGCCGCGGGTGCTTCACGGTGGCGGACGCAGCTCGCGGTCACCGGCGGCGTCCTGTCTGCGCTGCTCCTGCTGCTTGCCCTGGCCGCGACGGGCGGCGAACCCGAGAAGATCGTCTCAGCGGCCTGGATCCCCGGCGGCCTGCTGCTCGCCGTGCTGGTGGCCACCGTGACCTGCACGGTAGCCTCCTGCGCCGAACCGGCCGCGTTGCGCGGCGGCCTCCCCGCGGTCCTCGGTCCTATCGCAGGTGCGCTGGTGATCGGCGGTAGGTACGTGTCCCCTCTGACCCAGCTCAATGACGGCGAACCAGCCTCCGGCTACCTCGGCGGCAGCCGCCACCTGGAGATCTCGGCCGGTCTGTTGCTCGCCGCCGCCCTGGTGGTCGCGGCCCTCGCGCTCGCCTCGGCCCTGCGGCGCAACAGATCCCGGGTACGGCAAGGCGGAATCGCTCCCTCGGATTGAGCGCGGTTCCGGCCGCCTGCTGATGCCCTGCGACATCCGGGAAACTGCGAGGTCGTCATCGCCCCAAACGTGGGGCACTTTCCATGGCTGGAAGCACCTGGCGCTCCGCGCTGCAGTGGCCGGGTGACGGGTCAACGATCCCGTACGCCGGAGGTGCACAGCCGAGGAGTTCGGTCTAGGGGATCGGCGTCGTGGGTCAGGGTCTCTTCGAGCAGAAGGTTTCCCTGCGGAGCTGGTCACGCTAGATCAACCACGCAGAAGCGATTCTGTTTTCCTGCCAACCTTTTCCGGCGCCTTCGCGTTGATGCCATGTGAGTGATCCAAAGGAAGACGCCGCCTACGCCGCCTTCGTCGAGGCGGCCTGGAACAGGCACATGGCGGTCGCCATCCTCCTCGCCGGCGACCGTCACCGAGCTGAGGAACTGCTCCAGGACTGCCTGGTGCGGCTGTACGTGCGATGGCGGCGAGTAGGCTCCACCGACCCGCACGCCTACCTGCGACGCATGCTGGTCAACGGGAACGTCAGCTGGTGGCGGCGGCGTCAGCGGGAACAACCCACTGCCAGCCCGCCTGAGCACGCCGATCCACGGTCCGGGCCGTACGAGCCACACGAGGATCTACGGCGCGCGCTGCTCTCCCTGCCGCGCAGGCAGCGCGCCATCGTCGTGCTCCGGCACTACGAGGACATGACGGAGAAAGCGGTCGCGGAGGCCCTCGGCTGCACGGTCGGCACCGTCAAGAATCAGCACTTCAGAGCGATGGCGCGGCTGCGCACGGCTCTTCGGGAAAGCCAGGAGACAGCACGATGAACGACGATCAGGACCAGCTCGCACAGGCATTGCGGACCCTCGCTCATCGGGAACCAGTCACACCCGCACCGGTGCCGGAACTGGTGCGCCGAGGACGCCGGGCCAGGCGGACCCGCGCCATGGCGGGTTCCATCGCCGCGACAGCCCTCGCCTCGGCAGCAGTCGTCGTAGTTCTGGGCACTGGCGGAGTCAGCCCCGCCGGCACGCCCATGAGTACGGCACCGACCGCGAGCGCACCGCTCACCGCAGACGGTTCTCTGGACGCCCGCTCCGTCCTGCTGGCCGCGGCCGAGACCGCCGCCCGCGAACCGGTCACGTCGGGCTCCTACTGGTACACCCGTGAACGCACCTCCCAGCCGGTGCACTACCTGCCAAGGCGGGAGAAGATCCCGTTCTCGGCGACCGTGGCGAGCACCCAGGAGAGCTGGTACGCCAGCGACAAGGGAGCGCCCAGCCGAACCGTGACCGGCCAGAATGCGAAGGTGATCTTCGCCTCCCCGGCTGACGAGACGAAGTGGAAGCACCTGGGCTCGCCCCCCTTGGCCCAGGAGAAGTCGTCGACCAACGACTACGACGTGCAACTCTTCCATCTGATCGGCAATCACCGCTTCACGGCCCAGCGCCTGCTCGAGCTGCCGACCAACAAGGACAGGCTGGAGAGCCGGCTGCGGCGGCTGTTCGACGAGGAGTCCCGAAGCGACTGGTGGCCGGCCAAGCCAGAGTTCACCGAGTACGTGTGGTCGGCGGCGCAGGACTTGCTGGCCGGTCCGATCAGCCCTGGGACCCGCGCCGCCCTCTACCGGGTGCTTGCCGAACTGCCCGCGATCAAGTCGCTGGGAGAGGTCACCGATCCGCTGGGCCGTACCGGGATCGCCCTGTCACTGACCACGGCAGACAAGGGGGACGGTGCGGGCGAGTCACGACTGATCGTGGACGACGACACGGCGGAGCTACTCTGCCGCGAGATCCGCCTCCAAGGGCAGTCGGCGCCGTCCTCGCAGGTCACCTACGAGGACATGGGCTGGGTCAGCGGCCTGGGCGAGCGTCCTGGCACCAATTGACGCTTGCAACGGATCGGAGATCGGATGCCTTTCTCGCTGCGGCGCGGGCGCGTTCCCGGAGTTGGGCGGCCAGCACGTCGGATGGCGCGACGGAGGTTTCGTCGTCAGGACTCAGTAGGCGGACGGCCCCCGCCCACTGAGGGTCCAGGCAGCCCGCCGATAACGCACCGTACGCTTCGTGCCTCGCCGCACGATGCGCTGCAGCTTCTGGCCTTCTTCGTCCGTGAGCCTGCGGACCTTGACGGGTTGTGTCACCGGGCCTCCCAAGCGCTCAGCACCATCCAACTGGCAGGAGCGTCCTACGTGCCAACCTGGTGATCGTTTCCGGTCACAGCAGTAGCCCTTATGGTCGCTGGGGAGTGGAAGGGGCCGCGCCGCTGAACCTGCCTGAGAGCAACGGTCACTCGAGTGGCGGCCCGCTAGGAGGTGGGTTCCGGACCGGCCGTTAATGTGGCCGGTCCGGGGGGTGGGGTCAGCTCGTAACGGTGATTTTGTCGAGGTCGGGGCCGTAGCCGGTGCCGCTGTCGAGTGTGATGGTGTTGTTGCCGGTTTGGAGGTTGGCGGTGATGGTTTTGGTGCCGGGGGTGTTCCAGCCGCCGGTGGAGGTGAACTGGAGGGTCTGGGTTCCGGTGCCGTTGATGGTTATGGTCGCTGTTCGGGAGTTGTCGCCTGCGGTGTAGGCGAGGGTGAGGTTGTAGGTGCCGGCGGTGGGGGCGTTGATGGTGCTCTGGATGGTGCTGTTGGCGTAGAAGTTGCCGACTTTCGCGCCGCCGGAGCAGGCCGGGCAGCCGACGACGACGGCGTTGCCGGTGCGGGTGGCGTTCTCGGCCTCGAAGGACGTGCCGGTCGGCGGGGTGCCGCCGGGGGTGACCCTGATCAGGCGGGAACCGTGGGCGGGCAGGGTGGCGGTGAAGCCGGTGGCCTGGGTGCCGAGGTCGGTGCGGGTCCACATGTCGCGGACGTTGGAGGCGTTCCCAAAGCCGAGGTCGCCCCAGGTGACGGTGACGTTCGTGGTGGAGCCGCCGAGGTTGAACAGGCCGATGGTGTAGGTGCCGTCGGCGTTCTTCGCGACCCAGGTCTGCTGCGAGGCGCCGGGCTGGCGGGGCCTGGCCGGGATGCCTGCCTGGTTCTGGGCGATGACCTCGGTGTTGGTGAGCAGCGACAGCCCGTACGCGTCGAGCTTGGTGAGGTCGTCACCGATGTACAGGGGAGCGGCGGCGATGGCCCACAGGGTCATGTAGGTCTGGCGTTCGGTCTGGTTGATGCCGTCCATCTGGCCGTTGCCGACGTTGATGGAGTCGAAGTCGACCCAGCCGCCCGGCTTGACGTGGTTCAGCCACTGGGCGGTGCCGGCGTCGAATCTGGCCTTGACGGAGTTGTCCCAGGTGACGAGGGTGCTGCAGTAGCACTCGACGTCGGTGTGGGCGCGCCAGGCGTTGGCGTACTTCTCCCAGGTGGCGATGCCGGAGTAGTCCAGCGGCCATGCGGAGATCTCGAAGACGATGTCGCGGCCGGAGGAGATGAGAGCCTGGGACATGGCCTGGACGTCGGGCCGGTTGTCGTGGTTGGAGTCGTTCTTTCCCGAGCCGGGGCCGACGCCGTCGAACTTGAGGAAGTCGGCGCCGAGGTCGGCGAGCATCCTGCCGAGGGAGTCGACGTACTTCTGCGCGCACGGCTTGGAGTAGTCGATCTTGTAGGAGGAGTCCCAGCCGTTGGTGCTCCGCAGGTCGGAGTAGACGATCTGGTGGGTGGTGCAGCCGGGGGCGCCGGCGATGGGCAGGTCGCCCTTGTCGTAGGAGGCCTTCTCCAGGCCGACGGGCAGGTAGAGGCCCGCTTTGAGGCCCTTGCCGTGGATGTAGTCGATCATCCACTTCATGCCGCGGGGGAAGCGGGTGAGGTTGGCGGTCTGACGGCCGTTGCCGTCGTAGCCAGGCGTCCAGTCCCACGCCGACCACCAGCCGGCGTCCATGTTGATGCGGTCGTAGCCGTACTGCTTGAGGTTCGCGGCCATGTAGTCGGCCTGCTTGATGACGTTGGCCTCGTTGAGGTAGCTGTAGTCGCCGTTGGGGTTGAGGCCGGGGTACTTGCTGGACTGCTGGCTCCAGCTGCTCCACCCCATGTAGGGCTTGGGCGCCAGGCCGTTGTCGGCGGCCTGGGCGGGTGTGGCGGCGACGGTGAGGCTGAGCGCCACGGCGCCGGTCGCCGCCGTGATGGCGGCCAGAGGTACGGCGAGCGTTCTGCGGATGCGCAGGAATCGTTGCACGGGGGTCTCCTCGAAACGGGGGGTGGGCCGTGGAGAAGGGTGGGGGTGGCTGCGGCCCATGACGCCACCCCCACGTTCAACTGGTCGTGTTCCTTGCACGAGGTGACGTGGGCCGCACCGTCATGGGGAACCGGAGTGGGGGAGCAGGACTTCGGAGCAGGGGTCAGTCTTTGAGGCCGCTGGCGGTGATGCCCTGGACGATGAACCGCTGTGCGACCAGGAACATCAGGGCGAGCGGGACGATGGTGACGACGCCGCCGGCGAACAGGCCGGGCAGGTTGATGGTCTGGGAGGTGAGGAACGTCGACAGGGCGATCTGCGCGGTCCAGGAGGAGGGGTCCTGGCCGACGACCAGGGGCCACAGGAAGGCGTTCCAGCTCTCGATGAACGACAGGGCGCCGAGCGAGGCGATCATCGTGATCGAGTTGGGCAGCACGATGCGGAGGTAGACGCCGAGGTGACCGAGGCCGTCAATGCGTCCCGCCTCTTCCAGGTCGGGCGGGAACCGCAGGTAGAAGCTGCGGAACAGCACGACGGAGAAGGCGTTGAACAGGCCGGGCGCGATGATGCCCCACTGGGTGTCGACGCCGCCTAGCGCGTCGATGACCAGGAACGTGGGAACGAAGGTGACCGAGGCGGGGATCATGAGGGTGCCGACGACGAACACGGTGACGGCGCGGCGGAAGGGGACGTCGAGGCGGGCGAGGGCGTACCCGGCCATCGATCCCGTCATCGTCGACAGCGGCGCGGTGATCACCGCGATGAGCAGGGAGTTCCGCAGGGCGTGCGCGAACGGCAGGGACGGGTCGGTGAAGAGGTCCGTGTAGTTCCCGAGGGTGAGCGGGTCGGGCCACCAGGACCAGTCGAGGCTGGTGACCTGGTCCTCGGTCATCAGGCTGTTGCGGACGATGACGTAGAACGGGGCCAGGAACACCACCGACAGCAGCCCCAGCAGCGTGTACTTCGCCACCGACGCGACGAGGCCCGCGTCGGGGCGGTGGCGCGCGTGAGTCGCCATATCAGTTTCTCCGTCCGAAGCCGACGACCCTGCCCTGAAGGAGCGTGACGGCGACGATGATCGCGGTCAGGATGAACGCGCCAGCGGAGCCGACCCCGTAGTTCTGGTCGCCGAGCGCGGAGTCGTAGAGGTAGACGAGCGGCGGCCGGACGGGGGCGGAGGCGTTGCCGGCCTGCCCGGTGTTGAAGAGGTTGAAGAACTCGTCGAACGCCTGGAAGGCGTTGATGAGGATCAGCATCAGGATGGCGGCGCTGGTGGGCCGCAGCAGCGGGAAGGTGATGTGCCGGAAGGTCTGCCGGCGGCCGGCGCCGTCCAGGGCGGCGGCCTCGTACAGGTGCGGCGGGATCGACTGCAGTCCGGCCAGGAACAGCACCATGTACAGGCCGAGCTGGAGCCACAGCCGCAGGGTGACGATGACGATCCAGTACAGCGGCGGGTCCGTGCCGGACAGCCACGGCTGCACCTCCATGCCCAGCAGGGCGCCGATCGCATTCGCGACGCCGGAGGGCAGCCCGTTGAACAGGCACATCTTCCAGATCAGCGCGGCGGCTACATAGGAGACGGCCGCAGGGAGGAGGAACGCGGTCCGGAAGTAGGCCTTGCCGCGCATCACCGAGTTGACGCCGACCGCCAGCGCGAGGGCCAGGACGAAGGTGACCGGGACGATGAACAGGGTGAACCCGGCGATGGTCGTCAGCGAGGACCTGAACGCCTCGTCCTGCAGCAGGAAGGTGTAGTTGTCGAACCCGACCCAGTGTCCGGGGGTGAGGGTGCCGCGCGCCTTGTTGAAGCTGAGCAGGAAGCTCCACCCGATCGCGAGGTACTTGAAGATCCCCAGCCCGATCACCATCGGGCCGGTCAGCAGAACGAACGCCCCGACCTTCCGCCAGTCGGTCCGTCGCCGGCGTGGGCGGGTGCCGCGAGCGGCCGGACGCGGAAGCGCCCGGCGGTCGCGGGTGAGCGCGGGGACCGACATCAGGCGTTCTGCTTGTCGAGCTCGGCCTGGCAGGCCTTGGCGGCGTCCGCCAGCTCGGCCGCGACGTCCGCCTTACCCTTGGCGATCTTCGCGCAGGACTGGATGAACGCGGTCGTGGTCGCCTTGTTCCACACCGGCGGGAAGGAGTGGCCGTACTGCTGGGACAGGGCGACGGTCTCCTGGGCGGGGCCGGAGGAGAACGGGGTGGTCTGCGCGGCGACGCTCTTACGGGAGGGGACGTGGAAGCCGTAGCTGACGCACCAGTCCTTCTGCAGGTCGGCCTGCTGGATCCACAGCCAGTTCGCGTATTTCTTGGCCGCGTCCACGTGCGGGCCCTTGCCGTTGACGAGGTGGTACCAGCCGCCCACCCGCACCGCAGGGGAGCCGGAGCCGCCGAACGCCGGCCAGGGGACGACGCCGAAGTCGTCGCCGAGCTTCTTCTTGATGTCGGGCATCGCCCACAGCCCGCACCAGTGCATCGCGGCGGCGCCCTGGACGAGCGCGCCCGGGTCGAACCAGTCGGTGGTGAAGCCCTGGAGCAGCGTGCCGGAGGAGTTGAGGTCCTTCAAGGCCCCGATCGCGGCGGCCGCCTCGGGGGTGTTGAAGGTGACGGTCCTGCCGGACGGGTCGACGAGGTCGCCGCCGGAGGACCACAGCAGCAGGTACGGGACGTCGCCGACGCCGTCGCTGCCGATGAACAGGCCCTTCTGCTTGCCCGAGGTCAGGGATTTCGCTGCGGCCAGCAGCTCGGTGAAGGTCCGCGGCGGGACGATGCCGGCCTTGTCCAGGACGCTCTTGCGGTAGTAGAGCATCATGACGTCGTCCATCATCTTGACGCCGTAGACCTTGCCGTCGACGGTCGCGGTGTCCAGCGCCGACCTGGCGTAGTCGGAACGGACCGGGCCGATGATGTCGTCCAGCGGCGCCAGCAGCCCGCTCTTGACGTTGGAGGCGCGGAAGTCGCCGATCTCGAACAGGTCAGGGGCGCTCGAGGACAGGAGCGCGGAGTTCAGCCGGGTCTCGTAGTCACCAGCGATCCAGCTGATCTTGATGGCGACGTCCGGGTTGGCCTTGGTGTAGGCGGCAGCGTACCTCTGGACGGCCTGCTGGGTGCCCGCTTCTCCGTAGGCGTGGTACCACTGGCTGAGGGTGATCTTGGTTCCGCGGGCGGCGGAATCCTTGCCGTCGTCGCTGGAGCCGCAGGCGGTGGCGGCTCCCGCGACGAACAGCACCGAGGTGCCGGCCAGGAAGTTTCTCCGGCTGATGGCGTTTGCCATGTCGAGTCCTTCGGGGGGTGGGGTGGAGGTCAGGGGGTGAACAGGCTTTGGACGGCGACCGCGGCGGCTCCGCGCGCCCATTCCTCGAACGGCAGCGGGCGCAGGAGGATGTCGCAGTGGGCGGCGCTGCCGAAGGCCTGGGCGGCGAAAGCGGCGCGGAGCCGTGTTTCCAGCAGGTCGAAGGAGGCCACGCCCTCACCGGACACGACGACCTTCTGCGGGCCGAACAGGTTCACCAGCGCCGCCAGGCCCAGGCCGATCGCGTGCCCGGCGCGGCCGAAGATCTCCCCGATCCGCTCGTCCCCGGCTCGGGCGGTCTCGACGGCCTGCTCGATGGTCAGGTCCGGGTTCCCGGTGGTGGTCCGGGCAGCGTCGACGATCGCCTGCGTGGAGGCGATCGCCTCCACGCAACCGGTCCCGCCGCAATGGCACAGCGGGCCGGCCTGGGAGACCGGGACGTGCCCGATCTCCCCGGCCACACCGTGCGCCCCCGAGACGAGGCCGCCGTTGACGACGAGCCCGGAGCCGATTCCCGCCCCGACCGTGACCACGGCGAAGGTGGACGCGCCGACGCCGTCACCGAACCACTGCTCGGCCATCGTGAGGGCCTTGACGTCGTTCTCCAAGGTCACGGTCAGGCCGGTCGCGTCCTCCAGCAGATCGGCGAGCGGAACATCCCGCCAGCCCAGGAACGGCGAGTAGCGCACCGTCCCCGACTCGCGGTCGACGTCACCGGACAGGGCCACGCCCAGGCAGTGGCTGCGCTCCCGGTAGTCGCCTGAGTTCAGCAGCTCGGCGACGAGTTCGGCGACCGCGGCCACGACGTGCTCGACGCCGTGACCGGCGAGCGCGTGGTGGCGGGAGCTGCGGACTTCGGTCCGCAGATCGGTCATGACGCCGATGAGGTCATCGCCGGTGATCTTGACGCCGACGAAGAACTCCCGGTCGGGGCAGATCGCCAGCGGGCTCGCCGGACGGCCCGCACCGGGACCGGTTCGCTCACCCGAGGCCAGCTCCTCCAGGTAGCCCGCCTCGATAAAGGGCCGGAAGGCCTTGGTCACGGCGGCCGAGGACAGGCCGGTACGGCGGGTCGCCTCCACCCGGGACAGCGGGCCCTGGGTGAGCACCAGCTCGAACAGCGTCGCCGCGGCGGGGCTGGTGATGGGAGCCCTGGCAGGTGTGATGCGTGGCATGCCCGGTACGGTACGACCAATAAATTAACTTCGTCAATAATGTATTTCTGGCGGGTTTCGTTCTACGCTTCGCAGACCACCGCTGCTCTCGTTGGAGCGCCCTTGTCTCCTACGCCTTCTGTCGGTTGTGGCTGCTCAGCACGCCGGGCAGCTGTTACGTGATCCGGCTGGATTCCGACGACGCCCCACGCAACGTGTATTGGGGGACACCGGCGACCTCCACCACGGCCTCACCCCCCACCTCCCCCGCGCCCTCGAGGTCTGACCGACGCCATGCCGTCGTCGCCTGGAGGTTGGAGTCACTGACCGCGCTGATAGGGCGAGGGCATTCCCAGATCCGCCAGCTGGCCAGTGGGCGACGGCGTCGGAAGAGGAGGTTGTGCATGGGCAGGGGATGCAGGCGTGCTCGTGGCCGCAAGGCGTTCCGTAGGGCCGATCACAGGTGCCGGGTTCGCCCTCTCGTTTGTCGAGGTTTCTCTGCGCTATGGCTGGGGGGTGATCGTGCGGAGGCTCTGGTTCGCGGCAATCCAGAGGTGGGCCATGCGGCAGGGGCATGGACTCCTCACCGTGAACCTCGGGCAGGATTCCGGATGGTGAGCTGAGCCCAGGGCTGTGGCCTGCTTGAAGTTGTCACTGTGGGGCCTTGACCAGCCCGCTCTGGGAGGCAACCGCGGCTACGCAGGGCGCGGATCTGGCTTCCCCTGCTGGTGAGGCGGTGAAGCGCCTCACCTACCGGGTGCCATCACGTAGCGGGAGCGGGTAGGTCGCACTGCCGTCGTACAGTGCGTCGTAGATCGATAGGTGAGGGTTATGCGTGTCGCGGTCGGGGTGGGGTGGGCGCACGGACCCGTCGGTGTAGTGGGTGGATTCCCAGGGCTGCGACCATGCCTCGCGCGTGGTGCGCTTGGCCCCTGTCCTTGACGTTGCCGCCGATCTCGACGGGGTGATGGTGACGCGCCGGAGGGGCCGTTTCCCAAGGTTCAACGCGTGCCGGGCGTCCTGCCAGTCTTGCAGGTAGAGACCACGCTCGGCGGCGGTCATTCTGCCGTCTGCCAGGCAGCACGCTTCGACGAAGTCGGCAATCAGGTCCTCGCGTGGCAGCTGGTTACTACGCAGCATCTCCGACACGGTGCTTCGAGGGAGCGCGTAGAGGCGGCCTGGCTCGCCGGTCCTGTCAGCCAGGATGCGGGGCAGAGCGCGTAGGGAGGCCCCTGCCCACGATCGGAGCGCGTTCAGCGCCCGGACGAACTCGCCTGCGGTGGTGGTGGCGAGCGGATCAGGTCGGGTGGTGCGTGACTCAGTCGAAGTGCGCTTCGCCACGACCGAGGGCGGCTGGAAGCTGGACAGGCCTTTCATACGCATGGGCGGCCGTTTGCGTGCGCCCTTGGCGCGAACCAAGAGGTTGCGAAACTGCGACACCTCGCCGTTGCAGGCCTCGACATAGGCATAGGTGACCTGCCACGTGGGCAGCTTCCGGCCGGAGGCTGCCTCTGACAGGACCGACTGGCTGTAGCCCGTCCGTTCCGACAACTGCCGATAGGTGAGCCCCGCGCGGAGGCGGAGCTCACGCAGTTTCGCAGCGAACTGGCCCGTGAGCCCTCGATCGGAGATGACGGTCTCAGGGCGCCCCATCGCGTGCGCGCAAGGGGCCTAAGCGCCGACAGACCGGGTGACGAACGCGCGCGCCACCTCGCCGGCCGTTAGCCCTGCTCCCAGGGCGGTGCCGAGTGCCACCGGCACGGGCATTCCATGGCTGATCAGGATGACCACGAAGGTCAAGACGAGAATCAGGATGACGATTTTCGAGACCTCGCCTGGCAGGCAGGCGTGGGATACGGACGAATCCACCGAAGAGCTCCTTCCAGTTATGGCCCGGACTCACAGAGACCGCCACGACGCGCTCCGCTTGATCACCTTCTTGCGGGTCTTCGTCCGGGTTGCCGCCCTCGAAGGCCCAGGTGTCTGGCGGGGAATTGCACGTCAGCGCGACCTCTATGGGAGTGATTGTGCCTCTCGGTGACGGCATGGTCAGGAGGGGAAACTCGATCCGGACAAAGAACGATTCCGAACAACTCGTCTCGGAGGAGGTGCGCCTATCATGCTGGCAGAAGGGGTTGTTCGGTTGTTCGGGCTGTCCGGCCTGGGCAAATACTTCCGGACAATCCTTCTAAGTTGGGCCTCAAAGGTGCAGTAATAGGGCGCAAGCCGAACGTCGGCAACGACCTTCGGTACTTCGCTTCGTCCACTGTTGGCCCGGACGTCTCGGAGCAGCAAGAGGCCCTCTGTTGCCGCAGAGGGCCTTCGTGTTTCTTCCAGCTGATCTGACGCTATGGTCGCACAGCTGATAGGCGAGGTCGCGAATACCGCCCGCTTCGACCTGCCGCGCGAGGCTGGGCTGAGCGTCCGCCGCCAGCGCACTCGATGGGCTCGGCGTCCGGCCAGGGCGCCACCACCCTGCTTCTGGCCACATTCGAGGACCCCGAACCGAATAGTGCCATAGAGGTCGAGGGTCTATCCTGGGCAAATGCGGCTTTGGAGGCGCCAGGCAACGCAGAATCCGGTCCTAGCTGGGCATATGCAGCAATTCTTTCGCAACGTTCATCAAAGCGACGATCCTGAACAGGTGGCGAAGAAGTATGCGGCATACTTCTGGGACCAGAACGCGGCAACGTTACGGGACGCACGCTCGCTCGACGAACAACAGTTCGACGTCAGCCTTAGCTTCGGGGCGCGGGACCTTGCCTCCATCACCAAACGCGTCTCGCTCGTCTGCGACACTCTTCTTTTTTCAGACATTAGGGGCGGAAAATACCACGAGATCGGGCGATCTGGACCCCGCTACGACCCCAAGGTGAAGCACTGGGTTAAGTCGGATCATCCGGGGGTTAATCCGGCCGATTTGCCGGCGCAGCTCCATTGGACCCTGATGGAGCAAGAAGAACGTAAGCGAGAGTGGCGCGAAGACTACTTCGGGATCAGGACGCTCGATCTGGCGCAGCTCGGGAGCTGGATTCTCGAGGCAGAACCCCTCCTGCGAGCGGGTCTGGCTTGGTATCTACCCAACTACTGCCTGCGCACTCAGTGGGTGAAGAACGGGCGCCCAGCCGGGAAGCCCAGGTCGATCCACCAGGCTCAGGCGGTTGACTTTCTCCTCCAAGGGCGGCGCGCGGTTGAGGCGTCCGGCCAGGTCCCGGTCAAGAGCCGGATTGTCCGACCGATCCTGGAGATCAAGCTGCCGTTCATCGAGGGAGTAGGACTTCGGGACTTCAGCAAGATTACGGTCGACGAGTTCGGGTCCTACGACCGGTTTCGCAATTACCTGCGCACGAAATTCCTTGAGCTCGACCAGGCTCATGACGCCGTTCAATCCGAACTAGCCCTAACCCGGATTGGCGAGGAGATCCGGGCGCAGATCCACGAATGCCAGGCCGAGATGGCCAAGATCCATAGAACCCGATCGGTCGCCGCAACAGGCGCCTTTCTGGGGGCGGCGGCGGCAACACTCACTGCTGTGTACGGTCCAGCTCTTGCCGCAGCACTCGGGGTCGTAGGTGCGACCGGTGGACTCTGGGGCGTGGTTCAAGCGGTCAGCCAAAACAGCGTTCGGACAATTCGCGACGGCAAGTGGTACTACATCTGGACCGTGGACCAGGCGTACGAACAAGGGCGGGCGAAGAGCTACGCCCGTAACCAACCCAAGCGCTCAAGGACCCGATATTAGGACCGTCCCGATCCGCGCAACGGAAGCGGGTTGTACACGATTTCGTTGCGCACATAAGGACGGTCAATCCACAGCAGAGATGATCACTCTGCCCAGCTGAGCAGCTCGGCTAGCCGTCCATCGGGAACCGCGATGGCGCGGACTCTCTACGACTGGGTGTGGCGGCGGAGGGTGAACCAGGTCAGGGCGCGGTCGAGGGTTTTGGTGATCGTGGTCGGGTGTGAGTGGGACCAGGCCGCTTGGGCTTTGGGGGGATGAGCCTGCAGGTTCTCACGCACCCCGTGCGCCTGCCACCGAGCGGTCCGCCCCGAATATGGTTCGTCCCGCCCGTTGGCCGACAACTAGGGTGTCCGCCATGCAGGACGAGGTCTACCACTACAACGAGGAACGCTGGGAAGCCCTTGTGGAGGCGGAGGCGTTGTTCACCCGCCCCATGCTCGACCTGGACGCGGAGAAGGCTCGGGCCTACCTGGGCCTGGAGAGGCTGGCCATCCCCGGCGACCTGGCGGGTCGGAGGGTGCTCTGCCTGGCGGGAGGAGGCGGGCAGCAGTCAGCCGCCTTCGCTCTGCTCGGAGCCGACGTGACGGTTCTCGACATCTCATCCGGGCAGCTGGAGCGGGACCGCTTGGCCGCCGAGCACTACGGCGTCGGCGTCCGCACGATCCAGGGTGACATGCGGGATCTGTCGGCCCTCGACGACTCCTCGTTCGACCTGGTCTGGCATCCGTACTCGCTGACCTTCGTCCCGGACTCCCGGATCGTCTTCCGCGAGGTCGCGAGAGTCGTCGACGAAGGCGGCTCCTACTACCTGATGTGTGCCAACCCGTTCTTCTCCGGGCTTACCCACCACTCGTGGAACGGGGAGGGCTACACGCTGAAGCACCCCTACACCGACGAGGCCGCGACCTCCTATCCCGACCAGGACTGGGTCTACGCCGGCCGCCACATCCGCGAACCCGTGGAGTACCGGCAGACACTGAGCCGGATCGTCAACACCCTGATAGGGGAGGGCTTCGTGCTGATGCTCCTTTCCGAGGTCCGAGGCGACTACCCGGGTGCGGAGCCGGGCAGCTGGGCGCACTTCACGGGGGTGGCCCCGCCATGGCTGGAATTCGTCTGGCGGTACGGCCCGGCATCCTCAGAAGGTGGGGGCGTCCGAGGGTAGGGGCGCCGTTAACGCGCTTCTCGGCCAGGTTCCGCTGGATCCTGGCCGAAACCCACCCCGAACTCAGCTGGGGATCGCGCTGCCGGGGCACCCCTTGCCGATCCCGCCCGTTTCGAAGTACCGCACAACCTCAGCCGCGCACTCGGGCACCCGCGTGGTCGACACATGTACGTCGTCGGCCACCGTAAAGACAGCACCGCCGATGGCCCGGCGCGTCTGCAGCGTCCACTCGTAGACGGACATGAACTCATAAAGGTGTCCGGCCAGCACCAGCGACCCGCTGCCCCGATGCAACGTGACCTCCTGCGCCGGCAGCGGCCAGCCGGGGCACTTGACCCCACCCAGCCCCCAGGACCGTCCGGTCACCGGATGGCGTTGGACGAGCTGCCGGTAGGCGCGCCAGGCAGTGTCGAAGTCGGCCCGGCTGCTGTCCTCGTTGCACGTGACCGCCCAGTTCATGGTCATGTTCAGCATTTCAGGGGCGCCGGGCACGGGCGCCCCCATCCCAGCGCCGAAGATCTCCTTGACGGTGGGAACGTCCTCCGCGGCCTTGAGCTCGGCCAGCGCCTTGCCCGCACGTGCCCAGTCGGTCGTGGTGAGCTTGGCCAGATCGGCGACGGCCGACCCGTCGATGGGCCGTTGCAGGCCTGGGAAGGTCTTGGGGTTCCTGTCGTAGTCGCGGACCAGCTCGGCCACCTCCTCGCGAACCTGCCGGGCGGTGGCGCCCAGGCCGTAGGTCTCATCGCGGCGGGCCAGCCAGGCGGCCATCCGGCCGAAGTTGCGTTCCGCCGCCGCCGCGCTGTCCTGGATGTGCTCGTCGAACCGGGTCCACGGCGGCGCGACGCTGTCCAGGAAGACCCGCCTGGCGCGCCCGGGGAACTGGCTGCGGTACACCATGCCCAGGTAGGTGCCCCAGGAGAAGCCGAGCAGGTTGAACGTGCGCTCGCCCAGAGCGGACCGCACCAGGTCGAGGTCCTTGGCCACGGTGGCGGTGGTGAGCTGGCCGAGGAAGGCGGGGTCGGAGTCCCCGCACTGCCGGTTGGCTGCGACCTGAGCGTCGTAGATCTGCCTGGCCGACTCCTGCGTCAGCGCTCCTGGCTCCCGCGGGCCGAGCGGAGACATGGGGCAGGCCACCTTGGTGCTGTAGCCGACCCCGCGCGGGTCGAAGCCGATGATGTCGTACCGCTCGTTGAGCTTGGCCATCTCCTTGTTCCTGAGCGCCACCCGCAGGATCGGGTCCAGGTAGCCGCTGTTACCCGGTCCTCCGGGCAGGATCGCGGTGGCACCGATCCTGTGGGCCTTGTCCGTGGCGGCCAGCCGGGTCACCGCGATGTCGATCTTCCGCCCGGTGGGGTCGTCATGATCGAGCGGTACGGTGACCGTCCCGCACTCCATGCGCTTCATCAGGGTACGGAAGGCCGGAATCTGCCCCTCTTGCAGGCGCAGGCTCCTGATCACCTCGTCGGAGTACGTCGGACACGGTTTCCACCGTACGGCGGGGCCCTCCGACGTGGGATGCGCCACCTGTCCCGCGATCGCCAAGGCCACGAGTGCTGCTCGGAATGTCATGGGCACCAGTAACGGGTACGCGGTGCTAGATCACGATAAGCGGTCAACGGACTCTTCCTGACCCTGCTCTACCCCACCCATGCCAGAGACGCCGAGCGCATGCAGCGCGGACTCGACAGAGCCCCTCCCCGGGCGCCACCGGCGTCACCACCGCACGGGCCGCCGTCGCAGCGGCCCGTGGCGGACCTGGCCGGCTTGCTTTCAGAGGAGGGCCAGCCGTCGCGCCGCCAGCTCCGCGTACACCGCCGCGCCGTCGGAGAGCACCGCGTCGTCGAAGACGGCCTCGGGAGAATGGTTGATCGGCGCGTCCGTGGGGTCGCCGGGCGCGGCTCCCAGTGCCAGGAAGGCTCCCGGCACCTCGTTGAGGACGAGCGAGAAGTCCTCCGAGCCGGTTGCCGGCTGCGGCATGGGGAGGAAGCGGTGCTCTCCGAGCGCCTCCTGGACGGTTCGCGCGGCGAAGTCCGCCTCGGTCTGGTCGTTGACGGTCACTGGGTAGCCCACGCCGAACTCGCAGTCGGCGGTCAGCCCGTGGGCTTCGGCAACCCCGCGCACCAGTCGCACAGCGCCATCCTTGACACGGGTGCGGGCCTGCTCGGAGAACGAGCGGATGGTCACCTGCAGGCGAGCCTCGTCGGGGATGATGTTGCCCGCGGTGCCGCCGTGGAAGGCGCCTACCGTGATCACGACGGGGTCGAAGACGTCGAAGGCCCGGGTGACGTACGTCTGGAGTTGGGAGACGATCTCGCAGCCTGCCTGGATCGGGTCGAGTGACCGGTGCGGTGTGGAGCCGTGCCCGCCCCGTCCCCTGACGGTCACGGTGAGGTCTTCGGAGGCCGCCAGCATGGGGCCGCCCTTGGTGAGGAACAGGCCCTGCGGGATCATCGTGGAGAACACGTGCATGCCGTACGCGGCCGCCGGCCTGGATCCCGACGCGTCCAGGACGCCTTCCTCGATCATCAGCCGGGCGCCGTCGTGGCCCTCCTCTCCCGGCTGGAACATGAACACCACGTTCCCGGCCAGACCGTCCCGGCGCGCCGCGAGCAGGTGCGCGGCGCCGACCAGCATCGAGGTGTGCAGATCGTGGCCGCAGGCATGCATGCGGCCGTCGAACCTCGACCGGTACGGCACCGCCGCCCGCTCCTGCACCGGCAGCGCATCCATGTCGGCCCGCAGCAGCACCGTCGGCCCCGGCGTCTCGCCGCGCAGCACCGCGGTGACCGAGGACAACGCCTTGCCGGTGGTCACCTCCAGCGGTAGCCCGTCGAGCGCTGCCAGCACCTTCTCCTGGGTGCGCGGCAGGTCGAGGCCCACTTCGGGCTCCCGGTGGAGCGCGTGCCGGAGCCGCACCAGTTCCTCGTGCAAACTCATGTCTCCTCCTCGTAGAGATCGGACTTCTTGATCAAGAAGACGGCGAACGCGGACAGGACGGCCGCCGCGCCCGCGTAGATCGGGATCAGGGTCAGGTGGCCGTTCTGGTTCAGCCACTCGGCGACCAGCAGGAAAGTGCCGCCGAACAGCGCGATCGCCAGCGTCCCCGGCACACCGCCGGCGAGCGCGCGGATGGCGGGCGGGAAGAGCTTGCTGCCCATGACGGGCCCCAAGGCCAGGGCGGGGGCCGCGCCGATCGTGTAGAGCGTGGCCGCCACGATGAAGGGGATCTTCCCGTGCTGCAGGCCGAGC
This sequence comes from Nonomuraea sp. NPDC050556, assembly GCF_044457355.1. NCBI lineage: Bacteria > Bacillati > Actinomycetota > Actinomycetes > Streptosporangiales > Streptosporangiaceae > Nonomuraea > Nonomuraea sp. NPDC050556. The sequence goes on along the minus strand of NZ_JBITGU010000001.1, from coordinate 1,891,563 downwards.
ATCAGTGGCACGGTCACCACGGCTACGTAGACGAAACCCCAGCGGACCATGGTGATCGGCCCGAACCTGTCGCCCAGCCTGCCGCACACCAGCATGAGCACCAGCAGCACGATCATCGGCACGCCGAGCTGGCCGGCCGCGGCCTCCTTGGTGATCACCCCGGCGGCGGCAGCGTATTCCGGCAGGTAGATCTGACCGAAGTACACGCTGATGGTGGAGCCGATCACCACGAAGAAGACGACCACCATCTGCCGGAGGTGGGCGCGCATGAGCGGCAGGGCCGGCGGGCCCCCGGTCATGCCGAGGAAGACCGGACTCTCCGCGGCCGACCTGCGGATCCACAGCGTGACCAGGCCCATGACCGCGCCCAGTGCGAAGGCGTAGCGCCAGGCCCCCTCCCGCACTCCGTCCGCGCCGAACACGCCCAGCAGGACGGCCAGTGTCACCAGGCCCACGACGTTGCCCAGGATGTCGGTGCTGTAGGAGATCGAGCCGAACCAGTAACGGCGGCCGCGTGGCGCGGTCTCGGCGATGTAGGCCGACTGGGCCGCCCCCTCGCCGCCCATCGACAGACCCTGCACCAACCTGGCCAGCACCAGCAGCAGCGCGGCGCCCAGGCCGATCTGCTCGTGGGCGGGAATGAGCGCGATGGCCAGCGAACCGGCCGCGATCATGCCAACGGTGAGGGTCAGGCCGAAGCGACGGCCCCTGGTGTCGGTGATCCGGCCGATGAGAACGGCGCCGAGCGGGCGGATGAGGAACCCGACAGCGAAGGTCAGATAGCCGAGGAGTACGCCATTGCCGCCGGCGAACATCTGCGCGGCGAAGTAGGGGGTGAGGAGGCCGAATATCGTCCAGTCGTAGGACTCGACGAGGCGGCCGAGCGTGGCCGCGGTCAGCTCTCGGCGGCCGGTGGGGGCAAGGGTCATCGTCACGGCGTTCACATCCTGGATGCGGGGTGTTCCGTGAATGGTCGCTATGCTGAGGCATATGCGTGTAAAACCGCAGGATTTCATCGTCTGAGGTGGCAATCGTGCAGGAATCGCTCAAGGAGCTTGATCTTGCCCTGCTGAACGCCCTGCAGGTGCGGCCTCGTGCCTCCTGGATCGACCTGGCCCAGGTGCTGGGCGCGGACGCTGTCACGCTGGCCCGTCGATGGGAGCGACTGACCGCCGCAGGCCATGCCTGGATGACCTGCTACCCGGGCTCGACGGTCGACGGGACGCTCGCCTACGTGGAGATCGACGCCAGCAGCCAGGCGCTGCCCGAACTCGCCCTGGAAATGGCCGCCGACCCGCACACGCTGGTGATCGAGCACCTCACCGGCGCCCGCGGCCTGCTGCTCACCGTCGGCTGTCGCGACCTCACCGCGCTGTCCGACTACGTGCTCGGGCGCCTCTCCCGCCTGCCTGGCGTCCTGACCACCAGGACCTTCCCGGTCACCCGGATGTACGGCGAGGGCAGCAGGTGGCGGCTGCGCGCTCTGGAGCCCCGGCAGCGAGAGGCCCTGGCCGTCCCCGAGGAGGAGCGGTGGACGGGAGAGCCCGACGCCACCGACCAGGCGCTGATCATCGCGCTCGGCGAGGACGGGCGCATGCCGTACGCGGACCTGGCCGCGCGCACCGGGCTGGCTCCGGCCACCGTACGGCGGCGCGTGCAGCGGCTGCTGGCAGGGGGGCGCGCGGTGCTGCGGTGCGAGATCGCGCACTCCCTGTCGGGCTGGCCGGTCACCGCCGCGCTCTGGGCCCGGGTCCCGCCGGGCACGTTGGAGGAGACGGCGCGGGCCGTCGCGGCGCTGCCCGAGGTGCGATCCTGCTCGGCGGTCACCGGCCCGGCGAACCTGGTGACGTTCCTGTGGCTACGGTCCGCAGGGGAGATCCCCCGGGTGGAGGAGCTCCTGGTCAGGCGCTTTCCGGGAACCGAGATCGTGGACCGGGCGCTGACCCTGCGGATGGTCAAGCGGATGGGCCGGATTCTCGATCCGCTGGGGCGCAGTGTGGGGATCGTGCCGATGGATCTATGGCGGGAAACAAATCCGTGATCAGCCGGATTGGACGAGCAGGTCACGGGTCAGGACGTCGGTGAATGCCCGCATCGCCGCCAACATGTCGAAGGACTCGTCGAGCAGCCACTGCTCTTCCAGTCCGGTGATCATGCCGATGATGAGCGACGCGGTCGCCTCTGGGTGCGCGTCGGCGCGTACGTGTCCGGCCTCAATGCCCTCCCTGACCACGCCGGCCAGGTTGGTGCGGAAGGTGCGCACCCGTGCTCTGGCCCACTCCAGAGCGGACTCCGGGATGTCGTTGGAGCCGAAGATGCCCAGGTGCGCCAGGCGGGTGAGCTCCCGGTTCTCGCGGGCGATCGCCACCATGTCGTACACGATCTCGAGGGCTCGCAGTATGGGCGGCCCGTCGTAGTCGCGGTCGATCTCGACCGTGACGAAGGCCTGCCGGTCGCGTTCGGCGAGTACCTCGGTGAGCAGGGATTCCTTGCTGGGGAAATGATGAAGCAGTCCGGGCTGCGTGATCCCGGCCGCCTCGGCGACGGCGGCGATCGAGGTGCCTCTGTAGCCCCGCTCGGCGAACATCGTGAGGGCTGCGCTCACGATCCTGGCGCGCCGGGCCACCCCTGCTCGTTCGGCGTCCCGTGTCCTCGCCATGCATGGATCCTAGCGCCGGGCCGCGTCAGCGAACTCCCTTGATCGGGAGAACGGCCAGCGCGCCAGCGGCGGCGACGAGGGCCACCGTGGCGTACAGCGGGCCGTACCCTCCGAAGAGGGTGACGATGCCCGCGGCGGCGGCCGGCGCGATGGTGTTCGGCAGCGTGGCGGCGATGTTGATCACGCCGAGGTCTTTGGCGAAGTCATCCTTGTCGGGCAGGACCTCCGAGACGAGCGCCTGGTCGACCGAGATGAAGATCCCGAAGCCGATGGTCAGGACGATCGCCGAGACGATCAGGCCCGTGACGGTCGGCCAGATCAGCGGGAACACCGCCGACACGGCGATGACGAGACCGCCCGCCAGGACGAGCGGCTTGCGTCTGCCGAGCTGGTCGGACAGCGGTCCGGACACCGCGATGGCCAGCAGGAAGCCGGGCAGGCCCATGGCTCCGATCAGGGGGATCAGCCTGGCGGCCGCGCCCGCGCTCAGGCCGATGTAGTCCTGCGCGATGTAGATGTTGAACGTGAGCACCATGTAGTAGCCGCCGAAGATGAGGATGCGGCCGAGGAAAGCCCAGAAGAAGTCGGGATGGCGTACCGGGTTGACCCAGAACGCCTTGACGAACGCCAGCGCCGAGAACGCGGCTCGGGGGATGCCGCGGTTGTCGGCGTCCGGGTTGAGCAGGATGAACGTCACGATGGTCAGCAGGATGACCACCGCGAGGATGAGGTAGCCGACCGGGATCCTGGTGACGAACTGGGAAGCGGCGACGGGCCCGAGGATGGCGCCGACGATCAGGCCCAGACCGGCGAGGGTGGAGAAGCGTCCGCGCAGCCGGAAGGGGACCCGATCGGGCAGGATCGCGGCCAGCGGGCCTTGGAAGGCGTTGAAGCCGAACTGCACGGCCATCATGGCGAGGATCAGCAGGGGGACGGTCGTCGACCATCCTGCCGCGGCCAGCGCGACGGTGCCGACGAGCGCCCCGGCCAGCATCCATGGTGTGCGCGCGCCGAAGCGGGTGCGGGTGCGGTCGGACAGCACCCCCACCAGGGGCTGGGCGAGCATCGCCGCGAGCGCGCTCGCGGTGTGGATGACGCCCAGGTTCTCCACCTTGGCCGCGTCGTCGATGATTTGGACCTGCAGCGCGACGAAGTAGCCCGACACGGCGTACGCCAGGGGTGCGGTGGCGGCCACGAAGGGAACGGTGACGAACAGGCGCCGTAACCTGTTGCCGGTCGACGGCAGGGCGTCCATCGTGGTGCTCCTCAGGCCTCGACGTGGTCGCCGAGAGCGGTGCCCGTGAGGCGCCACAGCTCCTCGACCTGGGCTCGGAACTCCTCGCGTCCGTGCTCGGGCAGGGAGAAGACGATCGGCGCATCGCGCAGGACGCCCTCGACCGCATCGCGGGCGACTTGGCCGGGTTCGATGGCCATCGGGACCACGCCGGTGCCGAACGGCTCGCTCGCCCGCTCGCCGAACGCCTCGGACCGGTTGCGCTGGGAGTCCAGGATGCGGGTCGCGACCTGGCCGGGGCACAGCACGGTGACACCGATGCCCTCCGGGGCGAGCTCCGCCCGCAGCCCGAGTGACAGGCCGACGATGGCGTGCTTGGTGGCGCTGTACAGGGCCGTGTGTCGCGGATCGGGCAGGAAGGCGTGGGTGGAGGCGGTGTTCATCACGTGGCGCCACCCTTGCTGGGCGCGCATCCTCTGCAGGAAGGCGTGCAGGCAGTTGAGCATGCCTTCGACGTTCACCGAGGAGAGCCAGCGCCAGTCGCCGAGCGAGGATTCGGCGATCGCGCCGAAGAGCAGGACGCCCGCGTTGTTGCAGAGCAGCTCGACGGATCCGAACTCGTCATAGCTCCTGCGCGCGAGGTCCTGCACCGATTCGGGGTCGGAGACGTCGACGCGAGCGCCTATCGCGGGCAGGCCTCTGGCGCGCAGTTCGCCGGCCACGTGATGCGCGCCGTCGGCGTCGATGTCGGCCACCACGACCGACATGCCATGGGACGCCAGCTCGGCTGCGAGTGCGGCGCCTATGCCGCTGGCCGCGCCGGTGATGACCGCGGTCCGGCCGTTGAGGTGATCCATGGGTGCCCCTCTCGGTATGGTGAAGAGGAGCATACTTACCGAGCACTCGGTTGGCTACGGTGACCGAGCCGGAGATCGAGGGAGACAACGTCAACGGCGACTGGTGGGCGCTCGAACACAGCGGCCTGAGCGATCACATCAGGGAATCCAGCGGAGACGTGTGCGACAGCTACCACCGCTGGCGCGAGGACATGGACCTGCTCGCCGGAATGGGATTCACCGACTACCGCTTCAGCGTGGAGTGGGCCAGGATCGAGCCGGCCCCCGGCGAGTTCTCCCGAGCTGCTCGCCGGATACGTCGAAGCAGCGGCGGCGGTCTACGCCGAAGGCGTGGAGCACGTCTGCACCATCAACAAGCCCAAGACGAGGCCACGGCCGAGGCCATGATCCGCGTGCACCGCCGGGCCGTGCAGACCGTCAAGCTCCACGCCCCTCGCGTGAAGACCGGCTGGTCCGTGGCCAACCAGGCCTACCAGCCCATGCCGGGTGCGGAGGCGGTCGCGGCCGACTGCCGCCGCCCCCGTGAGGACGTGTTCCTCGAAGCCGCACGAGGAGACGACTGGCTCGGCGTGCAGTCCTACACCCGCACCCGCATCGGCCCGGACGGCCCGCTCCCCGTCCCGCAGGACGCGGAACCCACGCTGACCGGCTGGGAGTTCTACCCGGCCGCTGTCATACCGGGAACACCGCTGATCGTGACCGAGAACGGCGTCGCCACCGACGACGACGCCCGCCGGATCGCCTACACCACCGGAGCGCTCGCCGCAGCGATGGCGGACGGCGTCGATGCGCGGGGCTACTTTCACTGGAGCGTCAAGCCCACCTTCGGGCTTGTCCACGTCGACAGGAAGACCTTCGCGCGCACGCCGAAGCCGTCCTCCGCATGGCGCGGCCAGATCGGCCGCACCCGCAGGCTTCCGGTGGACACATCCTGAACGAGGACAGCCCGTCCCGGCTCAGCGGCGGCCGGCCTGCGCCGGCCGCTGATCCTTTACGGCAGGGCGGTCGAGGGCCGCTCCCTCGGCGTCCACCACGGGCAACCAGCGCAACCAACGTGGCAACCACCAGGCCGCCTCACCCAGCAGGGACAGCGCGGCGGGCATGGCGATCATGCGGACGATCACCGCGTCCACGAGGATTCCCAGAGCGAGCGCGAAGGCGATGGGTTTGATCGTCGCGTCACCTTCTGGGACGAATCCAGCGAAGACCGCGAACATGATCGACGCGGCCGCGATCACGACCGGAGCCGCCTGCCGGAAACCCGTGACGATCGCGTCGCGGGGATTCTGCCCGTGACTGTGCGCCTCGTGCATCCGCGAGACCAGGAACACCTGGTAGTCCATGGCCAGGCCGAACAGGATGCCGATGATGATGATCGGCGCCAGGCTGAGAAGCGGTCCCGTGGACTCGACCTGCACGACGTCCTTCAACCAGCCCCACTGGAAGACCGCGGTGGTCGCGCCGAGGGAGGCGCCGACGGTCAGCAGGAAGCCGAGCACGCCGATCAGGGGCACCAGGAGCGAGCGGAAGACCAGCACCAGCAACACCAGCGCCAGGCCGACCACGAGTGCCAGGTAGATCGGCAGCGCCGAGTCGAGGGTCCGCGAGACGTCAACGTTGATCGCGGTGGTTCCCGTCACGTAGAAGCGCGTGCCACCGGAGTCGAGCTCGGCCAGCTTCTGGCGCAGGTCGCGCACCAGATCGGCGGTCGCCTTGCTTTCCGGGCTGGAGGCCGGGATGAACGTGATCAACGCCGCCGACCCGTCAGAGCTGGGCCGGGCCGGAGTGGCGAAGCCGGGCAACCGCGCGATCAGCGGGCCCGCGCTCTCGGCCTGCCGTACGGCCTCGTCCCCTTCGGCCAGGATGAGCAGCGGCCCGGTGAACCCGGGGCCGAAGTTGTCGGCCAGCATTCGCGTCGCGTTGGCCTGGGTGCTGCCAGGAGTCGGCGAGGCGATGAGCGAGGTGCGCATGGACAGCACGGGAACGGACACAGCCGCGAGCGCCGCGACTGCCGCGGCCAGGGTGAGCCACCGATGGCGGGTGACCAGACGTGCCCAGCCCTGGTAGAAACCGCGCTCGCCCCTGGGAGTACGGCCGGGCCGTACTCGGCTGCCGAGCAGGCCCAGGGTCGCGGGGACCAGCGTGATCGCGATCAGGGCGGCGATGACGACGGTCGCCGCGGCGGCCAACCCCATCTCCGTGAGGAACGGGATGCCGGCGACGGCCAGCCCGGCCAGCGCGATGACCACGGTGATGCCGGCGGTGACGACGGCCGACCCGGCGGTCCCCACGGCCATGGCCGCAGCGTCCGCGTGGCTGCGGCCCTGGAGGAGCTCCTGGCGGTAGCGAGTGACGATGAACAGCGTGTAGTCGATGCCGACGGCCAGGCCGAGCATGACCGCCAGGATGGGGGTGGTGGACTGCAGGTCGGTCAGGCCGGTGAGGGTCACGATGCCCAGCGCGCCGATGGCGACGCCGACGATGGCGGTGAGCAGGTTCATGCCCGCCACGACGAGCGAACCGTAGGTGATGGCGAGCACGATCAGGGCCACCACGACGCCGATCGCCTCGGCGGGGCCGCCCAGCTGCGGTCCGGCCTGGATCGCCTTTCCTGTGACCTCGGCGGTCAGCCCGCTCGCCCGAGCCTGGCCGAGCACGTCGAGCAGCGCCTGCCGCTGGGCGGCGGTGATGTCGGCCGGCTGGGTGGCGTACGTGACGGTCGTGTAGGCGACCTGCCCGTTCGGGGACACGCCGGGCGCGACCCGGTCGAACGGATCGCTCGCCCCCACCACACCGGGAAGCCGGCCGAGCTGCTGGACCACCTTCGAGATCTGGGCGGTCTGCGAGGCCGGCTTCAGCACCACCTGGGCGGTGGCATTGTCGCCCGTCTTGCCGTAGTGCTTGCCCATGAGCTCAAGGGCTGTGGACGACTCCTGCCCGGGGATGTTGAAGGAATCGACGGTCTTGCCCGCCAGGGTGGCGGCTCCCACGCCGGAGGCGAGGAGGACAAGAACCCAGATCGTCAGGACCGCGAACCGGTGGCGGAACGATCCGAGACCGATGCGGTAGAGGAGACTTGCGATGGGTGGGATTCCTCTCAAGAGACGTGCGGGTGTCCCAGCGCGTTGTAGGTGATGGCGACCAGTACGGGGCGTAGGTCGCCTGGCGGGCGAACCTGGTAGGCCAGCGTGGTGACGGCAAGCGCGCCCAGCGCGCCGAACACCCTGGCTTCCCGCTCGAGATCGCCGCCGGGGGTAATGCGGAAGAGCCCGAACAAGCCCTCCGCGATGGCCACGACGTGTGCGGAGATGTCCTCGTTGTCCGCCGCGGTGGCGACGCTCAGCAGCAGGGCGACCAGTCCGGGACGGCGCAGCGCCAGATCGGTCAGGGCCTCCACCACCTTCAGGTCGCGCTGTGCGCCTGCGGGCTCTTCCCCCACGACGTCCCCGATGGCGCGGACCTCGTCGAGACACCGATCCAGGACGGCGTCCTTGATGGCGGCCTTGGTGGGGAAGCGGTGGAGCAGCCCGGTCTTGGAGTAGCCGGAGGCGTCGGCGATGCTCTGCACGGAAGCCTGCTTGAAGCCGTTCCGTGCGAAGACTCCGGCGGCGCGATCCAGGATCTCGTCATCGATCTGCTGTCGTGTCGGGCGCGGCATAAGGACCAAGATAGTCCATAGTGGACCAATTCGGTCCCATCGGGTTACGCTCCGCTTCCATGCGCTTCACCTACGCGGAGACCATGACCGACCCGTCGTACTACCTCCCGCTGGCCCGGGCCGCGGAGGCTGCTGGGTACGCGAGCTTCAGCGTTCCCGACTCGCTCATCTACCCGAAGGAGTCCGACACGAGCTATCCGTACACCCCCGAGGGGGATCGGGAGTTCCTGGAGGACAAGAGCTTCATCGAGACGTTCGTCCTGATCGCGGCCATGGGGGCGGTGACCTCGACGATCCGCTTCACGCCGTTCGTGCTCAAACTGCCGGTCCGCCCGCCGGTGCTGGTCGCCAAGCAGGCGAGCTCGATCGCCTGCTTGACCGGCAACCGGCTGAGCCTCGGCGTCGGACTCAGCCCGTGGCCCGAGGACTTCGCGGCGATGGGCGTGCCGTGGTCGCGGCGTGGCAGGAGGATGGACGAGGCGATCGCGGTGCTGCGCGGCCTGACCGGCGGCGGCTACTTCGAGCACCACGGGGACTTCTACGACCTGCCGCCGGTGAAGATGGCGCCCATTCCGACAGAGCCGATCCCGATTCTGGTCGGCGGGCACAGCGAAGCCGCACTTCGCCGTGCCGCCCGCCTCGGCGACGGCTGGATGCACGGCGGCGGCGGCCCGGAGGAGTTGGACGCGCTGCTCGGCAGGCTGGCCACCGTACGAACAGAAGAGGGTACGGCCGGCCGTCCGTTCGAGGTCCACGCGATCTCGCTCGACGCCTACAGCGTGGATGGGGTGAAACGGCTGGCCGACAAGGGGGTCACGGATCTGATCGTCGGTTTTCGCTGGCCGTACGTCAAAGGCCCGGACCTCGAACCCCTCGCCACCAAGATCGAGCACCTCGAGCGTTTCGCCGAGTCCGTGATCGCCAGGGTCAACCCGTAGCCAGCGCGCCTGTGCGCAATGGCGCCTGCCTTCGGCGGTACGGCCGGCCTGGCGGCGGCACCGGTGATCACCCAGCCGCAACCCTGGCAGGTGTTCAAGGGGCGCCCCGTCACCCTGAAGGGGGATGTGCCCGCGTACCCACACCTTCACCAGGGCGGGCATGTTCTCGATCAGGACGAAGGTGACCGACGACGACAGCGGCTCAGGGGAGGCCAAGGTCATGGTCGTCGTCTACGACCCGGCGGCCGGGCAGGCCAGCGGCAACGGCTGGCTGACGGGGGTCGAGGGGTTCACTTTCCACGGCGGCGATCCGGGCGGGCGCGACACCGTCCAGGGGGGCGGCGACGGTCCGGTTGGCCGACGCGCATCATCACATCGACTGGACGGTGATCACGCCGGACCGGAAGGTGGCGATCAAGGGGACGGGGGAGCTCACGCCGGGCGGGCGGGAGGTCGGGTTCGTCTTCTACGCCCACCTGGAGAACGGGCAGAACCGGTTCCGCGCGGTGATCTGGCCCAAGGCGGCTGGGGACATCCCGGCGGGTGAGCTGGTCCACGACAACGTGCGGGGCGCCGACTATGACCTCGACCTGGCCCAGCCCGCGATCACCACGCGAAGCACGATGGTGATCCTCAAATAGGACCGCCGACGAGAAGGTCAGATCCTCCTGTTCCTGACAGCCCGGCTGTCCGTGGGATCCATGTCCTGTCAAGGTCTCATCTAGGTCCGGGTGCTCTCCTTGCCACGTACCCCCCGTGACAAGGAGAGTCATGAGAACAGCTTTCCGGTCGTTAGCCACCCTGACCGCCTGTGTCGCCGTGCTGGCCGCGACGCTGGCCGCACCGGCGCAGGCGGCCGCACGTGGCCGCCATTGCGTGGTCGAGGCCCAGCCGCTGAGCGTCAAGGCCACCAGCAAGCGCGTCCCGCCCGCCATGGAGTGCTTCGCCACCTTCGGCGAGGCCATCTCCAACGCCACCGGCGGCAAGGTGACCACCACGGCCGACGTCGGCACGGCCATGAGCGACGAGCACTTCGCCGAGCAGGTGGTCTCCGCCGCCAACGTGCTCAGCGTCGAATACACCGACATCGACTTCGGCGGCGCCTCCTTCACCATCAGTGGCGACTGCGCCAACGGCGTCGGCGTCAACTGGGTCGGCGACGCCTGGAACGACACGTTCTCCTCGGCCAGGTCGTTCAACTGCTACGTGGTCCACTGGGAGGACTGGAACTACGGCGGCATCCGCTCGACCGGCACGAACGGCGACGCCGGACGCCTGTACGACCTGGACGGCCGCAGCTTCAACGACGCCACCTCCTCCATCTCCTACCAGCCCGTCGAGCAGGGCACGCCGACCAGGCGGCAACTGCTCCAGGACTGCAACGCGATGGCCAGGAGCGGTGGGTGCGTCTTCCAGCCGACGAGCAAGACCGAGATCTACCGGGGCTGGGCCCACGTCGGCTCGGCCGTCAACTGCACCAGCGTCACCCAGCAGCGCAGCGTGGCCTGGACCGCCACGGACTCCACCGTGGACAAGGCCTCACTCGAGGTGGGCGTCACGGTCGGCACGGACTTCCTGGCCAAGGCCGAGGTGTCGATCAAGACCACGTTCGGCACGGAGTGGACGGTGACCCGCACGCTCACCGACACCGCCGTGACCAACGTCCCGCCGGGCAAGCAGGAGAACCTGTGGCGCTCGGCCAAGGCGGCCAGCGTCTCCGGCCGCTGGCAGGTGCGCTACAGCAGCCCGGTCGGCGGGCACTACCTGTGGTACTTCGACGACGTGGTGGAGATGCCGTCCACGGCGACGGCGGGGAACATGGCCTGGACCGAGCAGGGCGCCTCCTGCCTGACCGGCGCCCAGCAGGCTGATGCGGCGACCCCCACGAAGACGGGCCTGCCCCCGATAACCACCGCTCAGGCGCCCCTCCGCAACACGGTGAGCGCCGGCTGACCCGGTCTGGCCCGCTCGCGCTCACGAGCGGGCCACTTCATCATGAGCTCACATGCGCCCTGAACCGCTCGTGAGCGCTCTGCTTGGAGATTCCCATCGCCTCACCTATCTGCGCCCAGGAGACGCTGGCCTCCCGTGCCGCGGCGACGGCCTGGTCGAACAGGGTTCGCTGCCAGCTCTCCACCTGAGACAGCAGGGTGAGGGCGGCCAGGGGACGTTCGGCGGCGAGCGTGACGATGCGCTCGCACAGAAGGTTCGACTTGATCACCAGCTCGCTGGGCGGTGCCGCGGCGATCAGTGAGGCGGCGTGTCGGCTCCACCACCGGTACTCCGTCTCCTTGGCCCCGTCCGGCGTGGCCGGGTACCGGCGCTGGTCGGCCCACCCGCAGGAACATGCGGCCTGGTAGCCGACGAAGTTCTTGGTGAAGGCGCTGGCCGACGAGGCCAGCTCGCCGGTGGGGAGCACCGGAGCGGCGAAGCCCTCGTGGCCAGGAATGTCCGAGGATGTGAACGTCATGAGGGTCAGGATACCCTGACGATTTCCCGCGCATGCGATTCCCGTCGGACCGGTGGGCGGGGGCGTGCTGTTCCTTGTCAATCGCATATCCGGCGCAGTCGCCGGTTGAGGTAGCGCTGCTCCGGCAGGCTCGTCGTCAGCTGCGCGGCCAACCGGTAGTGCTCGGCGGCGGCCTCTACATCGCCGTTCAACTCCAGCAGATGGGCGCGTACGGCGTGCAGCCGGTGGTGCCGCCGCATCGCGGGATCGTTCAGCAGCGGAGCGAGCATGGCCAAGCCGGCCGTCGGATCGTGGGCCATCGCAACGGCGACGGCATGGTTGAGCGTCACGGTGGGGGCGGGCGCGATCCGGCTGAGCATGCCGTACAGCACGCTGATCTGCATCCAGTCGGTGTCCTGGTACGTCGATGCCTCCGCGTGGACCGCGGCGATCGCGGCCTGGATCTGGTAACGGCCGACATGTCCTCGCGGCAACGTCTGCTCCAGCAGCGTGACACCCTCGGTGATCAGGTCGCGCCGCCAGCGAGAACGGTCCTGCTCGGCCAGCGGCACCAGATCACCGGCAGCGTCGGTCCGCGCCGGCAGGCGCGCGTGCGTCAGGAGCATCAGCGCCAGCGCGCCGCTCACCTCCTCGTGGTCGGGCAGTGCCCCGTGCATCTGGCGGGTGAGCCGGATCGCCTCTTCGGCAAGCTCGACATCGGCAAGGGTCTGGCCGGATGTGCGCGTATAGCCTTCGGTGAAAACCAGGTGGCAGACGTCGAGCACGGCGGCGACCCGGGGCGGCAGTTCCTCGTCCGACGGCATCGCCAGCCGCGCGCCTGCCTCGCGCAGGGTGGCGCGGGCACGGCTGAGGCGCTGGGTCATGGTGCGGACGGGCACCAGGTAGGCGGCCGCGATCTGTTCCACGGTCAGCCCGGCCACTGCGCGCAGGCTGAGCGCCACCTGCGACGGCCTGCTCAGCGCGGGATGGCAACAGAGGAAGAGCAGGCGGAGCGTGTCGTCGACCTCGGTCGCGGGAACCTCGTCGGCTCCCGGCGCCACGCCGGCGTCGGCCGGTTGGCGTGCCGCCTCCAGTGTCTCGCGGCGGGCGCGGGCCGAGTCGGCGCGCGCCCGGTCGATCAAGCGCCGCGACGCGACCCGGATCAGCCAGGCCCGCGGGTCGTCGGGAACTCCGCGGATGGGCCACTGACCGGCGGCGTCCTCCGCTGCCTCCTGGGCGGCGTCCTCGCAGTCCCCGAGGTCACCGTACCTGCGCACCAGCGCGCCGAGGACGTGTGGCGCCTCTCGGCGCCACACGTCCGCGAGTATGTGCTGCACGATGTGATCTTTCCTGCGGTCGCTACTGGTCGTCGCCGCCGGGCCACATGGCCGGCCGCAGCTCCACCGTCTCTCCGGGGCCGGAGAACTTCGCGGCGACCTCTTCTGCGCGGGCCTGGTTCTCGACGTCGATGAGGAAGAACCCGGCCAGATGCTCCTTGGCTTCGGAGTACGGGCCGTCGCTCGCCAGCGGTGAGCCGTCCTGCCACCGGTACAGGCGGGCGGCTGCGGGATCACCGAGCGCCTCTCCGCCGACCAGCTCGCCGTTGGCCTGCAACTCCGACAGCGTTTGCTCGAACTCGGTGTCCAGCCGCTTGCGCACCTGGTCGGGCAGTTCCTGGTAGGCGGCAAGGTAGTCGCCGGTGGGGTGCCCCCACGGCTGCGGATTGGAGTGGATCAGGATCACGTACTTCATGGCGGTCAGCTCTCGTGTCGCGCGACGGCCGCTCCGTCGCTCTACCGGGAACGTCGGAGCGGACTGGCCGATGTCGACATGATGCAGGACTTCGATCCCGCGCCGGACATCGCCCCGCATTCCGGGGCCCGCAGCGCATGGTTGCTGCGCGGCGAGGACCGGTTCGATCAACGCCCACTGGGCGTCGGGCAAGTCGCTCGGGTACGGCTCGCGCTCAGGCGCCGCACCATCCCAGCGCGATGGCAGTAACACTACAAATCGACACGATCACATCAGCGATGGAGGATCACGTAGGCGTTCTCAGGGGTTCGAGCGCGGCTAGGACGAGGTCGAGGCCGAAGGTGAACTCCTCCGCCGGGTCGTAGCCGGCGGCTGCGAGCACCGCGGCGGATTCGTTGAGGTAGGGGAACTCGTCAGGTGGAAGCTGGGGCAGGTAGACGTCCTCGGCCATGTCCGCGAACTCGTCGGCGCTGTCGAACGGCAGGCTGGCTTCCTGCAGGGCGAAGCCGTAGACGTAGCTGTCGAGCAACCAGTTGGCGTGCGTCGCCATCAAGACCGTGAAGCCGGCCCTCCGCAGGCAGGCGGTGACCGCTTCGCGGTGGCGGAGGTTGGCGGGCCCCGGCGATGTCCGCGACTCCATCAGACCGATCGCCCACGGGTGGCGTGCGAGAACCTGTCGGGCGGATACCGCCCGCCGTCGCATCGCTGACTGCCAGTCGGTCTCTTCGGCCGGGAGCTCGATCTCCTCGAACACGACGTCGATCATGGCGTCCAGCAGCTCTTCCTTGCTCGCCACGTAGTAGTAGAGCGACATCGCGCCCGCGCCGAGCGCGCCGGCCAGCCGGCGCATGCTCAGCCCGTCGACCCCCTCGCGGTCGGCGAGCCGTACCGCCTCGGCCACCACCCGTTGCTTGCTCAGCGCCGCGTCTGACGCCACCTGGCGCTGTTCCCTCGCGGACACGGGTCTCCTCTCGCTCGCTCGAGCGGCTTGACAATCGTTCAACGCACGGCCATGGTACAGCGTACGATCGTGGTACAGCGTACGAAGTACGATGTACGAAACCAGTCAGAGTCGCAGCTCGGACGTGAGGAGGCTTCTGTGGGAATCGAACAGCGATCGAAGGCCGGAGCACGCCCGGCGCGGGCCGCCGACCGGCACCGCTACGGCCTGCCCTCGGTGCCCGAGTCGCCCGAGGTCCGGGCTACCGCTGCCCAGTCGAGGCGATGTGCTCATCCAGGTGGGCGCAGCCTCGGCACATCCCCGCCGCCAGTCCGGCGCAGGGACCGCTCCTCTCGAAGGAAGAACCGATGACCACCCGAACGAACGCCCAGAACCGGCTCGACAACGCGCCGGTCTCCGTGCGGGCCAAGCTCGCCGCCGCGTGGACCAGCTTCATGTTCCTCTACATCTACGTCGACTACTTCCACCTCCACAAGCCCGGCGTCATCGACAACCTCCGTGCCGGTCTCGTCTTCAAGTTCGATGTCAGCCCGACGTTGTTGACCATGATGCTCGCGTCCGTGGCGATCCCGGCCGTGATGGTGATGCTCTCCATGACGCTGCCCGCCCGGGTGAACCGCGCCACGAACCTCGTCGTCGCAGCGCTCTACATCCCCTACTCGCTGGTCAACGCGACGGGGGAGTCCTGGGACTGGGCCCCCTTCTACGGCCTCTCGATCGGAGTCGAGGTGCTGCTCCTGGCCTTCGTCCTGCGCTCCGCCTGGGCATGGCCTCGCACCGCGGCCGTCCTGGCCGATCCCGCGACGACCGGCCTTCGACAGGACGTCCGACAGTAGGTATCCGAGCAGAGCCCTACGGCGTGCAGTCCGCCGCCGCGGACACCGGTATACGCAGAAGAACCTGCTCACGACCGCTCCGGTGTCCGCGCCAGCCGCGCCCGTAGACCGACCAGCGGACCTCATCCGACCAACCGCAACGACGAAAGGGGAGTCGCTTCCGCAAGGCCACGCAAGCAGGCTTCAAGCCCCGTGCAATCACCCACACATAGAAACGCTCCTGGCAAGTAACGAAATCACCCCCAGGAGCACCAATGTTGGGCCTCATCATCAGCGTCACCGTCACCGCCGTCGTCTTAGGGGTGATGGCGGTCGTCTTCCTGCCTGTCCTCAAGAACATGCAGGCGGGCAAGCGCATCCTGCAGACCGGAGTGCCCGCGCAGGCGATGATCGAGCACCTCGGCGAGACCGGCATCACGGTGAACGGCCAGCCCATGGTCGAGTTCGGCCTTCGTGTACGGCACGCGGACGGCCGCGAGTACCGCGTCACCCACCGGCAGATCCTGCCGCGCCTGATGATGGGCATGGTCGCCCTCGGCGCCGTGGTCCCCGTCAAGGTGGACGCGACCGAGCCGGAGAAGGTCGTCATCGACTGGTCGGCCACCCGCCCCGCCCACGCCCCAGTCTGGCCGAAGGGCTGATCGGTCTACCAGCGCGGTGACGGTGCCGAGTTGGCGCCGTAGCAGCAAACCCCTGAAGCAACTGAGTGACGCCGACCCACTTCCCCCTCGGGCCCCTGTCAAGGATCGCCGGAGGTCAGTGTTCTGCGGCGTTGCCCCGAGTCGACGTCCTCTTCGTCGTCTGCGCTGGGCCAAGGAAGGCTGGTCAGGGGTTTCGCGGGCGGGCTGGGGCTGCGGGTTGGGCGAACAACCCGGGCCGAGCCGTACGCCGTAGGCCAGGCAGATGCCGGGGTGGCGAGCAGATCCACCCCGGCTGCGGGGTCACTTGGCGGCGAAGGCCAGCAGTGCCTCGTTGACCTCATCGGCGTGCGTCCACAGCAGGCCGTGCGGGGCGCCCTCGACCTCGACGTAGTGCGCCTCAGGGAACGCCTCGTGGAAACGACGCCCGGTGGCGTCGATCGGGAGGATGTTGTCCCCCGTGCCGTGCAGGATGAGTGACGGCTTTCCGGCCGCGCGCACCGCCGCGACGTCCTGGCGGAAGTCCTCGATCCACGCCGCCACCACCGCGTACGCGGCGACCGGGGCGGAGGTCGTGGCGGTGTTCCAGTTGGCGGAGACGACCTCCTGGCTGATCCTCGTGCCGAGGTTCTCGTCCAGGTTGTAGAAGTCCTTGTAGAACTGCGTGAACCAGGCGTACCGGTCGGCGCGGGCAGTGGCGACGATGCCGTCGAACACCGACTGCGGTACGCCGGCGGGGTTGTCGTCCGCCTGCACCAGGTACGGCTCCAGCGACGCCAGGAAGGCCAGCTTGGCGACGCGCTCGTGGCCGTGGTTCTTGACGTAGCGGGCGAGTTCACCGGTGCCCATGGAGAACCCGACGAGGATGACGTCGCGCAGGTCGAGCGTCTCCAGCAGCGTGTTCAGGTCGGCTGCGAAGGTGTCGTAGTCGTACCCGCTCCCGACCTTGCTCGACTGGCCGAAGCCGCGGCGGTCGTAGGTGATCACCCGGTAGCCGGCGGCGAGCAGCTCCCGCGTCTGACGCTCCCAGCTGTGCCCGTTCAGGGGGTAGCCGTGGATGAGGACGACCGGCTGACCGGATCCCTGGTCCTCGTAGTAGAGCTCGACGTCGGTGCTGTTCTCGGTGCCTACCTTGATGTGGCCCATGAGAAAACTCCCTCCCATCCGCTGGAGAACGGTCGTTCTCCACGTGTGTGCACTACAGTAGAGAACGCTGGTTCTCTGCGCAACTGGAGCTCTCGTGATCGATGAGGAAACAGCACGTGACCAGGTCGTCTCCACTGCCGACCGGCTGTTCTACGCCCACGGCGTCCAGGCCGTCGGCATGGACGCCGTGCGCACCGAGGCGGGTGTCTCGCTGAAGCGCATCTACGCCCTGTTTCCCTCCAAGGACGACCTCGTCCTGGCGGTGCTCCGCCACCGGACCGAGCAGTGGGACACCGGCGTGGCCCGCGCCCTGGCCGCCGCCCGCACGCCGCGCGACCGGATGCTGGCCGTCTTCGACTTTCTGGCGGAATGGTTCCGGGAGGACGACTTCCGGGGCTGCGCCTTCATCAACTTCTTCGGTGAGCTGGGTGGCGGCAGCGGCCGGGTCGCCGAGGCGGTCAGGGAGCAGAAGACCTCTTTCCAGCGCCACGTGGCCGACCTGGTCCGCGAGGCGGGGGGTCCGGGCTACCTCGCCCCGCAGCTGGCCCTGCTCGCCGAAGGCGCCCAGACCACGGCCGCCATCACCGGCGACCCCGCCACGGCCGCCCACGCCCGCGCCGCCGCCGAGACCCTCATCGGGGCCGCCTTCAGTCCGACCGGCAGCTCCTGACCAGCCTTCCCTGCCCTAGCGCCAACGGCGAACGCACATCAACTCGCACAACGCCCGCTCAAGCCCCGCCTGGTTCGTTGGCCGGTGAAGGAGCGCTGGGCTCGGCGGTACTGACGGGTGAGTCGAGCTCGCGATGTCATTCTGGTGCGCCGCCGGGCGCCTCATGCCTCATTCCGGTTTCGGGCTCAGGCCGGTGAAGGCGGCGTGCAGGATGGCGTCGACGAACGCGGCGTCGTAGTCGCCGGGTATCAGCAGGAAGCGGTAGTAAAGCGGGCCGTACAGCAGGGCGACGATCGTGTCCAGGTCGTGCTCGGCGGAGAGCTGTCCCTGCTCGCGGGCCTTGCGGAGGCGCTCGCGGGTGCCGTCGCTCAGTGGTTTGATCCAGCGTTCGTAGACGGCCTGGGTGATGGCGGGGTCATGCTGCGCCTCGCCGACGAGGGCCGCGTAGAGCGGGCCGTAGGAGTCCGAGCCGAGGAGCGTGCGGGCCGCGTTCATCTGCGTGCGCAGGTCGGCCACGATGTCGCCGGTGTCGGGGTAGCTGAGGTCCGCCTTCAGGGTTGAGAGCAGGGCGTCCAGGAAGACCGCGCCCTTGGACGGCCAGCGGCGGTAGACGGTGTGCTTGCCGACGCCGGCGCGTGCGGCGATGCCCTCGATGCTGAGCCGCGCGTACCCCACCTCGCGGGCCAGCTCGAGCGTCGCCCTGAGGACGGCGTCGGTGCGGTCGGGCATTCCTCTGGACGGATCCGCGGCACTCATGGCCGCCATCGTAGCGGCACGGCACGTGCCGTATTGACAACCCAGCGGCCACGGCATCACGATTGTGGCGGCACGGCACGTGCCGTTCTATCCTTTGGGAGAGGCTCTATGAATGTCGTTCTGCTGGCCGCTTCGTTAATCATCGGGGGGCTCCTGGCGCTGCAGGCGTCGGTGAACCTGCAGCTCACCCGGGCTGTCGGCACGCCGTACGGTGCATCCACCCTGCAGCTGGCGATCGCCGCCGCGGCCCTGGCGATCGTGACCTGGGCGGCCGGAGGGTGGGGAGCGCTCGCCCTGGTGGGCGAGGCCGAACCGTGGAAGCTCCTGGGCGGGCTGGCCAGCCCGATCTACATCACCAGCGCGATCCTGCTCTTCCCCCGGCTGGGGGCGCTGACCTCCGTCGGCCTGTTCGTCACGGGGCAGGTGACCGCCTCGCTCGTCCTGGATCTGGGCGGGTTGCTCGGGGTGCCGCGCAGTCCGGTGAGCGCGGGCGTGATGCTGGGGGCGCTGGCCGTACTGGCCGGAATCATCATGGTGATCCGCGGTCAGCGCGGCGACGCGCAGCCAGGTGCGCCGGCGCCTTCCGCGCGGGCGGGCTGGATGGCGCTCGGCGTCCTGGCCGGTGCCGTGCTCCCCGTGCAGGGAGCCGTCAACGCCGCGCTGCGCGCCGACCTGGGCGACCCGTTCGCCACCGCTCTGGTGAGCTTCGTCGTCGCCACGCTCGCCATCGCCCTGGCCACCGCTCTTCTCCTGGTCGCGCGCCGTACTCCGCGGCCGCGCGTGCGTCCGCTGGCCGTCATGCCGTGGTGGGGGTGGCTGGGCGGCATCGCGGCCGCCAACTACGTCACCGTGACGTTCCTCGCCATGCCCGCGATCGGTGGGGCGGCCACCATCGCGCTGACCGTCACCGGCCAGCAGCTCACCTCCGCGCTGATCGACCACTTCGGCTGGTTCCGCCTGCCCCGGCGTCCCGTCAACCGCGCACGCTTGTACGGCCTGGCCGCCCTCATCGCAGGCTCGGCCCTCGTCCAGATCGCCTGAATCGGGGCGCAAGCGAATACGGAAAACGTGCATGCTGCGGCGACATGCTGATCGGAACCGCCGTTGGCGACCGCGGTTACTTGTCGGCGAGTCGGGCCTTCTTGACCCTGTTGCCGCACGTGTTCATCGAGCACCAGCGGCGGTTCGCGCCGCGACTGGTGTCGAGGAACAGGCCCGCGCAGCCGGGGCCTTCGCACGCCTTGACCCGGGCGCGGTCAGGGCCTCCGAGTACGTGGATGGCGTCGGCGGCGAGCACTCCGAGCGCGTCCGCTACCGGTGCTTTCTCGCTGAGGTGCCAGACGGCGAGGCCGTTCTCGAGCGCGGGCCTCGGCTGACCTGTGGCCGCGGCCGCGCTCAGGATCGCCGCGCCATCGGGATCGGGTTGCCGGCCGACGGCGACGGCCAGCCCGGCACGGTAGATCGCTTCCCTCAGATCGAGCGCATCCTGGAGCTCGGCGGGTGAGACGTCGGACACGCCGAGCCCGGCGGCATGCAGCCACAGCTTGAGCCGGCCGG
Source organism: Nonomuraea sp. NPDC050556 (assembly GCF_044457355.1). NCBI lineage: Bacteria > Bacillati > Actinomycetota > Actinomycetes > Streptosporangiales > Streptosporangiaceae > Nonomuraea > Nonomuraea sp. NPDC050556. The sequence continues at coordinate 1,871,452 of NZ_JBITGU010000001.1, read as the reverse complement.
GGTCGGAGAGCCGCTCCCGGGGCGCTTCGCTGGCCCGGTCACTCATCGTGGCGGTGAAGCGGAACGCCAGCACCTCGTTGTCCAGCCGGAACAGTTGACGGGCCTCCACGGTCACCACCTTGGATCGCTGTTTGAACCATCTTAGCCGGTTCGACATCGGCATCGGCTCGCGCCACAATGGAACCGTTTCAGGCGGTTCACGTTTGGAGGTTGTGCGATGAGCGAGGTCGCGGTCATCGGCCTGGGCGGGATGGGACGGGCCATCGCCCGCAATCTGGTGCGGGCAGGCCATGAGGTCGTGGTGTGGAACCGTTCAGCTGGGCCTGCGGAAGAGCTCGCAGAGGCTGGCGCACTCCGCGTCGCCTCCGTCGCGGAGGCTCTGCAGTGCCCGGTGGTGTTCTCGGTCCTGTCCGACGACGCGGCCTTCGCGGAGGTGTTCCTCGACTCCGGGGTCCTCGGCAAGGCCAGGCGTGAGGCGGTCCACGTCAACGTGGCCACGGTGAGCGTCGGGCTGGCCCGCCGTACCGCAGAGGCGCACGCCGCTCACGGGATCGGCTATGTCGCGGCCCCGGTGTTCGGCCGGGTCAGCGTCGCGGAGGTCGGTGCGCTGAACATCCTCGCCGCAGGAGAGCCCGGACACATCGACCGCGTCCAGCCGTTCTTCGACGCGATCGGATCGCGCACCTGGCGCCTGGGCGAGCGGCCCGAGCAGGCCAACACCGCCAAGGTCCTGGGCAACTACCTGATCGCCTGCGCGATCCAGTCCCTCGGGGAGGCGGTCAGCGTCGCCGACGCGGCGGGCGCCGACCCGGATCAGTTCGTCGAACTGCTGACCTCGACGCTCTTTCCCGGGCCCGTCTACTCCGGATATGGGTCGATGATCGCTCAGCGGAGATACCAGCCGGCCGGGTTCACCACCGCACTCGGACGCAAGGACCTCCACCTCGCCCTTGAGGCAGCTGCGGGACAGGCGGTCTCCCTGCCGTTCGGCGAACTCCTCAGAGGCGTGTTCGACCAGGCGATCGCCGACGGCCGCGCGGGGGAGGACTGGGCCGTGATCGCCGAGCAGCAACCGCGATGAGTTCGTGGCTGCGCATCGTGGCAAGCTTCTCGACCGCCCATGTCCGGTCTCGTCGGTTGTGCAGCGACTGATGCCTCGCGTGCTTGAGCTCGCGCTAAATCATTGGACGCGTCAGGTGCGACCGTGTTTCATCGCGGGATGACTATCTTGTTGAGCACGCCGGGCGCCGGTGACCTGGACGAAGTGGTGCGCACGCTGGCGGAGTGGCGGCGCGAAGGGGCCTCGATGCAACTGCATCCGGGGGATGTCGGGTTCTACTGGCAGATCGGCCCGGAGAGGACCGCCGCGGCGTTGCGCATGTGGAGTCGTGAGGGCAGGATCCTCGGGGTCGGCCTGCTCGACGGGTCAGAGCTGGTGCGGCTGGCGGTCGACCCGGAAGCGCGCATGGATGAAGACCTCGCGCGGCAGATGGTCGATGACGTGTCGCGACGCGAACGCGGCGTCCTGGCGGCGGGCAAGGCCTATGTCGAAGCGCTCTGGGACGGCCGATTCCGGGAGTTGCTGCAGGAGAGCGGCTGGGAACTTGACGAGCCGTGGATCCCGATGGTGCGTGACCTGAGCGAATCCGTGGAGGACTGCGGCCTGCGAATCGAGGTGGTCGGCCCCGAACGGGTCGACGACCGGGTCGCGGTTCACCGCGCGGCGTTCCCAGGGTCGAAGTTCAGCGCGGAACGATGGCACGCCATGGCGGCCGGGACACCGTACGCCAACGCTCGATGCCTCGTGGGGTACAACGACCAGGGCGTCGCGGTCGCGGCGACGACCGTCTGGTCTGCGGGTCCGGGGAAGCCGGGCCTGCTTGAACCCCTTGGAGTGCACGCTGATCATCAGGGACACGGGTACGGCAAGGCGATGGCGGTCGGGGCCGCGGCGACCCTGCGGGACATGGGGGCGTCCAGCGCGACCGTGTGCGCCGAAGCCTCCAACGCCGGGGCCGTCTCTACCTACCGCTCCGCCGGGTACCAGCCGCAAGCCGAGGTACGGGACCTGAGACGGGTCGAGTAAGGCGCGCTTGCGAGGGCGACGTGGCGCGCGAACGCCTGCCCGCCCTTGTCGGGGCCGGTCGTGCACGACAACGCGCAGCTCCCGGAGTATGTGGCGCTCGGTGAGGCCGTCGCCCCGGTGCCCCGGTCGCTGGCCCGGCATCATCCGCGAAAGGACATCACCTACCTGCCTGTTGCCGACGCCACGCCGTACACCACGGCCATCGCCTGGCGCGCGGGCTCCCGCGATCCGTGGGTCGCGCGCTTCGTGCACGCGACCACCGAACTCGCCGCCGAGGTGGGCGGCAGGTCACTCATCGGGCAGCCAGGTGCCGTGGAATCCGGCGGGGACGCGGCGCGGTAGCCGTACCGCGGCCACCTGGCGCAGGTCCCGGGCGTCGTGCACCAGCAGCGACTCGGCGTTGATCGACAGCAGCCAGCCGTCGTCCTCCTCATCGCCACGAGGCACGTAGACCGCCTCCCCGGCTCGGCCGCCCACCGCGGCCGCGAGGCTCCCCCCGGTGTCCAGGTCGTACTTGACGACCGCGTCGCCGGTCACCGTATAGCGGTAGCGGGCTTCGCGGCCGGTGAGCAGATCGTTGATGGTGGGGAACTCGACGATCCGGTCGTCGAGTTGTTCCTCCTTCACCGCGTCGCCCAGCGTCCAGCGGTGCAGCGTGCCACCGGTGATGCGCTCGGCCACGCCGGAGTCCCCGCCGATGGTCCGCCACAGCCCGGCGACGTCGGCATCACGGTAGCGGACGGCGTCGAGCACGACGTCACCGTCGGCGTCCTCGTGGGCGTTGCCGACGTGGAAGACGTAGCACGGGTCGATCCCGTGCCAGCGGGACGAACACCCGCTGCTGCAGACCCTGCACACCGCCGTTCACCACCAGGCCGGCCCCCGATCTCGCCGACGAGTCCGCCTTCGCCACATCCCGCTGAGGGCTCAGGGACGGCTGCTCAGCCCGTGTTCGTAGGCCCAGATGACCGCCTGGACCCGGTCGCGCAGCCCGAGTTTGGCCAGGATGCGGCCGACATGGGTCTTGACGGTGCCCTCGGACAGGAACAGGGCTCCCGCTATCTCGGCGTTCGTCTGGCCCCAGGCGATGTGCCGCAACACCTCGCGTTCGCGCACGGTCAGCGGATCCGGCGCGATGTCCGGCAGGCGCGCCGCGACCTGGTCGAGCAGGCGGCGCGTGGTGGACGGCGCGATCACCGCGTCCCCGCGGTGAACGGTACGCACCGCCGACAGCAACTCCTCGGCTGGAGCATCCTTGAGCAGGAATCCCGACGCCCCGGCCCGCAACGCGGCGAAGGCGTACTCGTCCAGGTCGAAAGTGGTCAGGACGATCACCTTGGGACCGGTCCCCGCCGCCGACAGCCGCCTGGTCGCCTCGACTCCGTCCATGCGCGGCATCCGCACGTCCATGAGCACCACGTCGGCCGCCACCGTACCCAGCTCGGCCAGCGCGTGCGCCCCGTCGCCCGCCTGCCCCACCACGCGCATGTCGTCCTGGGCGTCGATCACCATCACCGTGCCGGTACGCACCAGATCCTGGTCGTCGACGACGTAGACCCGGATCGTCATCTCCGGTACGGCAGGCGGGCCTCGACGACGAACCCGCCCGCCTCCTCCACCCGGATGTCCACGACCCCTCCCACGGCGTTCACCCTCTCCCGCATCCCCGCAAGCCCGTTTCCCGGCTCGCCCGAGCCCGCCGCGACGGCGGCCGACCCGCCGGCATCGCTCGCGGCGATGTGCAGGGCATCGTCGGTCCACTCCAGCAAGACCATACTGCTGGCGCCGGGGCCCGCGTGTTTGAGGGTGTTGGTGAGCGCCTCCTGGACCACGCGATAGGCGACGAGGTCCGTGCCCGGCCCGAGGGGGCGTGCCGTACCCCGCACGATCTGCCGCACGGGCAGCCCCGCGCCCCGGGTCCGCTCCACCAGCTCCGGCAGGTCGGCCAGACCCGGGGTGCGCAGCACGCTGAGGGCGGCGCGCATCTCCGCCAGAGCGCTGCGTCCTGCCTCCTCGACGGTCGCCAGGATCTCCACGGCGCGGGCGGGCGCGAAACGGCCGCCCCTGGCCTGGGCGACGATGACGGTCAGCGCGTGGGCGACCACGTCGTGCATCTCCCGGGCGATCCTGGCCCGCTCCGCCGCGGTCGCCTGTGCCGCCGCCTCGCGAGCGCGCTCGCGCAGTAGCTCGATGTAGGCGAGCTGGGTGCGCCGATACAGGCCCAACCCCCACGCGGCGACCATCACCGCGGCCAGCAGCCCGAACAGCAGCCACGGGTCCGGCCCCAGACCGGCGGCCGAGACGCTGGAGTCGGTCGCGAACCTGGCCGCCGCCACCCCCGCCCCCACCATGCCGACGACCAGCGCTGGATACCGGCGCCCGTAGGCGGCGCAGGAGTAGAGCGCCAGCGGGAACACCGCCGCCGACGGCAGCACGAGAAACAGCCCGGTCACGGCGACCTGGACGGCGAAGGCGGCGGCGACCACGAAGAACGCCCAGAACTCCCGCCGGTAGACGACGGCCACGTGCGCCACCAGGCAGGCGCCCACGAGCAGCGCCGCGCGCACACCAGGCACGGACAGCACCGCCACCACCACTGACAGCGAGAACAGCGGCACCCCGACGACGAACGCCAGGACCAGGTCCGCGCGCCGCGACGTCACGGCCGCGTCGCCCGCTGGTACGACAGCGTGGCCCCACCCACCGCCAGCCCGAACAACAGCCAGCTCCCGTAGACGAGCCCAACCGTCACCACTGCCGCCGGATCGGACAGCGGTACGGGTCCTCGGGTGAGGCCCAGCATCTGCGACAACGTACCGAAAACGGACATGGCCCCCATGGTGGTCAACATAGCGGTGCCCGTCCAACCGCCCGCCAGTACCAGCCGCCGCGGCAGCCACCGCCCCCACCTCTGGACCAGCGCCAGCGACCCCACCGCCCCGATGACCAGCATGATCAGCTCGCCGTACGGGAAGCCCTCGGCATACCCCAGGGGACGCAGAAGCGTGCCGCCGAAGGACCAGTACAGCTTGGACATGGGATAGACGAACCCGATCGCGAACGCGCTGTATCCCAGCCACGCCCCGCCCGGGAGCCTGAGCCGGGGCAGCAGCAGCGCACCCAGCAGAGCGCAGCCGGCCAGGCTGAGCCCACGCAGCGCCATCCCCGGCCAGTCGACGCGGGCGAAGTCGCCCGCCGGGATGCCCGTGACGGCGAAGAACGCGCGAAAGGCGTCGAGCACCAAGCCGCCTGCCGACCACAGCAGCAGTACGGCCGGCAGCAGGCCTGCCGCGTGCGGCCGGATCACGAAGAACGCGCCCAGCGCGGCGGCCAGAGCGGTAACCCAGTGCGGCGCGAAGCCCGTCGTGTAGGAGAGCGTGGGAAGTGGCACGAGCGCGAGCGCCGCGGTGAGCCCGAGAACGATCAGGGCCGAGATCTGCATTCGTTGAAGTCGCATGACCCCAACGATTCCGGCCACTGCCTGCGGACCGCGTCTCCGCCAGGTCCAGACGGGATCCGACCTGCGAGGTATTGACAGGCAGAGCTCCTCGCACCCCTCAACGAAGCGAGGCGGCCTTGTCCGTCATTGTTGGGGTGCGTCATCTGTCTGGCGTAGCTCGGCGAGGAGTTGGTGCTGCCCGTCGAGCATGTGGGCCAGCAGCGCGCGGGCCGCGCGCAGAAGTTCGGCCACCTCGGCGCCGTTGAGGCGGTAGATCATGGTGGTTCCGCTGCGCTGGGAGTTCACGACGCCGGAGCGGCGGAGCACGGCCAGGTGCTGCGAGAGCCCCGTGGGCTCCACCTCGATCTCAGCCAGCAGTTCGTGTACCGGTTTCGGGCCGCTTTGCAGGAGTTCCAGCACGCGGATCCGCACCGGGTGGCCCAGCAGCCGAAACAGCTCCGCCTTGGCCTCATACAGCGGCAGCGACATCATCGACTCCTGAGCTGGGGTCGATCTACGCTCCGACGGCGTCCGCGGTCCGGAGCGCGACCGTGTGGAGGGGGGTTGGTTCGATTGAAACAGCTGAGACGTTGGCAACTTCCCGAGTCAAGAATAGGTCGAGTGCCGGGTGGGCGACATGCTTCCTGCGCTTTGTCCAGCCTCTCGTTCCAGAGCGCGCGGTCGTGATGTCCATTGCCACGGCCTACGATCAACGCCTGGTCGTGACCGGGTAGGAAGGCCGCAGTTTCCGGCCTTGTCGGCCGCGGATCGCTCGTGGTCGGAATCCGCCTCATGGTGGCCGGGCATGTGGGCGTTGGGTCACTGGCGATGGCATCTTCACCAGGACAATTGCGGAGATGCGCAATTCTCCTGCGTCGCAGATGAGCTATATGTAAGTTAATCGCTGCAGGCGCGGTTGCGCCCTGGAGGGGGAGAACCTCTACGGGTGGGTGTGCATGCTCGCCCCCTCTCACCTTTCGCGCTCTGGGGGCGTGCGCGGGGTCTGGCAGGGCCCGTGCCTGCGGTTGGGTCTCGAGCCAAGCACACGAGACTCGACCGGCTCTGCCCCACCACGCCGCGTCTGGTGGGGCACGGCCTGGAGGACCGATCACATTGGCCAAGAGAACTGGGGGCACGTACCGATGTTGAAGCAACCCTAGAGCGGACACACCGCGTCGGCTTCATCGTCCTGGCGCTCAGCCGTACCTGCCCCTGTGCGGGCCCCTTTCTGCGAGCACTCCTACCTGTCCCTTCCCAGGTATCCATGCGGTCCGCCATGGGCCGGGAAGGAACAAGATCCTTGCGTAATCGATCTGCCGCGCTCGCGGCAGCCTGCATGCTGACGCCCCTCGGGGGATGCGCCGCGACGGCGGCGTCCGCGCCAATGCCGAAGGTCGGCTACCAGCCGCCGGTCGTCGCGATGCCGTCGCCGGTCCACGGATGCCAGGCGGCTGCTGACCTGGTCGAGCCCTTCCGCACCCGGGCCATCCTGGCCGGAGTCGCCGGCGACACCGGGAGGATCCGCCGGGAGCTGTATGCCCTGGCCAAGGACGCTGACGCCGCCTACAGATCGCCTGCCTGGCGGCGGGCGATGGGCGCCTGCCGACGGCACAAGCCGACCGACCCGCGCTGCAGAAGAGACGTCGTGGAGCTTCGCCGGTGGGGCCGGGAAGTCTCCTCCGCCATGCGCGGCCTGTCCCTCGGAGATGACCCCGAGCGGGTCATCGATGCGCTGGCGTTCAAGCTCGGCCGGGCGATCACCCTCACCTACTGATCACGAAGGAGGTGGCCATGTCCATCCCCATGCGCGCCGCTGCCGTCCTCATCCCGGCGGGCCTGGCGCCGCAGCGGCGTCTCGCCCGCACGGCTGAGCTGGCCGCCCACCTCGAGGCCATGATCCCAATCATCGCGGCCTGCGACCAAGCCGGAGAGGCCTTCGTCCTGGAGGCCGAGCATCCCGAACTCCATGGAGTCGGCGGCCGGGCAGGCGCCGTCTTCGGGGACGGCCGATGACCGGCCGCCCGGCCGGTCGTCGGCAGATGACGGGTGAGCAGCAGCGGCTCGCTCGGGGCATGGTCACCGAATGGCTCGACGTCGAGGTGCGCAAGGCCGCCGCAGCGTTCCACCGGCCTGAGGTGGCCATGCACAACGCCCACGCGGCGCGCGCCGCGTGGGCGCGAGGTGAGTCCCTGATCTGGATCCTGGCCACCTTCATCGCGGCATCGGCCAGCGGGGCCTATGTGAGCGCGGCCGAGAGGGCTCTCACGGAGGAAGGTGGCAGACCTGACCTCGTGGACGGCCTGCGCGCGGCCCGCGACCTCCTCGTGTGGTTCCTGCGCGAGGAATGCGAACATGCTGGCGATCGTGAGTGACATCTCGACACGGCGACGCCGAGCGCGTGGGCGCTCGGTCGACTGACCCTGGCTGCGTCGATCGTCGCCCGGCCGGATGAGACCGCAGGCTCGCCGAGGACTCCAACTGCCCCTCGGCGACGGAGACGAACCCGTTGGGCGTACCGCTTAAGGAGAGGATCACGATGCATACCCTGATGACGCCCCAGCAGCATGTGGAGCGGGGGTGCGTGCTGCTCGCCGAGGCGGCCGGCGACGGGATCGCCCACGCCGCGTCTGCCGCCCTCGCCCAGCGGGCCGCGGCGCACTTCCATGCCGCGCAGGCCCTCAACGGCTTACCTCGTACGGCCAGCCCGGCCGCGTCCGCGCCAACCTACGATGACCGCATTTACCGCCCTGCCGCCCAGCCTCCTGTAGGTGGTGGCGGGGATGGCATTGTGCTGATGCGGCTGGACGGCAGCCTGGCCGACATCGCCGACACGATCGCGCTGCTCGAAGGCTTGCACATACACCTGGACAACACGACCACCCCGCAGCCCAAGGCCAGCGGGGAAAGCTACCTCATGTACGCCACCCTCGACATCGGCGCCTACCGCGTCCTGGCCGATGGCGCCCGCGAGGTCATCGACGCCTACCCTGCCGCCAAGACGACCACCGTCCATGCAACCGCTGAGCGACTGGGCCGGGAGGCGCTGGGCGACCAGACACCTGGCGGGGTCTTCATCACCGAGGCCGAAGGTGACGACATCGCGGAGGGTGATCGATAGATTACTCGGATGATGCGGGTGGTTGAAGCGGTGCAGCGGCGTCTGCTGGTCTTGATGATCGTCTGCTATGTCCTGGCCGCTGTCGCACCGCGACCGGGCCAGTTCGTGCGGACAGTCGCCCTGGGACCGATCACGCTGCCCATGGTGCTGCTGGCCGTGATGGTGGCGAGCGCGGGTCTCGGCGTGCGGCTGCGGGATCTGCGCGCCGTGGCGGGCAAGCCGCTGCGGCTGGTTTCGGGCGTGGCGGCCAACGCGCTCCTGCCGGTGGCGCTTCTGCCCGCAGCCGGGCTGCTCCTGCGAGCCTGGCCGGACGCGGGCGAGGTGGAGTGCCTCGCGGTCGGGCTGCTGCTGGTCCTCGCGATGCCGATCGCCGGAGGTGCGGCGTCGTGGGGGCAGAACGCCGGTGGCAACGTCTCGCTGGTGGTCGCCATGGTCGTGGGCTCGACCTTGCTCAGTCCCGCCACGGTCCTGTGGGGGTTGACCGTGTCCGCAGCGCTGGTCGGTCCCGGGGGTGCGGGCAGTCTCGACGACACCGCGCGGCTCGACGGCCTGGCCGGGTCGGCGGGCGCGGGCGTTTTCGCACTCGCGTTGATCGTGGCGCCGTGCGTGGCCGGGATCATCGCGCGCGCCCTGCTCGGAGATCGGCGGGTGGCGCGCGTCATGCCGGTGGTCAAGCTGGTCAATCTGGTGAACATCCTGCTGCTGTGCTATCTCAACGCCTCCGGGGCGCTCGGGCAGGCGCTGTCGCACCCGGACCCCGACTTCCTGGTTGTGGCCGTCGTCGCCGCCGGGGTGCTCTGCTGCGTTTCCTTCCTCGCCGGGAGGTGGATCTCGCGCTGGACCCGGTGTGACACGCCTGACGGGATCTCCCTCACCTTCGCCACCGGCATGAACAACACCAGCGCGGCCGCGGTCCTGGCGGCGAGCTGGTTCGCCCACCGCCCGCAGGTCCTGCTGCCGATCCTGGCCTACAGTCTGCTGCAGAAGCTCGCCGCGAGCCTCTTCTGCACCCCGTCGGCGCGGTCGCTCACGTGAAACTGCCGCGCGCCACCAGCTCCGTCGTCACCACGATCGCGACCGCCTCCGCGGCCAGCAACGCGACCAGAACGACGAGCTGCACCACGCCCGCCTGCACCGGGCTCGCCCCGCCGAGCAGCATCCCGACGAACGCGCCGGGCAGTGTGACCAGCCCGACCGTCCGGGTCTGATCGAGCGCGGGCACCAGGGCCTGCGCCGCGGCTGGGCGGCAGATCTCCAAGGCCGCCTCCCGGTACGGCAGGCCAAGCGCCAGAGCCGCCTCCACTTCTCCCTTGCGCTGGGCCAGTTCCTCCACGGCGCGCCGCCCGGCCAGCGAGGTGGCGGTCAGGCAGCCACCCAGCAAGATCCCCGCGATCGGGATCACCACGAGCCCGTCGAGCGAGATCGTCCCGCTCACGACCAGCACCGCCAGCACCGGCCCGGCGCCGAGTGCGATCGGCACGGCCGCCCACCACGCCTGGCGGCCTCGCGCGATACGCCGGCCCGCGGTGAGGGCGGCCACGACGTACATGACCAGAACGAACCCCGCCGTGGCGGCACCACGGACGACCACCCAGCCGATCAGCACCGAGACCGCGCCGAGCTGGACGGCCGCCCGCAGGCAGGCGGTCAGGACCGCCCGCCCATGCCCGAGCCGGCCGAGCCAGGCCACCACCGCGCCCATGGCGACGAGGGCGATCAAGACCACCGGCAGCAGAACGGTCATGGAGATCAACGAAGAGGAATGCACACCAGCAGGATCTCGCCATAGGCGCTTACCGGGGGTCAGGACGCAAAGCAGCGCAGGAAGCGCCTCAGGGTGGATGCGTCGCCGGTGATGGCGGCCTCCGCGGCGTGCACGGCGTCATCGAGGTCCCGCCCGCCGAACACCAGGTCCTGCAGGACGCGCACGGCGCAGGTGATCGTGGCCGCCGCGTCGGAGATCTCGCCTCGGGCGATGTGCAGGCGCCCTTCGGCGACGTCGGCGTGGAAGGCGTCGGGTCCGAGACGCAGCTGGAAGCGGCCACGTAGATCGCCCGCAGCGGCGGGGACGAACGTGGTCTTGAGGGCGAAGGCCAGAGCGTCCGTGCCCAGCTCGGTCGCCGATGTGCTCGCCGGGGTGATGGAGCTGCCCCACTGGCCGAGTGCCAGCAGAACCGGCTCGATGCAGATCCACGAAGCGTTTGGGACCGAACACCAGCTCGCGCACCATCAGCAGGGCCCAGCGCTCACCCACGACATCCAAAGCGCGGGCGATGCCACACAGATCTCCATAACTACGCGAACCTGACACGCTGCTTCTCTCCTTCTATAAAAGGAGAGAAGCCATGCCGCAGGTCATTTCCCGGGACGGTACGTCGATCGCCTACGAACAGGTCGGCAGCGGTCCGGTCGTCGTCCTGGTGGGCGGCGGGCTGGACGACGGGGCAGAGAACCGGCCGCTGGCCCAGGAACTGGCCGAAGACTTCACCGCCGTCAACTACGCCCGCCGTGGCCGCGCCGGAAGTAGCGACGTGCAGCCGTACGCGCTGGAACGCGAGATCGAGGATCTGGCGGCGTTGATCGGCGCGACGGGCGGATCGGCGCATCTGTTCGGCGCCTCCTCTGGCGGTGCGCTCGCGCTGGAGGAGGCGGCGGCCGGACTTCCCATTGGCAAGATCGCCGTGTTCGACGTGCCCTATGCGATCGGCGACACCGCCGTCCAGACCTGGCAGGCGTACGGCAGGCAGCTGCGCGCCGCCCTCGCCAGGGGGGAGCGCGGCGAGGCGCTGAAGCTGTTCATGCGGCTGGCCGGCGCCTCTGAGCAGGACATCGCCGGGGCGGAAGGCTCGCCGATGTGGCCGCAGTTGCTGAAGCTCGCACACACGCTGGCCTACGACGCCGCATGCCTGGGAGAAGGGCCTCCACCCGCCACTCGACTGTCCACGATCGAACAGCCGGTGCTGGTGGCCACCGGAGTGGGCGTCGACCCGCACATGGCAGGTCTTCCTGGCGGTTTCTTCGGCCCGGCCGCCGACGCGATCGCCGGATGCCTGCCGTACGCCGAGCGCCGGACTCTCGACGTGCGCGAGCACACGGTCAACGCCAAGGTCCTGGCCCCCGTGCTCACCGAGTTCTTTCGCGCTTGACCACCTGAGCCGAGGCGGCGGCCATGCGCCTTTCGAGGTTCTTCGTGGACGGGTCTCTCTCCGTGGTCCATGGCTGATCCCCTAAGAAGTCCAATTGGTCGGCGCTGGCTGTACGTGGTCGTAGCGGGCGGCGGGGGCTCCTGAGGAGAAAGCCCAGTACCGGTCGCCGAAGGACCAGTGCCACCACTGGGTGGGGTAGTTCACCATCCCCACCGCCTCCAGCGCCGCCACCAGGACGGCCCGGTTCCGCCCGGCCTCGACGCCGACGGCGGCGGAGGCGGTGTGGCAGGACGGAGAGCAGGCCTCGGGGGCGATCCCTACCTCGGTCCCCATCGTCAGCTCGACGCCCTCGTCGGTGCAGAGCGTCACGTCGACCGCCGCCCCGGCCAGGTGCGGGGCGACGGGAGGTGGGGCGACGTAACGGGCAGCGCTCCGGTGCAGGCGGTCGGCCGGCCAGTCCGGGTGGGCGGCATGCAGACCGGCCACGTGAGCGGAGAAGGCGGCCTCCTGCCGCTCGATGGTGCGGTATCCCTCGACGACCAGCAGCCGCAGGCCGCGGGGGAGCAGCGTCTGCGCGGTCACCAGCCGGTCCGCGACGCTCTGCCGTACCTGGACATACGGGCCGTCGGGCGCGCTCGGGCGCAACCGCAGAGGGTCGACCGTACGCAGGTCCACCAGGCGTTCGCCGCACTCCCTGACGGGGATGGCGCTGATCCGATGGTCGGACAGCAGGACAGGTTCCGGCATGACACCTCCTTCGAAGCGGAAAGGGGAAAACTCCTGGCCGGAGCGTGGTCGCCCCGGCCAGGAGGTGTGGCAGGTCAGCCGCCGAGGACGTGGACCTCCACCTTCCCCGTGTCGGTGGCGTAGGTCTTCACGAGGTAGAGGTCGGGGGCCGCGTCACCGATCGCGTAGCTGAACTTGAACGTCTCGCCCTGGCCCACCGGGGTCCCGGCGTGGAGCGCGAAGTCCTGGTAGTTGGACGCGCCGTTGACGATGTGCACCTCGGTCGACCCGGTGCCGGTGCTGCCGCCCTGGAAGGTGAACAGGTCGGGCGAGCCGTCGCGGTTGAAGTCGCCGACGGGGATCGTCTGCACGGCCTGGCCGGACAGGCCGGCGGTGAGCGGGGCGCTGGCGATGTGCAAGGCGAAGGTGGTGAAGCTGGACGCGCCGTTCAGCACGTGGATCTCCGCGTTGCCGGTGCCGGTGTTCGCGGTCTTGTACGTGTACAGGTCGGGCACGCCGTCCCCGTTGTAGTCGCCGGCTCCGACGCTGGTCTTGAAGTTGGGGCCGAAGTCGCCGAGCGTCAGCGGCGTGATCGCGTGGAGCAGGAAGTCCTGGTAGTTGGTCGCGCCGTTGAGGACGTGCACCTCGACGCGCCCGCTGTCGGCGTTCCGCTCCTTGACGAGGTAGAGGTCGGGCACGCCGTCGCGGTTGTGGTCGCCCACCGCGAACCCGAAGTTGGCGGCATCGGCGAGCGTGACGGGCAGTCCGGCGTTGAGCACGTAGTTCGAGTAGTTCGCCGCGCCGTTCAGTATGTGCAGCTCGAGCCTGCCCGTGCCGGTGTTCCGCAGCTTGAACGTGTAGACGTCCCGGGCGCCGTCCCTGTTGAAGTCTCCGACGGCCACCGTGTGCGAGAAGTCCGCGTTGAACTCCTCGGCCCCGATGGGGGTCACCCCGTGGCTGAGGAAGTCCTGGTACGGCGGCGCGGCGCCCACCGGCGCGCTGTAGCCGACGATGTGGGCGTCCGACCGTGCGTAGGACTTGGCCTGGACCTTGTCGCCGGAATTGCCCTCGATCGTGTAGACCGAGCCGCTGTCGGAGGAGCGGACGATGCCGACGTGATCGATGGAGCCGTCCTGGTTCCCGTCGAAGACGAGGGCGTCGCCGGGCTGCGGCGTGTAGCCGCTGGAGCGGGTGTGCCAGGTGCCGTACTCGACGCCGTAGTCCTGGAAGGAGGCGGCCCAGCCGGTCAGGATGCCCTTGCTCCCCTCAGCCACATCGGCGTACGGCACGCCCGCGTTCTTCCAGACGTACTTGGCGAAGTCCGCGCACCAATCGCTGCTGCGCCACTGGACGCCGCCGCTCGCGGGGCATCCAGAAGGGGAAATCCAGGTGCGGAAGACGCCGGTGTAGTAATTGCAGCCGGTGCCCATCGGCGACTCGTGGTTCCTGGCCGAGTTGCCGAGCTCGCCGCTGGCGACGGACACGATGGAGTCGCGGGAGACCGCGAACGCGGGAAGGGCCGAGATCGCGACCGTGCCCAAGGCGACGGCGGCGACGGCGGAAACCTGGCGGAGCGTGCGAGAGTACATGGAAGCCTCCTGGAAGCGAGGGGGATCTCGCTGACAGGTGAAGACTCCATCCACGTGCTCCAGCCACGCTTCAGAGATCTGTAGGCCGAGCTACAGCCCCGGTAGTTCCGCGCACTCGCGCGAGCCGTACCTGCAGAAGATCTCCCGCGCCTCGGCCAGCAGGTCCCGCGCGCCCGCCTCGTCGCCGTCGGCCCGATGGACGCCCGCCAGGTCCCTGAGGGTCCTGGCCCGGTGGAGTGGAAGGTCGAGCGCGGTCCACCGGCCGAGGGACTCGGCCAGGTGGCGCCGGGCGTCGTCCAGGCGTCCTGCGGCCAGGTGCAGTTCGCCCAGGGTGCGCAGGGTCAGGGCCTCACCCCAGCGATCGCCGAGCTCCCGCGACACGACGAGCACCTCGTCGAGAGCCCGCTCCGCCTCGGCGTGCCGCCCGAGCCGGAGCAGAGCCTTGGCCCAGGTACGGCAGGCGTACGACTCCAGCAGCCGGTCACCGACGTGCCGGAACCCTTCCAGCGCCAGCCGTCCCGTCTCCTCGGCCAGGACCGCTTCGCCACGGGCGCGGTGGAAGAGCGAGGCGGTGCGCTGTGCCAGCGCCTCGCCGCGGGCGCTGCCGATCTTGCGGTAGATCGCCAGCGCGTCGGTGATGCTCGCCCACGCCGCGTCGTAGTCGCCCCTCTCCAGGTGCACGTACCCGATCAGCCGTTTCGCGTTCCCGAGCAGCATGTCGTCGCCCGACAGCAGCTCCGCCCGCGCCAGGAAGTGCAGGGCCTCGGGGAGGTAGCCCTGCTCCCGGCACGCCGTACCCAACATGACCAGAGCCGCCGACTCGCCGTCCGGGTCGCCGGCCTCGCGGAACATGGTCAGGGCCTGGCTGAAGTACTCGCGCGACTCCGCATAGCGGTCCTGCTCGTATCTGAGCTGCCCCCACTCGGCGAGCAGCCGTGCCTCCGCTCGGGAGTCGCTCGCACGGCGGGCCGCAGCGAGCGCGGCGGTGTGGGTCCGCGTCCACGCCTCGAACAGGTTGTTCGCAGCGAAGGCCGATCCGCACAGGGCCGAGGCGAGCTCGCCCGCGAGCTCGTGCAGGTTCATGGCAGCGGCGCGCTCGACCCCCACGACCAGCGCGGTCTGCTCGGCTTCGAACCAGGCCCGCGGATTGGCCAGGATGGCCGCGGCCGCCTCCGCGTCCAGCGGCGGCGCCCCGGGGCGGCGCTCCCGCGAGGCGGCCCAGGACGAGGAGGAGCGGCCACTCCGCTCGATCAGCCACAGCCACTGTTCCAGCACCCGGGTCAGCACGGCGACCCGATCGTCGGGCGTCTCCTCGGCCTCGGCGCGCTCGGCCGCGAACAACCGGATGAGGTCGTGCAGCCGGTAGCGGATGTCGCCCAGCCCGTCGACGCCGGAGAAGTCGACGAGCTGGGCGTCGACGAGCCCCTCCAGGATCTCCTCCGCCTCGTCGAGGGTGGTCTCCAACGCGGCCGCCATGATCCGGGCGGGGAAGTCCGGCAGGCCGAGCAGGCCGGCGCGGCGCAGCGCCACCTTGCCACGCGGGTCGAGCCCGCGATAACTGAGCTCGATGCTGGCCCGCACCTCCTGGTCGCCGACCTTGAGCTCGTCCAGCCTGCGCCGCTCGTCGGCGAGGCGGTCGGCCAGCAACCGCAGCGGCCACCTGCGTCGCGTGGCCAGCCTGGCCCCCGCGATCCGGATGGCCAGCGGCAGGTGACCGCACTGTTCGATGAGCATGCGGGCGGCTTCTGGATCGTCCTCGACCCGCTCCGTTCCCGTGATGCGCCCCAGCATGGTCAGCGCCTCGTCGGGGGAGAGGAGGGCGAGCTCGACCACTGCGGCGCCGGCGAGCCCGGCGAGCCGGTTGCGGGAAGTGATCACCACCGCGGACCGGGGGTCCGCGGGAAGCAGGGGACGGATCTGCGTCTCGGCAGCGGCGTTGTCCAGGACGATCAGCATGCGGCGCCCCACCAGGAGCGAGCGGTACAGCGCTGTCCGCTCCTCCATCGCCGACGGCAGCTCGGCCGGTGCCGTCCCCAGGGCGCGGAGGAACTGCCCCAGCACCTCCTCCGGCTGGGCCGGATTCGCCGTCATGCCCCGCAGATCGACATAGAGCCTGCCGTCCGGGTACCGCTCCGCCAGGCGGTGCGCGATCTGCACCGCCAGGGTCGACTTCCCCATCCCGCCGGGCCCGGTGATGACGCAGGCCCGGCTCTCGTCGGCATCGGCGGACAGCAGGGCTTCGAGTTCGCTGCACTCGCTGCCGCGCCCGGCGAAACCGGCCAGCGCGGGCGGCAACTGCGCCGGGACGATCCGGGGCACCTGCGCCGTCGTGACCGTCACGCTCTCCTTGGGCAGGAGCCTGGAGTCGTCCGAGCGGAGGATCGACTCGTGCACCCCGGCCAGCTCGGGACCCGGCTCGACGCCGAACTCCTCGATCAGCACCTGCCGCGCCTCCCGGTAGGCGGCCAGCGCCTCCGCCTGCCGCCCGGTCCGGTAGAGGGTGACCATCAGGTGGCAGCGGAGCCGTTCCCTGGTCGGGTAGTGGCCGATGAGGGAGGTCAGCTCGCCGACGAGCTGGTCCGCGCCGCCGAGCGCGAGCTCCACGGCGATCCGATCCTCGATCACGGCGACGCGCGACTCCTCCAGTTGCGCGGCCTCCGAGCGGAGGAAGGACTCTCCGATGCCGCCCAGCGCGGGCCCGTGCCAGAGGGCGAGCCCGTCGCGGAACTCCTGGAGCCCCTGGCGGTGCAGTCCCGCGGCGACGGCCCGGCGCCCTTCGGCCACGAGCCGGTCGAAGACGTTGCGGTCGACCGCGGCCGGCGAGACGTTCATGACGTAGCCGGTGGCGTTCGAGGTGATCAGGCCGGGCAGCCCTGCCTGGGCGAGAGTACGGCGGAGCCCCGAGACGTAGGTCTGGATCACCGCGCGGGCGGTCTCCGGGGGGTCCTCGCCCCAGACCGCGTCCACGAGCTTGGCGGCGGTCACCACCCGGCCCTCGCCGAGCAGGAGGGCGGCAAGGACCGCGCGCGGCTTGTGGCCGCCCAGGGACACCTGCCGGTCGTCGGCCCACACCTGCACCGGGCCGAGAAGCCTGAACTCCATCGCTTCCTCCACGACGAAGACCGGTGAAGATCATATCCGGCATGTCGACGTTCGGGGGGCTTGGCGTGAAATCTCGCCCCTGCCCTCGGCGCTGTATATTCGAGATCGGATACTCGAATTCGGGGAGTGCTGATGGCGAACCGCCGGAAGGTCGGCAATCTGATGGCGCTCGCCGTACTGGCCGCGACGAGATCGCCGAGCTGCTGACCAGCCAGACCTTTCCCGACCTCGGCATGTGGCACGACCACCACGTACTGGAGCGAGGACACGATGAGCAACGCCCAGGTGACGTCCGCCGACGGCACCACCATCGGCTACCTGACGCTCGGACACGGTCCGGGTCTGGTGATCTCCCACGGCGGCATGGGATCGAGCCACAACCATCTCGAGCAGGCCAGGGCACTGGCCGACGCTTTCACCGTGCACCTGCCTGACCGGCGGGGGCACGGCATGAGCGGACCCTGGCGCGAGGACGATCATCTTCTGCAGGACGTGCAGGACCTCGACGCCGTTCTCGCGGCGACCGGCGCCACCAACCTGTTCGGGCTGAGCACCGGCGGCCTCATCGCCCTCCAGGCGGCACTCACCTTGCCCGCCGTACGCAAGCTCGCGGTCTACGAGCCCGGCCTGTCGACCGCGCCGACCGGGTGGGTGCCGCGGTTCGAGCGCGAACTCGCCCAGGGCAGGACCTCAGCTGCGCTCACCACCGCCATGCTGGGCGCCCAGATGGGCCCGAGCTTCTTCTCGTACGTTCCCAGACGGCTGCTCGAGCTCCTCACCGACCGGGTGATGCGCAAGGAGGACCGGGACGGTGCGGGCGGCTACATACCTTTGCGCGACCTGGCCCCCACCCTGCGCCACGACGCACGGCTGCTCATCGAGACCCACGACCTGCTGGACGACTTCCGCGGCCTGCGGACCGAGGTGCTCCTGCTCGGCGGTTCCAAGAGCCCCGCCTTCCAGAGGGCCGCCCTCGACGCGCTGGAACGCGTGCTGCCGCGCTCCCGCCGTACGGAACTCGCCGGCCTCGGCCACGCAGGACCCTGGAACGCCGACAAGGGCGGCGACCCGGAACGGGTCGCCGCCGAACTTCGAGGCTTCTTCACCTGACACCGGTGGCGAGCTCGAGTCCTCTCCTGGTTTGGGCCGCCGGACCCCATCCCACCTGCGGATCTGGCCAGGTGCCGGCCCTGGGATCAGGTCAGTGGTCGGAAGAAGGTCTGGAGCTGTTCTGCCAGGTAGTCCGGTTCCTCGTGGGACATGAAGTGTCCGCCGCGCTCCGGGCGGGCGAAGTGCCGCAGGTTGGGGAAGGCGCGTTGGGCCAGGCTTTGGGGGAAGCCCGCCATCAGGGGTTCGTGGCTCAGGGTGATGGCGGTCGGGACCGTGATCGGCGGACGGGGGCCGGAGTGGGGGTGGTCGTAATACGGGCGGAAGGAGGAGCCGATGCTGTCGGTGGTCCAGTAGAGGGTGGCCACGGTGAGGAGGTCGTCGGCCTCCCACCGGGTATTGAGGTTGCCGCCGCAGTCGCTCCAGTCGCGGTACTTGTCGGCGATCCAGGCCAGCAGTCCCGCCGGTGAGTCGGTCAGCGCCGCGGCGATCGTGTCCGGGCGGGTGCTCATGATCGCGCTGTAGCCGCCGTCCCGGGCGTCATAGGCGCGTTCGGCGTCCAGGTAGGCCAGCTCGTCCGGGTTCAGTGCCGAAGGGTCGATGCCGGCGGTGAGGCTGCCGGAGGTCATGTGGATTCCGGCCACGCTGGCCGGATACAGGGCGCCGAGCCACTGGGTGACGCTGCCGCCGATGTCGCCGCCGAACGCACCGTACCGCTGGTAGCCGAGGGTCGTGGTCATCAGGTGCTGCCAGGTCTCAGCGATCCGGCGCCCGGTGAAGGGTTCGTCGGGCGCCTGGGAGTAGGCGAAGCCCGGCAGTGAGGGGATGACCACGTCGAAGTCGGCGGCCAGCCGGTCGGCCACCGCCAGCATCTCCACGAAGCAGCTCGGCCACCCGTGGGTGAGCACCAACGGCAACGCGCCGCGTCGCGCGGACTTGATGTGGACGAAGTGCACGCGCTGGCCGTCGATGTCGGCCAGGTAGTGCGGGTACGCGTTCAACCTGGCCTCGACCCGGCGCCAGTCGAAGCCGTCCGCCCAGTGCTCCACCAGGGCGCGCAGGTCTGTCGGGTCGGTTCCGGCGTTCCACCGGGTGCGGTCCGAGGGCGTGGCGAACCGGGTGCGGGACAGGCGGGCCCGCAGGTCGGCGAGTACGTGCTCCGGCACGTCGATCTGAAAGGGGCGCATGCTCGGCAATCGTCGATGGGGGTGGGCGACTCCACAGCGGAGCCTCCACCTCAGCAGGGTACGCGCTGTGCCCAGTCCAAGATCCGCCCTGCCCTTGGAGGTCCTCGCGTGGAGGTGGGTCACGACGTCGAAGGCCCGGTCTGATGTCCACGAGCCGCCGCTGAGCAAGCGGGCGGTGGCGGGAGTGTCGGGACACCGTACAGGTCATTGTTGTCAGGCGGGCTGCGAGGCGGGCGCTGGGATGGCGGCCTTGAGCCTTGTGCGCCCTGCTGGTCTCGCGGAGGGTCAGCAACCCCGTGACCGCGATCAGCGCCGAGGTCAGGCCGTGAATGCCGAACGCCGCGGCCGCGCCCCCATCGTGGGCAAGGACGCTGACCATGTCGCCGAACGGCCGAGGGGATCTACGCGACGCTGCTCGCGCGCCGCCAGGGTACGGACGCCACGAGCGTCCGTACCCTGGGCGAGCTGGCCGCCTTCCTCTGTCACGACGACGAGGCCGCCGCCCACTTCACCCATGCCGCCGACATCGCCGCCCGGTGGAACGCCGGATTGCGCTTCCCGGGAGGGTCCGGGCAGCTAGGTTCGGAGCATGGAGACCATCAATCTGGGTGAGGCGGAGGGCCTGCCACCGGTGGATTGGGCCGCCGTTGTCGAGAAGCTCGATGCCGGATCGGCGCCGCGACCGGAGGCGCACAACTCCAGGACGACGTGGCTGTGCACCCTCAACGAGGACGGCAGCCCGCATGTGACCGCGGTCGGTGCTCTGTGGGTGGACGGCGCTTTCTGGTTCCAGACGGGCGCGGACACCCGCAAGGGACGCAACGTCGCCCGCGATCCGCGGTGCTCGGTCGCGGTGTCGATCAGCGACGCGGACGTGGTGATCGAGGGTGACGCGGCGCGGGTAACCGAGCCGGGCGCGGTGGCGCGCCTCGCCAAGGCGTGGGCGGACCAGGGATGGCCTGCGGAGCCCGACGAGACCGGCTCAGGCATCACGGCCCCGTTCAACGCACCGGCGCTAGGCCCGCCGCCGTGGAACGTGTACCGCATCGAGCCCCGCTCGGCGACAGTGGCCTGGGCGGCGGAGCCGGGCGGCCTGACCCGCTTCCGCTTCTGACCCGAGGAGCGCATGCTCGGCCTGGGCAGCGCTGAGGACGACACGCGGCCCGCCGTCCCCGTTCCGGGCGACGGTGGGTTGCGTTGCTTCGCCCGCGGTTGGCTGATGCCTAAGGATGCTGCCGACGTGGTCCGGGGCGTCTCGCATCAACCGATCGGTTGACCCGGCGCTCAACCCTTTCTCTCCACGGAGTCGATCGCTCTCCCGATGGCGTGGCCGTTCCCAGACGGCATTGTTGAGGACGTAAGCAACGCCACTGACCTGGAGAAACATCATGAAGCTCCGCCTTGCTACCGCTACCGCCGCCATCGCCGGACTCGCCCTCGTCGGCGGCTTCACCGCCCAGGCCGCTCAGGCCGCCGCCGCTCCCGCCAACACCGTTCAGGCCAACGTGCTGTCGGCCGAGGCCCTGCTGAAGGTCGCCGACGGGGCCCAGAAGGAAGCCGTCAAGCAGAAGCAGCGCGTCACCATCGCCATCGTGGATCGCTCCGGCGCCACCCGCCTGATCGTCAAGGGTGACGGCGCGGGCCCGCAGACGGAGGAGTCGGCCAAGCGCAAGGCGTTCACCGCCGTGTCCTTCGGCCAGGCCACCAGCGCCCTGGCCAAGAACCAGGCCCTGGCCGCCATCCCCGGCACCCTGCTGCTGGCCGGCGGAGTCCCGGTCACCGACGGCACCTCGCCCATCGCCGGCATCGGCGTCGGCGGCGCCTCCAGCGGCGACATCGACGAGGCCATCGCCAACGCCGGCCTCAAGGCCATCGAAGGCTGATCCAGGGATCAGCGTGGCCCGGCTACCGCTGATTCGCGATGAGGCCGGACGCCTCCCGGTTCGATGGGATGAACGTGCTGGTAGGTGATCAGCCCCAGCTCGTGCCGGATGCCCTGTCAGGCGTCGCCCTTCCCCTTCCCCAGCGCGGAGCCCCCAGCACAGCTCGGCTGTCGCCGAGCCCGATGGGCGGCAGAGCATGCCGTACGGCTCGCGCGTGATGTTCCCCTCCCTGCACAGCTCGTTCCCGGGCGAACAATCTCCCTGGAACGTCTGACTCGGCGAGCTGGTTGTCGACCTGCTCGCCGAGCAGCCCCGCCGTCCGCTTCGCTGGAAGGTCAGCTGGCGCGGCGGCGGCGGGGACCTCGACATCCAGCAGGTGGAACACACCGGTCGCTCCGATCGCCGAAACTGACCAAGAAACGACGCACACCGCCTGATCGTCCGCAGCCAGCGGGGCGGAGGCGAGAGCAGCGACAACCGCCTCTGGCTGAGCACGAGCGCCAGGGATGCGACCGCAGCGCGCGTCTGACGCGGACCAATGCCGGGGCGGAGCTTCGCGATCTGAAGAGATCCCTACTAGCCCAAGAGAATCACAAGGGCGCCGACCAGCGCGACGATCGTCAGCGTGACGCCGAGCAAGTAGACGAACTGGCCGCCGCCGATGCCGAGCCCCGGCCAGGAGGCGATGCGCACGTTGCGCGGGTCGGCCCGGTCGTAGATGACCGTAATCTCCACGCCCAGCCGTACGTGCTCGGCCCGCATCAGCACAGGGGACCGTGTCACCCACGCCTGCCCGTCGCGCGTGACGAACTTCAGGGTGACATGGTGGTTGGGTTTGCGTGTGTCGTCCGCAGAGGCCAGGGTCAGGTCGATCGCCGTTCCCAGGACCCGGATCCCGCTCCGCAGCAGGTGCAGCCCGCCCCGAGTCCGCCGCCGCCCCAACACCGCAGCGAACACGCCGAGAACCAGGACAAGGCCGCAATAGACGTAGCCCATAGTGGCGAACGTACAACGGAAAGCACCGAGGTCAACGGTGCTCGAGGCCGCTACGGTCCGGGGCTCGAGGTCGGTACCGGCGCGTCCGCGGCCCCGATCAGCGATGCGGATGTTGGGCCCAATTTGTCGGATGCCACCCTGCTGGGACCATTGGGCGACAACACGGTGATCCGGTTGCCCGAGAAGCGGTTGGTTGCGCGCGCGGCCAGGGGACTGGCCGCTCTCCCTCAGGTCCGGCGCGAGCCGCGGGTCGCTCAATGGCTCGCGAATCAAGGCGTTCCCGCGGTACGGCCCGCCTCGGCCATCGCGCAGCGTCGACGACTACGGCGATTCCGTGCAGCCGGCCCATGTCCTCCGTACTGCGCCACCACCCGAACCCAGGCCATCGACCAGATCCTGGCCAACCCTGCCCGATCATCCACAGCCTCGGGGGTTGAGGACTCGGGCCACCGCCAACTGTGCGCGGTTCCAGTCTTGCCGCTGGCCTGTACAGCGATGGCCAGCAGCGTCATTGCCACGAGTGCGACGTCAGCCAGAAACCGCTAATTCTGGACTAATTGCGCCGTCTAGCTATAATTCCGGACCCATGAGCCCGATGAAGATCGTCGTCGCGGGGGCGGCTCTCCTTCTGGCCACTGGATGCCAGCTCGGCCCATCCCCGGACCCAGTATCCAAGCCCGCCACCACCCAGCCCGCCTCCCAGCCAGCGCCCACGCCGCTGCCCTCGGACCAGATCCTCGCCAGTCGGACGGCGGCTGCCGACCAGTACTACAAGCTCAAGATCGACCTGCTCGCCGCCGACCGTGAGGGGAAGCTGGTGACGGTCAACTACGCGGTCACCGTCACCGAGCACGACCGCGCCTTCGGCTGGACCGTCGGTGACGCCTTCTCCGCCGTGCCCAGCGACACCCCGGACGCCGACGGCGTCTACCTGATCGACCGGAAGAACGCCAAGAAGCACCTGGTCGCCAAGGACAGCCAAGGCGCCTGCGTGTGCACGGGCAACACCGAGAGCATCGCGATCAACACCGGCCAGAAGATCGTCTTCACCGCGTCGTTCGCCGCGCCGCCGGAAGACGTCACGACGGTCGACGTCCACATCCCCCTCGCTGGGACGTTCGCCGGTGTTCCGCTCACTTAGCCTGGCGGCGGTCCTGACCGCCGGACTGCTCGACCCGACGCCGACGCCGCCCGATCCTGCGTCCGTGGCCGGCGCGCCGATCGTCGACCTGGTGGCGCCGATCGTTGATCTCGAACTGCCGGTCGCGGCG
Organism: Nonomuraea sp. NPDC050556; assembly: GCF_044457355.1. NCBI lineage: Bacteria > Bacillati > Actinomycetota > Actinomycetes > Streptosporangiales > Streptosporangiaceae > Nonomuraea > Nonomuraea sp. NPDC050556. Next base: position 1,847,802 of record NZ_JBITGU010000001.1, on the reverse strand, counting down.
CTGGACCTGTCGCTGATCGACGCCGACCGGCGCATCACGCTGGCCGCCGACGTGCTGTTCGCCTTCGACAAGGCGGACCTGACGGCCAAGGCGCGCACCCGCATCGAGCAGGCCGCCGTGCTGCTGAAGGAAAGGGCGGCGGGCAAGCAGGTAGCCATCGACGGCCACACCGACGCCAAGGGCGGCGACGCCTACAACGCCGCACTGTCGCGGCGCCGGGCCGAGGCCGTACGGACCGCGCTGGAACCGTTGCTGGCCGGTAGCGGGATCACGCTCGTGGCGGCCGGGCACGGCGCGGCCAAGCCGGTCGCGCCGAACACGGTGACCCGCGAGGGCAAGGTGGTGGACAACCCCAAGGGCCGGGCACGCAACCGCCGCGTGGAGATCACCATCGCCCGATGACATAACGGTGGGAACCGGATCGCGGTCATCTGCGAATAGAACGTATGCAGACTTTGATCACCGCGCTCTTGGTGGCGGGAACCCTGGCCGTGCCGCAGGGCGCACCGCCGGTGTCCGGCCGCAGCGTCACCCTGATCACCGGCGACACCGTCACCGTCACCTCGGGCGGAGCCGTCGTCAAGGCAGGACCGGGCAGGCAGGACGTCTTCTTCAGCACCGACGAGGGGAGAGGCAGGCTGCGGGTGATCCCCAGCGACGCCTTCCCGCTGCTGCGGGCCGGGCGGCTCGACCCCCGGCTGTTCGACGTCACGACGCTGCTGGAGTTCGGTTACGACGACGCTCACCGCGACACCCTGCCGCTGCTGGTCACCGGGAGCGCCGGGTTCGCGAAGGGTACGGCGCTGCCGGCCATGGGCGGCTCCGCCGTACGGGAGGAAAAGAAGGACGCTGCTGCGTTCTGGAAGGGGATTCAGGCGGGCGGCGGCAAGATCTGGCTGGACGGCTTGCGCAAGCCCCAGCTCGACCGCAGCACCAAGCAGATCGGCGCCCCCGCCGCCTGGCAGCGCGGGCAGACGGGGGCCGGGGTCAAGGTGGCGGTGCTGGACTCCGGCATCGACGCCACCCACCCCGACCTGACCGGCAAGGTCGCGGCCAAGGCCGTCTTCACCGAGGGCGGCGACGGCCGCGACGTCGCGGGACACGGTACGCACGTCGCCGCCACCATCGCGGGCGCGCACGGCGTCGCGCCCGGGGCGACCCTCCTGGACGGCAAGGTCTGCGCGGGCTGGTGCCCGGAGTCCGCCCTGCTGGCCGGGATGCAGTGGGCCGTCGACCAAGGCGCGCGGGTGGTGAACATGAGCGTCAGCGGACCGGACAGTCCCGGGCTCGACCCGCTGGAGCAGGCGATCCAGACCCTCACCGAGCGCCACGGCACGCTCTTCGTGGTGGCCGCGGGCAACATGGGCGAGGAGCGCACCGTCGGCTCGCCCGCCAGCGCCGACGCGGCGCTCGCCGTGGGGGCCGTGGACCGGCAGGACCGCCCCGCAGCCTTCTCCAGCCGTGGCCCCAGGGTCGGCGACTCGGGACTCAAGCCCGAGATCACCGCGCCGGGCGTGCAGATCGTCGCCGCCAGGAGCAAGGACAGCCCTGGCACGGGCACGCACGTGGCCTTCAGCGGCACCTCCATGGCCACCCCGCACGTGGCCGGCGTCGCGGCGCTCGTCGCGGGGATGCACCAGGACTGGACGGCCGAGCGGCTCAAGGCCGTGCTCATGGGCTCGGCCGCGCCCGCCGCCGACGTCAACGTGTTCACCCAGGGCGCCGGGCGCGTGGACGCCGACCGCGCGACCACGCAGCAGCTCACCGCCCAGCCGCCGGTGCTCAGCTTCGGCATGCGCTCGTGGCCGCACCAGGACGACAAGCCGGAGACCAAGACGATCGTCTACACCAACCCGCTGGCCGAGCCGGTCACGCTGGAGCTGACCGGGCCCTTCGAGATCAGCCCGCGCACGCTGCGCGTGCCGGCGGGCGGCCAGGCCGGGGCGAGCGTCACCGTCGACACGCGGACGGGGCCGGACGGCCTGCTCGGCGGCCAGGTCGTCGCCACCGGCCCCGGCGTCCGGGTGGTCACGCCGGTCGGCGTCGACAAGGAGCGGGAAAGCTACGACTTGACCCTCGACCTCGTCGGCCGCGACGGCAAGAAGGCCTCGATGTACTTCTTCTCGCTGTTCCGGCTGGACGCCCACGAGCCGGAGATCTGGTGGGAGGACGCCGAGGGCACCGGCTCGCTCACGCTGCGCCTGCCCAAGGGCCGGTGGATGGTCAGGGCCCACATCGTCGGCGACGACGGGGTCGCGCAGCTGCTGCACCCCGGCCTCGACCTCGACCGCGCGCAGACCCTCACTCTCGACGCTCGTACGGCCAAGCCGATCGACCTCAGACCGCCGCGCGCGGACGCCGTGCAGCTCGCCGGTGAGGTCGCCTTCCGGTTCAAGGCGTCCGACGGGCTCCTCTACAGCTCGGGCTTCGTCGGGTACGCGTTCGAGCGCATGTTCACCGCGCAGGCCGGTCCCGACCGCGCCTATCCCGACACGCTCACCAAGGTCGCGGGGGACTGGTCTGCGCCCGGCGCGGTCTACCGGCTTGCCTACCTGCGGCCGGGCGGCATGGTCACCGGTTTCAGCAGGAACGTGAAGCAGCGGGAGCTGGCCGAGGTACGCGGCGACTACGCGCAGGCCACGCCCGGCCACGAGCTGAAGGCCGCCGCCCACGCCCAGCCGAAGGACGGCTACATGTTCTCGTCGCTGGAGCCCTACACGTTCGCCGCGCCGTACGAGATGAAGGAGTACCTCAACGTCGACGACGGCATCCGCTGGCAACACGTGTTGTGGGACGAGGACATCATGTACACCTCCGGCTACGCCACCTACCGCGCCGGGCGCACCGTCACCGAGCGCTGGAACCGCGGCGTCTTCGCGCCCTCGGGCGCCGGCCTCGAACGTGACGGCGATGTGCTGAGCGCCGACCTGCCGCTCTACACCGACGGCGCGGGCAGGACCGGCTACCCCAGGACCGCGGACGTGCGGATGACGCTGTACCGCGACGGCGGGCAGGTCGGCGAGGCCACGACGCCCCGCGCGGACTTCCTCGTGCCGCAGCAGGGCGCTGACTACCGGCTCGTGGTCGACGCGCGGCGGCCGGGGCCGCTGTCCACCCGGACGCACACGGTCTGGACGTTCCGCTCCGAGCAGGGGCAGGGCGCGGTACGGCTGGCGGACGTGCGCTTCTCGCCCGCGCTGGACGCCACCAACACCGCTCCGGCGGGGCGGCTCTTCCCAGTGCCGGTTTCCGCGTCGAGGCTGGAGAGCGTCGAGGTGTCCTTCGACGACGGCGTGACCTGGCGCAGGGTGCTGGTCGCGGGCGGGAAGGCGCTGGTCGACCATCCCAAGGGCGAGGGGTGGGTCTCGCTGCGCGCCACTGCCGACGGGGTGGAGCAGACGGTGATCCGCGCCTACCGGATCGCCTGATCCGGACTGGGGCTAGCTTGGCCTCGTCTCCAGCCTCTCCAGGAACGCCGCTACGATCCTGGGCTCGAAGTCGGTACCGGCGCGTTTTTGGAGCTCGTTGACGGCCTTCTCTCGTGACCACGCCTGTCGGTAGACGCGATCCGAGGTGACGGCGTCGAAGAAGTCGGCCACGGCTATGATGCGGGCGAACTCGGGGATCTCTTCACCCACCAGGCCGGATGGATAGCCGGTGCCGTCGAGGCGTTCGTGGTGGTGCGTGACGCCGCCCAGGGCCTCCTGCAGGAAGGTGATGTCCTGGATGAGCTGGCGGCCGTGCAGCGGGTGGAGTTGGAGGGCGGTCCACTCTTCGTCGGTGGGAGGGCCGGGCTTCTGGAGCACGGCGGTGGGTACGGCCGTCTTGCCGATGTCGTGCACGAGGCCGGCGTAGCGCAGGGCGTTGACGCGGCTGGGTGCCAGTGCCAGCTGTTCGGCGATCATCACCACGCCGTGGCTGACGCGGACGCAGTGGCCGCGGGTCGAGGGGTCCTTGGTCTCGACGGCCTGGCAGAGGGCCGCGAGGGCGGCTTCGTATGCCGTGCTCTCCGCATGTGCCACGCCCAGAACCCAGTGGGCTGTGATCAAGGGGATGAGTACCAGCAGGGCCGTGTACGGTCCGATGCTGGGCCAGAGGCCGATGAGGAGCAGGCCGAAGGAGCCGTTGCCGAGGGTGGGCAGGGCCAGGTGCCGGACCTCCCGTCGTAGCTGGCGCACCGTGGCCTGGCGGCTGAGGAGGAGGATGCCGCTGACCAGGGCGAGATTGACGGCCACGAAGGCTGCCAGTGCCACGCCGAAGGCCAGATACGTGCGGAGGGTCATGGCCCCGGTCCACCCTGGGTCCAGCTTGTCGAACGCCAGACCGGCGGCGAAGCCCGATAGGGCGAACTGGGTGCCGTTGAATACACGTTTGGTGGGTGGCAGGTCCGGCTGGAGCGATGCCACGGCGCTGAGCCCGATGAGCACCGCGACGCCGGGCCCGAACAGGGCAGCCGCAGCCACGCAGACGGCGTAGCTCATGGAGGTACGGGTGTGCTGGACGGTCAACTGGGCCGAGTTGACCTCGCAGTAGTGGAAGAGCAGGACCCAGATCGTGACGTAACCCCAGTTCACGGCGATGATTTCACCGGAGAGCCAGGCCCAGCCGAGCACGGTCAGCGCGGCGGTGACCACGACGGCCAGATAGAGCCGGGCGGCTACGGACAGGTCGGCCACGGTGCTCCTGAAGAGAGGGAGAGACGGGGCTGGCGGGGTGCCACCACTTCATCACAGGCAGTGAGGCGGTGGGGGCGGTTGGTGCTTTGGGTATGGGAGATCAGTGCTCGGTGGGGTCCACCGAGCACTGATCTCCCACGATCGGGGTGCCAAGATCAGCCGAGCGTGAACGTCCTGGCGCGGCTTCGGCGCCGGCTGGGAGGGTGGGCATCATGATGGAAGACTTGCGGGACGCCGAGCACCGACTCCAGGCCGCGCAGCTGGCCGGGGATGTCGAGGCGCTGGATCGGCTGCTGGACGATCGGCTGATCTTCACCTTCGGCGCGAACGTCGCGACCAAGGCGGACGACCTGGAGTTGCACCGCACCCGGGCGCAGGTGGTGACGAAGGTGGCCGAGGAGGAGTTGACCGTGCTCGCCGATGGGCGCACGGGGGTGACGTGGTTTCTCGGCACCGTCGAAGGGACCATCTCAGGTGCGCCGTTCGCGGCCAGGATGCGCTACACCCGTACGTGGCTGTACGGCGAGGAGTACGGCTGGCGCATCATCGCCGTACACGCCAGCACAACCGATTGACGTAACCGACACGTCGTCCGCTGACCGGCCAGCCGGATGGTCGCCGGAAGCCAGGCTGTCCAAGGACTGGATCTTGCGATCCCAGCTCCGGCCTCAGCCACGTTCCAGGTCCAGTAGCAGAAGAGCCCTTGATCTGCTCATCGGGCCCTGACCTGCGGGCCGTCACCTGCGACGGTGGCCCAAGAAGCCGCCCCTCCCGCGCTGGCGGCCCCTGACCCCCAACGTGCCAGGGTCGCCCTTGGCCACTCGCACGCCGTGGCGCCGATCAGCGATGCGGACGCCGTGGTGGCGCTCGGCGACGGCGGCTTCGACGACTGCATCGGATGCGATGGTTATGGAGGTCGAGGACCCTCGGGGCGTGCTGATCGAAGCGGCGACAGCCGTACCCGAGGCTTGTGGGGTTCTTGGCCACCCTCGCACGCCCACGCGGGTCGCATCCGCCGACGATCAACGCCCGGCTATCGGCAGCACTGCCGCTGTGGCGCGGGCTTGCCGTACGTGCTCGGCTGGCTCGCCCAAACTCGAGCACAATTGGCAGCGGACCCATCCTGACCCCTCAATCCCACCACACGACGACCGCGAGCCCGCGTAGCGCTGCCCCCTCATAGAAGTCCCGAAGAGCGCTGAAATGACCAGCCAGATACTCGCCTGGATCACCGTCGAACCCTGACCCGATCAGTCCACTCGCATCCGCCAGATCATCAGCCAACGCTGCCTGCAACGCCCGCACATCCACGACGCGCAGTCCCCGCACGACATCCGCGACGGCTGTTGCGCTCAGGGCCATCACCGGCTCGTACTCCCCGATACCGATCTGCACCTCACCATCCAGCGCCCGTCTCACCGCGTCCAAGGCGGCGGAGCCAGGATCGAGGTGTTCGCACACCCGCAGCAGCGGCGGCCCCGCCCAGTCCAGATCCAAGTAATCGCCCGGCGCACCCGCCTCGAACGACAGGATCCGCTCCAGCCAATCGGGCAGCGGATGAACCTCGACGAGTTCCCCAGCTGAGACTCGGGCGAGCTGTTGCGTGACGGCCATAACCGGAGTCTGCCGATCCGACCTCCCTATCCCCAAACCAACCGGCCAGGGTGGGGCCAATATCGCCAAGCGTCATACCAGCGACCTCGTGGAACACTCGGCTCAGGTGATCGGGGGAGTAGCCGACCAGCCGGGCCAGGGCGTCGAGCGCGAGGGGGAGCCCGCCGTCCACGAGTGCGGCTCTGGCCTGCGCGACCATCCGCCAGTGGAGCGCTCGAGTCGCCGTGCGATGCAGGACGGCGAAACGGCTGTCGGGCACCAGCCGGAGCAGGGCGTGCAGGCGGTCGGCGACCTCGAACTCGTCGATGCCGCGACGGCACTCCGCCGGCAGCAGGCGGCGGGACTCTGGCAGTTCCACATGGGCGCCGGTGTCGCAGAGCTCTCGGTACGGTGGCCTGTTGCGGGTCGCTCGACAAGTTCGCCGCCTGATCCCGTCAGGCCGTGGCTAGACGGTACGGCTGGCGCGGTTGTGTTGGGTGGCGGTCTCTTCGCAGGTTTGGCGGCGGTATCTGCCTGGGGCTATGCCGTACTCGCGTTTGAAGGCGTTGCCGAAGGCGAACTCGGAGCCGTACCCGATCTTGGAGGCCACCTCGCCCACCGAGGCGTCGGTCTCGCGCAGCATGCGGGCCGCGGTCATCAGGCGCCACCAGGTCACGTAGGCCAGGGGTGGGCGGCCGACGAGGGTGGTGAAGCGGCGGGCGAATCCGGCGCGGGAGAGCCCTGCTGTGGAGGCGAGCGATTCGAGGGTCCAGTGGTCGGCGGGGGCGCGGTGGATGACGTCGAGGGCCCGGCTGATGGCGGGGTCGGCCAGGGCGGCCGCCCATCCGGTCTTGGTGACGGCCGCGGCCTGCTCGGCGTACCAGGCGCGCAGGATGTAGAGCTGGACCATGTCCAGCAGGGATGTGACGAGGGTGTCTGCGCCCAGGCGCGGGTTGTCGATCTCGCCCGCGAGCAGTTCCAGGGTGGCCCTGAGCTCTGGATGGCGGCCGAGTGTGGTGGGCAGGTGGATCACCTCGGGCAGCTGGGCGAGGGTGGGGTGGGTCCTGCCGGGGGCGAGGTAGTAGCCGCAGCACAGGGTGACCGTCTCGGCGCCCGTGCCGCCAAGGGTGGCCGTGGTGAACAGGCCGGGGTCCTCGTGCGGGCCGCAGTCCGATGCCGCGAGGGGTCCGTCGGGGTCGTCGGTCAGGCCGTAGCCGTCGCCGTGCGGGAGGAAGACCACGTCGCCCACGCTCAGGGGGATGGGGGCGCCGCCGGGCGGGATGAGCCAGCAGGATCCGCGAAGCACCACCTGGAAGGTCGCCGACCCGGGCGATGCGGGGAAGACGCGGCCCCACGGGGAGCGCCAGGAGATGCGGGCGGAGATCGGCCGGCCGGTACGCATGAGGGCGACCACATCGCTCAGGACATCCATGGTCGTAGATTCTCGCGTATAAAGACAAGCATTGGGCGCATTGGTTTACTCATATATGGCTTCTACGGTTATTCGCATGAGAACAGAAATGACCAAGGTTGGCATCATTGTCGGCAGCGTCCGCCCGGGGCGTAATGGAGCGGCCGTGGCCCAGTGGGTCCACGACCTGGCGGCCAAGCGCGGGGACGCGGACTACGAACTGGTCGACCTCCAGGACTACGACCTGAGGTACCTGGACGAGCCTCAGCACCCGGCGATGGGCAGCTATGCGCACGCGCACACCAAGCGCTGGTCGGCGAAGATCGGCTCGCTCGACGCGATCATTTTCGTGACGCCCGAGTACAACCGCTCGATCCCGGGCGCGCTCAAGGACGCCATCGACTTCCTGTACGCCGAGTGGAACAACAAGCCGGTCGGGTTCGTGAGCTACGGCATCGACGGCGGGGTGCGGGCGGTCGAGCACCTGCGGCAGATCCTCGCCTCGGTCAGTGCGCTCACCGTGGCCCCCCAGGTCGCACTCTCGATCCACAGCGACTTCGACAACGGCATCACGTTCAGCCCGCAGGACATCCACGAAGGCAAGCTGACGTTCGTCCTGGACCAGGTTCTGGCCTGGAGCGAGGCCACGCGAGAGCTGAGGCAGGCGTGAAGCGCGCCCTGGCAGCGGTGGCGGTCATCGTCCTGCTGGTGACGGGGCAAGCCGCGCAGGCCAGCACACCTGACATCCTTGATCAGCTCAAGGCGGTGCCGGGCATGCACGTGGAGGAGAAGGAGTCGGCCCTCGCCGGGCAGCGGTGGTTCTGGCTCACCTTCCGCCAGCCGATCGATCACCGCGATCCCCGGCAGGGATGGTTCGAGCAGCGCCTGATGGTGCAGCATCGCTCGACCGACCTGCCCATGGTCTTCCACACGACCGGTCACAACGTGCCTGAGACGATGTTCGAAGTGGAACCCACGAAGATCCTGGGCGCCAACCAGATCTCCATGGAGTACCGCTACTACTTCGCCTCCACGCCGGTGCCCACCGACTGGAGCAAGGACACGCTCTGGCAGGGAGCCGCCGACCAGCACCGGATCGTCGAGGCGCTCAAGCGGATCTACGTACGCAAGTGGATCGGGACCGGTGCGAGCAAGGGCGGTCAGGCCGCTGTCGTGCACCGCCGCTACTTCCCGCAGGACGTGGCCGGGACGGTCGCCTACGTTGCCCCGAACAATCTCGACGACAACGAGGACAGCGCCTTCGACCGCTTTCTCGACCACGTCGGGAGCCAATCCCAGCGCGAGCACCTCAGGGCACTGGCCAGACAGTTCCTGGAACGGCGCCCCGCCATGCTGCGATTCCTGCGAGCCGACGCGGCCAGGGAAGGCTGGACCTTCCAGACCGTGGGGAGCATGGACCGTGGCTTCGAGAACGCGGTGATGGAGTACGAGATCCGGTTCTGGATGCACACGCCCGGGGCCGACCAGGTGACGCTGCCACCGGTGGACGCCTCAGACGAGGTGCTCTACCGGCATCTCAGGAGCATCCCCGGGTTCGGGTTCTTCACCGACCAGACGCTGGTGCCGTACGCGCCCGCCTTCTACCAGGCCGAGAGGGAGATCGGCTGGCCCAGCCTGACCTTCCCGCACCTGCGGCCGCTGCTGCGCTACGAGGACAGCTACGACCCCAGGTCGTACCTGTCCCGAGACATCCAGGTCACGCAGGACCAACGGGTGGTGCGGGAGGTCGACGAGTGGGTACGGCGGGGCGGCAACCGACTGATGTTCGTCAACGGGGGCGACGATCCCGCTACGGCTGAGCCGTACAGGCTGGGATCGGGCAGCCGTGACTCGGCCGTCTACACCGCGCCCGGCATCCACCACGACATCCTCGGCGAGATCATCGACAAACTGCCGGAGTGGCAGAAGGGCAAGGCCATCGCCGACCTGAGGCGTTGGGCCCGATGAGGCACCGAGGTGTCAACGGCAGCGGTTTGATCAAGGGCATGACGCTCTGTTTCCGCATCTGGGCTGGAACCACGGTGTCCGAAGAAGACATTCGTTGAACGGGTGCCTGGTCTGACCAGCCCATATGGCCGTCACAGCTCAAGTCTTCCGTCCCCGATGCCCGCCAGCGGGAACGGCCCCGGACCTTGCGGGCCGGGGCCGTTCCGTCTCACGTGGTGCCAGGTGTCACTCGCCGGTGGTCGAGGCGAAGGAGCCCGGGCCCAGGTCCTCGTAGGTGATGTTGTTGGTGTCGACCCAGAGGCTGGAGGTGTAGGAGGACGCGCCGCCGCCCTCGTAGTACTTCTTCGGGCCGTAGCGCCACTCGCAGCCGCTGCCCGAGCAGAACAGCGCCTTGAGGCGGAACATGCCCGTCGTGTGGCCCGCGTCGCAGTCGATCCACGCGGTGTGCAGATCGGCCGACCAGCCCTTGCTGCAGGTGGCCGCCTGGGCTGGGCTGGCCGGCAGGGTGAGCGCGACGCTACACAAGAGCGCTGCTGCGATGGATGCGGTTCTGAACTTCATGCAGGGGTGTTCCCTTCGCCAGATGTCTACTCGCCCCCGTGTTGATCTTGGCGAGTCGAGGCAAGTTTCACCGGAAACAGATCATCCTGACAACCCGTTGACGTGATCTGTCCACATTTGGACAGAACGCGGTTCTATTGCCTTCCTTTGTCGGCGCTCGTCATAGGGGTGGCGGCCGCGAGCGGTCGTCGCGCCGACGATTGAAGCGAGAGTGCGATGCTGACGGACATCGCGTAGGTGACGGTCCAGGACCGGGCTCTGGAGATCTAGCGCAAGGCGGGTGACTGGATTCCTGGCTGGCCACTGGGCCGATGCTCAGGAAGCCAAGATTGGCAAGCAGGCGGGAGACCCTGCAGATGAGTCGCTGGGTGACCATCGTTATGCTGCGGGTGTGGCGGTGATCTTCATAACCGGTATGTCCGGCACCGGGAAGTCGACGGTTCTCGGTGAGCTGGCGCGGCTTGGCTATCGGACTGTGGACACCGACTACGGCGATTGGATGGAAGAGGTGCCAGAGCCTGGTGGGGCTGGCACTGAGCTGCAGTGGTGCGAGGCGCGCATCGCCGAACTGATCGCCCGACACGAGGTCTCAGGCGCTCCACTCTTCATCGCCGGAACGGTCCGGAACCAGGGCAGGTTCTATCCCAGGTTCGACCAGGTCGTCTTGTTCAGCGCGCCCGTTGAGGTGATGCTCGAACGCATCGCCATCCGTGAAGGCAACCCGTTTGGTAAGGCCCGTGACGAACGCGAGCAGATCATCAAAGATACGGCAGAGGTCGAGCCGCTGCTCCGCGCGTCAGCGACGCTGGAAATCGACACACGTCAGCCACTCGCCGACACGGTGAGGCAACTGAGGGATCTCATCAGCCCGGCCAAGACCGGCAAGCCTTAATCGGAGCGCTGAGGTCTCGAAATGGAGCTCGACCTCACCGGCGCCACCCTGCTCAACCTCAATCTGACCCATCGCCAGGCCAGGAACGCCGATTTCGACGGGGCCACCCATCACTGGACAGCTTGATTTTCAGGGGATTTCCTCAGAAGGGCTGAATCGAATTGATTCTGCAGTGCAAGGCTCGCGGGTGGAGCGTCGGCGAACTGCTGGCCGCCTGAGTGGTACGTCGTGGACGACGGCTCCGTCTTCACCCTCGTGTACCGAACATGAACAGGAGCCCGGGACTGTCGATTTCTGAGGTCCTGTGCGCGGATAGGCGAGGGCTCGGATGTCCTGCGCCAGATCAGTCCGTGTCGGTGGCAGCGAGCAAGCGCAAGCGTTGGTCGGGATCCAGGGCTGCGATGCCGATGTCCCAGGCGACCTGCTCGAACCATTTCGTGGTTGCCCCGAAGGTGTACCAGCGGGATTCTTGGACTCGTTGCTCGGCTTCGGCAAAGGTCTCAAGGCCCGACGTTTCCGGTCAGGCCACTGAGCGACCGCCATGCGGCCAGCCGGCCGTACGCGCCGTGAAGGCCTTGGTTGTAGGCGCCTCCCGTGGATGCGGCGGCGAACAACACCTGCCAGGCCCGAGACGGCGCACAGGAAGAAGTCGACAGCGTTTTCTTCCGGCCGAGGCCGACGAGGCAGTTGAGGTTCAGCGCTGCCAGCAGGTCGGTGATCGAACCTGCCGGGCCGTCGAGCTCGAATGACCTGGACTCGATCCGGCCGTTCGATTCCTGAGCCCAATTCGCCACGGCGCTCTCGATGGTCTCGGACGTCTCGGATGTGCTGATCTCCCGGACCGAGGGTGGGGTGGCCGCTCGGTCTGAGACGACTGCCGGCCCGTCGTCCGACGGCCCGAAGGGCAGTGAGTGACTGGAGCCGCGAACGCTGTAGCCGGGAAATTCGTGCCCTTCTTCTACTGGTGAGCGTCTCAGGGGAAGCCACCGCAAAGGGTGGTGGCTCCAGTGCGGAGACGTGGCCCATTTCGCGATGGCCGGCCATTCTTCGAGTACGGTGTCCCGGAGGATCAGCTCGTGAACGAGGCAGGCACGGATTTCCTCTGAGCCGACCTCACTCCGCAGCCCCCCGGCGAAGACCCGTGTCAGATCCTCCGCAGAGTGGTTGGAGGCAAGGAGCGACGCCAGGTATCGCGCGCTCTTACGGTCGCCTTCGCCGACCACCGACACCAGGCGGAGCGTCTGTCCCATGTGCTCAGGCCCGGCTGCGACGGTCAGCAGGCGCAGAACGGAGTCGAACACGCTCCGGTACTGCCAGATCGGATCGGCGGATGCCCCGAACCGCTTGAAGAGGGCGATTCCAAGATCTGCGACGAACGTGGCATCGCCCTGGGTCAGCTTCTGCTCCGCCAGGTCGCGCACGCTGTTCACGTCGTCCATGCCCGACAGGGCTTCAACGGTCTGCTTGATCGAACCGGACATGATCTGAGCGTACGCGGTTCGCGATCAAGCTCAGTAATCCCTCGCAGAGGCCCAGCCCGACGCCGAGCCTGGCCCAGGGGTGTCCGTCCTCGGCGAACGTTGTTGGCCTGCCGATGTAGATCGGCGACTGTGAGGAGATGGGAGCCACCCTCGGCTCCGTGTGCCTGCCGGGAGGTTCGTGTGGGAGTGGCATCCTTCGCTCGGTATGACGGGCTGGCTGACTGGTATGAGGAGTACAACGCGCCTGCGGCTGCGGCCAACGAGGCGGAGATTCGCGAGCTGCTGGGGCCGGGCGAGGGCTTGTGCCTGGACCTGGGTTGCGGCGGCGGCCAGTACTTCGACACGATCCGGTCAACGGGCCGCAGCGTCATCGGATTGGACTACTCTGCCGATCAGTTACGGATCGCCCAGGGCAGAGACGCCGACCTGTTGGTGAGAGCGGACGCCGCCGCGCTGCCGTTCGATGATGCGGTCTTCCCGACCGTCACAGCGCTGTGGGTCTCCAGCGACGTCGACGACTTCACTGCCGTCGTGAAGGAAGCGGCTCGGGTGCTGGCCCCCGGTGGCCTGCTGGCCTACTACGGTGTCCACCCGTGTTTCAACGGTCCTCACACCCAGGCCCGCGACGACGGCGCCCGGATCGTCCATTCCACCTACCGTGCTGTCGGCTGGCATCAGGAAGCGCCGTGGTGGGGCAACAACATCAGACGCCGGGTCGGCATGCGCCACCTGACCCTGCCCGACCTGCTGAACGCCTTCCTCGATGCCGGTCTGGCCATCAGTCGCGTCACCGAGCCCAGAACCGAACCCGTCCCCTGGATCTTGGCCATCAGAGCCCACAGGCCGCGCACGGCCTAAGCGCTTCGGCTACCGGCTGCTTGATTGGCGTCTCAGGCGGGCCAAGTCCAAGTGGGCTGAAAGGGACGGCTGACCCTCAGCTGGTCTTCCTGCCGGTCAAAGGTACGGTCACCGGGCACGCAGGATTTCACGGGGCGGTGATATAGCTGCCGTATAGCCAGCGGCACCACAATGGCCGGCACGAGGAGCATCTCGCTCCGCCACCGCACAGCCTCGAGGGGATCTGCGTGCCAGCCGAGATCGTCGAGCCGGATCCCGACTCGCTCTTCCACCCCGGTCGCGCCCGCGAGGTGGCGCTCCTGCAACACAAACGGCTCAAGGCCTTCGGGTACGCCAAGCTGGCCACGCTGGTCATCCTCGCGATCAGGGGCATGGTGCTTTGGGGATGGTTCGGCCTGGTGTGCCTCGCGGCCATCTGGGCGACTGTCGGCGGCACCGCCGTGGTGTGGGAGAAGCTCCTTGTCGTCCGGCTGCGCGCCGCCCGCGGCGATGCAGGGGCTTTCGTGATCGCGTTCGCTCCGCTCGATCCCTCCGTCTTCAAACGGCTCCGCTACAAGGAGATACGCCGGTACTCCTTCCAGGCGACCCTCCAGATCCACTTCGGCCGGTTGGACATCCGGCCCTGGAAGCGGGATCGGCCGGATCTTTCCGTGCCGGTGGACGACATCCGCGCCGTCGTCATACATCGCTATCGGGCCTTCCCCCGGCGCGTGATGGTCTTCATCGAGGTGGAGGGCGAAGGGGTCCTCCGATTCCAGCTCCTCAGCCGGGACGCCGACCTCGCCACCGCCCTGCGCGCGGCGGGCGTGCCGGGCGTCGAGGACCTCTGACCCTCGCGACAGTTGCTCCAGCGGTAGACCTTGGCCGAGCACGCGCCGCCACAGTGCCGGCCAAGCCAGATGGCGGCGGACGCCGGAACACTATGTGGTGTACGCGCGCCGTGAAGGTCGGCCGGGCCGAGCCACGACCTGAGGATCGGCTCTCACACGCAGACGGCGCGCAGGTCATCGAAGTATGTGGAACCCTGATCCCCGAGGTCGCTGAACCGTTTCTGGGCCGCCTGGGCCTTGTCCATCTCTGCCTGGGAGGACTGCTGCTCGGCCGGAGTCAGGGGTCTGCCCAGCCTCGTGTAGAAGTCGACCTCCCCAAGAGCGTCGAGCAGCTCGGCCTGGGCGTCGGCCCGGTCGCGGAAATGCTTGGCGAAGTTCCGCGCCCAGTCCGCCAGCGGACCCGGAGCATCGACCGCCTCGTCGACAAGGTCGGAGGCGAGCTCGCGATAGAAGGCGGGAAGTTGCTGGGAGTCCTGAGGAGCGATGTCGATCTTGTCAAGGATCTTCAGCATATGAGTGCAGGCGGCCACGAGCGGGTCGGCCGACGCCGTGGCCGGAGTGGAAGGCGCCGGGTTGAAGACGCAGCTCGCGGAAGAGTCGCCGATCGCGTTGCAGTCGCCCTCCACGGCGACCTCCCTGCCGCTGCCTCTCGTGGGCGTGGCCTCCTGCGCAGAGGACTTGCAGGCTGTGACGGTCTTGCATAACAGGGCGAGCACGGCGAGGGGCCGCGGCCACCTCATTCTCCGGCCCTGCCCGCGCAGTCGGAGGTGGAGTTCCCGACCGCGTTGCAGTCACCGATCACGGTGGTGACGCTCTGCTGGGCTGGCGGGGGCTCGTCCCCGGTCGTATAGAGGGTGACCACGATCGCGACCACGGCTAGCAGGGCCGTGCAGCCACGCTTGACGGTTTTGCCCACGTCATATCGGGAGCCGGGTGGGGCGGGTTTGGGTGCTCTGGGCGGTTGAGCCAGCGCGGTGCGGAGGTTCTGGAGCCCGAGGGCGGGGCTTCTCCCAGGGTGGTGCGGGTCTTGGGCGAGGACGCGGGCCAGGCCCAACTGGGAGCGGTCGGCGATGAGTAGCCGGGGGAGCAGTTGGTCGCCGATGAGAATCAGCCTCATCTAAGGGTGTTGTCTGATCAGCCAGTTTCATGTTGGTGAACGGAGCGCGAGCCCCTTGTTTGGTGATCACGTATCCACAGGCATCCGATCACCACGATCACTACGCACCAGGTGATCGCTGTGACGACGGTGCCTGCTGACGGTGTGCCGGTCACCAGGCTGCGCACCGTGTCGATGATCGAGGGAAGCGGCTGGTTCTGAACCAGATGCCGCGCACCGGCGCCCATCTTGCCGGTCGGCGTGGATACGCTGCTCAGCAGGATCGTCTGCGCCTTCCGCCGCCCCGAGGCTGCAATCGCTGATCTGTTCATGTCGGCAACCTTCGCCAACCGCCCTGATGTCAGGCCGTCACTGGCCTGATGCAGCCCCTGACACGACGCAGCGGCAGGGTCGTGTCGCAACTCCTGCGCTTTGGCTCACCGGGCCAGCACGCCATCATGTGCTCGTCCACCATGGGTGTCACAGCGAGGAGACAGCCTGTTTACGTTCTAAGGTGACCGATCCACCAAGGTCTTCAGGACATTCTCGAGGGCATGCCCGGTGGGTCGTGAGCCGATAAGAGCACCCCTAGAAATCAGGGTTTCGGGCAGGCCGTTTCTCGGGGGTGCATCAGGGGTCAGGTCGGGATGATCACGGATGGGCAACGGCGACCGCCCCCCGGCAGGGTTGAGCTTGTCACTAACAACGCTGCTCTGGAGGAGCTCTTTTGCGTACCCACCAAACCCTCACCACCCTCGCCCTGGCCGCCGCTGTCACCGCAGGCGTGATGGCACCGGCGAGCGCCGCCACCAAGCCGGACCCCGTGCGACAGGGACTGCAGACGCTGCTGCGTTCCGACGGCGCGCCAGCCGCGCTGGCCAGTGTGCGTAGCCGTGACGGGCGCGTCCGCACCTATGTCGCGGGTGAAGGAGACCGGGACACGCACACGAAGGTGCCCCGCGACGGGCAGGTGCGCATCGGCAGCATCACCAAGACGTTCACCGCGGTGGTCGTGCTGCAGTTGGTCGGCGAGGGCAAGATCCGGCTCGATGAGCCCGTCGAGACGTACCTGCCGAAACTCGTGCGCGGAAAGGGGATCGACGGGCGCCGTATCACGGTGCGTCAGCTCCTGCAGCACACCAGCGGACTGGCCGACTACGAAGACGCCGTCACCGGCGACATCCTCAAAAGTCGTTACCTGTCCCCGCGCGATGCCCTGCGCGTCGCCCTCGCGCAGAAGACCCTCTTCGCCCCCGGCGCGAAATGGGGATACAGCAGCACCAACTACCTGCTGGCCGGGCTGATCGTCGAGAAGATCACCGGACGGCCCATCGCCCAGGAGATCGACAAGCGCATCGCGAAGCGCATCGGGCTGCGTCACACCTACTTCCCGGCACCCGGCGAGACGACCATCCGGCGGCCCCACCCTCAGGGCTACCGCCAGGAGTCCCCGGGCGCGCCGCTGCGCAACCTCACGAAGATCGATCCCTCCGCGTCCTGGGCGGCAGGCGCGATGGTCTCCACCAACTCCGACCTCAACCGCTTCTTCTCCGCGCTGCTCAGGGCCGACGGCAACCCGCTCCTCAAGAAGGCCCAGTACAAGCAGATGCGCACCACCGTCCCGATGATGAAGGGCAACTCCCGCTACACCATGGGACTGGGGATCATGAGGGTTCAGCAGTCGGACAAGTGCGCCTTCTGGGGCCACAGCGGTGGCATCCCCGGCTTCGGGACCTGGGCTGCGGCCACCGACGGCGGCCGCGCCGCCAGCGTCACGATGACCCTCGAACCGAGGACCGGCCCAGCCGTCCAGCACCTGGAGAAGACCATCGACGCGGCCCTGTGCCGCTGAAGCACACCTCCAGGCCGACAAGGCCTCGCGTTGAAGGTTGCCCGTCCAGGTGTCGTGACATGGGTATCGGCGAGGAGGGGTACGGCAGGCCCTGATCGCGGCGATCCTGCCCTTCATGGAGATCACCGACGACAACCCCGGCGCTGCTGGTGGAGCTGCTCGACCGGGTCCGCACCGACCGGCCCAGGTGGCTGGCGCGGCCTGTCGGCCTCGCCGTACGTCAGCCACGCGACCCAGCTCAATGCCTGACCAGCGCGTCTCTGGTTCAGGATGGCGAGCTCACCAGACCCGCCATCCACGCTGTCGTGAGGGTCTCGCGGCGGGTGCGCACCGCACACCCGGACCGGCCATCGGGGGATGGCCGGTCCGGGCCGGGGTCAGAGGTCTTCGCGGGGCATGACGAAGTGGCGCAGGTCGGGGGCGATGATGGAGCCCGCCTGCCCGGCCGTCATCACCTCGTTGACCGACATGAAGTGGAACTCCGCCGTCTGCGGGTCCCAGACCCGGAAGCGGAGGGTTCCGCCCTGGGTGGCGTAGCCGTGGATGGGCAGCCAGTGCCGCAGAAGGCTGTTGATGTTGCCCACCCACGGCAGGTTCGCCGACTTGGCCAGCAGCATCGTCGGCTGGCCGCGGTCGATGAAGCGCCTGATGCGGTCCATCGTCCTGGCGATGAGGGCGGGGTCGTTGTCGTTGATGTTCACGAGTTCGTTGTTGTTGTACTGATAGCCCGCGATCTTGACGGGGAAGGCCGCCATCTTGTCGGGCAGCGTGCCGTACATGCTCGTGCCGATCAGGCCGTCGAGCGTGCCCTGGGTCGGGACGGGGTCGGCGCCCGTGCTGGCCAGCACCGCCTGCAGGGCCGACGGCCCGCAGTACGTCGCGAAGGCCTGCGCCCATCCGCGGAAGGGCAGGTCGCCCAGGTTGCGCACGACGGTGGCGCCGTCGAAGTTGTAGACCACCTGGGCGGTGGTGCCGCCGATGCCCCGCAACTGCCAGGGCGTCACGCACTTGCGGTAGGTGGACAGGGTCAGCGCCGACTCGCATCGATACCGGTAGGTGGTCGGGGGATCGGGCAGGCCGGCGGTTCTCAGGGTGATGTCGGCCCGGTTGGCGCCGCCCACCGACCTGATCATGGCCACGACCCGGACCCACGCTCCCGGCTCTGCGGACGGGCTGCCGGACGTGCGGCTGTTTTCCAGGCAGGTCTTGAACTCGGGGACGAGCCCGTTGCTCCATTCGGTCTGCGAGCAGATCATCGCGTTCGCGTCCTCGGGGAAGCCGGTCGAGGAGGCCCAGGCCGTGGAGGAGTCCGCGATGGGCGAGACGACGCCGTAGATCGGGTAGTTGTGGCCGCCCGGCCGGCTGAGGGTGGGGTCGAACGGGCCGACGAGGCGGACCTCGTCGTGGAAGTTGCCCTCGATGGTGGTGATCCTGCCGTCGGGGTAGACGTCGACGACCACGCCCACGTGCTCGCTGGAGGAGGCGCCGTAGCCGTACAGGACAACGTCGCCCGGCCTGGCGTCGGACAGGGCACGTACGGTGCCCCGGCTGCGGCCCCAGGAGTAGAACGTCCCGCTGTACGGCAGGAAGACGTCGATGCCCGCCTGCCGCCAGGTCCAGCTCGCGAACATGCTGCACCACGCCCAGCCGCACTTGATCGTGCCGCCCGCGCCGTAAGGATTGCAGTTGTCGCCCCATTCGGACACGCCGAGCTGGCTGTAGGCGGCTTGGACGATCCTGTACCGCATGTCGCCCTGCCCGACCGAGCCCGCGCCGGGCGGCAGCGGGGTGGCCGGGTTGTCGTTGCCACCACCGGCGGGTTTGGGGTCGCTGTCGCAGCGGTTCATGACGATGTCGCTGGAGCCGGTCTTCACGTAGTAGTCGGCCACCCACAGGTCGTCGGTGGTGAGGTCCCAGACCGCCGATCCGCCGTAGTTGAACTGGCCGTAGGCCTGGCACTTGATCGTGACGTAGGTGCCGCCGCGGTACTTGTCCTCTTCCCTGCTGGCGGTGAGGCTCTTGGCGTGGTAGCCGTTCAGGGTGGTGCGTACCAGGTAGCGGTTGCCGCCGCCGGAGCTGGGGCCGTCGCTGTCGCAGCGGTTCATGACCAGGCCGGTCGAGCCGGTGCGCACGTAGTAGTCGGCCACCCACAGGTTGTCGGTCGTGAGGTCCCAGATGGTGGAGCCGCCGTAGTTGGCCTCGCCGTACGCCTGGCACTTGATCGTGACATACGACCCGTCCGCGTACTTGTCCTCCTCCCTGGCGGCCGACAGGCTCTTGGCGCGATAGCCGTTCAGCGTCGTACGCACCAGGAACTGACGGCCGCCCGCGGTGTTCGTGCCGCCGGTCGCGATGCCCAGCGAGGAGCAGGACGGCATGCCCGGGATCCAGCCGTTCGTGCCGGTGGTGATGTAGGCGTCGGGGATCCAGTAGCCCTCGCCGCTGTAGTCCCACAGCGTGCTGCCGCCCGCGGCCAGGCCGTACTCCTGGCACTTGATGAACACCTGGCTGCCGCCCAGGTAGGCGTCGGTGCGCACGCGGTCGTCGGGGTTGGGGCTGCCGCGGCCGTCCACGTCGATCTTGACGGTGTACGGGCCGTGCGGCGAGCCCTTGGGCGCGTTCCCGTCGATACCGATGGACAGGCAGCGCGGCACGCCGGGCAGGAAACCGGTGGTGCCGGTACGGACGTAGACGTCGGGGACCCACAGCAGGTCGGCGGTGTAGTCCCAGATGGTGCTGCCGCCGACGGAGGGGCCGGTGTCCTGGCAGCGGATCATGATGGTGGCGTCGGTGAGGTAGGCGTCGGTGCGGATCCGGTCGTTGGGATCCATGCTGCCGCGACCGTCGATGGCGGTCTTGGCTTTGTAGGGGCCGACGTCGGCGAGCGCGGCTGTGCCGCCGACGGCGACCATGGCTAAACAAAGCAGGACGGTGAGCAGGACCTTGAGTCGCATGGCGGACTCCGGGGGAGGGGGGTGTGAGGAGGACTCATGAACGTTAAGTGCTGTTGTACGGCTGGCAAGCCGCACACCGCCTCAGACGCCGACGGGCATCAACCGGGCGACGAAGGCGTCGACCAGTACGCCGACGGCCAGGGCGAAGCCACCGAACACCGCCGCTGTGATCAGCGCGGCCGCCGTAGAGGTTACGCCCCGACCCAGGGCCATGGCGGCGGGAATGACCCCCGGCGAACCAGAGCTGACAACATGACCACCTCGAATGCTGAAGGGGTGCGTTGCGACCGATGGCCTTTGGAGTGAGGTGGATGGCGCGAGCCAGACGCACACGCGTTCTGGCTGCTTCTTGGGAAGATCTACGCTCTCAGGATGAGAGCGTCCGCGAGTTGACGCTTGTACGAACGTGTCGAACCTGGTGCGGGGGAGGGGGCTTTGACAGAGCCAGGGCGTCACATGGACGGGGATAGGCAACCCAGGCTGACGACCCCGTGACTATGCCAAGTGGGCTCGTACGGCGTCGCGGCACGAAGACTCTTTGGAATCTCCTGCTGCTCGGTCGAGCACGCTGAGGACAGACGACCACGCCCACGTCAGCCCTCCCGGTTCCTGTAGGTGGCGCGCAGGTCGATCAGCTTCTCCCTGGCCACCTCGTCCAAGGCCCGGCGATGATCCTGGTCCTCCTCCCAGGTGGCCTCCGCGCACAGGACCCTGGCCGCCTCGTGCTGCTCGGCGTCGCGCACCACGTACCAGACCGTGTCGCCACAGCCGCGCCTGTCATGGTCGCGGCGCAGCACCGTCACGATGCCGGAGACGAGAATCTGCCTGGTCCACGGATTCCTGGCCAGGACCTGCCGCTCCACCGCCAGCCCCTCGTCCATGAGCTCGCCGCCGAGCAGGTCGTCCTCCCACCGCCACACCCGGCGGCTGACACCCGCCGGTACATAGTGCGCACCGCGCCCTTCAACGGGCACCGAGAACGTCCGCGCGCCACCGCGGCACAACTCCTTGGCGATGCGCTCGCCGTCGGCGCGCTCGCCCATCCCCTCTTTGCCCAGATCCTGCCCGGAGAACGAGCCCCGCCGCGCCTGCTCGGCGTAGTAGCGGTCGATCAGCGGATCCTTGAACCGCCCCGCCCGCGGCGAGCTGCAGGTGGCCGGGGTGAGGTCCACGCCATCCTCGATGTCGAACCCGCGTGCGCGCAGCGCCTCGTGAACGCTGACGCCTGCGCTCTCCGCCCTGCTGCGTACCCTGCGCAGCCAGCCGTCGAAGGTGTCCAGGTCCGGGTCCGCGCGCAGTGACGCCCAGTCCGCCACCGCCGAGACCGGCACCGGTACCTCCCGCCGCGCCGGAGGTTGCACGAGCTGCTCGGGCTCCAGGTCGATCGAGTAGTACAGAACCCCGCGCGCGATGTAGGAGAACGGCGCCGCGTGCGCGATCGGGTCGAACACATCCCGGATCGGCCAGAACCTCAGCAGCCACGCCTCATCGCACTCACCCGTGGCAAATCCGTCGCCCGGCTCGGGCTCGCGCAGATACATGGCCACGCCGTACTCGAAACGCGGCGGCCCGATCAGGAAGTCATGCCCCCGACCATCCATCATCGCCACGATCGCGACCACACCGCTCTCCGCCACGAACGTCGCCGAACTCACTGGAGTCCACGAGGCGTCCGCGGCCTCCGGCTCCGCGTCCCAGGACTCCAGGCGCACGCCTGCGACGAAGTGGTAGATCTCGTCGGTCGGCGAGCCCCACTCCGGCAGGTCGGTGCCGTCCAGCCCGAACGTGTTGTACTCGACGTAGATCTCGTCGTCGAGCCTCCGCAGCAACTGAGCCATGTCGCGCCTCGCCGTGTTGGTGATCATCTTGGTTCGGCGCAGCATGACCCACCGCACTGACAATCCTGCACGCCGCGTTGGCCCTCGCTTCATCAAGGACTACGCGAAATGCCAGTGCCTCGCACGGACCTACTGGAGGGCGCTAACCGCGTTCCTCCAGCCAAGCGAGAACCGAGCTGACGAAACCGTCGACGCGCGGCAGGGGTTCGCCAGTGAACACCGCATGGAGGTGCCCGACCCCCACCGCGCCATTCCAGGCCAAGGCTCGTCGGCGGGTTTCCTCGTCGGTGGCACGCAGGACGTCCCAGCCGTGCCAGGTCGCGATGAGTGCCGCGTCGATCGCCGGGTCGGACAGGATCGCCATGTCCCAGTCCAGGACGCCGATCAGCTTGCCGTCCTCGCCGAAGTGGACGTTGCCGCCGCCGAGGTCGCCGTGAACGAGCCTCGCCGGGACCTCCTCAAGCGCCAGCATCGTGTCCAGCCGCTCCCGGACTCCGTCACGCCACTTCGACGGCAGGCGTGGAATGATCTCCTCGCTCAGGATGTCCGCCCATCCCAGGCCATCGGCGTACCGGCGCGGCGTGTGGAGAACGGCTTTCAGCTGCGGGGAGATCTCCACCTCGCGCAGCGCCTCCAAGAGCGGCCCGAACGCCGCCGGATCCCCGACGCCTTCCGGCATCGGTTTGCCGTCGATCCACGAGAGCGCGACGGCTGCGCGTTCCCCGAACGTGACCACCGCGGTCAACGGTTCCGGCACGGCGAAAGGCAGACCCGCCGCGGCGACGGCCCGAAGAATCTCGACCCGGCGCGGCAACGTGGCGGCGTGACTGGGGCGCTTGCTGATGCGTACCGCGGCAACGCCGGGAAACAGCACGACGTGGTGCATATTTCCGTGCTCGGCAAGGCGTGCGGCGTCGGGTGGAGCGTGGGGGACAAGTGCTTCAGCGATTTCCAGCAGGTCGGCGGGGACGGGTTGAGGCATCTGGCCATCCTGCCGCACGATCGCACAGGGCGATGACCAGGCGTGGCGGCCCGAAAGGACCAACCAGAACGGCGGTGCCCGGCCATAACACTGGGCACGCGTCGTATTCGCTCGCCGGTGAACCCGCGGGGCGCGTCGAGCAAGATATTCCCCGGGGCCTCATGACCCTGAGTGCGGCGGGGGCACAGTGCGGGCAACAGTCGTGTTCGAACGTCGCTGATGACCGTAGCGTCGTTGTCCAGCCGGTCAACGACTCGCCTGGAAGCGTGCATCCTCATCGCATACGAGATCGCGATCATCGCCGTGGGCGGGAACTTCGGCTATGCCCGATAGGTCAGCACCTATCGTGATCGATGACCAGCTCGGCGAACCGGACTGATCGAGACGCTGATGGCCGACACCGACTTCCGACCGCCAAGAGCAGCGCCTGTCGACGGATCGCCGAGGCCGCCACCTAAGAAAGCCCACAGAGGTTGTCGATGCGATGGTGCGTCTCGCGCGGACACCGTGGGAGGAAAGAGCGTTCGATGAGGCGTGGCGGCTGGCAGATGGCCGCTTCCCCCGGCAATTCTGTGACCGCGTTCGCGAGAAAGCCGGAACCTGATGAGGATCCCGTGCCGGTGGGCAAGATCGAGCCGTTTCGGCGGTCGACGAGAATCGGTGCATCGCCCGCCAGTGCCGTGCTCAAGCCCCGCATCTCGTGGCGGATCCTTTTGACCTCTGCCTCGGCGAGCAGTCGGGCTTCTGATTCGGCCAGCATCCATCCATCATGCTGAGTTGCGCTGCGGCGTGCATGTTCCGGCGCATCGCGTCCACATGACCTGCACGCACCTCAGACCTGGCCAAGCACCAGTGGCAACCCGGCAGGCCCAGGCGCTGGGCGAGGCGGGCAAGGTTCAGGTAGACACCGACGAGCATGACCGGTGTGCCAACACCATCACCCTGACCCCGCTCGGCCGCGCCGAACTCGCCAAGCGAGAAGCCGTCGGCCCTCAGTGGTGGATGTTGTTCACCGGCGTCTGGGAGGCCGAGGAAGTTCACACCCTGCACCGCCTGCTGGCCAAACTCCGCACCTCCATCGCCGCCGCCAACCCGGCAGCCCCGCACAGGCCCCCGCAGTCCCACCCGAAGCCCGAACATCCCCGAAGTCTGGTTGTGGCGGGCATGGAGCGGCGCAGATCGTCAAGGAGCGACGTTGTCGGAACTCTTGGATCGTCCGGTTCGAGACCCGCTTCTGCCTGGCGCCGAAAATCAGATGCTGACGGTTAGAGCGATGGGTTACCGTCAGCATTGTGATGGATGTGGAGTTCCCGATCCTGGGGACAGAGCCTCTCGTGGTGGAGTTCGCCAACACCCTGTACGGCCTCGGCGACCAGATGGACTACCTGCACGACCCCCAGTGGATCGATCTGTGGTTCGCGCGCGTCGCCCCCGAGCACACCGCCATGGGCGCGTACGGCGAGCAGGTCCGCACCCTGCGGGACACGATTCACGCTGTCCTGTCAGCCGCGACCGAGGGCCGCGACCCGGACGCCGAGACCGTGCGGCGGCTCAACGCATTCGCGGCCGCGGCCCCCACCTGCCTGCAACTGGACTGGTCGAGCCGGCCCACCGCCCGCTGGCTGGACACCGTCCACGGGCCGGACGCGGCACTCGGACGCATCGCCACCTGCTGCATCGAACTGCTGACCGGCACCCAGGCAGAAAACCTGCGCCGCTGCCAGGGACCGGGCTGCTCACTGTTCTTCGTCAAAAACCATCCACGCCGACGCTGGTGCGACCCCTCCTGCGGTCACCGCGACCGCCAGGCCCGCTACTACCGTCGCCATCTCCCCCGAGGAGGGTACTGATGATCACCTTTCGCCAGCTCGGCGAGGAAGACTTCCCGCTGCTGAAGACCTGGCTGGAGCAGCCGCACGTGGCCCGCTGGTGGAACCACGAAACCTCGATGGAGGCGGTGATCCGCGACTTCGGTCCCGGCACCCGTGGCGAGGAACCCGGCGAGGACCTGCTGGCCTTCCTTGACGGCAAGCCGTTCGGCCTGGTCCAGCGGGCGTGGCTGGCCGACTACCCCGAGGACCTGATCCCGTTGAGCGAAATCGTTCAGGTCCCCGAGGGAGCGGTGGAGATCGACTACCTGATCGGCGACCCCGGGCAGGTGGGCAAGGGCCTGGGGACCTCGATGATCCGCTCCATGCTGGAGCTGACCTGGCAGGAACGACCTCAGGCCACGTGCGTCATCGTGCCGGTCTCGGCGGCCAACATCGCCTCCTGGCGGGCGCTGGAGAAGGCCGGTTTGCAGCGCATCGGCGAGGGCGACCTGTCGCCCGACAACCCGATCGACAACCCCCGCCACTACATCTACCGCCTCGACCGCCCGAACCCCGCGATTGCGTGAGAGCCAGGAACCGATCCACATCCACGCTGTGGTGGTTCGAGCGCCACGCGCCCTTCATCGTCGGATCTCGCTCTCGACCGGCAGGTGACTGCTGGAGGACTGCGGCTCCCGCGGGCCCCGCCCTCGGTGTCGGCGGCATATGGCGGACCTGAGCACCAACAGGCGAGAGGCCCGGCGCTCTTGAGAACGGGTGCCAAATTCCTTCGCCGAACTGATCTCGTACTGGTGCCGAACTTCCCGCAGAAGGTGGCCGGCGGGTGTACTCCCATCAGGGGGCGCTCACCCTCCGGTGCGGGAAGTGCCGGCTATGAGGGTGTGGAGGCCGTGGTCCAAGGCTGCGTGGAGGGCCGTGGTAAGGGGGGCCTGTTCCTGCAGGACGAACCCGGTGCGTAGCGCGAGCACCGAGGTGAAGCCACAGGCGGCCATGGCAGGGCTGAGGGCTGCGGCACCGGCGACGATGCGGGCGCGGTGGGTCAGTCACTCCTGCCAGGTTTCGCCCGCCTGGGGTGGTCCCATGCCTGCGGACTGGACGATGGCGTCGGCCGTACCGTCCAGAAGCTCCTGTTTGGTGCGGATATGCCAGTAGAGCGCGGGGGACTGGACGCCCAGTCCGGTGGCAAGCCTGTGGACCGTAAGGCCGTCCAGCAGGCGAAGGGCGGTGTCGATCAATGTCTTCCGAGTCAATCTCGCCCTTGTCTCCTTAGCATCGCTAAGTTAGATTGGCCCTTAGCGCTGCTAAGGAGACGCCATGCTGACGACAACGGCATCTGACGGGACCGAGGTCCGAGCCATCGACGAAGGAGAGGGGGCAGCCGTACTGATCCTTCATCCGGGGCTGGACGACGGCCGCTCGTGGGCCAAGGTGGCGGCGCTGCTGACGCCGAACCATCGGGTGGTGCGGTTGCATCGACGCCAGTACCGCCAGGACCTGCCCAGCCCGGCGACGATCGCGCAGGAGGTTGAGCATGTGCTCGCTACGGCGCGGAAGATCGGCACGCCGGTGCTGCTGGTGGGCCATTCGTCCGGCGCGGTGGTCGCGCTGGAAGCGCTGGTCGCCGCGCCACAAGCCTTTACCGGGGCCGTCCTCTACGAGCCGCCGGTGGTGATCGGGGCGCCGCTCGGGGGGCCGAACGGCGAGATCAATGCTCGGGCGCGGCAGGCTATCGCTGCCGGCCGACCGGGTAAGGCGCTGCGGATCTTCATCAGGGAGACCGTACGGCTGCCGCAATGGGTGGCCATCCTGAGCGGGGTGTTCGTCGGTCTCAGCCCGCGGCTGCGGGCGCTCGTCTCCCACCAGATCGACGACAACGAGGCGCTGGACCTGCTCGGCGTCCGACTTGACGCCTATGCGGGGATCGAGGCTCCGGTGCTGTTGATCGGGGGTGACCGTAGTCCCGCTCACCTGAAAGAACGGTTGGATGCGCTGGCTCGCGTGCTGCCCAGAGCCACAAGCATGGTCTTGTCCGGGCAGGGGCACAGCGCACATGCCGCCGCCCCGGCCACACTCGCCGACGCCATCAAGTCCTTCGAGGCCTGAACCGGATCGCTGGGATCTGTCGAATGCTTCATTCCCGGCCCGCTTGGGCGCCACCGGGTTCGAAGCGGGCGAGGAAGCCTGGGTTCGGGTCGTTGCCCAGCGACCGGGGTGCTGGGCATGGATCCGGCGGACGGTTTCCCGTTCGGCACGCCGTACGGGATGCCCGCCACGGTGAGCTGGCACGGCACGAGATGGCCGCAGCGGTCATCGCCGCGCAGACACCCTGCTGCTCGGCCGGACCACCTACAAGTCCTTCGCCTCCACCTGGCCCCATCAGAGCGGCGTGATGGCCGACAATCTCAACAACATCCGCAAGATCGTCGTCTCCAGCACGCTGGAGAAGGCCGAGTGGAACAACTCCACCCTCATCAGCGGCGACGTCGCGGCCCAGCTCGCCGAGCTCAAGGAGGAACCGGGCAAGGACATCAGCCTCACCGGCAGTATCACCCTGACCAGGCACCTGCTGCGCGCCGGTCTGGTCGACGAGCTCCACCTGCACGTCCACCCCATCGTCCTGGGGGCGGGCATGCGCCTGTTCGACGAGTCGGTCGGGCGGCTGCCGCTCACCCTCGTGGAGTCCACCACCTTCGCCACCGGCGCCGTTCACCTTCACTACCAGCCCGCGCAGGGAGACCCCCGATGACCGTCACCGAGTACGCAGCAGCCCTGCCCACCCCGCTCCGCGAGATCGGCGAGACCCTCACCACCCTGGTCGACCAGGCGGGACGGCTGCGGCCCGCCTCCCGGCAGATGGCAGCCGTCAAGCTGAGTAGCCTGGACGACATCGACGCCGAGCTGTCCACCACCTGGGTACGGATGACCACGCCGATCAGCCCCGCCACCACGGGCGGCGCACCCGACGCTGGACTCAACCGCAAGGCGTTCATCCGATCCCGGCAGGTCTGCGACATGAGCGGTCGGTAACAGCATCCTTAAGGGATCGTCAGCCCTCTCGTGGATGGACAGAACCCACCGATCGCTCTCCCGCGGGAATCGGCTGTCGCCCCGCTGCCCGCGCCCGCATCGTCGAGACCGGAACTGACTCCTACCGCCGTGCCCAGAGCCGCGCACGCACCGAACACAACGCCAGCTGACCCCGTGCTGTGCGGCCGTGGTGCCGCGCACCTGCACTCATCCGTCGCCGTCGCCGTTGCCGCGGGTGCGTTGGGTGATGGTGTGTTCGAGACCGTCGAGGAGGGCGTGCAGGCCGAACTCCTGGGTGGTGGTGGCCGAGGGGGTGGCCACAGTGGTGGCCAGCAGCGGGAAACGGTCGGCGTGGAGGAGCAGCAGGTCGCGCATGATGGGGGCGGCGCTGCCGTTCGTCCAGGTCTGAGTGCCTTGGGTGGTGGCGGTCGGGTGGGTGGCGCGGATGTGGTGGGACACCAGCGTGACCGCGTCCAGCCGCTCGCGTTCGGTCAGAGGGGTGTCGGCCAGGGCGCTGAGGGCTCGTTCTGGCCATCCGGTCTCACGCGGGCCCATGACGCGGTCGCCCACGGTGATCGACGGCAGCCAGGGGTGGCGCCGCCAGGCGGCGGACAGCTGGCGAGCGTACTCTTCCAGCTTGGCCCGCCAGCCGGTCGCCCCGCTCAGGTCGGGGGGTGTGCCGACAGCCGCCTCGATCATGATGGCCACCAGTTCGGTTTTGCCGTTGACATAGCGGTACAGGGCCATCTTGGTGAGGCCGAGCTCGGCGGCGACCCGCTGCATGGAGACCGCGTCCAGCCCCTCGGCATCGGCGACCTTGACGGCGGTGTCGGCTAGTTGGGCGAGGTCGAAGGCGGGCCTTGGGCCTCTGGTGCGCGGCTTGCGCAGGCCCCACAACAGGTCGGCCAGTGCCTTCGGATCCTCGTTCACCGACATCGCAGCCTCCTGCTTGTCACCCACGACAACTGTATCTACAGTACACAGTATCCAGAGGACGCAGTTATTCTCCGAACTTGGGAGCAGAGGCGCGGCTGAGGAATCGCGCCGTCGACGACAAGGAGCGGGCTATGTCCAGATCAGTACTCGACATGTCGATGTCCCTCGACGGGTACATCGCCGATCCCCACGACTATCTCGGTGGCGACGACGGCGAGCGGCTGCACAAGTGGGCCGACGCGGAGACCGGGCCTGTCCAGCAGTTCCGGGGCGAATGGAAGGCGGCCGGTGCGATCCTGGCGGGACGGCGGACCGCCGAACTCATGGACCACTGGGGCGGCGATCACGACGGCGCCCCGATCTTCGTCCCCAGTCACCGGCCACCCAGCCCGGCCGCCCGCTGGGGCTACCCGCTGGTGACCTACGTGAGCGACGGAATTGAAAGCGCGATGGAGCAGGCGAAGGCCGCGGCAGGGGACCGGGACGTCCAGGTACGTGGCGGCGCGTCCACGGTGCGGCAGGCACTTGAGGCCGGAGTGCTGGATGAGGTGCAGATCCATCACATCCCGGTACTGCTGGGCGCCGGCCACCGGCTGTTCGACGTCCTGCCGTCGGAGATCGAGCTGGAGATCGTTCAGGTGATCGACACTCCGGAGGCCACCCATATCCGTTACCGCGTGCGCCGCTGAGCCGATCTCGCCTCTGGGGCGGCGGTGCCCAGGGATGCCGAGACCGGAATCGATCCCTACCGCCTCGCCCTAAGCCGAGCACGCCCCGAACACTAGTAATCGTCGATACTCCAATGCCGTAGTTAGGAGTCTGGCGGACTCCCATGAGTCCCATGCAGATCGGGTCGCTACCGTCCCTGTTGCGCCAGTAGGGCACGCTCCTCGGTTGGGGAGAAACCGTTCCGCAGGGGTGGCTCGCCGCGCTCGCGGTCCCAGGCCAAGACGTCGGCCGCCGTCACCTCTAGCGGGGTCGCGGGCATGCCCGCCGCGCGAGCCCGGGCCGAGCTGCGCTGCTGCGTTGGCCAGTTCGTCCGCACCAGCGGGAACAGCGGTGGCGCCACGTCGGGTGACACCGGCACGATCTCGACTTCGCTGTCCGCCACCCGAGCGCAGGTCTCGATGAGTGCCCCGAGCGTGGTCGGCTCAGCAGGACCCACCGCGTTGAACGCGCCGGGGCGCTCGTCAATGAGCAACTGCACCACCAGGTGGGCCAGGTCGCGAGAGTCGATGACCTGTATCGGCTGCTCGGGGTCTGCGGGCAGCGCCACCGGCCCGCCGTACGAGGCCCGCCGTACCCAGTATGTGAACATGTCCGATGGGTCGTTCGGCCCGGCCACCTTTCCCGGCCGCACGATCGTCGCCCGCGAGCCGTACCGGGCCAGCACATCGTCTTCACACGCCACCTTGAGTGGACCGTAGGTGTCGTCGTCGAGTTCCTCGGTGTCGCGCACCGGCGGGCGGCGCGGAGCGTCCTCGTCCGAGTCGGGCCCCACGCCAGTGCGCTGATACACCGCGTGGCTCGAGATGAACAGGTATCGGCCAACCCGGTCGCGGAGCGCGTTCATCGACTGCGCGACGTGGCGAGGCACATAGCCGCTGACGTCCACGACCGCGTCCCATGTGTCATCGTGCAGTGCCGCGTAGTCGCTGGTGTCGCGGTCGCCGATGAGCCGGGTCAGCTGGGGGAACAAGTCGGTTCCTGTCTTGCCTCGGCCGAACAGGGTCACCTCGGCATCGGCGCGCAGGGCGTTCTCCACGATGGCGCGCCCCACGAAAGATGTACCGCCAAGAACAAGAATCCGCATGGCCAGGGACAGTACCAAGGGGAACCACGAAGGGCTCTGAGGCACCCGCAGGCGCAGCCAAAGGGCCGTTTCGGCGCGGCGGAGAGTCATCGCTCTTGGTGTGCTGTTGAGCTCAGTGGATCTCTTGCGCTCGTGTCTTTGCGCGGCCCGCAAAGCCCCGAAAGGCATCCGCCTGGCCAACGGCGAACTCCGCATCTACCGCAGCGACTTCAACACTTGGCTGGAATCCCTCAGGAGTGCAGCATGAACACCTCGTTCAAGGTCGAGTTCTGGGACATCCGCACACGGTGCGCTGGACCGTAGGCAACCGCGAGAAGTCCTCTACCTTCAAAACCAATGGCCTGGCCGAAAGCTTCCTGTCCAAGCTGCGGCAGGCGGCACGCGACGGCGAGGCCATGGTCAAGGAAGCCGGACCTGATATGCCTACGTGCACGCCTGGTGGCCGCACGCTGCAGGCAAGTCTCGCGAGGGCATGACCGACGCGCTTGCGAACACCAGGCCCGTACTCACGAATGGCCTCGCTGGCGGTCCCAATGACGAGATGATCCACAAGGCTCTTCGTCCGGTCCGCGGGACGGTGAAGCCGGCGGCCATTATCAGATCCGGCATGGCCTGCGAGGCCGGAAGGGGACGTTTGCGGAGGATTTCACCTCCGACCAGAGGAAGTCAGCGGGATCTGGGGGCGCAGAATTCGGCTTCGAGGACGTTGGTGAAGGCAGCGATGGGGTTGTTCCAGTCGCCGTTGACGTTCTGGACGAGCATGTGCGTGGCGTCGCGGGTGCCGTACGCGTATGACCATGAACCCTGGAGTGCGCCGCCCATGCCCCAGACCGTTGTGCCGCAGGACAGTTTCACCGACGACATGCCGAGGCCGTAGGTGGTGTTGGGTATCCACTTTCCGTCGGGGACCGGGTTGGTGGCGAACATCTGCCGCTGCTGGGCTTCGTGAAGGAGCTGGCCTTTGAGCAGCGCGGTGAAGAACCGGTCGAGGTCGGCGGCGGTGGAGATGATGTTGCCGGCCGCCCAGCCGGCGGAGGGGTTCAGCTCGGTCACGTCGTAGATAGTGGGCTTCGGCTCCTGGGAGTACAGCGTGGAGTAGTGCCGGGCGTGGGGGCCGCGGATCCGTACTTCCTTGCCTCCGGGTACGTGGGTGCCGGTCAGGCCGAGTGGGCGGATGATCCGCTGGGAGACCTGTTCGGCGTAGGTCTTGCCGGTCGCCTTCTCGATGATCATGGCGGCGAGGACGTAGCCGGTGTTGGTGTAGGTCCAGTCCTGGCCCGGCTTGAAGTCGGGTGCGTTGGCCGTGCCGATCTTCACCAGTTGCTGGGGCTGGTAACGGTCATAGCGGTGTTTGAGGAAGCCAGGACCGGCGAGGCGGGCCAGCATCTGCTTGTCGTTGAGGTGGTTGAACAGGCCGCTGGTCATGTTGAGAAGCTGCTTGATGGTGATGAGACGGCCGTCGTTGCCGTTGCCGCGCACCAGGCCGGGCAGCCATTCTTCCACCGTGTCATCCAGGCTGAGCTTGCCTTCGGCCTCCAGTTGCAGCACGACGGTGGCGGTGAAGGTCTTGGTGATGCTGCCGATGCGGAAGCGCTCCTGCGGCAAGCGCTTGCGACCGGTTCGGGTATCGGCCACGCCCGCCGTACCGAACCACTGGTCATCACCCTCGCGGACCGTCGCGAGGATGCCGGGAAGGCCGGTTTCGGTCACGGCCCGATCGAGCGCCTGCTGCACTCCGGGGCGGTCGGAGGTGGGGCCTGAGCCGGCCGCGGCTGCGGGTGCGGCCATGGCAGCGACCGCGACTGCGGTGGTGGCGAGCAGGCCGACGCTCGCCCGGGTCGTGCGGGCGCGGGACGGCTTGGGGTCAATGGTGGTCATCTCAACTCCTTGTAGGGGCGAGTACGCGAGTTCTCGCCTTGCGGATGACGGACACGCTATATCGCGTTTTCTATTCATTCAACGTGAAAGCTCTTTACTCTGAATGGAACTGCAGGTAGAAGCCCATAAATTCTTGCAATGGGGTTACAGTTAATGCACAGCGCTGGCTGTTTTGCAATGAAGTACGAGTTAATGCATACTGTGCGGCGACACCGCGGCAGCGAAGGGAGCCACAGGAATGCCGGGAGACAGGCTGACCTACCAGGATCGCCGGGACATCGCCGCCGGCTTGGCCGCAGGATTCACCTACTCCGTGATCGCCAGGGGCCTGCAACGCCCGGCCTCGACCGTCACCCGCGAGATCATGCGCAACGGAGGGCCCGCCGGATACCGGGCAGACCAGGCCCAGCAGGCCACCAAGCGGCGTGCCCGGCGGCGTACATCGGCCCCGCCGACACCGTCTCCAGCGCCACCGGCCGCCGCCACGCATGGACGGACCGCCGAAGCCATGCATGATTTCCGGGAGCGCTTCGCCGCCGTGCTGGGCAGGGCCGGGCTCCCGTCGATGATGAGCAGAGTGCTGGCCTGTCTGTACGCCACCGACACCGGCAGCCTCACCTCAGCCGAGCTGGTCCAGCAACTGCGGGTCAGTCCAGCCTCGATCTCCAAGGCCATCGGCTACCTCGAAAAACGAGAACTGATCCAGCGCGAACGCGACCCTCAGCGAGGGCGCGAACGCTACATCGTCGACGACGAGGCCTGGTATCAGGCGGTGCTGGACAGCGCCCGCGTGAACGCCGAACTGGCCGACATCGCCGAGCTGGGGGCCAAGGTCCTTGGCGACAGCACGCCCGGCGGCGCCCGGCTGCAGGACGTGAGCCAGTTCCTCGGACACGTCAACCACGACATCGTCCACTCAGCCAACCACTGGCGACGGCAGATCCACGTCCGCCGCACGACAGACGGCGTCGGCGGCGCCTCGTCGTAGAGATCCGGACCCTGCCCCTATGTGGTCCAGGTAGGACGATGTGCGACGCGGCCGCTCTCGGCTCATACGGCACCGCGCCTGCCGATGACTACATCCGCCCAGGTGATTGCTCTGCGAGGCTTCGCCTCAACGTACGCGAGCTCCGGTTGCCCGGGAGACGGGCGCCCGGTACGGCAGGACGATCCGCTGTGCTGCTTCGCCTGGCCTACCTGACCGTCACGGACGCCTTCGCCGCGCTACGGCTGCTGCCCATGAGTGATCGCTGTCCTTGAGCGCCAACACCAGAGTGCGATTCGCGCCTGAGGACCGGGCCCTTCTCGCCGCTCTCCTGACCTCACTGCCGCGTGAGGTTCTGCGCCGGCTGCGACTCCTCGTCCGGCCGGACACCGCCCTGCGCTGGCACCGCGACCTGATGAAAACGTCGTCACGGCCGCATCTGGGTCCACTCACGGTCTGCTCCATCCGCGCTCTCATTCTGCGCCTGGTCCGAGAGAACCCGAGCTGGGGCTACCGGCGGATCCATGGAGAGCTCACCACGCTCGGCATAAAGATCGCGCTGTCCACCATCTGGGAGATCCTCAAACAGGCAGTCCTCGACCCGGCACCCAATCGGGCATCCACCATGTGGGCCGACGCCCTACCGGCCTGCGACTTCATCGAGACCATCACTCTCGGCGGGCGACACCAGCACGTCCTGGCCGCATCGAGCGCGCCACCAGACGCGTCCGCGCGCTCGGCACCACCGCTCACCCGAGCACAAACGGGCCACCCATGCGATCAAGGTGCTCGCCGAGGCCAGCATCAAGGCGGTGCCAGAGCGAATCATCGACCTGAATGTCCGCCGACGAGACCGGCTCGGCGGCGTCCTCCATGAGTACGCACAAGCGGCTTGACCTGAATGGATGAAATTATCGACAGGTGCAGCCTGAAGGGGCTCGCCACCGCTGGCTGGGTGTTCACCCGCGACGACGGCCAGCCCATACGACCGGACTGACTCGCGGGGACGATGTCGGTGCTCGAGGGCTCATCGAGGAGGCGCTGGTGGTCTTCGCCACGCATGGGGCTCGAGAGCACGGCGAGCTTCTGAGCTGACCTGCGCCGCGCCCCCTGCTCCTTCGCGCCAGGAGTTCCGTTCCCGCGACAGAGGCGATGACCTGGTTCACCGTCAGGGCATGGATCGGGTGATGCGTCTTGGCGCCGGACCGGGCGGGCCTGCCGACTCTCGAACCTCGGAGGACCTCGACCGGAGCGATCGGGTGGCGTCGAAGCCCTGTGGACACCTGCGATCTCCAAGGGAACCTGAACCGTGCTGGGATCGACCCCGCCCCGCGCCGTCGACAGGGCGTTCCGCCGCAGGCGCCGACGGTGAATGCGGACTGCGAGAGGATCATTGGCACCCTGCGTCGTGCACTCCTCGACCGAACGCTCCTCTTGCTCGCAGGGCCCCACTGCCGCCAGGACCGTGAAGTCCGTCGTGGCGGTGGGGCCGGTAGCGCTCGCGGTTTCCGGCGGTGGAACCGCTAGCTGGTGAAGCGTCCTTCGCGTGTGTACACGCAGGTACCTCCGCCGCAGTTCGGGTTGGAGTCCCAGCCGTCGTTGTACATCACCTTGCGATGGTTCTTGACGGTTCCCTTCCAGGCCGCTTGGTGGTGCCACGGCGCCACCTTGGAGTCGAAGTGCTTCACCCAGCTCCCCGCGAGCCTGTAGTAGATCCGGTGCTGCGCGTAGAGGTAGCTCGGCGAGCCGGGAGGGGTGCAGTTGGCGACGTAGCTGTCGGCGTAGCGCTCCTTGTATCCACCGAAGTCGTAGGTGGTGTAGCTCTTCGGGGCCAGGCCGGGCACGCCGGTGTCATGCCACATGGTCCAGCCGTACCAGGTGAAGTTGCAGGCCGCGGCGCCGGTGATGGTCGCGCTGCTCGGCGCGGTGAGGCCGTCGACGACGACGGGCGAGGTGGTGATCACGCGAAGCCGTAGCTCCTCGGGTAGATCGGGGCCGTGATCCTCGACCAGCCGCTGCGGGACGGCGACGTTCCTCGGAGTGATCTTCAGATAGGTCTCCAGGTAGCTGTCGTCCCGGTCGCGGGCGAAGAGCGCGGTGCGGCCGATCATGCCCGTCTGGACCAGGCCGATGTCATTGGACGGACGGCTGTCGGTGAGGTCGACGACCAGGCCGCTCGTGTACGTGAGCTGAGCGAGTTGTACGTCGACGTCGGTTTCCTCGGTGGCGGCCGTGGCCGCGGCAGGAGGGAGCAGCAGAACGGCTGCGATCGCGGCCGTCAGGCCCAGGGCGGTCCTCAGGTTTCTCATGGGGGCAACGGTAAAAGTGGATCTTTCAGTTGCCTTAAAGGTGAGCTCGGCGCATACTGCGGCTGTGACGGGGGGCGAGCACTTACTGCCACGGCCCCTGCTCATGCGCTTGCTGGATCAGATAGTCCGGCATCGGCTCACCGTCGTGAGGGCGGGACCAGGCGGCGGGAAGACCTCGGCCCTCCGCGAATGGGCGCGGACGCGGCCTGAGGTCCCGGTGACCTGGCTGGCGCGAGCCGACGACGCGACGCTGGTCGAAGAGCTCTGCCAGGCCCTGGACGCGCCCGCGGGATGGCTCCGCTCGGTGGGTCCCGCCGCGAACGACCCGGCCCGTACGGCTGCGCTCGCCGCCGAACTGGGCGCCGCGCTGAGCCGATCCACGGTCGTCGTGATCGACGAGGCGGAGCGGCTGGCTCCTGAGACGTTCGGCGCGCGACTGCTGGAGG
Organism: Nonomuraea sp. NPDC050556; assembly: GCF_044457355.1. NCBI lineage: Bacteria > Bacillati > Actinomycetota > Actinomycetes > Streptosporangiales > Streptosporangiaceae > Nonomuraea > Nonomuraea sp. NPDC050556. Next base: position 1,811,584 of record NZ_JBITGU010000001.1, on the reverse strand, counting down.
GGTTGTGCCGGCATGGGGGAGACAACCTGCATCTGGTGCTGATCTCGCGATCAGCCGTGCCCTTCCCGATCCAGCGGATGTGCGGTCTGGGTCATGTGCTCCAGGTCTCGGCGGAGCAACTGTCCTTCAGCCCTGAGGAGACGCGTTCGCTGGCCGGAGTCGTGCTGGAGGAGGAGGCCGAGGAGCTGGCGAGGGAGGTCCAGAACCTCACCGCGGGCTGGCCGGTCGCCGTACGGCTGGCGCTGAGCTGGTTGCGCGGCGTGCCCGCCAAGGATCGGCTGGGCCGTCTCGCGGCGGGACCGGTCTTCGACTACCTGGTCGAAGAGGTGCTCAACGGCGGTGACGCGCGCACGCACGAGTTCCTGAGAACGGTCGCGGCCCTGCCCTGGTTCACCCCGGAGCTGTGCACGGCCATCGGCCTGGACATCTCGCGCAACGAGATCGACGCTCTGGCGGCGCAGCACATCCTGATCACCCGAAGAGAAGACCGCTACGGCGTGACGACCCTGGTCCGCGAGTACGTCGGGCAAGCCGATCGGCAGCCGAGGGCGGCTCGTTGGTATGAGGAACGCGGGTTCATCAGGGAGGCCCTGGCCGTCTCGGGCGATCCCGTCCACCTGGTCGCGATGATCGAGCGCTGGTGGGAGGCGCTGCTGGCCGAGGGACACCCGGCCGAGCTGGCGCGGGCCTGCCGTGCCGTACCGAAGAAGTTGAGGTCTTCCGCTGTCGACCTGGCAGAAGGCCAGGCCCGGCAGGTTCAGGGCGACTGGGCAGGGGCGCTGGAGTGCCTGCGCCACGCCGAGGCCACCGATCCCGCCGTGGCGTGGCGGATCGGGATGATCTACTACCATCGCGGCGACTACCGGACCGCGCTCAAGGCCTTCGAACGCGGTGTGCTCACCGAGGAACCCACTCCCGACGAGGCCATGCTGCTGGCCTGGACCGCGAGCGCCCGCTGGCTGCTCGGAGACGTCGCGGACGCGGAGGACCTGGCCAGGCGCGCGCTGACCATGGCAAGCACCTGTGGCGACGAACGGGCGGCCGCCTGCGCGCACATCGCCCTGGCGATGGTCACCCATGATGAGGGCGACCTGGCCGCGAGCGAGCGGCACAGCGCACTCGCGCTGGCCGCCGCGGAGGGCTCGGGTGACCTGCTGCTGGCCGTGCGCGTCCTGGCCAATCGAGCCTCCGGCCGCACAGAGGAGGCGCGATACGCCGAGGCGTTGGAGGACCTGGAGCTGGCGGTACGGCGAGCGGAGCTGGTGGGAGCTCCGGTCAACGCGGCGATCGCCCTGCACAACCGGGCCGAGGCGCTGATGGGACTCGGCAGGCTGGATGAGGCCCTGGCCGATTTCGGGCAGGCGCGGGACATCTTCGGCCGGGTCGGCAGTGACAAGCTGGGCCATCCCCTGGCCGGTCTGGGCCGGGTCCACCTCGAGCTCGGCGACCTGACCCGCGCCAAGGTGAGCTACGAGAACGCGCTGAGGCACGCCGAGCAGCTCCAGAACGTGCAGCTCACCCAGTCGATCCTGGCCGGGCTGGCCCGCATCCAGGTAGTCGACGATCCCTCCGGAGCCCTGAACCTGGCCGAACGCGCGGTCGCCGCGGGCGGCGGCTCCGGCCAGGCAGGGGCGCTGCTGGCCGCCGGGTGGGTCCATGCCGAGATCGGCGACCGGGCCACGGCCGCCGCCTACGCGCGCTCGGCCCGCGCGCTGGCCACGAACCGGCGCGATCGGGCGGGCACGGCTGAGGCGTTGGAGCTGTCGGCCCTGGTGGTGGCCGGTTCGCCCGGGGAGCGCGACGAGCTGTTCGAGGCCGCGGCCCGGATCTGGCGGCAGATCGGCAGCTCGCTCGGTATGGCGCGTAACCGCTTCGCGCGGGCATGCCTGGGTGACGGCCTTGGTGAAGAGGAACTGGAGCTGCGCCGCGGCGGGATCCGCAACCCGCACGACTCCGGCGCTGGGCTGCTGCGGGCGGTCGCCCTCCTGGACCAGAGCGCTGTGCTGTTCTGCGTGCTCGGCGGGGTACGGCTGAGCCGCTACGGGCGGAGTGTCGGCGCTGCGGAATGGCAGTCGCGCAAGGCGCGTGACCTGCTGACCTGGCTCGTCTGCCAGCGCGGGCGGCCTGTCGCGCGGGAGGCGGCGATGGAGGTGCTGTGGCCGGGGGAGGAACCCGCCAAGTGCGCCAACCGGCTGTCGGTGGCGCTGTCGACCGTTCGATCCGTCCTGGATCCGCAGCGGAAGTTCGGCGAGTTCGTCAGGGCGGACAAGTACACCATCCAGTTGACGGGTCTCCGGGTGGACGTCGAGGAGTTCCTCTCCGCCGCAGCCAAGGCGCTGGAGTCGCAGGATGACGACCTGCTCGTGGCGGCGGAGGCGCGATACACCGGCAATGTCTGTGAGGACTCCCCTTACTGCGACTGGCTGGAGCCGTTGCGCGAGGAGGCTCTGGCCGTCTATCAGGCGCTGTTGAGGAAGCTGGCCGTCCGCGCGCAGCAGGTCGACGACCATGACAGGGCGGTTCGCTACCTGCTGCGGCTGCTTGAACGCGATGGCTTCGACGAAGTGGCGCATCTGGATCTGGTCCGGACGCTGACGCGGGCTCGCCGGCATGGCGAGGCACGCAGGCGGTACCGGATCTACGTTGAGGCGATGGGGGAGCTCGGAGTGGAACCGGCGCCGCTTTCCTGAGGGGCGTGAGCAGGCAGGATGGCGGACTGGCCTGGCTGTCCCTGATACCACGCGAAGAAACACCAGATCAGGTTGGCTCGACCCTGAATCGGTCACGGACGCAGGATGACCTTCCCGACAGTACGGCGGGCAGTCAGGTCCGCCAGCGCCAGACCAGCCTCCTCCAGCCCATACTCGGCGCCGGTCACCGGGCGCAGCCGTCCTGCGGCGGTCAGTGCGATCAGGTCCGTCAGCGCCTCGGCGGCCGTGCTGCCCGGTCTGCGCAGATGGGCGCCGACCCAGTAGCCGCCCACCGAGATGCTGCGCTCGCTCAGCAGACCGGGGTCGACGGGCGCCGGCTCCACCCCGCCCGAGGTCCCGTAGGTGATCAGGCGGCCGAACGGCGCCAGCACGTGAACCCCGGCGTCGAAGACCGGCCCGCCCACCGCGTCCAGCACCACGTCGACCGGCTCGCCGCCGTTGGCCGCGAGCACCCTTTCGATGTATCCGTCCGCTGAGCCGTCCACCGCCTCGTCCGCGCCCAGGTCGAGCACCAGCTTGCGCTTGTCCGGGGTCGAGGCCGTGCCGATCACCCGGTTCGCGCCGGACTCCCTGGCGAGCTGGACCGCCAGATGGCCCACGCCTCCGGCTGCGGCGTTGACCAGGACGCTCTCACCCGCTACGAGCCGCGCCGCCGTACGCAGGAGGTGCCAAGCGGTCAGTCCCTGCACCAGGAGGGCCAGCGCGGCCCCGGCGGGCAGGTCCTCCGGGATCTCCACCGGCGTCTTCACCACCGCCTTCGACGCGTAGGCCGCATCGGCGAAGGCCAGCACCCTGCGGCCGTCCTGGGTCCGGCCCACGACCTCGCCGCCGGGGACGAACGGCAGCTCCGGCGGCAGATAGGAGCCACGCAACCGCTCGGCGTCGGCGAAATTGAGCCCGGCCGCCTCCACTTCCACCAGAATCTCACCCGGACCCGGCACCGGGTCAGGGACCTCGGCCAGGGCCAGGACGTCAGGACCGCCGAATCGTTCGGCACGCATCGCTCTCATGTCCGCGACGCTAGGGCCGAGGTGTCGCGCATAGGAGTGGGTGCCTTTCATGCATAAGCCGGAATCCATGAAGGTCGTTCATGTGTTGTCGTCGACGTGACTGATCTCAGTGCCGCCGAGATGCGGGTGCTCGTCGCCGTGGACAGCGAGGGGAGTGTGTCAGGTGCGGGGGTGCGGCTCGGGCTGACCCAGTCGGCGGTCTCCCACGCGCTGCGCGCCGCCGAGCAGAAGATGGGCGCCGTGCTGTTCTCCCGCGGACGCCAAGGGGCGCGAGCCACCTCGGCGGGCGCGGCGGCGGTCGGGCACGCGCGGCGCATCCTGCGGCTCATGGAGGTCATGAAGACCGACACACGCACGGCCGCCCACGGCGAGGCCACGGGAACCATCCGGCTGGCCGCCTTCCGCAGCGCCGCCTTCCACCTGCTGCCGGGCGTGCTGGTGCGGTTCGGTCAGCGCCATCCGCGAGTGACCGTGGACGTGCGTATCGTGCCCGACCTGGGCCGAGGGATCGCGGGAGAGGTGATCGACGGGCGGGCCGACGTGGGTGTCGTCTCGTTGCCGGTGTACGTGGAGGGGCTGGTCAGCAAGGAGCTGTACGCGGAGCCGTACGTGCTGGCCTACCCGCAGGGACACCCGGACCCCCGGTCGCTGCCCATGATCGACTGGCACGAGAACTGCTCGGGCGAGACCCGGCGCTGGCTGGCACGGCAGGAGTGGATCCCGCCCGGTGACATCACGGTCGAGGACGACGGGGTGGTGATGTCGATGGTCGGACACGGACTCGGAGCGGCGATCGTGCCGCGCCTGTCGGCGGTGGACGCCCCGGTCAAGGTGGCCACGGTCGGGCTGGGGGAGGACGCGCCGATGCGGCGGGTGGGGTACGTGACGACGCCGGAGCTTGTGGGATCGGCGGTCGTCCGCGACCTGCTCGGGGAACTGCGCACCCTGAAGGCCTGAGCTACGCGTAAGTGACCCCGGCCCTCGGTTCTTCGGCGGTGTGGTGACCCAGGCGGCTCCCGCCCCGATCTTCGTTGTCCTGCGCGCCACGACCCGCGGCGCAGGCCGTTGAGGCTCAGGTGGCGGGTCGCTCGCAGGTGACGTCCTGGGCGGGCATGACGCCGTCGACCAGGTATCGGGTCACCTTGGTGTCGACGCAGGCGTTGCCGTCGACGAGATAGACGGTGTGCCGGTAGGCGCCCTGGAGAGTGATCATGCGGGAGCCGGTGAGCGCCCGATGCATGGACTGCTGCCCCCGGTAGTTCGTGGCCGGGTCGCCCTCCGCGCCGACGATCAACGCGGGCACCGAGTTGGCGATCGTGGTGACCGGCTCCACCGGCTTGGCGGGCCAGAAGGCGCACGGCGTGATGTTCCTGGTCATCGGCCCGAACAGCGGCTCGGAAGCACGATGACGCTCAATGTCCCGGTAATAGGTGTCGGGGTCGCGAGAGACGCCACGGTCAGCGCACAGCACCGCCGTACCCGCCCGGTCAGAAGCGTCCCCCACCCCCGTGAACAAGGCGGCGAGGCGCTCTCGCAACGAGTCGGGTACGGGCGCCTTGCCCAGCAGCGCCCGCGCCTCAGAAGCCAGGGTGTCGTAGGCCTTCGGGGTGTCGCTGTAGAGGCGTTCGAACAGCCAGAGCGGCACCACGCGGTCGTCCACGCGATGACCCCCGACCCTCACGGAGCCCCGGTTGATCTTCTCCACCCGGGCCAGGACCGCGTCGCGGGTGTCGCCCAGGCCGTACTTCGCCGAGCGCGCGGCGGTCCAGGCGGCCCACCGCCGCAGGGCCGCGTCCATCGCCGGAGCGTTGCGGGAGAGCAGGCCGGGGCCGTACACCTCCGGGTCGGCGGCGCTGTCGAGCACGACGCGATCGGCCCGCGAGCCGAACATCTGCAGGTAGGTCGCGCCCAGGTAGGTGCCGTAGGAGTAGCCGAGGTAGGAGAGTTTCTCCTCGCCGAGCGCGGCTCTGACCGCGTCCATGTCGCGCGCCGTGTTCCTGGTCGTGGCGTACGGCAGGGCCTCGCGATCGCCCTCGGCGCACCCACCCGCCAGCTCCCTGGCCAGCCGTACGCCCTTGTCAAAGGTGGCCCGATCGGATCCCGCCGAGCGCAGGAAGGTGTCGGTACGCCACCGGCACGTGATCGGCGAGCTGCGGCCGACGAAGCGGGGGTCCATGCCGATCAGGTCGTAGCGGGCGGCGACCTCGGGCATCTCCTTGTTCAACAGGACCATGGAGAGGGCGCCGCCACCGGGTCCGCCGGGGTTCATCAGCAGGACGCCGCGCCGCCGCGCCGTGTCGGTGGCCTTGATCCGGGAGATCGCGATGGAAAGGGACCGGCCCTCCGGTTTGCGGTAGTCCATGGGGACCTGGACGGTGGCGCACTGCGCGCCTGCGGCGTCCAGTTGCTTGCCGAGCTGGTCGCCGGATCCGGTCGCGCAGGACTGCCAGCGGACAGGAGGAGTTGGGGCGGCCTGGGCCGCCGGGGCGGCGGTGAGCGCCAGCACGACGGCGGTTCCCAGCTTGATCACAGACATATCTTCCTCGGCTCTCGTTCGGGTGATGACCAGAACCTAGGCCGCTGACCAGCCCCGACACATCGAGCGGAAAGCCGACTCCGAATCCCCTGCTGCGACCGTCGCCCCAGGCGCGACTCATCCGAAAGGAGGACTACCGTCTTTTGTCATGAATGTGGTGCGTTGGTGGCGCGGATTGCCGGTACTGGCCGCTGACGGCGTGCTGGCCTGCGTTTTCGTCGCCTTGGCCGTGACGCAGGCGTTCCTGTCGGCGCGTAGCCCGGTCGCCGTGGCGTACCTGCTGGCGGTGCTCAGCACGGCGCCGCTGGTTCTGCGCAGGCGGTACCCGGTCACGGTCCTCGCGGTGATCACGGCGGCCCAGATCGGTTGCGGGCTGGCCGGCTATCCCGAGGGGTTCCAGACGCTGCCGGTGCTGCTGAGCCTCTACTCCGTCGCGGCCCACCGCCCGCCTGGCTACCGCGACGGGGTCCTGGCCGCGGTGCTGTCGGCGAGCATCGTGCTCCCCGACTTCGCCGGGTCCGCGCTGGGCTTCGCGAGCGTCAAGAGCCTGATCGAGAACGCATTGCAGCTCGGCGGCGCCTGGGCCATCGGGGAGATGGTACGCAGCCGCCGCCTGCGCCACCTGGACATGGTCGAACACGCCCGGCACCTGGAGATCGAGCGCGAGGAGAAGGCCCTGCGGGCGGTCGCGGAGGAGCGGGTGCGGATCGCCGCCGAGCTGCACGACGTGGTGGCCCACCATCTGTCGGTCATCTCGATCCAGGCCGGCGCGGGCGGCCGGCACGTCGCGTCCGAGCCGGACACCGCGCGCGCGGCGTTCGCGACAATCGGCGACACGACCCGCGACGCGCTGGCGGAGCTGCGGAGCATGCTGTCGGTCCTGATGCCCGCGGCCGACGACTCCTACGCGCCGCGTCCGGGACTGGCCCAGCTCGACACGCTGCTGGAACGCTCACGCCGGTCGGGCCTGTCGATCCGGCGGACCACCCATGGTGAAGAACGGCCGCTGCCGCCTGGCGTGGACCGCTGCGTGTACCGCATCGCCCAGGAGTCGCTGACGAACGTGCTCAAACATGCTCCGCAGGCCGAGGTGACGCTCACGCTGACGTACCACCCGGACGCGGTCACGCTGCAGGTCGGCAACAGCGGCCCGGCCGCCGCCCAGCGAGGCGCCGACGGCCACGGACTGATCGGCATGCGCGAACGCGCCGCTCTGCACGGCGGCACCCTGGTCGCCGGGCCGCGCGAGGACGGCGGGTTCTCCGTGTCCGCCCACCTGCCCGCCGTACGCCTGCCGGGCGCCCCTTTGGAGGTGGTCCGATGACCGTCCGCGTCCTGGTCGTCGACGACCAGGCTCTGGTACGCGCGGGGCTGGTGGCGATCATCCGGAGCGATCCAGGTCTGACGGTCGTCGGCGAGGCGGAGGACGGCCATGAGGCCATCGCCCGGGCGGCGGCGATCCCCGCCGATGTCGTCCTGATGGACATCCGGATGCCGGGCCTGGACGGCGTGGCCGCGACCCGCGCCATCCTCGCCCAGTCGGCGGATCCGGCGCCGAAGATCCTCATCCTGACGACGTTCGACCTGGACGAGCACGTCTTCGCGGCCCTGCGCGCCGGCGCGTCCGGGTTCATGCTCAAGGACACTCCCGCCGAGGAGATGCTGAAAGCGATCGCCACGGTCGCGCGCGGTGAGGTCCTGCTGGCGCCCAGCGTCACCCGGCGCCTGGTGCAGCACTTCGTCAGCAAACCCGAGCCCGACCTGCGGACGCCCGAGGAACTGGCCCAGCTCACCGGCCAGGAGACCGCCGTCCTGCGCCTGGTCGGCCAGGGGCTCACCAACCAGCAGATCGCTTCGTCCCTGAACATCGCCCAGGCCACGGTCAAGTCGCATCTGGGACGACTCATGACCAAGCTCAAGCTGTCCAGCCGCGCCCAGGCGGTGGTCACCGCTTACGAGAGCGGCCTGATCGTTGTCGGCGACGGGTCCGTACGTTCATGAGCGCCAAGGTTGTCCATTTGGTCCGTCGCCGCCGGCGAGGCCGCTCAGGTATCGGTAGCTGAAGATGGGGACCATGGGCGGTACTTCGAATGCCGCAATTCGGTTGGGCGTTAGGGTGATCGCTCTGGCCGTTAAGGATGACAGGGGTGGGCGGGCATGGGCGACGACCTGAGGTTTTCGTTGCTTGGCCCGGTGCGGGCCTGGCGCGGTGAGCAGGAGCTGGACCTCGGCTCGCCGCAGCAGCGCTTGGTGCTGGCCGTACTCCTGCTCGCCGAAGGCCGCGCGGTCGGCCTCGACCAGCTGATCGATGCGCTGTGGGAGGAGACGCCCCCGCGTACCGCCGCTCAGGTGCTGCGCACCTATGTCTCGCGACTGCGTGCGGTGCTGGGTGCGGGTGCGGTGGAGTCGGTTGGCGATGGTTATGCGTTGCGTGCCGGCGTGGGTGATGTCGCCGAGCTGCAGAGGCTGTACGGCGAAGGCCGTTACGCCGAGGCGCTGGCCCTGTGGCAGGGCGAGCCGCTGGCCGGACTCAGCGGCGACTACGCCGACGCCCAGCGCGCCCGCCTGACCGAGCAGCGCCTGGCCGCCCTGCAATACCGCCTCGGCCAGGATCTCGACGAAGGCAAGCACGCCGAGGTGATCCCCGAGCTGAACGCCCTGTCCACCGAACACCCGACCAGGGAACGCCTGCGCGGCCTGCTCATGCTGGCCCTCTACCGCGCCGGGCGGCAGGCCGAGGCCATCGGCGTCTACACCGACACCCGCAAGCTGCTGGCCGACGAGCTGGGCGTGGACCCCTCGCCGGAGCTGGCCGAGCTCTACCAGCAGATCATCAGCGCCGACCCGGCGCTCGGCCGGGAACCCGCCAGGCCGGGTGCGGCCGCCCAACCGGCCGCCAGGCACGTGCCGCGGCAGTTGCCCGCCGACGTGGCCGACTTCACCGGCCGTGAGGGCGAGGTGGAGACGATGGTCGAGGCGTTGCGCTCAGGGGAGACCTCGGCGCTGGTGGTCTCGGCGGTGGCGGGCACGGGCGGGGTGGGCAAGACCACGCTGGCCGTACACGTGGCCCACCGGCTGGCCGGGGACTATCCGGACGGGCAGCTGTTCATCGATCTGCGCGGCTCGGGCGCTCAGCCGCTGGATGCCGAGCTGGCGCTCGGTTCGTTCCTGCGCGCGCTGGGCCTGGAGGAGGCGCCGGAGGACCTGGCCGAGCGGGCCGCGCTGTACCGCTCGATGCTCGCCGACCGGCGGATGCTCGTGGTGCTCGACAACGCCGCCGGGCTCGGCCAGGTACGGCCGCTGCTCCCCGGCTCGGCCACCTGCGGCGTGCTCGTCACCAGCCGGGCCCGGCTGATCGGGCTGACCGGCGCCCGCCAGGTGGACCTGGACATGCTCGAGCCGGTGGCGGCGCTGCGGCTGTTCACCACCATCGTGGGTGAGCAGCGGGTGACGGCCGAGCGGGGCGCGGCGATGGACCTGGTCGCGGCCTGCGGGTTCTTGCCGCTGGCGATCAGGATCGCCGCCGCCCGGCTGGCCGCCCGGCCCAACTGGAGCGTGGCCGGCATGCGCGACCGGCTCTCCGACGAGCGGCGACGCCTGGCCGAGTTGCGTGCGGGCGATCTGGCGATCGAGGCGACGTTCGCGCTGAGCTACGACCAGCTGGACGAGGCGCACGCGCGGGCCTTCCGGCTGCTGGCCGTACCGGAGGTCGCGGATGTGTCGCTGCCCGCCGCGGCGGCGCTGCTGGACCTGCCCGAGCAGGAGGCGGAGGCGGTGTGCGAGGCGCTGGTCGACGTCAGCATGCTGGAGTCGCTCTCGCCCGGCCGCTACCGCTTCCACGACCTGCTGCGCGTGTTCGCCAGGAGCCGAGTCGATCCGGGCGCCGACGCGGCGCTCGACCGGCTGCTCGACTACTCCGCCGCTGCCGTCGCCAACCGCTTCCGCTCGCTGTTTCCCGGCGACCGGCGTGCCGAGCTGCTGCCCACCGGCGAGTGGGAGGACGTCTTCGACCCCGCCGAGACCGACGCCCTGCTGTCGGTCGTACGGCAGGCCGCCGCGCGAGAGCACGCCGACCGCTACCGGCTGGCCTGGATCGTGGACATTCTGACGGACGTCGCACCCGAGTCGGTGGCCTTCCGGCACACCCTCGACCTGCTGGTCGCGTCCGCCGCGGACGAGCCGCGGGCCGAGGGCCTGGCCCGCTACCTCCGATCGACCTTGTCCTCGGCCGATCGCGAGGCGCGGCGGTCCGACGCCCTGACGGCCATCGAGCTGGCCCAGGGCGACACCTACGTGACGGCCGTCGCCAGCGCCTCTCTCGGCGTCCAAACCTACGACGACGGCGACTACCAGGCCTCCGTCGAGCTCATCAGGCGGGGCGTGGAGATCTTCGCCGGCAGCGGCGATCGGGGCGCCGAGGCTCTCTGGCTCGGCCTGCTGGCCCGCTCACTCGCCGCGGCGGATGAGCCCGGTCAGGCGGTGGAGGCGGCCCGATCGGCCTACCGCGTTCACGCCGAGCTCGGCGGCGGCACCCCGCGGCACCCGTGGGCGCCCTACCAGCTCGCGTTCACGCTGCAGGCCGTTGGTGCGCTGGAGGAGGCGTTGCGCATGTACGAGAGCGCGGTCACGGGGTTCCGTGAGATCGGCGAGCTCGACTGGATCGGCACGGCCAGCACCCGCATGGCCGACATCCACCTCTCGCTGGGCGACCACGCCCGCGCCCTCTCGCTCGCCGAGCAGGCTTTGGCCGCGCTGAGGGAAGTCGACGACGAGCACTGGCAGGGCAAGGCCCTGATGATCATCGGCCAGGCCCTCACGGCCACGGGCCAGCAGGAACGCGGTCACGCCTGCTACGGCGAAGCGCTGGAGATCTTCGAGCGCCTCTGCCTGCCGGAGGCCGAAGACGCGCGCACCCTGCTGGCCGCGGTGAACACCTAGCCCGCACACATGGACACCCTCACCAGCGCAGTCCACACAGCGGAAGGCCAATTGCCCGCCCTGCTCGCCAGGACCCACACCAGCATGCTGCCCGGCCCGTTCCGAGATGGCAGGCTCCGGCGGCGCTTGGCCTGGACGCGCCACACCTGCCGAGTCCACAGTCGGCAGGGCCGAGCCGTTCGACTCGATGAACCTGTGGATCGCCACCGCGGACGAGCGGTTCGGGACCGCGACTGGCGGACCCACCCGGGCCCGGAGTTCGCTTTGCACCCGGCAGGCGCCGTGGCGCCTGTCCCCGAGGTGGGCCGGATCTTCCCCAAGCGGCACACCCAACTGGTCCTGACCTGGAGCTGACCAACGCCAGCAGCACCCTCGACACGGAGGACCCCGGTGAACAGCGCACGGTGGCAGCCTCCTACGACCCCCGACGGGCGGGGAGATCACAGTGCGGTCCCGGTGGGGTGGCTGGGCTGGCCGGACGGGCGCTTCCACCGGATGCTGGGGGGATGAACGTCGTGGTCGCCTTCGCGTTCTACTTCGCGGCCTTCCAGCTGGTGTACCGGGCGGCCGGGGTCGGGGCGAACGGGTGGACCACGTCGACCTCGGCGATCATGCCTGCCGTACTCACCGCCTCCTACACGCAGATGCGGGACGGGTACGCGAGCGCCGGCGCCGGGGGAGCAGCCGGAGCGGTCGCGGTCGTCCATCTCGTGGTCCTCCCACTGGTCGTCCTGTACGGCACCTATGTGGTGCGGCGCTTCGAGGCCGCGCCGCCCCCGGCCTTTCTGCCCGCCGACGACCTGAGGCTTCTGGCCCGGCGTCCTCGCTTCTGGCGCGGGGCACGCGCCCTGGCCGTCGGTTCCGCCGCGCTGGCCGTCTTCATCGGGATGCCGGGGGACGCGCGGAGGCTGGTGCTCGCCGTCGTGGCCGTCGCGGTGGGTGGCGCGTTCCTGGTTCCCGCCGCCGTGAACGCCTGGCGGCGCTGGGGTTCCGGCCGGCCGTTCTTCTCCCGGATCGATCCGGTCCGCTGGGGCATCGCACAGCTCCGGGTCGCGGAACGGGAGGGCGAGTACGGCAGGCTACTCGTCGACGATCTCATCCAGGACCTGCGGCGGCGCCTCGACGGCAAGCCGCCACGCCACCGCCGTTACGGATCCTTCACCATGCTGCTCCTCACGGCGCTGCTGCTCCGCTACCGGCTGGCCGGGCGGCGCGAGGACCTGGACGAGGCGCTCACGACCGGCCGCCGGCTGATCTCCGCCGAGCCGCCTGGGGAAGCCGCGCGGAAGGGGTACCAGATCCAGTTCGCGTTGGCGCTCCACACCGCCTATCTCGGCACCGGTGACTTCGACCTGGTCGACGAGTCGATCCGCATCCTGCGGGAGGCAGCCGCGACGGCTCGGCCGGCGGTCAGACCGGCGATCCTCGCGAACCTGGCCGTCAACCTCGACGAGCGGAACGTCGCGCTGGGTGACGTCGACGCGTTGCGGGAATCGGTCGAACTGCATCGCGAGGTGGTCGCCGCGACGCCGACGGAGGACTACCAGTCCGTTCTCAAGCGGTCGCTGGTGCCGATACTGTCGCCGTTCACCAGGCCCCGGGTACGCAAGGCGTCCCGCGAGGCGGTCAGTCTCGCCATGGTCAACAGCCACCATCTGCCGCTACGCCTGAGCAACCTCGGTCTCGCCCTCGTCTTCCTGCACGCCGTCGACGAGGACCCCGCGCTGCTGACCGAGGCGATCGCGGCCCTGCGGCGAGCGCTCCTCATCATGCCGGAGACCCATACGCAACGCCTGTGGATCGAGGGCAGGCTCGCCGACGTCCTGCTGGTCAAGCAGAACGAAGAGGGCGGCGACGCCCTGCTGGACGAAGCCGAGCAGCTGATCCGGCGGTCCATGGACAGGCTGCCCGCCGATCACCCCCAGAGGGCGGAGTTCCACTTCCTGCTCGGGACGTCGGCCAGGCGGAGGTTCGACGCCACCGGCGACGACGCGCAGCGGTCGCAGGCGATCGCTCACTGGCGGCGGGCTACGACCATCACGGACGCTCCCCCCGCGATCAAGGGGCAGTCGGCCGAGGCATGGGGCCGCCTGGCGGCGGATGCCGATGACTGGGAATCCGCGCTCGACGCGTTCTCCCTCGCCGTCGAAACGCTCCCGCTGCGCGCGTCCCGGACGCTGAGCCGTACGGGACGAGAGCGCGCGCTGGCCGAACCCATGGGGCTGGCTGCCGAGGCGGCCGCCGCCGCGCTCTCTGCCGGGCGGCCCGCCCGCGCCGTGGAACTCCTCGAACAGGGCAGAGGCATCCTCCTCGGACAGACCCTCGACACCAGGGGCGATCTCGGCCGTCTCACCGCCGAGCACCCGGAGATCGCCGCGGAGTTCGTCCAGATCCGGAACGCCTTCGACCGTCCGGACCTCGAAGGCGAGCCCGACGAGATCATCGAACGGCGGCACGCGCTCGCCCGGCGCTGGGACGAGACCCTCGCTGGAATCCGTGGGTTGGACGGCTACGCCGACTTCCTTCTCCCGAAGACGTCAGCCGAACTGTGCGCCGCCGCGCGGTCCGGCCCGATCGTCTTCGTCACCCAGAACGACCGCCGGTCCGATGCGCTGATCATGTTGCCGGACGGCATCCACCCGGTCCCGCTGCCCGAGGCCACCGCGGCGGCGACCAGGCAGCGGATCATCGCCTTCTACAGCGCGCTGACGGTCGCGATCGCCCCGGGCAGCTCGTTGCGCGAACGCGCGCGGGCGGAGGCTGACCTGCGAGACACCCTCGAATGGCTGGAGCAGGCGATCACCGGCCCGGTGCTCGCGAAGCTCCCCGCGGACGTCTCCAGGCTCTGGTGGGTGCCGACCGGGCTGATGGTGTTCCTGCCGCTGCACGCCACCGAGCACGGCGCGATCATTCCCTCCTACACCCCGACCGTCCGGGTGCTGGAGCACGCCCGCGGCCAGGCCAGGGCCGTCGTCTCCGACGGAGCCCTGGTCGTCTCGGCGGCCGGTGCCGTCGACGGGCTTCCGCTGCCTGGCGCGGCCGGTGACGCCGAGATCCTGGCCGCGCTCCTGCCGGGCGCGCGGCTGCTCGAAGACGCGGACGCGACCCGCGCGAACGTCCTCGCCGCGCTGCCCGGCGCGCCCCTGGTGCATTTCGCCTGCCATGCCGTCAGCGATCTGTCGACGCCCGCGCTCAGCCGCCTCATGCTGTACGACGAACCGCTGACGCTGCTGGACGTCAACGAGCTGGGCATGATCGGCGGCCGACTCGCCTTCCTGGCGGCCTGCACCACGGCGTTGAGTGCGATCGGTCTGCCCGATGAGGCCATCCATCTCACCTCCGCCTTCCAGCTCGCCGGATATGAGCACGTCGTCGGTACGCTGTGGCCCGCTGACGACCGCACGGCGACGGCCGTCACCCGCGGCTTCTACCAGCGGCTCGCCGAAGGACGTTCGGTGCACGACGCGCTGGCCGAGACGGTCGCCGCGGTGCGCTCGGATTCGCCCAGGACGCCATCGCTGTGGGCCTCCTACGTTCATGTCGGCCCCTGATCCCCCCGAGGTACGCATGCCCGACCAAGCCGACCGCCTCTCCGCCCTGTGCCGCGCGCTGGAACTCGGCGAACTCCAGGAGATCGCGGCCGAGGACGGCTTCGAACCGCTGCTGGAGCGGATCGTCTCGACCCTGACGAGCGGAGCGGTCGTAGCCGAAGCCGACCTCGACGCGCTGGACGCCAAGCTGATCGCCTACGGCGTACCTGGAGGACTTCTCCCGCCGACCTGGCGCCGCTACCAGCCGAACCCCGCCGCGGCCGGAGCTCCCGCCCCGGCGATCGAGGTCTGGGTCTGCCCGACCGGCCGCTGCGCGCGCTGGACGCCCCGCACCGACGAGACGCCACCGAGGTGCGCCATCGCCGGCGAGCCTTTGGCCGGACGAAGGCTCGCCCCGTGATCGGGCTCCTCGGGGAGGTCGGCAAGCGCCTGCTCGACAAGTGGCTCACGCTCCTCGTCATCCCGGGGCTCCTCTTCGTCGGGACAGCCGCGGCGGGAATCCAGCTGGGCCACGTGCACGCGCTTGACGCGCCCGCGCTCTCGCGCTGGATCACGACCCGTCTCGAAAGCTCACATCCGGACAACACAGGCGCGGCCCTCCTGGCGATCGTGGCGGTGGGCCTCGCCGCTGCCGGAGCCGGGCTGTGCGCGGCGGCGCTGGGACGCCTCATCTCGGTGCTGTGGGCACTGCCGGCCAGCCGCGGCCCGATCGGGCTCCTCACGCGCCGTCGCCGCGACCGCTGGAACGAAGCCAACGCGGCCGTGACCGCCGCCGTGACGGCCTCGATCACCGGTGCCGCGCCTCAGGCTCTCGCGACCGCGCTTGCCGCCCGCGACAAGATCTCTCTCACCGAGCCGACCCGCCCCTCGTGGACGGGCGACCGGCTGTCGGCTCCTGCGTCCCGCGTGAGGACCGCCTACGGGCTGGATCTCGGCGCTGTCTGGCCCCGTCTCTGGCTCCTCCTGCCGGACGCCACCCGCACCGAACTCCTGGCAGCCCACACCGCCTACACCTCGGCGACCAGGCTCTCCGGCTGGGCCATCATCTACGCTCTCCTCACCCCGTTCTGGTGGCCGGCCGTACCGGTTGCCCTCGTCACCGCGCTTGCCGCCCACCTCCAGACCCGCGCCGCCGCGGAAACCCTCGCCGATCTGACGGAATCCGCCGTCGACCTCTACGCCCCGGACCTGGCCTCGCAGCTGGGCCTCGCGACCGTCAGGCCCTTCCCCTCTGCGGCCGGTTTCGAGGTGACAGCGGCCCTACGCAAGGACCTCCTCCACCCTCCGGCACCCGAGGCCGAGTCTCTACGCAGCAGGCGTCGCCTGCCGTAAGACCAGCCGGAGGAGCATCAAGCCGACAACCTTCTCACGAGTACGGCCGGCGGCGACGTGAGCATGCCTGTCACCTGTACCGCGTCAAAACGCAGCCACGACAGCTCTGAGCTGTCGTGTGACGGGGTCCGTCATGCCGCAGCACCGCCACCGAACGGGCCGTTCTCGCGGCGCTGGCCCAGTGGTTACCAGCAGCGCTGCGCGCTCATCGGCTGGTCAGCCCGGCGACGTTGCGGTCGATCTCGACGACTGCCGCGGGTGGCAGTGTTTGCCCGGGCTGATGCCGAACGGCAGGCAGCGCATACACGGCGGCCCTCGTCATGGCCAGGCCGTACGACCGGCTCATGGCGGGCGAGCACGCGCACGATCCGGACACCCTCGAGCGGCCCCCATCGCGGGAGCGCCGGTGGGGCACCGGCTCGGGCCGCAGCACCAGCTGGCACGCCGTACGGCACGCTGATCGTCGAGAGCGTGAACTCAGCAGCGATCCGGGAGATCATCGTCCGCCCGCCTGCGCACCCCGCCTGCGCGCCCACCTCGATGCTGCTGCCCTATGGCCTGACGCTCTATGGCGCACATCTTGAGCGGGGTTGGTGAGATCATCTGCCTATGGCTGACACGCTGAACGCGGACGTCGTCTTACGGCCCGAACGCCCGGGATGGCTCAAGGCGCTCGCCGCCGCCATACCGCTGCTGATGTTCGGCCTGTTGCTGGTGCTCTTGCGGCTGATCGTCGGCGGCTACGGCAGCCAGGGCCTGGGCTTGTTCGCCTTCCCCGCCCTGATCGTCTTGCTGGCCGTGCCCGCGGTGTGGGCGGCTGTATACCTCACGCGCCGCAGGCGCACCATGCGTCTTACTTTGGACGCCTCCACGCTGCGCCTGACCGCCTGGAACGGCAAGGGCTGGCACATCCCCCGAGCCGAGGTCACCCACGCGCACTACCTCGACGTGGTTTCACCGATGGCAGGCAAGCCGACGTCCTGGGTCGTCGTCACCGGCGCCGACGGCACGGCGAACGTCCTCTGGCAGAGCGACTGGCCCGACACGGGGCTGCCCAGGATGTGGAAGACGATCGGCTGCGCGAGCACTCGCGACACGCTGACGATGCGGGAGGTGCTGCGCCGCTACCCGGCCCTGAACCTGCCCTGGTGGCACCGCCATCCGGTGCTAGGTGGGCTGACCGGAGCAGCGCTGATCCTCATCTACGGGCTACTCGTCATCATGCCCTTCGTCCTGATCACCTCATAAGCCACCACTACCAGGTGAATCCAGTCAAGCCGGGACCGGCGCGACCATGAGCTCGGCGACCTTGACCAGAGCCGGCTCGCACGCGACCTTGACGACGTCGGAAGGGCTCGCCTGGTCCGCCAGGTCCTGAGCATCTCCGGGTCACCTTCCAAATTGTTAATCTACATTGTAAAGGCACCCGCGGGCGATTGCTGACGATGTGGAGAACGGCCCGGCCGAGGCGTCAGGGATGTTGATGACCTGTTTCGGGAATTTCAAGCTCCCAGCACCTCACACTCACGGCGCTACGACTCTTGGTGATCGCGGTCGCACACCAGCGGCGTGCCCACCGGCCCCGGCCGTCAAGGTGGTGATCGCCGTGAGCACGGCAGCGAGGAGACTACCCGGCATCTTCTGGTAGGAGGTGAGCCGCGTCTGACGACCATCGTGCGCCTCATTTGGCCGGCCTGCTGCCTCTGGTCAACGCAGAGGTGGCAAGTGGCCTGGTGAAGCCCATGATCGGCCTGTTTCGATAGGTCGTCACCTTGATGGGCCCGCACAGCGCCCGAGTCGACAGTGTGGAGCGCTACCGCGACCGGGTCGCCGACCTGATCTTCACCTTGGACCTGCTGTGCCATCGGCATACCGGTCGAGCTCAGCCTGGTCGGCGAGGAATGGCGCCTGTACGACACCAACCAGACCGTGCGATGAAGGGCAGCCTCGGGCCGCGCATGCCCATGCTGGCGACCACCGGCCCAGGGCCATGGTTGGTACTCGTCCTGCTGTGGGGCGGCGTAGCCGTCCTCGGGCTGGTCTGGGTCGCCGCGCCGATCACCCTGCACTGAGTGGTGTGCATGGTGAAGTTGCTGGTCACGGATCTGGTGTGAGGGTCGGGAAAGCTACTCGCGCTGGTCGTCGGCCGGTGTCCACGGCGAAGATCGTCTGACATGTCGTTCGGCGTGGTCCTCGGTTTGTGCTGCGCCGCTCTTACGATCTGTCGCTGGGCAGGGCCGGGTCGCCCCGACGCCCGCCAGGGAGGCTGACCCGGACGAGGCTCGCCCGCGGCTGAAGAAGCCGAGTTTCATCGGCCGAGTTGGCCTACGAGGGGGACTCGGGACCGTCGGCGCCGAGTTGCCAGTGTCGGGTCATCGAGCGGTGAGGACGTGCGCCCACGGCTCATCGATGTCGGCCAGACCTAGCACGGCCACCACGTTGTCGAGCATTCCGGCGCCGAACCAGCGCCGCACGGCCTCGTCGTCGCACAGCAACTGCCGAACGGTGTCCACCTGCTTGGCGTAGCACCGGCGCACGGCCTGCTCCACCAGTGGCTCACCGACGGCACAGTTCGCGTGCATGAGGAAACGCAGGATGTTCCGGTCCGCGACGAGCGCGGCGTAGGCGCCGCGCGCCGCGTCCAACGCCCCCTCGGCCCCACCCGACGCTGGCGAGTGAGCGACCAGCGTGTCGGTCATGACAACAGACACATGGTCGACCACCGCCGCGAACAGTGCTTCCTTGTTCGGGTACAGGCGATAGAGATACGGCTGCGAAACGCCGACCCAGTCTGCGATCTCGTGCGTCGTCGTACCGTAGAAGCCCTTTTGCGCGAAGCAGTCGACCGCGGCGGCCACGATGGCCCGACGTCGTTCGTCGCTCTTCGTGCTGGTACCGGCGGCAGGCATGGGCGTCAGTTAAACACGGCTCCGCTCAGACTCCAAAAGCCACGCTGTGGTCGGAGCCGGACGGCACGTCGTGGGGCGTGAGCGCCTCGATCGCCACCAGCGGGTTCCAGTAGTCCAGGTAGTGGGTGATGCGCGCGTCGTCATCGGTCCAGACGACGGAGATGCACGTCTGCTCGTACGGCTTGCCGGTCGGCAGCGCCGTGCCCTTCGAGCGGAATTCGGCGATCACCAGACTCGGATCGACCGTCTCATGGAACACCAGGTCGACGAACTCCACGTCGAAGGTCTCGGGAAAGTGGCTCATGTGCGCGCGCAGTGCGTCTCGCCCAGTTACCCGCTGGGGCACGCCGACTGGCGCGTACGGGAACTCGAGCACCGCGTCCGGGGCGAACAACTTCACCCACTCCTCGGTGTGTCCGGCAGCGGTGAGGCGCAGGTGCTCGGCCACGGCGTGCTGGGCGGCGGCGCGGCGGGCGGCTTCGTCTTCCTTGACTGTCATTTCGCTCCTAAGTTAGTGGTCGACCTATAACTTACCATACCGTGTCCCGTTGCGCGGGTAGTCGAGCAGGAGGCGACGTCAGGGGATCCCGGTCCGGTTCACGCAGAGGATGGCGTACAGAATGCCCCCCTCGGCGGCGGACGGCGGCCCGCGGTTCGTCAGGACCAGCCGAGCCCTCACCAGGGCAGTCGCCCACTTCGGGTCGGTGCGTAACTTGCCGAGTACGCTCCAGTTTCTTCAGGTGGGCGAAGCCGTGCTCGACCCGGGCCCGTACTGCGGCAAGGACCTTGCTGGACGGCTTCTGCCCGCGCGTCAGCGGCCGGTTCCGGGCGGCCTCGTAGTCGGTGATCACCGCCGGATCGGCGTCGGGACCGCGGTCGTCGAGCCCGACGAATCCCAGGTCGGTGATGGCTCCAAGGCTGGCCGCCCGCAGCCTGACGATGAGCCGGTCGTGACGGCAGGCAGTGATCTCCGAGATGCAGTCGGCCCTTGTCGTCAGTGAGTGCGATCACGAGCAGCCATGGTGTGCCAGGTCGTCGGCCGCTGGTCACAGCGCAGCACCGCGAGCAC
Organism: Nonomuraea sp. NPDC050556; assembly: GCF_044457355.1. Taxonomy (NCBI): domain Bacteria; kingdom Bacillati; phylum Actinomycetota; class Actinomycetes; order Streptosporangiales; family Streptosporangiaceae; genus Nonomuraea; species Nonomuraea sp. NPDC050556. The sequence goes on along the minus strand of NZ_JBITGU010000001.1, from coordinate 1,791,528 downwards.
GATGGCGGCGATCTTCCTCGCGGGCAGGGTCTGCCTCCGCGAGCCGATCTTCTTCAGGTGGCCGCGCACCAGACTGGCGAGCCGGTTCAGGGTCGCACTCGACAGCGGCAGGCGTGCGGTGTATCCAGGCGGTCAGGTCCCCTGCAGCCAGCCGCGATCGGCGAGCTTAGTCATCTTCGCCCGCAGCTGCTCCAGCTTGCCGCGCACCGAGGCGTTCAGACCCAGCCGCTCGCCGACCGCCCTGACCTGCACCGGGCCGTCGGCCTCCGGCACGATCGCCAGGATCTTGCGGTGGTCGCCCGGCAGCGCACCCTCCTCGGCCGCGTCGCTGCATCAAGGTGAGCGTTTTCAAGCGTTTTCAGACTGTGGTTGTGAGAGGCCGGCCGTGCCAGCGGATGCGGGCGCGTTCGCGGCGCTGGGCGGCCAGCACATGAGGATGGCGGGCATGCCCGCGAGGGGTCAGGATCCGGCGCGCCAGCGCGGTGTGGCCACCGAACAATTGAGCGGTGTGCATGGTGAAATCGCAGGTCGCGGGTCTGGTGTGAATGACGAGTGGGGGTACTCGGGCCGGTCGGCGGCCGATGGCCTTGGTGGAAATGGTCAGATTCCGGTGGGAGGCCTGGTTCGGCTGCGCTCGTGACTTGCCCCGCCCACGATCCGTCGGCAGGTCGGCACGCCACAAGATCGCGGGAGGGGCCCGGGATGCAGGAGCGGCAGTGGATCACCGCCCGCCGGAGCGAACTGGACGCCCTCGCCGAGGAGCTGACCAAGAGCTTCAGGCGGTCCAGACTGTCGCTCCCGTATCGGCGAAGATGGCCGGGCAGGCAGTCCTGCTCATCCCGCACCGCGGATGCCGTACCTCAGGTTGTCGGTGGTTTTCGGCCCCGGTTCTGTGCGGGTGGAAGCCGGCGACCTTGTGGGGGCGGCCGCGCCGCGACGCTGGTAGGTCGGGCACCGGAGGGATTAGAGCTCTGGGCATGGGTAGGCGTCGTGGAATGTTGATGCGCATCCAGCAGACGCTCGAGCAGTCCAGGGGACGTTTCCCCATGTACGCCGACCCCGTCACCGGAGAGTGGGAGTGGTCGCGGGACGGCGGCTGGTTCGGCGGATTCTGGGCCGGACTGCTGCGCCTGGCAGGGAACCCGGCGCACGCCGAGGTCACCGCCAGGCTCCGCGACCGGCTCCTGGCGCCCACGGTGTTGCGGGGATTCCTGTTCTGGTATTCGGCGGGACTGGCGGGCGACCTCCTGGCCGTCGAGGCGGCCCACGAGCTGGCGGGCAGTTTCGACGCCGGTGCACCTCGGCTTCGGCGATCGCCGCATCGGGACTGGCGCAACTGTCCCGCCTCACCGGCGGACGTTACCGTCAACCGGCGGCGGACACGGTGGCGGTGCTGGTCGAGCGGCATGTGAACAAGGCGGGCGGGTTGGTTGACGGGTGCTACAACCTGCGCAAGGCCATCGCTCCCCGCAACGAGCTCGTCTGGGGAGACTACTTCCTGCTCGAAGCAGAACAACTCCTCGCCGAGCAACATTGACCCCGGTGGGGTCCGGCTGATAAATCCCCACCGATCCGACCCCGGCACCCCCACCTTGGTTCTGGCCTCCGCCCTCCGGCCCGGCTGGCACCGCGACATGTACGGCGTCACCAACGACCTGAGCTGGATCCAGACCCTCGCATTGCCATCGAGGTCGCGCACTACCTCACCCCCGACTACGGGCTGGTAGCGCCGTCGCGGGGAACGCCGGATCGGCCGACTGGATCCGGTGGTGTCGGTACGGCGCGGATGCGGCTCAGGCACTGCGGACTGCAGGTGGGGGAGCCGCCGGTGATCGGGTGTTTCTGCGCAGGCCCGGCCGGGTGGGCTTGGGCCGACCGGTGCCCGGGCTGGGCTGTCTCCTACTGGGATGCCGGGGGAGCCGGGCGGGCGGCGAGGTGGTCCTTGCGCAGCATGACGGTAATCTTCAGGCCGGTCTCCCGAGTGAGTGGACCCTCGATCGCCAGGCCCAGCTGGGTGGGCAGGTCGCGACCGTACAGGTCGATGATCGCCTCCAGCAGGTCGGCGAAGGCGGCCGGTGGTCGCGATCGCGGCGGCGAACGGCGCGGCGGGCCACCACCAGGGAGCCAGCGCCAGATACAGCAGCGCCCAGCCGAACAGCCGGGCCGCGGCGGTCACTCGGTCCCGGGCGCCGGCCAGCTCGGTTCTGGCATCCTGCGGGAGGACCAACCACAGCCGGGGCCAGGCGCTGGTCAGGTCCAGGTCGTTGGCGGCCAGCACGCGCCGGTCGGCCGCGCCCAGCCAGTCGGCGATCCAGGTGGGCCGTTGCGGGGCCAGTGGGCTGATGGCCCCGCGCCGAGCGTGCGCGCGGGTCACCTCGGAAGACTCAGAGGAGGCGCGCGGTGCGGCCTTGGTCGGCTGTTCGACCCGGGCGTCGGCCTTGCTCCAGCGCTGTTGCCGCCAGTGGGTCAGCAGGCGGGCAGGGCCGCGGCCTTCGGCCGTCCAGCCGTGTTCGATTACCCGGCCGAGTGCGGCGGCCGCCAGCCCGGCCGCGGCCGCGGCGGCCAGCCCGGCGACGGCGAGCAGCACGATGCGTCCGGGGCTGGCGGCGGTCGGCTGGGTGGCCAGCCGATCAAGAGCCGTGCGCAGCGCGGGCACGTCGAAGGGGTGCGTGCCGCTCTGGTGCAGGGTCAGCGCCATGGTCAGGCGGGTCAGGTAGACCAGGCCGGGCAGGACCAGAAGGCTCAGCCAGCGTTCGGCGAGCTTCTTGCCCAGTTCGTCCAGGAACCCGCTTACGTGGGTAGCCAGCCCCTCCGCCCGAACGCCCGGATCCGGGCGACCTGCTCGTCGGCGTGATCGAAGAACGCCTCCAGTTCGGGCCGGGTGAACGCTGGTCCGCGCACGGCACATCCGCCCGCTGATCGCCCGCCGCGGCACCGTACACGGCTCAGGCCTGGGCGACACCCACCAAGCCTTCCTCCGCCTTGGTCGCGCACTCATCTGCCGGCGTCGACTCACCTTGTTGCGTCAGGAGCTCCTAGCCGGGATCCGCGGGCAGGCCCAGAACATCGTCGCAACCGCTGCAGGGGAGCTCGGCGAGCAGGCTCTTGGCGCGCGCTACGAAAAGGTGGGCTTCGCGCTCCCGCGAAAGGACGAGTGCTTGATGGGCGGCCCGTACGGCGGACCGGACGTCGCCGGCGGCTCGGAGCGCCTTCGCGCGGATGAGGAGAACCAAGCCCTCCGTGTACCGTTCGCCGTAGGTGTCGATGAACGTCTCGGCCTTGTCCAATGCGGTCATGGCGGCCGGGATCTCGTCGGCGCGAAGCCGTACCTCGGCAAGAAGCGCGTACCAGGTGGCCAGGTTCGATCGAGGTGGGGCGACGAGTGTGGTCTCGATGATGCGCTCCATCTCCATGGCCGACGTGACCGGGTCATCGCCGGACATGGCTCTCGCCCAATGCCTGGCGAGCCGTGGGTAGCTGCCGGAGAACGTGAAGGTGAAGTCCGGATCAGCGTTGATGGCCGTCTCGGCCGCCCGCAGCGCCCAGGCGAAGTCTCCCCCGATGGCAGCCGCGGTGACGGCGAAGGAGCCCCAGATGCTGAGGGCGTAGGGGTCGCCGCCGGCGTCGAACTCCACCAGGTCGAAAAGGTGGCGCGCGGCAACCAGGTCGCCGTGCAGGGCGGTGTTCAGCGCCAACATGACCGGGGTCATCATCTGGAGCCGGTGTCGCAGCGGCTCGGCGTCCCGATGGGCGTGGATGAGTGAATCGGACTGACTCAGGTTCCGATAAGCATCACCGATATTGCCTGAACTCCACTGGTAGACGCCCCACGCGTGATGTCCGGAAGCCTGGACGACAGGGTCCGAGGAGCGCCGACCGTGGTCCAGCAACCGGCGTGCGAGGTGCCCGGCAGCCTCGAGCTGGATGCCCTGGGCGTGGGCCAGAAATCGGGAGAAGAGGAAGCCGGTGGCCTCCCGTTCGCGGCCGAGCGACCGCGCGACCTCCTCGGCGCGGTCCAGATGGTCCATGGTGGCTCCGACGAAACCGGCGTGGATGCCCGCGATGGCGGTCAGCTCGGTGAGCGCGGTCAGTTCAAGGCTGAGGAGTCCGTTGCCGCGTGCGATTCCGGCCGCGGCGTCGAGGTGCTTCTCCGCGGTCTCGTAAGCAGAGCGTCTTGCCGCGATGCGGGCCGCGACGATCAGTGCTTGCGCTGTCGGCTCCGGCTCGGCGAGCGGGCCCGCCGAACACAGGTGGTGGGCGAGTGCCTCGCTGTGACGCTCGGCCGGGTCCTGGGCCTGCGCGAGCGCGGACGCGATGTGCAGGTGGAAGCGGCCTGCGTCTGATCGTGACGTCGAGTGGGCCACTGACTCGCGGACGAGGTCGTGCACGAACCGCCAGTCGCTCAGGGAACCGGAGATCACCTCAACCAGACCGACCGCTTCAAGGGCCTCCAGACGTGTGAGGCACTGCGAAGGGTCGAGACCGGCCGCGCCCGCCAAAAGGCGAGGGTCGATGTCGCGGCCCATCAGGGCCGCGATTTCGATGAGGCGACGGTCACCGTCCTCGAGCTTGCCCGTCCGATCGCGGACGATGTCACGTACGGTGGACGGGACACCGGCTCGGGCTGCCACTTCATCAGCCAGATGGTCCCCTTCGGCCAGAAACCTCGCGAGCTCGCGCACGAACAGAGGGTTGCCCTCGGTGCGGGCCTGGATGTTCCGTGCGACGCCGGGATTCGGAGACCGCCCAGTCTCTTGCTGGACCAACTCGGCGACATCGGAGGGGCCGAGGGGGCCAAGGACGATGCGCCGGTGGCGGTCCTGGCGCACGACCGTCGCCAGCATGCGCCGCAGGTGTGGGCTGGGCGCCGGTGCATGGCCGCGAAGGGTGCCCATCAACACGCTCCTGTCCGGGAGCGACTCGGCCAGATGGGCGAACAGTTGCAGCGAGGCCTGGTCTGCCCAGTGAAGGTCTTCCACGACGACGACCACGGGCCGGTGCGCGGCGGCCGCGCTGAACAGCGTGACGACGTTGCCGTACAAACGGAACTGCGCTCCGGCGTCTGGCCGCGCCATGGCTTCGGCATCGCATGCAGGGTGCTGCAGCAGGCCGTCGAGTTCGGTGGTCCAACGCGCCTGGTCGTTCTCCGGCAGTGCCGCGATCAGGGCACTGACAATCTGGACCCAGGGCCACATCGACGGGGCACCCTCGCCGTCGTGGCACCGCCCCCAGAAGGTGAGAGCGCCGTTCGCGGCGGCCTCGTCGGCGACTTCGGCAAGCAACCGGCTCTTGCCCACTCCCGCCGGACCCTCGACGAGTACGATCTGCGATCGGGCGACAGCGGCCGAGTCGACGGCATGGCGGAGGAGGGCAAGTTCTTCCTGCCGACCCACCAGACGATCGGGCCGGCCGCGGGAAGGATTCCGCGCTTCGCTCCTGGAGTGCGCGCCGGATGCGGATCGGGGCGCGGCTGCCGAGAGAAGGCCGGCGGCACGTGGTAGGAAGACGGCCTCGCCTTGTTGGAGAACGTGCCGGTGCGCCTCGCGGAGCGCTGGACCGGGATCGATGCCCAACTCGTCGGCAAGCCGTACGCGCACCGTCTCGAAAACGGACAGCGCCTCCGCCTGCTGTCCCGACGCTGCCAGGATGGTCATGAGCGCCGCCTGAATGGTCTCGTCGAGGGGCGCGATCCATGCGGCCAGGCGCAGCGGTTGCAGGATGCGTTTGGCATGACCGAGAGGCACGATGGCGTGAGCGGCCTCTACGCAGGCGTCCAGCAACTCGCGGTTGACGGAGGCGAACAGTGGTCTGGCGGTAGTGCTGATGGTCAGCCCGTCGCCCGCCGATCCTCTCCACCGTGACAGAGCCTCTTCGTATGCGTCAGCTCCCTCCTCGAAGCGCTGAGCGTCCATGGCGGCGCGGGCGAGGCCGAGGAAATGCCGGAATTCAGTCAGATCGAGTGCCACGCTGCGGTCATCGAACTGGTAGCCGCTGCTGCGGTAGCGGAGGTAGGAGCCGGGCGCCCGCGCCGGCAGGTCCGGGTCGAGCAGCCGTCGTAACGCCCCGACATATTTTTGAACGATGTTCAATGCCGACGTCGGCATCCTGTCGTCCCAGACGAGGTCGATGAGCTCAGAAGTGCTGACCGGTCGACCCACGTGCATCAGCAACAGGGCTAACAGGTAGGTCTGCTGACGCGGTCCGGTGTCGACCTCGACGCCATCACGCCACACCCGTAACGGGCCGAGGACCTGGACGGTCAGCGAGCCAGCGCCGCCTCCCGGACGCGTCACGGGAGCGAGCGCGGGTACGGCGAGCGTCGGTTCGGTTCCGCCGCTTCGTCGGGAGGGGGAGGCGTCAGCCATCGGGTCTTCCTCGAACGAAATGATGTTGAGGAAAGGCTACGCGCTCGCTCGGGTTGTCCTTATTCGGGTCGGCGATCTTGGGCAGCCGAGGGCCCGGTGCCTGGAGGCGGCGGGCATTTCGGGGTGGGGGTTCCACGAGGCGGCCCAGTTCGCCCGCCCGTCGGTCAGCCTGTGCCAGTACCGGGGACTCCCCAGGCCGCGCTGATCGCGCCACATCGACGGTGTGCCCGCCTCTGCAGGCACTGACCCCGATGACGAGGGCGCCCGGCTGCTCCGCCTAGGTGCAGGACGCCATGAGCAGCCGGGTCTTACCGCGGTGAGCAACAATCGTAGGCACGGCTGGGGAACCGGGACGTCGGCGGCATCGAGGACCGACTGCCGGGGGCGGCACGCGCGCAGCCCCCGCTCGGACACAATTCGTCGCGGTGAACGGGACGTGGCAACCCTCGTGACACGGGTCGCCGACGGGACTTGATGTCGGGGTCCTCGTATTGACGGGCAGGACCTCTCCGTCCGCGGTCCGAGCGGCTAGGAGCCGTAGAGATCCCTTTCGCTCAGGACCGGGCTGCCGTTGTCGGAGCGTCCCAAGCGGGCAGCGGAACCGAACATGGGTCCGCGAGCGCGCTGCACTCCCGCGAACCGGCCGAAGCCGAGCGGCTTGGGAACGTCGTCGTAGACGGCCTCCATGCCGCCCTTGACCGAGTAGGTCTCATGCCAGAAACCGGTGCCGCCCGAGTCTCGCAGGAAGTCCAGCCACCACTCCCGATGTGGCTCGGATCGGGCGAAGGCGAGCAGCGAGGGCAGGTCCCGCCAATACTGGCGCATCCCCATGTTCATCGGGAAGAAGGAGTAGTACACGGGCTCGTGAAGCAGCAGCCCGTCCGGCTTTCCAGCGACCGACTCACTGATCTTCCGGCCAAAGCTGAAGAAGGTCCGGATCCCGTAGAGGTGATTCACTCGCATGCCGAGGTAAAGGACGATGAGGTCTGGATAGCCGGACAGATCGACGGTCTGCCGATTCACTCGAGTGGGCATGGGATGCTCCTTACGGTTCAGGTATGGGGGGACAGATCAGGTGCCTGGGACGTTGCGGCGAGCGCAGAAGTGCCTCATCGGTGCGGGGACGGTGGTCGCGCCCCCGGCCGCCTGCCGTACGGCTTGGCGGGCAGCAGACCGTTCGTGACTACGGAGCCGTCGTCGGGCAGGTCGACTCCGGCCAGCCAGCCCGATACGGGTCGGCTCGGATGAAGCAGCGTTCCGGCCGCTCGCCGTGCCGTCCTCCAGCAGCACGGTGGGCGTCCGAGCGGATGACCAGTCGCCGGGCAGGGACAGGTCCCGACCGGCCTCGCCGTACGCGGCAAGTTGGCGCGATCGCCCGTCGTTCAGGGCCGCACCCTCGTTCACGGAGCCCACTTCGACCTGGCCGCGGTCATGAGGTAGAGGAGAAGCCCGGAGGTGGTGAGGGCGAAGCCGGCCCAGACGGTGGACAGGGTTCCCCAGCCGACGTCGATGGTGATCGCGCCGCCGATGGCGCCGAGCGAGTTGGCCAGGTTGAGTGCGGCCAGGTTGAGCGCGCCCATCAGGGCAGGAGCTTCAGGCGCGAGGCTGGTCAGCCGTACCTGGATGGTGGGGATCGCGAACATCATCGTCCCGCCGACGGCGAACAGGCAGGGCAGCAGGATCAGCAGGTCGTCGCCGGCCACGCCGATCACCGCCAGAAGCGCGAGCGCACCGCCGTACCCATAGGTCAGCCCGCGGTGCTCGTACCGGTCGGCGACGCGTCCGCCGAGATGGTTCCCCGCGGCCATGCCGAGGCCGAAGACGGCGAGGGCGATCGGGATGAGCGACGCGTCCCGCGCCGCCGCGTCGGTGACGAACGGGCCGATGAAGGTGTAGACGGCGAAGATGCTGGAGATGCCGAGCGCCGCGACGGCCACCATCAGCCAGACGTCGACCCGGCGCAGGGCCCCCAGTTCCCCGGCGATGGACCCGCCGTGCAGGGCGTCGGTGCGGGGCAGCCAGGCCACCAGGGCCGCCCCGGCCAGCAGGCCGATGCCCACCACGGCCAAGTACATGGTGCGCCACCCGGCGTTCTGGCCGATGAAGGTGCCGAGCGGCGAGCCGGCGATGGTGGCGAGGGTGAGCCCGCCCATGACGGTGGCGAAGGCCTTGCCGCCCTGGCCGGGGCCGTACACGTAGGCGGCGACGACGGCCCCGGCGCCGAAGAACGCGCCCTGTACGCTGCCGGCCACGAACCGGAAGGCGACGAGCGACGCGAGATCCGGCGCCATCGCGGAGAGCCCGTTGCCGACCACGAACAGGACGATCAGGCCGAGCAGCAGGGTGCGCCGGTTGACCCGGGCGGCGAACAGTGTGATCAGCGGGGAGCCGATCACCACCCCGAGGGCGTACGCGGTGATGGCGTAGGTCGCGACCGGGAGCGACACGCTGAGATCGACCGCGAACAACTGGATGATGCCGTTGCTGCCGAACTCGCCGGTGCCGATCGCGAAGGTGCCCAGCCCCAGCGCGAACAACGTCAGCTTCGGATTGCGGGCGGCCGTGCCCTGGTCCTCGTGGGCACGCTGGTACAAGGTCGTCTCCTCTAGCGCGCGGCGCGCGCGATGAGGTCGAACGTCACGTCAGGCCGCGAGATCATCGCGACGTGGGAGGCTCTGACCTCGGTGATGCGCGCACCGGCGCGCTGCGCCATGAACCGCTGGGCGGCGGCCGGGAGCACCTTGTCGTCGCGGGCCACGAGATACCAGGAGGGGATCTCCTTCCACGCCGGTGCCCCGGACGGCTCCTGAAGCGCCCGCACGTCGCTCGGCCGCTGCCCGGCCCACATCAGGTCGGCCGTAGACCGTGGCAGGTCGCCGGCGAACACCTGGTGGAAGGATTCGTGCTTGACGTACGCGTCGACGAGGCCGGTCCCGTAGGGGCGGAAGTCCAGCGCCGCCTCTCCCAGCTTGCTCCCGGGGTACTTCGTCTGGAGGCCCACCAGCGTGTCGCCCTCGTCGGGGGTGAAGGCCGCGACGTAGACCAGTGCCTTCACGTTGGCGTTGCCGACTGCGGCGTTGGTGATGACCATCCCGCCGTAGGAATGCGCCGCGAGCACCACCGGCCCGCTGAGCGTCGCGAGCACCCCGGCCAGGTAGGCGGCGTCGGCGGCCACACCGCGCAGCGGATTGGCAGGGGCCAGCACCGGGTAGCCGGCGCGCATGAGCCGTCCGGCGACGCCGTTCCAGCTCGAGGCGTCGGCGAAAGCGCCGTGCACCAGAACGATGGTCGGCTTGGGCAGGTCGTCCGGGCGGGTGTGAGCTTGCGCCGAGGTGGCGCCGAGCAGGACGCCGGCGGTGGCCGCGGCCGATCCGGCGAGCAGGGTACGGCGGGTTGTGGTCATGGGTTGCGGAACCTTTCACCAGGGGGGTTGATTGCTGGTCAGCGTAGGTTCGCGGACTTGACGATCTCTGGATGGCCGGGTTCACGAACGGTTCCCAAGCCGTCAAGTGGGCCGATTTAGCCTGTCGCCATGAAATCTGAACCAAGCGCACGGGCGGGCCTGCGGATCCACATCGTCCGCTACGTCGTGGTGTGGTGGCTCTTCACCCCGCGGCACTTCTTCTGGCCGCTGTATTCGCTGCTCGCGTGGGGCATCGGGCTGGCGTTTCACGTCAGGGCGGTCTCGGCCCCCTCCCGGCGGGGTTGAGCGGTGTCGTTCTTCCTGGAGTTCGTGCGCGATCCCATGACGGTCGGTGCGATCGCGCCGAGCGGCGCGGCATTGACCAGGGTGGCGACGGCGGCCGTCCCCAGCACCGGAGCTCCGGTCGTCGTGGAGCTCGGACCGGGTGCCGGCGCGTTCACCGAGGCCATCCAGCGGCGGCTGGCCGGACGCGGCCGGCACATCGCCGTTGAGGTCAACGCCCGGTTCGCACGGAAACTGGCGGCTCTTCACCCGGGCGTGGACGTCGTTCACGCGGACGCCGCCGACCTCGTCGAGGTGCTGGCGGCGCGGGGGCTGCGCCAGGCCGAGGTGGTGGTCAGCGGTCTTCCGTGGGCGGCCTTCCCGGAGGGCCTGCAGCGCGAGGTGTTGTCCTCGGTCGTGGCGGCCTTGCCGCCGGAGGGGGTGTTCACCACCTTCGCCTACGTGCACGCCCGGTGGACGCCGTCGGCACGACGGCTGCTGCGCTCGATGCGGTCAAGCTTCGACGAGGTGGTCGTCGGCCGGACGGTGTGGGCGAACCTCCCGCCCGCCCTGGTCTACTCCTGCCGCCGCCCGGCGGCTGTCACGGTGTGATCGCAGCCCCAGGCGTCCTGCCCGCCTGCGAACGGGCCCTTGGCCGGCGTACGGCGGGCCGTCGTCCCCCCTGGCGGACGCTCAGCCGTGTGGTCGGCGGTAGCTCACTCATCGGCTCGCGCGCAGCTTCCGCGCCCTCGGCTGCGGGCACTGGTCGGTCCGCCTCGGGAAGAGCCGTTCGACTAGGAGCGAGCCCGCTCCCCACCGGACTCGGCAGGGAACCGTACCGCGAAATCGAACCCTGGAAGCGGGACGTCGTAGTCGTCGGGCTACGGCCAGGTAGCCCGTCGGCTTTCTCGTACGAGACCATCCCTGCGCCCGTTTGCGGGTCGACGTGGCCGAGCTGACGTGACGCGTACGGAACGATCTGGGAACAGCGGGCGCCAGTTCCCGTTCAGTGCGCCGCCGTAGCCTGCCACCAACACGACGGAAAGGGCAGGACATGGCACACAGCGAACCGACGATCGTGCTCGTGCACGGAGCCTTCGCGGACGGCAGCGGCTTCACCCCACTCATCGAGCGACTCGCCTCCGACGGCCATCGGGTCGTCGCCGCGCCGAACCCGCTGCGGGGGCTCTCCTCCGATGCGGAGCAGGTCAAGGCGCTGCTGAAGAGCATCGAGGGGCCGATCATCCTGGTCGGTCATTCGTACGGCGGGGCCGTCATCTCCGCCGCCGCCACCGGGAACTCCGCGGTGAAGGCGCTGGTCTACCTGGCGGCGTTCGTGCCGGAGACGGGGGAGAGCGTCCAGGAGCTGGTCGAGAAGTTCCCCGGCAGCACCGTGGGAGTCTCGCTCAAGCCCGTGCCGCTGCCCGGCGAGCAGGTCGACCTCTACATCGACCCGCGAGTGTTCCACCTCAATTTCGCGGGGGACCTGCCCGCGGATCAGGCCGCGCTCCTCGCGATCACCCAGCGTCCCGCCACCGGTGCCGCACTCGGCGAGCCCGCCGAAGGCCCGCAGGCCTGGCACACGATCCCGAGCTACAACCTGATCAGCGGCGACGACCGGATCATCCCGCCCGCGGCGCAGGAGTTCATGGCCCGGCGGTCCGGCGCGCGGATCGAGGTCGTCGAGGGCGCCTCGCACCTGGTGTTCGTCTCCCATCCGGACCTGACTGCTGCCTTCATCGGCAGGGCGGTGAGCGAGAACATCTGAACCAGAGGGCGGTGAGTAGTCGCTCGGCGCACTGGGCGAACAGATGTCATCCGGGTCCGCCTGACCGGTCGCGGGCCGACCCGACGACGTCGGGCGGTTCGCCCAGTGCCCGCACCGGCGTGACCAGTCCTTCGGCGTACCAGCGTCCCGGACGGCCTCCGGCCCGATGCCCGCCGGGCCGATTCCGGCCGGGGAAGGCCCGGTGCCAGAATCTGGCAATGAGGGCCTGACCTGGTCTTCCAGGCTCGTCTCTCGTGTTGTATCTGCTGGTGGTCAGGGTATTCGGCTCACTCGGAGATGGAGCTCTTGGTGTGGCGGCATGAGGTCGCGGTGCCGCGTCGCCAGGTCGTCCGTCCCAGGCCGGACTGGGCCGATCGGGCGCTGTTGGCCGCGCCGGCCAGACTGCTACCCGCTCTGTGCCTGTCAGCATTGTCATGGACCTGCTGGGACAACCTGACGCACGCGATCCCCCAGCCGTACAGCGTGCAGCATGATGATCGTTCGCGCTACCTGACCATCACGAGCGCTTTCGCCGCGCTCGTGACCTCGTTGCCCCAAGCGGTCCACACTCGGCCCTCAAGGAGGCTGGGAGTTCCCCTCGCTTCGATCCCGGCATGTTCGGTCAGCTCACCATCTGGATGGCGTGTCCCACCGGGATACTCCAGGGTGCCGCCGCGAACGCACAACCACGCTGCGTCGCCTCGGGCTTTCCGTCGCCGTAGGCACAACTCAGTACGCGTGCCCGGCGTATGCCCAGCCGTTCCAGCCGCCTCGGCGTGAGTACGTGTACGTCCACGTGCAGCTGTACGTGTAGAGACGGTGGCTCCGAACGAAGGCTTCACCTTCGACGTAGCACTCGGATTCCGCTTCGGCCCTGGATCGCGCGGTGCCTGCCGCGGGATAGAAATATCCGTAGAACCAGATTCGAGCACTGCTGGCGTTTGTAAATGTCGCAGGCGCTTCGGCGAGGGCGGTTGCCGCGCCGCCTGCGAGAACGGCGCTACCAAGCGCAGTGGTGAGGGCGATCTTCTTCAGGATCTGCATCTGTTCTCCTTGGAAGGTTATTGGCGAGCGTTCACCATTTGGCGGATGTGTATCCTTCCTGGCCTGTCGACATGTAGGTCAGCTTGCCTTTGGAGCCCGCGTGCGCGCCGTTCCAATGCCAGGGCGTGTAGCCAGTCGTGTACCTGCCGAAGACCACACCCTCCTGCTCCGACCAGTCGTACATCACGGTTCCATCGGCGTTGTAGCGCTTGCGGAACAGCTGGGCGAAGCAATTGATACCGAGGCTGGTGCTGGTGTTCTCGTATTTGATGCGCACGTAGCCGTCGGTGGAGCGCACCTGCAGGTAAACGGTGCAGTAGCCGATCGACACCCCCGAATAGTTGATCGTGTCGGCGTTGGCGGCGGGCGCGAGCAACGTGAGAAGAAGAGCGGTACCACCGAGGACGACGACGCTACGAATGTGCTTACGAGCCATTGGCATCCTTCATCGTGTGATCGTTGGGAGAATAGAGGCCTGTTGATGGCCGCCTGCGGCGGTTCGGAAAGAGGTAGATCCTGCGGAGTTCAGGACCGTTGCCGAAATTCGTCCGGCCTTCGGTGATGGCGGCTCCGATCGGCGTTCACATCTCAGGATCTCTGCGACACTTGATCATTGATCGCCGCATGCCGGTACACAACGGTCCTGAAGCGAGGGCTTAAACACGCAGGTCAGGGTGAAAGCTGATGCGGATCCACTTCAGTACCGAAGATCTGGGGAAGACGCGTGTCGCCCCGACGTTCGGCCCGCTGGCGGAGGCGTCGGCCGCCCTGATGTTGTTACGCCACCCCTCACCCGGCCTGAGGTTTCATACGTGGTCACAGCGCCTCCGCCAGAACCGGCCGCCCCTTCTGCGCCTGCTCGGTCCGCTGTATCAGGACACCTACCACGGGCTCGACCTGTTCGCCCTTCTGGGCGAAGCGGCCGTGGTCGAGGATGGCCTGGAACGGTTGCACGCCGCGCCGCGGGCGGCGCTGCGCATCGAGGTCGACCCTCTGCTCGCGCGCTTGGCACACAGCCCGCCCACATGGGTGCGCAGCCTGCTCGCTGAGGACAGGACCCCGGTGGTTTCGGCGTTGCGCGAGTTCCACCAGTTCGCCATCGCGCCGGAGTGGACGCGCTTGCGCTCGCAATTGGAGGCGGACCGGGCCATGCGCGGTCGCATCCTCCTGGACGGCGGGCTGGACCAATTGCTCGCCACCCTCCATCCGCCGACGGTCCGGTGGAACCCGCCGGTGCTGGAGGTCAAGACCAAGGGCGGTGCGGTGGCCGACGAATACCTTGAAGGGCGTGGGCTGACCCTGGTCCCCTCGGTTTTCGTCGGGCCCGAACCCATGCTCAGCTTCACGGCGGGCAATCCCGAGGGCCCCCTGCGGCTCGTCTATCCAGCGTCATGGTCCGGGCGGAGCTTCATCGGCGCCGACGCCGGGGACCCCCGGGAGCCGCTGGCCGAGCTCCTCGGCCGCACCCGGAGTCGGATGCTGCGGGTGCTGGCCGACGGCGCCTGCGGAACCACTGAGCTGGCCGTCCGCCTCGGCATCTCACCGGCGGCGGCGAGCCAGCACACCAGAATCCTGCGAAACTCCGGCCTCGTCACGACGAGCAGGATCGCCAACACTGTGCTGCACCTGCTCACCCCCTTGGGGGAAGCGGTAGTGGCCGGCACGCTGTGAGGCGGTGGCAGGCTGACACGTCTACACCCGGTTGACGCGTTCGACGGCGCGGTGTTTGACTCGGCTCGGTGTCCACACGATCTGCGGCAGCACGGCTGCCTCATGAACCTGGTGTCTATCGGTTCCGCGACAGAGGCGGACAGGTTCTCTATCTGGGGCGCGCCACCGACCTTCGGAGCCGGGTGCAGTCCTACTGGGGTGACCTGCGTGATCGCCTGCACCTGACGAGCATGGTCGCCCGAATCGCCCGGGTCGAGGCCGTGGTCTGCGACTCGGTGCACGAGGCCGCATGGCTCGAGCGCAACTTACTGGAAGCCGACATGCCGCCCTGGAATCGTACGCCGGGCGGTGCGGAGGCGGCGATCTACATCCTGGTCGACACGCGCCCGCGAACCGCTGGGGTACGCACGAGCCATCGCGCACAGTTCGAGGGGGTTGTCGGTTTCGGCCCCTATCTCGGCGGAGCGAAAGCACGGCAGGCGATCTCGGGGCTGCACCGGGTGTTTCCCCTGTCCTATACGCGTGATCGGCTCAGCGGTGCCGAGCGCGACATCGCGGCAAGGCGCGGCATCGGCCCACAGCTCAGGGAACGGCTGGGCGCTGCTGTCGTCTCCGCGCTCGACGGGACGAACACCGAGGCCGCGCGTGAAGTGCTGACGGCGGCTCGCGATCGTGCGGCGGCTGCGCTCAACTTCGAGCTGGCCGCCCGGGTCCACGACGAACTAGCGGCGCTCGACTGGGTGACGAGCGTGCAGCGCGTCACGGTCGAGGGCGGCGGCGACCATGGCATATGCGGCTGGGCCGATGGGCTCGCCGTCACCTTCAGCGTCCGCGGCGGCCGTCTGAACCGGTGGGATCAGTACGAGTGCAGTCGCCCGGCCATCGCCCGGGCGAGCGCCGCGACACCGCCTGAATGGGCCGCATTCGCCCAGCGCAGCGCAGAACTGGCCGTAGCGCTCACCCGAGCCTGACGTGCCTCTGAGGGCATCAGACGGTTGCTGGGATCCAGCCGACTTGCCTATGTACGCGTGATGGATATCGATGCTCTTACCATCGCCATTAATGCAGGACTGTGAGCTGGTGAAGGTGTCGACCTGGCTGGCAGCGGGGTCGGCGGTCACCGGCTACCTGATGGTGGGATGGGGGAAGAAGTCCGGGGCTGGGTTGAACGCCATGGCATCCTCGCCTTGGAGCGGAACACCACGTTACGGGTGAAACCGGCACCTGCAGGGCAGGACTTCATCGGGAGCTTACCGGCTCGAATCACGCTTCGCCGGTCGGGCCCGGCCGTACAGCCATCAGATTGACGATCTCCACCCACCCGGCCGTCTGCCCAGATTGCGGCCGCGGTCAGGTGCGTACCAGCGAGCCGGTTCACCATCAGGCGCGGGGCAGGCCGGTACGGCGCAGCCAGGTGTCGATGGTGGCACCGGCGTCGGCGACTTCCTCACCGCGTACGGCCAGGCCCTCGCCGAGGGTGGCGCCGGGGCAGGAGGCGGTGTAGTCGGCTTCTGTGGTGCCCAGGCCGCTCATGGCGTGGGTGGCGAGGGGGTGGACGGTCTTGCCGGTGAAGTCGTCATGGGGGCGCGGGCGTTCCAGATGGGGCTGGCCAGCAGGACGACCTGGTAACGGTCGAGGTCGGGCAGGGTGCCGGCGATGGCGGGGCGGGCGTTGGCGTTCTGCTCGCGGACGTTGCGGGCGACGGTCTGCTCGTAGTCGTGGGGGTACGGGTCGGCGGGCTGGATCCGGTAGACGTCGCAGTCCAGCCGGTCGCCGATCATCTGTGCGAGGACCTGGGTGTTGCCGACCTCGAGGTCGCGACGGCCGCCGTTGTAGTAGTTCCCGCCGGGCCGGGAGAAGTAGGCCAGCAGTACTGTGCGGTTCGCCGACTGCGAGAACGGCCCGGGGCTCGGCTGGCCCGGCGGCTGGACAGCGGGCTGGGGCCCGTCGCCGCAAGCAGTCGCGGTGATCATGGTGCCTCCCAACAGCAGCGCGCCCCGCAGGACCTGGCGGCGGTCGAGGGCCCGGGGGGGAACGGTCCATCGCGGCGGTTGCCGAGCCAGGTGACCATGGCAGGGTCGCGGTGGTCGAAGTACAGGGAGGCGCCGGTGTCCAGAGCGGCGATGCGCTCCATCTCCTCGCCGGTGAGCTCGAAGTCGAACACCTCCAGGTTGGCCTTCATCCGCTCAGGGCTGGCGGACTTGGCGTTGACCGGGATGCCGCGCTGGATCAGCCAGCGCAGCACCACCTGCGCCACGCTCTTGCCGTGCGCCTGCCCGATGCCGGTGAGGACGGGGTCGGTGAACAGGTTGTTCTTGCCCGCGGCGAACGGTCCCCACGACTCGATGACGATGCCGCGCTCGCCGTTGATCTGCTGGTCGGCGGCGCGCTGGAAGAAGGGGTGGACCTCGATCTGGTTGACCGCCGGGGTGATGTCGTTGTGGTCGACGAGGTCGACGACCCGGTCGGGGTGGAAGTTGGAGATCCCGATCGCCCGGCCGACGGCTTCCTCGTTCTCATACGAGGCAGCTGTGTCGAACTTGCGATACCCCTCGGCCTGCTCGGTGTCGTCGGCCGGGATCTGGAAGACCCCGAACCCAGGATCGGCATCTGGACGCCGTTGTTCAAGGCGACGGTCTGCATGGAGCACTCCCTGGTCATGATCGTGCGGCCCGCGCGGCGGCCCGTACCAGGCAAAACGGCGGCCACGGCGAGCTCTTCGTCTTTCCAGCCAACCGCACCCCGGCGACGGGAGACAGTCACCCGCCAGAGGGGTACCAGCAGGGACCCCCTCACCCCGGCCGAGGTGCCTAACCTGGGCATATGGACAACCGCAGCGAGGTCCGGGCGTTCCTCACCTCACGCCGGGCCAAGGTCAGCCCGCAGCAGGCCGGGCTGCCCTCCCACGGCCGCCGCCGCGTCGAGGGCCTGCGCAGGGGAGAGGTCGCCGCGCTGGCTGGGGTCAGCGTCGAGTACTACACCCGGCTGGAACGCGGGAACCTGGCCGGCGCCTCCGACAGCGTCCTGGACGCCATCGCCAGGGCCCTGCGACTGGACGAGGTCGAGGCCGCGCACCTGCACCATCTGGCCCGCGCCGCCGCCACTCCGGCCGTCCGCGCCCGCCGCGTCAAGACTCCCGAGGTGCGTGTGCCGGTCCGGCGGGTGCTGGAGTCGATGAACGGGGTGCCCGCGCTGGTGCGCGACCATCGCTTCGACATCCTGGCCGCCAACCCTCTGGCCATGGCGTTGTATTCGCCGATGTTCGCGGCCGGGGAGGTGCTGCCGGTCAACTCGATGCGTTTCACCTTCCTCAACCCGCACGCCCAGGCCTTCTACCCCGACTGGGCGCAGGTCGCCCGCTCCGCTGTGGCCGCGCTGCGCATCGCCGCCGCGCGCAACCCCCACGACGAGCACCTGGTCAGTCTGATCGGCGAGCTGTCGATGCGCAGCGACCCCTTCCGCACCTGGTGGGCCGCCCAGGACGTCTACGTCCACCAGCACGGCACCAAGCGCTTCCACCACCCCGCCGTCGGCGACCTCGACCTCGACTACGAAGCCTTCGAACTGCCCGGCGACACGCTCCTCACCCTGCTGACCTACTCCGCCGAAGCGGGCACCTCGTCCGGAGACGGCCTGCAACTCCTGGCCGCGTGGGCCACGAGCAGCGCCGACGCGCCCGCTCAGGCCCGGCCCATCATCGAATGACTGTCAGTCCGTCTTACGGAGGCGAACGTGCACATCAGAACTCTGGGGCAGGGACTGCGGGTGTCAGCCCTGGGGCTGGGCTGCATGGGCATGTCCCAAAGCTACGGCCCCAATCCCGGCACCCGGGACGACATGATCGGCGTGATCAGGTCGGCGGTGGAGGCCGGGGTGACCTTCCTCGACACCGCCGAGGTCTACGGCCCCTACGTCAACGAAGAGCTCGTCGGCCAGGCCATCGGCCCGATCCGTGACCAGGTGCAGGTGGCCACCAAGTTCGGCTGGGACATCGCCGGCGGCAAGGCGGCCGGGTTGAACTCCCGGCCTGAACAGATCCGCGCCGTGGCCGAGGCGAGCCTGCGCCGCCTGGGTGTGGAGGCGATCGACCTGTTCTACCAGCACCGGGTCGACCCGGAGGTGCCGATCGAAGACGTCGCCGGCACCGTCGGCGAGCTGGTCAAGGCGGGCAAGGTACGGCACTTCGGGCTGTCCGAGGTCGGCGCCGCCACCCTGCGCAGGGCGCACGCGGTGTATCCGGTCACCGCGGTGCAGTCGGAGTACTCGCTGTGGACCCGTGACCCAGAACCGCACGTGCTGCCCGCCTGCGCGGAACTGGGGATCGGGTTCGTCCCGTTCAGTCCGCTGGGCAAGGGGTTCTTGACCGGCTCCGTGAACGCGCAGGCCACCTTCGCCGAAGGCGACATCCGGGCCGGTATCCCGAGGTTCGACGCCGACAACCTGGCCGCCAACCAGGCGCTGGTGGAGCACCTGCGCGAGCTGGCCGCGGCCAAGCAGGCCAGCCCCGGCCAACTCGCCCTGGCCTGGCTGCTGGCCCAGCAACCCTGGATCGTCCCCATCCCCGGCACCCGCCGCCTGTCCCGCCTGCACGAGAACGCCGGGGCCGCCACGGTGGGACTGTCCGCCGACGAGCGAGCCGATCTGGACGCTCTGGCCGCCCGGGTCGGCGTGAGCGGTGACCGCTACGGCCACGCGCACATGCGCCTGGTCGGCCGCTGAGCCGCTTAGCCGTTCAGGATGGTGGTGATGCGCCTGCGGGTCTCGGCGTCGGCGGGTACCTGCACGACCATCAGCAGGTCGGGATCCTCCACCGGCCGGACCTGGAACATCTCCAGCTTCAGCCGCCCCGCCTCGTGGTGGTCGATCTCGATGATCGAAGGCCGGAAGTAACGTACCTGGTAGTCCGGCCACCACGCGCGGAACTCCGCGCTGGCCTCGCTCAGCTCCTCCACCAGCGCCGCCAGGCGCGGATCGCCGGGACGGCGGCCCACCGCGGCGCGGAACTGGCTGAGGACCGCGCGGGCCGCCGGTTCCCAGCGCACCATCCTGGCCCGGTTGCCGGCGTCGGTGAACAACATCCACAGCAGGTTGCGCCGATCGGGCGGCACCAGCTCCGGGTCGTGGCGGAAGCGGGCGTAGGAGGAGTTCCACACCAGGTAGTCGAAGTGGGCGTCGTAGATCGAGGCCATGTCGGGGGAGGAGGAGTCGACCAGGCGCTGCAGCCGCGGCAGCGCCGCGCCGACCGGTGGGGAGGCGGGCGGGGCCGTCAGGTTGGCCAGGCTGCGCAGGTGGCGGTGCTGGTCGTGGTCCAGCCGCAGCGCCCTGGCCAGCGCGTCGACCACCTGGGCCGAGGCGGTGATGTCGCGGCCCTGTTCCAGCCAGGTGTACCAGGTGAGGCTGACGCCGGAGAGTTTGGCGACCTCCTCGCGCCGCAGCCCGGGGGTGCGGCGGCGGGCCGGGTCACCGTACTCGGTCAGGCCCACGTCGGCCGGGCGCAGCCGTCCCCGCCGCGTGCGCAGGAAAGCTGCCAGCTCGGTACGGCGAGCCGCATCGTCCCTCACGCCGAATCGACCTCCGCGCACGCCGACTGGTACCAGCAGTAACAGGACCGGGTCGGACCTGATCGTTACTCTGCCGAGCATGGAGCCTTCGGGGACGAACCACAAGATTCTAGTCATCGGCGCGACCGGCCAGCAGGGCGGCGCGACCACGCGCCAGCTGCTCGAACGCGGCCACCCGGTCCGCGCCCTGGTCCGCGATCCCGGCGCGCCGGGCGCTCTGGCGCTGGCCGAGCTCGGCGTCGAGCTGAGCACGGGCGACCTCGACGACACCGGCTCGCTGCGCACCGCGATGGAGGGCGTGGACGGCGTGTTCCTGGCGCTGACCATGATGGTCGGCCACCGGATCAGCCCCCAGGGCGTGATCGACGAGGAACGCAGGGGCAAGGCCGTGGCCGAGCTGGCCCGCGAGATGGGTATCGGCCACCTGGTCTACAGCTCGCTGAACGGCGCGGGCGCCGAGTCCGGGATCCCGTACTACGAGAGCAAGGCGGCCATCGAGCGGCACATCCACGCGCTCGGCCAGCCCGCCACGGTGCTGCGGCCGGTCTCGTTCATGGACAACTTCGCCACCTACAACCGTCCCGCCCAGTCGGACGGCGAGCTGACGCTCAACCTGGCGATCCCGGCCGAGCTGCCGATGCAGCTCATCGCCGTCGAGGACATCGGCGCGTTCGCGGCCATCGCCTTCGGCGACCCCGGACGGTACATCGGGCGCACCGTCGAGCTGGTGGGCGACG
Source organism: Nonomuraea sp. NPDC050556 (assembly GCF_044457355.1). NCBI lineage: Bacteria > Bacillati > Actinomycetota > Actinomycetes > Streptosporangiales > Streptosporangiaceae > Nonomuraea > Nonomuraea sp. NPDC050556. The sequence goes on along the minus strand of NZ_JBITGU010000001.1, from coordinate 1,770,697 downwards.
TGCTCACCCCGCTGGAGATCGCCGAGACCATCGCCTCGTTCACCGGGCAGCCCACCCGCTTCCAGCAGACGCCGATCGAGCGGATCCGCGCGTTCGACGAGCAGCTCGCGCAGATGTTCACCTACTTCAACCAGCACCCCGCCCCCGTGCCCGACCTGGAGGCCCTGCGCGCCGAGCACCCCGGGCTGATGACGCTGCGGACCTGGCTGGAGCACACGGGCTGGAAGCCGTAACGAGTCCATTCCGGGTGTGCACTCCGTGACTTCCCGAAGGGGCGTCTCGAGGTATCGAGCCTGCCTGGCGGCGTTGGTGAGCGCATCCTGTAACGCGGGCCGAATCACTCAGAGCTGAACCTGCTCCGGCGATCCGGTGGCCAGCCAGTGGAAGCGACCGCTGACGTGCTCGGGTGCCCGCCGCAGGTCCCGCTCGATGCCGTCGCGACCCTGCCGGAAGTGCTGCCAGCCCTCGTAGTGGACCGGCAGGATCGTGTGCGGAGCGATGGTTTCGCACAGCCGTACGGCCTGCCGGGCCGTCATGGTGTAGCGCAGCGGTCCGGTGAGGGGGAAGCCGACGCCGCCCAGATGGAGCAGGACCGTTCCGGGCCGGATCCGGGCGGCGGCCCGGCGCAGGGCGCGGTGGTAGACGGTGTCACCGGTGATCCACAGGGGACCGTGGGCCTGGCCGGTCCAGGTGAGGGCGAAGCCGATGACCTGGCCGGTGATGGGCCGGCTCAGCGGCGGACCGTGCCGGCACGGGGTGGCGGTGATCTCGATCGCCGGCCGGCCGGGTGCCTGCAGCCGGGTGGTCTGGCCGGAGGCGAGTCCCCGGGTGGTCCCGCCGAGCCGGCGGGCGCCCGAGGAGGTGGTGATCGTGGCTGTGGTGGACAGGAAGAGGCGGCCGGCGTCGTCGAGGTTGTCGCCGTGATGGTCGTGAGTGAGCAGGACGGCGTCCACGGGCCCGACGTCGGCCGCGGACAGGGCGGGACCGGTGAGCTTGCGGGAGGAGGTCCCCCAGCCGAACGCGTAGGTCCGGCCGGGGGCGTCGAAGGTCGGGTCCGTCAGCAGCCGCCAGCCGTCGAACTCGATGAGGACGGTGGGACCGCCAATGTGGGTGAACCTGACGTCCGACATGGAACGCTCTCCTCGCGTAGGTGTCAGCTGTGGTTGAGTGCCCACGCGAGGGCGCGGTCGGCGACCTCTTCCCAGCCCTGCTGAGCGGGCATCAGGTGGGAACGGCCGGGGAACTCGATGACTTCGGTGATCGTGTTCGGCGCCTTGTAGTGCTTGGCATTGGAGCGCTGGATCTTCGGCGGCATCAGGTTGTCGTTCTCCCCGGAGATGAACAGCAGGGGCTTGCGGTCGTCGTTGTGGTAGTCGACGTAGTTGTCGTCCTTGCCGGGGTGGATGTTGGCCAGCGCGCTGCCCCAGAAGATGTTGCCGGAGGCGGGGACGTGGTAGCGCTCGTAGGTGGCGCGGGCCTGGTCCTCGGGGAAGGTGTTGGTGAAGGCGTAGCGCCAGTGCTCGAAGTCGAGGCCGACGGCCTTGTGCCGGTTGGCGGGGTTCTTGAGCACGGGGAAGGTGGCCTTGAGCTGCGACAGTGGGATGATCTTGACGCCTTCCGTGGGGGCGGAGTTGATCGCCACCCCGGCCGCGCCGTACCCGTGGTCGAGCAGGACCTGGGTGAAGACCCCTCCGGCCGAGTGCCCCATGAGGATCGGCGGGGTGTCCAGGCCGCTGATCAGCTTCTCCAGGGAGTCGATGATCTGGGGTACGGTCACCTGCTCGATGGGGGTGGTGTCGGCGTTGAGCGCTTCGACCTCGACCTCGAACCCGGGATAGGCGGGGGCGAGGACCTTGTAGCCCTTGGCCTGGTAGTGGGTGATCCAGTGTTCCCAGCTGCGGGGGGTGACCCAGAAGCCGTGGATGAGGACGATGGTGTCGGGTTTCATGTCGGTCCCCTTATCGGGTGGCGTAGTACGCGGACAGGACGGTCGCCGTGGCGGCGGCGGGGTGGGAGATCATCACGACGTGCGAGGAGTCGATCTCGCGGATCTTGCTTCCGGCGCGTTCTGCCATGAAGCGCTGGGCGGCGGGCGGGATGACGTTGTCCTTCGTGGGGATCAGGTACCAGGACGGGATGGTTTTCCAGGCGGGTTCGCCGCTGCCGCCCATGAGGCCGTTGACACTGCCGGGACGCTGGGTGGCGGCCATCTGCCGGGTCCTGGCGGCGGGCAGGTCGGCGGCGAAGACCTCGCGGAACTTGTCGGCGGTGATGTAACCGTCGACCCCGTTCATCGTGCCGTCGGGCAGCGGGTAGTGCCGGGTCTGCAGCGCCGTGCCGAGCTTGCTGCCGGGGAACCGGTCGGCCAGCTGGAGGGCGCTTTCGCCCTGGTCGGGTGCGAACGCGGCGAGGTAGACCAGGGCTTTGACGTTGGCGTGGCCGCGGGCGGCGTTGGTGATGACGATGCCGCCATAGGAGTGGCCGACCAGGATGATCGGGCCGGTGATGGTGTCCAGGACGCTGGAGATGTAGGCGGCGTCACCGGCGGCATCGCGAAGCGGGTTGGCCGGCGCGATCACCGGGAAACCGGCCGCCCCCAGCAGGGTGATCATGTCGTTGAACCCGGAGGCGTCGGCGAACGCGCCGTACGAGCACCACGGTCGGTTTGGTGCCGGTGGTGTCGGCCGCGGAGGCGGAAACGGTCGCCCCGCTCAGGCCGAGGATCAGAACGCAGCTGGTGACGAGGGCGCCCAGCAGGCGGCCGAGTCGGCGTAGGGAGGTCATGGGCGATGCTCCTTAGGAGTTCAGGAAGGCGAGGAGGTCGTTGTCGAACTCGCGCTCGAAGGCGCCGGCCAGGCCGTGCGGAGCGCCGGGGTAGACCTTGAGCGTGGCGTCCTTGACCAGTTCGGCGCTCTTGGGAGCCGAGGCGGCGAAGGGCACGATCTGGTCGTCGTCGCCGTGCGCGATCAGGGTCGGGATGTCGATGCGCTTGAGGTCCTCGGTGAAATCGGTCTCGGAGAACGCCTTGACGCAGTCGAGCGCTCCCTTGACGCCGACCTGCATGCTCCACAGCCAGAAGGCGTCGATCACGCCCTGCGAAACCTGTGCGCCGGGCCGGTTGTATCCGTAGAAGGGCACGGCCAGGTCCTTGTAGAACTGCGAACGGTCGGACTCCACACCGGACCTGATGCCGTCGAACACCTCGATCGGCAGGCCCTCGGGGTTGGCGTCGGTCCTGAGCATCAGCGGCGGGACCGCGCCGAGCAGCACCGCCTTGGCCACCCGTGAGGTGCCGTGCCTGCCGATGTATCGGGTCACCTCGCCGCCACCGGTGGAGTGCCCGACGAGGACCGCGTCGCGCAGGCCGAGGGTGTCGATCAAGGTGGCCAGGTCGTCTGCGTAGGTGTCCATCTCGTTGCCGTGCCAAGACTGGCCGGAGCGACCGTGCCCGCGCCGGTCATGGGCGACGGCGCGGAACCCGTGGGCCGCGACCAGCCGCATCTGACCGTCCCAGGCGTCGGCGTTGAGCGGCCAGCCGTGGCTGAAGACGACGGGCTGTCCGCTGCCCCAGTCCTTGTAGAAGATCTGCGTGCCGTCGGCGCTACTCACGTAGGGCATTTCGCAACCTTTCGGATCGGTGTCGATGGGCTCGACGCTAGATCCGGGCGGCTCAGCAGCAATCGGTCAGATGACTGCACCTGCGGGGACCGGCGGTTCGCTTACGGCTTCGGTCAGGTGCCGCGTCTTCGGCGCGAACAGGACGGCGGTGAAGGCGATCGCGGCGCAGACCACCAGCAGGAGCGCGATGGGCCAGGACGCCCCGCCGGCGCCCGCCACCAGAGCGGTCGCCACGAGCGGAGCGGGGCCGCTGGTGAGCGCGGCCGTCCACTCGCGGGCGATCGCGACGCCGCTGTAGCGGTGGCGGGTGTCGAACAGCTCGGTGAGCAGCGAGGCCAGCACGGCGAACATCCCGGCGACGCAGACGCCGTAGCCCAGCGTGACCGCGAGAATCACCAGCTCGGGGCGGCCGGTGTCGACGAGCCAGAACATCGGGAACGCGAACACGGCGAGGACGACCGCGGTACCGAGGAAGATCGGACGGGCGCCGACGCGGTCCGCCAGGTGCCCGAACAGCGGTGTGACCGCGATCGCCATCGCGGAGGAGCACACGTTGGCGATCAGCCCCACCGTGGTGGGCAGGCCGAGCGTCCTGGTCACGTACGACAGCACGAAGACGTTGATGATGTACGCGATCGCGCCGAAGGGGGCGTTGGCCATGAAGGCGATCAGCAGGCTCCGCGGCTGCCTCCTGGCGACCTCCAGCGCCGGGAAGCGGCTCAGGCCCCGCGCGCGTTCACGCTCGAACAGCTCCGACTCCCGCACCCGGGACCTGAGGAACAGGCCCACGCCCACGCCCACGAGACTGAGCAGGAACGGCAGGCGCCAGCCCCAGTTCTCGAACGACGGCAACGTCGTGGCCCCCGCGAAGACCAGCGTGGCGGTCAGGATGCCGATCTGGACGCCCGCGCCGGGAAGCGAGGCCCACATGCCTCGCCGGCGCGGGTCGCTGGTCTCGGCGATCAGGACCAGGGCGCCCGCGTACTCGGCACCCGCGCCGAAGCCCTGCGCCAGCCGGAGCAGGACCAGCAAGGCCGGGGCCGCCAAGCCCGCCTGATCGTAGGTGGGCAGCAGCCCGATGCCTGCCGTCGCCAGCCCCATCAGCAGCAGCGTCACGATCAGTGTGGGCTTGCGCCCGACGCGGTCACCGAAGTGGCCGAACACGACACCGCCGATGGGGCGGGCCAGGAATCCGACCGCGAACGCGGCGAAGGCGCCGAGGGCGCCGGCCAGAGGGGTGTCAGCGGGGAAGAACTGTTTGTTGAGGACGATCGCCGCGGCCAGGCCGAAGAGGGCGTGGTCGTAGAACTCGATCGCGGTGCCGATGACGGCGGCCGTGGTCACCGGTCTGTTGGTCATGAATCCCTCCTGTTGACAGGGCTGAGCACCCGCGTCAGAAAATGTCCGGCCTGGTCGATGGCCGCCTGGGCGGCCTGGGTGCCGCGCAGGGCGTTGAGCATGAGGAATCCGTGGATCACGCCTTGGTACCGCACCGCGGTCACGGGCACGCCCGCCTGGCGCAGGCTGGCGGCGTAGGCCTCGCCCTGGTCCCGCAGCACGTCGGCCTCGGCGGTGATGACCAGGGTCGGCGGCAGCCCGGCCAGTTGGCTCGCCGTGGCGCGCAACGGCGAGGCGGTGATCTCGGCCCGCTGCCGCTCGTCCGCGGTGTACTGGTCCCAGCCCCAGCGCATGCCGTCCGCGCGCAGGAAGTAGCCCTCGGCGAAGTCCCGGTAGGAGCCGGTGTCGAACGACGCGTCTGTGGCCGGGCACAGCAGCAGCTGCCCGGCCAGCCGCCCACGGGCGGCCAGGGCCAGCGCCGCCGCCAGGTTGCCACCCGCCACCGCGATCTTCGAGGGGTCCAGGCCGAAGGCGTCGCCGTCGGCGCGCAGCCAGACCAGCGCCGCCTCGGCTTCGCCGAGCGCGACGGGGTAGCGAGCCTCGGGCGAGAGGCTGTAGTCGACGAACACGGTCGCCGCCCCCGACACGTGGGCGAGCTCGCGGACCAGCCGCTCGTGGGCGAGCTCGCCGCCGAACACCCAGTCGTCGTGGAGGTAGAGCACCACGGGCAGCCGGCCCTCGGCGTTTCCTGGGCGGAAGATGGTGAGCCTCGTCCCGGGGACCCGCTGCCGGGTGATGCCCGGCACGTGGATGTCCGGGCGCTGAACCTCGGCCAGTGCCCGGCGGCCCGCTTCGAGCGACATGCCGTGCAGGTAGGGCGGGTTGGCGGTGGCATCGGCGAAGGCCTGGGCAGCCGGCTCCAGCACGGGTTTGATCATGAATGGCTCCAGGGGCTGATGCGCTGCCGTGCCGATGCTAGGAGAAGTCAAGGAATCAGTCATTCGTCACATGACGTACTTCTGAGAGAATTCGATCAAGAGGCTTCGGGGGAGGTGTCAGGTGGCCGCGCTCATCGGGCGTGAACGTGAGGTGGCGGAGCTCGAAGGGCTCATCGACCGCATGCACGAGCGCGGTGACGCCCTGGTCGTCCGCGGCGTGCCCGGTATCGGCAAGTCCGCGTTGCTGGCGGCGGCCGCCGCGCGGGCCGAGGCGCGCGAGGCGATGGTGGCCGGCGTGTCCGGGGTGCAGAGCGAGACGCACCTGCCCTTCGCCGGGCTCCACCAGTTGTTGCGGCCGATGCTCGGCGCCGCCGACCAGCTGCCCGCTCGCCAGCGGGAGGCTCTGCTCGGGGCCTTCGGTATGGCCGAGGTCACCGACCCGGAGCCCTTCCTGGTGGCACTGGCCGTCCTCAACCTGCTCAGTGACGCGGCGGCTCGCCGGCCCTTGGTGATCGTGGTGGACGACCTGCAGTGGCTGGACCGGCCCACCACCGAGGTCCTGGGGTTCGTGGCCAGGCGCGTGCACCTGGACCCGATCGTGCTGCTGATGGGCCTCCGCGATGGGTACCCCACCAGTCTGGACGGCAGTGACGTGCCCGAACTGAGGCTGGCCGGCCTGGAACCCGCGGCGGCCGAGGCGCTCCTGGACGCCCAGTCCGCCGGGCTGAGCGTCGGCATGCGCTGGCGCGTGCTGAGCGAGGCGGCAGGCAACCCGCTCGCCCTGGTCGAGCTGCCGCTCGCACTTGACGCCGGGACCGTCACCGCCGAGGTGGGCTTACTGCCGCTCACCGCTCGACTGGAACGAGCCTTCGCCGTACGGCTGGCCGAACTCCCCCCGCACACCAGGGGCCTCCTGCTGGTGGCAGCGGCCAACGACGGCCACGACCTCGCCGACGCTCTCGCGGGCGGCAGGATGGTCACGGGCGCCGAGATGACCGCCGATGCGCTGGCCCCGGCCGTGGACGCGGGGCTGGTAGAGCTGCACGAGCAGGCCCTCCGCTTCCGGCATCCGCTGGTGCGCTCCGCCATCTACCACAAGGCCGGCCGTACCGATCGCCTGGCCGCCCACGCCGCGCTGGCTGAGGTGCACGGCCGCGACCCGGACCGCAGGGTCTGGCACCGCGCCGCGGCGATCGCCCACCGCGACGAGTCCGTCGCCGCCGAGCTGGAGGGGGCAGCGGCGCGGGCACGGCAGCGCGGCGCGATCCCGGTGGCGGTGACCGCCCTGCGCCGCGCCGCCGAGGTCAGCGAGGAGCCGTCGGCCGGCGCCCAGCGCCTGCTGGCCGCGGCCGAACTGGCCTTCGAGCTCGGACGCGGCGACGAGGCCGCCGAGCTGCTCGCGCTGGCGGAACCGTCCGTCGGCGGCGAGCTGCCGCGCGCCAGCGCCGTCTGGCTGGGCGAGGTGCTCGGAGAGGGGCGCAACGACGGCCCCGCGCAGATCCAGCGGCTGGTCACGACAGCGGAAGCGGCCGGTGACCGCGACCTCGCACTCAACCTGGTCCGGGCCGCGGCCGTCCGCTCCTGGTGGAACGATCCCGGCTGGGAACAGCGTCGGCGCGTCATCGCCCTGGCCAAACGGCTCGCGTCCGGCGACGACGACCCGGAGCTACTGATCATCCTGGCCACGGCGGGGGCGGTGGAACACGGAGCCGAGGTCATCGACCGCCTGACCAAGGTGCGCCACGCCCGGCTGGACGGGGCCACAGCCCGGCTGCTGGGCGTAGCGGCGAGCACGGTGGGCGCCTTCGACCTGGTCGGGGACTTCATGGACGGCTCGGTCGCCGACCTGCGGAGCCAGGGCAGGCTGGGCCTCGTCGCGCAGGCGCTCAGCACGCAGGTGTGGCGCCAGGTCTTCTGCGGCGACTGGAGCGGGGCGATGCTGACCGGGGAGGAGGCCCTGCGCCTGGCCCGCGAGACGGCGCAGCCGCGCCGCCACGCCTCGGCCCTGGGGATGCTGGGGTTGCTGGCCGGGCTCCGCGGCGAGGAGGCGCGCGGCCTGGCGCTGGCCGCCGAGGGAGAGCGGGTGCTCGGCACCGTCGCCATCAGCTCATCCGTGGCCGTGCTCCACCAGCACGCCAGGGGCGTCATCGCGCTCTGCGCCGGGCGGTACGACGACGCGTTCGCACACCTGTGGCGGCTGTTCGAGCCGGGCGACGTCGCCCACCACCCCATCTGGCGGCAGTGGGTGATCAGCGAGCTGGCCGAGGCGGCGGTCGCGGCTGGGCGGCAGGAGGCCGCCATGAGAGCGATGGCGGAGCTGGAGCAGGTGGCCGCCCGCACCCCGTCGCCGCTCCTGCACGTCGGACTCCGGCTCGCCCGCGCGTTATTGGCCGACGACGCCCACGCCGAGACGCTCTACCAGGACGCGTTGGGCGCCGACCTGTCGTCCTGGCCCACCGCGCGGGCGCGCCTGCTGCTCGCCTACGGCATGTGGCTGCGGCGGCAGCGGCGGATCCAGGAAGCCCGCGTTCCGCTCCGGTCGGCCCGCGACACCTTCGACGTGCTCGGGCTGCTCGCCTGGGGGGAGAAGGCCCGTCAGGAGCTACGGGCCGCCGGCGAGGCCAGCGACCTGCGCGTGCCACCGGCCGCCGAGCGGCTCACAGCGCAGGAGCTGCACATCGTACGGCTGGCCGCCTCCGGGCTGTCGAACCGCGAGATCGGCCAGCAGCTCTACCTCTCGCACCGCACCGTCAGCACCCACCTGTACCGGGCGTTCCCCAAGCTCGGCATCACCTCCCGCGCCCAGTTGCGCGACGCCCTGGGAGATACGTCACGTGACTGATGCCCAGGTCAGCGCGTGGAGCCTACCGTCGCCCCATGCCATCACCTCGCCAGGAACTCCAGGATGAGCTCATTCCACTGCTCGTGGTGGGTGAGCGAGGCCCCGTGCGGCGCGTCGGGAACGGTGACGAGCGAACCGCTCGCGATGGCCCGCGCGACGCGCGCCCCGCTGTCCTCCGGCCGCACGAACGCGTCATCCTCGCCCTGGACGATCAGCGTGGGCACGGTGACCTGGGCCAGGTCCTGGTCGAGGTCGGCGGTGCCCCAGGCCGCCAGCGAGTCGGCGGTTGCCTTGGGGGAAGCGTCCGCGGCCTGCCTCAGCAGGTACTGGCGCGTGGGCTCGTCCAGCGCGCTGTGCCCGTCGACGGCGAAGAACCGGAGCAGCACGTCGTCGAGCATGGGGATGCGGTGCCGCCCCGAGGAGACACGGAGCTCGTGCGCCAGCGGGTCCGGGTACAGCACCGGGCTGCCCAGCACCAGGCGGGCCACCCGTTCGGACGCCGCTGCGTAGCTGACGGCCTCGGCGCAGCCGGTGGAGTAGCCCACCAGCGCCAGCCCGGTCAGATCCAGGCTCTCGACCAGGGCCGCCAGATCGGCGGTGAAGGTGTCGTGGTCATAGCCGTGCCAGGGCCGGCTGGAGCGTCCGAAGCCGCGCCTGTCGTAGCAGACCACCCGGCGGCCGGCCTGGACGAGCGGACCGATCTGCGGCTCCCAGAACCGCTGCGACAGAGGCCAGCCGTGCACCAGGACGACGGGCGGCCCGTCGCCGACGTCCTCGTAGAAGAGGCTCACGTCTGTTCCCACCTGTAGTCGTGGCACCCGCCCACCGTGCCACCCGCACGAAGCGCCGCAATCGGTCAAATGACTGCAGTGAGGAGACGATCACATGGACATCATCGGACGGGCCGAAGAGCTGGGCGCACTGCGGCAGACGGTCGACCGCGCCCCTGGCGTCCTGCCCAATGTCGTGCTGCACGGCGACCCGGGCGTGGGCAAATCCGTGCTGCTGCAGGCCACGATCGCCTACGCCAGGCAACAGGGCGTCAGGGTGGTGGGAGGCTGCGGCTTCGAATCGGAGGCGCAGCTGGCCTTCGCCGGGCTGCATCAGCTGTTCGCGCCGGTGATGGAGTACCTGGACCGGGTGGAGCCCTTCCACCAGGAGACCCTGCGCCGGGTCCTGGGGCTGCGGGACGGTCCGACGCCCGACCGGCTGGCGATCTCGGTGGCGTCCCTGGCGGTGCTGGCGGCCGTGGCCGAGGACGGGCCGGTACTGATCGCCGTGGAGGACGCCCACTGGGTGGACCATCCCACGCGCGAGGTGATGATGTTCATCCTGTTACGGCTGCAGCCGTACGACATGCGGGCCGTCTTCGCCCGCCGGCCGCTGACCGCCACCGAGCGCGTCACGCCCGGCGTTCACATGCTGGAGGTCGGGCCCCTCGACGACGAGGCGGCCGGGCAGCTGCTGGACCTGCTGCACCCCGGCCTGCCGCCGTCAGTGCGCGAACGGGTGCTCGCCGACGCCGCGGGCAACCCCCTGGCGATTACCGAGCTGCCGCACACCTCCGTCGGCGTGGAGCTGCTGCCCACCGGGACGTCCCTGCGCACCCGGCTGGAGACCGGCTTCGCGGGGAGGTTGCTGGAACTGCCGCCGCGCATCCGCACGACGCTGCTGGTGGCAGCCCTCGACGGCGACCGGCTGGAGCATCGCGCCGAGCTGACGCCGTACGAGCTACTGGAGGCCGAGCGGGCGGGCCTGGTCACCCGCGACTCCACTCCGTCAGGCCTGCGTTTCCGCCACCCGCTGGTCAGATCGGCGATCATCAAGACGGCCTCTCCGGAGGAGACCCGCGAGGCGCACACCATCCTGGCCGAGCAGCACAGGGCCGATCCCGAGCTGCGCATGTGGCACCTGGCGGCGGCCACCGTGGAACCGGACGAGGACGTGGCCGCCGAGATCGAGAAGGCCGCCCGCGCGGTGAGCCTGCGGGGCGGCAGCGGGCTGGCGGTCAAGGCGCTGCAGCGGGCGGCCGAGCTCACCCCGGACCGGTCGGCCCGCGCCGCGCGGCTGGAGCTCGCGGCCGAGCTGGCCGGTGAGTCCGGCCAGCTGGGTCTGGCACAGGAGCTGCTGGACGAGGTGCGCAGCCACCTGAGCGACCCGGCCAGGGCGCTGGCGGTGCGGGCGCAGATCCTCATGCTGCGCGACGGCGACCTGGACGCCGCCCGCCGCCTGCTGCGCGGCACACCCGGGGCTGGCCCGCTGGTCAGGGTGATGGCAGCCTCCTACGCCCAGGACCCAGAGGAGTGGGCGGCGGTCACCGACGTGGTCGCCGGGTGCGACGACGAGCATGTGCGCCTGTTGCACGACGTGTTCCTGGGCGTCGGTACGGCGGAGCGCGTGCGGGCGGCGCTGGACGAGCTGCCCGGCGACGCCCCGCCCGGCCAGGTGGCCGCATTGTGCCGGGCGGCGACCTGGATGGACCTGCTCCCCGACTACCGTGCCCACATCCGCGCCCTGACCGACGGCGAGTCCGGTCAGGGAGCGGTCACGCACGCGGCCAGCGGCTACTGGCTGGCCTCCCACGACCACTTCCTGGCCGGACAGTGGGAGGCCGCGGAGAACTCGGCCAACGCCGGGCTGGACCTGTGCGTCCGCCACGACCTGGAACTCCTGGCGCATGACCTGCGGTGCAGCCTGGGCTGGATCGCAGCCGGCCGAGGCGATGCCGACAGCGCCCGGGAGTACAGCAGGACCGTCGAGCAATGGGCGGCGCCACGCGGCAGCGCGCTGCACCTGACGCTGGCCGCTCGCAACCTCGCGCTGGCCGCGATGGCCCACGGCGACTACGAGACGGCCTACGTGCATTGGACGAGCATCAGCCCTCCCGGCGTCATCCCCCTGTACGTGGCGTTCGCGCCGTGGGCGGTCTTCGAGCTGGTCGAGTCCGCGATGCGGACCGGCAGGACGGCCGAGGCCCAGGCGCACGCCGCCGCCGCGGCCGACCTGGCCGACCGGGCTCCCCGGCTGCGCCTGCACGTCATGGCCGCCCAAGCGCTGGTCGCACCGGACGAGGAGGCGGTGCCGCTGTTCAAGGCCGCGCTCGCGCTGCCCAGGACGGAACGCTGGCCGTTCGACCACGCTCGCGTACGGCTGGCGCTGGGCGAACTGCAGCGCCGCCGCCTGCAACCGGGCGAGGCCAGACCAGAGCTGCGCCGGGCCGCCGACCTGTTCGCCGGGATCGGCGCCACCGCCTGGCAGCAGCGGGCAGAACAGGAGTTGCGAGCCACCGGCGTGGCGGTGACACAGCGTCCCAACGCCGCCCACGGACTGACCGCCCAGCAGTTGGAGGTCGCACTCCTGGCCGCCTCGGGCTTGAGCAACAAGGAGATCGGCGAGCGGCTGTTCCTGTCATCCAGGACCGTCAGCGCCCATCTGTACCGGATCTTCCCCAAGCTCGGCATCACCTCCCGAGCCGCCCTGCGTGACGCGTTGGAAGGTGCGGCCAGCTGACTGCTGGGCGCCTACCGCCGCCACTGCTGGAAGAAGTGGGGGCGAAAGCCGTGACATCGGGGACTTTCGCCCCTCCGGCCGCGGACGGTCGGCTGCGAGCCTGGAAGGGAGAGCGGAAGGGAGGTGTGGGCGATGAGGTTGACCTGGAAGGACGGAGTGGCAACAGCGTTCATGGCGGCGATGACCGCCGTCTACGTCATGTTCCTGCAGGGAACCGATTGGCCGATCATCGACAGTGTCCGCGGTGCCGCCGGCACGATCCTGGTGCTCGGCATGGTCGGTGGGTGCGCGATGAGCAGGGGCGATCTGTACGAGAAGCCGATGACCACGGTCAAGCGGTTCTTCGTGGCGATCGCGACGGTGCTCGGGGTCACCGCGCTGGCCGGCGCGGTGATCGCGCTGATCACGGCCAGTGAGGTCGCTCTGGGCGTGTTCTTCTTCGCCACGGCCGCATTGTGGCTGGTCGCGACGTTGAGGCACGCGTTCATCACGACCGACACGCTGACGCGTGACACCCACGAGGTGATCAGGTGAACCGATCGACCCCTCTCCACGGGACCTTGGGCCCGAGGAGAGGGGTCTTTCTGCTCGCGCCACGGACCACTGCCGATGATCAGGTGGAGGCATGGACACCGCCGAACGCGCCGGACTGAGCGCGCACGAAGCCGCACGCCTGCTGGCCGAACACGGCCGGAACACCTTGCCTCAGCCCAGCCCGCCGTCGCTGCCCGCCCGGGTGGTGCGGCACCTGGCCGATCCGCTGTCGATCCTGCTGCTGGTGGCGGGCGTGGTGACCCTCCTGGTGCTGGGCGAGGTGCCGGAGGGCGCGGCGATCCTGGTCATCCTGCTGGTGAACGTGGTCATCGGGGTGAGCCAGGAGGTGCGGGCAGAACAGGCCGTACGCGCGCTGAAGTCGCTGACCGCGCCGATGGCCAAGGTGCGCCGCGACGGCACGCTCCTGCGCATCCCGGCGGCCGAGGTGGTGCCGGGCGACCTGGTGGAACTGGCGGCCGGCGACCGGGTCCCCGCGGACGCCCAGGTCGTCGAGGCCGGGTCACTGGGGGTCGACGAGGCGATGCTGACCGGCGAGTCCGCGTCGGCGAGCAAGCGGCCGGGCGGGGCGCACGAGGGACCTCTGGGCGACCGCGACGGCGAGGTGTTCTCCGGGACGCTCGTGGTGCGCGGCTCCGGCGTGGCGCTGGTCCGGCGGACCGGCGCCGGGACGCAGATGGGGCGCATCGCCACGGCACTGCACGGCGGCGTCAAGGGGCCGCTGGAAGTGGAGCTGGCGCAGGTGTCCCGGCGCATCGGCGCGCTGGCGATCGGCGCCGGCGCGGTGATGGTCGTCCTCGGGTTCAGCCGTGGCGGGATCGCGCCGCTCGACCTGATCCTGGCCGGAGTGGCGCTGGCGATCGCCGCCGTCCCTGAGAGCATGGCGGCGGCGGTGACCACCGCGCTGGCCCTCGGCTCGCAGCGCATGGCCAAGCTGGGCGTCATCGTCCGCAGGTTGTCGGCCATCCAGGCGCTGGGGGCCGTCACGGTCATCGCCTCGGACAAGACCGGGACCTTGACGACCGGCAGGCTCACCGTCCTGGACCAGGTCGAGGTGCCCGGCACGGACCTGTGGCTGGCCTCGCTGCGGTGCAACGACGCGCGTGACGGGCTGGGCGACGGCGTCGACCTGGCGTTGCGCGAGGCCGCCGACCGTCGTGGGGTACGGCTGCCGCCGGGCGAGACACGGCTGGCCACCAGGCCGTTCGACGCCGAGACCCGGTCCATGGCGGTCGTCACCGACGGGCCGAGGCTCACCGTCAAGGGCGCTCCAGAAGTGGTGCTCGCCCGCTGCGTGCCCGGTGAAGCGGCCGATCAGTTGGCGCGAGCCGTACCCGAGCTGGCCGGGAAAGGGCTGCGGGTGCTGGCCCTCGCCGAGAAGGACTGCGGCGACCTGGACGCCGGCGGGCTGACCCCGGTCGGGCTGGTCGGGCTGCGCGACGAGGTGCGCGCATCGGCGGCCCAGGCCGTCGCGGACTGCCGCGCGGCCGGAATCCGCGTGGTCATGGTGACCGGCGACCACGCCGACACGGCCCGCGCGGTCGCGGAGGAGGTCGGAATCGAGCCAGACCCGGTCGTGACCGGCGGCGGGCAGGACGGCGAGCTGCGCACCGCGGGGGTGCTCGCCCGGGTGGACCCGGCTACGAAGCTGGACCTGGTGCGGGCGCTGCGCGACGGCGGCGAGGTCGTCGCCATGACGGGCGACGGGGTCAACGACGCGCCGGCGCTGCGGCACGCCGACGTCGGGGTCGCGATGGCCGGTGACGAGGGCACCGACGTGGCCAGGGAGGCGGCCGCGGTGGTCGTCACGAACGGCGAGCTCGGCACGATCGTCACCGGGATCCGTGAGGGCCGCCGCCTGCACCACAACGTCGCCTCGATGATCGGCTACCTGCTCGCGGGCAACCTCGCCGAGATCTTCCTCGTGCTGGTCGGCATGCTGGCCTGGCCCGACCTGGTCATCCCGCTGCTGCCCGTGCACCTCCTCTGGATCAACCTCGTCCTGGACGGCATCCCGGCCATCGCGCTCGGCGTGGACCGGGCCACGGGAGATCCGCTGGCCACCAGGGCCGAACGCGGGCTGCTGTCCGGCGCGGTCCTGGCGCGGATCTGCGGGCGCGCGCTGGTGGTCGGGGTGCTGGTGTTCGCCGCCGTGGAGGTGGCCAGGCGGCTCGGGTGGAGCGAGGAGCAGGTCAGGACGCAGGCCGTCCTGGCTCTGGTCCTCGCCAGGCTGACCCTGGCCTACGTCGTCAGGGCCCGGCGCTGGGTCTTCGAGCGCGGCTGGTGGAGGGGCAGGGCCGTCGCGGTGGCCGTGCTCGGTACGGCCGCGCTGCAGGCGCTGGTCACGCTGGTGCCTCCGCTCGGCACCCTGCTCGCGCTCACCCCGCTGCCTGCGACCGGGTGGGTGGTGGCGTTCGGGGTGGCCGCGCTCACCGTGGCGCTAACGGGCCGAAAGACCTTCCGCAAGGGGTCGTTCGCCCGCAGCGGCGAGATCGCGGTCCGCGGTGCGATGGAGAAGACCAGAAGGGAGTCGTGAAATGTCGAGATATGTGTTGGTGGCGACCGACGGGTCCGCCCCGGCGACCGAGGCCGTCGCGTGGGCGGCGCGCGACGCGGTCCTCCTGGAGCGCCCGCTGCGTATCGTCCACGTGGCGTGGAGGTGGGCAGCCGACGTCCCGTTGCACACGATGCACGGCACGCTGTCCGAGTACGGCCACGCCGTACTCGAGAAGGCCGAAGAAGTGGCGCGTACGGCGGCGCCGGGCGTGGAGGTGGAGACCGCCCTGCTGTCCAGCGAGGTGATCGAGGCGCTCATGGCCGAGGCCGAGGACGCCGTGGAGATCGTGCTGGGACGGCGCGGCCACACCGGCCTGTCGGCGTTGCACGGCGGGTCGACGGGCACGGCGCTGGCCGGGCACCTCGCGACCCCGGTGATCATCGTGGGGGAGCAGCCGGAGACGGCGCAGTCGGAGATCGTGGTGGGCTTCGACGGCTCCGACCACGCGCAGGCGGCGCTGGAGTACGCCTTCGAGCGGGCCGTCCTGCACGGTGCGCGGGTGCGGGCCGTCTTCGCGTGGCAGGTGCCGATGTTCTCGCCGTACATCATCGGCTACGCCCCGATCTACCACGACATCTTCGGCCTGGAGAAGAAGCGCGCCCTGGAGGCGCTGGAGCCGTGGCGGGAGAAGTACCCGCAGGTGGAGGTCGTGGAGGAGGTCGTCTTCGGCTCGCCGGTGCTGGCCATCACGGAGGCCTCCGCCCACGCGGACCTGGCCGTGGTGGGCTCGCGCGGCCGCGGCGGGCTGCGCTCCGCGCTGCTCGGTTCCGTCAGCCACGGCGTCGTCAACCACGCCCACTGCCCGGTGGCCGTCGTGCGAGCGCGGGCATGAGCACCGTCCTGGCCCCGCCGTACCTGAGCGATCGGGCGCGGCGCGACTGGGCCGTCCTGCAGGAGGAGACCCGCGCACCCGCGGCGTTCGATCCGGCGGACGCCGACCTGCTGCCCGAGCCGGCGCGGCGCTGGGTGCTGCACGCGATCAGGCCGGGCACGCCCCTGCGCAGGACGGCGCTGCTGCGTACGCATGGCACGATCATGCTCGGCGCCTGGCGGAGGTTCACCGCCGACCAGGTGCTGCGCCCGCCGGACGGGTTCGTGTGGGCGGCACGGGTGGCCTGGCCGCCCGTGCACGGCTTCGACCGCTACCGCGCGGGTCAGGGCGAGATGCGCTGGCGGCTGCTCAACCTGGTCTCGGTGATGTCGGGCGACGGGCCGGACATCACCAGGAGCGCGGCGGGCAGGCTGGCGAGCGAGTTCGTGATGACCCCCGCGGCAGCCCTGGACGAGGGCGTGCTGTGGAAGGCGATCGACGAGCGGCACGCCATGGCGCGCATCCCGGTGGACGGCAAGGACCTCGAGGTCACCATCGGCGTCGGGTCCTGCGGGAACCTCGAAGGCGTGAGCGTGCGGCGCTGGCACGACAGCCTCTACGACACCTTCGAGGTCGCCGTCGACCGCGAGGCCACCTTCGACGGGTTCACCATCCCCGCCGAGGTGCGGGCCTCCTGGAAGTCCGGCGGCGAGTTCATCCGCTTCACCGTCGACGACGCCCTGTACCGCTGACCGGCGGCCGATCCCTTCAGACGCGTTCGATGATCATCGCCATGCCGAGCCCGCCGGCCGCCACCACCGAGATCAGCGCGGTCTGCCCGTCGTGGTGGCGCAGCAGTTCGAGCGCGGTGGTGGTGAGCCGGGCGCCGGCCGCGCCGTAGGGTTCGCCGAGCGCGATGGAGCCGCCGGCGGGGTTCATCCGGCCGGGGTCCAGGCCGAGTTCGGCGCAGTAGGCCAGTACCTGGGCGGCGAAGGGCTCGTTGCCGGTGACCAGGTCGAGGTCGCCGAGCGTCATGCCCGCCCGGTCCAGGACCGCCCTGGTCGCCGCCACCGGGGCGGGGCCCTCGATCTCCGGCGACAGCGCGGACACCGCGGTGGCCACGATCCTGGCCTGGGGGCGGATGCCGCGGCGACGCGCCTGCTCGTCGGACATCACGACGACCGCGGCGGCGCCGTCGCTCAGCGGTGCGCTGTTGCCTGCGGTGACGCGCCCGTCGGGGCGGAACCTGGCGGGCAGGGCGGCCAGGCTCTGGACGGTGACCCCGATCCTGGGGCAGTCGTCGACCGTGATCAGCCTGCCGTCGGGGGTCTTGATCGGCAGCGGGGCGTGGAGGCCCGCCTGGAGGGCGTGCTGGGTTCGCTGCTGGGAGCGCGCCGCGTAGGCGTCCATGTCGGCGCGCGTGATGGCGTAGCGGTCGGCGACGTTCTCGGCGGCCAGCCCGACCGCGATGTAGGGGTCGGGCAGCTCGCCGGAGGAGCGGGGGTCGCTCCAGGCGGGGACGCCGCCCGCGGCGTGCTCCGCGCTGCGCCGCATGGCCCGCGCGAAGGCCGGGTTCTCGGTGCCGGGCCAGCTGTCGCTGCTTCCGGCGGCCAGCCGAGACTGCGACTCCACACCTCCGGCCACGACGACCTGCGCGTCCCCGCAGCGTACCGCCTGGGCGGCCATCCTGATCGCCTGCAGTGAGGAGGTGCAGAACCGGTTGACGGTCACCCCGGGCAGGTGGTCCCAGCCCAGCAGGACGGCGGCGATCCTGGCGATGTTGAACCCCTGCTCCCCGCCGGGCAGGGCGCACCCGGCGATGAGGTCGTCCAGGTCGCCGGGACGCAGCTCGGGAACCTGCGACACGGCGGCCTCGACCACGGTCGCCAGCAGGTCGTCGGGACGGACCCCGGCCAGCGATCCCTTGTGCGCGCGTCCGATGGGCGAGCGCACGGCCGAGACGATGACAGCGTCGGGCATGGGTGTTCCTCTCATGGCCATCACAGGCTCAGGCGCGGCCGGTGGGCGCGCATCCAGTGGTCCAGGTCCAGCACGAACTCCAGGCCCGCCCGGGGGAAGCGGTCGGCGACCTCGGGACGCAGCAGCAACGCGCGCAGCGCCCGCACGTCCAGCAGGGCCAGCGCTGGGCTGTCGCCGAGCAACAGGGCCTCGACCTGGCCCGTCAGCGCCCGCCGGTAGGCGGCGTCGCGCACCATCGGGTAGGGGCTCTTGCGCCGCCGCAGGATCTGCTCGGGCACCAGGCCGCCCGCCGCCGCCCGCAGCAGGCTCTTCTCCCGGCCGTCGAAGGTCTTCAGCGGCCAGGGGGTGTTGAAGACGTACTCGACCAGCCGGTGGTCGCAGAACGGCACGCGGACCTCCAGGCCGCAGCTCATGCTGAGCCGGTCGGTGCGCTCCAGCAGCGCGGGCAGGAACCTGGTCAGGTTGAGGTAGCTGCCGGTCCGCAGCTCGCGCTCGCGGGCCGAGGTGCCGGGCAGGTGGTCGAGTTCGGCCACGGCCTGCCGGTAGAGGTCGGCGCGATGCGCGCGCAGGTCGAGCGCCGCGGCCAGACCGGGGTCCAGCAGCCGGGTCAGGTCCGGGCCCACCACCTGGTTCCACGGGAAGTCCGTCGCGCTGTCGGCGCCGTCGCGGAACCAGCGGTAGCCGCCGAACAGTTCGTCGGCGGCCTCGCCTGACAGCGCCACCACATGCTCCTGCCGTACGGCACGCAGAAGCAGCAGCAGCGAGGAGTCGAAATCGCCCATCCCCAGCCCGTCCCTGGCCTCCACCACGGCCGCGCGCAGGGCGGGGTCGGCCAGGTCGGCGGGCGGGATCACGACGCGCCGGTGCCGGGAGCCGAGGTGAGCGGCCATCAGGTCCACGTACGGCGCGTCCCACTCCCGGCGCATCGCGTCGTCGGTCGATTCCTGGCTGGCGCCGAAGTCGACCGACGTGGTGTTCCCGCCGCCGGCGATTGCGGCGATGACGCTGGAGTCCAGGCCGCCCGACAGCAGCGTGCACAGGGGCACGTCGGCCTGCAGGTGACCCTGGACGGACGCGGTCAGCAGGGAACGGACCGTGGCGATCGTGGTGGGCAGGTCATCGGTGTGCTCGCGCGGGGTCAGCGCCCAGTAGCGGCGGGAGCGTACCCCGTGCTCGTCGAGCGTGACCGTGTGCGCGGGCGGGACCTCCGCCATTCCCTTGAACACTGCCCGCCCAGGGGTGTTGACCATGGGGTGTGAGGACAGCAGCAGCTCGCGCAAGCCGTTCAGATCGAGTTCGGTCCGCGAACCCGGGTGGGCCAGGACCGCCTTGGGCTCGGAACCGAAGGCGACGACGTCCCGGGTGTGCCGGAAGTAGAGGGGTTTGACGCCGAGCCTGTCCCTGGCCAGCAGGAGGCGCCGCAGCCGGACGTCCCAGATCGCGAAAGCGAACATGCCCTCCAGGCGGGTCACCGCATCCAGGCCCCAGGCCAGGTAGGCCTTCAGCACGACCTCGCTGTCGGAGCGGGTGGCGAAGGCGAACCCCTCCGCCGCCAGCTCGCGGCGCAGCGCGTGGTGGTTGTAGATCTCGCCGGTGAACACCAGCGCGGCCACCGGGCGGCCGTCATGCTCGTGCACCACCGGCTGGCGCCCGCCCTCCAGGTCGACCACGGCCAGCCGGGTGTGGCCCAGGGCGGCCGGACCGTCGATCCACGACGTTTGCGCGTCGGGGCCGCGGCAGGCGAGCGTCTCCACCATGGGCTTCAACGCCAGCTCCGCATCGCCCTCCGGTCCGTGCCCGCGCAAGTCGACCACGCCCGCCAAGCCACACATGAGGCCCCCGCATCTCAATCCTGTAGTCCGCGGTGCGCAGATCCGGCAGCCGTCAGGGAAATTGTTGCTGCGCGCGGGTAACCCGGTGCCCATGAACAGCACAAACCTCGGCGGCCTGCGCCGTCGCATGGCCAGGGCCGGGCTCGCGCCATGCTCGATCCGCGCACTCTTCGCTTGGATCACTTGATCTTTACAGCGAGCAGGTGGGACAGCCTGGTTTCTCGAGCCCGTACGCGGTAGATGGGCCCCGGCTATGGTCGGCCTTGTTGGTCAGGATCCGGTGGCTTTCTCGGCGCTCTCCTCCAGCCAGCCGAGGACTTCGTCGTCGATGTCGCCCAGCTCTTGAATCTCCAGGTGGTGGATCCAGCGCTTGCCCGAGGAGTGCGTGACCTCCTTGAACCGCGACGACTCGACCTTGTGGTCGAGATCGATGGTGAGCACGACCGCGGCCTGCGGGTTCCGCAGGTACTGCCCAGGCCGCCACAGATAGGCGAACCCTCGACCCCTCCGAAAGGCGACCTGGCTCTTGGTCGTCCTCACCTCCACCGGGCCGAGACTCTCAAGGGCCGTCTGGACCTTCTTGAAGACCTTGATCGCGAACGGATGGCCCTGGAAGAACTCCTCTGGTGTCATCTCATTCCCCTACCCCTGATCAACCGAGCGAGGCGACCCCACTGCCGATGACGCCTAGACCGCCTGCTCGACGACCCAGACCCTGCACCGTTGGGGGATAGCAGCTGCAGTGGCGGGCACGCCATGGCGCGTCGGCGACGCGCTGTGCCGCTGGGCCTCACCAGGGCTCCGCCTCGTGGCCCGCGGGCACGTGACGGAGCCCCGAGTAGGCGTCCTGCGCCGTCGTGGTCCCGGCGATGGTCCGGCAGATCGGCATCTCCAGGCCGTGCAGATCGCCGAGCTCGACGGCCACCGGGGTGGTCCGTACCCCCTCGGCCACCTGGGTCATCTCGCCGAGCACATCCTCAAGCCTGCGCCCCTTGCTCAGCTGTTCGCCCACGTGCCTGTTGCGGCTCTGCAGGTCGCCGAGCCCGGTCAGCCCCGCGAAGGTGGCCGCCTGGCCGCCCATCGCCACGCCGAGCTGGGTGAGCTCGGCCAGCCCCCGCGTGATGACGGCCGCCCTGGTGTTGTCGCCCACGCCGAGCCGGGGCCATCGCCATGGTGAAGATGGGTGGCATCGGCGCCATCTTCGTCGCCGTCCTGGCGATCGTCATGGCCGTCAGGTACACCCGCGCGGAGGAGGAGACCGGACGCCTGGAACTCGTCGGAGCCACGTGGTGGGCCGCCGGGCCCCGCTCACCGCAGCCCCTGCTGGAGGTCACCGGCGCCAGCCTCGTGCTGGCCGCGCTGACCGGGTTCGGGCTGATCGCGGCCGGACTTCCGGCGGCCAGGTCGTTCGCCTTCAGGCTGGCCTGGGCCGGAGTCGGGATCGCCTTCGCGGTGTGCGCCCAGCTGACCAGCAGCGCCAGGACGGCCACCGCCTCGGCGACCGCCGTACTCGGCGTGGTCTACGTGCTGCGGGCCATCGGCGACACCGCTGACCAGACCGGCCCGCAGTGGCTGACCTGGCTGTCGCCGATCGGGTGGGGCCAGCAGTTCCGCCCCTACGCGGGCAACCGGTGGTGGGTGCTGCTGATCACGGTCGGCTTCGCCGTCGCTGGATCGCTGGTCGCCTACGCGCTGGTGGCGCGCCGCGACATGGGCGCGGGCCTGTTCCACGACCGGCCGGGCCCGGCCTCCGCCGCCGCGTCCCTGCGTTCCCCGCTCGCCCTGGCCTGGCGCCTGGACCGGGCGGGACTGCTCGGCTGGACCTCGGCCTTCGTCCTGCTCGGCCTGGTGTTCGGCAACATCGCCTCCAGCATCGGCGGATTCCTGGAGAGCCCCGAGGTCCGCGACATGATCACCAGCCTGGGCGGGGTGAAGGGGATCGCCGACGCCTTCCTGGCCGCGTGTACGGCATGCAGACCGTGCTGCGGGTGCGCGCGGAGGAGAGCAGCCTGCGGGCCGAGCCGATCCTGGCCACCGCGACCAGCAGGACCGGCTGGGCCGCTGGGCACCTGACGACGGCGCTGGCCGGGACGACGGTGCTCATGGCGGGGACCGGGCTCGGAGCCGGGCTCGCGCACGGCGCCAAGGTCGGCGACATGGGACAGGTGGGCCGGGTGCTCACCGGTGCGCTGGTGCAGTTGCCCGCGGTGTAGGTGCTGGTCGGGCTCACCATGGCCGCCTTCGGGCTGGCTCCCCGGCTGAGCGGCGTCGGCTGGGCGGCGCTCGTCGGATTCGTCCTGCTCGGCGAGCTCGGGCGGCTGCTGCGGCTCGACGCGTGGCTGCTGAACCTGTCGCCGTTCGCCCACGTCCCCAAGCTGCCGGGAGCTCCGCTCGCGGCGCTGACGGTCCTGGCCGCACTGCTCATCGCCGCCGGGCTGGCGGGCCTGCGCCGCCGCGACGTCTGACGCCACGCCCGCCCATCAAAGGAGCCCCTTGAGTGGCTCGCGTCCCCGTCGCTATCTGAACCGGAAATGGAAGGCGAGCTGCGCGTTGGCGTAGGACGGGACGTTCTTTCCGAACCTGAGGATGAGTTGTCTGCAGGTGGACGACCAGCTCCTGTCGGTCTTCCACACATAGGTGTACGTGTCACTTCCAGCGTTGTAGGTGAGACCGGCGCGCGTGGAGGTCGTGGACTCGATGGCGTCGGCCGGCTGACCGAGGAACGTCTGGCAGTCGACGTTCCGCGAGGCCGGATAGCCGCTCGCGAGGATGTCGAGGCCGGCGTCGCCAGGCAGGCTGAACGTCAGGGGAACTCCCGATCCAGCGGTGGACACGTTCACTGTCGGCGGCGGGTCGACCGGGCCGGTGAAACCGGCGAGCACGACGTAATGGTGCGTCACCGTGCTGGTGTTGCCCGCGGTGTCCCGTGCGACGACGGAGAACGTGTGACCGCCGGTCGAGGAGGTCGGGAGTGCTGCGCCGTTCCCCACGTTCGCGCCGTCGGCCGTGGCGACGCAGGACGCGAGTCCCGATGCGCCGTGCTCGTCGGTGCAGGTGTAGTCGGCGATGACGGTCTGTCCGACGGTGAAGGTGGCGTCAGCGGCCGGTGTGAGCACGGACACGGACGGAGCGATCGTGTCCGCCTGGCTCGTGGTGGTGGTGAGGAAGAGCTGGGGAACCTGGAGGGTGTAGGGCGAGGTGAAGAAGTTCGGCGAGTTCGTCGACAGCCCCATGAGGGATCCGTCCGCGTTCAGACCCTGGCTGTCGGCATGGTCACCGTTGCCGGTCGTGCCTTGGGCGGTGTGCCCCGCGAGCCTCTGCGTGCCGTGTGACAGATCGTAGATGGTGGTCAGGCGGGGTGATCCGTTCGAGCCCGTGGCGAACGTGTTTCCGTCCCGGGAGCTCCAGTCGCCCGCGCCCGCCCAGATGAACGACACCGTCCCGTCCACCCGGTCCCATCGGTAGCTGCAGACGGGCCCCGGGCAGGGGGTGCCGGGGTCCAGACTCTGGTTCGACCTGATGAAGACGTAGCGACCGTCCCGGGAGATGGTGTCGATGTTGTTCGTCGAGCCGGGCGGGCCCGTCTGGATGTGTCCGAGCATGGAGTCGTAGACGAACACGCCGCTGTCGCCGAAGGCCAGATAGCGGCCGTCACCCGAAAGCGACAGCTGGTATCGGCCGCCGGCCACTCTGGTGGTGACGTTGGTCGTCATGTCGCGCAGGTAGATGCCCGATCCGGTGAACATCGGAGTGAAGGCGACGACGTTGCCGTCGCCTGACATGGCACAGAAGCGGGCGTCGAGGACATGACCGGCCTCATCCCTTGATCCGAGGTGAACGTCTCCCGTGGTCAGGTCCTTGACGAAACAGTGCTGGTTGCCATCGGCAACGCCTGGGTCGAGGTCGGGGTCCGCACTCAACAGCATGAGGCGCCGGCCGTCCGCGCTGATGTTGAAGTCTCCGTTCGCGGTCACGCCGCCCTGGAAGGTGGTCGTGCCGCTCTGCCGGTCCCGGAGGTAGACACCTCGCCCCTGGCCTCCGAGATCGTCTGACGACGCGCGGAAGCCTACATACCGGGCGTCGTCGGAGATGGCGAAGGTGTGGCCGCCAGGGCCGCCTCCATAGGGTTCGAATCCCTGGCCGGCGACGTGGCCGGTCGAGGACACAGAAACGATCTCCGGCCACGACGCGCTCGCCGCGTTCGACCGGGACGGGAGGCTCAGGAGGGCGCAGAGGGTCCAGGTGAGCAGTACGGCCAGCGCGCGCGACATGGGGTTCCACCGTTTCATCGGGGGGCGAATTTGCGGCTCACGCGATCGCCAGCTCGCTCATGCGCATGACGTGGAGCATCTGGGCGGGGATCGCGTCGAGGGCGACGCCGCCGCCGCGGGACGCCGCTTCCTCCACGCAGCCGAGAACCGCTCGCAGGCCGCCCACGTCGCAGAAGGTCACACCGTCCAGGTCCAGCACGAGGCGGGGACCGTGGTGCTCGAGGGTGGCGAACACCAGCTCGCGCAGCGCCATCTCCGTCGCTATGTCCAGCTCGCCGTGAACGGACAGCACGACCGTGCCGTCGGGGCGCGAGGTCGTGGACGACAGCAGGCCTCTCGCGACGGAGCGAGCCGGTCGAATCCGAGGGCACAAGTCCACGCTCACCTCCCTGAGACGCTCCTGTCCGACAACGTCCATGCTGATGAATCACGCGGCACCCCGGTAGGGCACAAAGTCCCTAGACAGCGGGCTTACGGACCACCACGGTGTGAGGACCTGCCGGTGCCGCAGCCGGGCGGCCGTGCCGTACCGTGATCACGGCCAGGCGAGCAGGAGCAGGACGAGCGCCATGACCGCCAGCAGCAGCCCCGCCACGTGACGCTTGGTGATCCATGCGATGAAGTCGTCCGAGGGCCGCCGCCGCAGTGCCGGATGTGGTGCCAGGCCGACGAGTACCGTCACGCGGCGGGCGAAGGCGGGGTCTTCGCGCACCAGCCGTTTTTCGATCCGCGCCCAGCTACGGCGCTCCTGCCGTGTCAGACCTTCCATCGCCCTCACCGCCGTTGCCGGGTCAGTCCCTTCGAGGCCGCCGGCGCGGCGACCACTGCTTCGCACGGTAGGCGAGCCGCACTGGCTCCGGGACGGGCACAAGGTCCGCCACCTGTGGGACCAAGGTCCCCTCTCCGGCCATGCCCCGACACCCCGAAGGGTCGGCAGGAACAACCACGCCTCCTGTCGGCGCCATCGCGTCGGCTCGGTGAGCAGGAACCTCACCGCGAGCGCCGCCTGCCCCGTGGCCGTCCTACGCGGCTCGCCAACCGCGGTGCACGGGGAGATCGCGGTTGGCGTCGACACGGCCGAGCGTTCCCGGGCCGCCATCGAGTTTGACGTCGGTTCACACCTGGTTCGTGGTGCCGTCCAGGTTCGGCACGGGGCCGATGCTCGCCCGGGGGATCATCACGGAGGCGTAGCGCTCCGCGAGAACCTGGCGTCGTGGCGCGAGGCCTACCCCGACGTGCCCCTCACCGAATCCGTGGTGTTCTGGGCACGCGGCCGAGATCCTGTGCCAGGCTTCCGCGTTCGCCCTGGCCGGGCCAGGCGGTGACGGCGATCAACAGGTGCCGCTGTCGATCGCCGGGATGAAGCTGCTGGCGCACTATCCGGTGTCGGTGGTCACCGACGTGAGCGGCGGCCTCAACGTCACCGCGTTCTCCTACGACGGCCGGCTCGAGTTCGGCTTCACGGCCTGCCGCGAGCTGGTGCCCGGACGTGTGGACCCTGCCCGGCCGCCTCCGCGAGGCGCTGGCCGAGCTGGCTCCCTAGAGCACGTGGATGCGGCGGCCGGTGATCCGGGAGGGGATGATCCTGACGTAGAGGTCGCGCTCGCCGCCCGCCCACGGCTGCACGTCGACGTCGGATTCGGCCATGTGGTGGGCCGGTCCCTGGACGAGGACGCTCCTGCCCTCGTGCTTGGCCTCGTCGATCTGGTCCACCTCGAAGGCGATCTTGATCTCCAGCCCTTCGAGACCGGTGCGCAGATCCTCGTCCATCGCCCCGCCGTACCTGGTCCTGAAGACGATCGCGCCGTCCTGCATCCGGTAGTTGACCGGAAGGACCGTCGGGCCGTGCGAGCCGCTGAAGGCGACCCGGCCGATGCCACCGGGGGAGATCAGGCGCAGGCACTCCTTCTCGTCGAGCTCCTCCAGGCCTTCATGGTGTCGGGTCATGGGGTTGCCTGGTGCTTCTGACATGAGCTTCTCCTCGGGTGCTGGGACCGCGCCTTCCACGCTAGGGGTGGTACGGCCGCCCACGACATGGCCGTTGGACCCGGTGACGTGGGACTTACGGCCCTGGGGCCGGGGCGTGGCGCGGGGTGCGATGGAGGTGACACAGGAGGACATCATGATCATTGTTGGAGTCGACGGTTCCGCCGCCGCCCGCGCCGCCGTCGAATGGGCGGCGGACGACGCCGCCCGCACCCGCCAGCCGCTGCGCCTGGTGCACGCGGTCGACCGCCTGCCGTACCAGATCTCCAGGTACCCGGGCCCGGTCCAGTACGACGCGCTGCGCGACGCGGCGCACAAGATGTTGCGAGAGGCCGCCGACCTGGCCCGCGAGCGCCAGCCGGAGGTCGCCGTGAGCACCGCCCTCGTCGAGGGCTCGCCGGTCGTGGCCCTGCAGGACCAGGCCAAGGAGGCGACCGAGATCGTCCTGGGCAGCCGGGGGCTCGGCGGGTTCACCGGAGCGCTCCTCGGCTCCGTCAGCGCGCGCGTGGCCGGGCAGGTGCACTGCCCCGTGGTCGTCGTACGCCCCGAGTACGCCGACCGCCGCGGCGAGATCGTGGTCGGCGTCGACGACTCGCCCGAGTGTGACGCCGCGCTCGCCTACGCCTTCGAGCAGGCCAAGCTCCGCGGCGCCACCCTGCGGGCCGTGCACGCCTGGCTGCTGCCGATCCACCACTACGCGCCGGAGATCGGCTACGACATGGACGAGATCCGCCAGGCCCAGCACCAGGTCGTCAGGGACAAGCTGGCCACGATCAGGTCCGCGTACCCCGAGGTGAAGGTGATCGAGGACGTCTACGCCGCGCCCACGGTCGACGCGCTCACCGAGGCGTCGGACAACGCCACCCTGCTGGTCGTCGGCTCGCACGGCCGCGGCGCCGTCGGTTCCGTGCTGCTCGGCTCGGTCAGCCGCGGCGTCCTGCACCACGCCCGCTCCGCCGTGGCCGTGGTCAGGGCCTGAACCCACTGAGGAGGAAACCATGTCTGTCGAAGTCAAGGACGTGATGGGCCACGTGGCCATCGCGGTGCACCAGGAGGCGACGTTCGCCGAGATCGTGTACGCCATGCGCCGCTACGGCGTCGGCGCGGTCACCGTCATCGACGCCGACCGCCGCCCCGTTGGGGTCGTCTCCGAGGACGACCTGCTGCTCAAGGAGACCGACACCGTACGGCACAGCATCTCGATCTTCGAGAGCAAGCGGGAGCGCCAGGAGCACGAGAAGGCCTCGGCGACCACGGCCGCCCAGCTGATGACCTCGCCCGCGATCACCGTCACCCCGCGCACCTCGGTCAGGGACGCGGCCCGCCTGATGCACGACAAGAAGATCATGCAGCTGCCGGTGATCGACGTGATGACCGGCCGCATCGCCGGCACCCTGCACCGTCGCGACGCGCTGCGCGTGTTCCTGCGCCCGGCCGACGCGCTGGAGCGCGACATCATGGCCGCCATCGAGGAGCCCGACGACTTCACCCTCGTCATCGACCAGGGCGTCGTCACCGTCGGCGGCCGGGTCGCGTCGAGCTCGAAGGCGATCCAGCTGGTGGAGGCCGTCAAGGCCGTCGAAGGCGTCATCGACGTCGTCTCCGAGGTCACCCACGAACGGGACGACATCGTCGTCGTCCCGCCGCTGCTGTAGGCGTCATGGACGCTACGTGGCGCATCGAGGTACAGGGCGTCGGGTTCCGGCCCTTCGTCCATCGCCTGGCCACCGGCATCGGCATCCGCGGGACCGTGCGGAATGCCGGAGGCCAGGTGATCATCACGGCCACGGGAAGCGCGGCGAGGGTCGAGGACGCGTTCGCCCAGATCCCGCCCGACCTGGCCACCTGCGACGACTGCCTGCGTGAGCTGTTCGACCCGGCCGACCGCCGCTACCGCTACCCGTTCGTCGACTGCACCGCCTGCGGCCCCCGGGCGACCATCATCGAGGCTCTGCCGTACGACAGGGTCCGCACCACCATGAGCGGCTTCCCGATGTGCCCGGCGTGCGCCGCCGAGTACGAGGACGCCGGGAACCGGCGCTTCCACGCGGAGCCCATCGCCTGCCCCAGCTGCGGGCCCACGCTGCGGTTCAGGACCGCCACGGGCGACGAGGCGCTCCGGGCCGCCGCGAGCCTCATCGGCGCGGGCGGCGTGGTCGCCATCAAGGGGCTGGGCGGGTTCCAGCTCGTCTGCGACGCCTTCAACGAGGACGCGGTGACCAGGGTCCGCGAGGCCAAGGGGCGCGAGACCAAGCCCCTCGCGGTCATGGTGCGCGACCTGATGGCCGCCGACAGCCTCGCCGTACTCACCGCGGCCGACCGCGACCTTCTGAGGGGTACGGCGGCGCCCATCCTGCTGGCGCCGCGCAGACACGGCGTGCTCGCGGCCAACGTCTGCGGCGGCATGGCCGAGTTCGGAGTATGCCTGCCGTACACCCCGCTGCACCACCTGCTCCTGGCCGAGCTGCGCCGCCCGCTCGTGGTGACCAGCACCAGCCATGCGGGCAGCGACCACGAGGTGGACGGCGTGCTCGACCACGACCGGCCCGTCGTCTACCGCTGCGACGACTCGGTGATCCGTACCTTCGGATCCCGCGCGACGGTGATCCGCGGGGCGCGCGGGCTGGCTCCGGGCCTGCTGCGGTTGCCCGTCGCGGCCAAGGTGCCGCTCCTGGCCGTCGGCGCCCAGCAGAAGAGCACGTTCACCCTCGCCAGTGGCGAGTTCGCGGTGCTCGGCCCGCACGTCGGCGACCTGGCCGACGCCCGGACGCTGACGGTGTTCGAGGACACCCTCGACCGGCTGAGCGCCGCCCATGGCATCCAACCCGCCCTCGTCGCCCACGACCTGCACCCTGGCTACCTGTCGACCCGGTTCGCCCACCGCTGGCCGCGCCGTACCGGGGTGCAGCACCACCACGCCCACGTGGCCGCCGTCGCGGCGGAACACGGGCTCCATGAGCCCTTCCTCGGCGTCGCCTACGACGGCCTCGGCCTCGGTGACGACGGCACGTTCTGGGGCGGTGAGCTGCTGCTGGCCACCTACACCGGCTACGAGCGCCTCGGCCGCTTCTCCCAGGCGCGGATGCCGGGCGGCGAGGCCGCCGTGCGCAGGCCCGCCCGGATGGCCTACGGCTACCTCCTCGACGACGCCCCGCCCGGCCTGCTCGGCGAGCGGGAGGAAGCTGCGGTGCGCCGGATGATCGACCGTGGCGTCAACAGCCCCCTCGCCTCCAGCGCGGGCCGCCTGTTCGACGCCGCGTCCGCGCTGCTCGGACTGTGCGGGGACAGCGGCTTCGAGGGCGAGGCGGCGATGCGCCTGGAGGAGGCGGCCGCCCCGTTCGCCGGTGCGGAACCGCTGGCCTGGCGGCTCGACCAGCACGACGGGCTGTGGGTGTACGACGGGGTCGCCACGTTGCGCGACCTGCTCCAGGCGCAGGCGGAGGGCGAACCGGTGGGGCGGATCGCCGCGGCCTTCCACTCCGCGGTCGCCGCGGTGACGGTCCTGATGTGCGAGCGGGCGGCCGAGCGCACAGGGGTTCGTACGGTGTGCCTGTCCGGCGGGGTGTTCCAGAACCGGCTGCTGGCCGTGGATGTGCTCGCGCGGCTCGCGTCCGCCGGGTTCGACGTGCACATCGGGGAGCGGGTGCCGGTCAACGACGGCGGCATCAGCTTCGGCCAGGCCGCGATCGCCGCCGCCAGGTCGTCAAGCGCATAGCGTCCCAACGGGCACGTCCGGGCTCGGCGGGCGGGGACTGGAAGACCAGCCGACTGCCTGGGTGGTTCAGCTTTCGGGCTCTTGGGTCATCCACCTGCGCAGCCTTTCGAGCCCGGCGCGTACGTCATGAGAGGGCTCTTCGGCGGCTGCCTGCCGGAAGGCCAGCCGGTACACCTGTGTCGGAGAGACTGGGGCGATGTCCTGCTGGAACAGGGAGGGGGCCCGGCTCTGTGCGCGGCGTTCGGCAGCGCTTCCCGCTCGCACCTCTGTGGACAGCCCCGAGGGCAGAGGTTCGGGGTGGACGCCGAGGGCGTTGTCGAGCTCTTCAGTGGTCAGTCGTCTGTGGACCGCGGCTGCCGCCACGAGGAGGGTGACGTAGGTGTCGAACTCATCCAGGGCTACGTGATCATGGATGCGGCTGCGGAGATCAGAGTTCTCCTCCATGGCTGCGCCTCCTCTCTTGAGGATCGTTTCCACTGTCGTCGGGATCGTCCAGGAAGGGGACGTCGGAACCTATCTGCTCGACCAGCTGGTCACGAGCGACCTTGATGTAGCCACGCACTGTGCCAGGGGTGATTCCCAGCCAGAGGGCGATCTCGCGGGTGCTCCACTGCTCGTTCCAGCGCAGGAAGACGACGCGCTTGCGCATCGGTGGCATCTGTTCGATGACCGACCAGCATCTCCGCAACGCCAGCGTGGACAGGACCTGATGGAACGGCTCCGCCGCCGGGTGGTCGGACTCGGGGAGGTCGGCGCACGGTTGCTGACGCCGGCTTCTGCGCCACTCGTCGATCGCCTTGTTCCGCAACACGGTGAACAGCCACCGGCGTCGGCCCTCACCATCTCGTGCGGCGAGCTCCTCCCAACACAGCGCGGCCTCCTGGAAGGTGATGTGCACCAGGTCCTCCGCGTGTGCCCGGTCCACCTGCGGGAGCTTGCACGCATGCCGGAACAGCGCCGGTGCGGCCTCGATGTACAGCCTTCCCACTTGATCGGCGATCTCTGGTGGGATCCGGGCGGTCACCCGTCGGTCTCGGATCGTGGACGAGTGCGCTGTGCGCCCAGACTGACTCTCATCGTCTGTCCTTCGGGTCCGTCCTGTTGCACGACCACCGTGCCGGGGAGGGCGTCGGCCACCAAGGCCACGAAGGTCCGGCGCCGCTGCCATTCGATGATGATCCTGAAGATCCCACTCACGATCACGATCGCCAGAAGCGCCATGGCGGCCCGCCAGGAGATGAGCCCAGAGATCACACCGCCCATCACCGTCACCTTCCATGCCCTGCCGCCGAGGGACTTCTCTACTGTCACACCTCTACGTCGGGCGAGACCACGAAACCGTTGGCCCGGACCGGCGCGTCATCCGCATCGGCTCCGATCGGCCCAGAGGGTACGGCGGGCCGATCGGACCGAGCGCGTGAGGACGGCTCCGAGCGGACGCGTTTCGACGAATCCCATCCCGCCTCCCGGGATCGAAACACCGCGCTGGACCGGGACGCGGGTTGGGATCGGTGGTTGCTTGAGTCGCTTGCCACCGCGGCCTGGGTGGCCTTCGTCCCTTCAGGACCTACCAGTTTGGTCCGTCGCGATACATCCAGGGGGAGACGCCCGAGGCGGACTGGCCGGGAATCCGCACCACTGTCTCGAGCTGGATCGCCATCACCGCCGTCGGCCCCTGCGGGCTGTCGACCACGGCCGGCATCTTGAAGAACTTGATGTAGGACGCGCACCCGTAGTCGGTGACGGTCTGGGTCCGATAGGTGTGGTTCCAGGTGAAGTAGTGGTAAATGATGTCAACGGAGCATCCTTGCGGGATGGCTCCGTTCATGTAGAGGTCTCCCTGGTAGCCCCAGTCCCAGGCGATACAGGGCTGGAAGCTGAGCCCGAACGCCTGCTGCGAGTTCCCGCAGCCACCTCCACTGGTAGCTTCCGCCGGGGGCGCGACGAGCATCCCGGAGATGACGAGAACGGCTGCCGCGACGGTAGAGCGGAAGAGAGCTTTGCCGGTGTGATTGAAGATCAACGAAAGGGCCTCCTTCGGCGTACACGCAGGGCGCGGCTCCGGGAAGCGCATCCCGCGAGGCCCTGACGTGATCTCGATCATGTCGCCGAGCAGGCGCCTTTGTCTGTCCTGCACGATGTCCCGCAAAGGCCGGACAGCCCATGTAGATCTTTCACGCCAAGCACCGGTCAATCCGACCGAGATGATCGGCGGAGATCCGCAGTCACCTCGGCCACGCAACGCAATGCTCGAGTAGTTGCTCACCAAGGCGGGCACTGCGCGATCATGGCGATGAGAACCTCAAGCCCCGCCGCAGCAGGTCGTCTTCCTTCCAGCTCAGCTCGTCGTGCACCGCAACGACCCCGTCGACGCTCTCGGCGTGCCTGGCGGCGATGTTGGCCTCGCTGTGCTTGGCGGTCTGTCCCGTCAGGGTGACGACGCCGTTCCGCACGGAGATGTCGATCACCGGAACGGCGTGCAGCGGCAGGCCGTCGACGACGCGCCGCCTGATGTCCTCGTCGCCGCGGACGAAGACCTTGATCAGGTCGCGACGGCTCACGATGCCGACCAGCCTGCCCTCGGGGTCGACGACCGGCAGCCGCTTGACGCCGCGCCCGTCCATGAGGCGGGCAGCCGCCACCACGGAGTCGTGCGGGGTGGTCACGACCGCGGGCGCGGTCATGAGCTGACCGGCCGTCTCGCCTTCCGCTCTGCGGGCGGTGGCGTGGTGGCGGAGCCTGGCGCGCAGCGGCGGGTGGTAGAAGTCGCCGTAGTAGCGCTGCTTGAACTCCTCCTTGGCCAGCAGGTCGGCCTCGGAGACGACGCCGAGCACGTGGTCGTCGTCGTCCAGCACGGGCACGCCGCTGACCCGCTTGTCGATGAGGATCTCGGCGACGACGTGGAACTCGGCGCTCGCGTTGACTGCCACCACGTCGGTGGTCATCACGTCCTTGACGGTCATTCTCATGGCTGCCTCCTGTGCTTGACCCGGACGACGCCGGGCACCGTTCTGGCGATCACATCCGCGATGCCGTCGGCGTAGGGGTTGGATTTGCCGCTCAGCGTGGCGATCCCGTCGCGCACGCTGACCTGCCAGCTGGGGCCGAACGGGTACTGCTCGTGCAGCGCGACCATGATCGCCTCGCGCAGTTCCTCGTCGGGGCGGGCGAGCATGGCCATCAGGTCGCGGCGGCTGAGGATGCCGACGACCCGGTCGGCCCGCCGTACGGGCAGGCTCTTGATGCGTTTGGCGACCATCAGGTCGATGGCCGTGGTGGCGTCCGTCGTCTCGGTGACGGTGATCACCTCTCGGGTCATCACGTCGGCGACGGTGCGCGGCGGCGGCTCGTGGTGGGCGAGCACGGGCATGAGGCTGGCTCGCGGGTCGGGTTCGAACTCGCCGCGCAGCAGGTCGAGCTCGCTGACGACGCCCGCCAGGCGCCCGTCGGCGTCGACGACGGGCGCGGCGGTGATCTCGTTGTCGTAGAGCAGGCGGATCGCCTGGCGGACGGTGCAGGTGGACAGCACCGTGATCGCCGGGCTGGTCATCACGTCCCTGACCATCATCGTCATCGCCCGCCCCATCCGGGCTCGTCGTCCTCGTCCCAGTCCAGTTTGTTGACGACGTCGACGACGCCGTTGACGCGCTGGATGAGGCGGGCGGCGATCTCGGCCTCGCTGCGCCGGTCCATCCGGCCGGTGAGCGTGACGATCCCGTCGTCGACGCGAACGTGCACCCTGGGGTTCTCCACCCACATGGCGCTTTCGAGGATCTCGGCGTCGGAGCGGACGAACACCTTGAGCAGGTCGTGCCTGCTGACGACGCCCTCCAGGCGGCCGTTGCCGTCGACGACGATCAGGCGCTTGACGTCCCTCTCGTCCATGATGCGCGCGGCCCTGACGACCGGCTCGCCGGCGTCGACGGTGACCGCGGGGCGGGTCATGAGGTCGGCGGCCGTGTCACCGGACGCCTTCCTGGCAGCGTCGGGGTGGCGCAGCCGTGCGCGCAGCGGCGGCTTGTAGCCCTCGCGGTAGAACTGCTCCCTGAACTCCTCCTTGCGCAGCAGGTCGGCCTCGGAGACCACGCCGATGACGTAGCCCTCGGCGTCGACCACCGGTACCGCGCTGACGCCGTAGGCGATGAGGACCTCGGCAACGTCCTTGAACGGCGTGCTGCCGTTGACGGACGCGACCTGGGTGGTCATGACGTCTTTCACTGTGATGCGGGTGGACATGGCGGCTTCCTTTCTGAGGGTCAGCGCATCCGGCGGCGCAGGGGCGACACCGGTGGTTCGCAGGGGCGGAGTCTGATGCGGGCGTCGACGGTGACGGCGCTGTGTTCTGTGACGATGACGGGGTTGAGGTCGAGTTCGGCTATCTCCGGCAGGTCCTCCATGAGGCGGCCGACCCGCACGACGTATTCGGCCAGGGCTTCGGCGTCGACAGGTGTGCTGCCGCGGTAGCCGTACAGCAGGGGGGCGCAACGCAGCTCGTTGATCAGGTCGAGCGCCTGCGCCGTCGTCAGCGGCGGTACCCGGAAGGCGCGGTCGGCCAGCAGGTCGGCGGCGACGCCGCCCATGCCGACCATGACCAGCGGCCCGAACGCCGGGTAGGTGACCCCGCCCACGATGATCTCGACGCCGCCGGGCAGCATGTGTTGCACGATGGCGCCGCTCATCTCGGGGATGGCGGCGGCCATGTCGCGGTAGGCCTGCCGTACCTGCTCCTGGGTGGCCAGGTTGAGCCGGACGCCGCCGGCGTCGCTCTTGTGCACCAGGCCAGTGGCCTTCAGTACGGCGGGCAGCCCGGCCAGCGCCGCGGCCTCGGCGGCCGTTTCCGGGCCGTCGACGCCGATGGACTCGACCGTGCTGATGCCGTAGCAGCGCAGCAGCCGGGTGACCGCGGCAGGGGACAGCCACAGGCCGTCCGGGTGAGCGGCGAGTTCGGTGCGGACCAGCGCGCGAGCGGCCTCCACCGGGGTGTGGACGGCCGGTGGCTCCTCCGGATGGGCGCGCCATTCGGCGTAGCGGGCGGCGCGGGCCAGGGCGGCGACGGCCTGCTCGGGGAAGGCGTAGCTGGGGATGCGGCCGTCGATGAGGTCGTCGTGGCCGACGACGCAGGCCAGCACGGTCTTGGTGGTGGCGCGCGTGGCCTCGGCGATCGCCGCCCGGGTCCGGTCCAGGCCCGAGCCGAAGGGCGGGGTGTAGATGATGAGGATCGTGTCGACGTCCTGCTTGTCCAGGGCTCTGACAGCGGTGGCGATCTGGCCGGCGTCGGCGTCCGCGGTCAGGTCGACGGGGTTGCCCAGCGCGGACGCCGCCGGCACCCTGCCATCCAGGTGCAGGCCGGTGAGCTTGGGCACGGTGAGGCCGTGCGCCTCGCAGGCGTCGGCCGTCATGGCCTCCGGCCCGCCGGAGTTGCCGACGATCGCGACCCTGCGGCCCCGGGGGAGGGGCTGTGCGGCGAGCAGCTTGGCGACGTCCAGGAGCTCCTGGACGCTGTCCAGCCTGATCACGCCCGAGGCGCGCACCAGCGCGTCGACGGCGACGTCCGGGGTGGCCGCCGCGGCCGTGTGGGACTGAACGGCGCGCCCGCCGGAGTCGGACCTGCCGCTCTTGACCAGCAGGATGGGCTTGCGCCCCCCGACGCGGCGCGCGATACGGGCGAACTTGCGCGGGTTTCCGAACGACTCCAGGTAGAGCGCGATCACGTCGGTGGCCTGGTCGTCCTCCCAGTACTCGAGCAGGTCGTTGCCGCTCACGTCGGCCTTGTTGCCGACCGAGACGAACGACGACACGTCCAGCCGGTCCAGCAGGGCGGCGCCCACGGCGCCCGACTGCGACAGCAGCGCGATGCGTCCCCGCCTGGGCTGCTGCTGCAGGAAAGTGGCGTTGAGTCCGTGTGCGGTGTTGGCGATGCCCAGGCAGTTCGGCCCGACCAGGCGCATGCCCGCGGTGCGGCAGATCTTGACCAGGTCTGCCTCGGCGTCGCGCCCGCCGCTCTCGGCGAACCCGGCCGACAACACCACCAGCCCGCCCACCCCGGCTTCGGCGCAGTCGCGCGCCACGTCCAGCACGTGCTTGGCCGGGACGGCCACCACCGCCAGATCCACAGGACCGGGTACGGCACGCAGGTCGGGAGAGCAGGCCAGCCCGGCGATCCGGGTGGCGCGGGGATTGATGGGGTAGATCGGCCCGGGGAAGCAGCCATCGATGAGGTTGCGCACCACGCGGTGGCCCACGCCGGACGGATCCCGGCCCGCGCCGATCACCGCGACGGACGAGGGCGCGAGGACGCGGGCCAGCGAGGCGCGTTCTGCCTGGTGGTCGCGGGCCTCGATGCTGGCCAGCAGCCGTGGGGTCGGCCGCACCACGATGCGGACGCCGACCGTGCCGTTGTCGTAGTGCTGCTCGGCCTGCAGTCCCAGGTCGCGCAGCACCCCCAGCATCGGCCGGTTCTCCGCGAGCACGTCGGCCACC
Source organism: Nonomuraea sp. NPDC050556 (assembly GCF_044457355.1). Classification (NCBI taxonomy): domain Bacteria; kingdom Bacillati; phylum Actinomycetota; class Actinomycetes; order Streptosporangiales; family Streptosporangiaceae; genus Nonomuraea; species Nonomuraea sp. NPDC050556. Next base: position 1,734,267 of record NZ_JBITGU010000001.1, on the reverse strand, counting down.
AGCGTGTCCACCCCCTGCTCGGCGGCGTCCAGCGCGAGGTGTTCGAGCAGCAGCGTGCCCAGCCCGTGTCCGTGCACCGCGTCGTCGAGCAGGATCGCCAGGTCGGCGCTGCCGTCCCCGGCGGGGATGTACTCCGCGACGGCCACCAGCCGGTCGTGGACCGTGGCGACCAGCGCGTGGCCCCTGTAGGCGGAGCTGGTGAGGCGTTCCATGTAGGCGTGCGCGGTGGCCGTGCCCCCGGTGAAGAACCGCAGGTAGGCGGAGCGCTCCGACGAGCGGTTCACCAGCGCGTGCAACTCCCCGAGGTCCTGGGAGACCAGGGGGCGCACGTGCGCTATGCCGCCGTCGCGCAGCAGCACGTCGTAGCCGTCAGGCATGGGTGAGCTCCAGTTCGGTGACGGGACGGCGGGGCGCACGCGGCACGTACGGCCCGTAGCCGAACCTGCTGATCATCTGTGGGTGCCCGCGCCGGTGGTGCGGTGGCGCATGTCGCGCAGGTCGAGCGGCTGGTTGAGGAAGGAGGCCGACAGGCGGTGCCTGGTCGCGGTCACCTTTGGACCGCGGTCCCTGCACATGGGCCGGAACACCGTCGCTCGTGGTCCATGCGGCCAGCTCGGCCAGGTAGTCGCCGTCGTGGGCCAGCTCCTCCTCCGCGATCGCCGCGTAGTCCAGGAGATCGGCGGTGTGCCTGTCGTCGAGCGTGACCAGCGTGGCGCCCTCGCGGGACGCGGCGGTCCTGAGCTCGGCCCAGACGCCGGCCTCGACGCGGCGGCCGGTGTACGGTTCCCTGCTCGTCCTGCGGTCCGGAATGAGGTTGAACAGCGCGGCGCCACGAACTCGCCGCGAACCACTTCGAACCGCCACGGCTGGGTGTTGTGCACGGACGGCGTCTGGCCGGCCGCCACGAGAAGCCTGGTGAACATGGCGCACCTCCTGCCCCTGACACTCGCGCGACAGGAGCTCGCGAGGCAGTGCCGGACGGCCCACGGCACCAGGCCGAAAGTCACTGTTCGGCCGCCAAGGTCCTCGGCTGGGATCTGGGGTCACGCGGCACGCGCGGACACGTGGCGTCCCACACGTTCGCCTTTCGCGAGGCGCCGCTGCCGTGTTGCGTGACGCGGCCTGCCCGGTGGCCATCGTCCCAGGTGATCGGGACCTTCGGCCCTGAACGTCCCGGCGGGCGCGTGGTGCGCTGAAGCCATGAGAACGCACACGACACGAGACAGGAAGCACGCGCTCACGGTGGCGCTGGAAGCGGCGGTGTGGGCGCCGTCGGTGCACAACTCCCAGCCCTGGTCGTTCGCCGTCACCGATGACGAGATCTCCGTGCGCGCCGACAGCGACAGGAAGCTGCGCACCGGCGACCCCAGCGGCAGGGAGCTGCTCATCAGCTGCGGCGCGGCCCTGTTCAACCTGCGGACGGCGCTGCGCTGCCGGGGCTTCGAGCCCGTGGTCCGGGTCCTGCCCGACCCCGACCGGCCGTCGCTGATCGCGATCGTCCGGCTGGGGGCGGAGGCGGAGCCGGACGAGCACACCAAGCTGCTGAACGCCGAGATCGAGCGGCGGCGCACCCACCGGGCCGGGTTCACCACCCTCCCGGTGCCGGACAAGCTGCTCGACGCGCTGGTCCAGCAGGCCACGCTCGAGGGCGCCACGCTCACCCCCGTGATGGCACCGGCAGCCGTCAAGGTGCTGGCCGGGCTCACGAGCGTGGCCAGCGCCATCCAGTCGCAAGGCCAGGCGTTCACGCTGGAGCTGCTCCGCTGGGCGCGCCCGCCGGAGAGCCCGCGCAAGGACGGCGTACCGGCCGAGGCTTACCCGAAGACGGTGAACACCGCCTTCGACCAGCGCGACTACGCTCAGGGACGGCCCTGGGGCAACGACGCCGACCAGGCCATGTCGGTCGCCACGGGCCGGTTGGCGCTGCTGTCCACCGTGGGCGACGACCGCGAGCACTGGATCGCCGCCGGTCAGGCGTTGCAGCGGGTCCTGCTGCACGCCTCCGCCTACGGGGTCAGCGCAGCCTTCCACACCCAGGCTCTGGAGCTGCCCGCGTTGCGGGAGTTCCTGTGCACCGAGCTGTGCTCGGGCAGGCACCCGCAGATGATCATGCGGCTGGGGTTCACGTTCGACGAGACCCAGGGGGTACGGCGCCCCCTGTCCGACGTCCTGGAATGAGGGGTCGAAGGTCCCGAATCAGCGAGCCGTACGGCACTGCCCTCCAGGCCCGGAAAACGGTGTGCTGGAGACACCGACAAGGAGGACATCATGACCACCACGCACGCGCAGCCCCACGTGAACATCCAGCTCGCCAGGCCCGTCGACTACGTCTGGGCCGTCGCCAGGATCAGCATCGGCTGGATCTTCCTGTGGGCTTTCCTCGACAAGACCTTCGGCTGGGGCTTCGCCACCCCCGCCGCCAAGGCGTGGATCAACGGCGGCAGCCCGACGACCGGGTTCCTCAAGGGCAGCAACTTCGCGACGCTGGCGGGGCAGCCCTGGGTGGACTGGCTGTTCATGCTCGGCCTGGCCGGCATCGGCACCGCCCTGGTCCTCGGCATCGGCACCCGCATCGCCGCCGCCACCGGCAGCCTGCTGCTCGTCCTCATGTGGGCGGCCGAGCTGCCCCTGGCCAACAACCCGTTCATGGACGACCACATCATCTACGCCATCGTGCTGATCGGCCTGGCCATGGCCGGAGCGGGGAACACGCTCGGTCTGGGCAACCTGCCGATCGTCCAGCGCAACCCCTTCCTCAAGTAGTGGCGGCCGTGGCGAAACGCTCAGCCCTTCCGGGGTTGGGCGTTTCGCCGTGCCATGTGAAACTTCCCCCATGGAGGAAAGCCAGCCACGACCGCTCCTGCCACAGATGCGCCTGGACGAGCTGCTGTCCGAGCTGCAGGTGCGCCTCAACGCGGTGCTGGCCACCCGCGACCGCGTGCACGCGCTGCTCGACGCGGTCGTGTCCGTCGGCAGTGATCTGGATCTGGAAGTCGTCCTGCGCCGGATCGTCGAGACCGCCACGAACCTGGTGGACGCCAGCTACGGGGCGCTGGGCGTGGTGGGGCAGGAGAACACCCTTCTGCAGTTCATCCCGGTCGGGCTGAGCGAGGAGGAGATCGCGGCGATCGAGCACTGGCCGCACGGGCTGGGCCTGCTCGGGCTGCTCATCAAGGACGCGCGGCCGCTGCGGCTGACCCGCATCTCCGACCATCCCGAGTCGTACGGTTTCCCGCCCGGCCATCCGCCGATGGGCTCCTTCCTCGGCGTCCCGGTACGCGTACGCGACGAGGTGTTCGGCAACCTGTACCTGACCGAGAAGCGCGGCGGCGGCGAGTTCGACCAGGAGGACGAGGCCATCGTCATCGCCCTGGCCACCGCCGCCGGTGTGGCGGTGGAGAACGCCCGGCTGTACGAGGAGACCCGGCGGCGCGAGAGCTGGCTGCAGGCCTCCTCGGAGATCACCACCAGCCTGCTGTCCGGCGCGGACCCGCAGGACGTGCTGCACATGATGGCGCGCAGCGCACTGAAGATGAGCGGCGCCGACATGGTCCTGGTGTTCCTCCCCGATCCCGAGGGCGATGCCCTGACCGTCAGGATCGCCGAGGGCAGCGGGGTGGAGGAGCTCCTCGGTACGAGCTTCCCGCTGGCGGGAACGGTGGTCGGCGAGGTCTTCTCCACCGGTGAACCGCAGACGGCGAGCGACTTCTACCAGGAGGGCTTCGAGCCGGGTCTGGTGGTCCCTCTCGGGGCGGCGCAGGCCGTACGAGGAGTCCTTGCCCTGGCCAAGCGGGCGGGGAAGATCCCGTTCGCCCCCGCGGATCTGCGCACGATCGAGGCGTTCTCCGGCCAGGCGGCCGTGGCGCTGGAGCTGGCCGAGGCGCGCAGGGACGCCGAACGGCTGGGCCTGCTAGAAGACCGCGACCGCATCGCCAAGGACCTGCACGACGTGGTCATCCAGCGGTTGTTCGCGGTCGCCATGACGCTGATGAGCGCGGTCCGCCTGGTGGAGCGGCCGGAGGCGTCGGGGCGGCTGCAGTACGCCGTCGACGAGCTCGACGGCACGATCAGGCAGATCCGCTCGACCATCTTCGCGCTGCAGGGCCCGCGCGAGCCCGGCGCGCCCAGCCTGCGCGCCCAGATCGTGGACCTGGTCGAGGGCGCCCGCGGGCACCTCGGCTACATGCCCGGCCTGCGGATGGAGGGCCAGATCGACAACCAGGTCTCCCCGCCGACCGCCGAGCACCTGCTCGCCGTGCTGCGCGAGGCGCTGTCCAACCTGGTACGGCACGCCAGGGCCAGCAAGGCCGACGTGTCGGTGGAGGCGGGAGACGGCAGGCTCGTGCTCGTCGTGCGGGACAACGGGGTCGGGCTGTCCAAGGACGGGCGGCGCAGCGGCCTGCTCAACCTCGAGGAACGGGCCGTGCAGCTCGGCGGCTCTCTCGAACTGGACTCGCCTTCCGACGGCGGAACCGTACTCATTTGGAGCGTGCCGCTGTGACCCGGGTCCTGGCGAGCGCGAACCCTCACCCAGGGCCAGTTGGGAGCTCATGACCTGGTCCGAAGCTCGCGCGACAAGGGACCACGGCTGACGGAGATCGCCTCAGATGGGTCGCCGAGTTCTGGCAGGGGTGCGGCGGTCTCGGTTGTGGTGGTGAGGTGATCGCGGAGGACGGTGTGGCGGAACTGGGGCGGTGCATGTCACCCAGGAACCGCATGAGCCGCAGTGGCAGGCGACCCGACAGGGCGGTGGGCAGCAGCCAGGCAGGCGAATCTGCTGCACCGCGCCGAACGCGGCTCCGGTCAGCAGTCCCCAGCCAAGGTCACGCCAGAGTTCCGTCAGCGACGGGCCGAGGTAGGCGGTGACGTATTCGCCGGTCAGCGCGATGACAGCCCCCACCAGCAGCCCGTTGACGAGCCGGAGCCCGAGCAGGGACCGATTGACCTTCCATGAGGTCAGTGGCGTGAGCGCGGCGGTGAAAGGCAGGAGTGCGTTCGCGGAGGGCATCCGGTCGTTCGTCACGATCACCATCCACATGACCAGTGCGAGCACAAGCCCGCTCGTGAGCGCCGCCTTGAAACCGACGGTCGTCGACAGAGCAAGGACGACGAAGGTCGGCGGTCCCAGCAGCATGAGGAGAAGCCTGTGCCCGTGGTGGCCGATCGTGGCGGTGATCCGCCGGACGACCGGGATCTGGGTGAAGTCGAGAGCGTTCAGCGCGCTGCCCTGGCAGGTGAGCCCGAACGCCAGCCCCGCTGTCACACCCAGAACGGGCCCGTCACCCAACCCGGCGGCCACGCCGACGGAGACCTGGCAGTCCATGGGCGGCGGCATGCTGGGCCGCCTCGCGGCGGACATCAGCGATGTGGTCCTTGGCGAGGTCGAATACGGTGGTGACCTCTTCGTCCACCTCTTCAAGGTCTTGCGGGGCAGGCTCACCGGGTCGGGGCGGTGGTCCTGAAGGCCCGAGGACTTTTGTCCCCGTTGTGGTCAGCCTGCTCTTTGTCATCGCCTGCTATATGGCGCGATATAGAGCCTGTATAGGCTGCCTGATTACCTTTCGCTCATGAGAAAAACGCTACTCTCGCTGGTGGCAGCGTCCATCGCAGGCTCAGCCCTGGTGCTGGCGCCCGCACCCGCGTACGCCGGCCCTCCACCGCCCTACAACTGCACAGTGGGACTCATTACCAACAGTGGAAAGGTCGTCGGCGGTTACTCTCTTTGCCTGAGCGGATACGGCTGGCATCGCGTCGTTGTTCAGTGTTCGGGCGTGGATCAGGAGGGTCCGTGGGCAGGCGTAGGGAGCCAATCGAGGCTCACGTGCCCATCGCTGTATCCCAAACCCGAGCGCGTCAGGTATCAGACTAAAGGCGTCTAGCCCGACGACGAGACATTAACCGGACGGGCGGAACGGTGCACATGTTGATGCGCGGCCGGTAGGCCTTAAATCAGCGAATCAGCCGCGCCGCCCTCACCGCATCATCCACGATCTCCGCGGTGAACCGCACGCCCGCCAGCTCCCCCACACCTACGCCGAGCTGCTCGGCGAGCTCGGCAGCCGGGACGCGCAGCGGGTCGCCGCTCGGGTGGTACGCGGTCACCACCTCCGCCCGTGCGCCGAAGACCAGCTGCACGCGGGCCTCGAGACGCTCCGGGCGCGCCCCTACCGAGCGCGCCGCGTCAGGCCCGCCCTCCCAGTCGTCCGTGCTCATGTTCTCTTCCTCCTGGGTGGTGGTGGCGTCCTCGCGAAACACGTCGATGCTGCCATCGGCGTACCGCAGAACCCTAAAGCGGTGGCGGCGGGGCAACTGAAGCGGCGCCCCCTTGCTGCGCGTGAGCTCCAAACCGTCATTGACGACCACGCCGAGGAACTGTCCGTTGGCGAGTTCCTCGCGTCGTGTTCGTCCATGAGGCGTGCCCAGATCTCTGTGGAACCGTGGCCTCGAACACCTGTGCCGCCGCGTCGTCGATCTGATCGGCGGCCGTCCGCCAGCCGGACGAAGTAGTCGTGGGCGTGCCGAGGCTGGCGCACGCCTCAGTGCCAGTGCAGCCAGAACGGGTGCCAGGCTGTGCCGGTCACCTCGGGATCCGCATCGAGCAGGATCAGCCGGTTTCCTGGTCAACACCGCCTCATCCGAGCGCGGCGTGGCCCCGAACGGGCGCTCCTACGCGGTGTCCTACCCAAGCGTGGTCCCCGCGGACACGTTGTGTGACACCTACGGCTTGGCCGAGGAGGTGATCGCCGATCCAGCCGGGGCTGCGGTGTCTGGCACCCCCACGTAGTCGGGCAGCTCGGGGCCGTTGATCGCGCGCCCGATCAGCTCGGTGAACCATTCGCCGGTGAAGTCGGGGGCCGGCTCGGCGTTCGGTCCGGGGATGTCGCGGCTGCGGGCGTTCAACCGGCCGATCTCCTGGTTGGCCTCGACGAACGAGCGCATCCGCGCCTCATAGCCGGCGAACCCGGCCTCGGGGTCCCATCCGGCGGCGGCCAGCTCTCCAGCCAGCAGGTAGGCGCCGACCAGCGCCAGCCCGGTGCCCTGCCCCGACATCGGCGAGGAGCTGAACGCCGCGTCTCCGAGCAGCCCCACCCGTCCACTCGACCAACGGTCCATCACCACCTGGGCAACCTGGTCGAGATAGAAGTCCGGGGTGTCGTCCAGGTGCGCGAGAATCTCCGGGGTCAACCAGCCCAGGCCCGCCATCCGCTCACGCAACAGGGCCTTCTGGGCCGCGACGTCGCGGTAGTCGACGTCGAAGTCGGCCGAGGCGAGATAGAACATGGCCATCGCCCGGGTGGCGTCCTGGATGGGCCGCAGGAGGGCGGAGCGCCCGGACTCCTGATCCTGGTACTCCAGCAGCCAGCGGTCCAGCCCGAACTCGTTGGGCACGCTGTAGAAGGCCAGCACGTGCCCGAGGTGGCGCAGGAACCGCTCATGCGGCCCGAAGACCATCGCTCGCAACTCCGAGTGCAACCCGTCGGCCCCGATGACCAGGTCGAAGCGCCGCCGGTCACCGCTCGCGAAGACCACGTTGACCCCGTCCGCGTCCTGCGCGAGCTCCGCGATCCGGTCGCCGAAGACGTACTCGACGCCGTCGCGGGTGTCGTCGTAGAGCACCTGGGCCAGGTCCCCGCGCAGGATCTCGATGTCCGCAATGAATCCGTCGCCACCGTCGTCGTCGGCACGGAAGGTCTCCAGGACCTTCCCGTCCGCGTCCACGGTGTGCGCGCCGGCGGTGTCGGTGCACGCCGCGCGCACCACCGCGTCCAGCCCCATGCGCGTGATGACCTCCTTGGCGACCCCGCGCGCGTCCACTGCCTGCCCGCCGGGACGCAGCCCAGGAGCCCGCTCCACCACAGTCACCTCGGCACCCCGCCGGCGCAGCCAGTGGGCCAGCGCGGGGCCCGCGATGCTCGCCCCCGCCACCAACACCCTGGGACCGCTCACCCGCGTCCCCTGCTCGCCAGCCCGGACAGTGCGCTCCTGCTTGGAGTCGTCGACGCTCATCACTGCCTCCATGTACTTCCTCCCGCGCCGGGACGTTCCCGGCACAGGGCCACCTCTGTCGGTGTCCAGCACAAATCGCGTCCACGCTCCCGTAAACACCTGAACTCGGCGTGTGCGTGCGACGGGCATGGCCATGATCGCCTCGGCAGACACACTGAAAGACCAGTGAGAACGGACAACTGACGACGCCTCACTCAACCTTCGGTGGCACGAAACTAGTGGTCATCAACCTTCGGTGACAATGACCAGCCTCCACTGTCACAGGGACACCTTTGGCCCCACTTGGTGATCAACCGGCCATGATCTGAAGGCGAGGTTTGGAGCGCAGAACGTCCATGATCGCGCGGTACTGGGTTGGCACGAGTGCGGCCGGAAGTCTGGGGCGGCCTCGGGCGCGACGGTGCGCAGGAAAAGGCTTCCCTTCCTCCGGGTGGAGCTCGGCAGGCGGCCGTGGACGAGGACGGCGGCGACCTGCTGGATGACCAGATCGGGGGCGTGGATAGGCGCCTTGGCCACGACCAGACGCAGCCGTGCCCTCCCCGTCCGTCGGTGGTGGTCAGCCCGTCGATGCCGTTCGGCATGGCTCGCGGGGATGGTGAAAGCTTTCCGGCACATCGGGCAATCAGGGGTGACCGCCTTGTCGAATGGACGGAGAGCAGTGCGTGACCCAATCACGAATGCCAACGGGGCCGCTCGCATGAACGTTTCCACCCATCCGGGACTGGATCTTGATCTGATCTTCGACGCGCACTTCGCCGAGATCCACCGCTACATCGCTCGGCGGCTTTCCAGAGACGACGCCGACGACCTGGCGGGCGAGGTCTTTCTCATCGCTGCCCGCGGGGGATATGAATCCTCGCGCGGTGAGGTCAGACCTTGGCTGTACGGCATCGCCACCAAGCTCATCTCGCGACACCGCCGTAGCGAGATCCGCAGGTGGAGAGCGCTCAGCCGGACATCGGAACGCGAGGCGCAAAGCCACGAGGACGCGACGCTCACGCGGGTCACGGCTGGAAGCCTCACGGGCAGGCTCGCGGGGGCGCTCGCCGGTCTGAACAGCGGCGATCGGGACGTGGTGCTGCTGGTGGCGCTGGGCGAGCTGACCCACCGGGAAGTCGCAGCTGCCCTGAAAATCCCCTATGGCACCGTCGCGTCCCGGCTCAACCGGGCACGCAAGCAGCTTCGCAAGGCATTGGGCGACGTCAACCCGCTGAAGGAGGCGCACGATGGATGAGATCACGCTGCTCGCCCAGGCGATCCCGGATGAACCGCCGCCTTCAGCCGAGACCGTGGCCAGAGCCCGTGCGCGGCTGATCGCCCGCCAGGCCGCGGTGCGTCAGCCCCGCCCGCGCCGGCAGTGGGGCTGGACGGCAGGCGCCGCCGTCGTCACCGCTGCGGTCGTCATGGCAGTGGTGATGCTGGTGTCGAACCTGACCGGCATTCCCGAACCCGCGCCGCTGGCCCCGCCCACCTTCGAAGAGCCACCACGCGCCTACAAGGGGCTGACCCGTCTGTCGGCAACGACGGTGCCGCGGTCGGCGGCAAAGGAGCGCCTCCGCTTCCGTCCCACAAGCGAAAACATCAAGATCGTGATCTTCTGCCAGGAGCCGGGCTCGATTTTCTTCACCCATGAGGGAACGAGCGGCGCCAGCGGCACATGTGGCCCGGACGGCGGGCTCAGCATGCTCGCGGACAAGGCGTACGAGCCGGGCTGGCTCGGCCACGATCACCAGATCACCGTCTGGGTCTTCCCTCCGGATGCCTGCCCGGCCAAGGACGCGTGCGAGTGGAGACACGACCTTTCCGATCCGAAGACAGCCGACCGGCTGGCCGCCGAACTCGGCGAGCGTCCCGGGGCTTGGTCGGTCGCGGCGTACGACGCCCCGGCCGCGCCAACGGTTTCACCCGTGGATTGAGGGCTGTCTCTCAGGACCTTCCGGCCCAGGCGCGGAGGGTGATTCCGCAGAGGCAGCCACCGGCGGTTTCCCTCGCTGGCTGTGTCACGTCAGGGGCCGGTGACGGCCTTCTCGTCAGTCTGTGGGTCATGAGGGGGATGGTGGCGTTCCGCCAAGGCTCGGCGGCGCGCCGAAACTGGAGTCGCCCGCTGAAGGTGGAACGACGCTCAGTCGGAGCGTGCCTGTGTGATCCGGCGGCCGGAAAGCTGCTCGATCCGCACCATGATGTAGTGGTCGCGGCTGCCCGGCGCCCATGCCTGGAGGGGGAGTGCGGACAGCTGGTCGATCTCCTGTGGATCGCGTACGGCTCGCGCGTGGCCCACGGCGGTCACCGACCATCCGGTGCGGGTGGCCGGGTCGATCTCGTCGGCCTCGAACGCGACGATGGCGTCGTGGGTCGCGGCCGCCAGCTTGGCGCCGATGGAGGTGCGGATGACGATGCTCTCGCCGTACAGGTGGAAGTTGACGGGCTGGACGGCGGGCAGGGCGCGGTCGGTGAAGACGATCCGCCCGACCACCGCTGAGCCCAGCAGGTGAAGGCACTCCCCGGGAGAGAGCACCTGCAGGCCGGATGCGTCGAGTTTCATGCCCTCCAGGATTCCGGCCGCGCTCCCGTCGTGATTAGAGGCGAAAGTCCTCTCATTCGTGGCGATCTGCCTTGAGCCGGGCGGCCATGGCCGCTGCCTGGGTACGGCGCTGCATGTTGAGCTTGGCCAGCAGGTTGGACACATAGTTCTTCACGGTCTTCTCCGCCAGGTAGAGCCGCTCGCCGATCTGCCGGTTGGTGAGGCCCTCGCCGATCAGCTCCAGGATGTTGCGCTCCTGGTCCGACAGGGTCTCCAGGGGATCCTTGTGGTTCGCCTGGTCGCGCAGCCGGTGCAGCATGGCGGCGGTGGTCTGCGGGTCCAGCAGGGACTGTCCGGACGCGACCGTGCGCACCGCGCCGACCAGGTCGGAGCCGTGGATCTGCTTGAGCACGTACCCGGACGCCCCGGCCATGACCGCGTCGAACAGGGCGTCGTCGTCGGCGTAGGAGGTGAGCATCAGGCACTGCAGGCCTGGAAGGCGGGAGCGGACCTCGCGGCAGACGTCCACGCCGCTGCCGTCGGGCAGCCGCACGTCCAGGACGGCGACGTCGGGCTTGAGCGCCGGGATGCGGGCGATCGCCGACTCGGCGGTGCCGGCCTCGCCGATGACCTCGATGTCATCTTCCGAGTCCAGGAGCGCCGCGACGCCGCGCCGTACCACCTCGTGGTCGTCCAGGAGGAACACGCGAATCATGATTCGCACGTTAATCGGCTTCCGGCTCGTACGGTAGGGACTAATGGCTCTACATATGCGGCGTCTTGTGGGGCAGCGTGACCTTCATGAAGGCCATTGACGCCTACTGGCGTGCCGCCAATTACCTGTCCGTCGGCCAGATCTACCTCCAGGACAACCCGCTGCTGACCGAGCCGCTGCGGCCGGAGCACATCAAGCCGCGGCTGCTCGGCCATTGGGGAACGACTCCAGGGTTGAATTTCTGCTTCGCGCACCTCAACCGGATCATCCGCGAGCGTTCCCAGGACATGATCTACGTCGCCGGGCCCGGTCACGGCGGCCCCGCCGCGGTCGCGCACGCCTGGCTTGAGGGCTCCTACTCGCAGACGTATCCCGAAATTTCGCAGGATGAGCCGGGGATGCGCCGGTTGTTCCGCCAGTTCTCCTACCCCGGCGGCATCCCCAGCCACGTCGCGCCGGAGACGCCCGGCTCCATCCACGAGGGAGGCGAGCTCGGCTACTCGCTGGCCCACGCCTACGGCGCCGCCTTCGACAACCCCGGCCTGGTCGTGGCCTGCGTCATCGGCGACGGTGAAGCCGAGACAGGGCCGCTGGCCGCCAGCTGGCACTCCGGCAAGTTCCTCGACCCGTCCCGCGACGGGAAGGTCCTGCCCATCCTGCACCTCAACGGCTACAAGATCGCCAATCCGACGGTGCTGGCCAGGATCCCCACGGACGAGCTGTTCAAGCTCATGCAGGGGTACGGTCACCGTCCTCACCTGGTCGGCCCCTCGCACGAGGAGATGGCCGCCACCCTCGACCTCGTCTTCGACGAGATGAACGACGGCGGCCCACCCCCGATGATCATCTTGCGGACGCCGAAGGGCTGGACCGGGCCGGCCGTGGTGGACGGGCTGCCGGTGGAGGGCACCTGGCGCGCCCACCAGGTGCCGCTGTCCCAGGTGCGCGAGAACCCGGAGCACCTGGCGATGCTGGAGGAGTGGATGCGCTCCTACCGGCCCGGCGAGCTGTTCGACACGGATGGCAGGCCGGTGGCCGAGGTGCTGGGGACCGTACCCGCCCCCGAGCTCAGGATGAGCGCCAGCCCGCACGCCAACGGCGGGACGCTGCTGCGACCGCTGCGCCTGCCGGACTTCCGCGACTACGCGGTCGAGGTGAAGGCGCCGGCCGCGGTGTCGACCGAGCCGACCAGGGTGCTGGGCGGCTTCCTGCGCGACGTGATCGTCGCCAACCCGCGGAACTTCCGCCTGATGGGTCCCGACGAGACCGCCTCCAACCGGCTGTCAGCGGTCTTCGACGTCACCGACCGCGCGTGGAACGCCGAGATCCTGACGACCGACGAGCACCTGGCGCCCGGCGGCCGGGTCATGGAGGTGCTGTCGGAGCACCTGTGCCAGGGTTGGCTGGAGGGCTACCTGCTGACCGGCAGGCATGGCCTGTTCAACTGCTACGAAGCCTTCATCCACATCATCGACGCCATGTTCAACCAGCACGCCAAATGGCTTGAATCCTCGAGAGACATTCCCTGGCGGCGACCCGTCGCCTCGCTCAACTACCTGCTGTCCTCGCACGTGTGGAGGCAGGACCACAACGGATTCAGCCACCAGGACCCCGGCTTCCTCGACGTCGTGGTGAACAAGAAGGCGTCCGTCGTGCGGGTGTATCTGCCGCCGGACGCCAACACCCTGCTCTCGGTCGCCGACCACTGCCTGCGCTCCCGCGACTACGTCAACGTGATCGTCGCCGGGAAACAACCCGTCCTCGACCTGTTCACCCCCGAGGAGGCGATCGCCCACTGCAGCCGCGGCCTGGGCATCGTCGAGTGGGCCTCCAACGACTCCGGCGGCGAACCCGACGTCGTGCTCGCCTGCGCCGGAGACGTGCCCACCCTGGAGATCCTGGCCGCGACCGCCCTGCTGCGCGAGCACCTGCCCTCGCTCAAGGTGCGGGTGGTGAACGTGGTCGACCTCATGCGGCTCCAGCCGCCGTCGGAGCACCCGCACGGCATGCCCGACGCCGAGTTCGACGCCGTCTTCACCGCCGACAGGCCGATCATCTTCAACTTCCACGGCTACCCGTGGCTGATCCACCGCCTCACCTACCGGCGTCACGGGCACGACAACATCCACGTCCGCGGCTACAAGGAGGAGGGCACCACGACCACGCCCTTCGACATGGCGATGCTCAACGACATCGACCGCTACCACCTGGTCATGGACGTCATCGACCGGGTGCCCGGCCTCGGCGTCAGGGCGGCGCACCTGCGCCAGCAGATGGCCGACGCCAGGCTCCAGGCCCGCGCCCACACCCGCGAACACGGCGAGGACCCCGCCGAGATCAGGGACTGGGCATGGCCGTCCTCGTCCTGAACACCGGCTCGTCCACCATCAAGTACGAACTGATCGACGTGGGCTCGGGCGAGCGCCTGCGCGAAGGCCTGGCGGAACGGGTCGGTGATCACACGGCCGCCCTGAAATCCGTTCTCGAGGCCCTGGGCGGCCTCACCCCGGAAGCGGTCGGCCATCGGGTGGTCCACGGCGGCACCCGCTTCCGCGACCCCGTCCTCATCGACGACGAGGTGATGGCCGCCATCGACGAGCTCAGCCCGCTGGCCCCGCTGCACAACCCGGTCAACCTGGACGGCATCCGCGCCGCCCAGCACGCCTTCCCCGGAGTGCCGCAGGTCGCCGTCTTCGACACCGCCTTCCACCACACCCTCCCTCCCGAGGCCTACACCTACGCCGTGCCCCGGGAGTGGGGAGTGCGCCGGTTCGGTTTCCACGGCACCTCCTGCGCCTACGTGACCCGCCGCGCCACCGAGCTGCTGGGCGAGCCGTACCCCAACCTGATCGTGCTGCACCTGGGCAACGGCGCCAGCGCCACCGCCGTCGAGGCGGGCCGCAGCGTCGACACCTCCATGGGGCTGACCCCGCTCGAGGGCCTGGTGATGGGCACCCGGTCAGGTGACGTCGACCCGGGACTGCCGCACCACCTCGGCTTCGATCTGGACCACGCGCTGAACCACGCCAGTGGCCTGCTCGCCCTGGCGGGCGAGGCCGACATGCGGGAGGTACGGCGGCGCGCCGACGGCGGCGACCCCGACGCCGTGCTCGCCAGGCAGGTCTACTGCCGCCGCATCCGCAAGTACGTCGGCGCCTACTACGCGCTGCTCGGGCGGGTGGACGCCATCGTGTTCACCGCGGGAGTGGGCGAGCACGACGCCGGCGTGCGCGCGGCGGCTCTGTCCGGGCTGGAAAGGCTGGGCATCACCGTCGACGCCGCGCTGAACGATCAGCCGTCCGAGGAGGAGCGCGCCGTCTCCCGGCCGGGCGCCGAGGTCGCCGTGCTGGTCATCCCGACCGACGAGGAAGGGGAGATCGCCCGCCAGACCCTGGACCTGGTCAGGACGGCTCCGTAGCGGGGATGTCCAGGGCTGTGCCGTACAGGCGGGAGACGTGCAGCCTGATCACCACACGGCGTTCGTCCACCAGTTCCTGGAGGAAGGCGGCCTCCTCCGCCGGGTCGTCGAAGCCCGGGGTGAGGGCCAGGAGTTCCCTGCCGGTCGCGTCCCCCGGTTCCGTGGTCGTCTCCGACACCTCCGCGTCGCCCTCGGCGACGGCGAACGACCAGACGTTCGGGCCGGTCACGTGCAGGGACAGGCGGGGGTCGTTGCGCACGTGGCGCACCTTGAGCCGGTCTTCCGTCGTGGAGACGCGGATGATCCGTTCAGCGGGGTCCCAGTTGTACAGGACGGTGGACTGGTGGGGGTGGCCACTGCGCTTGACGGTGGCCAGCACGCCGAACTGCTGGCCGGCGAGCAGGCGGGAGAGTTCGTCGTCGGTGAGGATGCGGGGAGCGGGACCTGAAGTCATGGGAATCGTTTCCTGTCTGGGGTGGGTCAGGCGGCTGTGCTGAGCTGTGCGGCGGTGGCGACGGGCCTGGGCTGGCGCAGGAGGAGGAGCGCGGCGGCGAAGGCGGCCACGAGCAGGGCGGCGGCGACGGCGAAGGCCACGTGGTACCCGCCGGTCAGCGCGGCCGCCCTGTCCTGGCCCGCGGCCAGCAACCCGTCGGTGCGGGTGGCGGCCAGGGTGGAGAGTACGGCGACGCCGAACGCCATGCCGACCTGCTGCGTGGTGTTGAACAGCCCCGAGGCCAGGCCCGCGTCGTCCGCCCTGGCGCCGGACATGCCGAGCGCGGTCAGCGCGGGCAGGACCAGGCCGCCGCCCGCGATGAGCAGCATCACCGGGAGCAGGTCCGTGACGTAGTCGGCCCGCACGGGGATGCGCGCCAGCCAGCCCATCGCGCCCAGCAGCAGGACCAGCCCTGCCAGCAGGACGGCACGCTCACCGAACCGGGTGTTGAGCCTGGCCGAGACGAACAGGGACACCCCGCCGATGGCCAGCGCCGCAGGCAGCATCGCCAGGCCGGTCTGGAGCGCGCCGTAGCCGAGGACCTTCTGCATGTAGAGCGCGACGAGGATCTGGAAGGCGAACATGGCCGACAGGGTGAGGATCTGCACCAGGTTGGCGCCGGACACGTTGCGTGAGCGGAAGATCCGCAGCGGCATCAGCGGCGCCTTGGCGGTGGCCTGGCGCAGGACGAACGCGGCCAGCAGGACGAGCGACACCGCGCCGAGGCCGAGGGTGTGGGCGCCCAGCCAGCCGTACTGCTCGACCTTGACCACGGTGTAGATGCCCAGCATCAACCCGCTGGTGACCAGCAGGGCACCGACGACGTCGGCCCCGCCGGCGAGCCCGGCGCCGCGGTCGGCGGGCAGCACCCGGACGGCCAGGGCGATCGTGGCCAGCCCGATGGGCAGGTTGATCATGAAGATCCAGTGCCAGCTGAGCAGATCGGTCAGGACACCGCCCAGGACCTGGCCGATCGAGGCTCCGGCGGCGCCGGTGAAGCTGAAGACGCCGATCGCCTTGGCGCGCTCACCGGCCCCGGTGAACAACGTCACCAGGATGCCCAGCATGACGGCGGACGCCATGGCGCTGCCGACACCCTGCAGGAACCGGGCCACGATCAGCATGCCCGGCCCGGTCGCCACCGCGGCCAGCAACGACGCGGCGGTGAAGACCGCGTTCCCGGCGAGGAACATGACCTTGCGGCCGATGAGGTCGCCCAGCCGTCCAGCCAGCAGGAGCAGCCCGCCGAAGGCGATCAGGTAGGCGTTGACGGTCCAGCTGAGCCCTGCGGGCGAGAAGCCCAGGTCCCGTTGGATGGCGGGCATGGCCACGGTCACGATGCTGCCGTCCAGGATCGTCATCAGCATCGCGGCCGACAGCACGATGAGTGCCAGCCAGCGCGAGCGAGGTGCGGTGTCAAGCATGGGGGTTCTCCTGCTCCATCAGAGGTACAGGAGAAACCGTAGCAGATAGTTTTGTTGTAGACGATCCGTTGCGGACCTATTTACGCTTTCTGTCGTGCCCGCCTGGCGGTCTGCGGCGCCTCGGCCGGGGTTGCCAGATGTCCTGTGACCAGGCGATTCATCGCCCGCAGGAGCACCTCGCGCTCGTCGTCCGGCAGCGCGCCCAGGGTCGCGGAGTGCACGCCGTCGACGATCTCCTGGCTTCTCCTGGCCACCTCGGCGCCCTTCTCGGTGACCGCGATGATCCGGGCCCGCCGGTCCGTGCTGGACGGGCGGCGCTCGGCCAGGCCCGCCTTCTCCAGGGCGTCCACGGTGACCACCATCGTGGTCTTGTCCATGTCGCCGAGCTCGGCGAGCTGGATCTGGGTGCGCTCCTCCTCCAGGGCGTGGACGAGCACGCAGTGCATGCGCGCGGTCAGCCCGATCTCGGCGAGCGCGGCGGCCATCTGGGTTCTCAGGACGTGGCCGGCATGGTCCAGCAGGAACGACAGGTCCGGTTCTGTGCGGGCGGGCGCCATGGCAGTCATGCCCACAGCTTACCAAGTCGTTCCTTTACGGATTATCTGCTTCGTTCCTAAGCCGGTGCTACGGAGTGACGATGTTGAAGTTGCGGTCGGGGGTGTCCAGCAGACCCAGCAACGTGGCGATGGCCTGCGGGTCGCCCTCGGTTCGCACGCCGTCCATGCTCTGGGCGGCGACCATGCCGAGCAGTTGCGGCTTGGTCAGCGTCAGCGCGAGGTCGGCGGGTGTGCCGTCGTGGTTGTGGGTCTGGACGAGCACGCCGTTGGCCAGGCTGAGCCGTACCGTCTCCTGAAGGTCGGTGAAGGTGAAGTCGAAGGTCAGGCGGGCGTCCCAGGCGCGGGGGCCGTCGATGCGGATGGCCAGGGAGTCGAAGATCTGCTCGACGCTGAGGGCGCGGGCGACGTCCGGGCTGGCGCTGTCCAGGCTGGGGTCGGCCTTGTTGCCGCGCAGCTCGGCCGCGCCCTGGAGGTAGAAGTTGCGCCACGGGCCGTTCTCGGCGCCGTGGCCCAGCTTGTCGTAGACCTCGGCGAGCAGCTCGCGGGCCGCGCTGTTGTCCGGGTCGTCGAAGATCACGTAGTTGAGTACCTGGGCGGCCCAGCGCAGCTCGCCGTCCGCCAGCGCCTGACGGGCCTTGGGCAGGATCGCCGCAGCGCCGCCCATGTACTCCACGTGCTTGCGTGCCGACTCCTCCGGCGGCAGTTCCCACAGGTGGGCGGGGTTGCCGTCGAACCAGCCCATGTAGCGCTGGTAGATGGCCTTGACGTTGTGCGAGACGGAGCCGTAGTAGCCGCGCGCGTGCCAGGACTGCTCCAGCGCGGGCGGGAGCTGGATCATCTCGGCGATCTCGGTGCCGTTGTATCCCTGGTTGAGCATGCGCAGGGTCTGGTCGTGCAGGTAGGCGTACAGGTCGCGCTGCTGGCCCAGGAACGCCGTCAGCTCCGCCGTACCCCAGGTCGGCCAGTGATGGGAGGCGAACAGCACGTCCGAGCCGCCCGCGAACAGCTCGATGGCCTCGGTCAGGTAGCGGGCCCACACGCGCGGGTCGCGGACCAGGGCGCCGCGCAGGGTGAGGAGGTTGTGCAGGTTGTGGGTGGCGTTCTCGGCCATGCACAGGGCGCGCCGGTCGGGCAGGGAGAAGTTCATCTCCGCCGGGGCCTCGGTGCCGGGGGTGAGCTGGAAGACGAAGCGGACGCCGTCGATCGTCTCCTCCTGCCCGGTCTGGGTGATGTGCAGGTTCGGCTCGATGAGGGAGATCGTGCCGGTGGAGGTGGTCTGGCCGAGCCCGGCGCCGATCTGGGCCGCCGGACCCTTGGCCAGCTCCGCGCCGTACATGTAGACCGCGCGGCGGTTCATGGCGGTGCCCGCGTAGACGTTCTCGGCTACGGCGTGCTCCAGGAACCCGGACGGGGCGATGATCGGGATGTCCGCGCCGTCGGGCACGACGCCGCGCACGCCGCCGAAGTGGTCGGCGTGGGAGTGGGTGTAGATGACGGCTTTGACCGGGCGGTCGCCGCGGTGCTCGCGGTAGAGCCTGAGCGCCGCGGCGGCGGGCTCGGCCGACAGGAGCGGGTCGACGATGATGACGCCGGTGTCGCCCTCGATGAAGGTGATGTTGGACAGGTCGAACCCGCGCACCTGGTAGATGCCCTCGGCCACCTCGTACAGGCCGTGCTTGGCGCACAGCTGGGACTGCCGCCACAGGCTCGCGTTGGCCGTGTCCGGGCACTCGCCGTCGAGGAAGGCGTACCACTCCAGGTCCCAGACCACCCTCCCGGCGGGGTCGGTGATCTTCGTGTCCGAGGCGGTGGCGATGAAGCCCCTGTCGGCGTTGGTGAAGTCGGTACGGTCGTCGAACGAGGGCAGAACAGTCACAGGGTGTCTCCCGGTCTTTGAAGGGCGATCAGGCGAGGACTTTGGCCTTGGCCTTCTCGTACTCGTCGTCGGAGATCGCGCCGCGCTGCTTGAGGTCGGCGAACTTCTCCAGCTGCTCGGCGACGCTGGGTTCCGAGGATCCACCGGCGGTTTTGCGGATGTAGTCCTGGAGGGCCTGTTCCTGCTGCTGGGCGCGGCTGGCCTGGCGCTGGTTCATGGAACCGCCCCTGGCGATCAGGTAGATCAGGACGCCGAGGTAGGGCAGGACGATCACCAGGATGGTCCAGCCCGCCTTGCCCCAGCCGCTCAGGTCGTCGCTGGAGAAGATGTCCATGACGATCCGGACGAGGAGGAACAGCCACATGACCCAGATGAAGAACCACATCATGGTCCAGAACAGATTGAGTAGCGGGTAATCGTCCATGAGTTGTCCCCTCCTGGTGCTCGTTGCCGGGAATTTCCCCATTCCGGGTGAATGGCGAGCACCGGCACCGGCAAAGAATCGGTAGGCCCGCCCTTCTCTGGTGCGCATCACGGGAAACGTGCACGCATGACGGAAGCCGCGGGGCAGCGATCCACGGTCGCGATGGTCCCTGCTGAAAGTCCTGGTGACCCTGGGGCTGTTCTCCCTGATCGTCAGCGTGGTCGGCTGGGGGCTGAGCCTGCTGCTCGGCGTCTGAGTCTTGGTCGGCCCTTTGCCTAGGACGGGGCGGTCAGCGGGAATGCTCCGGAGATGACGACGCAAGACAAGAGCACCCTGGGCGCGATGTCGAGGGTGTGCCTGGGCATGGTGGTCCTGCTGGAGCGGCAGGTCCGCGAGGCGCTCACCTCCCAGCCGGGCAAGGTGGGCGAGACCACCGCGATCATGCTGGGCATGGCGGATCGTACGGCTCACGCCGTACGCGACTCGCTGGACCGGGGCAAGAAGGCCGTCGCCGACCCGGTCGGCACCGGCAGGGCGCTGGCATCCTCCCGCCCCCTGTCCTGGCTCGCGGAGCCCGTGCGCGGAGCCCTGTCCACGGTGTCCTCCCGCCTCGACGGCTTCGCCACCCAGGGGCGTACGGTGGCCGACACGGCGGGCGGCGAGGCAGCCGAGTTCCTCAAGGTGGAGTCCGACAAAGCGATCGCCTGGGCGAGAACCACCGTCATCCCGCCGATCGTGGAGGACCTGGCCAACAACGACAAGATCCGCGATCTGGTGTTCAAGCAGGCGCTCGGCGCGGTCACCGACACCCGTCGCACGGTCTCCGGCGTCGCCAGCGATGCCGACGCCCGCGTGGAGGCCGGATTCCAGCGGCTCCTGAGGCGCGGCGAGCCGGTCGTCGATGAGACCTGACGCCTACGCCGGACTCGTCTCCCGGGCGGTGGCGCTCCTCATCGACGTGCTGGTCCTGCTGGTGGGCACGGCGGCGCTCTACATCGTGCTCATCGAAGGCTCGAACCTCATGCTCGGCGGCACCCCCTCCTGGGTACGGCCCGCCACCGGCGTCCTGGTCAGCGCCCTGCCGACGGCGTACTTCACCCTCGCCTGGTGGCTGACCGGGCAGACGGCCGGGGACATGCTCATGGGCGTGACGGTCGTCAGAGCCGACGGCGCCCGCCTCGGCTTCCTCCGCGCGTTTCTGCGCGCCCTGGTCGGGCTGGCCCTGGCGCCGCTGTGGCTGGCAGGGATGATCACCACCCTCGTGGACGGCAGGCGGCGCTCGCTGCTCGACATGGCCTTCGGCACCGCCGTCCAGTACGCCGAGACCCAGCCGACCGTGCAACATGCCTGACCTGTCGGCGGGAACCCACCTGACCTCCACCGACGGCGCCTGCCTGATGGAGCTGGTGTCGGTCCTGGCAGGGGAGCGCTTCAGCGACCACCCGCGCTGCACCCAGCCGGTGGTGGCGACCGTGGCCCGCATGGTCAACGACGAGGTCTCCGACCCCGTACGGCAGAGCCTCGCGTCGCTCGCGCCCGCGCTGATCACCGGTGGCGGCGTCGAGGACTCGGCGCGGGTCGTGCTCGCCTGCGTGGGCCGGGGGCGGCACCAGGCGCTGGCCCGCCGCCTCGCGCCTCTGGTGCGGCGGTCACGGCTGATCGCCTACTGGTACACGCGCGGCCCGGCGCACCACGCGATCCGCTCCGCCGTACGGCAGGCCCGGCACCTGCCACCGGCCGACCGGGACGCCGCCCTCGTCGCCCTGCTGAACGCGGCCATCACGGCCACCGCTGTGTGACCCATGCCACATCCCGTTCCTGTCAGCAATCGGGGCGCTGTCTCGCTCAACCCGGAGAGAGCAGGCGATCCGACGGGAGCACCTCATGACACACCGCATCGTCGTCCTCGGCGCCGGTTACGCCGGGGCCTACGTGGCCGGGACCCTGGCTCGGCGGCTGTCCCCTGCGGACACCGAGATCACCGTGGTCAACGCCGAGCCGCACTTCGTCGAGCGGTTGCGGCTGCACCAGCTCGCCGCCGGCCAGGTGATCGAGGCACGGAAGCTGACCGACGTCTTCGCGGGCACGGGGGTACGGCTGCGCCTGGCCCGCGTCACGGCCGTCGATCCCGAACGTCAGGTCGTCGACGTGGCCGATGCCCACGGCGGCGGGGAGCTCGCCTACGACACCCTCCTCTACGCGCTCGGCAGCGCCGTAGCCGACCACGGCGTTCCGGGCGTCGCCGAGCACGCCTTCCACGTCACGACCCGCCCGGCGGCGCTGCGCCTGCGGGAGCGTCTCGACGGCCTCGGCGCGGGCGGAAGGGTGCTGGTCGTCGGCGACGGACTGACCGGCATCGAGACCGCCACCGAGCTCGCGGAGTCCCGGCCGAACCTGTCGGTGGCGCTGGTCGCCCGCGGCGAGCTGGGCGCCCGGCTGTCCGCCGGGGCCCGCGGCCACCTGCGCAGGGCCTGTGACCGGCTGGGCGTCACCGTCCTGGAGCACACCTGCGTCGAAGCCGTCGAGGCGACGCGGGTGCGGTGCGCCGACGGCACCATCGTGGCGTCCGACGCCACCGTGTGGGCGGCCGGGTTCGCGGTGAACCCGATCGCCGCCGCGAGCGGGCTGGAGGTCACCGGGAACGGTCAGATCATCGTCGACCGGACCATGCGCTCGGTCTCGCACCAGAACGTCTACGCCGCGGGCGACAGCGCCCACGCCATCGGTGACAACGGCCTGCCGATGCCGATGTCCTGCGCCTCGGCCGGGTTCACCGGGATGCGGGCCATGAAGGCCATCGTGGGACGCCTGACCGGCCGCGAGGTAAATGGCACCAAGCTGAGGTACGTGGGCAACCACATCAGCCTCGGGCGGCGGGACGGGATCCTGCAGCCGGTCGACGGCGAAGCGCGGGCGCGACCGGCGTACGTGGGCGGCCGCACGGCCGCGAGGATCAAGCTGGGCATCCTCAGGATGTCGCTGTGGACCATCGCGCACCCGACCTTCCGCCTGCCCGCGCGCAGGCACCGCCTGGCCATCGAGCAGCCGAAGGCCCTGAAATAGCTAGGGTGGACCGCGTGGACAGCAGCGCCACCGACCCCTTCGACACCGGCCGGTTCGAGGCCAGCCGGAACCGGCTGGCCTCGCTGGCGTACCGGTTGCTGGGCTCCGCGGCCGACGCGGAAGACGCCGTGCAGGACGCGTTCCTGCACTGGCAGGCCGCCGACCGGCAGCGGATCGAGGTGCCCGAGGCATGGCTGACCAAGGTCGTCACCAATCTGTGCATCGACCGGCTCCGCTCGGCACAGGCCCGCCGCGAGCGCAGCGCCGGCGCCTGGCTGCCGGAACCACTCCTCGACGGCGACCCGATGCTCGGCCCCGCCGACACCTTCGAGCAGCGCGAATCGGTCTCGCTGGCCGTACTCACCCTCATGGAACACCTGTCACCCGTGGAGCGGGCCGTCTACATCCTGCGCGAAGCGTTCTCGTACGGCCACGCCGAGATCGCCGGGATGCTCGACATCACCGAGTCCGCGAGCCAGCAGCACCTCCACCGGGCCAGGCACCGCATCACCGCCGGGCGCCGCCGCGGCGCCGAGGTCGACCCGGCCTCCGCCCGCAGGATCGTGGCGGAGTTCCTCTTCGCCGCCTCCTCCGGCCGGACGGAACGGTTGGTGCCGCTGCTCACCGACGACGCGATCGCGATCTCCGACGGCGCCGGTCTGGCCGAGAAGCTGCTGCGGTACGACACGCCGGAGCGCATCGCCGCCGTCGCCAGGGCCGGTCTCAAGCCCACCCCCGCGAAGCGGCGGCTCGCCGGTGGCACGCTCGCCATCCACTACGCGTCGGTCAACGGCGCTCCCGCGATCCTCTTCGTGCTCGCCGACCGGGTCGTCGGCGTCCTGGCGTTCGACCTCGCCAACGGCAGGGTCGCAACCGTGATCGGCATCGCGGCCGCCACCCGCCTGGTCCGCCTCGCCGAGGCCTGGCGGCAGCGTGAACCGGGCACGCCGCTCATCGCCCAGTGGTGATCACGTCCGATACCAGTCGCGGAACGCGGCGAGGAGGCGGTCGCGCACGCCGGGGTCCGGGGGTGGCGGGACCAGGTCGCCCACCACACTGGCGACCGTGCGGAACTGGTCCAGGTAGCGTTCGCAGCCCTCGCACTCGGCCAGGTGCGCCTCGAAGCGCTCGCGGTCGGCCAGCTCGCCGTCGAGGTAGGCGGTGACGAGTTCGACGAGCTCGGCGCAGGTCATGCCCGCCGCTCCATGTACTTCTCCATACGCTCCCGTACGGCTGCGCGGGCGCGGTGCAGCACCACCCGCTGGTTGATCGCGGTGATCTCCAGGATCTCGCAGACCTCCGCCGAGCTGTAGCCCTCGGCGTCCCGCAACGTGATCACGGCCCGCTGCCGCGGCGGCAGCCCGGCGAGGGCGGCGCCGATCTGCTCGCGCACCTCGGCGGCCAGCGCCGCGCCCTCCGGGTCTGGCCAGGCGGCGGGGAACTCCTTCCAGTGCCCGTCGCGGAACCGCGCCGGGTCGACCGTGGGGGAGGCGACGCTGCTCCAGGGCACCGTACGGCTCTCGCTCGCGCCGCGCTTCTTGGCGGTGTTGACCAGGATCCGGTACACCCACGTCTTGAACGCCGACCGCCCCTGGAAACCGGCCAGCCCCCGCAGCACCCCCAGCCAGGTGTCCTGCAGCACCTCCTGCGCCGAGTCGTCGGTCGAGACGTAGGCGCGGGCGAGCCACAGCATGTTCCGCGACCAGGCGTCCAGCAGGGATGCGAACATCGTCTCGTCGCCCGCGCGCAGCGCCGCGACGATGTCCGCATCCTGCGGCAGAGACGCCATGCGCCCATCATGCGGGTTTCTCCGCTAGCGGTACTCGGGATTCTCGAAGTCGAACCGGCACCCCGCGTCCCACTCCGAGCGCTGGTTGCCGTGCGCGGGGATGCCACCGGCGTCCTTGAGCATGCGGGCCAGGTGGAGCAGGTTCCACGTCATGAACGTGGTGTTGCGGTTGGTGAAGTCGTTCTCCGGCCCGCCGGAGCCCGGGTCGAGGTAGGAGGGGCCGGGCCCGGCCGCGCCGATCCAGCCCGCGTCGGCCTGCGGCGGGATCAGGTAGCCCAGGTGCTGCAGGCTGTAGAGGACGTTCATGGCGCAGTGCTTGACGCCGTCCTCGTTGCCGGTGATCAGGCAGCCGCCCACGCGCCCGTAGTAGGCGTACTGTCCCGCGTCGTTGAGCAGGCTGGAGCAGGCGTACAGCCGCTCGATGACCTTCTTGGTGACCGAGCTGTTGTCGCCCAGCCAGATCGGTCCGGCGATGACGAGGATGTCGGCGGCGAGCACGCGCTGGTAGATGGCGGGCCACTCATCGCTTTCCCAGCCGTGCTCGGTCATGTCCGGCCACACGCCGGTGGCGATGTCGTGGTCGACCGCGCGCAGCTGGTCCACCTGGACGCCCTGCTTCTCCATGATGTGCGCGCTGACGTCGATCAGTCCCTGGGTGTGGCTGCGTTCCGGCCCCCGCTTGAGCGTGCAGTTGATGAACAGGGCCCGCAGATCGTTGTACATGCGCGTCAGTGTCGGAATCACGGCCAGGCGTTACGCCGTAGATGTGCGCACTCCGCGTGTGCATTCGTGCACAGAACGCGCCCCCTCTCGGTGGTGCCATGACGGGCATCAGCTCAAACCCTGGGAGGACCCCATGAAGATCATCGCCACGGTCGCCCTGGCCGCCGCCGCGCTCGCCGGGCAGCTCGTCACCACCGCCGCCGCGTCGGCCGCGGTGCCCGGCCGTACCGCCGTCTTCGCCAACTCCGCCGGCGACTCCACCGCGAGCAAGACCGCCCGCGCCTTCTGCCCGTCGGGCACCGTCGTGGTCGGCGGGGGTGCGGCGCTGCAGGCGCTGGGCAGCGACTCGGTCAAGTTCAGGACCGTCACGCCGTTCCGCTCCGTGGTCGACGGACGCTACGGGTACACCGTCATCGCCGAGGAACTGCGCCCCTTCGCCTCGAACTGGAGCGTCGCCGCGCGGGCGATCTGCGCCCCCGCGCCCGCCGGATACGAGATCAGAAGCGTCACCGTCGCCGGCAGCTCGGTCACCCCCAAGACCGCCGCGGCGACCTGCTCGCCCGGACGCAAGGCGCTCGCCCCTGGGGGCACCGTGCGCGGATCCAACCAGGTCACCCTGCGCGGCGCCGTGGTCAACAACGCCCGTGACGGCGCCTTCGCCATCGGCGACGAGGTGGTGGCCGGGTTCTCGGGCACCTGGGACATGATCGCCACCGTCGTGTGCGCCAACCAGCCCACCGGCTACGCGGTGGTCGAGAACCAGGTCGCCTCGAACGGCCAGCCCGACAGCGCCGTCCAGGTCACCTGCCCGCCCGGGACCACGGTGCACGGCACCGGCGGGCTGATCATCCCGAGTACGGCGGGCGACACCCACCTGTACTCCTTCACCTCCGTCGAGCCCAACCTCGTCCTCATCCGGGCCCACCGCTCCACCCCCACCCAGAACGGCACGTGGCAACTACGCGCCCAGGCGACCTGCGCCGCCTGACCCGCCGACGCCGGAACCTCAGCCCGCCAGCACCCTGCGCATGTCGGCCACGGCACGCAGGGTGCCGCGGACCGTGCCGGTGACCTTGGAGCGGCCGCTGCGCGCGAGGTAGTCCACCTCGACCTCGGCCACGCGCCACCCCGCGCTGGAGGCTCGCAGCACCATCTCCAGCGGGTAGCCGAACCGCCGGTCGGTCAGGCCGAGCGCGATCAACCCCGCGCGGGAGCAGGCGCGCATCGGCCCCAGATCGTGCAGGGGCGCTCCGGTACGGCGGCGCAGATTCCTGGCCAGTACGGCGTTGCCGAGCCGAGCATGTGCTGGCCAGGCTGCCCGCGTCCGCGGCATCCGCCTGCCGAGCACCAGGTCCGCCGTACCCGCCAGGACAGGTTCGGTCACGCGGGGCAGCTGGCGCGGGTCGAGCGAGGCGTCGGCGTCCATGAAGCAGACGACGTCCGCCGTGGCCGCCAGCAGGCCCGCGTGGCAGGCCGCGCCGAACCCGCGGACGGGCTCGTGGACCACGCGCGCGCCGAGCCCGGCCGCGAGCTCGGCGGAGCCGTCGGTGGAGCCGTTGTCGGCCACGATCGCGGTATATCCGGGCGGCATCCGCTCCAGGATCCAGGGGAGCGCGGCCGCCTCGTCGAGGCAGGGCAGGATGACGTCGATGGTCATGAGGTGGCGAACTCCTTCATCCCGTCCTCGAACGAGATCGTCGCCTGGAACCCGAGGCCCGTGCGGGCGCGGTCGGGGGCGGCGACGATGTGCCGCACGTCGCCCAGCCGGTACTCGCCGGTGACGACGGGCTCAGGCCCGCCGTGCACGGCGGCGAGCGCCGTGGCCATCTCGCCGATCGTGTGCGGGGTTCCGCTGGCGACGTTGTAGCTGGTCAGGAGGCCCGGTGGAGCTGGGGATCCGGCTGCTGCCAGGTTGGCCAGGGCGACGTCGCGCACGTGGACGAAGTCGCGGGTCTGCCTGCCGTCCTCGAACACCCTCGGCGCCCTGCCCGCCTCCAGCGCCGACCGGAAGATCGCGGCCACGCCGGAGTAGGGGGTGTCGCGCGGCATCCGCGGGCCGTACACGTTGTGGTACCTGAGCGCCACCGCGTCGCCTCCTGTCTCGCGCGCCCAGTTGGCCGCCAGGTGCTCCTGGGCGAGCTTGGTCGTGGCGTAGGCGTTGCGCGGATCGAGCGGGTCGTCCTCGCTGACGGTCGCCCGCTCCAGCGCCGCGCCGCACACCGGGCAGGCGGGCTCGAAGCGGCCGCTTCCGAGGTCCTGGGTGGAGCGCGGGCCCGGCCTGGTCCGGCCGTGGTCGGGGCAGTCGTAGGCGCCCTCGCCGTAGACGACCATCGAGGAGGCCAGGACCAGCCGTCCCACGCCGTGCCTGGCCATCGCGGCCAGCAGGACGGCGGTGCCGTACACGTTGACGGAGGCGTAGGCGGGCAGGTCGGCCACGTCCACGCCCAGGCCGACCTTGGCGGCCTGGTGCACCACCAGGTCCACGCCGGGCAGCAGCCGGTCGAGCACGGCGTCGTCACGCACGTCGTGGCCGCCCTTCAGGTCGAGCCGGAGCACCGCGTGTCCGGCGCTCTCGAAAGCCTCGACGACATGACTACCGATGAACCCGGCCGAGCCGGTGACCATGACCTTCACCCGGCCGACGCTAACCCCGGCAGCGCCCGCGGGTAAGGCGCGTTCGCGGTTCGTAAGACTTCTTACGAGGTGTGAACGGTCCCCTCGCGACCGGACTCGAACGGCCCCTGAGGTGGCACGCTCCCGGCTGTGAACCGACGTGTGTTGCCGGTCGGCGCCGTCCTGGCCGGATTGGCGGCGGTGCTGGTCGGCCTGACGGCCGCCGGCCCCGGCCTGGGCTGGTACCTGGTGGCCTGGGGGCTGTTCTTCGCCGCCCTCAGGCTGTCCAGGGCGCTGCCTGCGCGGTCGCTGTCCGTGCTGGTCCTCGGGGGCGGGATCGTCATGGCGGCCACCGGGCTGATCGGCCCGCCGAGCACCAGCACCGACTCCTACCGATACGCCTGGGACGGCGAGGTGCAGGCGGCGGGCATCTCGCCCTACGACCACCCCCCGGCCGACCCCGCGCTCGCCGGGCTGCGGGAGAGCTGGCTCTTTCCCGGCGACTGCGGCGTACGCGACCGCCACCCCCTGCCCGAGGGCGGCTGCAGCAGGATCAACCGGCCGACGGTTCCCACCATCTACCCGCCGCTGGCCGAGGGGTACTTCCTGCTGGTCCACTGGCTCTCCCCCGAGGGGTCGCGGCACAAGGTGCTGCAGCTCGGCGGGTTCGTCATGGCCGTCCTGGTGTTGCTCATCGTCTGGCGGCGGCCGTGGGGAGCGGTGTGGGCGTGGTGCCCCGCCGTACCGATCGAGGCCGTCAACAACGCGCACGTGGACATCCTCGGCGTGCTGCTCGTCGTGGTGGCCTTCAGCGTCGCCAGGGGGAGGGGCGCGCTGCTCGGGGCGGCGGTCGCGGCCAAGCTGCTGCCCGCGACGGCGCTGCCCGGAGCCCTGTCCGGCGTGCTGGCCGGGGGGCTGGACTGGCGGCGCACGCTGAGGATCACGGTGCCAGCCGTCGCGGTCGTGGCGCTGGCCTACGTGCCGTACGTGCTGGTCTCGGACGGGCCCGTCCTCGGCTTCCTGCCTGGCTACCTGCAGGAGGAGCGGTACGGCGAGCCGGGGGTGGGCAACCGCTACCTCATCCTGCGGCTGCTGCTGCCGGACGCCTGGGCGCCCTTCGCCGCGATCCTGATCCTGGGGCTGGTCGCCCTGTACGTCCTGGTCAAGGGGGATCCCGACCGGCCGATGGAAGGTGCGCTGCTGGTCAGCGGGGCGCTGCTCCTGCTGTTCACCCCCGGCTACTCCTGGTACGCGCTCCTGGTCGTCGCGCTGGCCGCCATTACCGGCCGCTGGGAGTGGCTCGGGGTGGCGCTGGCGGGCGCGGTCGCCTACGTGGCCGGGCCGATGTCGCACACCAACCCCGCGATCTTCTTCTACCTCGCGGCAGCTATGGCTGTCGCCGTACGCAGGGTGGTCCGATGACCCAGATACTGATCATCGCCAAGGAGCCGGTGCCGGGACGGGTCAAGACCCGGCTGACCCCTCCGTTCACTCCCGTCCAGGCCGCGTCCCTGGCCGCGGCCTCGCTGAGGGACAGCCTGCTGGCGGTCGCGGCGACCCCGGCGACCCAGCGCGTGCTCGCCCTGGAGGGGCTGCCGGGGAGCTGGCTGCCCGGCGGGTTCGTGGTGATCCCGCAGCGGGGCGGGGGACTGGACGAGCGCCTGGCCGCCGCCTTCGCCGACGCCCACCGCCTGTGTCCCGAGCCGGTCGTGCTCATCGGCATGGACACCCCGCAGGTCACCCCCGGCCTGCTGCGCGAGGCGGGCGAGGCGCTCGATCGCCACGACGCGGTGTACGGCCCCGCGGCCGACGGCGGGTTCTGGCTGCTCGGCCTGCGCGAGCCCGATCCCGGCCTGCTGCTCGGGGTGCCCATGTCGCATCCGGAGACCGGGAAACTCCAGCTCGACCGGCTCGACAGGGCCGGGCTCAGCGTCGGTTTCCTCCCGGAGCTGACCGACGTGGACACCGTGGCCGACGCACGCAAGGTGGCGTCGGAAGCCCCCAGCTCCCATTTCGCCACGGCCCTTCGGGGGCTGGCCGGATGATGGGGGAGATCTACGCCGACGCGCTCGCAGGTGCGCCCGCCGAGCTCGAATACGTCGACGGCACCCGCCTCGCGCTGGAAACCGCCCGCTGGTTCGAGCCGATCGACGGCGACGAGGCCCTCCTCAGCCGCTGCGCCAGCCCCACCCTGGACATCGGGTCCGGTCCGGGGCGGCTCACCGCCGCGCTCGCCCGGCGCGGCGTCCACGCGCTCGGCATCGACATCACCCCCTCGGCCGTCGCGCTCACCCGCAGGGCCGGAGGCTTCGCCCTGCTGCGTGACGTCTTCGGCGAGGTACCGGCAGGCGGCCAGTGGACCACCGCGCTGCTGGCCGACGGCAACATCGGCATCGGCGGCCACCCGCAGGCCCTGCTCCGCCGGGTCGGCCAGCTCCTCCGTACGGGCGGCACGGTCCTGGCGGAGGTGGACCCGCCCGGCACCCGGAGCAGGGTGGATCGCGTACGGCTGCGCCGGGGTCCCGCCGTCGGCGACTGGTTCGGCTGGGCCGTGGTGTCGGCCGACGACATCGAACGGCTGGCGCACGCGAGCGGCTTCTCGGTCGCGGAACGCTGGGAGACGCACGGCCGGTGGCTGGTCCGCCTCGCATGAACTAGTATCTGGTCAAACGTCCAAGGCGGGCGACCAGGGCAGGTAACCAGGAATGACGGGCACAGCTTCGGGAGAGCGCGGCCGGATGACCAGGCAGCGCCTGTTCGACGCGGCGGTGGCGCTGATCGGCGAGGCCGGTTGGGGCAACGTGACGACCAGGATGGTGGCGGAGCGGGCCGGGGTGGCTCCGGGCGTGGTGCACTACCACTTCGCCTCGGTGAGCGATCTGCTGGTCGCGGCCTCTTGTGCGTACGCCGAGAGCATGCTCGCGGCGATGGGCGCGCAGCTCGCGGAGCAGCAGGACGTCGACGGCGGCATCGACTGGCTGCTGGCCATGATGTCCGAGTACGCGGGGAGCGACCCGGCCGCGCTGCTGATCGTCGAGATGTACCTGGCGTCCGGCAGGCTGCCCGAGCTGCGCGACCGGCTCGGCGCCATGGTCAGGACGTTCCGCGCGGTGGTCGCCGCATGGCTGCGGGCGCGCGGCCACACCGACGGCGCCGACGCCACCGCGACGGTGCTCGCTGCGGCGGTGGACGGGCTGATCCTGCAGTACAGCCTCGATCCCGGCCTCGACGTCGCCGCGCTCGCCACCCCCTTGCGCGCCCTGGTGAGACTCTCGTGAAGGCGCTTATCTGCGGCGCCGGCGTCGCCGGGCTGACGCTGGCCTGGCACCTGGAGCGGGCCGGCTGGGAGGTCGAGCTGGTCGAGCGGGCCGCCGGATTCCGCGACGGCGGCTACGTGATCGACTTCTACGGGGCCGGGTACCAGGTCGCCGAGCGCATGGGCCTGGCGCCCCGGCTCCGCGAGGCCCGCTACCCGGTCAACGAGCTCCGCTACCTCGACGGAAACGGCCGCAAGACCAGCGGGCTGGTCATGAAGAGCGGTCTGGAGCAGGTCATCAGCCTGCTGCGCGCCGACCTGGCCAGAGCCGTCCACGACGACGTCCGCTCGCCCATCTCCTACGGCACGAGCATCGCCGCCCTCTCGCCGGACGGCACGACGGTCGAGCTGACCGACGGCAGCAGCCGCGAGGTCGACCTCGTGGTCGGCGCGGACGGCGCCCACTCCCGGGTCCGCGAGCTGACCTTCGGGCCGGAGGAGCGTTTCGTCCGCTACCTGGACCACCACGTCGCCGCCTACACCTTCACCGACGAGCAGCTCAGCCGCGAGGTGGGCATGCGGTACCAGGTGATGACGGTGCCTGGTCTGATGGCCGGGGCGTACGCGCTGCGCGACGGACGGGTCGCCACCCTCTTCTTACGGCGGGAGCCGGACCCCGCCCTTCCCGAGAGCCCGGCCAAGGCCCTGCGAGAGGCGTACGGCGGGCTCGGCTGGATCCTGCCCGACATCCTCGACCACTGCCCTGACCCGCCAGAGCTGTACTACGACCAGATCACCCAGGTGGAGATGGACCGGTGGAGCTCCGGTCGCGTCGTCCTGCTCGGTGACGCCTGCCAGGCCGTGTCCCTGTTCGCCGGGCACGGGGCGTCGATGGCGATGGCGGGCGCGTCGATCCTGGCCGACGAGCTCACCTCCTGTGACCTCCCGGTGGCGCTGGATCGTTACCAGCGCCGCATGCGGCCCGCCATCGGCGAGGTCCAGGCGTTCGGCCGCCGCTTCATCCAGTGGATGGCACCTGCCACGCGGCGGCGCATCATCGCCCGCGACTGGCTCATGAGGCTGGCCGCCCTGCCCGGCGCCGACCGCCTGTTCCTGCGCTCCCTCACCCCGGGAAGCCACCTCCTTCAGGAGAGGGAGCGAGGAGCCGGACCGTCGCCGTGATGAGGCGCGCCGCTGCCAGCAGCGCCGCGGGATCGACCCGGTCAGGGGTCTCCGCCGGGGTCTGGTAGCCGGGCATGCCCATCCCGATCCCGACGGCCGCCAGCCCGGCGGCGGCGTAGCGGCGGTTGTCCGAGGCCATCGGCGCGGCCTTCAGCGGGACGCCGACCTCGCGTCCTGCCCGGTCGAGTGCCGCCAGTACGGCGTGCGCGGGACCTCCGGCCTCCACGGCCGCAGGTCGGCCCGCCTCGGCTGCGCCGTCCATGTTGATCACCATCGTCCCCGGTGGCAGCTTCGGCGCGTGGTGGGCGGAGCCGTGGGCGCCGGCCTCCTCCGCGTCGAGGAAGGCGATCGAGACGTTGAGCCCCTTCGGCGGGTCCTCCCTGAGGCGGCGGGCCGCTTCGAGGACGGCCGCCACGCCGGAGGCGTTGTCGGCCGCGGCGGGGAACCGCTGGTGCGGGTCGTCGCCGACGCCGTCGTAGTGGGCGGTCAGCAGCACGGTGGGCCCGCTCTGTCCGGAGATCAGGTCGGCGTGGACGTTGGTCCCGGTCACGTCCACCGTTCTCAGGGGCATCGAGGCGGTCAGCGAGCCGCCTGTGGCGCCCATCTGCCGGTGGATGTCGTTGCGCACGCCGAGGATCGGCACAGCGGCCGGGGGCCGACCGGCGATCATCTTGGGCATCCACCCGGCCTCGTCCGTTCCGCGCGGAACGACGAGACCGGCCGCTCCCTCGCGAACGGCACGCTCGAGGAGCTCCGTCCAGGCCGCGGGCGCCAGCACCCATCGTGCCCGCCACTCCTGGGAGTCTGCGGCCACCACGAGGCCCTCCCTGGGCTCCGGCAGGTCGGCCGAGGCCAGATCCTCCGCGAACTCGCGCCGATACCGCAGGTCCCGGGTCCAGTGCATGGTGGGAACGGCGTACAGCTCCCGCACGCCGGAGACCGGGAAGGTGTCGACGGTCGGCTCGACGCCGAGCTCCCGGAGCTGCCCGGCCAGCCAGGCGCGGGCGAGCGCGCTGCCAGCGGTCCCCACCCGGCGACCGGTGAAGGGACCGCCGGCGAGCGTTTGCACGGTTGTCACCCGCAGCATCCAGCGTCACTCGCCGCCGCCGCCGCAGGCGTCGTGCCGCAGCAGGTCGCCGCCTGCTCCTCGACGGCAACCGCCGGGGAGCCGCAACAGCCGCCCGACGCGGGCGGTGCGAAGGCCTCGTTGATGTCTCCGACGAATCCACCGCTCATGACTTCTCCCTCTGTTTCGATGCTTGTCTAAACAGCTAGGAGTATCGGGCCCTGATTAGAGATCTGTCAACTTAGAAGCTTGTCGATTCAGGCGGCGCAGGATCGCACGGGCGATGAGGGGGACGCCGACCAGGCTGGGTAGCGTCCAGTAGGTCCAGGTGGGGAGTTGGTCCCAGAGCGGCAGGTGCGGGCCGTTGTCGATGTAGAAGCCGGTGAGGAGGGCCGTGTAGGACAGGCCCATTCCGGCGATGTGCAGGTACGGCCGGCGCTTCCTGTTGAGGTAGCCGACCAGGGCGGCGGCGAAGGAGAAGGAGCCGACGGCGAACAGCGGGGCGTTCTGCTGCCAGCGGATCGCCGACAGGATCGACATCGACGCCCACACCACCCCGAGCCCCCACAGGTAGACGCGCGCGAACCGGATGTGCCGTGGACCGCCTTTGACGGCCAGAGCCGCCACGGCTCCGCAGACGATGCAGGTCAGGCCCGCGACGATGTGGACGGCCAGCGTTGCGAAGAACACAGGGGTCGGCCTCCTCCATTGCGTAGTAACGCTATATATAGCGACGCTACGCCGGGGATTGCTTCGGCGGAAGGTCCGATATAGCGTTACTACCTATGAGGGCAGAAGCGCTCAAAGGGCATCTCGACGGGCTGCTGCTCGCCGCGCTCGAAGCCGGGCCGCTCCATGGCTACGCGGTCAAGGAAGCGCTCCGGGAGTCGCACTTCGACCTGCCGACCGGCACCGTCTACCCGGCGCTGCACCGGCTGGAGCGGGCGGGGCTGATCAGCGGGAGCTGGTCGGTGGTGAGCGGGCGGCGTCGCCGTACCTACGAACTCACCTCGAGCGGGCACGCCGCGCTGAGCGGTGAGCGGGCCGGGTGGCAGGAGTTCGCGGCGGCCGTCAGCGCCGCGCTGGGGACCCGGCCGTGGCCGGCCACGAGCTGATCTCCGCTCAGCTCGCGATCCTGGCCGCCAGGCTTCCGGCGCAGGCGGTGGAGGAACTGGCCGACGGGTTGCACGAAGCCTACGAGGCTCAGCTCGACGGGCACGATCCGGACGCGGCGGCTCGGGCGGCGATCGCCGAGTTCGGCGACGCCGAGACGATCACGGCGGCGTTCTTCCGCGACTCGCCGTGGCGGCGGATGGCCGTGCTCCTCCTGGCCACCGGGCCGTTCATGGGGCTGGTCTGGGGGCTTTCGCTGGTGTCCGCCCGTGCTTGGAACTGGCCGATCCCGGTGGGGGTGCGGCTCACCTACGGGGCGCTCCTCCTCGCGGTCGCCGGGACGCTGCTCGCTGTCGCGCTGGAGAGGCGCGCCTACCGGCGAGCCCGCGCGGCGACCCTGGCCGGGGCGATGGGGCTCATGGCGCTGGACGTGGCGATGCTCGTCGCCGTCGTTTCCGTGCCGTCGGTCGCGCTGTGGCCGCTGCTGCTGGCCGTACCCGCGAGCCTGATCCGCGTCCTCGCCACGCTCCGCGCCCTGCCGCCGGTCCTCAGCCGATAGTCCGTCGTCAGAAGGAACACGCCCGTACGGCTGGTGACACGCGGCTACGGCGGTCCCAGAATCCATACCCGCAAGGTCCGGTCGCCGCTGCCGGAGACGGCGATGGTCCTGCCGTTGAGCGTGCCGACCGCCACCGCCTTGACGCCTTCCGTGTGGCCGGTGATGGGGTTGCCGAGCTGGGTGCCGTTGGCCAGATCCCACACCCTCAACGTCTTGTCGTCGCTGCCGGAGACCGCGATGGCTTCGCCGTTGAGCGTGCCGAGCGCCACCGCCTTGACGCCTTCCGTGTGGCCGGTGAGAGGGGCGCCGAGCTGGGTGCCCGCGGCGAGATCCCATATCCGCAACGTCTTGTCGCCGCTGCCGGAGACGGCGATGGCCCTGTCGTTCAGCGTGCCGACCGCCACCGCATAGACGGAGTCGCCGTGGCCGGTGAAGGGTGGGCCGGACGGAGTGCCCGCGGCCAGATCCCATCTCCGCAACGTCCTGTCGTGGCTGCCGGAGACGGCGATGGCCTTGCCGTTCAGCACGCCGAGCGCCACCGCTGCGACGGTGTCGTTGTGGCCGGTGAGGGGGTTGCCTAGTTCGGTGCCCGCGGCGAGATCCCATCTCCGCAACGTCTTGTCGCCGCTGCCGGAGACGGCGATGGCCTTGCCGTTCAGCGAACCCACTGCCAGCTCCTCGGCGGAGCTGATGTGTTCGATGGGGTCGCCGATCTGGGTGGCGGTGGCGAGGTCCCATCTCCGCAACGTCTGGTCGTAGCCTCCGGAGACGGCGATGGTCCTGCCGTCCAGCACACCCACCGCCATCGCGAACACGCTTCTGGTGTGGCCGGTGAGGGGTGCGCCGAGCTGGGTGGTGGTGGCCAGATCCCATACCCGCACCGTGTCGTCGCGGCTGCCGGAGACCGCGATGGTCTTGCCGTTCAGCACACCGAGCGCCACCTCCTCGACGGAGTCGGTGTGGCCGACGAGGGGCACACCGAACAGGGTGGGACGGAGGTCGTCGCTGGGGCTCGTGCGCAGGACCAAGGGGATGATCACGCTGGCGGCTGCGACCGTGGACAGGGCGATCAGGGCGCGGCGCCGGGACAGCAGCGGGGGTAGGTTTCTGGCCGCCGCGGACAAGAGCGCGAACGGTTCCGGGGTGCCCGTTGTAGGTGCTGGACTGCTGGGCTTGCGGGCGGTGTCCTTCGGCGAAGGGGCTTGAGTGGTGGGACGTCGCGGGTGTGGGGAGGCGGCGGCGTTGCGGGCGAACGGGATCCTGGTTGCCTGGCCGGTGGCGCGGCTGGTCGGCAGGGGTTTGCCGTCGCGGGCCAGGGCGTCCAAGGTGGCGTAGAAGATCGGCTCCAGGGCCAGGTGCGGGCCCTCGCCGGGGATCCCGGCCTCGATGACGTCGGCCAGGTACTGGGTGAAGTAGGTCTGTGGCCTCGGGGTCGCCGGGTCGGTGTCGTACCAGGCTGTGGCGAACTCCCCGGCGGCGGCCAGGGTGTAGGCGCCGGTGCCGCGGGTGTGGTTCAGCAGGTCGGGGGAGGTCAGCGCGCCGGGGCCCTCGGCGGCCAGCCCCGCGTAGCAGCAGTCCAGGATCACGATCTTCGCGCGGGCTCGGCTGCTCGCCAGGGCGTGCCGTACCGCGTCGAAGGGCAGGCTCGTGGTCCTGCGCCGGATGGCCTCCGTGCGGGAGTCCACCAGACCGAGGCACAAGGTGTCGAACGGGTCGACCTGGCCGTGGCCGACGTAGTAGAACAACGCGACATCCCGCACGGCTTCGAAGTGCTTCACCAGCCGGTCGGGCAGCTTGCCCGGCTGGCGGACGTCGGAGAGCACCACGGTCTGGCCGGTGGGCCAGCCGCACAGCGGGCCGGTGAGCACGGAGGCGAAACGGGCCAGGCTGTTGAGTGCCGCTCCGACCGGCGGCAGATGGGTGTAGGTGCCCACTCCGATCAGTACGGCGCGAGAGCTGGAGAAGTCAGGCATCGAGGAACGCGTCGACGATGGCCTGGATGTCGTCGGCGTTCTTGGCGCTCACCGTGATCTCCTTGCCCTCGGTCTTCAGGGTGAGTTCGATGTCGGAGCGGCGCGAGCGGATGAAGTCCGGCAGGGTCTTGATCGCCACCGCCAGCGCCCCGCCGCCACCCGCCAGAAGCACCAGCACGTCGGCCGCGCCCTGCTCGCCCGGCCCGGGTGTGCCCGCCGCCTGCTCGACCCGGATGCCGGGAGCCCGTTCCAGCCAGCCGCGCAGCGACCTCAGCTGCGACGGGTCGGAGACGGTGATCTCAACGCTGCCCTCCGCGACGGACATGTCGCCCCTTCTCGCAGACCCCGAGCCATGTAGCCCGAATCTTCTCAGGAAAGGGCCCTTCCGTTAAGTGAAGGGTCTTTCCCGAGCGGGATTCGCGGCATACGTTCACC
The DNA here is from genome assembly GCF_044457355.1 of Nonomuraea sp. NPDC050556. Classification (NCBI taxonomy): domain Bacteria; kingdom Bacillati; phylum Actinomycetota; class Actinomycetes; order Streptosporangiales; family Streptosporangiaceae; genus Nonomuraea; species Nonomuraea sp. NPDC050556. The sequence continues at coordinate 1,697,060 of NZ_JBITGU010000001.1, read as the reverse complement.
AATGCCGCCGAATCGGGGAACCAGCACCACTGTCAAGAAGCGTCCTGCAGGCCCTGCAGGACATCGCCAACGCCAACGGTGGCACCCGCGCGGCAGGCACCAGCGGCCACCAGGCCTCACGCGACTACGTCGCGGGGTCCCGACCCCGCCCGACGGCTCCTCGGTGGGTGAGTTCGCCACCATGAGCTACTCCGGCTCCGGCGACGTGACCGCGACCCTGCAGAGCGTCGACCTCGTCCTGCCGCCCGGCCCGACCCCCAGCACCTCCAACTCCGGCTGCGAGGCGGGCGACTTCGTGGGATTCGTCCCCGGCAACATCGCCCTGCTCCAGCGCGGCACCTGCAACTTCATCGTCAAGGCGCAGAACGCCCAGGCCGCCGGCGCCGTGGCCGTCATCATCTTCAACGAGGGACAGCCGGGCCGTACCGCCACCCTCCAGGGCAACCTCGGCGAACCCGTGTCCATCCCCGTGGTCGGCACCAGCTTCGACGTCGGCAACGAGCTCGCGGGCATGCCCGGCGCCGTCATGCACGTCAAGACCGACACGGTCAGCGACATCCGCACGACCTGGAACGTCATAGCCGACTCCAAGTGGGGCGACCCCGGCAAGGTCGTGATGTCCGGGGCACACCTCGACTCCGTTCCCGCCGGGCCGGGCATCAACGACGACGGCTCGGGCACCGCCGCGGAACTCGCCCTAGCCGAAGCCCTGGGCAGGATCCCCACCAGGAACCACCTCCGGTTCGCGTGGTGGAGCGCGGAGGAGCTCGGACTGCTCGGGTCGGAGTTCTACGTGGCCAACCTGCCGGCGGCGGAGCAGGCGAAGATCAAGCTGTACCTCAACTACGACATGGTCGCCTCGCCCAACTACGCCTTCAAGATCTACGACGGTGACAACTCCGACGGCGTCGGCGCACCCGCTGGACCGCCCGGATCCGACGAGATCGAGAAGCTCTTCGAGACGTACTTCGACGCCCTGCACCAGGGCCACAGCGGCACCGACTTCGACGGCCGCTCCGACTACGGACCGTTCATCGAGGTCGGCATCCCGGCCGGTGGCCTGTTCACCGGGGCTGAGGGCATCAAGACACCGGAGGAGGCCGCGATCTTCGGTGGTACGGCGGGCGTCGCCTACGACCACTGCTACCACCAGGCCTGCGACACCATCGCCAACATCAACGACAAGGCGCTGACCGTCAACACCGGCGCCATCGCGACCGCGGCCGTCGTCTACGCCTACAGTCGCGACCTCCCCGGCCCGGACGTCCGTCCCGCCACGGCAGCACGCGCGGCCACCGCCCAGGCCGCGAATGAGATCCACGGCCTGGACAACCGGTAGAACCGCAACCGAGCCGCTCGCCCCGCCTGGCGCGAGCGGCTCGATGTTCAGCTGGATCTGCGAGAGGACAGAGCGAAGATCCCGATCCCGACGATCACAACGGCACCGAGGGTTACCCACACCCAGGAGGGGATGCCCTGCTGCGCGGGCTCCTCCGCCGCTGCCACCGGCGTCCCGCTGGTAACGACGGGGTTTGGGGCTTCGGTGACCGATGTGCTGGTCGACGGGGTGGGAGTCGGTGTCGCCGGGGCGGTCACCGTAAAGGGGATCTCGCCTTCGAGCGGATGGCCGTCGGACGACACCACCCGCCAGCCGATCACGTACTTGCCTGGCGCCAGGGCCTCGCTCACCTTTGCGGTGACCGTACGTCCCTCGGCCTGAGCCTTGTCCGTGGCGACCTTGTTGCCGTCCGCGTCGTGCAGGACGACGGCGGGGAGGCGGATCTTCGCGGTGTACTCCAACGTGATCTTCTCGGGTGAGGAGATCTTGGCGTTTTTGGCCGGGGAACTGCTCTTGAGGCCGTCGTGGGCCAGCGCGGTCGACGCGTTGAAAGACAGTAGCGTGCTGCACGCGAGGCCGACGAGGGCCAGCGCGCGGATGAAACGGGAAACCATCGCGAACTCCTGATACAGGCGTGGCTGGGAGAGCGCTCGTTGTGCGAGAGCGCTTGACACCGTGAATTCGCGGTTCCAGAAGGGCGGGCCCTCAGCCGCGAAGCGCCGCGATGGGCGGTCCGCGACGGGTGACCGCTGCGACCAGCTCGTACGACAGGGTGACGCGTGGCTCGGCGGCGGGCAGCGGGGAGGGCGTACCGGCGCTGGGGATCCTCGTCAGCCGCAACAGCACGGGAAGCGACGGCCGGCGCAGAAGGTGCAGCAGCAACCACAGGGCGCTGTCGCCGCGATGCAACCACCAGCCCGTCATCACCGCGACCGTCAGGTGCGCGGTGAGCATGCTGATCCCCGGATGGTCATGCCCCGCCGAACCGACCGCGACGGGGACGCCGTTGCTGAAGAGCTCGTGCAGCAGAGCCTGGGTCGCAACGCTGGCGCCCAGCACCGGGCCCCGGGAGTGCGGCCGGCCGCCGATCACGTAGGCGAGCGCCAGAGCCCCGGCGGCGGCGAGCAGGAGCAACCCGGGACTGGCCAGGGCGCCACCGGCGAGGATGTGCCCACCTGCCGACGCGGCGATGCAGACCGTCGCGAAGACGGTGGCGCGGACCAGCCGCCATGCCGGATCGGTGGGGGACACGAGAACATCATGGCAGGCGACAGGTCAGGTCTCCCGATCAGCAGGGGCAGGGGCCGTGGGGTTCGACGTGTCGTACGGCTCGCCGTACGTCGAGCTCGACCCGGCAGCACTCGGCGATCAGCTCGCCCAGTCGTGCGCGGGCCCGCTGGACCCTCGACTTCATGCCGGGCACCGACAGCCCCAGGCGCTCAGCGGCATCGGCCTGCGTCAGGCCGTCGTATTCGGTGAGCGTGATCGCCTCCCGGTAGTGCTCCGGCAGGCGGTCGATCATCGAGCGGAGGCATCCCGTGAGCACGCTTGAGCCGACGTCGGGTTCCGAGGCGAAGCTGCGGTCGAGCACGGCCCGCGCGTGAGCCAGCGTCCGGGTCCGGTTGCGGCGGTGGTGGTCGACGATCGTGTTGCGGGCGATCTGGTAGACCCAGGCCTCCAGACGCTCGTGCTCGCGCACGCCGCCGATGCCCTGGCTCACCTTCAGGAGCACGTCCTGGACGATGTCCTCGGCGTCGTCGGGCGTGTCGATGCGGCGCGTGACGAAGGTGACGAGGCGCGCGCGGAGCTCGTGCCATGCGGAGGCCTGGGTCATCATCGGGTCCCTTCTACCGGCAGCCGCAGCCGCCTGAGCCGCAGCACTCGTCCTTCTCCTCGGCTGCGCAGCAGGTCTGCTGGGTCTCTTCGGTGCAGCACGACATGGTCGAACCTCCTTCTCGAACGATCGGTCACCTGGGTAGACGGAGCCGGCGCGAAAAGGATGCTCTGATTTGACAGATCTCTAATCAGTGAGGCAGTCTACAGACTACTTCGACAAGCTTCTAAACAGGAGGTGCGCGATGCGCGCTCTGTTCCGTCGTAACCGCCGCGTCCAGGACGTCACGCTCGACGAGGCTCGCGGCCTGGTGTGCGACGCCGCCTGCCGTGCGAGCTCTGCCGTGGACCGCGCCCGTACCTCTTCACTGCTGTTCCGCTAAGGAAGAAGGAAGCCATCATGAGCGAGAGCTGCTGCGGCACCACCGCCTCCCTTGAGCTTGAGCAGACCCGGCCCACCCCGGCCGACCTCCCCGTCGTCGTGATCGGCGCCGGACCGGTCGGGCTGGCCGCCGCCGCGCACCTGGCCGAGCGCGGTCAGGACTTCGTGGTCCTGGAGGCGGGGGAGCGGGTCGCCGCCTCGGTCGCCCAGTGGGGTCACGTGCGGGTGTTCAGCCCGTGGAAGTACAACATCGACGCCGCCGCCAAGCGCCTCCTGGAGGCGGACGGCTGGGTCGAGCCCGATCCCGAGTGGCTGCCCACCGGTGCCGAGCTGATCTCCGGCTATCTCGCCCCGCTGGCCAAGCTCTTCGGCGCAAGGCTGAAGCTGGGCGCCAAGGTCACCGCGATCAGCCGCCTGGGCTACGACCGGGTACGTACCAACGGACGCGAAGACGCGCCCTTCCTGATCCGGCTGGCCAACGGCGACGAGCTCCAGGCCCGCGCGATCATCGACGCGTCCGGCAGCTACGAGACCCCGAACGTTCTCGGTGCCAGCGGCCTGCCCGCCTACGGGGAGGACGCCGCCACCGTCGACCATGCCCTTCCCGACGTGCTCGGCGTCGACCGCGAGCGTTACGAGGGCAAGCACACCCTGGTCGTCGGCGCGGGTCATTCCGCAGCCACCACGCTGCTCGCCCTGGCCGAGATCGACGGGGAGATCACCTGGGCGATCCGGGCGGGCGGCGCGAGCCGTACCTACGGCGGCGGAGCGGCGGACGCGCTCCCCGCCAGGGGCGCGCTCGGCACCAGGCTGCGCGCGCACGTGGACGGGGGCCGCATCAAGCTCCTGACCGGCTTCTACGTCCACCGCGTCGAGGGCGACACGGTGATCAGCCGCGACCCGTCCGGCGTCGAGCAGTCGGTCACCGTGGACCGCATCGTGGCCGCGACCGGCTACCGCCCCGACCACTCCATCGCGAGTGAGCTGCGCCTGGACCTGGACCCGATTCTCGGTTCCACTCGCGCGCTGGCTCCGCTGATCGACCCCAACCAGCACTCCTGCGGCACCGTTCCCGCCCACGGCGTGGTCGAGCTGACCCACCCCGAGCCCGGCTACTACGCTGTGGGCGTCAAGAGCTACGGCCGCGCCCCGACGTTCCTCATGGCCACCGGCTACGAGCAGGTCCGCTCCGTCGCCGCCGCACTGGCCGGAGACTGGGACGCGGCTCACGACGTGCAGCTCGACCTGCCGGAGACGGGGGTGTGCTCCACCAACCTGGCCGAGGCCCAGGAGCAGCGCGTCGGCCTGGCCACCGGCATCAGCGGTGGCCTGCTGTCCACCCCCCTTCCCCTGGTCACCGTCGGCGCCGCAGAAACCGGCTGCTGCGGCTGAAAGACAGGCACCTGAGATGTCCGACGGATACCCCACCGCGGCCCAGAAAGAGGCGCTGCGCCTCATCTGTGACCACGGCCACCTGAACACCGAACGCCTGGGCGATCAGCTGGTCGCCTCCCGCCGATCGAGCACCAACCCGGGCTACGCCCGGTCCATCACCCGGATGGCAGGCACGCTGGCCTGGCGCCTGGAAGCTCAAGGGTTCATCGCCGAAGCGGAAGGAGCCTGGGCGACAACAGCGACCGGACGGGCCCTCATCTCCTGCTCCAGCGAGCCGCAGTGAGCGCATCCACCGAGACCGCCGCCCCTCAGACGAGGGGCGGCGGTTCTCACGGCCGTCGCATCGTCGCAGCTCTTGCCGTCACGCAGACCATCGGCTACGGCGTGCTCTACTACGCCTTCTCCGTCTTCCTCACCCCCATGGCCCGCGACCTGCACGCCTCCAACGCCCAGATCGCCGCCGCCCTCACCCTGTCCATCCTCATCGCCGCCCTCTGCGCACCGCTGGTCGGCCGAATGCTGGACGCCCGCGGCGGCCGCGCCCTGATGACCGCGGGGTCGCTGCTCGGCGCCGGAGCGGTGCTGGCCTGGTCGCGGGTGGACAGCCTTCCGCAGCTGTACACGGTGTTCGCCCTCATGGGCGTCGCCTGCTCGATGGTCCTGTACGAGTCGGCGTTCGCCGTCATCGTCGCCTGGTACGACGGCAACGAGCGAGGCCGCGCCAACGGCATCCTGGCCCTGACCATCGTCGCCGGATTCGCCTCCTCGATCTTCCTCCCGCTCACCGGCCTGCTGGTCGAGTGGTACGGCTGGCGCCAGGCCCTGGTCGTCCTGGCGCTCATCTACGGCGTGGCCGCGATTCCCCTCCACGCACTCGTCCTGCGCAGCCGAGCCCATACGGCACGCCGGCGGGCCGAGATCGTCAAGGAGGCAACCCGCCGCCGCCCGTTCTGGCTGCTGGTCCTCGCCTTCACCGCCAACGGCGGCGCGGTCGCCGTAGTGGCAGTCCTGCTCATCACCTACCTCATCCACCTCGGTCACTCCCCGGTCCTGGCCGCCACCCTCGCAGGCCTACTGGGCGTGCTGTCGGTGACCGGACGCCTGCTCACCACAAGTCTGCAAACCCGCCTGCCCGCCGCCCTGATCGCCGCCGTCATCTTCGCCCTACAGGGCGTCGCCGCCCTCCTGCTGCCCATGATCGGACGGACCGTCCCCGGCGCCATCGGCTCGGTGCTGCTGTTCGGCCTCGGCTTCGGCATCGCCTCCATCACCCTGCCGCACCTGCTCGTCGGCCGGTACGGCACCGCCGCCTACGCCTCGCTGTCCGGCCGCATCGCCGCCTTCTCCGTCGCCGACAAAGCCCTCGCCCCGCTGGGCGCGGTAGCCCTCGCGCAGGCGGTCGGCTACACCTGGGTGATGGGCGGCGTGGCCGTGGCCTGCGCGACCGCGGCGGGCGCGCTGGTCGCCTACCATCGCGTATAATTTCGACAGACGTCGAAGTAGGGAGTCCGCATGACCGCCGTGACGATCCAGTGCTGCGCGCCGATCGCCCGCGAGCCGCTGTCGGAGACCGAGGCGACCGACCTGGCGGTCCTGCTGAAGGCCGTCGCCGATCCGGTACGGCTGCGCCTGCTGTCCATGATCGGCTCCCACGCCGGGGGAGAGGCCTGCGTCTGCGACCTGACCGGCGCCTTCGACCTGACCGCCCCCACGATCAGCCACCACCTCAAGATCCTCCGTACGGCAGGCCTCATCGACGGCGAACGCCGCGGCACCTGGGTCTACTACCGCATCGTCCCCGAGACAGTGAACAAGCTCGGCGCCCTCTTCGCCCCCCTCGCCGAACAGGTCCCCGTCCTCGCGTGACCGACGTCGTCGTGATCGGCGGCGGGCAGGCGGGCCTCGCGGCGGGCTACTACCTGCGCCGCGCCAAGGCCGACTTCGTCATCCTCGACGCCCAGGCCGAGCCCGGCGGCGCGTGGCGACACGCCTGGCCCTCGCTCCGCCTGTTCTCCCCAGCCCAGTACAGCTCGTTGCCCGGCCGGATGATGCCCGCTCCCGCCGACGGCGGCTACCCGACCGCCGCCGACACCGTCGCCTACCTCACCGACTACGAGCACCGCTACGACCTGCCCATCCACCGCCCGGTGACCGTCCAGGCGGTACGGCGATCCGACGACCACTTGCTCGTCGAGACGGACAGGGGCACCTGGCAGGCCCGCACCGTGATCAGCGCCACAGGCACCTGGCAAAGCCCGTACGTCCCGCACTACCCCGGCATGCGCGACTTCCAGGGCGAACAGCTGCACACCGTCAACTACCAGGGCCCCGAGCCTTTCGCCGGAAAGCGCGTCGTGATCGTCGGCGGCGCCAACTCCGGCGCCCAGATCCTCGCCGAGGTCTCCACCGTCGCGGACACCACGTGGGTCACCCTCCGCCCGCCCCGGCTCCTCCCCGACGACCTCGACGGCCGCGCCCTGTTCGCCCTGGCAACCAACCGACTCCAGGGCGACACCGCCGACCTGGGCGACATCGTGGCCGTCCCACCCGTGCGCGACGCCCGCGACCGCGGCGTCCTGAAGGCCGAGCCCATGTTCAGCCGCATCACTCCCGAAGGCGTCGCCTGGCCGGACGGCAGCAGCCTGGCCTGCGACACCATCATCTGGTGCACCGGCTTCCGCCCAGCCCTCAGGCACCTGGCACCACTCAAACTAGGCAGCAACATCGCGGTCGACGGCACCCGCGCGATCGGCGAACCCCGCCTGCACCTGCTCGGCTACGGCGACTGGACCGGCCCGGCGTCGGCCACCCTGATCGGCGCCAGCCGTACCGCCAGGGAAACAGTCCTGCGGTTGGGGCTCGCACCCCGTACCTAGCTCCCGACCTCGGCACCGGCCAGCAGCAGTGCCAGATGGAACCGGCTGCGCCCCCCGTACTTCTCCATCAGGTCCGCGACCGTGTAGGTGATGGTCCGCCGGCTCAGCCCCAGCTGTTCGCCCACCGTCTGGTCGGTGCAGCCCTCCGCGAGCAGCGTCACCACGGCACGCTCCCTGGCCGACAGCCCCGCCGGCCACCGCACCGGCTCGGCCGCCTGGCCCCACAGTCGCTGGTACATCTCGACCAGGGCGCGCACCAGCGGCTTGGCGGTGATCTGCCAGACCCCCTTCAGCGGATCCTCCGGGTCGATGGGCGTCATGACGACGGCCCGGTCGATGATGACCATCTTGACCGGCAGGGTCGGCAGGATCCGATGCTCGCCACCGGCGGCGATCAGGCGCACGTCATGCCCCGACGGGGCCGATCCCAGCCAGCGCGTACGCACATCCGGCGGCACCGGGAGCGTCCCCAGCAGCGGGCGCTGGGACGACGCAGGAACCATCACCAGGCGCTCGCTGCGGTCGACGGAGACGATCTCGGTGAACCGGGCCACCACGGCATCGGCCCCGAACAGCGGGCACACACCGCGCCCGGCCCGCAGCGACTTCAGCCACGCCAACTCCGACATCGCCGACCATCCCCTGACGTCCCACCCCGTGAATCCGCATCGTGCCCCGGAAACCGCGCGGCGGCAACGCCGGGCGGACACCGTTGCGACTTTGCGCAAGAACGGGGCGGGAGCGATGCGCGCGCCCCGCCGCGCCCCGCATGGTTCCTTTCATCACCAGCCCCGAAAGGACACCTCATGAACTACTGGTCGAACGGTTTCGCTACTGCTGGACGCCGGACTGCGGCGTGCCCGCGCGCCCGGGCCGCCTCGAATTCCGTCCCGAGCCCGACGACGCGGCGATCCTTGACGTTTTCCGTCGTCTTCACCAGGGGAGTCTCGATGCCCATGTGCGCCGCACCGTCGCCGCATCCGGGCTGGACGTGGCCGCCCAGGAAGAGCTGGACTATCTGCGCTGGTTGCCGAGCCCGCGCGAGTGGTGGCGGCTTGCCTACAACCCTGCCGGGGAACTCGTCGGCCTGAGCGTCCCCGCCCGCAACTACGGGGACCCCCTCATCGGCTACATCGGCGTGGTGCCCGAGCATCGGGGGCACGGATACGCGTACGACCTGCTCGTCGAGGCCACGCAGATGCTCGCTGACGAGGGCGTGGACCGGATCGTGGCCGGGACTGACCAGACCAACGTTCCGATGGCCGCCCACCTCGCGAAGGTCGGCTATCCCGTCGCCCAGGAACGCGTCGATCCGATCTGACCCGGAGGCAGGAATCGGTGTGGGGCTCGGGGTGTGACAACCCGAGCCCCACAGCTCGCTTCTGGGGGCCGCGGTGAGCAGGGTGTGTCTGCAGGTCGTCGAGGTGGGTGAGATCGGCGGAGGCGTGCCCGAAGTCAACGCTTGACGGTGGGGTGGGGGGTGACGGGCTCCGGGGTGCCGAACAGGGCGTGGATCAGGAGCATGCCGATGGTTCCGCCGACGAGCTGGGCGGCCACGAAGGCGGGGACGGAGCTGGGGGCGATTCCGGCGAAGGTGTCGGAGAAGGCGCGGCCGATGGTCACGGCGGGGTTGGCGAAGCTGGTGGATGAGGTGAACCAGTACGCGGCGCCGATGTAGGCGGCGACCGCGGCCGGGGCGGCAGCCGTGCGGCCTGCTCGGGCCAGGCAGAAGATGACCAGGATGAGGCCTGCTGTGGCCACCAGTTCGCCCAGCCACAGGTGGGGGGAGGTGCGGTCGGTCGTGGACCAGGTGATGGGCGGTCTGGCGAACATGAGGTTGGCGAGCATGGCGCCGCTGATCGCGCCGCTGGTCTGGGCGGCTATGTAAGGGGCCAGGTCGCGAGCGGGGAGTCCGCCGTGCCACCAGTCGGCCAGGGAGACGACCGGGTTGAAGTGGGCGCCTGAGATCGGGCCGAGGATGAGGATGAGTACGGCGAGGCCGAGGACGGTCGCGGTGGAGTTCTGCAGGAGTTGGAGGCCTGTGTCGCCCGGGGAGAGGGTCTGGGCCATGATGCCGGAGCCGACCACGACGGTGACCAGGAGGGCGGTGCCCAGGAACTCGGCCAGCAGGCGGCGGGGCAGGGGGATCATGGGGCGGTCTCGAGCAGGGAGGACAGCTCGGCAAGGGCCTCGGGGACGAGGCGGTAGTAGACCCAGGACGCGCGGCGCTCCGAGGTGAGCAGGCCCACCTCTTTGAGGACCTTGAGGTGGTGGCTGATCGTCGGCTGGGACAGGTCGAACGCTGCCGTGAGGTCGCAGACGCAGGCCTCGCCGCCCTCGTGGCTGGCCACGATCGACACGATGCGCAGCCGTACCGGATCGCCGAGCGCCTTGAACACCCGCGCCAGATCGGTGGCCCGCGAGGGGTGGAGCGGCTCGCGCGCCAGCGGGGGAGAACAATCCAGTACGGTCAACGGTTCCACCGGCCACCTCCATATTGACTAGCATCAATATAGTGAACCCAAGTGTCTTGTTCGTCTGCGTGCACAATGCGGGCCGTTCCCAGATGGCGGCGGGCTGGCTCGCCCATCTTGCGGGTGATCGGATCGAGGTGCGGTCTGCCGGATCCGCGCCTGCTTCTGCGGTGAACCCGGTCGCGGTCGAGGCCATGGCCGAGGTCGGCATCGACATCACCGGTGAGCAGCCCAAGGTGCTCACGGTGGACGCGGTTCAGGCGTCCGATGTCGTGATCACGATGGGCTGCGGGGACGCCTGCCCGATCTTTCCCGGCAAGCGGTACGAGGACTGGCAGCTCGACGACCCGGCTGGGCAGGGGATCGAGGCGGTTCGCCCTATTCGTGATGAGATCCGGACTCGCATAGAGAAGCTGATCTCGGAGCTTCGGTAGGGCGCTCCACGAGGATGGTGTCGCGCCACGCGCCGTGGTGCCTGGCGATGTTCTTGCGGGTGCCGACGACCCGGAAGCCCAGCGCCTGGTGCAGGGAGAGGCTGGCGGCGTTCTCGGGGAAGATGCTCGACTGGATCGTCCAGATTCCGGCGTCCTCCGCGGCGGCGATGAAGGCGGTCAGCAGGGCGCGGCCGATGCCGTGCGCCTGGCAGCCGGGGTGCACGTAGACGCTGTGCTCGACCACTCCGGCATAAACCGGGCGGGTGGAGACGGGCGAGGCGGCGACCCAGCCCACGACCTCACCGGTCTCGGCGTCGACGGCGACGTAGCGGAGTCGTCGGCTCGCGGTGAAAACCTCCCAGGTCGGGGCGCTGGTTTCGAAGCTGGCCTGGCCGGTGTCGAGGCCCTGCTGGTAGATGGCCAGCACCTGGCCGGCGTCCGCGTCGCGCATCGGGCGGATCTCCAGCCCCGGGCCGATGGCGGGCTTGGTGGCCTGGACGATGGCCGAATGCACCCCGCCGCCGTGGTCGGCGGTAAGCGTGATGGTCGTGCTGACGAAACCGCTGGATGCCAGCAGCTCGCCGTACTTCTCCAGGCTGAGTGCGCCCGCTTCGCACCCGACCCGGCGCAGGGCGGTCGGGTCGAAGGTCTCGTCGGTGACCACGTCGCTGATGCCCAGCCGCCCGCCCGGCCTGAGCACCCGGAAGGCCTCGGCGAGTACGGCGGGCTTGTCGTCGGACAGGTTGACCACGCAGTTGGAGATGATCACATCCACCGCGTGGGCGGGCAGGGGGATGGCTTCGATGGTGCCGTGCAGGAACTCGACGTTGTCCACGCCTGCCGCGTTGTGTCTGGCCAGCTCGATCATGTCGGGGCTGGCGTCCAGTCCATAGGCCTTGCCGTACGGACCGACCCTCCGTGCGGACAGCAGCACGTCGATGCCGCCGCCCGAGCCCAGATCGAGTACGGTCTCCCCTTTCCGCAGCTCCGCGACGGCCACCGGGTTGCCGCAGCCCAGGCTCGCCAGAAGTGCGCCCTGGGGGAGTCCAGAAATATCGTCGTATCCGGCGGTGCCGAAACAACCCTTGTCGAACTCGTCTGCCTCGCAGTCGATGACGGATCTGCCGGTCATCGCGGTGCGGGCCAGTCCGGAGTAGCGCTCGACGACCTTGTCATGTGCCATGGCGGTTGCTCCTCAGTCGCAGGTGGGAGGGTCCGGGACGGGGTTGCCCATCACCACGTCTGCGGCGGTGGGGAAGCAGCTCACGCACTGCTCGTTGATGCGGTAGAGGCTGGAGGTGCCTTGTTTCTCCACGAGCACGAACCGCACGTCGGCGAGGATCCTGAGGTGGTGCGACACGGTCGACTGCCCCACGCCCGAGGCGGCGACGATCTCGCCGACGGTCATCGGTTCGCGGCGTCTGGCCAGCAAGGACACGATCTGGATGCGGGTGGCGTCGGCGAGCGCCTTGAACCAGCTCGCATACTCTTCGGCCTCGTCGCGGCCCAGCGGTTTCTCGTCCATCGAACATCGACGATAATAGATTAATGCTCGCAAGGGAAGGGCGGACCCGCGGCCACGTCGCCCTCGATCACCCCAGCGCTGTTCGCGGGTGGATCGGGGGTGATGCTGTTGCCGCCGCCTCGCCCGTGAGGCGGATGGCGTCCAGGCTCAGTCGGCGAGGAGGTCGGAGGGCGCGGTCTCGAAGAACACGGCGTTGGCGCTGGAGCCGGACTGGCGCAGTGCCTTGAGGTCCTGGTATTCGGGCGAGTCGTACCAGCCGTGTGCCGCGGCCAGGCTGGCGAACTCGATGAGGACGGGGTAGGTCAGCACGGCCTCGCCTTCGGCCACGTCGACCCGGCCTCCGACGGCGAGGTAGCGGCCGCCGTGCCTCTCCACGATCGGCCGCACGCGCGCGGCGTACTCGGCCAGCTTGGCGGGATCCGTGACCTCGATGTTGTCGAAAAGGGCGTAGGCGACCATGGGGGTCTCTCTTTCGTGGCGTAAGATAGTCCCGTTCGGGACAATCCCGAAGATACTAACGATCGGGACAATCCCGCAAGCGAGTACATTTATGGATGAGCTGTTCGGTGACCCGCGCTGGGACGCCTACGGAATGCTTCGCGAGGCCTACCTGGCCGTGACCAGCAACATCGACGCTGAGGTCAGCCCGGGAGGCGACTTCGAGGCCTCGATCTCGGACCTGCTGTTCAGGCTGGCGAGGACGCCCGGCCACGCCCTGCGCGCGGTGGACATCACCCGAGCCCTGGCGACCAGCACCACGCGGACGACCCGGCTGCTGGACGTGGCGGTCGAGCGCGGGCTCGTCGGCCGGACGTCGCATCCCAACGACCGGCGGGCCACTCTCGTCTCGCTGACCCCCGACGGGCTGGCGGAGGCCCGCAGGCGCGGCGCCCTGGGGCTGGACTCGGCCCAGCGCCACATCCACGACGTGCTGACGGCCGAGGACGTGGCGGCGATGGTGCAGATCCTGCGCAAGGTCCGCGACGCCAACCAACGCCCGGCCGCCCACGGCTGAACCACTCGCTGGACCTGGCCGTCTCAGGATCATGAGGTCTGGTTGGGCGATCGCCCTGGTGCTGGTGCTCGCGGCGTGCAGTGGCACCGGGGTCGAGCGGGAGGGCCGTGTGACTGCGCCGAGCCCGGAGCAGACAGTCCGTCCATCCCCTGGGCGAGTCTCCAAGGCGACCTCGGGGCGTCCGGTCGCTCAGTGGCTTCGGGCGGGCGGCTTGGCGGCGCACAACCTTGCCGCTTCCAGCCCTCCCAGCCTGGTGGTGTACGCCGACGGCCGGGCCATCGCCGACGCCGCGCACGAACTGCGCCTCCCACCCCCCGAGGTAAAGGCCCTGCTCAAAGCGTTGGAGCACGACCTGGCAGGGCAACCAGAGACGGCTTCGCCCCGACCCGGCACGCCCGTGGTGTATGACGCGCCCACCACGGTCCTCGGCTTCGACGGCGGCGGTGGGATGGAGGAGGTGGCCGTGCCGTATCTGGAGGCAGGTGGCTACGACGCCGTGCTCGTCGACGCCCGCGACCGTCTCGCCCGCCTGGCAGGCCGTGTCATCGACGAGGGGCATGACTACGCCGCCGACCGCCTGCAACTTTCCGTCTCGTACAGGGGCGCCGGGCAGGCCGTCGAGCTGTGGCCGGACGATGCTCTCCTGCCTCCCGGGACGCAAGCCGGCTCGGGAGCGAAGACCTACAAGGGCGACAAGGCGCTCGCCATCGTCCGCCTGATACCGCGTGCGGGGATCTGGCACTTCTACCGCACCTCGTCCGGCAAGCAGATCGCACTCTCCTGGCGCTACCTGCTCCCTCACGAGTAGGAACGGGATGGAACGGGTTGGAACGCATTACCTCTGTGCGCGGCGTCCGCCGCGAGTGAACCTTGCATGGAGGTCGTCCGCATGGAGAGCCCAACGCCCGACCCGGCCGACAGCCTGCTGGCCGACGTCGCCGACAGCGTCCTGCGGCGGCACGGGGCCTCCGGCTGGACGTCGGCCAGGTCCGGGTTCTGGCACCGCATGGAGCCGCCGGACGGCAAGCGCCGCGAGCAGGGCTGGAAGCTGCACGTGTCGGCGACCCCGCTGTCGTCGCCGGTGGTGCTGGCGCGCGCCGCCGAGGTGCTGGTGCGCCGGGGCTGTCCCTTCAAGTTCGCCGCAGGACTGAAGGAAGTGATCTTGCTGGCGAGCCGCAACTACGACCGCGGCGGCGCGGGGAAGTTCATCACCGCCTACCCGAGCGGGGACGAGGAGTTCGCGATCCTGGCCGAGGCGCTGCACGAAGCCACGCTGGGCCTGCCAGGGCCGAAGATCCTTTCGGATCGGCCGTGGCGGCCGGGGAGCCTGGTGCACTACCGGTATGGCGCCTTCACCGGCGTGCCGTACCTCAGCAATGACGGCGCCCTCGAAGCGGGACTGCGCGCGCCGGACGGGACCGTGGTCACCGATCATCGGCAGGCCTGGTTCTCGCCGCCCGCGTGGGCCGGGGAGGCGCCGGTCGAGCAGCGGGACAGCGCGCCGCCGCCCGACGCCAAGGTCCTGCTGAACGACCGGTTCGTCGTCACCCGGGCGCTCAAGCACAGCAACAAGGGCGGCGTCTACCAGGCCACCGACCAGGTCACCGGGGACGAGGTCATCATCAAGGAGGCCCGCGCCCACGTCGGCGGCGCGCTGACCGACACCGACGCGAGGGACGCGCTGCGCGGCGAGGCGGCCGTGCTGGACGCACTGGCCCCGCTCGGGTTGACGCCCCGAAGGATCGACCTCTTCTCGCAGGGGGACAACCTGTTCCTGGCTGAGGAGTTCCTGCCGGGGATGTCGCTCCGCGTCTGGGTCAGTGACCGCCTGGGCCAGGTGAACCACGGGCAGGACGACGCCCACACGCTGGGACTGGACGCCACCACGGCAGCGGAGCTCGCGGGCAAGGTGATCGAGCTGGTGTCGGCGGTGCACGAGCGCGGCTTCGTGTTGCGGGATCTGTCGCACAACAACCTGATGGTCGTCCCGGACGGCACGCTGCGCCTGATCGACCTGGAGGCGGTCGCGGAGCCCGGCCACCTGGTCATCCGCGCCTACACGCCGGGGTACGGCGCGCCGGAGGTGGTCTTCGCCCCCGACGTGGGGGCGGCGCCCGAGCGCACCGCTGACCTGTTCTCGCTGGGCGCGATCGTGCTCTTCCTGATCACCGGGATCGAACCCGATCTCATCCAGGACCTGCCCCGGGCCGACGCGCGCGGCACCCATGAGCGGCTCATGCTGCTGGTGGACACGGTCGGCCGGTCCCATCCCGCGTTGCGGCGGTTCGCCCCGCTGGTGTCCGGCCTGACGGCCGACGAGCCGGAGCGGCGCTGGTCCCTGGAGCGCGCACGGCGGTTCGTGACCGACCTCCCAGCGGAGGACATGGGAACGTCCAGCGACCGGATCACCTCGCAGGCGCGCGATCGCCTGCTCGGCGACGGCCTGGCCCACCTGGTCGCCACCAGGGCGAAGAAGGACCAGCCGCGGCTGTGGCATCCCGGGCCGATCCCCGACGACAGCGACCCGCTGAACGTGCAGTGCGGCGCGGCGGGCGTGCTCGCCGTCATGGTCAGAGCCGCCCAGACGGACCCCGACCTGGACGAGGCGATCCGCGAAACGGCGCGATGGATCGACACGCGGCTGCGCGCGGTGCCCAAGCTCCTGCCCGGACTGTATTTCGGCCGCGCGGGCACGGCCTGGGCGCTGCACGACGCGGCGACCCACCTGAGTGACGGGCCCATGGCGGAACGAGCCGTGGCGCTGGCCCGCGACCTGCCCGCCACCTGGCCCAACCCCGACGTCTGCCACGGGGCCGCTGGCGCGGGCCTGACCACCCTGCACCTGTGGCAGGCCACCGGCGACCCGACGCTGGCCAAGCAGACGCTCGCCTACGCCGACGCGCTGGTCGCCTCGGTGCAGCGACGACGAGAGGGGATCTTCTGGCGGATCCCCCAGGATTTCGACTCCGGACTGGCCGGGGTGGCGCATTACGGCTTCGCCCACGGGATCGCCGGAATCGGGACGTTCCTGCTGCTGGCCGGTACCAGTTTGGACCGTTCCGATTACGTGGAGCTCGCCGTCGAGGCAGGCGACGCGCTGGCCAACGCGGCGATCCTGGAGCGGGGCCGCGCCTGGTGGCCCAGCGGCGAGCGGCCCGAGGGCCGGGAGCGGCTCACCAACTGGTGCAGCGGCTCCTCCGGCGTCGGCACGTTCCTGGTACGGCTCGGCCTGGCCACACACGAGCCCCGCCACCTGGAGCTGGCCCGGCAGGCGGCGGCAGCCGTACGGCAGGACCGCTGGTTCTCCCTGCCCGTGGCCTGCCACGGCCTGGCGGGCAACGCCGAGTTCCTCCTGGATCTGGCCGACGCGACGGGCGATGCCCGCTATGTCGGCTGGGCCGAGGAGCTGGCCGCCGCCATCCACGCCCGCCACGCGATCCACGACGGCCGGATGGTCGCCCCCGACCAGTCCCACCAGGGCGTCTCCGCCGGGTACAACACCGGCCTGGCGGGGATCGTCGGCATGCTGCTCCGGCTGCGCCACGGCGGCCCACGCCTGTGGCTCCCCAGCACCCCCCATCCGACGCCGATCGCAGAAAGGAGGTGAACCTTCATGACGGCCAACATCGACGTCCTGCAGACCCTTGCCTCGGGCACCCGTGAGCACGGTCGCTGGCCGCAGACCCCGACCTGCACGGTGAGCTGCACGACCAGCTGCATGCCGCTGACCTGCGACTCGACCTTCTGAGTCGTGACGAGGAGCTCGGGCGGTCCGCCTCACGACCGCCCGAGCCCCTACGAGAAACCCTGGAGAGAGACATGAGCGACCTGCCGGACGGAGTGATCTGGGATGTCACCTACGCCTGCCCCCTGCGCTGCGTTCACTGCTATTCCGAGTCCGGCAGGCGCCCTTCCCGGCGGTTGAGCGACGCGGACATGGTGCGGGTGGCCGACCGCATCGTGGCGATGCGCCCGCAGGGCGTCGCCATCGCCGGTGGCGAACCCCTGCTGATCAGGAACATCGTCGAGGTCATCGGCCGCATGGCGGACGCCGGGCTGGACGTCGCCCTCTACACCAGCGGCTGGCCGATGACCGCCGAGCTGGCGAGCCGCCTGGGAGAGGTGTGCGGACGGATAGTCGTGAGCGTGGACGGCGCGACGCCCGAGACCCACGACCGGATCCGCGCCAGGAAAGGGGCGTTCGCGCACGCGATGCGAGCGCTGCGGCTGCTGGACGACGTCAGCCCCGAGAACGGGACCCCGTTCGGGATCGACTGCGTGCTCCTGCAGAGCAACTTCGCCGAGATGGAGGAGCTCTGCCAGGTCATCGCCCCGCAGTTCCCCTCCTTGGGGTTCGTCGCCTTCGGCGCTGCCGTCCCCGGCGGGCTGGCCAACCAGCCCGGATTCGACGAGCGCGAACTGCTCACGGAGGACCAGATCAAGCTGCTGAACGATCCCGCGCACGCCCGCCGGCTGCGCGCGCTGGCCCCGGAATCCGTCGCGGTCACCACCACCGACAACCGCATCCTGCAGATGCACCCCCAGCTCATCGCGAACGGCATGGTCCTCAACGCCCTCCAGCTCGAACCGGACGGCGAAGCGCGGGCGATGCCCATTTACGAGGGCACCGTGGGCAACATCCTGGATGAGCCGCCCGAGGTGCTCTGGGGGCGGGCGCGAGCCCGCTGGAGCGACCCCTTCGTGGTGGAGGCGCTGTCGCCCGCTCTGACCATGCGGCAGTGGGCGGAGGCGGCCCGGCGCATCGACTACCACTTCGGTTCGGACGCGGTGCGGGCGAGAATCGACCGCCGCAACTACCAGGGGACCGGGCCGTCGTCGTTGAAGTAGCCGCCGGTGGGACCGTCGGCGTCGAGGGTGGCCAGGTGTACGGCTATCGCGGCGCCCTGAGCCGCGCTGCGGAATCCGCGGTGGCCGTTCAGGTCCGTCGCGCAGTAACCGGGATCTGCGGCGTTGACCAGGATGCCGGTCTTGGCCAGCTCCTTGGCGTACTGCAGGGTGAGCGCGTTGAGCGCGGTCTTCGACGGGACGTAGGCGGCCGACGCGGGCAGTTCCGCCAGCTGGCCGTCGGGGTCGCTCATCATGGCCAGCGAGCCGACGCCGCTGGAGAGGTTGACGATGCGCGCGGCGGGGGAGCGGGAGAGCAACGGCAGCATGGCGTTGGTCACGGTGATCACGCTGAACACGTTGGTCTCGAACACGGCACGGACCTCGTCCAGGTCCGCGCTGGACGGGAGCTGGCCCCAGCCGCCGGCGATCCCGGCGTTGTTCACCAGCACGTCCAGCCGGCCGTACCGGCTCTCGACGAACGCGGCGGCCGCCGCGACCGACTTCGGGTCGGTCACGTCGATCGTCACCGGCTCGACGCCGAGAGCCTTCGCGGCGTCCGCGCCGCGCTGCGGGTCCCGGGAGCCGAGCAGGACGGTCATCCCCAGCGCGGTCAGCTGGGCGACGATCTCGTACCCGATGCCCTTGTTCGCCCCGGTGACCAGGGCTGTCTTCTTCTCGGTCATGATCCAAGCTCACCACTGCTCCGGCGGAACCACCAGGATCGGTTCGGTCAGCAGCGATACCCTAGGGGTATGGATGCGCTGGAGACGCGGGAGCTGGCCTACTTCGTCATGGTCGCCGAGGAGCTGCATTTCGGGCGGGCGGCAGAACGGCTGGGCATCGCGCAGCCGCCGCTGTCGCGCGCGATCAAGCAGATCGAGCAGCGGCTCGGCGTGACGCTGCTCGAACGCAGCAGCCGGAAGGTGACGTTGACCAGCGCGGGCGCGGTGCTGCTGCACGAGGGGCGCAAGGCTCTGGACGCCGTGGCCGCGGCCGGTCGGCGGGCTCAGCGCGCCGGTCAGCAGGAGCCGCGGCTGGTGGTCGTGCTGAAGCCCGGCGGTGACAGTGGACTGCTCGGCGAGATCCTCTCTGCCTACGCTGAGGAGCCGGACTCGGTGCCGGTGGAGGTGCTCGTGTGCGGGATCGGCGAGCAGGCGGGCATCCTTCGCGACGGCCGGGCCGATGTGGGCATCCTGCAGCGCCCCTATGACGATCTTTCCGGTTTCGACACGGAGGAGCTGCGCGCCGAGGGTGCTGTCGCCGTGCTGCCGGTGGGTCACCGGCTGGCGGGCGAGCGTGATCTGATCATGGCCGATCTGGCGGGGGAGCCGTTGCCGCGCTGGCCGGGGATGTCGGCCGAGGACGCCGCCGGGCCGCTGGTGCGGGACAGCGGGCAGCTCCTGCAGCTCATCGCGTTGGGACAGGCCGTCGCCGTGATGCCGGACTCCGTCCGGCGGCATCTCACCGACGATCTGGTGGCGGTGCCGGTGCTCGACGGGCCGGTCACCACCATCCTGGTCGCCTGGCCGGAACGTTCCCGGTCCCGGGCGGTGGCGGCGTTCGTCCGGGCGGCCACCTCGGAGCGTGCCTTGCTGGCCGCCGTGCGGTAGGGACGTTCCGGGCGCTCACGAAGATCGATAACGAGGTAATAGGTCGGCTGCCTATTGTCCTGGTCAGTGGGGTCGTGACCGAAACGATCGATCCGTGAACGAGCCGTCGCCTCGCGCCCGGGGAGAGCCCTTTGACCCTTACCGAGTTGTTCGCCGAGCAGGTCGCGCGCAGCCCTGAGGCGATCGCCGTCGTCGACGGGGAGCGGCGGCTGACCTTCGCTGAGCTCGATCGGCTCACCGGCGAGGTGGCCGGGCGGCTCGCGCGGCGAGGGGTCAGGCCCGAGGTGCTGGTGGGGCTGTACGTCGAGCGCGGGGCCGACATGGTCGTCGGGGTGCTGGGCATCCTGAAGGCCGGTGGCGCCTATGTGCCGCTGGATCCCGCGTATCCGCGTGACCGGCTGGAGCTGATGGCGGCCGACTCCGGTGTCTCCCTCGTGCTCGCCCGGTCGCCCCTTGCTTCTGGTCTTCCGGAGCCGGTGTTTCTCGATCCGGGCCCCGAGCCCGGTGGTCAGGTTGCCGGGCCGCTGCCGGGGTCGGCTGCCTACCTGATGTACACCTCGGGGTCGACGGGCGTGCCCAAGGGGGTCGTGGTCGAGCACCGGGGGCTGCTCAGCGTGTTCGAGGCCTGGGAGGGTCTCTACGGGCTGCGTCGCGAGAAGTTGCGTTTCGTGTCGACGACCAGTCTCTCGGTGGATCTCTTTCTCGCCGACCTGCTGCGGTCGGTGTTCGCGGGCGGGACGATCGTCATCGCGCCTCAGGACACCGTCACGGACCCTGCGCGGCTGCTGGACCTTCTGGAGTCGGAACGTGCCGACGCCGTTGAGCTGGTGCCGAGCATGGCCAAGGCGCTGGGCAGGGAGGCCGCGAAGCGTGGGCGGTTGCTGCCTCCGTTGAAGCTGCTGTCCGTCGGCTCGGAGGGCTGGCTCGCCGAGGACTGCGGGGAACTGCTGGACCTCCTCTCGCCCGGCACCACGGTCGTCAACGCCTACGGGGCCACGGAGACCACCGTGGACTCCTGCCTCTTCTTCCCGGCCCGTCAGGACGTGGGGGACAGCCCTCTGGTCCCGATCGGGCGGCCCGTTCCCGGCACTACCGCTCATGTCCTGGATGTACGGCTGCGCCCGGTGGCGGACGGGGAGACCGGGGAGTTGTGGATCGGCGGGCCCGGCGTCGCGCGTGGGTATCACGGGCGGCCGGGGGAGACGGCGCTGCGGTTCGTGGCCGACCCGTGGGGTGTGGGCGGGCGCATGTATGGGACCGGTGACCTGGCGCGCCGGCGGCCGGACGGGGTTCTGGAGTTCCTCGGCCGGAGTGACGAGCAGGTGAAGGTCCGCGGGTTCCGGATCGAGCCGGGGGAGATCGAGAACACGCTGGTGCGTCACCCGGATGTCGCCGCGGCGGCCGTGGTCGTGCGTGGTGGCGGGGTGCTGGGGCCTCGGCGGCTCGTCGGCTTCCTGGCGCCTGCCGTGGGCGACCCTGAGGAGCTGCTGGCGTTCCTTCGCTCGCAGTTGCCGGAGCACCTGGTGCCTGCCTCTCTGGTCCTGCTGGATGAGCTGCCGCTGCTGCCGAACGGCAAGGTCGACCGGCACGCCCTCCCCGACGTGCCGTCCCACGGCGCCTCGCCCCGTGACCCTCGGGAACGGGCGCTGGCCGCGCTCTGGGCAGAGGTGCTCGGTGTGGCACACGTTGGCGTGCACGAGGACTTCTTCGCCCTCGGCGGCGACTCGGTGCACGCCACCCAGCTCGTCGGGAGGATCCGCGCCGCCCTGGCCGTCGACGTCCCGGTACGCGCCCTTTTCACTCACCGCACGGTCGCCGCACTCGCCCGGGTGCTGACCGGCTATCCGGCAACCGTCGGACCTTCAGCCCCCACCGTGGAGCACAAGGACATGCGGACGGGGCCGCTCGCGCCCGTCCAGCAGCGGCTGTGGTTCCTGCACTGCTACGCCCCCGGCCCCGACTACAACGTCGGCTGCGCCGTACGCCTCGAAGGCCTTTTGGACCCCGAGGCGCTGGACCGCGCCCTCACCCGGCTCGTGGCCCGCCACGAAACGCTCCGCACCACGTTCGCCGCCGACGCGACGGGCAGAGGCACGCGAACAGTGCACCCGCCGGGCCCGATCGCGGCGGACCTGACCGACCTCACCGGAATGCCCGAACAGGCGCTGCGGGAGCTGCTGCGAGAGGACCTGCTGCACCCCTTCGACCTCTCCAGTGGACCGCTCCTCCGCCCCCGCCTCATCCGCCTGGACCGGACCCACCACGTCCTCTCCTTGACCGCCCACCACCTGGTCACCGATGACTGGTCCTACGAGATCCTCCTCGCCGACCTGGGCGCGTACTACGGCGAAGAGGCCGCCGACCTGCCCGCCCTGCCGACGACGTACACCGACTACGGCGACAGGAGTCGCGAACGCCTCGAAGGCGGCACAGCGGACGCCCAGCTGGCCTACTGGAAGCAGCGGCTCGACGGCGCGCCCCCGCTGGAACTCCCCACCGACCGCGCCAGAACCCCGAACACCGGCACCGACGGCGCCCGCATCAGGCACCGGATCCACCCCCAGGTGACCGCCAGACTGCGCACCCTCGCCAACGAGCACGGCGCCACCCTGTTCCACGCCCTCATGACCGCCTGCCAGATCCTCTTCGCCCGCCACAGCGGCCAGTCCGACATCGTCTCGGGAACGGTCAGCGCCGGAAGGGAGGACCCGGAGCTCGACCAGCTCATCGGCTTCTTCGTCAACACCCTGGCCCTCCGCACCCAGGTGACCGGCGACAGGCCCTTCACCGACCTGCTCGCCGACGTCCGCGACGCCATGCTCGACGCGGCAGAAAACGCCGAGCTCCCCTTCGACCGCGTCGTCGAAGCGCTGGCCCCCCAACGTGGGGGAGACCGTACCCCGCTGATCGACACCCTCGTCGTCATGCGCAACGCCCCCTCCCGCGCCCGCCGCTTCGGCGCCCTCCACGTCAGCGACGTGGACGCCGCCCCGGAGCGCGCCGTCTTCGCGCTGACCGTGGAGTTCCAGGAGAGCGGCGACGGCCTGACCGTCGACCTCCTCTACAACACGGCCCTGTTCGACCGCGCGACCATCCAGGCGATGGCCGACGGGTTCGAGACGCTGCTCACCGGCATCACCGACGATCCGGCGCGCACCCCGGCCCGCCTGCCCCTGCTCACCGATGAGAAGCAGCACCGGCTGAGGGCCGCCTGGACTTCCCCGCTGGAGCGTACGGACGACTCCTGCGTACACGACCTCTTCCACGAACAGGTCCTGGAGGGCCCCGACCGCGTCGCCGTCGTGTGCGGGGACCGGCAGCTCACCTACGCCCAGCTCGACACCGAGGCCAACCGGCTCGCCCACCACCTCGCCGAGCGCGGCGTCGGCCCCGACGTCATCGTGGCGCTCTGCCTCGACCGCGACCCCGACCTCCTCGTCGCCGCGCTCGCCGTGCTGAAGGCGGGCGGCGCCTTCCTGCCCCTGGACCCAGCGCAGCCCGCGAGCCGCCTCGCCGACATCGTGGCGGACAGCGGCGCTCAGCTGGTGGTCGCCGGAGAACGGCACCTGCCGCGGCTCCCCGGCACCGTCACCACCGTGGTGTGCCCGGACGTGGCCGCCTACCCCTCCACCCCGCCCGGGCATCGAGCACACCCCGCAAACCTGGCGTACGTGGTGTACACGTCGGGCTCCACGGGACGCCCCAAGGGCGTGCTCGTGCCGCACGCCGGGGTCGGCAACCTGGCCGACGACAGCCGGACCACCCTGGGGCTGCGGCCGGGCGCCAGGATGCTCCAGCACCTGCCGTTCGCCTTCGACGGCGGCATCTGGCAGGCGTTGATGCCGCTGCTGACCGGCGCGACCGTCTGCATGAGCCTGCCGGAGGAGTACGAGGACCCCGCGCTGCTGGCCGAGCGGATCCGGCGGGACGCCGTCACCGTGCTGATGCTTCCCCCGGCGCTGCTCGCGACCCTGGACCCGGCGTCCCTGCCCGCGCTGGAGCTCGCCTGCGCCGCCGCCGACGTGTGCTCGGTGGACACCGCCAGGCAGTGGCGTGCGGTCCATCCGTTCGCCAACCTGTACGGCCCGACCGAGACGACCATGTGCGCGACCGCCCACCTCGTGGAGACCGGCGAGGACCGCGTCGTTCCCATCGGCAGGCCCGTGCGCGGGGTACGGCACTACGTGCTGGACCGGACCCTGAACCTCGTCCCGCCGGGCGTGACGGGCGAGCTGTACCTGTCCGGTGCCGGGCTCGCCCGGGGTTACCGGGGCAGCCCGTCCGGCACCGCCGTACGGTTCGTCGCCGACCCCTGGGGGGAGCCGGGCGATCGGATGTACCGGACCGGCGACCTGGTGCGGTGTCGCGCCGACGGCGTGCTGGAGTTCCTCGGGAGGGGCGACGACCAGGTCAAGGTCCGTGGCTACCGGGTGGAGACCGGCGAGGTGGCCGCGGCCCTCGCCACCCATCCCGACCTCGCCGAGGTGGTGGTGACCGCCGCTGCCGGGGCCGGTCGGCTGGTCGCCCACGTGGTTCCCACAGCGGGGCGGACACCCACGGCCACCGAGCTGCGCGGGCACCTGGAAACGCTGGTGCCCGCCTACATGATCCCCTCGGCGTTCGAGGTGCTCGACGCCATCCCGCTGACCGCGCACGGCAAGGTCGACCTGCGTGCCCTGCCCGAGCCGCAGGGCGGGCGGAACGTCGCGACCGCGTACGCCGCGCCGTCCACCCCTGAGGAGAAGACGCTCGTCGCGGTGTGGGCGCAGGTGCTCGGCGTCCGGGAGGTCGGCGTCGACGACGACTTCTTCGACCTGGGTGGCGACTCTCTCACCAGCGTCCGGCTGGTCGCCGGGGCACGCGCCGCGGGTCTCGCCCTGACGCCGAAGGACGTCTTCACCCGGCCGACCGTCCGCGCCCTCGCGCAGGCGGCGATCCCGCAGGACATCGCCGGTCCAGCGCCCTTGCCGTCAGGTGAGGACCCGGATCTCTATCCCCTCACTCCGCTCCAGAGCGGCCTGCTCTACCACGCCCTGACCGCCGGCGGCGCGCCGGACGTCTACGCCCGGCTGATCGACGTCACGATCAGTGGCGTCACTGACCCGCAGCTCCTGATGCGGGCCTGGCAGTTCGTCGTGGACCGCACTCCGGCGCTGCGCAGCACCGTGGAGAACGACGAGATGCAGCGCGTACATCCGCGTTTCACCCTCCAGGACGGGGAGGCGCACGACCTCGACCCACGCGAGGAAGTGCCCCTGAGGCTCACCGTGATCCGGACGGCAGACGACGAGGTGCGGCTGCTGTGGACCTGCCACCACCTCTTCCTGGACGGCTGGAGCATCACCGAGGTCCTGCGCGACGTGCTCGCCGCCCACACGGCCCTGGCGGCAGGACGCATCCCCGACCTGCCCGCCCGTACCCCCTTCAGCCACTATGTGCACTGGCTCGCAGCCCAGGACCTGGGCCCCGCCCGCGCCTACTGGAGCCGGGCCCTGGCCGGATTCCCCGCCCCCACACCGCTGCCCTACGTCGGCACCCCCGCACGCAGGCTGGGACCCGACGAGGTGCACCTGGAACGGCTGGACCAGAGCGCGCTCCAGAACTTCGCCAGCAGCAGCGGGCTCACCCTCAACACCGTGATCCAGGCCGCCTGGGCGCTCCTGCTGGCGCGGCACAGCGGAAACGACGACGTCCTCTTCGGCTCCACGGTGGCGCACCGCGGCCCGGAGCCGCAGGGCGTGGAGTCCGTCATCGGCCTGCTGGTCAACACCCTGCCCGTACGGATCAGGGTCGACGGGGCGGCCTCGGTGAAGGACTGGCTGCGCCGGGTCCAGGCGGAGCAGGCGGAGGCCAGGCAGCACGACATCCACCCGCTGCACGAACAACGCGCCCACACCGAGGTCCCACCCGGCGCCCCGCTCTTCGACACCGCGGTCTCCTTCGACAACCTGCCGGTCGACCCCACCACGCTGGCCGACGGCAACGCGAGGGTCACCGCGCTGGACACCGCCAACGCCACCAACTACCCGCTGACCCTCCACGTCCGCACCGAGTCCACCCTGGTGCTGGAGGTCCGCTGCGACAGCGAACTGTTCGACGAGGGTACGGCGGGGCGGCTCGCGGGGCAGTTACGCGCGCTGCTGGCGCAGCTCTCCGCGCCCGGCGATCGGCGGGTCGCCGAGCTGGCCCTGCCCGCCGAGGAACGTTCCCCGGCTGACCCGGCACCCCCCGCGCGATGCGCGCACGACCTGTTCGCCGAGCAGGCCGCGCGAACCCCCGAGGCGCCCGCCCTGCGCGAGGGCTCGCAGGTCATGACCTATGCCGAACTGGACCGCAGGGCCAACCAGCTCGCCCACCACCTGCGTGAGCACGGCGTGGGCCCGGACCTGCCGGTCGGCCTGGCCATGCCGAGGGGCATCCGCCACACGATCGCCCTGCTGGCGATCTTCAAGGCGGGCGGCGCGCACCTGCCGCTCGACCTCTCCCACCCAGGCGAACGGCTCAGCGCCATGCTGAAGGACACCGGCGCGACCCTCCTCCTCACCGACGGGGCGACGCGGGCCGACTGGTGCCCGCCGGAAGTAGCGGTCCTGCACGTCGACGGCCTCCCGGCCTATCCGGAGACGCCGCCGCAGGTCCAGGTGCTGCCCGACCACCTCGCCCTCGTCATCTACACCTCGGGGTCCACTGGCCGTCCCAAGGGGGTCGCGGTCACCCACCGCGGGATCACCGGCATGCTCGCGGGAGCCGCCCGCTCCGCTCCCGTCGGCCCGGGGGACCGGGTGCTCCAGTTCGCCGCCGCCGGTTTCGACGGCGCCTTCTGGGAGACGGCCATGGCCCTCTTCACCGGGGCAGCGCTGGTGCTCGCCCCCACCGAGGACCTCCTCGTGGGGCCACCCCTGGCCCGCACCCTCGCCGAGCACCGGGTGACGCACGCGACGCTTCCGTCCGCCGCGCTGGCCGTGCTGCCTCCCGGCAGCCTTCCGCCCGGAATGACGCTCTTCGCCGTGGGGGAGGCGTGCAGGCGTGAGGTCGCCGCCCGCTGGGCTCCGGACCGCGCGATGTTCAACGGGTACGGCCTGACCGAGACGACCGTCGCCGCCACGATCAGCGCCCCGCTGGACGGCGCCGGCGAACCGGAGATCGGCGAACCCATCCCCGGCACCGGCGCGTGGGTGCTCGACGAGCGGCTGCGGGCCGTTCCCGACGGGGTGACGGGCGAGCTGTACATCAGCGGACAGGGGCTCGCACGCGGGTACGTCGGCCGGGCGGCGCTGACCGCCGAGCGGTTCGTGGCCTGCCCCTACGGGCCGCCCGGAGCCCGCATGTACCGGACGGGGGACCTGGCGCGCCGCCTGCCCGGCGGCGGGCTGGTCTTCCGCGGAAGGGCGGACGACCAGGTCAAGGTACGGGGGTTCCGGGTCGAACCCGGCGAGGTCGAGAGGGAGCTGACCCGCCACCCGGAGGTGGCCCAGGCCGCCGTCGTGGCGGTCGGTGAGGCGCAGACGCGCAGGCTGGTGGCCCACGTCGTGCCCGTGGCTGGCAGCACACCGAGCGTCCGCGAGCTTCGGGAGCACCTGGCGCGCAGGCTGCCGCCGTACCTGGTGCCCGACGTCGTCAGGTTGCACCGGGCTCTGCCGTACACCGTCAACGGCAAGGTCGACCGGCGCGCCCTGGAGACGCGGGTCGTCGGCGAGGCCCCGCCCGCCCGGCACCGCGCGGCACGGGACGAGGCGGAACGGACCGTGGCCAAGGTGTGGGCGGGGTTGCTGGAACGCGGGGCCGACGGCATCGGCGTGCAGGAGAAGTTCTTCGAGGCGGGCGGCACCTCCCTGACGCTGATGCAACTCGCCCAGCGGCTCACCGCGCTCGCCGACGCGCCCGTGCCGGTGGCCGCGCTGCTGGAGCACTCCACCGTCGAGGCCATGGCCAAGCTGCTGAAACAGACCGGCTCCGACCACGAAGGCGACTACGCACTGTGAGGCGAGGAAACGACATGAACCGGGACGCGGTGGCGATCATCGGAGCGGCCTTCTCCCTTCCTGGCGCCGACGACCTGGACACCCTGCACGACGGGCTGGCTGCCGGACGCACCAGCGTCGGCGAACCGGCCGACGGGCGGGTCCGCCACGCGGGCGGCGACGCCGGCACCGCCTACGCGGCGGGCGGTTACCTCGACAGGATCGACCTCTTCGACCACCGGTTCTTCGGCATCTCCCGCCGCGAGGCCGAGCTGATGGACCCGCACCAGCGGCTCACCCTCCAGCTGGTCCACCGGGCGGTGGAGAACGCCGGGTACGCGACCCGCTCGCTGCGGGGGACGCGCACGGCGGTCGTGCTCAGCGCGCCCCGCCCCGAGTACGCCACCCTGTTCCACGAGGACGACCCGCAGCAGATCCTCGGGACCCTGCCCGCCGGGACCGCCGCCCGCGTCGCCTACCTGCTGGACCTGACGGGCCCGGTGCTCGCCGTGGACACCGCGTGCAGCGGCAGCCTGGCCGCCCTCGCCGACGCGGTCGGTCACCTCAGGGAGGGGCGGGCTGACCTCGCGATCGCGGGCGGGCTCAGCGTGCAGGCGCTGCTCATGCCAGCCGCCCGGCACGACCCGCTGCCCGGCATCGAATCCCCGAGCGGCGTGTGCCGCCCCTTCGACGCCGGGGCCGACGGCACCGTGGGCGGTGAGGGCGGCGGCTTCGTCCTGCTCAAACCGCTCGCCGACGCGCTCGCCGACGGCGACCACGTCCACGCGGTGGTGCGCGGCGTCGCCGTCAACCACAACGGCTACCGGGCGACCGCGCTCAGCGCCCCCAGCCAGGACGCCCAGAGCGACCTGCTCACCGCCGCCTGGCTGGACGCGGGCCTGACCGTGTCCGACGCCGGATACATCGAGTGCCACGGTTCAGGCACGCCGCTGGGCGACCAGGTGGAGGTGGGCGCGCTGCGCCGGGCGCTGGAGGGCGCGGGCTGGAACGGTGACCCGGTGCTGATCGGCGGCGCCAAGGGCAACGTGGGACATCTCGACCACGCCTCGGGCATGGCGGGCCTGTTCAGGGTCCTTGCCGGGGTACGGCACGCCACGCTCTACCCGACCGCCGGGTTCCGCACCCCGCACCCGTCCCTCACCCCAGAGGGGCCGGTGAGGGTGTCCGGCAGCAGCCAGCCGTGGCCGCCGGGCCCGCGCCGCGCCGGGGTCAGCTCCTTCGGCCTGACCGGGACCAACGTGCACGTCGTGGTGGAGGAGCCGCCCCGGCCCCTGCCACGCCCGGACCGCGCCCGCCCGGACACCGAGGTGGTCACCCTCTCGGCCGCCTCCCCTGAGGCGTACCTCAGGTACGCGCGGAGCCTCGAAGACTTCCTGAAAACCACGGACGACGACCTCGCCACCGTCGCCCACGCGCTCAACCGGGGGCGCGACGACCACCCGTGGCGGCGGGCCTTCACGGTGGGCGACCTCGCGGAACTGGCCGACGCGCTGCGGGACACGAAGGCCCCCGAGCAGCCGGTCCCGGACCGGGCACCACCCCTCGTCCTGCTGTTCTCCGGCGACGGAGACGGCGACGGCGACGGCGACGACGCGCAGGGCCTGCTGCGGCGTCACCTGGCGCTGTACGAGCTGGTCCGCTCGCGGGGGCTGGACACCGGCAGGCTGGTGGGCTCGGGACCGGGCAACCTCGCCGTCAAGGTCATCCGGGGACAACTCTCGGAAGAGGACGCCCTGCGCGAAGCGGCCAACCTGACACGCACCGGAGACGTCGACGACGCCGGGCTCCGCCGCGCGGTACGGGACTTCGAGCGGGACGGCGCCCTCCTCCTGGAGCTCGGCACCGGCGGCGTCCTGTCCCGCCGGATCAGCGAGCTCGCCCCGGACCTCACCGTGCTCACCCTTCAAAGCGACGTCCTGGCCCGGCTCTACGAGCAGGGCGCGGCCATCAATTGGGACCGCCACTACGAGGGCGCGGGAATCCCCCGCATCGAGCTCCCCACGTACCCCTTCGAGCCGGACTCCTCCTGGTACCAGCCACCCCAGCACACCACACCCAGGCCCACGGCACTGGACGACGAGGAGATCCAGAAGGCCGTCGCCGACCTCTGGTCCCGCATACTCAAAGCCCCCGACCTCACCCCGGACTCCGACTACTTCGCCCTCGGCGGCAGCTCCATCGCGGGCATCACCTTCATCCGCGAGTCCGAGAGCCACTTCGGCGTACGGACCACCTTCGCCGACCTCTACGCCCACCGAACGGTGCGGGAGATGGCCGGACTCATCGCCGCCCGCCGGGCAGAGGGCGCGACCACGCCCGCGGAAGGAAGGATCGCGCGGCTGCCGGAAGGAGCCAGGATCCCGCTCTCCTACAACCAGGAGCAGCTCTGGTACCTCGACCGGCTGGCCCCGCCGGGGCCGCTCTACAACATCCCCGGCGACCTGCGCCACCGCGGCGCACTCGACCACGACGCGCTCCGGGCAGCCCTGCACGACGTGGTGGAACGCCACGACGTGCTGCGCACCCGCGTCCTGGACGACATGGGCCGCCCCTACGTGCTGTTCGACGCCCCGCCCCCCGCGCTCACCGTCGTCGACCTGCGCGGGTCGGCAGACCCTGAGGCGGAGGCACGCAGGCTCGCCCACGACGAGGCCGTCGCCCCCTTCGACCTGTCGTCCGGCCCGCTCATCCGCACGATCCTGCTGCGGGTGGCCGACGACGAGCACATCCTGCTCTGCACGTGGCACCACATCGTGTTCGACGGCTGGTCGCCCACCACGTTCTTCCGCGACCTCGGCGCCTGCTACACCGCCCGGGTGACCGGACGGCCCGCCGTACTGCCTGAACTGACCTGCGGTTACGGCGACTACGCCGCCTGGCAGCGGGAGGTGCTGACCGGTGAGCGGCTGGAGGCGGGGCTGCGGTTCTGGCGCGAGGAACTGGCTGACCTGCCGACCGCCGAGCTGCCGCTGGACCGGCCGCGTCCCGCTGTCGAGTCCCACGCGGGCAGCCTGGTGCAGTTCGCCCTCTCCACGGAGCACGCCCTGGCGGTCCGCGAGTTCAGCAGGCAGGAGGGCGTCACCCCCTTCGTCACGCTGCTGTCCGTCGTGGACGCGCTGCTACACCTGTGGGCGGGGCAGGAGGACGTGGTGGTCGGCGGCGCCACCTCGGGCCGCTCCCACCCGGACACCCACGAGCTGATCGGCTACTTCAACAACGCCCTGCCCTTCCGCACCCGCGTCGAGAGGGGACTGACCTTCCGCGAGCTGGTGCGGCGCTGCGCGCGGACGGTGGCCGGGGTGCTGGACCACGAGGAGATCCCGTTCGGGAAGATCGTCGCGGACCTGGGCGGCCGCCGGGACCCGGCACGGCACCCGGTGTTCACGGTCTCCTACATCCATCAGAACACCGCCGGGCACTTCAGCGCTCCGGCCTCGCTCGACCTGGCTCCCGCCGGCGGCACGATCGGCGGCGTCGCCCCGGGCACCGCGAAGGTCGACCTCACCATCGGGATGAACGACGAGCCGGACAGCCCGATGAACGGGTATCTGGAGTACGCCGTCGACCTGTTCGACCTCTCGACGGCGGAGCAGCTCGTCGCGTTCTTCCAGGACCTCGTCGGCGCGGCGATGGCCACTCCCGATCGTCGGCTGGCCGAACTCGATGCCAAGGCGCCGGGCGCACGAACCAGCGTGCTGCGCGGCCAGGAGCGGCCGGTCGCGGCGCTGCCCGCGCACCGGGCCGTGGAACGGTGGGCCGCCCAGCAGCCCGACCGGCCCGCCGTGGTCGACCCCGAGGCGGGCCGCACCCTCTCCTACGGAGAGCTGGACTCCCGGGCGGACAACCTCGCGCGGCGGCTGGTCGCCGCGGGCGTCACTCCGGGCACCCCCGTTCCCGTCGTCGCCGGGCGCGGCCCGGACCTCGTGACCGGATGGCTCGGCGTACTCAAGGCGGGCGGGGCCTTCACGCCGATCGACCCGAAACTGCCCGACGCCCGCGTGGACGGGCTGCTGGCCGGGCTCGGCCGCCCGCTCACCGTCCTGGGCGACGGACAACGGCCCCCGGCCGGAACCGAGGTGATCCCCGTCGCGGGCAGCCACCTTCGCGACGTCGTCCTCCCGCCGGACCCGCTGCCCGACGCCCTCGCCTACATCGCGCACACCTCGGGAACCACCGGCAGGCCGCAGGGCTGCGAGATCACCCACGCCGCCCTCGACAACCTGCTCGCCTGGTACGCGGCGACCACGGACCTCGGCCCGCAGGACCGCGTCGCCCAGGTCCTCGCCCCCGGACTCGACGCCGCCGTCCTGGAGACGCTCTCGGCGCTGACCCGGGGCGCCGTCCTGCACGTCCTGCACGACGCCGCGCGCCCGCCCGCCGACCTGCTGCGCTGGATGGCGCGGGAGCAGATCACCGTGACCTCCCTGGCGGCCCCCCTCGGCGAGATGGTGCTGGCCGACCTCCCTGACGTGCCCGGCCTGCGGCTCCGGGTGCTGGGCATCGGGGGTGATCGGCTGCGGGTACGGCCTCCGGCACACGCGCCCTTCCGGACTATCAACATGTACGGCCCGTCGGAGTGCGCCGTCGTCTCCACCTGGGCGGAAGTGGCCCCCGGCCCTGCGGACACCCTGCCCGGCATCGGCCGCCCCGTGGACAACTGCTCCGCCTACGTCCTTCGCCCCGACGGCACACCCTGCGCGCCAGGCGAGCGGGGCGAGCTGTACATCGGCGGGGTGGCCGTCGGCCGCGGCTACCACGGGCTCCCCGGCGTCACCGCCACCCGCTTCGTCGCCGACCCGTTCTCCGAACGCCCTGGAGCCCGGATGTACAGGACCGGAGACCTCGCCACGCTCGGCTCGGACGGTGACCTCGCCTTCGAAGGCCGCGGCGACCAGCAACTGGAGATCCGCGGCAACCGCGTCGAACCCGCCGAGATCGAGCGCGTCCTGCTCGAACACCCCGGCGTGCGCGAGGCCGCGATCCTGCCCGACACCGGCCCGCGCGGCGCCGTCCGCATGGCCGGGCACGTCGCAGGAGAACGGCTCGCCCCCGACGCGATCCGCGAATGGCTGGCGGAACGGCTGCCCGCGCACATGGTCCCCACCCGGATCGTCATCCACGACCGGCTGCCCCAGACGCCCAACGCGAAGACCGACCGGAAAAGGATGACGGACATGGCACCTCGGACGGCAGACGGCACCTCCGACCCCGAGCGGACGCTCGCCCTGATCTGGGCCGACCTGCTGGGCCGCGAGACGGTGAACCCCGGCGACGACTTCTTCGCGATCGGCGGGGACTCCCTGCTGAGCGTCGCGGTCGCGGCACGGGCCGAGAGCGCGGGCCTGTCGATCACCCCGCAGGACGTCCTCGAACGGCCCACCCTGCGTGCCCTCGCCGCCGGAGCGCTGCCCACGCCCGCGGACTCCCCGCCCACGACGCCGATCCCGCTGACCCCCCTCATGTACGGCATGCTGAACCACGCCCAGGAGGACGCCAGGGACTTCGTCGTGGCGGAGGTCCTGGAGCTCGCCGCAGGAGTGCGGAGCGACGCGGTACGGCACGCGGTCGCCACCCTCCTCGACCTCCACGAACCGCTCCGCTACCGGCTGCGGCGCAACTCCGCAGGGTGGCGGATCGACGTGGGCACCGCCCGCCCGGACGACGTCCTGGACGTCACGGTGCTGCCCGCCATGGGCGAGAGCGCGGAACTCGCGGTGCTGGCGGGCGACAGGGACGAGCTGCTGAAGGACATCGACCCCGGCAGGGGCGCGATGCTGCGGATGCGCTTCTATGACAGGGGTCCCGCCCGCACCGCCCTGCTCACCATGATCGTCCACCACTTCGCCTACGACCACACCTCGGCCGTCCCGCTGCTGGAGGACTTCAACGCCGCGCTGCGCGACTCCGCGCCAGACCCCCGCCAGGACCCCGCGGCCCGCACCGCCTGGAGCCGGTGGAGCAGGCACCTGACCGCGATGGCCGCCAGCGACGAACTCGCCGCGGAGGCCGGGTACTGGGCCGCCGTCCTGGAGGGCGGCCAGTCAGCGGGCGGGCTGCCCACCGGCCTCGAACCGTCGAGCGTTCCCGGAGCCCCGGAAGTGCTGCGCCGCGTGGTGCCCGCCGACCGCGTCGCCAAGGCGCTCGCCACCAGCGGTACGGCCGGCCGTACCGCTGCGACCGCCGCGGTCGCCTGTGCCTGGAGCCGGTGGACGGGACGGGCAGACGCCTACCTCATGCTGGTCGGCGAGGCCACCCACAACGCCTTCCGCCCGTCAGGCAGGTCCCGGTCGATCGGCTGGTTCACCAACTCCTACCCCGCAGTGGTCCCGGTCGCGGACGGGCAGCGGGCCGACGACGCCCTCGGGCCGGTCACCGACGCCCTGGCCGCCGTGCCCAACGACGGGGTCGGCTACGGCATCCTGCGCCAGCTCAGCGCCGACACCCCGGCTACCGCGCGGATCCGCGCGCTCCCCGAGCCCGCCGTCATGGTCGAGCACACCGCGACCGGGGGAGAGGCGATCCGGGTAGGCGGCGGCGCCGCCTGGATCCGGTCCGTGCCGCTCATGGTCGAGCACCGCTCGCTGGTCGCCTGGTTCCCGGTCGCGGTGAACTCCATGCTGAGCGACGGCGAGCTGGTCATCCACCTCGTGCACGACGGTCAGCTTCCCGGCGACCGCATGGAGGAACTCGCCGACCACCTCGCCGACGCCTTCGCCGAGCTCGCCGGGGACCGCTGACATGGCCGCACCCCTGGCCGTCCTCGCCGCGGCCTGGCACCTGCCAGAACGGTCCACGCCCCTCTCCGAGATCCCCGCCCTCACCCCGCAGGAGCGGGAGACCATGAACGGCCTGGGCATCGAGCGGGTCCTGGCCGACGACGCCCTCGGCGACCACGACCTGGCGGCCGCAGCCGCCCGTCAGGTCCTGGCCGACGCGGCGCTTCGGCCCGAGGACGTCGACGCCCTGATCCTGGTGGAGTCGCGAGCCCCGCAGGACCTGCTGACCTCGGAGGCGACCCGGCTCCAGGACGCGCTCGGCCTGCAAGATGCCCTCACCTTCTCGGTGGGCGGCCTGGGCTGCGCCTCCCTGACCCCCGCGCTCCTGACCGCGCGCGGGCTGCTCGCCGCCGACCCAGCGCTGCGCCACGTGCTGGTGGCCCACGGCAGCAAACCGGCGACCCCGGGCCGCTACCGCCACCCGGTCACCCTGAACGGCGACAGCGGCCAGGCGCTCGTCCTCGCCCGCACCGGACCCGTCCGGGTGCTCGACCTGCTCCAGGAGACGAACGGGTCCTACTGGGACCTGTTCCGCGTCGACTTCCGCGACCGGCCGGTGGCCGAGTGGCGCGAGGAGTGCCGCGACACCGCCGCCTACTCCTTCCGCCTCGCCGTGGAGTCGCGCAACAGGCTGCGCGGCCTGCTCGAACGCCTCATGGAACGCAGCGGGATGCGGGCGGGCGACCTGGCCGGGCTGGCCGTACAGAACCTGTCCGCAGGCGGTCACGCGTTCGTGCAGGACGCGCTGGGGGTGGAACTCCTGCCGTCCTGTACGGAGAACCTGCGGCGCTACGGGCATCTGGGCTCCAACGACTCGCTGTTGAACCTCTACACCGCGCGGGAGGACAAGCATCTGGCCGACGGAGACCGCGTCGTCGTGGTCAGTACGAGCCCGGTCGCGGCGTGGAGCATGCTGCTCGCCGAAATCGGCGACGGGCAAACCGCACACCTTCTCTGAGGGCAGGAAGAGCGTGAAGCAGGAAATTGACGTGGAGATTCGGGAGTTCCTCGAATCCGCGCTGGGGCAGGACATCGGCCCCGACGACGATTATTTCGCCAAGGGGATCGTGGATTCCCTGTTCGCCCTGGAACTGGTCACGTTCCTGGAGCACAGGTTCGGCTTCGAGATCGACGTGGACGACCTGAGCCTCGACAACTTCCGCACGGCGTCCAGCGTCGCCGCCTTCGTCAGGAAGAAGACCGCCTCGGAGGTGGCCCGTGGCGGGAGCCTCTAGCGACACCGGGATCGGACCGTCGGCCGCCCGCTTCGCGCGCTTCGCGGCCGCGTGCGCCGGAGACTGGGACCGGCAGGGCCGCCTGCCGGAGGACGTCCGCCGCGCCCTGGCCAGGACGGGACTGCTCGGCGCCGACATCCCGGTCCGGTACGGCGGGCTCGGCGGCGGCCAGGCCGACCTGGGGGAGCTCTGCGCCAGGATCGGCGGGGCCTGCAGCGCGCTGCGCGGCCTGGTCACCGTCCAGGCGATGGTCGCGGCCGCGCTGTCCCGCTGGGGAACGGAGGCGCAACGCGCCCGCTGGCTGCCCGGCCTGGCGGCGGGAAGCACGATCGCCGGATTCGCCGCCACGGAACCCGGAGCGGGCACCGACCTGGCCGCCGTGCGCACCCAGGTCCGCGAGGACGGCGACTGGCTGCACGTGACCGGCACGAAGAGATGGGTCACCTTCGGCCGCATCGCGGACGTCTTCCTGGTTCTCGGCGTCTCCGCCGGCCGTCCCACGACCGTCCTCGTCGACGGAGGGCTGCCAGGAGTGCGGCGCGAACCCGTCGAGGGGCAGCTCGGCATGCGGGCCGCCGAGATCGCGCACGTGCGCTTCGACGACGTCCTGGTGCCGCGCGAGAACCTGGTGGCGCCCCCTGGCCTGGGCCTGTCGCACGTCGTGGCCACCGCCCTGGACCACGGGCGGTTCACCGTCGCCTGGGGATGCGTCGGCATGGCCGAGTCCTGCCTGGACAAGGCGGCAGCGCACGCCGTCGGCCGCACCCAGGGCGGGACGGCGCTCGCCGAGCACCAGGTGGTCAGGGCGCAACTCGCGCGCGCCGCCGTGGAGAGCGCCGGGGCGCGCGAACTGTGCGCGCACGCCACCCGGCTGCGCACCGAGCGCACCCCCGACGCCGTGAACGCCACCATCACCGCCAAGTACGCGGCGGCCCGCGCGGCCGCCTCGGTCAGCCGCTCCGCGGTGCAGCTCCTCGGCTCGGCGGGCTGCGAGCCGGACAGCGCCGTCGGGCGCTTCTCCAGGGACGCGCAGGTCATGGAGATCATCGAGGGCTCCGCCCACGTCCTGGAGCTGCACATCGCCGACCGGCTGCTGCGCCGCCACACGCGTGACTTCGAGGAGACCGCCCTATGACCACGACCGTGAAGTGCCTCGTGTGGGACCTGGACGACACCCTGTGGGACGGCACGGTGCTCGAAGGGGACAGGCCTGTCCCGTTCCACGAGGCGGTGTCCGCGCTTCGCGCCCTGGACGAGCGGGGCGTCCTGCACGCCGTGGCCAGCCGGGGCGACCGCAAGCAGGCCATGGACCACCTGGTCGCGAAGGGGCTGGACGGGCTGTTCACGGTGGAGGAGATCGGCTGGGGGCCCAAGTCGGAGGCCCTGCGCCGGATCGCCGACACCCTCGGCATCGGCGTCGACAGCGTGGCGTTCATCGACAACGACCCGCTGGAACGTGCCGAGGTGAGCGCCGCGCTGCCCGCCGTACGGACCTATCCGGCGGAGGCGGCGGGGTCACTGGCCGAGTTGCCGGAGTTCCGCACGGGGCCGGTGACGGCCGAGTCGCGGCAGCGGCGGCTGCTCTACCGGCGGGAGGCCGAGCGCAGGCGGGCCAAGGAGAGCTACGCCGGGCCCCCGGCGGAGTTCCTCGCCACGCTCGGTCTGGAGCTGACCGTGCGCAGGGCCGGGGAGAACGATCTCGTGCGGGCCAGGGAGCTGACCGTGCGTACGCACCAGCTCAACACCACCGGCCGCACCTACGACCTGGCGGAGCTGCGCGCGCTGTGCGACTCGCCGTCCCACCGTGTGCTCGTCGCCGATCTCACGGACCGCTTCGGCGCCTACGGGACGGTGGGGCTCGCCCTCACCGAGGACCGCGAGGACACCCGCTGCCTCCGGCTCCTCCTGCTGTCCTGCCGGGTGATGTCACGCGGGGTGGGACCGGCGCTGATCGGTCATCTGGTGCGGGACGCGCTGGCCGCCGGCCGCCGCCCCACCGCTGAGTTCGTCCCTACGGAGGTCAACCGCGTCATGCTCGTGAACCTGAGGTTCAGCGGATTCGAGGTGTTGAGCCAGACCGGGGACGCCCTGCTCCTCGGCTACACCGGCAGTTCTCCTGCCGCGTCCGGTCCGGTGCGGGTGGTCTGCTCATGATCGGCGTCGTCGGCGCGGGGACCATGGGGGTCGGGGTGGCGCAGTGCGCGGCCGAGGCGGGACACCGGGTGGTGGTGGTCGACAGCGACCCCGCGGCCCTGGACAGCGGGCCCGCGCGTCTGCGCGACGGCGTCCGCATGAGCCGCCTGCTGGGCCGTACGTCCAAGGGCACTGACCAGGGGGTGCGCTGGGTTCGCGACCTCACCGAGCTGCGTGAGGCCGACTTCGTCGTGGAATGCGTGCGCGAGCGGATCCCGGTCAAGGAGGCCGTGCTGCGGAAGCTGGACGAGGTCTGCCCGCCGGAGGCCGTCTTCGCGTCGTGCACGTCCGCCATTCCGATCACGCGGCTGGCCTCCTACACCCGGCGACCCGCCCAGGTCATCGGCACGCACTTCATGAACCCGGCGCCGCTGAAGGACGCGGTCGAGGTGATCAGGTCGCCGCACACCTCAGCCGAGACGCTGCGCCGTACGACAGAACTGCTCGACGCGATGGGCAAGCAGGCGATCGTCGTCCGTGACGCGCCGGGGTTCGTGTCGAACCGGGTGCTGATGGCCACGGTCAACGACGCGGCCCGGGTGGTCCAGGAGGGTACGGCTGACGCGGTGGCGGTGGACCGGGTCTTCCAGGAGTGTTTCGGGCATGCCATGGGGCCGCTGCGCACGGCGGACCTCATCGGGCTGGACACCGTGGTGGACTCGCTGCACGTGCTGCTCGCATGCACGGGCGACACGGGATATGAGCCCTGCGAGCTGCTGGCCGGGCTGGTGGCGGACGGACACACCGGGCGGAAGAGCGGGCGCGGGTTCCATACGTACCGGTCGCTGGAAAAATTCTCCCCGGCGCGATGAGTTTCGGCCGTGCTCCCGGTATGTACTCACGAGCTCGCCGGAAAACCCGGCGAACCGCGTACAAGGGAGCACCCGATGACAGACAGCCGTGTGGACGACCAGGCCGCCATCCAGGCCGTGCTCGCCCAGTCCTACAAGGCGTGGGAGGCCGGCGACGCCGACGGCATGGTCGCCGACTACGCCGAGGACGCGACCGCCATCATGCCCGGCTCGCTGCGCGACAGCCGTGAGGTGATCCGCAAGAGCATGGCGCTGGGCTTCGAGGGGCCGCTCAAGGGCAGCTCGACCTACAACAGGCAGCTCAGCATCCGCTTCGTCGGCAGGGACGGGGCGATCGTCATCAGCGAGTCGGCCATCCTGTTCGCGGGCGAGACCGAGGTGCCGGACGAGCCGCGCCGGGTGAACGCCACGTGGGTCTTCGAGAAGCGCGACGGCCGGTGGCTGATCGCGGCCTACCACAACAGCCCGGTGCTGACGCCTGCGAGCTGACCGCGGGTACGTTGTGGAGCAGGGTTCCGTATGGATGAGATGGGGCGTGGCGTGACTGAGGGCTTCGATCGGCGGATCGAGCCGTTCCGTACGGAACTGCTGGCGTACTGCTACCGGATGCTCGGCTCGGCGCACGACGCGGAGGACCTGGTCCAGGACACCTATCTGCGGGCGTGGCGGGCGCGGGAGCAGTACGACGAGACGCGCAGCTCGCTGCGCACCTGGCTCTACCGGATCGCGACGAACGCCTGCCTGACCGCCCTGGACGTCCACGGCCGCCGGCCGCTGCCGTCCGGGCTGGTGGCCGCGTCGGATCCGCTCGGGCCGCTCGTCCAGGGGGAGCACGCCGCCTGGCTCCAGCCCCTGCCGGACTCGCTGCTGGTCGCGGGCGACCCGGCCGGGGCAGTGATCGACCGCAGCAGCCTGCGCCTGGCGTTCGCCGCGGCCCTGCAGCACCTGTCGGCGCGCCAGCGCGGTGCGCTGATCCTGCGTGACGTGCTCAGCTTCTCCGCGTCCGAGGCGGCGGACATCCTCGGCACCACCGTCGTGTCGGTGAACAGCTCCCTCCAGCGGGCACGTACCCGCCTGAAGGAGGTCGAGGCCCGGCAGGAAGGGGTCGTCGAGCCGTCGGCGGCCGAGCAGCGGGTCTGGGTCGACCGCTACATGAGGGCGTTCGAGCTGGCCGACGTCGAGGGCCTCAAGCGGCTGCTCACCGAGGACGTCGTCATGGAGATGCCGCCGATGCTCAACTGGTTCGCCGGTCGCGGCAACTACGGGCTGTTCATGGAGTGGGTCTTCGAGGCGGCGGGCAAGGACTGGATCCTCCAGGAGATCACCGCCAACGGCGGCCAGCCTGGGTTCGCCGCCTACGTGCGCAGCGGCGACGGGTACGGCCTGCACACGCTCCAGGTCTTCACCGTCACCGCGGAGGGCATCAGCCGGAACTCGGTGTTCCAGGACCCCGACGTCTTCGCGGCCTTCGGCCTGCCTCAACGGCTGGAGCCCCGCCCGTGAGCGCCGGGTGATCGCTTTCTGGCGGCCAGGACCGCCGGGACGATGACGAGGGCCAGGAGGCCGCCGCCGAGGGCGAGGGCCGGGTAGCCCACACCCGCCACGACGAGCCCCGAGACCATCCCGCCACCCGCCCCGGCGACGGCGATGCACACGTCCACCAGCCCCTGCGTCCTGGCCCGCGTGGCCAGCGGCACGGCGTCGGTGACGATCGCGGTGCCGGAGACGACCCCGAGGTTCCAGCCCACGCCCAGCAGCACCAGCGCCACCGCGAACCCCGCGACCGACCCGGCGGAAGCGCTCGCCGCCACGACGCCCGCCGCCAGGAGCACCACTCCGGACGCGGCGGCGACGGTGAGCCTGCCGTACCGGTCGACGAGCCATCCGGTCAGGGGCGACGGCAGGTACATCGCGCCGATGTGCAGCGCGATGACCAGCCCGGAGGCCGCCGCGCCGTGCCCGTGGCCGTGCATGTGCACCGGCGTCATCGTCATGATCGCGACCATGACCACCTGCGTGAGCGCCATGACCAGCACCCCCACCAGGAGACCGGCTCGGACGCCCGCACGCGGCGGCACCGCGTGCGGGACGTCCGGCACCTCCAGGGCGCGGGCCAGCAGCAGCGGGTCGGGGCGCAGCCACACGGTCAGGACCAGGGCCGCTATGCCGTACGCCGCACTGGCCAGCAGGAACGGCCCGGCCAGGTAAGGGATGCCCAGAGTGTCGGCCAGGGCGCCGGTGGGTGCGGCGAGGTTGGGGCCGACCACCCCGCCCAGGGTGGTCGCGACCAATACGGTGGACACGGCCCGCGCCCGGCGCGATGGGGCGGCCAGATCGGCACCCGCGTAACGCGCCAGCAGGTTGGTGGCCGTCCCCGCCCCGTAGACGAACAACGCGACCATCAGCAACACCGCGTTGCCCGCGACCGCCGCGGCGATCACGCCCGCGCTGCCGACGGCCCCGGCCAGGTAACCACCGGCCAGACCTGGCCGCCGCCCGCGAGCCTGCGAGACGCGCCCGACCACGACGGCCGCCAGCGCGGAACCCGCGGTGCCCACCGCGCTCGGCAGCCCGGCCAGGCTCGTGGAGCCGAACATCTCCTGCGCCAGCAGAGCGCCGACGGTCACGCCCGCCGCCAGCCCCGCGCCGCTCAGCACCTGGGCCGCCACCAGGACACGCAGAACCCGGCGCTGAGCCTCGGGGCCGGGGAGCGCCGGGACCAGGACAGGTGCGGAAGCGGTCACGCCAGGTCGAGGCGGTCGGCGAGGCCCGCGGCTGCGAAGGCGGCCAGCAGGGCGTCGCGGCCCTCGGTGAAGTGCGCCCAGCCCTCGTAGTGGACGGGCACCACCCGGCGGGCGCCGAGGATCGCGGCCGCCTCGGCCGCCTGCGCGCTGTCCAGCACGATCACCTCCCCGTCGAACAGCACGTCGAAGCGCGGCGCCCCGGCGAACATGATCGCGGTGTCCACCGGGCCGAACCGCTCGGCGATCTGCCTGACCGCGTCGAGGGAGGCGTTGTCGCCGCTGACGTAGACCGTGGGCAGGTCCTGCCCGGTCAGGACGAAGCCGACGACCTGGCCGGTGACCGGCTCGACGTCCTCGCGGGCGCCGGGGCCGTGAATGGCGGGCACGCCCGTCACGGTGACGACGCCGCCGCCCGGCCGTTCCAGCTCGATCGACTCCCAGTCGGCCAGCCCCCTGGCGCCCTTGCCGAGCCGCTCGCCGCCGCCGGGGGTGGTGAGCGTGAGGGGGACGTCGGCGAGCAGGGCCCGGC
The DNA here is from genome assembly GCF_044457355.1 of Nonomuraea sp. NPDC050556. Lineage (NCBI taxonomy): Bacteria > Bacillati > Actinomycetota > Actinomycetes > Streptosporangiales > Streptosporangiaceae > Nonomuraea > Nonomuraea sp. NPDC050556. Next base: position 1,655,058 of record NZ_JBITGU010000001.1, on the reverse strand, counting down.
CGGAGGTGTCGAGGTTGTCGGGGTGCTCGTCGTGCGAGAGCAGCACCACGTCGACCTCACCGGGTGCGCCGGGGGAGTCCGTGGTCTTGGTCAGGCGCCCGCCGGGCACCTCGTAGTCGCCTGGCCCGTCGAAGGTCGGGTCGGTCAGGAAGCGCAGGCCACCGTACTCGAACAGGGCGGTCGGACCACCGAAGACACGGACCGGGAAAGCAGTCATCACAGGACCTCACGTTTGGGGAGTGGTCTATCCGTGATGGACCCTAGTCGTACCTCACGGATGAGCGCAAGCTGTACCATGAGAGACATGAACGACGCCGTGCTGCCGCCCGCGCCGGGAGCTGACGACTACCTCGCCATCGACTTCGTCAACAGCGCCATCGCGCTGCCCGGCGGGCAGTACGTCGACCTGATCGGCACCCCGGCGGGCACCAACGAGTGGCTCGCCGAGCGCGGGCTCGCCCCGGTCGACGCCGGGGTGCAGGAGATGTGCGCGACGCAACTGCGCTCGCTGCGCGAACACCTCAGGTCGCTGTTCGCCGCCCGCGTGGCCGGGGTGCCCGCCCTGCCGGGGGCGCTGTCTGCCGTCAACGACGCGCTGAGCAAGGCCCCGACGGCCGCGCTGCTGCAGTGGGACGAGAAGAACGGCCCCTACCGGGCGACGCCGTGCCCCACCAACGAGATCCTCGACCGCGCCCTGGCCGCGCTGGCGGCGAACGCCGCCGACCTGCTGACCAGCGAGGACGCCGAGCGGCTCACCGCCTGCGGCTCCAGCCCCTGCAACCGCTACCTGCTGCGGCACGGCCGCCGCCACTGGTGCTCCGTACGCTGCGGCGACCGCGCCCGCGCGGCACGCGCCTACGCCCGCCGCAGTCAGCCCTGACCGAGCGCCCGCACCGCCTCTTCTTCTTGCTGTACGGCCAGCGCCACGCGTTCAGCCACCCGCTCCAGCGGGTCGAAACGCCTGGCGGCGGTGGACACGGCCGACCACCGATCCCCGGCAGCCCGGTACGCGGCCGAGGCTTCGGTGTGGCCGGTCTCGGCGAGGAAGTCGGCGTAGAGCGGACGGCTCGCGCCCGGTGCGGTGTATTCGACCTCCAGGCAGTCGTGCAGCCGGGTCAGCACCGCCTCCCGGTCGGGGAAGCGCCGCGCCCAGCCCTGCCTGCCCGTGGTGTCGGCGAGCTGCGCTGCCAGCTTGCGCATGCCCGACAGCCCGAAGTTGACGTCGAAGGTGTTGCCCAGCACCGGACCGGTGAGCTTGGCCGCCGTACCCCTGATCGCCCCCGCGACGTCCGGTGGCCCGCCCGGCTGCCCGGTGATCTCGATCAGGTGGTGCCGGTCCTTCCTGAGCGCCGACCAGGCGGCCATGAACTCCGCCAGCGGGAGTTCGTGCGGCCCGTCGTCGTCGACGGACACGGTCTCCCCGTCGAGGCCGGTGACCGCGACGTCCACCGGGTCGGGGAAGGGCAGGTCAGGACGCCAAGGGAGCTGGAAGCGGCCGACCCGGCAGATCGCCGGACGTCCGGACGCCAGGGCCTCGCGCAGGTTGCGCTCGGCGACCTTGGCCGAGCCCGTCTGCCTGACCTCGTGCGGGACGGACGCCCGGTCGAGGGCGAGCGGGATCATCGGCGCGGGGTGCGCCTGCGCCACGACGGTCATCGTCGGCTGCACCTGGCCCTGGTACTCGAACACGAAGTACATGAACCCGACCCCGCCGCCCAGCCCGAACACCATCGCCTCGGAAAGGGCGCCGCCGAGGGCGCGATGGAGGAGGGCCGACTCGTGGTGTCGCCGTTCGCCGAGGAGGCGGAGGGCGTGGGTGTAGGTGATGCCCCGGGCTGCGGCGAGGGCGCGGGCCTGCTCGCGGCGGGCGGCGCTGCTGTTCTTCGGCATGGATGTCGGCTCTCCGGCACGGCACCCACGCTGCCCTGCCTACGACGACGCTCATGCGATCAGCGGGCAATGCCAGACCAGCGCGGGCCCGAGGGACCTTGGCCGACGGCGCCAACCGTCCGGCGTGGGCGGCGGTGGCAGCGACGAGGAGCGTGCGCGTCCTGACTCCGCCACCAGGATAACGCCTAGCCGCGCTCGGGCCAGATGATTTCCCCGTCGGTCCAGACGACACCCTTGTTGTGGCACAGGCAGAAGGGGTGGCCGACGGGGTCGGTGTAGACGCGCCAGCCGTAGCCCTCCTCGTCGAGGAAGTCCTGCACCAGGGACGCGCCGAGCGCCAGGACGCGGCTCTGCTCCGCCTCGATGTCGTCGACCTCGAAGTCGAGGTGGAACTGCTTGGGGTGCTCGCTGTCGGACCACCGCGGGGGGCGGTAGTCCTCCACCGGGTTGAAGGCCAGCTCGATCTCGCCGAACTGCACACCCGCCCAGTCCTCGCGGCTGCCCTCCTTGATCGGCCGGCCCGTCACCTCGGCGTAGAAGGCCGCCAGTTTCATCGCGTCCGGGCAGTCGATGATGAAGTCGGTGAGTCGCAACATCCCAAGATCTTACAAGCAGGCGGCCTTGCCGACCCGCTCGTGCCAGTCACCGAGCCCGCTAACAGGAGGGCTCTATGACGTCGCCCAGCGGGTGGCCGGGATCATCGCCGTTCCCGCCGCCACGAACAGGGCCGCCAGGATCAGCCATCCGGCGGGGCCGTGCTGGAGTGCGGTGGCGGCGACCAGGCTTGGGCCCAGGAGGATGCCCGCTGCCTGGCCGGTGCTGAACAGGCCCTGGTAGGCGCCGGGGGAGGCGGGGTCGGCGAGGTCGTAGCTGAGTGCCCAGCTCGCGGCAGTCGAGTAGAGCTCGGCGGTGGTCTGGACGACGGCTCCGGCCAGCAACAGCAGCACGGCGGCGAGTGCGCCCCCGCTCCCGGCGCCGCTGAACAGCAGGCAGGCTACGGCCAGTAGGACGGCGGAGCCCGCGCACACCCGGGCCGCCTTCCTCACGCCGGTGATGCCCCGGCTGGCTCGTACCTGGAAGAGCACGCACATGACCGTGTTGGTCACCAGGACGGCCGCGACCATGACGGGCGGCGCGTCCGTCGCCCGGACGATCCACAGCGGCAGCCCGAACTCCAGCACCGCGATCTGCACGCACAGGACCGCGTTGAGCGCCGTGACCAGCAGGTAGGGCGCGTCGGTCAGCGCGTTGCGCCCGCCGCGGGCCTCCTTCGCCTGCCGTACCGGCTCCGGGACCTTGCGCATCAGGACGGCAGCGACCAGGAAGGTCGCCGCGTCGGCGACCACGACCAGCTCGTAGGCCTGCCGGGTGCCCGCCTGCAGCGCCAGCGCGGCCAGCGCGCAGCCCACCCCGACCCCGGCATTGATCACCGCCCGGATGAAGGCGCGGCCCCCGACCCTGGCTTCAGGCGCGAACGAGGCGGCGACCAGCGTGTTCCGCACCGCCGTCGAGCCCCGGTCGAGGAACGTCACCAGGCAGACCAGCGCCACGAACGGCGCGAACCCGCTGACCTGCGTATACAGCAGCACCGCGGCGCCTTCGAGGACGAGCAGCACGATCAGCAGGCGGCGCGAGCCCCAGCGGTCGGCGAGGCGGCCGAGCGGGATGCCCGCCAGGATCCCGGACAGGCCCGCGGCGCCGAGGCCGAGCCCGACCTGGGCCGGGCTGAGCCCCATCACCTGGGTGAAGTACAGCGCGCTGACCGTCATGAAGAGCCCGTTGCCCACGCAGTTGACCAGGGTGGCAGCGGCGAGCGCGCGAAGGGTGAGCGTCATGCGCAGAGTCCACCCCGCCGTCGAGGCGGCCGGAATCGTGTTAGAGCATGGCTTAAATGGGGGACTTCGCGTTCGACGTTCAGGACCTCGCCGAGATGGCGTTCCGCTACTCACCGCTGTTCGAGACGGTCTACAGCCTCAGCGTGCACTTCTTCCCCGAGCTCCGCCCCGAGCACACGCCGTTCCGCCGCCGCACGGCCGACGCGCTCGGGCGGCTCGACACCGAGGTGCTGCGCGCCCTCTACAGCCACGGGCGGGGCTGGCTGCCGGACTTCGTCACCCCGGCGGGGGTGTCGATCGTCGCCGACATCGCCGGGGAGCTGGCCGCGCTGCGCGCGACCCCGCACGAGGTGGTCGAGCGGCATTTCGACGACGCGTACGGCGGGGCGCCCAGGCCCGACGTGCTCCGCCAGCCGCCAGGACCGCTGCTGGAGCGCATCGCCGCAGCACTGGAGGCCTACTGGACGGCCTGCATCGAGCCCTGGTGGCCGCGTATGCGGGCCGTACTGGACGCCGACCTGGCCCACCGAGGCCGGAGCCTGGCGCGCGGGGGAGCGGCCGGGCTCTTCGAGGACCTCGACAGCCGCCTGTCGTGGTCAGAGGGCATCCTGACGCTCACCTACCCCAGGCGGCTCCCGTTCGACAGCGTCCGGATCGCCGGTCGCGGGCTGGTGCTGCAGCCGTCCCTGTTCCTGCGCGGCGCGGTCACGGCGATCAGCGCCGACTCGACGCCGACGATCGGCTACCCCGCCAGGGCCAGGGGCACGGTCTGGGAGTTCGCGCCGCGGCCCGCTCCCGCCGCGCTGGTCAACCTGCTCGGGGCGACCAGGGCACGGCTGCTGCTGGAGCTCGACACCCCGGTCTCGACCGGAGAGCTGGCGCGGCGCTTCGAGGTGACCTCCAGCGCGATCAGCCAGCACCTGTCGGCACTACACGCCTGCGGGCTGCTCAACCGGGCGAGGGAGGGCCGTTCTGTCCTGTACTTCCGCAGCCCCCTCGCGGACGCCCTGGTCTAGGTCTGCCGCATTTCGCGGGCCAGCGCGGGGTTGGCGTAGCGGGGGTCGGTGCCGAGCGCGTCGATGACCCGCTCGACCACCGCTGGAGGTTTGTCCTGGCTCAGCTTGGCCTTGCCCACCCAGCGGTCCGGGCGCAGGCGGAACCCGGCCGCGCCTGGGGCGATGGAACGCGCGTAGCCGCTGTCCGCCGGCGCGCCTTCGTAGCGGGCCACGGTGTCCATGAGGACCTGGTAGGTCTCCTCGGGGCCGAGGACCTCCGGCCTGCCGTACAGGTGGACGGTCAGGTAGTTGTAGGTGGGTACGGCGGGGCTGATGCCGTACCAGCCGGGCGAGATGTACCCGCCGGGTCCCTGCACGATCATCAGCACCTCGTGCTGGCCGAGCTCGTGCAGCTCGTCGTCGGGCCTGCCGAGATGGCCGACCAGGGACAGCTCAGGACCCTCCTCCAGCAGGACGGGCAGATGTGAGGCGGTCAGCCCACCCGCCGGGCTGACCAGGACGGCCCACGGGTTCTCGCTGATCAGGGCACGGACGCGGGCGGGATCGTCGAGCGTGTAGTCAGGGTTGTCGCGCACGACACGACGATGCCACGCCAGAGCCCGCAGCTCGGTCAGATGGACAGCGTGGCGGCGACGCCGTCCGCGCGCTTCCGCCGCTCGCGGCCCCGGCATAGCGGGTGGCCAGGCGCGCGAAGGCGTCCCTGAGCGCGGCTGGGCCGACGACCTCGATGTCGGCGTCGAACCTGCCGACGCTCGTCGCCAGCCCGATCCACGACCACGAACCCAGGATGAGCCTGCTGCGGTCCGGGCCCAGCTCCTCGACGACACCGTCGCGGACGTAGGGGGAGACGGCCGCGGCGGGCAGGGAGAGGATGACCTCGCCCTGGCAGGGCCAGCCTCCTGAGCCGCCGGAGCCGCGGAACCGGCCGGTCACGAAGGCCGCGACGTCTCCGCCGGGCAGCTCGCGGGGCGTGAAGCGGGGTCCGCCCGGGGTGCGGGGCGTGATGCGATCGGCGCGGAAGGTGCGCCAGTCCTCCCGGTCGAGGTCCCACGCCACGAGGTACCAGCGCCCGCCCCAGGTGACGAGGTGGTGGGGTTCCGCCCGGCGCGGTGCGTCCTGGCCCGCGTAGTCGAAACGCAGAACCTCCCCGGCGCGTACGGCGGCGCCGAGCGACCGCAGCACCCCGCTGTCGACCTGCGGCTCCGGCTGATGCCTGTCGACAGCGGTGATCTGGAGAGCGTCGATCCGGTGGCGCAGCCGGGCGGGCATCACCTGCCGCACGGTGGCCAGCGCGCGGGCCGCCGCCTCCTCGATGCCCGCGCCGGTGGCGGTCTGGAGCGCGATGGCCAGCGCGACGGCCTGCTCGTCGTCGAACAGCAACGGCGGCAACTGCGTACCCGCCTCAAGCCGGTAACCGCCGTCGGGACCCTTGACGGCCACGATCGGATAGCCGAGCTCACGCAGCCGGTCGACGTCGCGGCGCACGGTGCGCGGGCTGATGTCGAGGCGCTCGGCCAGCAGCGCTCCAGGCCAGTCCCTGCGCACCTGGAGCAGCGAGAGCAACGACAGCAGCCGGGCGGAGGTTTTCTGCACCGTCCCAGTATCGCCCCGAGTAGAGGCCACATCCTGACCTCTACTCCTGGGAGCGTGCAGGCAACGAAAGGGAGGACACCATGTCCGTAAAGTCAGTCACCCACCTGAACTTCCGGGGAGAGGCCCGCGCGGCGCTCACGTTCTACCAGGCCGTGTTCGGCGGCGACCTGGCCCTGGTCACCTACAAGGACGCGGGCGACCTCCAGGAACCGGCCGAGGCCGACCAGGTGATGTGGGGCCAGGTGAGCTCCGCCGCCGGGTTCCACGTCATGGCCTACGACGTGCCCGCGCGCCTGCCGTACAGCAGGGGAGAGAACGCGTTCTTCGTCTCGCTGCGCGGCGAGACGGCCGAGGAGATCACCACCTACTGGGAGAGGCTGTCCGACGGCGCGACCGTCGCGCAGCCTCTGGGCCCCGCGCAGTGGGCTCCTTTGTACGGCATGCTGACGGACCGGTTCGGCGTCACCTGGGTCGTCGACGTCGTCACCCCGTACGCCGCGCCCTGACGGCCGTGCGCTCGTGCCGGCGGCGCATCATCGCGGTTCTCCTGGGGACACCCCGTACCCCGGTGAGGTCAGGGCACTGGATCACGACTGACGCGGTCCCCACGCACTCCGGAGCGCCGGTTGCACATCCGATCCGAACACCCCGTGCGTCTTCCCGGCGGGCAGGGTGGGCAACCGGGCCCAGTGCGTCACGGTCTCCTCGCCGGCGAGCCCGTAGGGGAGACGCACGACCCCGTCGGAGTCGACGAAGCAGTCCCTGTGCTCCGTCCCGTCCTCGCTCCGGTGCAGGTCCATGAAGACCATCGGCCGCACCAGCCAGAACTCCTCACCCGGCCCGCCCTCGGCCGGATAGCGTCCCGTGATCGCCGCTGCCACCGGGGTGCCGCTGGTGGGCAGACGCTCCCGGGCATCGACCCACGTCACCGTCGAGCTCAGATCCGTCACCCTCAGAGTATTCCGGTCGAGCGCCCTTCGGCCGGTCTCCGGAGTTCCTTGCGTGAGGTGATGCCGAGCTTGGCGAAGATCTTGCGCAGGTGCCACTCGACCGTGCGGGCGCTGAGGTACGGTGCCTGGCCCGTTCCGCGAAACCGTCGGCGCCCATCGAGGCGAACTCCTCGAACGCCTGCTTCAGCTGGCCGCGCGCGTCCGATCGGCGACGTTCGCGGCGCAGCCACTCGCCGTACAGCAGCCGGGTACGGGCCAGTTCGAACTGGTCGACGGCCTCGGCGTAACAGCGGTCGGCCTCCTCCCCGTCGCCGAGCTGGGCTCGCAGCCCGGCCGCCCATTCCAGGTCAGAGCCCGCCGTGTACCCCTCAAGGCGCACCAGGGCCGATGCGGCGACCGCGGTCGCTCCGCTGCGCACCGCGGCCTCGATGAGATCGGGCAGCGCCTGCGCGGTGAACGGGCCGAGCTCGCCGGTCGCCGCGCGCCGGGCCGCGGCCGCGGCTTCCGCGTAGTGTCCGAGACCCAGGTGGAGCAGCGCGGTGGCCCGGTCAGTGAAGTACAGGCCGAGGCCTTCCCCGCGCGCGGCCGCTTCGGTGACCAAGCTGATCCCGGCCAGTCCACTGCCCAGGTCGAGGCGTCCTGCAAAGTCAGCGCCGCCGTCGCCCGATCGGCGGGTTAGCCGGCCTTCGACATACCGCTGACCAGACCCGTGCAATACCCGCGCGGCGACCGTCGCAGCCACAGCCTCGAAATCGTGCTTGCGTCCATCGAACCGGCGGTGGACCGCCTCCAAGTCGGCAGCGTCCGGGCTCCCTGTAACCGGCCTTTGGTCGCTGGCCTTGCTGATCCGCGATCTGGCCATGCGCCGGCGCACCCTGGGAAGTGCAGAGTTGCCGTCCTTGATCCACTCACGCCAGGCGTAAGGCGCGTGCTTAAGGACCTGAACAGGGGTCAGTGGGCTAACCCCGCGGGCATGGATCCACTCCCAGGACACGACATCGTCTTTCGCGGTGAGGTCGATCAGCGCGATGTCGTACAAGTAGTTGATGAACGCGGTGGGCCTGGGCAGCGTCTGCCGTCGCCACCACACCGGGGACATCGCCACCCTCACCACCGTCCTGGCCGATCGCGGCCTGATCTTGCACGGCTTCGGCGCCAAAGCCAGCGGACTGGGCCGCTATGCGCCTGCCCTTGGCTCAGCCGATTCCATGGCCTGGAGTCTTCGAGGGCGCTACCTGCCCGGCTGCACGCCCAGCCATCAGAGCGAATCCAACTGCCTGCGCTTCGCCTTGGCTTGGCGCGAGCGGCTACTGGTCCAACAGCACCTTGATCGCCCCGACGGTGTCGGTGACGACGTGATCGGGCCGCAGTCCTGGCGGTGCCGGCAGTCCTGGCAGGTCTGGCAGTCCTCGCCACGGTCGAACGCCCCGGTCGATCCAGATCGTTCTCAGCCCGGCGAAAAACCCGCCCACGATGTCCTCGAAGGGATCGTCCCCGATCATCCAGCCGCCGTCGCGCACGTTCGCCTCGCACCGCCGCGCGGCAATCTGGAACAGCTGCGGACCCGGCTTCTCGCGCCGCTCCTCACCGGAGATCGCCCACCCGTCCACGACGTCGACCAGCCCACTGCGGTAGATCTTTCCCCTCTGGTGAGCAGCCGTCCCATTGGCCACGATCCCGACCCGCCACCCGGCCTTACGCAACCGCCGCAACCCGCGCAGCACCGGCCGAGGACAGACCACCAACTCCGGCATGCGCGCCCGGTAGGCATCCCACAGCATGTCAACCGGCTCGACCAGCCCGAACCGCTCATGCACCGCGGCGAAGAACTCCTCCGTGGACAGCGTCCCGTCGGCATCCAGCTCGATCATCCAGGCGGCATCCTCCTTGCTCAACCCCCGCCGCCCGGTGAACTCGGCCACCCAGCGACGGAAGCCATCCAGCCGATCGACGAGCGTGTCGTCCAGGTCGAAGAGCGCCAGCTTCTGCACGATCACCCACCTTATGACGATCTTCCCGGCTATGCCCGTCCGTGGATCGGCAGTATGTGCACCGGCGCCGGGGCACTCGACCTTGCCGTCATGGACGTCCACCACGCTCGGCCCGCAACGTCACGAACTCCTTGCCGCCGAACTCCCGGTGCTCGGTGACAAGGTGGAGCAAGAGTGGGAGGCCCGGTGCAGGTCGCTGAAGAAGGGCATCGCGGGCGTGATCAGGAAGCAGGACCGTCTGATCACGCAGATTGGAGACAACGACCCGCTTCACCGAGCTGGAGACCGATCGTCGCGCCAAGTGCGTGGAGCTCTCCGAGGCCGAGGCGAACCCGCCGACGCGAGATCACCAGGTCGACCTGCTTCACAAGATTCCCATGCTCCAGAGCCGGCTCGCCGAGCTCCGTGACGCACACCAGCGCAAGCTGTTCGCGGCCTTCCATCTGGAGGTCCGCTACAACGACACCACGCAGGTCGCCCTGCTCAGAGGCAGTCTGGACGCGGAAACAATCGAAGAAGTAGCCGCTATGTCAGAACACATCCCCGGAAACCACAACAGCCGCCCGCAGGTTGCGGACGGCTGCGCCGTAGATTCTCTACGTGCCCCCGGGGTGACGGTTGTGCGTCGAGGGTTGGGGCCCGCCAGCTCTTAGCGGTGAAGGCTTCACGCAGGTGCCACTGGACGGTGCGGGGCTCAGGAAGGCGCGCGCGGCGATCTCCGGGTTGAACGGCCGCCGCGTAAGTGATCCGTGGTTCTAGCGTGGCGCGCGTCGATGGTGCTTGCGGCACCCCGGGCGGCTCGCGGCCATCCAGGGTCCGCTGCTGCCATCGGAAAGTCCCACTTTCTGCGCGCGCCCAGAGGGGCTGACTGTGCCAGGTGCGTTGCGGGCTAGGGGATCGCTACGAACACCCACTCTGTGGAGGGGTACTTCTGCACCTCGTAGCCCTGCTTCCCGTAGTAGCCGTCGCCCTCGGAGCACTTGGCCGAGGAGATCTGGCCCGCCCTCAGGACTACGGCGCCGCGTCGGTAATACGTGGGCCAGCCGTTGCAGTGGACTCGCGCACGCAAAGCCCAGCGGCAGTTGTTGGCGGCGGTCATACCCGCTCTCACCCCCACCACGTTGCCCCAGGACGTCCTGACCGCCGTGATCGGCACGGCGCAACCGCCGCCGCTGACCTCCGCGCCGGGGTCGGCGTGGGCTGGGGACGCGGTGGTCACGGTGAGGAGTCCGGCGATGAGGCATGCGGTGATCGGCGCGATGCGGGCGTTCATGCGGGGCTCCTTCGATGGCGCTGACGTCAGTCCAAGGAGGAACGTAGATCGCCCGGCTATAGATGCGATATGTGGCAGCCGGAACCCTGCCGAGTCGGCTGTCGGGTCGTTGACGAGGCGGAAGCGTGGATGAGGCCGTTGGTGGCGGCCTCATCCACGCTGGCTACGTCTCGGGCTGGGAGGGGACAACCGCCCGGGGGGAGGAGCGGGCTCCTACCTGCAAGCCTCCTCCAAAGCCTTGACGTCGATCTTGGTCATGCCGAACATGGCCTGGCTCGCGCGCTGGGCGATGTCGCGGTCCGGGTCGGCCAGCAGTTCGTTCAGGCGCTTCGGGATGACCTGCCAGGCCAGGCCGTACTCGTCCGTCAGCCACCCGCACGGCCCGGGCTTCGCGCACAGGGCGTCCCAGACCCTGTCGACCTCCGCCTGGTCGGGGCAGTCGATGTACAGGGAGAAGGAGTCGCTGAAGGTGAACTGCGGGCCGCCGTTGAGCGCCATGACCTTCTGCCCCTCGATCTGGAAGCTCACCAGCATCGCGGAGCCGTCGTCGTTGCGCTTGACGTCAAGGATCTTCGAGTCGTTGAAGATGGACACGTAGTGGTGGGCTGCTTCTTCGGCCTGGTTGTCGAACCACAGGTACGGAGTGATCGTCGGCATTGCGGGGTCCCTTTCGAGGAAGTGGTGCTGATGACCGGAATCCTCCATGGGCAGGGGCGGCTCATTCTTGTGCGTGAGCGCCGTCCGGTTGACCGTGGACGACAAGATGGCGAGAGCCGGTGGGTGTTTCCCCGAAGGTTCGGTGGAAAAGTCTGCTGAAGTGGGCGGAGTCGGGGAATCCCCAGCGCGCCCCGATGGCGCTCACGCTCTGGTGGCGCAGTGCCGGTTCTGCGAGATCGGCTCGGCAGCGTTCAAGGCGGCGTTGCCGGATGAATCCGTGCACCGTGATCTGCTGCTCGGCGAAGAGCCGCTGCAATTGCCGTTCCGACAGGTGATGTGCGGCGGCGATCGTCGTCGTGGACAGGTCCGCGTCGCCCAGGTGCTGTTCTATGAATGCGCGTACGCGCAGCAACACGGCGCGGTTGCGTGATTCCGGTGACCATTCCGGTGGCTCTTCGAGTTGTTCGGAAAGGGCGGCGGTCAGCAGGTCGACCAGCGCCGCCGAGGCCCTGCCCAAGGTCGCGGCCTGGTATTTGCCGAAGTCCCTGGTCACCCGGTCCAACGTGGCGACGAGCAGGCCACCGGCGTCCTGCCCGCCCGGGATCGCCGCGGCCGAGAGTTTCTCGACGTCTTTCGGCCGGAAAGGCAGAGCGCTTCGGGGAAGGTGGATGACGGCGTGCCTGTACGCCACGTCGGCGCTGATCTGCCGGGCCTCGTAAGGGCGGCTGTAGTCGAGAACGGCGAATCCGCCCGGCGACAGCCGCGACGTCCGGCCGTCCTGGGATATGAGAAACTCCCCACTGATCGCCGCGAACACCCGGTAACTGTCGGCGTCGTCGAGACGGAGATGCGTCCTGGTACGGCTCGCGCTGTATCCGGCGCTGGCTTCCACGCGCCCCAGGCGGGCCGGGCCGAGGACCGAGACCGTCATGCCGATCCGCCCCCGCACCAGATCGGAACTGGGGCCGACCTCGAAAGCGTGGCCGAAGGTGGAATGCAGCTGGTGCAGTAATCCCTCCCTCCACTGCTGAGCGGACAATCCCCGAGGCAGGGTGTCGCTACTGAAACGAATGAGCGAGGGGGTCACGAAGCTCAGCGTAGGTCCACATATTTGGAGCGTCCAGAAAGACTCTTCACGACAGGTCCGCCGTGATGAGGTCGGCGTCGAGAGGGACGCCAGGGAGCGGGGTGGCGCCTCCGGGGCGCAGGCCGTCCAGGAGGGTGGCGAGCAGGCGGGCGCGAACCGCGTCGTCGAGCTCGCGGGACACCGACGGCAGCGGCCGGGTCAGCACGGTCAGGAACATGACCAGGTCGGCGGCGCTCACGTCGGCGCGCAGCGCCCCCTCGGCACGGGCGGCGCCGACGAGGGTGTCCAGCGCGTCCAGGAGACGGGTCCTGGCCTCGTGGAACTCGGGGCCGGTTGTCACGTGGCGGCCCAGGATCGGCAGCATCGCCACGATGCGCCGCTCGACGACCCCCCGGGCGAAGGCGGCGAGCGCGTGCGCGGCCGACGGTTCCTCGGCCAGGACGTCGGTGGCGAGCGCGGCCACTTGCGCCATGTTGTCCACCACGACGGCGTCGACCAGGTCGGCGCGGGCGGGGAAGTGGCGGTACAGGGTGGCGTTGCCGACGCCCGCGCGCGTGGCGATCTGGTCGAGGGGCACGTCCGGCCCCTGGTCGAGAAAGGCCAGGTGCGCCGCGTGCAGGATGTGCTGCCGGTTGCGCCGGGCGTCGGCGCGCAGCTCCTTCATTGGCCTCTCCCGATCTAAGCGTGGACATGTTCCCCGGTTATGTTACTGTGCTCCAAAAACGGGGATTTACTCCCCATTTCATCCTGGAGGGTCGGATGGGATCGACGGCGTGCGTGGTGGCCGGGGGTGGCCCGGCGGGGATGGTGCTCGGACTGCTGCTGGCCAGGTCGGGCGTGGACGTGACGGTGCTGGAGAAGTACCCCGACTTCCTGCGCGACTTCCGCGGGGACACGGTGCACGCCTCCACCCTCAACCTGCTGGACCAGCTGGGCCTCGGCGACCGGTTCGCCGCCCTGGAGCAGCAGCGCGTGCGGCGGCTCACCATGGAGTTCGACGACGGCGTCATCGGCGAGGACTTCAGCCGCCTGCCCGGACGCCACCAGCACCTCGCGCTCGTCCCGCAGTGGGACTTCCTCAACCTGCTGGCCGAGGCGGCGGCGGAGTCGCCGCACTTCCACCTCAAGCAGAACGCCGAGGTCGACGGCCTGCTCCGGCGCGACGGACGCGTGTGCGGGGTGCGTTACACCGACAAGGACACCGGCCAGGCGGGCGAGGTGTCTGCGCCGCTCGTCGTGGCCGCCGACGGGCGGCACTCGACCGTGCGCGACCTGCTCGGGCTGCGGCCGCGCTCCTTCGCCGCGCCGCACGACTGCCTCTACATGAGGATCCCGCGCCTGGAGGGCGACCCTGACGGCACGTTCCTGCGTTTCTCCTCCTCGGGCGGGCTCATCATGATCAACAGGGGCGACTACTGGCAGGCGGCTCTGCTCATCGCCAAGGGGACCGGGCGTGCCGACGACGGGGAGTGGGCCCGGCGGACGATCGCCCGGCTCGCGCCGTACACCAGCGACCGGATGGCCGCGATCGGCGCCCGCGACATCAAGGTCCTGGAGATCCGCATCGACCGGCTCGCGCGCTGGTGGGCGCCGGGCGCGCTGCTCATCGGGGACGCCGCGCACGCCATGTCGCCGATCGCCGGGGTGGGGATCAACCTGGCCATCCAGGACGCCGTCGCCGCGGCCCGGATCCTGGTCCCCTCGTTACGGCGTGGCCGGGTCGCGGAGAGGGAACTGGCCCGGGTGCAGCGCCGGAGGCACTGGCCGACGTTGATCACCCAGGCGGGGCAGCGCGTGGCCCAGGAGCGTTTCGTGGCCACCGGTGAGGACGTCCCGCTGCGCCTGCCGCAACCGTTGCGCACCCTGCGGCACTGGCGGGGGTTCCCGCACGTGCTGGGCAGGGTGGTGGGGCTGGGGATCCGGCCCGAGTACCTGACCGGTTCACTGGAGCCGCTGAGCCACGGGTGAGCGGATCTTCGTCTGGGTCAGCGCGGCCACGACCCTGGTGACGACCGCGGTGTCCGTCCTCGTGATCGTCGATCCGGCGATCGCGCTGCCGGAGGGCTCAATGGTGACACCGGCGGTGGAGTCGTGCGCCCTTCGATCGCTGCTGGCCCGCTGTTCCACTCCTGGTCTGGGTGTCCGGTCTCTTCCAAGCCGGTGACGCGCGCGGAACGGCAGCGCCGCCACTTTCGCGGCCGTAGTCCTGGCGCTGGTGGCGTTCGCCTCAGCCGGTCATCGGCCGCTGCGAGAGGATGACTCCCGGTACTCCCGGGGCGTCACGCCGTAGGCCTGCTTGAACAGGCGGCTGAAATGGGTGGCGTTGGTGAACCCCCAACGCCGCGCGACGGCCTCGATCGTCAGGTGTCGCGCTCCCGGCCGCGTCAGTGCCTTGCGGCATTCCTCGAGCCGCTGGGTTCGCACCCAGGTGGCGAGGGAGATGTCCGCCCGCGCCATGACCGCGTAGAGCTGTCGGATCGAGATGTGGTGGGCGTGGGCGATCCGCGCCGGGCTGAGGTCGTGGTCGGACAGGTGCGCCCGCAGGTACTCCATGATCCGCCGCTCCAGGGTGGTCTGCAGCGGCTCCGCTGCGAGCCGGTCGTCGCCCAGCCGGGAGGTGATCACCGCGCGCAGGAGGTCGATGCTGGGCTGGGCGAGCCGCTCCTCGCGGCCGAGCTGCCGCTGGCTGTCGGCCAGGCGGGTGAAGTAGGTGGCGGCGAGGCCTGCCACCGGATCCTCGCTGCCGAGCCGTACCGCGGTGATCTGCTCGATCGCCTTCTGCGGCAGCGCCAGCTCGCCGCACGGGATGCGGAAGAAGTGCTGGTGGATGCCGGTGGGATTGACCAGCGTGTAAGGGATTCTGGTGTCGTAGAGCGCCAGGTCGCCGGGGTTGAGCACCGCCTCGCGCGCCCCCTGGACCACCATGCTGGAACCGGAGAGCTGGAGGCTGACGAACACCGAGGGCTCCAGGTCGTCGCGGACGAGCGGCCGGGTCCTGGACACCGTCGTGGCGTTGGAGCGCACCGAGCAGATGTTCAGCGCGCCGAGCTGGGTGATGGCGCCCACGGCCGAGATTCGCTCCTTCACGGGATGGTGCTCGATCTCGACCCGGACGACCTGGCGCCAGATGACGTCACGGATCGCCTCGGCCCGTTCGGCGGGAGCCACGACGCTGGAGTCGATCACTGTGGCCACGGGGCTCCCTTCGAGAACGTGCACAAAGAGAAAAGAAGTCTGCAGCGCCAGTCGGGCCGGAAAGCCGCATCCATCGTAACTTCGCGGGATGATCGGAGCAGACTTCGGAGCGTTGTTACGCGGCTTCCGGCATGCGGCGAAGCTCACCATCGAGGAGCTGTCCCACGCCTCCGGCGTGAGCGTGCGCGCCATCGGCAACATGGAGCGCGGGGCCAGTCGCGGCCCGCAGCGCCGTACCGTCCAGGCTCTGGCCAGGGCGCTGGACCTGACGCCGCAGGCGGCCCAGGAGCTGACAGAGGCGGCGAGCGGCGGCCGTCCGCGCTCGGCCGTCACGGTCGGCGGCGCGTGCGAGTTTCCCCGTGACATGGGCGATTTCACCGGCCGTACGGCGGAGCTCGACGTGCTGGACGACCTCGCCGACGGCGTCCGGGCGGGCGGCCCGGCGGTGGTGGTCACGATCTCGGGGCCAGCGGGAATGGGGAAGACGTCGCTCGCCGTACATGCCGCAGAACGGCTGGCCGGGCGGTTTCCCGACGGCCGCCTGTATGTGGACCTGCGCGGCATGGACGCGCTCCCGCTGGCCCCCGCGACGGCGCTGGCGCGGCTGCTGAAGGGGCTCGGGGTGGCCGAGCGGAGCATCCCCAGTGACGAGGCCGAGCGGGCCGGGCAGTACCGGGCGCTGCTGCGGGAGCGGCGCTGCCTGATCGTGCTGGACAACGCCGCCGGTGAGGCCCAGGTGCGGCCGCTGCTGCCAGCGGCAGGACCGGGCATGACGCTGATCACCAGCCGCCGCAGCCTGGCAGGGCTGGAAGGGGTGCGCCAGATCCCGCTGGCCCAGCTGCCGGGCGAGGAGGCGGCGGCGCTGCTGGCGGCCATCATCGGCAGGGAACGGGCAGGAGCGGACCCGCGCGGGCTGGCCGAGGTCGCACGGTTGTGCGGGAACCTGCCGCTGGCCGTACGGATCGCGGGCAACCGGCTGCAGAGCCGTCCCGGCTGGGACCTGGGCCAGCTGGCCGGGCGGCTCGGCGACGAGGAGCGGCGGCTGGAGGCGCTGGCCGCCGGGGACCTGGCGGTGGCCGGCGCGTTCCACCTGTCCTACCGCCAGCTCTCGCCGACGGCGCAGCGGGTCTTCCGTCGCCTGGCGCTGGCCGCTGCCCCGGACTTCGGGGTGCCGCTGGCCGCGGTCCTGGCCGAGCTCGACGTGTGGGAGGCGGAGGACGCGCTGGAAGAGCTGGTCGAGCTGGGGCTCCTGCAGTCACCGTTCGCGGCGCGCTACCGCTTCCACGACCTGGTGCGCCTGTACGCGCGTGCCCGGCTGTCGGAGCAGGAGCCGATCGAGGAGCAGCGGTCCGCGCGGCGGCGGATGGAGAGCTGGCTGCTGGACGTGGCGGTGGTCGCCGGTCGCTGGTTCGAGCCCGGGTTCGGCGCACCGCCCCCGGGCTGGAACGCGGTGATCGCGCTGGAGGGCGCGGATGAGGCCGAGGCGTGGCTGCGGAGCGAGAGCGAGGCGTGGCTGGCGGCGCTGCGGGCGGCTTCGCGCGATGGGGAGCACGCGCGGGTGGTCGAGGTGGCCGAGTCGATGCACTGGTTCTCCGACCGGTGGATGCACTGCGGGTTCTGGCGGGAGGTGTTCGAGAGGTCGTCGGCCGCCGCGGGAGCGCTGGACGATCCGGGGCTGCAGGCGGTGCACCTCAACTACCTGTCGTGGGCTCTCAGCATCACCGAGCGGCGCTTCGCCGACGGCGAGCGGGCCGCACTGGCCGCGCTGGAGCTGGCGGAGAAGGCCGGTGACGTGCGGCAGATGGGCTGGTCCCTGATGTACGCGAGCTGGGCGCTGCGCGACCTCGGGGGTACGGACGACCTGCGGGGCGCCGTCGAGCACGCCATGCGGGGCGCCGACCTGCTGGCGCGGGAGGGCGACGCGGAGGGGTATGCGCAGGCGGTGCTGTCGGCGGCCGACTGCCTGTCCCGGCTGGACCAGGTGGAGGAGGCGCTCGCCCTCCTGCGAGAGCTGGCGGCCGCCCTGGGCGACCCGTCGTACGGCGGGTCCCCGGCGATCATCGCCTTCAGCCTGGGCTCCGCCCTTGACGGGCTGGGGGACGCCTACAGCTCGCTGGGCCGCTGGCCGGAGGCGGTCGAGCACTACCGGCAGGCGCTGCCGCAGCTGCGGGCCCACCCGATCGTCCGGAGCATCGGGCGGACCCTGCGCCACCTGGCCACCGCGCTCGATGCGACCGGTGAGCCGGAAGCGGCCCGGCAGGTTCTCCTGGAGGCGTACGAGATCTACACCGCCGCCGGTGAGAACGAGCTGGCGGCCGCGGTGAAGGCGGACCTCCCCTAGACGAACCGCCGCACGAACGCGAGAGCCGTACCGCAGACCTCGCGCCAGCCGCTGTCGATGGTGAGCGAGTGGCCGCGGCCGGGCATCTCGACGATCTCGGTGACCGCGTGCTCGTTGCGCGCCTGCTTCTTGTAGGAGGCGTTGGTGATGGCCCACGGCACGGTGTGGTCCTTCTCCCCGGAGATGAGCAGCAGCGGCCCGCGGTGCTCCGCCGTACTGTCGACCTTGGTCTCGCTCCACGGGTTGAAGTTGGCCACCGCCGCCTGGAACAGGGGAGCTCCCGGCGCGGGTACGGAGAACTCGTCGTACAGCTCCCTGGCCTCCTGGTCGGTGAGGGCGTTGGCGAAGGCGTAGCGGAACTGGTCGTAGGTCAGGGGCACGGCCCGGTGGATGTTGGCCGGGTTGGCCAGCACGGGGGCGGCGGCGCGCAGCGAGGAGACCGGCAGCGGGAGCACGCCCTGGAACGGCGCCGGGTCGATCGCCACGCTGACGCAGGCCAGGCCGCGCCCGGCGAGGATCTGGGTGAGCAGCCCGCCGAAGGAATGGCCGACGATGACCGGCTTGCGCTCCAGCTTGCTGATGAGGCCGGTGAAGTGGTCGGCGACCTGGCCGACGGTCTTGTGCGCGAACACCTCGGGGTGCTCTTTGGCCTCGGCCACCGTCTCCGGGTCGTCGGGCCAGCCGGGCAGCACCGGGTGGAACCCGGCCTCGGCGAACACCCCGGCCCAGCGGTCCCAGCTGCTGGGCAGCAGCCACAGGCCGTGGACGAAGACGACGGGGACACGGCCGGACGCGTTGGCGGCCTCGATCTGGGCGAGATCATGCGACATGCGGTTGTCCTTTCAGGTCAGGCGGAGCGCAGGGCGTGGCGCAGGATGGCGATGGCGAGGTCGATGGCCGCCTGGGCGGCCCGCGTCTCGCGCAGGGCGTTGAGCATGACGAAGTCGTGGATGATCCCCTGGAACCGCACCGCGGTCACGGGCACCCCGGCCGCGCGCAGCTTGTTCGCGTAGGCCTCGCCCTCGTCGCGCAGCACGTCGGCCTCGGCGGTGATGACCAGGGCGGGCGGTAGGCCGGTGAGTTGCTCGGCGGTGGCGCGCAGCGGGGATGCGGTGATCTCGGCGCGGTCCCGCGGGGAGGTGGTGTACTGGTCCCAGAACCACCGCATGCCGTCCCGGCGCAGGAAGTAGCCGGTGGCGAACTGCTCGTAGGAGCCGGTGTCGAAGGCGGCGTCCGTCACCGGGTAGAACAGCACCTGCTGCCGCAGCTCGATCCCGCCGCGCTGCTTGGCCATCAGCGTCAGTGCCGCGCTCATGTTCCCGCCGACGGAGTCTCCCGCCACCGCGATCCGGTCCGGGTCCAGCCCCTTGGTTCGTCCTTCCGCGACGATCCAGGTGGCGACCGTCCAGTTCTGCTCGATCGCCACCGGGTAGCGGTGCTCGGGCGACAGGTCGTACTCGGGGAACACAACGGCCGCGCCCGTTCCGACGGCCAGCTCGCGCACCAGCCGGTCGTGGGTGTGCGCGTTGCCGAACACCCATCCCGCACCGTGGATGTAGACGATGACGGGCAGCTCACCCACGGTCCCCGCGGGTTTGACGATGCGCGCCCTGACCTCACCGGTCGGGCCTCCGGCGATGGTCACCCACTCCTCGTCGACGGCGGGCATGCCGATCGGGCCCGACTGGACGTCGTCGACGGCCTTGCGGCCCTCGCTCGGCTCGATCTGGAAGAGGTAAGGGGGCTGGGCGGTGGCCTCGGCGAAGGCTTGGGCCGCGGGCTCCAGGACAGGCTTGCTCACGATCACTCCAGAAACGCTTGGGGGTTACGTGATCCATGCAAGCAACGCCGGCCATCGGAGCCCAGGCACAACCAGGGGTAGAAGTAGGGAGTGCCTAACTGCCCGCGGCGGCGTCCAGTTCGTCCGCTCGCCTGAGGTCCTTGGGGCGGCCCAGGGCGCGGCGCATCAGGATCAGGTCCTCCCTGGAGACATAGCGGACGGCCAGGCCGCCCGGGTCGACCGTGGTGATCGCGCGGTCGAGGCACTCCCGGACGGAGAGGTTGCCCCAGGGGAGCGCCGGGGTGCAGCAGTCGCCGACGGCTCCGGGCGAGGTGAACTGCACCTTGGGGCGCAGGAGGGACTCCGGGCGCATCGCCAGCGGGCCGCCCCTCTCGTCCGCGAGCCGGGCGCCGACGGAGGCGAGGGCGGCCGCCAGGGCTGGGGCGTGCGCAGGGGAGCCGTCCCAGAGCAGGTCCAGGTCGCCGGTCGGTTCGATGGATCCGTGCATGATGCCAGCCACCTGCCCGATCACAACGGCGACGGCGCCGTGGCGGTGGAGGGCCTCAAGCAGGGGGAAGGGATCGAACGCGGGGGTACGGCGGGCGGAGGCGCGGAGTCGTTCCAGCGGGTAGTCGATCATCTGAGACATGCAACACGAGCGTCACCAGCCTTGCACCCGGGGCGTGTCGTTCGCCGTGGTGTTTCTTTTGCGCGCCGACACCGCCACCGGGCGGCTCGGCTCTTCGAGCTCGGCCGCGACGATGCCCCCGGCCGGCTCGTGCTCGGCGTGCAGGTGGACGTTCTTCTCCTGCTTGGCCAAGCCAGCAAGGTATGCGGCGACGTTGATGAGGCAGTCGCGCAACTCGTGCTCACCGTCTTTCATGCATACAGGATCCGCCCGCGAGCCGCCGACGCGGGTCAAGAGCGAGTCAAGGTTCTAGCGCAGGACACTCGTCAGGAAGTCGTCCAGCGCCTTCCTGACGCGCGCCTTGTCCGGGCCGTCGAGCAGGGACAGGGCGTGCAGCGAACCGGGCAGCATGAGCACCGTCTCTGGACCGTTGTGCGCGGCCGCGATCCTGCGGTTGGTTCCCGCGGGGAAGACCCGGTCCTCCTCGCTGCTGATCAGCAGGATCGGGCCGTCGAAGCCGCTGACGGACTCGATCGTCGCGAACCCCTCGCTGGGCGACGGGCCGCCGCTGACGGAGAAGACGCCGACGACCTCCTTCCCGAGCGTGGGGGCCACGCCGAGGCCGACCAGGGCGCCGCGGGAGAACCCGCCGAGCACCACCTTGCCCGCGCCGTCGGCGACGAGGGCCCGGGTGGCCGCGGCCATGGCCTGGTCGTAGGGCTGCTTCCAGTCGAAGACCGCGACCCGGTAGCCCTTGGCCGCCATCTCCCTGGCGAAGGGCAGCATCTGGCAGACGCCGCCGTTGGCCTGCGCTCCGGCGACGATGCCCCGGTCGCCCTTCCCGAGGATCAGTACGCCGTCGGCATAGCGGCCCTCGCCCGCCTCGACGCAGAACGGCGTGGGTACGGCAGAGGCCTTGGGGGCGGCGGCGGGAGCGGCCGGGGCGCAGCCGGACAACAGGGCGGCGGCGATGACCAGGGATGTCGTTGTTCTCACGCGGGCAAGCTAGGCGCAGGGGATCCGGGCGCTCTAGGAGAAAACTGACCGGGGCAGGCAACCGGCCAGCCGATGGAACTCCCGGTTGAGGTGCGTCTGGTCGTAGAAACCGGCCTCGGCGGCCACGGTGGAGAGCGCCGAGCCTGGTTCGCGCAGCAGGTTCACGGCGTGCTCGAAGCGCATCAGCCTGGCCAGCTCCTTCGGCGTGACGCCGATCTCCTCGCGGAACCTGGCGATCAGGTGGCGATGGCTCCACCCTGACTGGCGGACCAGTTCACTGACCGGCACCGCGCCGTTGCCCGCCCGGAGCAGGTGCCAGCACTGCAGCACCACCGGGCTGGGCCGGACGCCCTGGTCCAGAAGGCCCAGCAACGTCGTACGCAGCAGGGCGAGGCGGCTCTGCCAGGTCGCCTCGCCGTACAACCGCTCGGTCAGCGGGCCGAGCAGCTCGGACAGGTCGACCATCTCACCGGCCAGCTCGTGCATCGGCACGCCGAGGATGGCGTGCGCGGCCAGGGGAGCCAGCTCGAGGTGGATGCCGTGCTGGCGGCCGGAGCGTTCGACGAACTGCGGGCCGGACTGCAGCCCGGCGACGAAGGATCCGCCGGTCCGGCCGGACACGGCCAGCGGCGCCTCGAAATTGATCATCAGCGTGACGTTCCTGGACGGCAGCTCGCGCTGCCGGGTCGGTGTCGTGATCTCCTTGCTGAATCCCCTGCAGGTGACCACGCCCGGCACGCGCAACCCGAAGTCCTGATGAGCCACGCCCTGTAGCTTACGGATGGACGTGGTGAGGAGGCGACGGTTGACCGGACCCCCGTCGCCGTGCCGATCGACGGGGCGAGTCGTGGAAGCTCTCCCACCTGGCCGACCACGGGCTCTTCGACACGTTGTCGCAGGTGGTGGCGGTCGCGCCGGACGACCTGTGGGCCTTCGGCAGGACCGGGACGGACAGGAACGGCAGGCCGTACGCGCTCAGAGGGGACGGCGAGCACTGGACCCCGAGCCCGCTCCCCGAGCAGGCCAAAGGAGGCGTCCTGGACGCCGCGGCCTCGGGCCCCGCGGACGTCTGGCTGATCACCGGCAGCACGCGGAACCCGACCGTGTTCCGCGGGGACGGGAAGAGCTGGGCGGCACAGGACGGCCTGCCGTACGGCACGCGGATCGAAGCCCTGGACGCCACGCACGCCTGGGCGTACTGGCCCGGCGCGGTCGATCAGATCTGGTTCCACGACGGCGCGGCCTGGCGGCCGACGGCGCTCCCCGACGGGGTCGCCCTCCAGGCGTTCGACGCGACCTCGCCCGGCGACCTGTGGGCCGTGGGCTCCACCCCGACAGGCGTCTTCCGCTCCGACGGGAGCCGCTGGACCCAGGTGCGCCACCTCGACTGGGCGGCGAACGTCCTGGTCGCGGCCGCCCCCGACGACGTCTGGATCATGGGTAACCGCATCCCGCCCCCGGTGGAGGAGCGCGAGGTCGAGCCGCTCACCGTCCCGCTCGCCGCGCACTGGGACGGCCACTCCTGGCGTCAGATCGACCTGCCACAGCAGTGGCGGCCGCTGCGGGCCGTCGCAGACGGCCGCGGCGGCGTTCGCGTCCTGGTCGCACCCAACCCGCCCGACGACGACGCGGTCGCGCCCACCACGGCGATCCTCTCCCTGTCGGCCACCGGGACGGAGGAGGTGTCGGCGCCGATGATCTTCGGCGGCCGGGTCTCGCTCAACGGGCTGGCGGTGGTCGGCGACACGGTCTGGGCGGTGGGCGCGGCCTACCCCGCCTCGGTCACCCTGTCGGCGTCCACGTCCGTCGTCTACACGCGTCAGTCCAGGCGTTCGTAGAGGAGTTCCGCCTCCGCGCGCAGCGTTTCGTCGTCGAGCGTACGGCCCAGCTCCATCAGGCTGTGCGCCTGCCCGCGCGGCTCCCCGATCTTCTTGAACAGCTCCAGCGCGTCGGCCAGGTAGTGTCCCGCCCGCTCGGGCTCGCCCATCTTGCGGTGGGTCTGGCCCAGGTAGAGCAGGCAGTAGGCCAGCCCCGGCCGGTTGGCCGGTTCGGCGAAGGCCGTCCTGGCCTGGTGCAGCAACGCCAGTGCCGCCTCGTGCTCGTCCATCTGGGAGCGGACCGAGCCGAGCTCCAGCAGGCTCAGCGCCTCGCCCCTGCGATGGCCGAGCTCGCGGAAGGCGGCCAGGCTTCGCCCGTGGCAGGCCAGCGCCTCGGCGAAGCGCCGGTGACGCTGGTGCAGCAGGCCGATCTGGTTCGTGGCGGCGGCGGCCCCCGGCCGGTCGTCCAGCTTCTCGTGCAGTGCGAGGGCGCTGAGCTGGCAGTCCATCGCCTCCTCGTAGCGCCCCCGCAGCTCGTAGACGGCGCCGAGGTTGGTGAGCGTGATGGCGGCGCCCCGGTCGTCCGCAAGCTCCAGGCGGAGCGCGAGGCTCTGTTCGAGCAGGTCGCAGGCCAGGCCCGGCCGTCCCTGCCGGTGATGGGCCAGGCCCAGGTCGTTGAGCGCGCGGCCCTCCGCAGGGCGGTCGCCGAGCCGCCGGGCCACCTCCAGCAGCGCCGTACTCACCGTGCCCAGGTCCCGCCAGTGGCCGCCGATGACGAAGGGCCGGTACAGCGCCCTGGCCAGCGCGATCACGGCCGAGCCGTGCCGGACGGGGTCGGCGGACGCCTGCTCCACGGCGGCCAGCAGGTTGGCCCGCTCGTCCAGCAGCCGTCCCGGCCCGCGGGCGACGCACACGTAGTGCTCGAAGACCCTGGCCACGGCGGCTTCGCGGGCTTCGATCGGGATCGTGGTCGTGGACAGCTCGCGGGCGTACAGGCGCAGCAGGTCGTGCAGGTGGTAGCGGCCCGACGCGGGCGACTCCAGCAGGCCGATGTCGACCAGGCGCTCCAGGGCCCGGCGCGCCTCCTCCTGCGGCAGGTCCAGCAGCCGGGCGGCGGGGGCGAGGCCGAGGTCGTGCCCGTCGAGCAGCCCGACCAGGCGGAACGCCTCGTCGGCGAGCCGGTCGGTCGGGTCGGCGCCGCTCTGGAGCTCCTGGTAGGAGGCCAGAAAGCTGCCGCGGACGCTGGGCTCCAGGTCCAGCTCGTCGAGGCGGAGCCTGGCGTCGGCCAGCCGTACGCTCAGCTCGGCCAGCCGCCAGCCGGGACGGGCGGTCAGGCGCGCGCCGACGATCCGCAGCGCCAGGGGGAGATCGCCACAGAAGCGGGCCAGCTCGGCCGCTGCCTCGGGCTCGGCGGCGACCCGCTCCTGGCCCAGCAGCCCGCCCAGCAGGTCCACCGACTCGGTCGCCGACAGCGGGCGCAGGTGCAGGTGGTGGCTCGCAGGCAGGCCGGTCAGCACCTTGCGGCTGGTCACCAGCACGCCGCAGCCCGCGCCGCCCGGCAGCAGCGGCCCGACCTGCTCGACGCTGCGCGCGTTGTCGAGCACCACCAGCAGCCGCCGCGCCACCGTCGCCGACCGGAAACGCGCTGCCGCCTCCTCCACCTCGGACGGAACAGCGGCGGGCGCCATGCCCAGCGACCGCAGGAACCGGCCCAGCACCTCCAGCGGCCGCAACGCGGGCAGGTCGGGCGTGGCTCCGTGCAGGTCGACGTAGAGCTGACCGTCCGGGAAGTGCCCGGCCAGCCGGTGCGCGGCGTGCAGCGCGAAAGCGGACTTCCCGATCCCGCCCACGCCGTGCACGGCGAACAGCGGCCGGTCCTCGCCGGTCATGACGTCCTCGACCGCCCTCAGCTCCGCCGCCCGCCCGGTGAAGCGCCGCACGTCGGCGGGCAGCTCGCGCGGCTGTACGGCAGGCGTCTCCAGCCCGGGGTCGGCCCGCAGGATGGCCAGGTGCAGCTCGGCCAGGCGGCGGCCGGGATCGAGCCCGTGGTTCTCCGCCAGCCTGCCGCGCACTCCGGCGTACACCTCCAGCGCAGCGCCCGTGCGGCCCGAGCGGTGCAGGGCCAGCATGTGCAGCTCGGCCAGCCGTTCCCTGTCCGGGTGCTCGGCGGCCAGCCGCACCAGCTCGGCCAGCCGTTCCCGCTCGTGACCGAGGTCGAGCTCGGCGCTCAGCCAGTCTTCGGTCGCGGTCAGCCTGGCCTCTTCCAGCCCGGCGCAGAGCCGCTCGCGCAGGGTGGCGCTCAGGCTGTCGACCAGGACGGGGCCGCGCCACAGTCCGAGCGCCTGCTGGAGCAGCGCCGTACGTCGCTCGGCCGCCACCTCCTGACCCGCCTCGGCGACCAGCGTCTGGAAGAGGTTCGCGTCCACCTCGGCTGGCGCGGCGTCGAGCAGGTACCCGCCGCCCTTCGAGGTGATGGCGGCGTGCCCGGACAGGCTGGAGCGCAGCCGCGAGACGTGCGCGTGGATGGCCCGGTGGGCCTGGGCGGGCGGCTCGCCGTCCCACAGCAGGTCGATGAGGCGCTCGGTGGTGACGACCTTGCCGAGGGCCAGGAGGAGGATGCCCAGCACGGCCCGATCGCGTCGCCTGCCGATGGGGACGGGGCGGCCGGCGAGTTCCACCTTGAGGGGACCGAGGAGCCCGAACCACACGTGGCAACTGTACGGCAACAGCACGTGGTCAAACTGGGGCTTACCCGGAAGGTGTGGGGCAGTTCCTGAATGGGGGCACTGCCCCACATCGCCGGTGCATCGCGGATGTAGTAGCGCCGCGGGGGAGCCTTGGGACTGTCAGCACAACGGCACTCCGAAGGAGCACGGCGATGACCGTCACCCAGACCATCCAGGCCAGGACCCCGATCTTCACCCTGAACCGCGTGCTGTGGTTCCTCCAGGTGGTGTGGGGCTTCTTCTTCGCGGGCAGCGGCTTCGGCAAGGTCCTGCTGTTCGACGCCGCCCTCTACGCGGACGCGCCGCGGGCCGTCGCCTGGTACGCGGCGGTGCCGCAGCCGCTGATCGTCTTCATCGGGGTCGTCGAGGTGCTCGGCGGCATCGGGCTCATCCTCCCCGCGCTGACGGGCGTCAAGCCGAAGCTCACGCCGCTCGCGGCGGCCGGTCTGGCGCTGACGATGGTCCTCGCGTCGGGGTTCCACCTCATGCGCGGCGAGTACGCCCTGATCCCCGCCAACATCCTCCTGGGCGGCGTCGCGGCGTTCCTCGCGGTCGGACGGTGGAACCTGCGCCCGACCGCGTCTTCGCCGCTGACCACCCCGCGCCTGCTCGGCTCTCTCGCCGTGGTCGCCGTGATGGCCCTGCTGGTCTTCGCCCCGACGTGGTACACGATGACCCACGCGCAGTTCTGACCGGTTCACATGGTGTAGGCGCCGGTGGCGAGGGCGATGATGCCGACCAGGGTCATCAGCAGGGCCGAGCCGGGGTGCATGGTGATGGAGATGCGGATGTCCTTGTTCTTCCAGGCGAGCCAGACGCCGGGGTAGAGGAAGACGAGCTTGGACAGGACCGTCCAGGGGGCCCAGAAGTGGTAGACGGAGAACAGGGCGGTGTTGACGATGGGGGCCCATGTGCCGAGTTGGGGCAGGCGGGGCAGCAGGAAGCCGCGGAAGTAGTACTCCTCCAGCAGGGGCAGGGTGAAGCCGGTGAAGGGGGCGCAGATGAGCAGGGTGGTGAGCACTACCTCGTGGGGGTAGCCCAGGAGGTAGGTGGCGCCGTCGGGTCCTGCGCCCTGGTAGTTCACCCAGGTGAAGAACCAGTCGTAGACGAGGTTGTCCAGCGGGGTCAGCGCCAGGGAGACCACGGTCATCCAGACCAGGCAGGCGGCGCCGAGCCAGACGACCTTGCGGCGGGCCAGCGGTTTGTCGCGGTAGTGCACGATGCCTTGCATGGTGTAGCGGCCGGTCTTCTTCTTACCCAGCCACAGCAGGAAGAGTTGGAGCGGGAAGAGCACGATGGCCAGGGCGATGGCCCAGGCCAGAAAGATCGGGAACTCCATCGCCCGGACCAGAGGAGCGGCCAGGAAGGCGTAGACGCCGACGATGGCGGCGCCGGGCACCAGGTGCAGGGCGATGGAGAACGGAACGGAGTGACGGTCGGCGAGCAGTTTGGCGACGAAGCCCTGGGGCTGCATGGCGGTATCCATGCCGAGAATGCTCGCCGTACGCCCCTACACGGACCTGACACCACCCTGACACGGGCCCCCGCCGCCGTAACAGGCCCTGGCACCAGCGGGCCGAACACTCACCACTCGTCGAAATCCGAAGGGTAGTGGCCTGTGAGGCGGCCGCGGGCGAGCCTTCTGTAGTAGTCGTCGATCCCCGGGTCGGCCACGATGGCTGCCCAGAGCTCCGTCACCCTCGGGTGGTTGCGCTCCGCCAGCCGGTCGATCGCGTCGGTGCGTTGCTTGCCCTTTCCCGACGGGTCCTTCGCGAGGTGCACGAGGGCGTTCGGGTCGCCGAGGTCGGCCAGTTCCCTGGCGGCCCACACCCGGTGCGTCGTCTCCTGAGTGGTGTCGCCCGCGAGTCGTTGGAGCAACGCCGTACCCGTCGGGGACCCGGCGCGGCCCAGGGCCGCCGCCGCTCTGATGCGTAAGGACGGATGCAGGTCCTCGCGGGTAAATGCGGTCAGCAGGGCGGGCCCGCGGGGGTCGCCCACCTTCAGGAGCTTGGCGGCGGCGAGGACCCCCACGTGGCCGGCGTCGGTGGCCAGATCGGCGAGCAGGTCGGCCTCGTCAGGACCGGCGCGCTCGACGAAGCGTTCCGCCGCCCACGGGTGGGACTCGCGCCTGGCCGCGCCGTACAACAGCAGCATGCCCTCCGGTCGCCGCAGCCGGGCGAGCGCGTCGGCGGCATGACCGTCCTCGACCGCCAGCCCGGCCAGCAGCTCCGCGCCGCGCTCGGCGTCCAGGGCCGCCAGGGCCACGGCCGCGTTGACCCGCGTGTACGAGGCGGCCGTGCCGGCGAGGGCGGCGAGCAGCTCGACGGCGTCCCGGTCGCCGAGGTCGGCGAGCGCCTTGGCGGCGTCCAGCCGGTACCCGTCGGACACCTCGGGATCGGCCACGATCCCCTTGAGCAGGACGTTGCCGCGAGGGTCGCCGCGCCCGCCCACCTCGGCCGCCACCCGGACGACCACGTGCGGACCCAGCGCCGAGGCGTCGTCGGCGAGGGCGGACCACAGCTCGGACACGTCCAGACCGGGCACCTCGGCCAGGGCCAGCACCGCCTGGAACCGCAGCATCGGGTCGCCGGACAGATCGGCCAGAGCGGAGACGGCCTCCTCCGGAGCCAGGTCACACAGCTCGGCCAGCGCCTTCGACCGCAGGTGGTCGCGCAGGCCGGGATCGGTGACGAGCTGGGCGAGCGCCGCTGCCCCGCGCGGGTCGCCGAGCTCGACCAGCGCCGCGGCGACCGTGACGCGGGCGAGGTCGAGCTGGGGATCCGCCGCAGCGCGGGCGAGCGTGTCCCTGGGAGGGTCGCCGAGCCGGGCCAGCGCCTCGGCCGCGAAGCCCCTGGCGTGCGGATCCTCGTCGTGCAGCGCCCGATCGGTCAGGAGGGCGAGCCCGCGCGGGTCGCCCATCCCGGCCAGCCTGCCCGCGACGGAGACCGCGTCGACGTAGCGGAGGTCTCCCATGGCGAGTACGGCCAGCACGTCGGCGGCGCGCGGGTCGCCGATCTCCGCGAGCCGTTCGGCGGCGTAGCGCCTGCGACCTTCGCCGAAGGAGGCGTCGGCGCTCTGCGCTGCCCAGGCGGTGCCCGCGTCGTACGGCAGGCCCAGGTGCAGGAGCGCCTCAGCGGCGTCGGCCCTGCTCTGGTTCGCCAGGACCGGCGCCGGATCGGCGGACAGCGCGAGCAGCATCGCCACACCCCGCGCGAGGTCCAGCCTGGCGAGCGCCTCGGCGGCCAGCACCCGGTTGGAGCCGTTCATCTCGTCGGTGCGGGCCAGGGCGGCCAGGAGGTCGGCCGCCTCCGGATCACCCATCCTGACCAGGGCGAAGGCGGCCGCCAGCCGGTCGCTCTGGTAGATGGTGGTGAACTTCCGCGTGCTCGTCCGCAGGGTCGCAGTGGCGCGCGCGATCAGCCCTGGGTCGTGCACCGCGCCCTCGCCGATGAGCGCGGCCACGAACAGCGCCCCGGCCAGGCGTCCCGCGAGCTTGCGCAGCGCCTGCACCATCCGGCTGTCGTCCGCCAGAGCCCCGGCGAGGAACAGGTCCTGCGCGGTGGGCGCCTTGCGCAGACGTTTGATCTCCACCCCGCTGCGGTTCCCGTCGGCGGCGATCGCCTCGGCTGCCATGAACTCCAGGAGCGTCCGGTGCAGGAAACGGAAGTCGCCCGCCGCCTCCACCAGCAGCCCGCAGCGGCGCAGCAACTCCCTGACCAGCTCTGTCCAGTCGGCCGCGTTCAGCTGGGCGGGGCGCTGCGCGGCGGTCCAGCCCGCGATCAGGTCGGCGGCCGGGTCGCGCACGCCGTCGTGGCGAGCCAGCGCCAGCCGTCCGACGAGCTCGGGCATCCGGTCGCGCAACGCCTCGGCGCCCGCGACCGCGCCAGGCCCGAACCTGGTCACCGCGGTGACGCTCTGCTGGACGACCCCCTCGGCGCCGTCGCGGAACTGGTGCCTGTGCTGCAGCTCCACGAACTGCCGGTAGATCGCCAGGCGCCCGGCGGGCAGCGCCCGGCCCGGCCGCTCGGCGAAGAGCAGGCAGAGCATCGTGGCCATCAGCGGGGTCGCGGCCAGCTCGGTCAGGCCCGCGTCCGCGACGGCGGCGGCGAAGGCGGCCGGGTCGGCTATGCCGTACCCGGCCGAGAACGCGGCCAGCTCGCCGCTCTCGAGCGGCAGCAACGTCAGGGTGCGAACGTTCCCGTCGAGGTCGAGCGGGCGGGTCGCGACCAGGAAGCGGTGTCCTGAGGCCTGGGCGCGCAGCGCGGCCAGCGCGTCGAGCAGGTCGCGCCGCCTGTCGGGCGCCATGACCTCGTCGAGCCCGTCCACGAGCACGAGCCAGCGCACCCCGGCGACCGGCGGCTCGCGGAAGAACTCCGGCGGCGGGCTCTCCCAGCCGAGCGCCTCCGCCCTGACGGCCGCGGCGATCGCCTCCGGCAGGGATCCGCCGGTCAGGGCGGCCGCGTGGACCCGTACCGGCAGCACGTCCGCGCCGTCGCCGTCGGTCCAGCGGCGCGCCAGCGTGATCATGATGTGCCTGAGCAGGGTGGACTTGCCCGCGCCAGGCTCACCGACGAGCAGGCAGTCGTCGGGCAGCTCCATGATCGCGTCAGCTGTCAGGATCTCGCCGGTGTCGCCGAGCCTGGCCCGCTGCTCGAAGTACACCTCCGCGAGCTGGGGCGCCCGCCTGGTCCCGGCGTTCGGGTGGGTTCGCGCCGCATGCGCAGCCGTACCCAGATAAGTGCGCAGGCGCGGTCCGGCGTAGCGCAGGCCGCTCGCGCGGATCTGCTCGTCCGACAGCAGCGCGAGCCACTCCTCGTGCGCCCGCACCGGCAGCGGGCAGCACGCGAGGATCTCCCCGGCGGGCACGAGGTGGGCGCTGCCCTTGTGGTCGGACGTGCACAACATGCCGAGCACGCAGCCCGTACGGAGGTTCAGTACGGCGCTGCCGCTGAAACCGCCCGCGACCGGCGTGCCGCGGAGCCGGGGGAGCGCGGGCGAGCCGGGCTCCGCCGAGCGGAGGGACGATCCCTCGTAGCTGAAGGTCGCGGGCTGGCCGGCGCGGAAGGCCCCCTTGGGATGGCCGTAGGTCCACAGCGGATCGCCGACCTCGGCGGCCCCGCACAGCGTGACGGGCGTCACCCGCGGCGGCTCGCCCACGACGGTGAGGAAGGCCAGGTCCAGCCCGGAGGCGTCCCTGAAGTAGTGGCCGGGCTCGCAGGTGAACTCCAGCGCGACGCCGCCCAGGGTCCCCTCGATCGCCAGACCGGGCTCCAGGACGTGGGCGCACGTGGCGACCACGCCAGGAGCCACGAAGAACCCGGTGCCCAGGCTCGACAGCGACGGCACCGCGATGGCCACCGTCGCCGCGGGAACTAGGGCTTCGGCGCCCATTCCAGCCCGACCTTGAAGGTGGACTTGCCGCTCGCCTTGCCGATGACGGCGACGAACGAGCCGGACTCCAGAGCGAACTCGCAGCCGAACTCCACGGTCACCTTGCTCGCGTCGGTCTCCCGCAGCCTTTCGCCCATCACCTGGGCCAGGTTGGCGAGCCCGTCGAGCGCCTGCTCCAGCGTGGGGACGCGGGCGCCGATCTCCTTCTCCTCACCGTCGACCGGGTTCAGCTCGGTGACGGACAGGTAGATGCGCCGGCCTCCCGCGTCGAGTGGTACCAGGAGTTCGTTGTCCAAGGGTCCGCCTCTCCTCGTGGTTGTTCAGGATGCGTGATGCAGCAGCCAGGCAGCTCGCTGGGCCAGGGGCCACAGCAGGTGGTGGTCCATGGCGGGGTCGTCGTCGGCTGCGCGGCGATGCACCGAGTAGACGTTGCGCACGCCCGCGTCGAGGAGCACGCCGAGCGAGGGGCCGCCGGCGATGAGCGGGTCGCAGGCGACGTCGCGCACCACCATCGGCGCACCGCGCCGCAGGGCCTGCCCGCACACCGACGACTCCTCGCTGGAGACGACCTCGAAGTGGCGCAGGAAGCGGGGGCCGAAACCGAACTGGGTGGCGTCGAGCAGTTGGGTGTTGCCCCTGTCGGGGTGGCGCTGTGGACCCGTACGGCGCGCCGACTGGATCCAGGTCATGCCTCATTTTCCCACCCCGGCCATCTCCTGCTGGTGATGTTGCGCATCAAAGCAGCAACATCTCCGGCCGTGACACGGCAGATCGGGCCGCCTCACTCTGAGGTCCGTCCGTTCGTCGATCACAGGAGAGGCCCGGAATGCGTACCCTCGCGAGAATCGCGGTCACCGTGCTGGCCGGTGGAGCGCTCGCCACGACCGCCGCCCTGCCGGCCCACGCCAACCAAGCCGCCACCGCCCAGGCGTACAACCACTGCAACGGGAAGATGAGCTACAACAAGCCCGGCCGGAGCGCGGCGGTCCCGGTCTTCTACTACGGCTTCAGCCCCGTCATCGACTGCGTCCTGGGCGTGGGCAGGGGCGGCGGCGGAGGCTCGATCGAGGCGCTGCAGGCGTCGCTCAAGTACTGCAACAACGCCCCCACGATGGTCATCAACGGCGTCTACACACAGCACGTCGTGGACGTCATCACGTGGATCCAGGCCGCCAGCGGGGTCAAGGCCGACGGCGTCTACGGACCCGTCACCCGCGGCCTGCTGAGGTGGGCCTTCTACAACGAGCTGTCGGGCAAGCGCACCTGCGAACACCTGTAACCCCAAGTTCCGTAGGTCCAGTCCATGGCCGTTACGTGTGTTGCGAAGTTGGCGTTCTAGGTACATCGGGCACCGCTTCCGCCTCCGGCAGTTGGACCTACGGCTCTTCCCCTGCACGACCGAGATCTACGACCCTGCCACGTGCCGGAGGTAGTACCGCACATCAGAGTTCGACGCGGCGGAAGATCCGCCACAGGGTCAGGTCATAGAGGGTCTTGGCCGTTCCCGCGATGAGGAACGGCCAGGCCAGGCCGAGGGGCGTCAGCAGCCCGGCCAGCGCGGGGCCGATCGGCCGGGTCAGGTACCTGGCGGTGTTGGTGACGGCCGCCGCGGTGGTGCGCTCGCCGGGCGGGACCATGGCCATGACGTACGCCTGGCGGGTCGGCACGTCCATCGAGGACAGGCAGGCGCGGGCCAGCAGCAGCCCGGCGGCCACCGCGAACCCCGGGGCGAAGGCGACGCCGATGAGCAGCAGGTTGCTCGGCAGGTGGGTGAAGACCATGGTGTTCAGCAGTCCGAACCTGCCCGCGATGACCGGCGCGAGCAGGAACGACGCGGTCTGCAGTACGGCGCAGCCGGCGAACAGCAGCCCGATGCCCGCCGTACCGGTCTGGTAGTGCACGCCCAGCCAGTACGCCAGGTAGGCCTGCACGACGAACCCCCCGGCCAGGCTGTCCACGGCGAACAGCGCCGCCAGCCGTACCACGACCGGGCGGGGACGGACCGGCGCGGCGACCCGGACCGCGGCCACCTCCAGCGAGGCGGGCAGCCGCAGGGCCAGCAGCGCGCCGCTCACGCCCACGGCCACCAGCACCCCGCCGAGCAGCCAGCGCGACAGCGGCAGCGCGCCCAGCAGCGCTCCGGCGGTCCCGGCGATGGCGGCGACGGCGTTGTAGAGGCCGAAGCCGCGTACGGCGACGCCGCTGCCGTCCAGCATGACCTGCTCCACCGTGGTGAACGGCCCGGACTCGACCACCTCGACCGACAGCGCGCCGGACAGCGCGGCGAGGCTCAGCAGCCACACCGGCGCGCCGGCCGCGATCAGCGACCCGCACAGGGCGAGGGCCAGGTACAGCACGGCGTAGGAGCGGCGGCGGCCGAACCGGTCACCCCAGCGGGCCAGGGCGACGCTGGCCAGCGCACCTCCCGCCATGACGGCAGCCAGCACGAGCCCGACCCCGACGGCCCCCAGCCCGCCGGCCTGGAGCAGGGCGGCGAGCTGGACGGCTGCCAGGCCGTACGCGAGCCCGCGTAAGGCCTGCGCAGCGAAGATCAACTGAGCGGCACGCACATTCGATCTTGTCCTCCTTGTGGAGTGCGCGTTCAGGCTCGCCCCCGCGAAGTGCCGAGCAAGGTATGGCCGAGCGAGGTGAGGCTGTGCAGGACCTGCTGGCCGTGGCGGTCGCTGGTGGTCAGCCCTGACTGGCGCAGGACAGTCAGGTGCTGGCTGGCTGAGGGAATGGAGATGCCGGTGCGGCGGGCCAGCTGGGTGGTGTTGCACTCCTGCTCGTTGGCGAGGCAGTGGAGTACGGCGGCGCGGGTGGCGCCGAGCAGGGCCTCCAGCCGCCCGTGAGGTGTTGGCTGATCGGGGGTCGCGGGTGTGGCCCAGCCGGGTTGGTGCTGGACGGGGAGGACCAGGACCGGGGGGAGGTCGGGATCGCGCAGGGTCAGCGGGTCTGGCCAGCAGAAGAACGACGAGCGCACCAGCAGCCCGCGCCCGTCGAGATGGACGTCCCGGTCCGGCACCCGGGGCGAGGAGTAGTCGATGGTCAGGATCGGAGACTCCCATCGGATGCGGGGATGCAGGGTGGACAGGAGATGTTCAACGCCGCCGGTCACCATGGCGCCGACGCGTTTGGCCCGGTCGGCGCGTACCTGCGCGTTGATCTGCTCCTGATAGGGCGCGATCGCGGTGTGATGGAAGGCTCGCAGCTCCCCCTCCAGCTGATTCAAGGCCATACGGTCGCCGTCGGCGAGAGGGCGAGCCCAGCCGGGCAGCGGCCGTTCCGCGTGCAGCCGTCCCACGTCTGTCCGCAGCCGGTGCCGTGGGGTTGAGAGGACGGCGTCGATGCCGTCGTCCAGGTCGCCGGTGCTGCGGGTCGGGGTGAGGAAGTCGGCCAGGTATCCGCGAGGCGGAGCCAGCCGCCGCAGCATCGGGAAATCCTGTACGGCTCGCCGTCCTGTTCCGCGCCTCCAGGTGTCGAACAACCAGGAGCCGTCGCTTTTTCCGAGCATGCTGGCACCCGACAGGATTTCCCATAAGGAATCAGGTCCATCGGCCAGCCGTACCCGCCCCAGGTCGTCGGCTGTGAAGTGAATCCGCTGCATTCACACCCCCGGGCAATGGTCCCAGAAGCGGTGCCAGGAGTGCCATACCGCGGCTAATTCTGCTATTTGGTCGTGACCAAAAGGTATTCACCACATCCGAGCGGCCCGGCTAGGTTCCGGCTGCCTTGGCACGTCGGGACTAACCAGAAGGAGTAATCATGCGTAAACGCCTGTTTGCCATGCTCATTGCCGCTGCCACCGCCGTGGTGGCGAGCGTCTCCCCGGCGGCGGCTGATGTGGCTCCGCCGCCAGGGTGTTCACGCGGGTTCTTCTGCGTCTCACCCACCTATAACACGAACGCCATCTGGGGCACCGACACCGGGTGGGGGCCGTACCCGCGTGGCCAGGGCATCGTCGGTCGCTACTGGTTCAACAACGGCAGTCCCGACCCTGGGCAGGATCACGTGGACGTCACCTACTACACGCAGTCAGGTGCGAAGTACGTGAAGTGCGTGCACTACTACCCGGGTCCCGGCCAGTACTCGGTGTCCTTCTCTGACGCGGTCGAGGTCGTCCAGGTGAGGTGGCGTGGCGAATGCTGACCGCCCGATTAAGAACTGTGACCGCAGGCATGGTCGTGGTCCTGGCCTTGAGCCCGGTATCGGCGCAAGCAGTTCCTCCGAAACAGACTCAGGCCCCAGCCGCCGCACAAACCGATCCAGCTCAGCCGCCCGCAGCCGGAGTGATCAAAAGAACGGAATGGACCGACCTCATTCAACGTCCCGACGGCAGCCAGAGCCTGCGCATCGGATCTTTACCACTGAACGCCACAGGCGCCGACGGTGTGTGGCGGCCGATCGATACCCGCGTGCGCCTGGAGGGTCCCACCGGGCAGTTGCGAACCGGGAACCACGCCATGGCGCCCGTCTTCACCGATCGAGGGATGCTGAGGGCCAAGCTCGGCGACCACGAGGTCGTCATGGCTGCGCTGGACGCGCGCCCGGCGAAGGCGACGATCGACACCAAAGATCGCGACCTCGTCAGGTACGCGGGAATCACCGGCGCCACCGATCTTGAATACGAAGTCGAGCCGAACGCGATCAAAGAGACGATCGTCCTGCGCAAGCCGTCGGCCAGAGGCGATGGCATGTGGCGGTTTCGGCTGACCACCGGCGCGCTGACCCCGGCGGTGGAAGGCGATCGCGTCCTGCTCAAGGATCAAGGCGGGGCCGTAGCCGGGTTCTTCCCGCCCATTCAGGTCTGGGACTCCTCCGGAGGGGAGAGCAAGGCTCCGGCCAGGATTGGCGGCGCCTACCGAGTCGAACGGTCCGAGGATGGCTGGCTGCTGACAGTCGCGGTAGATTCCGCGTGGCTGGCGGACCCGGCCCGGGTCTACCCCGTGTCGGTGGATCCCACCCTCGTGATCGGACAGAGCAGCTCGGTGACCTACATGCACAGGTCGCCCGCCGACGTCTTCCTGAACGACGGGTACGTCAACACCGGCAACAGCCAGTACGGCGGCGGAGACTCCTACCTGCGCTCGGTGGTCAGGTGGAACACCAGCGCTCTGGTCGGCAAGCGCATCGCCAAGGCCTGGGTCCAGGGCAACCGGATCTCCGGCGACTCCAGCCAGAAGCCCTGGGTCCAGGACATCCACAGCGTCCTGAGCGACAACTTCGGCGGGAAAGGCACCAAGCTTGCCACCGGTACGGTCGCCCTGACCGGGGAGATCACCGGTGACGCTCTCAAGGCCTCCCTGCAGACGCTGGCAGACACGGGCAAGACCGAAGCCAAGGTCATGTTGGCCGGCCCGGAACTGGCCGCGACCTACACGTACAAGAAGTTCAACGCCATCCTCAACGTCGACCTGGCCACGGTTCCTGGAGCGCCCACCGGAGTGAGTGCTGCACCCGGCGACCGGCAGGCCACTGTCAGCTGGACGGCTCCGGCCGACGGTGGTTCACCCATCACCGCCTACGCCGTGACGACCAATCCCGCTGGTGGGACCGTCGCCATCTCCGGCACCACGGCTACGGTGACCGGGCTGACGAATGGCGTCGCCTACACCTTCACGGTGAAGGCCTCGAATGCCGTCGGCGCCGGACCGGTCTCCAGCCCGTCACTTCCGGTCACCCCCCGGACCATTCCCGCCACCCCCACGGGTGTGCGTGTCGTCCCCGGCGACGCGAGCGCGACCGTCAGCTGGTCCGCTCCCGCTGACGGCGGGTCGCCGATCACCGCATACACCGTGCGAGCCGATCCCGGCGACATCAAGGTCACCGCCGATGGCACTGCCACCTCGGTCGTGGTGTCCGGCCTGGTCAACGGCCGGCCGTACACCTTCACCGTCCAGGCGAGCAATGCCGCGGGCACCTCGCCCGCCTCGGCGCCGGTGGCCGCGACTCCGGCGGCCCCACCCGGCCCACCGGCCGAGGTGAGCGCGGTCGCCGGTGACCGGCAAGTCACGGTGAGCTGGCACGCGCCCGCTTCCGACGGCGGTTCGCCGATCACCGGATACACGGTCATCCCCTCCCACGGGCAGCCGGTCCCAGCCCCCGCCACGGCCACCTCGGCCGTAGTGCCGGGTCTGACCAACGGCACGGCGTACACCTTCACCGTGAAGGCTGCCAACGCGGCCGGGCTCGGCGTGGCGTCGCAGGAGTCCGCTCCGGTGACGCCGGTCGGCCCGCCGGGCGTCCCCGTCAACGTGCGGGCAGCGAGCGCCTCTGCCAAGGCCATCCTGGTCACCTGGGAGGCGCCCGCCTCCGACGGCGGTTCACCGATCACCGGGTACACGGTCATCCCCTCGGAGGGCGAGGCCGTACCGGCCACCCAGACCACGGTCCTGGTGACAGGCCTGGAGGAGAGCAAGACCTACACCTTCAGGGTCAACGCGACCAACCGGCTCGGCACAGGCCCGGCCTCCGAGCCATCCAACGGCGTCAGTCCTGGCCAGACCGCCCGTCCGGGGCCGCCAACCAACGTCAGAGCCGTCTCGGGGGACGGCAAGGCCACCGTCACCTGGGACGCGCCTTCGGAAACGGGCGACTCGGCCATCGTGGGCTACACCGTCACGTCCCAGCCGGACGGCAAGACCGTCACCGTCTCCGGCACGACGGCTGTGGTGCCGGGTCTGACCAACGGCACGCCGTACACCTTCACCGTGGTCGCCACCAACGGCAACGGTGACTCCGCGCCGTCGACGCCCTCCACAGCGGTCACCCCTCAGCCCGTCCCGGGCGCCCCCGTCGATGTGCGGGCGCAGCCGGGCAACGGGAAGATCGACCTGTTCTGGGGCAAGCCTGATGGCGCGACGGTCAAGGAGTACCGGATCACCGTACGGCCAGGGGACCAGACGATCACCGTCGCCGGTGACAAACTCTCGGCAGAGATCCCAGGGCTGACCAACGGTATTGCCTACCGGCTGTCGATCATGGCGGCTAACGACGCGGGCTCCGGCCCCGCGGCCAACCCTGGCTCTCCGATCACCCCTTCGGCCTACGCCCGCCTCGGCACGCCCACCATCGAGCAGGTGCTGCCCCGCTTCGAGGCGGCCAAGGTGTCGTGGGTGGCCCCGGTCGCGGGGGAGGAACCGGTGACCGGCTACACCGTCACCGCCACTCCGCTGACGGAGAACCGCCAACCGGTGACCGCGACGGTGCCCGCCGCGACCACCAGCACGGAACTGGGCGGGCTGGTGAACGACGAGCCCTACATGGTGGCGGTGACCGCCACCTACTCCGGCGGCAACGGCGTGCCCGCCCTGTACCCCGGGCTCGTCCTGCCGGTCGCGGGAGCCGTACCCCAGAAGCCCGTGATCATCGCGAGCGGCACCAGGAACGGCAGCTTGGCCGTGCGCTGGGGCGCACCTGCCGACGGCGGCGCGCCGATCACCGGCTACGTGGTGCGAATCTCGGGAGGCATCCCCGAGCAGCGCCTGGGCGCGACCGTCAACACGACCGAGTTCACCGGCCTGACCAACGGTACGGCCTACACGGTGAGCATCGCGGCCACCAACCGCAACGGCGACGGCGAGCCGGTCGGAATCGACCTCACTCCAGCCACCCTGCGCGTCCCCGGCCTGTCCCGGGACGTCGCCGCCACAGCCGAGACCCAGGGCAAGATCCGCGTGACCTGGACCAAGCCGGCCGACGACGGCGGCGACGCCATCGATGGCTACCGGGTCAAGGTGACTCCAGGCGACCAGACAGTCGACGTGAACACCACCGAAGCGATCATCGCCGACCTCGACCCCGCCACCGGCTACACCTTCTCCATTCAGGCTCACAACAGTGAGGGGTACGGCGGCGCCGTCACGACCAAGGAGCCGGTCAAGGCTGCGATGAAGCTGGTCGGAACCCCCATCGTCCTCAACGCGGCCACGTTGTCCGCGTTGAACTCGATCAGCGGCAACGGCGTGCTGGACTTCGCCGGGGTTCCGGCGCAGCTGGCCTCGGTGCGGCCGGGCGCGATCCTGGTCGCCGACGTGCACGCCAAGACACCGAACGGGCTGTTACGCAAGGTGACATGGGTGGAGCAGACGGGTGGCAACCTGCGCCTGGCCACCGACGCGGGCAACCTCTCCGACATCTTCGGAGCCGCCGGATTCAGCTCCAGCCAACTCCTGTCCGATGCCGCCGCCGACCTGGCCGGGTCCGCCCCCACCGGGGTGGAGGTGACCAGCCTGGGCGCGACTCACGGGGTCACCGTGAGCCGGGCGGGCGCCGCCGCGACAGCCGACGACGCTCCTCCCCTCGACGTGCGGTACGGCTTCGGCGACGGAAAGTTCGCGCTCACCCTGGACATGCGGTTCGGTGAAGGCAAGAACGTGCTGGCCCTCGCCGTAGCGGGCGAACACCTCAAGGGCGGTGCCGAGTTCGGCGGGCATCTCAGAGCCACCTTCGCGGCCGGGCCGTACCTCGATCTGGACGGAGGGCTGGGTTGGGGCAACCCCTGGATCCGCGCGGAAGCGGGTCTCGACACCTCCCTCGAAGCCGACGTGGACATGAAGGCGGTGCTGAAGAGCAGCTTCAAGCAGGAGATCGGTCGAGTCGAGAAGAAGCGGCGGTTCACCATCGGCGGCGTACCCGTCGTCCTGATCGTGGCCGTGGAACTCGCCGTCGAGGTCGAAGCCAAGGGCGCCGTGAAGATGAAGGCCAAGGTCACCCAGAAGCGCCGCATCGGCGTCGGGGTCAGGGCAAGCCTGAGAGACATCGACATCTATCAGGTCCGAGACTCCCAGGGGTCCGAGCCGACCACCATGGACGTGGACGGCGAGCTGAAGGCGGCCATCAGTCTGCCCATCGAGGCCTCAGTTTCGCTGTTCGACATCACGGAAGAAGTCGGCGGCGGCTTCAAGGCGACGCTCAAGCCCCAGATCGAGTTCGAGGCCAGCACCGAAGCCCCAGAACCGGGAAAGGAGGCCGATCCCTGGTGGAAGATCGAGGGCGGGCTCATCATCGAGCTGGCGGCCAGCTTCGCGGCCTTCGGCTTCGAGGCGGAGAAGATCTGCGAAGACTGCTTCGAGCTCGCCGAATGGCCCATAGCCGAGGCCGACGGCCCCTTCCGGGGGTTGAGGATCGACCCGGATCAGGCAGAGACACGGCACGGGCAACCGGTGTCCTTCACAGCCACCCGCGTGGGCCTCGACGGTTCCACCATCGGTCCGATCACCTGGTCGGTGGAGGGCTCGGGCAAGATCGACGACAACGGTGACTACACCCCTGATCAGGAGGGACCCTCGCTGATCAAGGCCGAGGGGGTCGCCGCCGGGCGGACGTACGAGGCCACGGCCGCCGTCCACGTCGGCGCCGTGCCACCCGGTGCGCCGCGCAACGTCCGTGCGGAACCGGCCGTCCACGGCATCGCCGTGGCCTGGGAGCCACCTGCTGACAACGGCGGATCCCCGGTCACCCGCTACCGGGTGACCGCCGGAGGCGTGACCGTCACGGTCGCTGCCACCGAGCGGGGGACCGTGGTGCCCGGTCTCTCCCCGGGCAGTGACCATCAGGTCACGGTCTACGCCGAGAACCGGGCCGGTCAGGGTGATGGCGCGGGACCGAGCGGTTCGGTGCAGGTCCAGGGGCTCTACTCCGCGGTCGGAGCGATGAGCAGGGTGGACGTGAACGAGTGGGGTCGTCCTGATCCCCACTACCGCAACGCCACCAAGGTGCTGCTGTCCGGGGATGGCCGATACGCCGTTATGGCGGTGGACCCGGACAGCACGCTGGTCCCGTTGCGCTACCGCGATTGGTGCGCCCCGCAGTTCGCCTACTGTCTGATCCGTAAGGAGATCGACACAGGCAGAATCGAACCCGTCGGCCTCACGGAGAGCGGCTCCTACACAGCCACGGCGCATGCGGGTGCCTTCTACGGCGGTGGCATCTCCCATGACGGGAACACGGTCGCCTACCTCAGCGCCGCCAAGACGATCACCGTGGCCACGGTGGACGCCCGGAAGGTCGTCCAGGTCTCCTCACCGGATCTGACGGGCTACTTCGAACTGGCGGCCAACGGGAGCGTGCTGTTCTACAAGGCCGGCCAGGACCAGAATTCCCAGCTCCACCGGAAGGACCTGCGAACCGGAGCGGACACGATCGTCGCCACGTCAAGCACCTATTGGCTGGCCGCCGGGTTCTCGGTTTCGGCCCAAGGCGATCGGGTGCTACTCAACGACCAGGTCGGGACTCAGAACGGGTCTCCCTGTCCTGGCCTGGTCCTGCTCGACCTCGTCAGGAACACCAGGTCGGTCGTGGCCGATGGCTGCTCCACCGGGCAGGTCCTGCCGAGCTCGTTTCTGCTGACCGCCGACGGGCGGCAGGTCTTCGCGGTCGCCCGCCGGGAAACCGCGCCAGGCTCTGGCACCTACCGGACCGATCTCTACAAAGCGCCGGTCGACGGCGTGATCACCACAGAACGCGCCATCGAGAGCTGGCCGGAGCTGGAGGCGCTGAGCCCGGACACGTTCGCCACCACCGCGAATGGTGACACCTTCGCCAGCCCGCGAATGTACTGGACAGGCAACGCGACCGGCTACACCGACCTCCTGGTGCGCAACCTCGGCGTAGGCGGCACCACCAGCCTGGGCACCGATTACTGGGAGAGTCCGGCAGCCAAAGCCGTGGTTCCCGTGGAGAAGCGGCCAATGCTCACTGCTGACGGGAGCCGGATGCTGGTCCAGCGGAGGAAGGAACTGCGTGTGCAGGTACAACCCCCGTGGCCGTGGTTCCGACCCGACCTGACAGCGGGCGACGTCCTCGTCTACCGGGCCAACGCGGTGAGCGACGAGGGACGCAGGGCCCTGGTCCGCAAGCGGATCATGGACTACGTGAGCAACCCCACCTTCAGTCAACGCTTCGGTACCGGCTGGCGCCTGACGGAGGCGATGGCCGACGTCGCGGCAGGCACCTGCCTCACCATGACGGCCAAGGCAGGGTTGCCCGCGGACACGTGTATGAGCACGCCGATCTACTTCCCGACCAACAAGGAGACCTGGAAGAGCGCGAGCAACGCCGACCAGGCCATCGAGAAGACACCGGCCTGGGTCAGGACGCACTACGTGAGCGACAGCGAGAAGCAGAAGGTGCTCGCGCCCGATTGGTTCGACCAGCTCCAGTACCAGCCCAACCCCTGCAAGGACCGGGACAGGAGTGCCGAGTCCTGCCAGAGCTATCCGTTCTACGGAACGGAGGAAGGAGGCTCGTGGTGGGGGCCTGCCAGTAAGCTGGCCGTCATCTCCAAGGCGGAGTCCACCGCCGAGGCCTACGATCGCGGGGCCATGGCGGATGCCTGCCAGATGGTCTCGGCCAGATACTCCGACGGCGGCACGCCGACACTGACCTCGCACGGCACGCCGTACCTCACCATCCCCCTGATCTATGGGGAGAGCTATCCCGAGAGCTTCTTCGTCTGTTGACCGTACGGCGGAGCCCGGGCGACCGGGCTCCGCCGTCCTCGCGGGACATGCCGATCTTCACCATGCATGCGCGCACCGTGTCTCAGGTGTCCCATGGCTCCGCCGGGGAAATCCGGGGGATCGCAGGGATTGACACTAAGTTCAGGTGGTGAACAAAATAGGGGCATGCTGGTAGCAGGCGTGGATTCGAGCACGCAGAGCACCAAGGTCGTCCTGTGCGACGCCGCCACGGGCGAGGTCGTGGAGAGCGCCTCCGCCCCCCATCCCGACGGCACCTCCT
Source organism: Nonomuraea sp. NPDC050556 (assembly GCF_044457355.1). Taxonomy (NCBI): domain Bacteria; kingdom Bacillati; phylum Actinomycetota; class Actinomycetes; order Streptosporangiales; family Streptosporangiaceae; genus Nonomuraea; species Nonomuraea sp. NPDC050556. Next base: position 1,612,150 of record NZ_JBITGU010000001.1, on the reverse strand, counting down.
GCCCTCCGCAAGCCTGGTGGCGTGCGCTCCAGGCAGCCGGTGACGGTCTGCTGGAACGTGCCGCCGCCGTCTCGGTCGCCGGACAGCAGCACGGCATGGTGGCCCTCGACGGTGACGGGGAGGTCGTCCGCGACGCCCTCCTGTGGAACGACACCCGTTCCGCCGCCGCCGCCCGGTCGCTGGTCGCCGAGCTGGGCGGGCCGGAGGTCTGGGCCCGTACGGCTGGCAGCGTCCCGACGGCGTCCTTCACCGTCACCAAGCTTCGCTGGCTCGCCGAGCACGAGCCAGACCATGCCGCCCGCACCGAGTCGGTCCTGCTGCCGCACGACTGGCTGACCTGGCGGCTCGGCGCGACCGTCCCGGCCACCGACAGGGGTGACGCCTCGGGAACCGGCTACTTCTCACCCGCCGCCGGGGCCTGGCTGCCGGACTACGTGAAGGCGGCCATCGGGCGGGAGCTGGCGCTGCCGCGCGTCGCCGGGCCCGGCGAGGTCGTCGGGGAGACGCCGTGGGGCGCGGTGCTCGGCGCGGGGACGGGCGACAACATGGCGGCCGCGGTCGGGCTCGGCCTGCGCCCCGGCGACGTGGTCGTCTCCCTCGGCACCTCGGGGACCGCCTTCACCGTCAGCGACACCCCCGCCGCCGATCCCAGCGGCGCCGTCGCCGGGTTCGCCGACGCGACCGGCCGCTTCCTGCCGCTGGTCTGCACGCTCAACGCGGCCCGGGTGCTGACCTCGATGGCCGCCATGACCGGCGCCACCCTCGAGGAGCTGTCGGCGCTGGCGCTGCGGGCGGAGCCGGGCGCGGGCGGGCTGACCCTGTTGCCCTATCTGGACGGCGAGCGGACGCCGAACCGCCCCGGCGCGGACGGCGTGCTGCGCGGCCTGACCACCGGGAACGCCACGCGGGAGAACATGGCGCGCGCCGCCGTGGAGGGCATGCTGGCAGGCCTCGCTGAGGCCGCATCCCGCCTGGGCGCGGCACCGGAGCGGATCGTGCTGATCGGCGGGGCCGCCTCCAGCGAAGCCGTACGCCGGATCGCACCCACCGTGTTCGGGCTGCCCGTCGCGGTGCCGGAACCGGCTGAGTACGTGGCCCTGGGAGCGGCCCGCCAGGCGGCCTGGGCGCTGACGGGAACGCCGCCCGTCTGGCCGGAAGCCCCCTACAAGATCTTCACCGGCGATGAGCAGCCGGTGATCCGCCGCCGGCATGCCGAGCTTCGCGATGCCACCCTCTCCTGGAATGAGGACTGACCATGACCTACGACCCGACCCCCGAGGACCGGTTCTCCTTCGGCATCTGGACGGTCGGCTGGGCCGCGCAGGACGTGTTCGGCTCCGCGACGCGCGCGCCGATGCCGGCCGAGCGTGCCGTGCACAAGCTCGCCGAGATCGGCGCCTACGGCGTCAACTTCCACGACAACGACGTGTTCGCCTTCGACGAGTCCGACCGCGACGAGCGGGTGGGTGCCTTCCGCAAGGCGCTGGAGGAGACGGGCCTGGTGGTCACGACCGCCACCACCAACCTGTTCGCCCACCCGGTCTTCAAGGACGGCGGCTTCACCTCCAACGACCGCGAGGTGCGCCGGTACGCGATCGCCAAGGTCCTCCGCAACATCGACCTCGCGGCCGAGCTCGGCGCGCGCACCTACGTGTGCTGGGGCGGCCGCGAGGGCGCGGAGTCCGGCGCGTCCAAGGACATCAGGGCCGCTCTCGACCGGTACAAGGAGGCCTTCGACATCCTCGGCTCCTATGTCCTGGAGAAGGGCTACGATCTGCGCTTCGCCATCGAGCCGAAGCCGAACGAGCCGCGCGGCGACATCATCCTGCCGACCATCGGCCACGCCCTGGCCTTCATCAACGAGCTGGAGCACCCCGAGCTGGTCGGACTCAACCCGGAGGTCGGGCACGAGGAGATGGCCGGGCTGAACTTCGCCCACGGCATCAGGCAGGCGCTGTGGCACGGCAAGCTCTTCCACATCGACCTGAACGGCCAGCACGGCCCCCGCTACGACCAGGACCTGCGGTTCGGCGCGGGGAACGTCGAGGGCGCCTTCTGGACGGTCGACGCCCTGGAGTCCAGCGACTACGACGGCCCCATCCACTTCGACTTCAAGCCGCCGCGCACCGAGGACGACGAGGGCGTGTGGGAGTCGGCACGCGGATGCATGCGCAACTACCTGATCCTCAGGGGCAAGGTCAGGGCGTTCCGCGCCGACCCGGAGGTCGTCGAGGCGCTGGCCGCGGCGCGGGTGGACGAGCTGGCCGTTCCGACGCTGGCCGAGGGGGAGGATTGGCGTACCCTGCGTGCTATGACTCCAGACCTGGACGCCCTCGCCGCCCGCGGCATGGCGTTCGAGCGGCTCGACCAGCTCGCCATCGAGCACCTGTATGGCGTTCGCTGACGGTCACGCGACCTCGGCGACCGTACGCAGGCACAACGCGAGCCTCGTCCTGGCGCAGGTCAGGGAGCACGGCACCCGCTCGCGAGCCGACCTGGCCCGCGACACCGGGCTGGTCAAGGCCGCCATCACGAGCATCGTCGCGGATCTGATCGAGGCCGGTCTCCTCACCGAGACCGGCCTGGCCCCCGCCAACGGCAGGGGCCGCCCGATGATGTTGCTGACCCTGGACGGCGGGCCGGCCGTGGCGCTGGGCATCGAGGTCAACGTGGACTTCCTCAACGCGGTGGCCGTCACGCTGGGTGGCGAGGTCGTGCTGAGCGAACGGCTGGCCGTACGGTCACCGACGCCCGTGGAGGCCCGCGCGGCGATCGTGGCGATCGCCGAGGGGCTGGGCCGCCCGCTGCTCGGGGCGTGCATCGCGGTCCCCGGGCTGGTGGACCCGGACACCGCGACCGTACGGCACGCGCCCAACCTGCACTGGCGCGACGTCCGCGTCGCCGACTGGCTGCCCGGCGGCGTGGCATGTGACAACGACGCCAACCTGGCCGTCGTCGCCGAGCACCGCAGGGGCGCGCCCGCCGACTCCGCCTATCTCACCGGCACGGTCGGCGTCGGCGCCGGGCTCCTCCTGGACGGCCGCGTCTACCGTGGCGGTTTCGGCTACGCGGGCGAGATCGGCCACATGCGGATCGCCGGGAACGACGCCTTGTGCGGCTGCGGCCGTACGGGCTGCTGGGAGGCCGTCGTCGGCCTGGAGACGCTGCACGGCCGGGTCGCCCCAGGAGAGCGCGGCACCTACGACGAGAAGGTCGCGCTGCTGCTGGCCCGCGCCACGTCGGGCGACCCCGCCACCCTCGCAGCGCTGCGCGACCACGGCACGTGGCTCGGCCGGGGCGCTGCCGCGCTGCTCAACCTGCTCAACCCGCGCGCGCTCATCCTCGGCGGCTTCTTCGCCGTCCTGGCCCCCTGGTTCCTGGAGACCCTGCGCGCCGAGCTGGACGCGCACGTCCTCGCCGCCGATCTCGCACCCTGCGACCTGCGCCTGTCGACCCTAGGCGTCACCGCCGCCTCCCTGGGCGCGGCCGACCTGGTGCTCAACCAGGTCTTCGCCGACCCCCTCCGCTTCCTGACCGCCTGACAGGGCGAGATCCAGCAGGAAGTCCTTGATCTCCAGCGCCTCGAACCGCTCCCTGACCGCCGAGGGGTCGGAGCAGAGCAGGACGGGGGCGTCCCGGGGCTCGGCGGGCAGGAGCCCGTGCGAGCCGCGGATCGCCGCGGCCCCCGCGTCCAGGCCGACGACGTTCATGACGTAGCGCAGACCGGCCTTCTTGCGCGCGAGCGCCCACGCGGCGCGGGCCTTGGCGGCTCCGGGAGCCGCGGGATCGAACAGGAGCTCGGCCGGGTCGTAGCCGGGTTTCCTGTGGATCTCCACCACGCGGGCGAAGTCGGGCGCCATGGCGTCGTCGAGCCAGTAGTAGTAGGTGAACCAGGCGTCGGGCTCGGCCAGCAGGACCAGCTCGCCGGAGCGGGGATGGTCCAGGCCGTACGCCCGCTTGCCCTCCTCGCCGAGCACCTCGCCCACGCCGGGAACCGACCGGCACACCTCGGCGACGGCCGCGACGTCGGCGGGGTCGCGCACGTAGACGTGGGCCACCTGGTGGTCGGCGACGGCGAAGGCGCGGGAGGTCCAGGGGTCGAGGTATTCCATGCCGTCCTGGGTGTGCACGCGCAGGAGCCCGGCGGTACGCAGGGCCCGGTTGACGTCGACGGGGCGTGACACGTCGGTGATGCCGTACTCGGACAGGACGACCACGGTCCTGCCTTGGGCAGCGGCCGCGTCCAGGAGCGGCGCGAGGACGGCGTCGAGTTCCGCGGCGGCGGCGGCGGAGCGCGGGTCGGAGGGGCCGTAGCGCTGCAGGTCGTAGTCGAGGTGGGGGATGTAGGCGAGGGTGAGGTCGGGGTCGCGGGTGGTCATGACGTGCTGGGTGGCGCGGCAGATCCGGTCAGGAGATAGGTGTGGGCGGCGACCGTCGAGGCAGCGGGAAGAGCGGCGGACACCGAGCGAGCCCCCAGGAGCACGTCGAGACCGCGGCACAGCGCCATCGCGCCCGGCCCGGCGGCGGTGTTCTTGGCCACCAGGTCATAGGCCCAGACCGCGGCGGCGAGCGTCCCGGCGACCGCCAGCGATCGGCGCCCCCCCGGACAGCCAGGCCGCACCCAGCCCGGCCGCGGTGAGACCGGCCGCGATCCCCAGGGCGGCGGACGCCGGGATCCGGCCGGACGGGATGGGCCGTTCCGGCCGCTCGACGGCGTCGAGGTCGCGGTCGGCCCAGTCGTTGGCGGCCATACCGGCCCAGTAGAGGCAGACGGAGGAACACGCGAGCCCGAGCGTGCGCGGGCCGAGCGACCCGCTCGCCGCGGCCCCGGCCAGCACGTCGCCGGGAACGGAGAGCGCGGACGAGTTCCAGCACGTCGCGGATCATCGGGAGGCGTCCGGCTGGGCCACAGAAGCGGCGAAGGCGAGCAGCTCGCGCCACTGGTCGGCGAGCGCGTGCGGCACCTCGCCGAGCGGATCCTTGAAGAAGAACGCCAGCTCGCCCAGCTCCCCGACCCGGCCCGCTCGGTGGGCGGCCGACGTCAGCCGGGCGAGGTCGAGGATCAGCGGGGCGGCGAGCGCCGAGTCGCACCCGTGCCAGGTGAACTCCATGCGCATCGAAGTGCCGAGGAACCCTTCGAAGGTGACGAGGTCCCAGGCGGTCTTGAAGTCCCCGAGCTCCTCCAGGTAGTCGATGCGGGTGTCTCCCTGCGGGGTGTAGCCGAGCGTCTCGGCCAGCACCCGCTGCTTGCTCCGCGCCTTGGCGGCGTTGGCGTCCGGGTGCGCGAGGTTGGCCCCGTCGCCCCCGCCGAGCAGGTTGACCCCGGACCAGGACCTCACCTTCAGATGCCGCTGGGCGAACATCGGCGCGAGCACCGACTTGACGAGCGTCTCGCCCGTCTTGCCGTCATGCCCGCCGTACGGCAGGCCGCGTTCCCGCGCCAGCGCGGCCAGCGCGGGCAGGCGGGCGCCGGTCGACGGCGTGAAGTCGACGTACGGGCATCCGGCGAGGAAGGCGGCGTAGGCCGCCAGCGAGCTGGCGGGCAGGACCGGTTCAGGACAGGCCAGCGCGTCCCGCAGCACGTCGAGGTCGTGATGGGCCGGGTGCGGCGGCGGCGCCGGCTCGGTGGTCGACACGTTGATGACCACGACGCGGTCCAGGGAGTGCCGCTCGCGGAAGGCGTCGAGGTCAGCGGCGATCGCCAGGGCCGTGTCCGCCTGGGTGCCGCCCTCCGGCAACGGCAGGACGTCCGCCTCGATCGCGGCGAGCTCGTCCTCCACGGCCCGCACGACGGCCGCAGGGACGATCCCCGCCTCGGCCAGGGCGGCCGCCTTCTTGGCGAGCGTGAGCACGCAGACGTCGTGCCCGCCGAAGGTCAGGTCGCCCAGGCCGGGAAGAGCGTGGTGGCGCAGGGCGGGTGACTCCAGCACGCAGCCGGTCGGCTCGGCGATCCCGGCGCGTGTCGCGAGCGCTCCGATCATGCTGGTGACGGCGACCGAGCCTCGTGCCCCGATCAACCACACTCCGGTACTCATGTGGGCTCCTATTCGGCGGAGAAGGCCGCGTCGAAGGACGCGGCGGGCGGGGTGATCGCGTTGAGGCGCTGGATGAAGGCCAGGGCCTCCGGCGCGCCGTCGAGGCGGTCCATCCCCGCGTCCTCCCACTCGATGGAGATGGGGCCCGCGTAGCCGATGGCGTTGAGCGCGCGGAAGCAGTCCTCCCAGGGCACGTCGCCGTGGCCCGTAGACACGAAGTCCCAGCCGCGCCGCAGGTCCGCCCACGGCAGATGGGACGACAGGCGGCCACGCCGCCCGTTGCCCGTGCGGACCTTGGCGTCCTTGCAGTCCACGTGGTAGATCCGGTCGGCGAAGTCGAGGATGAACCCCGCCGGATCCAGGTCCTGCCACACCATGTGGGAGGGGTCCCAGTTCAGGCCGAACGCCGCCCGGTGGCCGATGGCCTCCAGGGTGCGGACGGTGGTGTGGTAGTCGTAGGCGATCTCGCTCGGGTGGACCTCGTGGGCGAACCGGACCCCTTCGGCGTCGAAGACGTCCAGGATGGGGTTCCAGCGGTCGGCGAAGTCCTGGTAGCCGGCGTCGATCATCGACTCGGGCGCGGGCGGGAACATCGCGACGGCCTTCCAGATCGAGGAGCCGGTGAACCCGATCACGGTGTCCACGCCGAGGAGGCGGGCCGCGCGGGCGGTGTCCTTGACCTCCTCCGCAGCCGCCCGCCGTACCTCCTCAGGGTCACCCGTGCCCCACAGGCGCGCGGGAAGGATGCCCTGGTGGCGCACGTCGATCGGATCGTCGCAGACGGCCTGGCCGACCAGGTGCGTGGAGATGGCCCACACCTTCAGGTCGTGCTTGGCCAGCGTCTCCAGCTTGCGCGGGACGTAGCCGGGATCGGCGAGGGCCAGGCCCACGTCGAAGTGGTCGCCCCAGCACGCGATCTCCAGCCCGTCGTATCCCCACTGGGACGCCAGGCGGCAGACCTCTTCGAACGGCAGATCGGCCCACTGGCCGGTGAAAAGGGTGATCGGACGGGTCATCGGTCCCTCACGGTGACGTATCGGCTGTCGGATGCCGCGCTGGCCTCGACGGCGGCGAGAACCTGCTGGACGGCGAGGCCGTCGGCGAACGACGGGGGCGGGTCCACGCCCTCCGCGACGGCGACGAGGAAGTCGCGTACCTCGTGGACGAAGGAGTGCTCGTAGCCGAGCCCGTGCCCCGGCGGCCACCAGGCTCCTGCGTAGGGGTGGTCGGCCTCGGTGACGATGATCCTGCGGAACCCGCCCTCGGCCGCCGGAAGCGTGTGGTCGTGGAACCACAGGTCGTTCATCGCCTCGAAGTCGAAGAAGAGGCTGCCGTCCGAGCCGTTGACCTCCAGGCGCAGCGCGTTCTTCCGCCCCGAGGCGAAGCGGGTGGCCTCGAAGGAGCCCAGCGCCCCGCCGCGGAACCGCCCGGTGAACAGCGCGGCGTCGTCCACCGTCACCGGGCCGGTCCCGGCCGAGGTCGTCCCGCCCGTCAGGCCGGAGGACGTCTCGGCCAGAGGCCGCTCCTTGACGAACGTCTCGGTCATCCCGGACACCCCGGCCAGCAGGTCGCCGACGACGAACTGGGCGGTGTCGATGATGTGCGCGCCGATGTCGCCGAGCGCGCCCGATCCCGCCCTGTCCTTCTGCAACCTCCAGACGAGGGGGAAGGCGGGATCGACGATCCAGTCCTGGAGGTACTGCCCGCGCACGTGGTGGATGGTCCCCAGCCGCCCCTGCTCGACGAAGCGCCGGGCGAGGGCGACGGCGGGAACGCGCCGGTAGTTGAAGGCGACCATGGCCCGCACCCCGGACTGGGCGGCCTTGGCCGCGGCGGCGGCCATGGCCTCCGCCTCCTCCACGGTGTTGGCCAGGGGCTTCTCGCAGATCACGTGCTTGCCCGCGTCCAGAGCCGCGATCGCGATCTCGGCGTGCGAGTCGCCTGGCGTGCAGATGTCGATGATGTGGATGTCGTCGCGCTCCAGCAGGCGCCGCCAGTCGGTCTCGCTGGAGGCCCAGCCGAGCCGCCGGGCGGCGGCCTCGGTCCTGACCGGGTCCCGTCCGGCGATTGCCGCCATGACAGGAGTTACCGGAAGGTCGAAGAAGGCGGCGACGCTCCGCCACGCCTGGGAGTGGGCCCGCCCCATGAAGGCGGAACCCACCAGGCCCACTCCCAAGGTCATGATTCGAACCCCAGCGGCAGGTACTCGTCGGCGTTGTCCTTGGTGACGGTCTCCGAGGCGAGCGTGATGGACTGGGGCACCTGCTGCTCGACCAGGTCGCTCATACCCTTGCCCTGGGCGATCAGGCGGGCCAGCTTGATCGCCGAAGAGGCCATGGTCGGGCTGTAGGTGACGGTCGCCTCCAGCACCGAGGTTCCGGCCTTGATGTCGCGCATCGCGTTGGCCGAGCCCGCACCGCCGACCATGAAGAACTCCTTGCGCCCCGCCTCGTTGATCGCGGCCAGCACGCCGATGCCCTGGTCGTCGTCGTGGTTCCAGATGGCGTCGATCTTCTTGTGCGCCTGGAGGAGGTTGACGGCGACCTTGCTGCCCGACTCCACGGTGAAGGCGGCGTCCTGCTGCGCGGTGACGGTGAAACCGTACGTCTTCAGCGCGTCGGCGAAGCCCTTGCTGCGGTCCTGGGTCAGCGGCAGCGTGGCGATTCCCTGGATCTCCAGGATGACCGGGCTGGCGACGCCCTTGTCCTTGAGCTTCTTGCCGATGTAGTGGCCCGCGGCCACACCCATGCCGTAGTTGTCGCCGCCGATCCAGGTCCGGTAGGACAGCTTGTCGGGGAAGACCCGGTCGAGGTTGATGACCGGGATCCCGGCGTCGGTGGCCTTGCGCGCCACCTGGTTGAGCTGCTCGCCGTCGTTGGGCAGGATCACCAGCGCGGCGACCTTCTGCTGGATCAGCGACTCGACGGCCGAGATCTGCTGGTTGATGTCGTTGGTCGGCTCGACGGCCTTGAACTCCACGTCGCTGTACTGCTGCGCCGTCGCTGTGGCGTTCTTCGCGATCGCGGAGATCCAGCCGTGGTCGGCGGCCGGTGCGGAGAAACCGATGACGACCTTGGTGCCTGGCTTGTCGTTGTCCCCGCCTGCGGCGGCCGCGACCGGAGCGGCGGACTTGGCGGTCTCGGAAGGGGTGTTGCTGGTGCAGGCCGCGGTGAGCAGGCCCGCGCCGACCACGGCGCTGCCGAACAGGAAGCCGCGCCTGGCCAGCGGGTCGGGCTTGGAGGACATGTCTTCTCCTTGGGGTTGGGTGGTGCTCAGGCCGTCGATGTGCGCTGCTGGAGCAGCACGGCCGCGACGATGATGAGGCCCTTGGCGATCAGCTGCGCGCTGGTGTCCAGGCCGTTGAGAATGAACAGGTTGGTGATGACGGTGAGGATCACCAGGCCGAGGATCGAGCCCATGAGGGTGCCCCGGCCGCCGGACAGCAGGGTGCCGCCGATGATGACCGCGGCGATGGCGTCGAGCTCGTACAGGTCGCCGTGGGTGGAGGAACCCGTGGTGGTGCGGGCCATGATGATGACCGCGGCGACCCCGCAGCAGAACCCGGACAGCGCGTACAGCAGCGCACGGTGGCGGCGCACGTTGATGCCCGCCAGCCGCGCTGCCTCCGGGCTGCCGCCCACGGCGTACGTGCGACGGCCGAAGGTCGTCCGGTTGAGCAGCACCCAGCCGGCGGCCACGATCGCCGCGAACAGGAAGACCAGCAGCGGCACGCCGAGGATGTGGGTCGTGGACAGGTCCACCAGGGCGGTGTTGTCGCCCGTGACGAGCTGGGTCCTGCGGTCCGACAGCCGCTGGGCGAGCCCGCGCGCGGCGACCAGCATGGCCAGGGTCGCGATGAAGGGGACGATCTTCCCGTAGGCGATGAGCAGCCCGTTGACCAGGCCGGCCCCGGTGCCCACGAGGATCGCGCAGACCGCCATGACGACGGGGCCGAACTCCTGCGTCGCCACCGTGGTGGCCCACACCGAGGCCAGCGCCATGACGGCGCCCACCGACAGGTCGATGCCGCCGCCGATGATGACGAAGGTCGCCCCGACGGTGATGACGCCGATCGTCGAGGCCAGCGCCAGCACGCTGATGAGGTTGGACGAGGTCGCGAAGGTGTCCGGGGCGCTGATCGTCCCGATCGCCAGCAGGATGACCAGCCCGGCGACGAGCCCGCTGTGCGGGAAGGCACGCAGGATCGCCAGGGGTGCGCGTCGGGGCTCGGCGGTCGCCGTGTCACTCATGCCGCTCGCCTTCCTTCCATGATCATGTCGAGGATCGCGTGCTCGTCGAGGTCCTCGGAGTGGGCTGCGTGGATGACCTCGCCCTCGCGGATCACCAGGACGCGGTCGGCCAGGCCGAGCACCTCCGGTATCTCGCTGGAGACGAGGAGGACGGCGACGCCGGTGTCGGCCAGCCGCCTGATCACGGCGTAGAGCTCGGCGCGCGCGCCGATGTCGACGCCGCGGGTCGGCTCGTCCAGGATCAGGAGCTTGCGGCCGTCGATGAGCCAGCGCGCGATGACGGCCTTCTGCTGGTTGCCGCCCGACAGCGTGCGTATCGTGCGCTGCGGGTCGGGAGGACGGATGTCGAAGTCCCTGACCAGCTGCTCCGCGTCGCGGCGCTCGGCGGCCCGGTCGATCCAGCCGAAGCGGGCGTAGCGGTGCAGGGACGGCAGGGTGATGTTGCGCAGGACGCTCTGGTCGAGCAGCAGCCCCTGGGTCTTGCGCTCCTCGGGGGCCAGCCCCATCCCGAGCCTGACCGCCTGGTCGGGGCCGCCGCGCACCTTCGCGCCCTCGAGCTCGACGGTGCCGGACGCCCGCCGCGCCCCGTAGACCGCTTCGAGGATCTCCGAGCGGCCGGATCCGACCAGCCCCGCCAGCCCGACGATCTCCCCGGCCCGGACGTCGAAGGAGACGTCGCGGAAGTGCCCGGCCAGGGACAGGCCGCTCACGCTCAGGACCGTGGGCCGGTCGTCGAAGGTGTCCCTGCCCGGTTTCCGGGGGAAGACGTGCTCCACCGAGCGGCCGGTCATCAGCGACACCAGCTGCGAGGTGGGCGTGGCGCGGGCGTCGAGGCCGGTCGCGACCGTCCGCCCGTCCTTGAGTACGGTCACCCGGTCGCCGATCGCGCGGATCTCCTCCAGCCGGTGGGAGATGTAGACGACGGCGACGCCCTGCGCGGTGAGCTCGCGGATGATCCGGAACAGGTTGTCGGTCTCGTCCTGGGCGAGGGCCGCCGACGGCTCGTCCATGATGATCAGCCGGGTGGAGTAGGACAGCGCGCGGGCCATGCTCACGATCTGCTGGGCGGCGGCGGGCAGCGAGCCGACCGTCGCCGACGGCCGGAGTTCCGGATGGCCGAGCCGCGAGAGCAGGTCGTGGGCCGCGCCCTCGGCGCTGGAGGGCCGGGTGAACCCGAAGCGCGCCCGCTCGTGGCCGAGGTAGATGTTCTCGGCGACGCTGAGCCCGTGCACGAGGTCGAGCTCCTGGTAGATGGTGGCGATCCCCAGCCGCAGCGCCGCGATGGGCGAGCCGAGCGTCACCTCCTGCCCGGCGAACTCGATCGTGCCCTCGTCGGGCCGGTGCGCCCCGGCGAGCGTCTTGATCAGGGTGGACTTGCCGGCTCCGTTCTGGCCCAGCAGGCAGTGCACCTCACCGGCGCGGACATCGAGGTCGACGCCGTCCAGGGCGCGCACTCCGGGGAACTGCTTGACGATTCCCCTCATGACCAGAAGGCCCGGGGAGGGTGGGGTTGGCTGCGGCACGGAAGGCTCCAGGGTTGTGTTGCCGGCCGGGGGAGATCCCGTCCGTCTGACGCGGCCGGTTTGGCACCGCGGCGCCGGCATCGAAGTCGGCGGGAACGATGTCGGCGCTGCGCCGGATGGTCAGACGGACGGGACGTGGGGGGCTGCCCGGTTTTTGGCAGCGCTGAATACAGCGATTGGCTCTACGGCCAGGGAAGGGCGATTTCTACGGCGTCATCGCAGTTCGTCTTCTTTGGTGTGCAGGTGAGCGATGGAAGTGGGGTCGGACAGGACGCGGTCGACGCTGAGGCCGGCCGCGCCGCGGGAAGCGGCGCCGAATCCGAGGTCGGATGCCATGAAATGGCAGCGGCCCGCGGTTTCCGCGATGCAGAGCCTGTTCAGTTCCGCTTCGGCGACCGGGATGATCTGGTCGCCGAAGCGGGCGAAATAGCCGCCGAGCACGATCACTCGCGGGTTGAAGAGGTTGACGAGCAGCGCGGCGCCGCGCCCGAGCCACGTGCCCACCTCGGCGACGGCGGCGTCGACCCGGGGGTCGCCGTCGTCGCGGCGCTGTTCTATCTCGGCGAGCCGTTCCTCCGGGTCGCGCACGATGTGCTGGTGCGTTCCATAGGCCCGCTCCGGGGTGACCATGCGCACCAGCGCCGCGAGGCCCACCTTGGTCTCCCAGCAGCCGATGCGGCCGCAGCCGCACCGCACGCCGTCCGGGTCGACCCTGATGTGGCCGAGCTCGCCGGCGAAGCCGTCCGCCCCGCTGATGAGCTGGCCGTTGGAGATGATGCCGCCGCCGACACCCACCTCGCCGGTCAGGTAGACCAGGTCTCCCGTGCCCGCCGCCACTCCCGAGGTGTACTCGGCCATCGCGGCGAGGTTGGCGTCGTTGTCCACGGCGAAGGGCGCGGTCGTGGGGATGCCGGCCTCCCGCAGGCGTTCGACCAGCGGGACGTCGCGCCACCCCAGGTTCGGGGCGAAGACGACGGTGCCGGTGGCGGTGTTGATGAGGCCGGGGACCGCGACCGTGACGCCGGCGGGTGACGCCCCGAGACGGTCGAGGTCGGTCACGGCCCGTCCGATCATCCTCACCAGCTCGTCGAGCGACCGTTCCGGGCCTGAGCCCATGGCGTCGAAGCTGATCCTGCGGTCGATGAGGATGCGGCCCGCCAGGTCGGTGGCGATGGCGGCGATGTAGTCGACGTTGACCTCCAGGCCGAGCGCGCCGACCTTCGAGCCGTCGAGGGTCAGGGCGAGGCTGGGGCGCCCGACGGCGCCGGCGTGCTGGGGGCCGGTCTCCTTGATGAGGCCGCGGGACTGGAGCTCGCTCACGAGGCTGGTGACGGTCGTCTTGTTCAGGCCGGTGTGCATCGCGAGGACGGAGCGCGAGCACGGCCCGTGGTCGGAGATGTGGCGGAGCACGAGGGAGAGGTTGGACCGGCGCACCGTGGCCTGGTCCGAGGGGGCAGGCGCGGAACGCCAGGAACCCGTCGGGCCGGAGGCGCGGGTGCCGGGCCAGCTGTGCTTCACGCTTCTCCCTCATTAGTTTGTACGGCTGGCCGAACTAAACACGCGGAAGTTGTTTCGAGCAAGACCCAGAACGCCTCTCCGCGTGTAACGTTCTCGTAACTTGATGATCTTGAATGGCGACCTGCGAATACTTTGTCTTTTTCGCCGGGAAATCGGATGAGTCTGTGCAGCAAATGACGGCTGTGTTAAGAATCCGATTAGTCGACGGCAGCGACAAAAGGGACGAACGTCCCTGGTCTGCTGAGTTCGGGAGATGCCAACTCGTTACGGACTCCAGGAGTGCAGGGTCGGACATCTCCGTGCTACAACATCGATTAGTTGATCGCGAAGACAAACAAAGGGAGGGGTGACGGCACGTGAAGCACAGTCCTGCTCCGGTGGGTCAAGCGGCGCTGCGCCGGGCGAACCTCTCGCTCGTGCTGCGCGAGCTGCGGGACCACCCGTCCCTGTCCCGCGCCCACATCGCCGAGGTGACCGGGCTGCACCGGGCCACCGTCTCCAACCTCATGGCCGAGCTCCTGGAACGGCGGCTCGTGCGGGAGGTCGGCGTCGAGCACGTCGGGGCGATCGGACGTCCCAGGCGGGCGGTCGCGCTGTACGGCGAGCACGTCGGCGCCCTCGGCATGGAGATCAACGTCGACTACATCGCGGTTCACGGCACCGACCTCAGCGGCCGGGTCCTGGTCGAGCGCCGGGTGGCCTACGACGCCATGGGCAGCGGCCAGGACAGCGCCGTGCGCCGCCTCGGGCTCGCGGCCAGGGAGGCCGTGGAGGCGATGCGGCGCGCCGGAGCCGTCCCCGCCGGCATCGCGGTGGCGGTCCCCGGGCTGGTGGACGTGACGCGCGGCACCGTGACCCTCGCGCCGAACCTCTACTGGCACGACGTGCCCCTGGCCGACCAGCTGAGCACCATGCTCGGCCCGCTGGGCGCGCCGGTGTGGGTGGACAACGACGCGAACCTCTCCGCGCTGGCCGAGTACACCTCCGGTGTCGCCGCCGGCACGCCGTACCTGGTCTATCTCACCGGCGAGGTGGGCGTCGGCGGCGGCATCATCCTGGGCGGCGAGCTCCTGCGTGGAGCCGACGGGTACTCGGGTGAGGTCGGGCATCTGCAGGTGGACCCCAACGGCGACCAGTGCGGCTGCGGCCGCCTCGGCTGCTGGGAGACCAAGGTCGGCCTGGCAGCGCTCGTCCGCGCGGCCATGCCCGAGCAGGCCTACGGGTTGCCCGGCATGCCGGTGTCCGACCCCGACGAGCGGGTGGCCGACATCGCCAAGGGCCTGGCGGCGGGCGACCAGCGGATGGCGAGGGCGGTGGCGCAGGTGGGCGAGTGGCTCGGCCTCGGCGGCTCGATCCTGGCCAACCTGTTCAACCCGCGCGTGATCGTCATCGGCGGCTATTTCGCCTCCCTGGCCGAGTGGCTGCTGCCACACGCGCAGGACCAGCTGCGACGGCTCGTCGTGTCGGCGCCCATCGCCCAGTGCCGGTTCGTCGCCTCCACCCTCGGTTTCGGCGCCGCCTCGCGCGGCGCGGCGAACATGGTGGTCAACCACATCATCGACGACCCGGCGATGATCCTCGATCCACCGCCAGGACCGGCACTTCGCTGACGGTCCCCACAGACCTGGAGACGGCACCCTCCAGCAACCGCACCATCCCCGTACCACCCAGTGGCAACAAGCGCGGCGGCGCGCGCCTTGCCTGACATCTCCCCGGTCAGGAAGGTCCCCCCATGTCACCACGTCATCGAACGTGGGCCAGGCTGCTCGACGCGGCCTCCCCATCCAGCAGACGACGTCCCAGGCGTCGAACCGCGGCCACGATGGCCTTAGCCATCGTGGTCCCCTTGACCGTGCTCCTCGGGGCGCCGGCGAGCGTCGAGGCCGCCGCGGAGCCCGCGTTCAAGGTGCTCGTCTTCTCCAAAACGACCGGTTTCCGTCACGACTCCATCCCCGAGGGCATCGCGGCCGTGCAGAAGCTCGGCCAGGACAACAACTTCGCGGTCGACGCGACCGAGGACAGCACCCTGTTCACCGACGAGAACCTGGCGAAGTACCAGGCCGTGGTCTTCATGTCGACCACGGGCGACCCGCTGGGCACGCAGGAGCAGAAGGACGCCTTCCAGCGCTACATCCAGCGCGGCGGCGGCTTCGCCGGCGTCCACGCGGCGGCCGACAGCGGCTACTCGTGGGCCTGGTACGGCAAGCTGGTCGGGGCCTACTTCAAGCAGCACCCCGCGATCCAGCAGGCCACCGTCAAGGTCGAGGACCCGGCGCACCCCTCGACCAAGGACCTGCCGACCACCTGGACCCGCACCGACGAGTGGTACGACTACCAGGCGAACCCCCGTGGCACGGTCCACGTGCTGACCTCGATGGACGAGAAGTCCTACAGCGGCGCCACCATGGGCGCCGACCACCCGAACACCTGGTGCCAGGACTTCGACGGCGGCCGCTCGTGGTACACCGGGCTCGGTCACCTCAAGGAGAACTACAGCGAGCCCAACTTCCTGAAGCTGCTGCTCGGCGGCATCCAGACCGCCGCGGGTGCGGTCAAGGCCGACTGCTCGGCCTCGCAGAGCGCGAGCTTCCAAAAGGTCACGCTCGACGACAGCACCTCCAACCCGATGATGGTGGACGTCGCCAAGGACGGCCGGGTCTTCTACATCGACCGGCTCGGCGAGGTAAAGATCATCAAGCCCGCCGGTGGCACGGTGACCGCGGCCAAGCTCAACGTCTTCACCGCCAACGAGAGCGGGCTGCTCGGCCTGGCCCTCGACCCCGGCTTCGACACCAGCCACCAGGTGTACCTCTACTACTCGCCCACCGGGACGAACGTCGACCGGCTGAGCCGGTTCACCGTCACCGGCGACACCGTCGACCTGGCGAGCGAGAAGAAGATCCTCGACGTGCCCGTGCAGCGCGCCGAGTGCTGCCATCACGGCGGCGGCCTGGTGATGGACCCCAAGACCGGCAACCTGTGGCTGGGCACGGGCGACAACACCAACCCGTTCGCCTCCGACGGCTACTCGCCGCTCGACGAGCAGTCCGGCCGCGCCAGCTGGGACGCCCAGCGCACCGCGGGCAACACCAACAGCCTGAGCGGCAAGCTGCTGCGGATCCACCCCGAGGCCGACGGCACCTACACCATCCCGTCCGGCAACCTGTTCGCTCCGGGCACGGCGAAGACCAAGCCGGAGATCTACGGCATGGGCTTCCGCAACCCGTTCCGCATGGGCGTCGACCCCAAGACGGGCAACATCATGCTCGGCGAGTACGGTCCCGACGCCAACGCCGCGAGCTCCACCCGGGGCCCGCAGAACACCGTCGAGTGGAACCTGGTCTCCAAGCCGGGCAACTACGGCTGGCCGTACTGCGTCGGCAACAACACCCCCTACGTCGACTACAACTTCGCCACCAAGACGTCGGGGTCGCCGTTCAACTGCGCGGCGCCGGTCAACGAGTCGCCGAACAACGACGGCCTGACCAGCCTGCCGCCGGTGGTGCCCGCGACGATCTGGTACCACTACGCGGCGGACGCGCAGAACTTCCCCGAGCTGAGCGGGGGCGCGCCGATGGGCGGCCCGGTCTACCGCGCGGATCAGAACCTGCAGTCGGACGTGAAGTGGCCGGCCTACTGGGACGGCAAGGCCGTCTTCGGCGAGTGGAACAACGACAAGGTGTGGTCGTTCCAGCTCGACGAGAGCGGCGCCAAGCTCGTCGAGATGAACCCGATCCTCGGCTCCCTGACGTTCAAGAAGCCGATGGACATGAAGTTCGGCCCCGACGGGGCGCTGTACATGATCGAGTGGGGCTCCGGCTTCGGCGGTGACAACGCCGACTCCGGCGTCTACCGCATCGAGTACACCAAGGGCACCCGCCCGCCCATCGCCCGCGCCACGGCCGACAAGACCGACGGGCCCCTGCCGCTGGCCGTCACGTTCTCCAGCGAGGGCAGCAGGGACCCCGAGGGCAAGGCGCTCACCTACGCCTGGGACCTCGACGGCGACGGCGACACCGACTCCACCGACCCCGACCCCGCCTTCACCTACGACAGGGCCGGCACGTACGGCGTGGTCCTGACCGTCACGAACACCGACGGCAAGACCGCCACCGCCAGCCTGTCGATCAGCGCGGGCAACACCCGCCCCACCGTCACGGTGAACGTCCCGCCGAACGGCGCGTTCTTCGACTTCGGCGACCAGGTGAAGTTCAAGGTCACCGTCACCGACCCCGAGGACGGCACGATCGACTGCGACAAGGTCCAGATCCAGGCCATCCTCGGCCACGACAGCCACGGCCACCCGCTCGACCAGCTCAAGGGCTGCGAGGGCGTCCTGCAGACCCAGCAGGCGGGACACGGCGAGTACGACAACCTCTTCTACGCCATCGAGGCCAGCTACACCGACGCGGGAGCGGGCGACGCCAAGCCCCTGACCGGCCGGGGCCAGGTCATCCTGGAGCCCAAGCGCAAGCAGGCCGAGCACTTCACCCAGACCGGCCGGGTGGCCGACGGCAAGGGCACCGACGCGGCGGGCGTCCAGGCGGAGACCACCACCGACCCGAGTGGCGGTAACCAGCACGTCGCGTTCGTTCAGGACGGCGACTGGTGGTCGTTCGACCCGGTGAGCCTGTCGAACGTCACCGCGATCCGGTTCAGGGCCTCGGCGGGCGGCCCCGGCGCGACCATCCAGGTCCGTGCGGGCAACCCAGAGACCGGCGCGCTGGTCGGCTCGGCCGCTGTGGCGCCCACCGGCGGCTGGCAGACGTTCACCGACGTCACGCTCAACCTGACCAGCCCGCCTGCCGCGAGCGGGCCGCTGTACTTCGTCGTGCGCAAGCCGGCGAGCGCCGCCGACAACGCCTACCTGGCCAACGTCAACTGGGTCGACTTCGTCGGCAAGGGCGCCACGGAGAACCAGCGTCCCGTCGTCACCGCGACGGCGACCCCGACGGCGGGCGTCGCCCCGCTGAAGGTCGACTTCAAGACGACGGCCACCGACCCGGAGGGCGACCCGGTCACCTACAAGTGGAACTTCGGGGTCACCGGCGCACCGCAGCCCACCACCGCCGACGCGAGCTACACCTACACCGCGCCGGGCAACTACACCGCCGTGGTGACCGTGACCGACGACAAGGGCTCCTCGGCCACCGCCCAGGTCCCGATCAAGGTGGACGCGCCGGCCACGGTGTGCTTCACCGGCCGCTCCGACGACTTCCTGGGCGACCAGCTCAACCGCGACCGCTGGTCGGTCATCAGGGAGAACCAGGACCTCAAGGTCGCGGACGGCAAGCTCGTGATCCCGACCTCGACCACCGACATCTACAGCACGGGCGGCAACACGACCAACATCGTCGTGCAGCCCGCGCCGTCCGGGGCCTGGACCGCAACCGCCAAGCTCACGCTGGACGCGCGTGACGCCTACCAGCAGGCGGGCCTGGTCATCTACGGCAACGACGACAACTACGCCAAGATGGTGCTCCAGGCGCGGTCGACCTCGGGCTCGAACCACGCCAGCCGCATCTTCCAGTTCATCAGGGAGGAGAACGGCGCCCCGAACGAGGTGTCGCAGAGCAACACGGCCAACCTCGGGGACGCCTACCCCGACACGGTCTACGTGCGCTTCGTCAGCGACGGCACCAACATCACCGCCCACTACTCCTCCGACGGCACCACGTTCACCGCGATGCCGGAGACCAAGGCGCTCGCCGGGATCACCAACCCGAAGATCGGCTTCCTCTCGCTGGCCGGGTCCAACCACCCGGTGGTGAACGCCTCCTTCGACTGGTTCCACATCACGCCGGACGACAAGGCCACGGCCCCGGACCCGAACGACGAGTTCGACGGCACGGCCCTGGACTCCTGCCGCTGGAACGCGATCGTGCGCCCCGACGCCACGGCGGCGCGCGTGAGCGGCGGCAAGCTGGAGCTCGACACCACCAAGGGCGACATCTACGGGACCGACAACAGCGGCCCGAAGAACTTCATCCTGCAGAAGGCGCCGGACGGCGACTGGACGCTGGAGACCAAGGTGGACGGCTCGGCCCTCAGCGAGCAGTACCAGCAGGGCGGCCTGATGGTGTACGCCGGGGACGACGACTACGTGAAGCTCGACTTCCTCACCACCAACGCCGCCGGCTCGGCGCCGGCCCGGACCATCGAGCTGCGCAGCGAGGTCGGCGGAACCGTGCAGAACCCGCAGCCGCAGGTGAACAACCTCACCACCGGCGTGTGGTGGCTGCGCCTGAAGAAGGACGGCGGCAGCTTCACCGGCTCCTACTCCTCCGACGGCACCACCTGGACCGACCTGGCGTCCCCGGTGACGAACAGCGCGGTCGCGACCGGCTCGAAGGCGGGCGTGTTCACCGTCGGCACCAACCAGGCGGCGTCGAAGACGGTCGTGTTCGACTACTTCCACCTGGCCAAGGGCGGCGCCGACCGGACCGCCCCGGTGACGACGGCGACGACGGATCCCGAGAGCGGCCCGTTCACCGGTCCTGTCTCGGTCACGCTGAAGGCCGTCGACGAGAGCGGCGGCAGCGGGGTCGGCAGGACCGAGTACCAGCTCGACGGCGGCGCGTGGACCGCCTACACGGCGCCGGTCGCCGTCACCGGCGACGGGCAGCACGCGCTGCTCTACCGCTCGGCCGACAGGGCGGGCAACGTCGAGGAGACCAAGACGCTCACGCTGACCATCTCCTCGGCGCAGGTCAAGCTGACGGTCACCGCGTCCTCCCGCTGCATCGGCACCTCGGCGTACGTGGCGGTCACGGCCGTCAACGGCTCCGACGTCCCGGCGACGGTGACGCTGACCACCCCGTACGGCTCGAAGACCGTGGCCGACGTGGCCCCGGGCAAGCAGGCGTACCAGTCCTTCAACAGCCGGGCCGGGCAGATCGCCGCGGGCACGGTAAGCGTCAAGGGGACGGCGACGATCGGCGGGCGGCCGGTCACCACGTCCTACGACGCCGCCTACCCGGCGCTCAGCTGCCGCTGACCGCACCAGCAGAACCGGGGCCGGCCGTACGTCTCGTCGGTCGGCCCCGTTCCCCCCATCGATGGAGCAATCACATGAAACTCACCAGGACTTCGCGGACCCTCGCCGTGGCGGTGATGGGTGCCGCGCTCGTCGGCGTCGCCGTCGCCGGGCCCGCAGCGGCGGACGACGACCCGCCGAACGGCATCGACGTGTCGGTGACGATCGAGCCCAACACCACCCCGGGCGAGGTGTCCATGACCGTCGCGGACAACGACGGCGTGGCGCTGGCGGAGGAGGGCTCCAACGCCGCCGCCCGCCAGTTCGTCGGCGCGCTGCCGACGGTCACGGTGACCGACAGCCGCCGTCCGGAGGACATCCCCGCAGGTGACTTCTGGGCGGTCGTCGGCCAGGCGAGCGAGTTCACCGCGACGGGCACTGCCGCACCGCCCATCGGCCCGCAGTACCTGGGCTGGAAGCCGCGCCTGCTGAGCGACTCGCCCACCGGGGCCGTCCAGGCAGGCGAGCCCGTCTCCAGCGTCATCTCCGACGGCACGGGAGCGCCCAACGTCGGTCTGCAGGGCCAGGAACTGCTGGTGTCGACGGCGAACTCCGCCGAGGAGATCGGCAGCTGGCAGGTCAACGCAGACCTGGCCCTGCGAACCCCCGTCGACGTCGCGGCGGGCGAGTACCACTCGACGCTGACGCTGTCGCTGTTCAACCAGTCCTGACGCCATGTGGGCGTCCGGGACGCGTTCCGGACGCCCACGACGAGACCGGAGACCTCCGTTGTCCAGAAGCCGTTCACTCGCCGTGGGCGCGATCCTCCTGTTCGCCACGGTCGCGTTCGCCACCCCGTCCCACGCAGACACCACGTGGTCGGTGGTGCCCTCCAGCGCCGACGGTCCCGACGGGCGCGGCGTCATCGACCTCGAGCTCGCCGGTGGGCAGCAGGTGGTCGAGCACGTGGCGGTCGTCAACCGCTCCACCCAGCCGGTCGAGTTCGCGATCGACGCCAACGACGGTTACCTGACCGCCAAGGGCTACTTCGACATGCGGGTCTCGGACGCCGCTCCTACCGACGGGGGCGCGTGGGTGGAGGTTCCCGACAAGGTGATGATCGCCGCCGGAGCCACCTCCGTGGTGCCGGTGACGGTGTCGATCCCGCGGAACGCGACGCCGGGGGACCATCCCGTGGGCGTGACCGCGTCCCTGGACACCGTCTCCGGCCAGGTGCGGGTCCAGAACCGGGTGGGTGTCCGGATGAACATCCGCGTCACCGGCGAGTACGTGGCCAAGCTGACGGTTTCCGGCGTGCGGGCCGAGTACACGGGGTCGTGGAACCCGTTCGCGGCGGGGTCGGTCGAGGTGACGTACACCGTGACCAACGCGGGCAACGTGCGGGTGGTCACGGACAACAGCATCCTGACGTCCACGATCGCGGGGGACAGCCGCCAGGCTGACACGTCGGCGGTCAGGGCCAGGGAGATCATGCCCGGCGCCAGCCGTACGTTTTCCGCACAGGTGCACGGGGCTTGGCCGCTGGGGCCGATCGGGGCGACGATCTCGGCGGTACCGTCGCTCGCGGGCAAGCCGCTCCCGGGCGTCACCGCCCAGCGGGCGGCGGCCGTCGTCACTCTTTGGGCGCTGCCATGGTCGCAGCTCGCGCTGGTCGCGCTGCTCGTTCTCGCCTTCTTCGCCGTCCGGGGGATCCCCGCCTGGCGGCGCAGGCGCATCGAGAAGCTCATCCTGCGCCACCGGCCTCAGGAGGCGTGATGACGACCATCAGCAGGTCCAGGCAGCCGACGCCCGTACGGCGGGCGTCCCGTGACCGCGTGCTCGCCCTCCTGGCCGCGTTCGCGCTCGGCGCGGGTGGTGCGGTCTTCTGGATGACCCGGCCCGACTCGATCGAGCAGATGGCCGACAGGCTGCGCGCAGAGTCCGCCCTTCGGGACAAGGCGCAGATCAGGGCGCTCACGGAGGTGGCCCGCACCACGAGGGACCAGCTCATCCCCGTCCTCGACGGCCTGACCCGCGCCCTGCCAGCCGTCTCCACTGATGGTGTCGCTGGGCCGGGGGTCGTGTCCGTCGATGATGTCGCGGGCTGGCAGAAGGCCGCCGACGCGGCGGTCGAGGGCTTCGCTGACCCGCCGTCGGGGGAGACCGGCACCAACGTCGCGCGGTCGGGTCTCGCCTCGGCGGTGCGGCAGGTCGCCACGGCCGTCGACCTGTACGCAGCTGCGCGGACCATGACCGGATCGGCCCGCACCGCCGTCACCGACCTGGCTGTACGGCAACGCGCCGACGCGCTCTTCGCCTGGTCGGTCGGAGCCACAGCGCTCGACGCACTGAACGTCGAGGCGGGCTACGGCCACCAGCACGTGTTCCTACCGACAACACCCGGCGAAGGGGCGCTCACCCCGGACACCGAACCCGAGGGGAGTCACCACCCGTGAACAAAGCAGCCGCACATGTCGTCACCGTCCTGCTGGCCGGGCTCGCGCTGGTGCTCGGCGCACCGGCGGCCTCCGCCCACGGCGGGCCGATCGAGCTGGAGGTGACAGGGGACGGCGCCGACAACGTCAACGTGCTGGTGACGTACAAGAAGGACGGCCATCCCGTCACGGAGATCGTCGAGGCGACGCTGACCGCGACCTCGGCCGACGGCCGGTCCTTCGGCCCGGTGCCGCTCAGGTCGGCGCCGGAGGGCCAGAACCTCTACCGTGCGGCCGAACCGTTGCCGAGCGGGGAGTGGCGGGTCACCGTGAAGGCGACCGAGCCCGCGAAGGCGAAGAAGACGGTGAAGGTGACGGCGGGCGAGATCGCCTCCGCGCCCGCACCGACCCAGACCCCGACGCCGACCCAGGCCCAGGCACCGACAAAGGCCCCGACGTCGGGTAAGGCCGCCGCGGCCGTGGTGGACGACCCGGGCGCGACGGGCGCCCCCCTCAAGATCGGCATCATCGTCTTCGTAGCGCTCGCCGCTCTCACCGCCTGGATCGCCCTCGCCCGCCGCCACCACCGCGCGGTAACCCGGCGCTGAGAGCAGCTCCTTCGCGCCAAACTGCGCGGTACCCCGGCGCTGGGAGGAGCTCGTTCAGGCCAGAGTGCCGCAACCGGTCTTCAGTAGCTGCCGGGCGGTTTCCGCCTCTGCCAGGCCGAGGTGGTCGAAGACGGTCACCGCCTCGGACAGGCAGTGCTCGGCCCGTTCCGGTCGTTCCAGGGCGAACAACGCCTGGCCCATCGTCATCAGCGCCATCCCGCGCCCCCAGTCGTCACCACACTCGACCAGGTTCGCCAGCCCGCGTTCCGCGCTGGACAGCGCCCGTTCGGGCGCCCCCGCCCGCAGATGCGCCTCGGCGATGCGCACCAGCGCCATCCCCGCCCACTCCAGCCATCCCATCTGCGCGAACTCCCGCCACGCGCCGTCCAGCACCTCGAGCGCCTCGCCGTACTCACCGGCAGCGGCCAGGGTGACGCCCAGCTTGTACCGGGTGCGCGGCTCGGGCACGCCGCCGTGCAGCTCCGCCTTGATGGCATATCCGGCCTTCGCCGCGGAAGCCGCCGCGCCCACGTCGCCCAGCCGCAGATGGACCATGGCGAGGTTGCCCAGCAGGGTGGCCTCGTCCTCCTGGAACCCGAGCTCGCGCGTGATGACCCGGGCCCGCTCGTACAGGTCGAGGGCGCCCGCGTTGTCCCCGTCACGGCTCTCGACCAGGAACGCGAGCCCCGCCAGGGCGCTCGCCTCCAGGTACCGGTCGCCGCTGGCGGCGCCCAGCTCCATGGCCCGGTGCGCGTCACGCCGGGCCGTCTCGGTGCCGGTGGTGAACCGGCACGCGCGCAGCACGCGGGCGAGCCCTTCAGCGGCGCGCTCGTCCCTGCGTTGCGCCTGCTCGATCAGCAGGTCGAGGCCGTCGCGGATGGTTCTGGAGGGGCTGGCCATGCTGATGATCATTTCGGCCAGCTGGGCGACCTGGTACAGGTCGCTGTCCTCCTGACGGATCCGCTGGATCACGGTGAGGAGCACGGTGTCGTCGATCCAGGCGACACCCTCGGCCGCGTCGGCGAAGGACGCCCCGTCAGCGGCGGCGATCGCCATCCGGTCGGGCAGCGAGTCGCCTGGATTGTGCAGGCGGTAGGCGTTGACCACGCTTGCCACGAGGAACCGCCACAGCCGCTCCGCCGCCGCCTGCCGTACCCCCTGCGCCTCCTCCCGCCCGCGGGCGAAGACCTTGAGCAGGTCGTGGAGCCGGTAGCGGCCCGGCACCATCGACTCCAGCAGGCTGAGGTCGACGAGCGTCTCGCACAGCTCCTCCGCCTCCGGCTCGGGCAGGCCGAGCAGGCGGGCGGCCATCGCCAGGTGCAGGTCACCGGCGTCCGGTACGGCCAGCAGCCGGAACGCGCGGGCCAGCTCGGGGGAGACCTGCTCGTACCCGAGCGCGAAACACGCCTCCATCGCCAGGCTGCCCACCCGCAGCTCGGCCAGGCGGCGCTGCTCGTCGGCCAGCCTGTCGCGCAGGTGCGCCACACTCCACCCCGGCCGCGCCGCCAGCCGCGCACCGGCGATCCTGACGGCCAGCGGCAGGAAACCGCAGGCCGACACCAGGTCGAGCGCGGCAGCGCGTTCGGCGGAGATCCGCTCGGCGCCGACGATCGCCTCCAGCAGCCGCAGCGCGTCCTGCGGCTCGGCCACGTCCAGGTCGAGGTGGACGGCCCCGCCCAGCACGCCGATGCGCGCCCGGCTGGTGACCAGCACCGCGCAGCCCTTCGTGCCGGGCAGGAGGGGGCGGATCTGGTCGGCCGTGGCCGCGTTGTCGAGCACCACGAGCACCCGCCGGCCGGCCAGCGCCGTGCGGAACGAGGCGGCCAGCTCCTCCAGCGCCTCGGGCACGTCGCGCTGCCCCAGCGCCATGAGGAACGTGTGGAGCGCCGCCTCCGGCCGCATCGGATCGTCCCCCGCGCCACGCAGGTCGAGGAAGAGCTGCCCGTCGGGGAAGGCGGACGCGACCCGGTGGGCCACGTGCACGGCCAGCGTCGTCTTGCCCACGCCGCCCAGCCCGGAGACCGCGGAGATCAGCACCGCCTCGGCCGGGTCCTCCGCCAGCCGGTCGACGAGCGACGCGACCTCCCGCCCGCGGCCGGTGAAGTCGACGAGATCCGGAGGAAGCTGGCGCGGCACGGGCACGGCGACCGGCTGAGGGGCGGCTGTGGCCGTACCGGCGACGATCTCGTCGAAGATCCGCGTCAGCTCCCGCGACGGGTCGACGCCGAACTCCTCGCTCAGCAGCTCGCTGGTCTCGGCGTAGACGGCCAGCGCCTCGGCCTGCCTGCCCGCGCGGAACAGCGCCCGCATCAGCAGCCCGCGCAGGTGCTCGCGCGTGGGGTGGGCGGCGCACAGGGAGGTGAGCTCGCCGACGATCTCCTGGTGGCGGCCGAGCTCGAGGTCGGCTTCGAGCCTGGCGGACAGGGCAGCCAGCCGGAGTTCCGCCAGCCGTACCCGCTCGGCCTCGGCCCACGCGCCAGGGAGACCGGCCAGCGGTTCGCCCCGCCAGAGGTCGAGCGCCTGGCCGAGCAGGAGCCTGGCCTGGTCCGGCGCCTCGGCCCTGGACCTGGCGACCAGGTCGGAGAAGGCGGCCAGGTCGAGGTCGCCCGCGCAGTGGTAGTTCGATCCCGCGCTGATCAGGACGTCGTCGCTGAGCGCGATGCGCAACCTGGAGAGGTACGTGCGGATGGTGGCCACGGCGGTTTTGGGCGGTTCGTGATCCCAGACGATGTGCACCAGCTGGTCGACGGTGAGCGGTCCAGGGGCGAGTAGCAGCGCGGCCAGGACGAGCTGCTGCTGTGGAGTGCCCAGGGCGACCTCGCCCCCTTCGTCGCGAGCGAGAAGGGGTCCGAGCAGATGAA
Organism: Nonomuraea sp. NPDC050556; assembly: GCF_044457355.1. NCBI lineage: Bacteria > Bacillati > Actinomycetota > Actinomycetes > Streptosporangiales > Streptosporangiaceae > Nonomuraea > Nonomuraea sp. NPDC050556. The sequence continues at coordinate 1,585,944 of NZ_JBITGU010000001.1, read as the reverse complement.
AATGCACGCACGAATAGTACGGTCCCGTATCCGGAGATCGAAAAATTGGTAGCGTCTGCCCCGTGTTGTGGTGGATGCGGGAAATCTCCCGTCAGGTGCTGGCGATGCCGCTGGCCGTGGCCGCGTTCTTCCTCGCTGACGACTTCCTGGTCTCGGTCATGGCCTTCTGGGACGTCTACGCCACGACCTACCTGGTCCTCACCTGGCTGGCGTACAGGAACCGGACGCTCCAGGAGCTCCACGCCCTGGCGAAGACGTCGAGGCTGCGAGGGATGAACCGGTTTCTCGCGTTCGAGCCCCTCCGCCTCTCCCAGGGCGCCGCGCTCCTGGCCTTCGGCGTGACGATCGCGGCCATGCCGCAGGCCGACCAGACCGGCGCGGGCGCGCTGGTCATCGTGCTGAGCGCGGTCGCCGTCGTCACCTCGTGGATGATCCTGCAGGCCGGCTTCGTCACGCACTACCTGGCCCTGCACGCCGAGCACGGCGGGCTGGACTTCCCCGGCGACGAGGAGCCGGGGGCCGCGGACTTCGCCTACTTCGCCTTCTCCGTGGGCACCACGTTCGGCACCACGGACGTGACGGTGACCGGCCGCCGCATCCGCCGCCAGGTGCTGGTCCACGGCGTGCTGGCGTTCCTGTTCAACACGCTCATCCTGGCGGTGGCGATCACCTTCGTGACCTCGTACGTCAGCGGCTCCTGACGGGGTTCAGAGGGGCACTTCGGCGAGGATGATCTGGTTGCCCTCCGGGTCGGTGACCATGGCGAACGGTCCCCAGGGGGCGGCGACGGGCTCGCTGATCTCGACGCCGCGCCCGACGAGTTCGGCGCGGGTCCTGGCGAGGTCGGTGGTGTGGAGGGTGGCCCAGGTGGTCATGGGCGGCTTGTCGGGGTTGGCGGCAGCGGACAGGATGCCGACGGTGGCGTGCTGGCCGGGCAGCCCGACCTCGATCCAGCGGACGCCAGGGGCCACCTCGCTGTCGAAGCGCTGCTCGAAGCCGAGCTTGTTCACGTAGAAGTCCACGTACACGTCCTGGTCCTGGACGTAGAGGGGGACGACGCCAATACTGTCGATCATGAGGGGCCCTTCGATGCCTGGATGAGGCTTCGAGCATGCCCCGCGGTCTGTATGCGGCTGGTATCCGGCGCGTATGCCGGGTCTCAGCCGTGGTGGGACGCCTGCTCCCAGGAGGCGCGCAGGGCCGCGACGGCGATCGCGAGCTCGGCCTCGTCGCGCGGGGCGTACAGCATCACGATCGTGTCCGGCCACTGCGGGCGCAGGCTGATCGGATGCGCCTCGACCCAGCCCGCCTCGGTCAGGGGGCCGATGAGGGGAGCGGGCAGCGTGAGGTGCATGAACCCGGCCCGGTGGATGTGCCCGAACTCGTCGCGGCTGGGATGCAGGAACGCCTCCCACGGACCGCTCGGCTCATGGAGGCGCAGGGCGAGCGACGAGGGCTCGGACACCTGGCTGGGGCCGGTGAAGACGCCCGGCAACGACTCCGCCTCCTTGACCAGGGCCGCCCGGATCTCCGGCGGGGAGAACTGGTCCAGCTGGTCATGCGGGATCTCCAGGCCGCTGGTGGTCGGGCGGGTGCCGACTCGGCGGGTGAGAGTGCTGACGTCCATGGAGGCACCGTACTTTCTGTGCGCTGGTTACTTCCTGTTCGCTCCATGAGCTTGCCCGACCATGGCCGGATGGCGGAAGAAGGCACTTTGCCCCGCGTACCGAACACAGATGTGCGCCCGAAAAATCGTGACACAGTGAGACGTTTTTCGCTGGGTGACCTATGTACCGGTGGGACATTCTCGGTTACGTTCCGGTCATGCAGGACGGTCTACGCCAGCGCAAGCAAGCCCACACGCGCAAATCCCTGACAGAAGCCGCTGTCCGGCTGTTCGAGGAGCAGGGGTTCGACGACACCACGGTCGAGCAGATCGCCGAGGCGGTCATGGTGTCGCGCAGGACCTTCCACCGCTACTTCGGCTCCAAGGACGAGGTGATCCTGGCCCACGAGGACGAGCAGTTCGAGCTCGTCCTCACCGCCCTGCGCGCCCGGCCCCCGCACGAGTCGGCGCTCCAGGCGCTCCAGAAGGCGCTCACCGCGCCGGGAGGGTTCGGGCTGCGGCGCAACCAGCGGATCCAGCGGCTGATCAACGGCAACCCCGCGCTGCTCGCCGCCAACACCCACCGCTTCCTGCTGCGCGAGCAGGCCCTGGCCGGTTGCTTCGCCGTACGGGCCGGGGTCGATCCGGAGCGGGACCCGCGGCCACGGATGCTGGCCGCGCTCGCGCTCACCGCGCTGCGCGTCGCGCTGCAGGAGTGGATCTCCGGCGGCGAGCTGACCATGTCCGGCTACGTCACCCGCGTCGGCCAGGCCCTCGGCCTCCTGGGCCGGGGCCTGGACCTGCCAGGCACCACCCCCCACAGGTAAGGAGCACGCCGTGTCCCGCAAACACCTGCTGTTAGCCCTGCCTCTGCTCGCCACCCTCCTGGCGCCCCAGCCCGCCCGAGCCGCCGCCCAGCGCTACGTGGCGCTGGGCGACTCGTACGTGGCGGGCGCGCTGATCGGCCACCCCGTCGGCAGTCCCGCCCTGTGCCTGCGCACCGACGGCAACTACCCGCACCGCCTGGCGCGCGCGCTCGGCATCGGCGACCTGGCCGACGCCAGTTGCAGCAGCGCGGAAACCATCCACCTGACCCAGCCGCAGCCCATGCCGGGCGGTCTCGGCCAGGCGCCACCGCAGTTCGACGCGCTCGACGAGGCCACCACGCTGGTGACGATCGGCATCGGCGCCAACGACATCAAGCTGCTCGACGTGATCTCCACCTGCGCCACCCTCAGCGCGCTGGACGCGCTCGGCTCCCCGTGCACCAAGCACTTCACCTCCGGCGGCGTCGACCAGCTCCAGCAGCGCATCGACGCGATGGCGCCGAAGATCGGCGCGGCGCTCCAGGAGATCCACGCGCGGGCGCCGGGCGCGCGGGTGCTGGTGGTGGGCTACCTCACCGTCTTCCCGCCGCGTTACGGCTGCTGGCCCGCCGTACCCGTCGCCGTCGGCGACATTCCCTACCTGTACGGCAAGCAGGCCGCGATGAACGACCTGCTGGCCGCCCAGGCGGCCGCGAACGGCGCCGGTTTCGTCGACGTGGACGCCGCCAGGCGCGACGTCTGCCAGATGCCGTGGCGGCGCTGGGTGGAACCGGTCGTCCCCGTCAGCCCGGCCACGCCGTTCCACCCCAACGGGGCGGGCATGCAGGCGGTCACCGACCGGATCCTCGCCGGGCTCGCCGCGTGACCACCGGCACCAGGAACATGGCGCCCCTGCTGGGCGCCATGTTCGCCACCAACCTCGCGGCCTACGTGGCGTTCGTCGGCGCGGCCCAGATCCTGCTGCCCGCGCAGGTCCAGGCGCTCGATCCGCAGGGCAAGGTCGCGGCGCTGGGCCTGGTCACCGGGGTCGCCGCCATCGCGTCGGTGGCGGTGCCCCCGGTCGTGGGCGCGCTGTCCGACCGGACCTCGTCCAGGTACGGCAGGCGCAGCCCGTGGATCCTGTACGGCGGAGCCGCCTCGCTGGCCGCGCTCGCGTTCACCGGAGTGGCCTCCAGCATCCCCGCGCTGCTCGTGGCGTACTTCCTGGTCTCGGCCACCGTCAACGTCGTGCTCAACACCCTGTACGCCGTGCTCGCCGACCGGGTGCCCGCCTCCAGGCTCGGACTCGCCTCGACCGTGGCGGGGCTCGGCCTCCCGATCGGCGGCCTGGTCGGCGTCGTGATGGCCGGGGCGCTGGTCGGCGCGATCCCGGTGGCGTACCTGATCACCGGGGCGCTCGTGCTGCTCGCCTCGATCCCGCTGGCGATCACCGCCCGCGAGCAGCGCCCTCCGGCCGCCCCGGCCCGCGGCCACCTGGGCGCGCTGCCGGCCGCGTTCCGCTCGCGCGACTTCACCTGGGTGTTCGCCTCGCGCAGCGTGCTGTTCCTCGGCTACTACTGCGTGGTCAACTTCACCCTCTACATCCTGACCGACTACATCGTCCTGCCAGCCGGGCTCACCCCGGTCGAGGCCACCACCACGCTCGGGGTGATCTCGCTGCTCTGCCTGACGGCGGGCACCGCCGTGGCCGGGCCGCTGGCCGACCGGCTGGACCGCCGCCGCCTGTTCGTGCTGATCTCCTCGCTGCTGACCACCGCCTCGGTGGCGCTGCCGCTGCTCTCGCCCACCTGGACCGTCGAACTGGTCGCCGGGGTGGTCGGCGGGCTCGGCTTCGGCGCCTACCTGGCGGTCGACCAGGCGCTGGCCACCCTGGTCCTGCCCGCCTCCGGCGCGGCCGGCCGCGACCTGGGCATCTTCCACATCGCGCTCAACGCCCCGCAGGTCGTCGGCCCGCTCATCGGGTCGGCCGCCATCGGGGTGGGCGGCTACCGGGCGCTGTTCGTCATCGGTGGCGTCCTCGCGCTGCTCGGATCCGTGGCCATCCTGCAGGTGAAGAGCGTCCGCTGAGCCCCAGGCCGAAGGCCGCCACCCCCAGCACCATGGCCGCGGCGACCAGGGTGAAGGCCGCGCCAGGCGCGAGTGTGTGGACGGCCACGCCCAGCACCGGCCCCAGCATCACCCCCGCGCCGGAGAACAGCCCGAACATCCCCCAGGCCCGGCCCGTGACGGCCGGGTCCTGACTCATGCACTCCCTGATCACCAGGTAGCAGTGCGCGAGGCACAGGTTGAGCAGCGCGAACGCGACCACTCCCGGCATCAGGAGCACGACGCACGCCCCGCACAGCATCGAGGCGAGCGCGAACCCCGGGTGCAGGAACCGCCGGGGCAGCCGTCCACCGGCGAGCACCCCCACCACGTAGGCGGCCGTCCCCACGGTCAGGACGAGGGACGCGGCGCCCGGCGTGCCGAGCGTGAGCGGCACCAGCGGCTCCATCGCGGTCTCCACGACGACGATCAGCAGGTCGAATCCGCCGAACAGGATCACCGGGCGGACCCAGCCGGACGACGGCCCCTTGTCCTCGGGCTCGGGTTCCGGATTGGGTACGGCACGCAGGCCGTACCAGCCGATCACCGCGGCCGTGACGGTGCAGGCGGCGATGACGGCGAGGATGCCGCGGAAGGACATCACCGGGTGGAGCAGCCCCGCCAGCAGCGGCCCGACGCCGAGCGAGGCCATGAGCGCCGCACCGGCGACGGAGAAGACCCGGGCGGCGGGCACGCCGGAGCGGGCGGCCACCGCCGCGGCGAGCTGGTTGTAGGGGGCGATCTGCAGCCCGGCGCCGACGCCCCACAACACCCGCCCCGCGATGGCGGCCACGGGACCGTCGGCCACGGCGACGCAGCCCATGCCCACCGCGCCGCAGGCCACCGCCAGCGGCAGCACCACGGCCGCGCCGTACCGGTCGGACAACCAGCCGCCGACGGGGCCCATGACCAGCATCGCCACGGCGTAGGCCGACAGGAACACCGCGAGCTGCCCCGCGTCCAGCCCGAGCCCCGCCTGCGCCTCGCCCAGGACGGGGAACAGGGCGCTGTAGGCCACGTTGCCCCCGGCCATCAGCAGGATGAGCAGCGTCATCGCAGGCTCACCCCGGCCACGGCGAGACTCCGCTCGATCGCCTCCCGCACCTGGCCGGGCGAGTCGGCGCGGAAATGGTAGGTGGCCGCGATGTCCATGTCGGGGGAGCCGGTGAACACGTGACCGGGTGGGGACAGGCGCTCGAAGTACAGGTGGGGGATCCGGCCGAGCAGGCTTGTCACCTCGGCGACCTCGGCGCCGGGGACGCCGGGCAGCTCCAGGTAGCCGACGTGCCCGCCGTACTCGCCCGGCAGCGTGCTCGGCTCGCCGAGCTCGATCGCGATCCACTCCTTGACCAGGTCGACCCCGTACGCGTCGAGGAACAGGTCCGGCGTCGGGCCGCCGCCCACCCGCGCGCCGACCTCCAGGAACACCGGGCCGTCGGGCGTCTGGATGGCCTCCAGGTGGAACAACCCGTCGGTCAGGTCCAGCGCCTTGAGGCACAACTCGGTGAAACGGGTCATCTCCTCGGCCGCCGCCCCGTCCTGCGTCAGCGACCCCAGCGGTTGGCCGCGGTGGAAGTCGTAGCAGTTCCCGACGTACGCCGAGGCTCGCGCGAAGGGCACCGATCCATCGCGGACCACGCCGTCGACGTGCCAGATCGGCCCGGTGACGAACTCCTCGACCTGCAGATCCTCGAACGACCCCGCGATGTCGAGGCCCCGGCCGAGCACCTGGGTGCCCTGACTGCCCATCCCGGCGCGCGGCTTGACGATGACGTCCCCGCGCGCCGCCTCGGCGAAGGCGGCCAGCTCCTCGGCCGAGTGCACGATCTGGAAGGCGGGTACGGCCAGCCCGGCCGCGGCGACGGCCTGCTTCATGGTCGGCTTGTCACGAAATTTCAGGAGATCGTGGGGGCGCGCGCCCGGGACGTCCAGCAGGTCGCGGATCCGCCCGCCGGTGAGCAGGTCGGCCTCGGAGAACGCCAGCACCCGGTCCACGCCGCCGAGGTGCCTCGCGCACTCCCGAGCCGCCTCCACGACGGCGTCAGCGTCGTTCATGTCGTGCGGTACGACCGCGTGTCGGGCGCCCTCGGGGACCTGCCAGCCGTCCACGGTCACGTAGGCGACCTGGTGCAGCCGGTGGTCGATGTCGCGGCCGTAGCTGGCGAAGGCGTCGGTCCAGCGGTTGACGATCAGGATGCGCATGCTTCCTCCAGCCGCACCTCGACGAGCTCCAGCGCGCGCTCCATGGCCTGCCGTACCTCGTGCTCGGTCGGGGCGGCGAAGTAGTAGGCGGCCGCCAGGTCCAGGTCGGGCGGGCCGGTGAACAGGTGCCCTGCGGGGGCCAGCTCCTGGTGGTGGGCGCCGGGCAGGCTGGTGACGTCGGCCACCCGGCGGCCTGGACTGCCCGGGAACAGCAGCGAACCGGCAGCGCCGGAGCGGGGGAGGGGGGAGGGCGGCTCGCCGAGCTGGATCCTGATCCACTCGGCGAGCAGGTCGACGCCGTGCGCTGCGTGCATCAGCCGCACCACGGGGCCGCCGCCGACCCTGGCGCCGACCTCCAGGAACACCGGGCCGTCAGGGGTGTCGATGGCCTCCAGGTGGAAGGCGCCGTCGTGCAGGTCCAGGGCCTTGACGCACTGCTCGGCGAAGTGGGCCATCTCCTGGGCCGGGCCGTCCGACCTGGTGAGGGAGCCGACCGGGGCGCCGCGCAGGAAGTCGTAGCAGGTGCCGAGGTAGGAGGAGGCCTGGACGAAGGCCATCGTGCCCTCGCGGACCAGGCCGTCGACGTGCCAGATGGGTCCGGTGACGAACTCCTCGACCTCCAGGTCGGCGAAGTCGGCTCCGTCGAGGAGGGCCGCCGCGTCCTCGCCGCGGCGGATGAGCCGGCAGCCCTCGCTGCCCGCACCGGACCGAGGCTTGGCGATCACGTCACCGCCGGTCTCCGCCTGGAACCGGACGACTTCTTCCACAGTGGAGACCACCGCGAACCGCGGCACACGCAGCCCCGCCGCCGCGACGGCCTCCTTCATCACCGGTTTATCCCGAAATTTCAGGAGATCGCTGGGCCGGGCGCCCGGGATGTCCAGCAGCTCCCGGATCCGGGCGGCCACCAGGAGGTCCATCTCGTAGAAGGCCAGGACCGCGTCGAACCGCCCCCTGCCCATAGCCGCCCTGACCACGGCCTCGTGATCGTCCAGGTCAGGCAGGCGAACGACGAGCGACGCACCGGCGGGCGCCGCCCAGTCGGGGGTCGTGAGATAGACGACCTGGTGGACCTCGTGGTCCAGGTGCTGGTCGTAGGCGGAGAACTCGTCCGCTCGCCGGTTGATGATCAGAACGCGCATGGTCATGAACCATGCGGTGCCTCAGTCGACAACCGATAGACGACTCGTTGAACACCTGCGCGGCCGTGCCCACCGGCTGTCGCTGGAGGGCGCGCTCCAGGACATGGAGGCCGATGAAGGCCACCCCGCCACCGGCGGGCAGCGGGCCCCGCCCTTGAAGGAGGTGCCGAGCGCCGCGTTGAGGTCACGCGCCCACGCGTCGGTCAGGCTCAGCTCCACCCTCTTCGGGCCGACGCCGCCGTTGCGCGGGCCGAAGTCGCCCGTCAGGAACGGCGGTGACGATGCCCTGCTACTTCAGCCCGGCGAGGAAGGCGGCGAAGGGCGCCTCGCCGCCGCTGGACAGGTAGCTGCCGACCTCTCCCGGGGCCGGGCAGCCCTTGACGGCCTGAGCCGACGCCGCCCGGTCACGTCCATGGAAGATCCCAAGATTCTCTCCAGGACCTGAAGGCTCCTCCGTGGGTCAGATCGCTTCCCAGAGCTGGGCCTTGTTGTTCAACCCGGGCGAGCAGGTGAAGATCTTGACGAAGGAGGCGAAGGTGTCGAGGCAGCTGTTGCCGTCCAGCGCCGACCTGATCTGGTTGAACCCGGACCCCTTCTGGAACGGCACGCCGCCCAGGGTGAACCACCTGACGCCGGGGTTGGAGGTGTCACACACCCGCTCCACCACCTGAGCGCCGAAGTCCGCCGTGTCGGTCGCGACGCAGAGCTGCGTCGCCGGGTTGCGCAGCACGAACGAGTCGCTGCCGAGCGGGATGATCTCCCAGTTCTGCTCCCTGACGTTGTGGCAGTCGAAGCGCTGCAGCCGGGCGCCGGGGTTGAAGATGCCGTCCTGGGTGCGGATGTCCAGGCACCTGTTCTGCTCGGCCTCCTTGATGTGCACGGGCGTGGCGGCGTGCGCCGCGCCGGGCATGAGGGCCGTGACGATCGCGAACGCGCCGATGACGCTCGCGAGGCGGGAAAGACGTTTCATCGTGGGGTTCTCCCTGATCGACGGGCTGGTTCCCTACGAGTACGGCGTTCCGCCGGGTTCCATCCCGTTCCGGTCTCAGCCCTTGAGCCGGAAGACGGCCGAGGTGTGGTCGTCCTCGGTGCGCCAGACCGAGCCGACCGCCCAGATCTCCTTCGTGCCGGGGATGCGGGCCAGGCCCCAGAGGTCGACCTTGTTCCCCGCAACCCGGGGTGCGCTGGTCGTCCACTGGCCAGAGGCGGAGCGCGACAGCACCACGGAAGTGCCGTTTTCCGGGTGGGCGAGCAGGCGGATGCCGCCCGCCCCGTCGGCGACCGCCTGGCCGAGGGTCCAGCCGCGGTAGGGGAGCGGCACCGGTACGGACGTCCACGCGGAGCCGTCGAAGTGGGCGGCGACGGCGGGCTCGCCGAAGATCCACACGTCCTTCGCCGAGATCGCCAGGACGCCGGTCAGTGAGGTGGCCTTGGGTACGGCACTGCCGGGCCGTACCCGCCGCCACGTCGTGCCGTTGAAGCGCATCACCCGCTCGGCGTCGACGGCCCAGACGTCCGTCTGGGAGGCGGCGCTCAGCTGGGTGGGGACGAAGGGGGCCGTGGCGCGGCGCCACCGGTGACCGTTCCAGAACCAGGTGCCCGAGCCGAAGGTCCACACGTGGTGGCGGCCGAGCACCAGGCCCTGGTCGAAGCCGCGCATCCCGGGCGCGGTCGTGTCGCGCCAGCGGGAGCCGTCGAAGCGCAGGGCATGCGCCTCGCCGGTGTCCGACGAAGTGAACGCCCACACGTCGCCGGGCGCGGACGCGCCGCCGGAGGTGGCCGTGCCGTAGATCGGGCCAGGCAGCCTGGCGGTCTTCCAGGCCCGGCCGTCCCAGTGCTGGGCGACCGGGTGGACACCGCCACCGGCGCACTCGTCGTCGATCGGGTCCGTCTGGCCGAAGGCCCACACGTCGGAGCGGCTCAGCGGGACCAGCGTCAGCATCGAGTCGCACCCGCCGTAGTCGTGGAGCCTGATCACCTCCCAGTCCGCCGGGGCGGGCGGCGGCGGGAGCAGGGTCAGGACGGTGGCCATCGCCATGCGGATCAGCACACCGCCATTGTGACGAATCCACCGGCAACTGGTGACAGATGCCGATAGGCCGGCCGTAACTTGATCATTACCGTGGCAGCATGAAGCCCTTCAGCCTGGCGATCACGGTCCTCACCCTCTCCCTGGGAGTCGCGCCCGCCCATGCGAGCACCAGCGACGCGGTCTGCTTCTCGGGAAGCCGGACGCCGACCGGCGGCGGCTACTACAAGGTGTCGGCGTCCGGGTGCGACGGCCACAGCGGCACGACCGTCACCATCCGCTTCGGCCCCGCCGCCGGGACCTACAGCTGCGGCTGGACGTTCCTGTGGAACAGCCAGCTCGGGGCCGAGAACTGCCTGGTAAGCAGCTCGGCGTAACCCTTGCCCTGGTAAGGTGCGGACATGTCCGTCTCCGCGCGCCTCGCCCCTGGTTGCCGCCCGCGCGGCTGCCGGGCGCCTGCGCGGCGGGTGCACGGGCGCCGGGTCCGCTATGCGATCGGCTCCGACCCGGGTCAGGTGAACGGCATGCGATGGCTTCGCGCGCCGCGCATGACGCAGGGCGTCTGAGGACCCTTCCTCCGCCCGTCCTCTGCCTTCTGGTGCGAAGGCGGGAGTTCTGCCTCTCTGCGTGGAGACGCCCTCGGTGATCACCGCTGACCCTGACGGCAGAGGAGCTGTCGCATGTCCCTTTCCCCCCACCGAGAAGGCTACTTCGGCGCCTTCGGCGGCACGTTCATCCCTGAGGCGCTCGTCGCCGCGGTGAACCAGGTCGCCGACGAGTACGAGAAGGCCAAGGCCGACCCCCGGTTCGCCGCCGAGCTCGGCGAGCTGCTCGCCGACTACACCGGGCGGCCGAGCGCACTGACCGAGGTGCCGCGCTTCGCCGAGCACGCCGGCGGCGTACGGATGTTCCTCAAGCGCGAGGACCTCAACCACACCGGATCCCACAAGATCACGAACGTCCTCGGGCAGGCGCTGCTCGCCCGGCGCATGGGCAAGCCGCGGATCATCGCCGAGACGGGCGCCGGGTCGCACGGCGTGGCCACCGCCACCGCCTGCGCCCTGTTCGGCCTCGAGTGCGTCGTCTACATGGGCGAGGTCGACATGGAGCGCCAGGCGCTCAACGTCGCCCGCATGCGGATGCTCGGCACGACCGTCGTCCCGGTGACCTCCGGGTCCCGCACGCTGAAGGACGCCATCAACGAGGCGTTCCGCGACTGGGTCGCCAACGTCGAGTCCACGCACTACCTGTTCGGCACCGCGGCCGGCCCGCACCCCTTCCCGGCCATGGTCCGCGACTTCCAGCGGGTCATCGGCGTCGAGGCCCGCCGCCAGCTCCTGGAGCGCACCGGGCGCCTGCCCGACGCGGCGATCGCGTGCGTCGGCGGCGGCTCCAACGCCCTCGGCCTGTTCCACGCCTTCCTGCCCGACGCCGGGGTGCGCCTGGTGGGCTGCGAGGCCGCCGGGCACGGCATCGAGTCGGGCAAGCATGCGGCCACGCTGTCGGCGGGTGAGCCGGGCATCCTGCACGGCTCGCGCTCCTACGTGCTGCAGGACGAGGAGGGCCAGATCACCGAGGCGCACTCGATCTCGGCGGGGCTGGACTACCCGGGCGTCGGCCCCGAACACGCCCACCTGCGCGACCTCGGGCGCGCCCAGTACGTCCCGGTCACCGACGACGAGGCCATGCGGGCGATGCTGCTCCTGTCCCGCACCGAGGGGATCATCCCGGCGATCGAGAGCGCCCACGCCCTGGCAGGAGCGCTCGACGTGGGCAAGGAACTCGGGCCTGACGGGCTGATCCTGGTCAACCTGTCCGGGCGCGGCGACAAGGACATGGACACCGCCGCCCGCTACTTCGGCCTGTACGACACCGACGGGGAGTCCGAGTGAACCGGCTGCTGGACGACACCTTCGCCAGGACCAGGGCCGAGGGCCGGGCGGCGCTCGTGGCCTACCTCCCCGCCGGGTTCCCGACCGTCGACGGCGGCATCGAGGCGATCAGGACGGTCCTGGACGCCGGGGCCGACATCATCGAGATCGGGCTGCCGCACAGCGACCCGGTCCTGGACGGTCCCGTCATCCAGACCGCCGACGACATCGCCCTCCGCGGCGGGCTCAAGATCGCCGACGTGATCCGTACGGTCAGGGAGGTCCACGCGGCCACCGGCAGGCCGGTCCTGGTCATGTCGTACTGGAACCCGATCTCCCGCTACGGCGCCGAGCGGTTCGCCACCGAGCTCGCCGCAGCGGGCGGGGCGGGGTGCATCCTGTCCGACCTGCCCGTGCAGGAGTCGGCGACATGGCGCGAGCACGCCGACAGGCTGGGCCTGGCGACCGTGTTCGTCGTCGCGCCCAGCACCGGGGACGAGCGGCTGAAGCAGATCACGGCGGCCGGTTCCGGCTTCGTGTACGCCGCCTCGACCATGGGCGTCACCGGCGTTCGCGAGACCATCAGCGCCTCGGCCGCAGATCTCGTACGGAGAACCAGGGCGGTCACCGACCTCCCGGTGTGCGTCGGGATCGGCGTGTCCACCCCCGCGCACGCGGCCGAGGTGGCGGGCTTCGCCGACGGGGTGGTGGTCGGCACCGCCTTCGTCCAGACGGTCCTCGACGCGCCCGACGAGGCCGCCGGGCTGGAGTCCCTGCGCACCCTCACCACCGCGCTGGCAGAGGGCGTCCGGTCCTGACCCGAACGGGGGGAGACCCCGGTCTTCCCCCGTTCGCCTTGACCTTGTCACCAGCGTCAACCCTTAGCGTCGCGGGATGAGCAACACGGATCGGGTCGCCCTCCTCGCGCGCGACCAGAGCTTCTTCGACGCCCTGACGTCCGGCGACCTCGCGGCTCTGGAGGAGCTGCTGGATGACGACTTCGTCCTGGTCGGGGTCGAGGACGGGGCGCTGGCGGACAGGAAGATCGTGCTGGACCTGATGGCGTCCGGTGCACTCCGCTTCCCGGCCATCGACTCGTTCCCGGACGAGGCGATCGTCCGGGTCATCGGCCCGGTGGGCATCGTCGTCGGCCGCACGGGAATGACCTTCACCAACCCCGACGGGGCGACGTTCAGCGCAGGAAGCCGCTACACCCACGTGTACACCGCCGACACCCAGGGCACCTGGCACCTCCTCTCCGCCCAGGGCACCACCATCAAGCCCTGATCGGCGACCACACGCTCATCACCCGCCGCTCGCCCGAGCCTGACGCCGCTGTGCCCTCTCAATGATCCAGGTCGTGGTTTCCGATCCTGCTTCGGGCGAGAAGAGACCGAGGTGTCGCGGCAGGAGCGACACACCATCAAGCCCTGATCTCACTTCCCACAAGATCAGGAGATTTGACAGACTGTTGCCCCACACCGAACGCCCATGGCCCGATGAGGAGAGCCCCCATCTCCGCTCCGTCCAGCTTCGCGCAGGCGCTGCGCCGGCACCGGCGGGCAGCGGGCCTGACGCTGGAACAACTGTCCGAAGCCTCGGGCGTCAGCGTCAGGACCCTGTCCGACATGGAGCGCGGGCGCAGCACCGGCCCCCAGCATCGGACCGTCACCGCGCTGGCGCAGGCCCTCTCGCTGCCGGACGAGGACCGCCAGCAGCTCATCGACTGGGCGCGCGAAGGGCGCCTGCGCGACCACTGGGCCAGGCCCGGCGCCCTGGCGGAGCTGCCCAGGTCGGTGGACGACTTCACCGGCCGCTCAGCCGAGCTGGCGTGGGCCGACGACTTCATGCGCGCCGGAGACAGGCCGGGCGCCGCGGGCGTGGCTCTCGTCACGGGCGCGGCAGGGCTGGGAAAGACGACGTTCGCCGTCCGTACCGCTCACGTGCTGCGGCCAGGCTTCCCCGGCGGGGCGTTCTTCGTCGACCTGTTCGGCATGTCCGCCCGCCCGCTCCCCGCACAGGACGCCCTGTCCCTGCTGCTGCGCGCACTCGGAACCGCCGAGCGGGACATCCCACACGCCCCAGCGGAGCGCGCCTCCCTGTACCGGTCGTTGCTCGCCGAGCGGCGCGTGCTGGTGGTGCTCGACAACGCCGGGTCGGAGGAGCAGCTTCGCCCGCTGCTGCCCGGCGGGGGCGCGAGCCGCGTCCTGGCCACCAGCCGCCGGCTGCTGGCCGGGTTGGAAGGGGTGCACCGGCTGGGCCTCGGCCCGCTGCCGCCGGAGGAGGCGGCCGAGCTGCTGTCAGGCATCGTGGGCAGGCGCGGATCGTCGGACGGCGACGCGGCGATCAGCGAGCTCGCCGCGTTCTGCGGCGGCCTGCCCCTGGCGCTGCGCATCGTCGGCAACCGCCTGGTCAGCAGGCCGAGCTGGCCCGCAGCCGAGTTCGCCTACCGGCTGGCCGACGAGGAGCGACGCCTGGACCAGCTCAAGGCCGGCGATCTCAAGATCGCGACCGCGTTCGGGATGTCCTACCAGCAGCTCGCAGGCAGCGCGCAGCAGGTATTCCGCCGCCTGGCCCTGGTGCCGGGCCGCGACTTCGACGCCGACCTCGCCGCCGTACTCGGCAGCGTGCCGGTCGTGGACGCCTGGGACGCGTTGGACGACCTCGTGGACCTGGGCCTGCTGCAGGACGGCGCCTTCGGCCGCTACCGCTTCCACGACCTGGTCCGGCTGTTCGCCCGTGAACGGCTCATCGAGGAGGAGGCGACGGCCGAGCGCGAGGCGTCGGCGGAGCGGATGACGTCGTGGCTGGTGCGGATGGCCACCCTGGCCGGGCGCTGGTTCGAGCCCGCCTTCGGACCGCCAGACCAGCCAGACGCCGACCTCGCCGACCTGCCGTCGGCCGACCGCGCCGAGCGGTGGCTGCGCGCCGACGCCGACAACTGGCTGAGCGCCTTACGGCACGCGGCCGCGCACGGGCAGCACGCCCTCGTCCTGGAGTGCGCCGAGGCGATGCACTGGTTCTCCGACCGGTGGATCTCGTGGCCGCACTGGGCGGAGGTCTTCACCCTCGCCGCCGGGGCGGCAGCCGCCCTGCGGGAACCGGCCCGCCAGGCCACCCAGCTCAACTATCTGGCCTGGGTGCACTCGATCCCGCCGTCGGAGCCCGAGGCCGTGCTGCGGGTGGCCGCACAGGCGCTGGAGCTGGCCACCGCCAGCGGCGCCACCGCCCAGATCGCCGAATCCCACCAGTACCTCGCGGGCGCCTACCGGCGGCTCGGCAGGCACGCCGACGCCGTCGACTCCGCGGCGAAGGCCGCCGAGCTCTACCAGGACGACGGCGACGTGCTCAGCTACTGGATCAGCTTGGGCACCCTGGCGGAATGCCTGCGCGTCGACGGGCAGCACGAGGCGGCCCTGACACAACTCCGCCTGGTGCAGACCCTGGCGAGCCAGGACACCGCGCAGATGGCCTCCGCCGTCGCCCTGGAGGCGCCGCGCGTCCTGGCGGCCAACCTCATGGGAATCGGCCGCTGCCTGCTGCGGCTCGGCCGCCACGACGAGGCGATCACCACCCTGACCGAGGCCGTCCCCCTCCTGGAGCAGGCCCAGCTGCCGCACCATCGGGCCGTCGGCCTCCAGGACCTCGCGACCGCGCTCGGCGAGGGCGGCCGGACGAGCGAAGCCCTGGAGCACTACGCGCGTGCCGCCGACGCCTTCGACGCGGTCGGCGACGCAGCGGCGGCCCAGCGCTGCCGGGAGCAGGCGGCCGCCCTGGCCTGAGCAGAACTCTGCCTGCTGTTCTGCATGGTCCCGGCCGGGTGCCCGCGACTTGGATGGAGTCACACAAGGCACCATTCATCCAGGTCAGGAGCAACCATGACCATCAAGAACGTCGTGCTCGTGCACGGCGGATTCGTGGACGGATCCGGCTGGCAGGGCGTCTACGACGAGCTGTCCAGGGACGGCTTCACCGTCCGGATCGTGCAGAACCCCACGCTCTCCCTCGCCGGCGACGTCGCCGCGACCCACCAGGTCCTCGACGGTCTCGACGGCCCGGCCGTCCTGGTGGGCCACTCCTACGGCGGGGTGGTGATCAGCGAGGCAGGCAACCACCCCAACGTCGGCGTGCTGGCCTACATCGCCGCCTTCGCCCCAGACAAGGGCGAGTCGGTCAACACCCTCATCGCCGACCCGCCGCCCGGCGCACCCGTCCCGCCGATCCTCCCGCCGGTCGGCGGGTTCCTCTTCCTCGACAGGGACAGGTTCCACGCCTCCTTCGCCGCCGACCTGCCGGCCCAGCAGGGCGCGTTCCTGGCCGACGCGCAGGTGCCGTGGGGCGTGGACGCCCTGGGCGGGGCGGTCACCGAGCCGGCCTGGCGGCACAAGCCGGCCTGGTATCTGGTGGCGACCGAGGACCGGATGATCCCGCCGCCCGCCCAGCGGGCCATGGCCGAGCGGGCGGGCGCCACCACCGTCGAGGTGATCGGCAGCCACGCCGTGTACGTCTCCCAGCCCACCGGGGTCGCCGACCTCATCCGCCAGGCCGCCGCCTGACTTCAACGCATCACGCCCGGCCCGCGCGGGCCGGGCGGCACACCCCTCAACGTTCGGAGATCCGCCATGAAGTCCGCTTCGCCGCGCCGCCTGCTGCTCACGAGCGCCGCGGCCGGTCTGGCCGCCGCCCTGCTCGCCGTACCCTCCGCATCTTCGGCCGCCTCGGCCGAAGGCGGCGTCAAGCCCACGATCGTGCTGGTCCACGGCGGGTTCGCCGACGCCTCCGGCTGGACCGACGTGATCGAGCGCCTGCAGGCCGACGGCTACAAGACCATCGCCCCCGCCAACCCGCTGCGCGGCCTGCCCGTCGACGCGCCGTACATCACCAGCGTGCTCAAGTCGATCGAGGGACCGATCGTCCTGGTCGGCCACTCCTACGGCGGAGCCGTCATCACCAACGCCGCCGTCGGCGTCGACAACGTCAAGGCCCTGGTCTACATCGCGGCCTTCGTCCCCGACGAGGGTGAGCAGCTCGGCGCCCTGATCAACAAGTACCCCGGCACCGAGATCCCCGCCTCGGTCAAGGAGGTTCCGTATCCCGGCGGCGTCGACCTGTACCTGCGGCCCGACAGGTTCCGGGCCGCCTTCGCCGCCGACCTGCCCGCCTCCACCACCCGGCTCATGCAGGCCACCCAGCGGCCCTTCGCCGCCTCCTCCTTCACCGACACCACCACCGGCGCCGCCTGGCACACCATCCCCTCCTGGGCGCTGGTCGCCAAGGAGGACAAGGCGATCCCGCCCGCCCTGGAGCGCTACATGTACAAGCGCGCCAGGTCGACGGTCTACGAGACGGCCGCTTCCCACGTGCCGATGATGAGCCAGCCTCGGCTGGTGACCCGCATCATCAAGGACGCCGCGCAAGCAGTCGACTGACCCCGGCTTCCCCCGGCGAGGAGACGACACCCATGTCCCGCGAGCCCCTGCGGCCAGGCACCCACACCGTGGCCCTGCTGGGCATCCCGCACCGCTACCACGTCGCGGGCTCCGGCCCGCTCTGCCTGATGCACCCGGGCGGGCCGGGGATCGGGTGGGAGTACCTGCGGATGCCAGAACTGGAGCGGCACCTGACGCTGCTCTACCTGGAACCGGTCGGGACCGGCGGCTCCGGGCACCTGGCCACCCCCCGGGACTACACCGTCGGCACCTACACCGGCCTCCTGCGCGCCCTCGTCGATCACCTCGGCGCGCGGGAGGTGTTCCTGCTGGGCCACTCCCACGGAGGCCTCGTCGCCCAGACCTACGCCCTGACCCATCCGGGCAGCCTCGCCGGGCTCATCCTCTACAGCACCACGCCCGTCACCGGAGAGGAGTTCCGGAACCAGACCCTCCTGGAACGCCATCCCGCGGGCATCCTCCGGGCCTTCCGGCAGATGCTCGCCGCCACAGACAACGCGTCAGCGACCGAGGCCCTGCGCGCCGTCCTGCCCGCCTGCTTCGCCGACTACCAGGCACGCGAACACGACTTCGCCCCGCTCCGCGGCTCCATCCGAGCCTGGGCCGATCCGCTGCACGCGGAAGAGCCACCCTTCGACCTCCGCCACCGGCTGGCCGAGATCGGCACACCGACGCTGGTCGTCTCCGGCGCGCACGACGTCATCTGCGGCCCGCGCTGGGCCCGGATGCTGCACCACGGCATCCCCGGCTCGCGTTTCCTGCCCCTCAAGGGCAGCGGGCACCTGGGCCACATCGAGGAACCCGAGACCTTCGTCCGTGAGGTGACCGCATTCGTCCAGGTCAGCGGCGGGAGGCTATGGCGCCTGCCGAGGCGATGTTGATGATGACGATGGCGATCCACACCAGCAGGATGCCCGGCCCCTCCGCATAGGATCCGGCGATCGCGGTCAAGGGGATGCCCAGGGCCATCGAGCCCAGCGCGATGGGGATCATGGCCGCCCCGCCCCCGTCGGACTTCTTCCTGGCCTTCGGCCGTGGTCCGTACGCGTCCACCTCGGCACGCACCCGCGCGGCGATCGTGGCGTCCAGGCGCTCCGCGAAGGAGTCGACCAGCGCGGCTTCGTAGTCGGGTCCGAGGTCGCGGCGGGCGTCGAGAGTCGCGCGCAGATCCTCCCGGATGGGGTGCATGTCGGGCATGAGCCGACTGTGTCATGAGAAGGGCGCGCCGTCATCCCACCTGAGAGCCAGGTGCGAGATCCTCCCCAGGTACCGTTGCCCCATGGAGATCGAGACGCCGCGGGGGCCGGCGCTGGTCGAGGTGGACGAGGTGAAGCGGGCCAGGCTGCTGCTGGTCATGACGCACGGCTCCGCGGGCACCGTGGACGCGCCCGACCTGCTGGCCGTGCGCGACGCGGCGCTGGCGGCCAAGGTGACGGTGGCCCGGGTGACCCAGCCGTTCCGCCTGGCCGGGGCGCGCGCCCCCGGGTCGCCGGAACGCCAGGACGAGGCGTGGGCCGCCGTCCTGGCGGTGCTGCGGGCCAGGTGGCCGCGCCTGCCGCTGGTTCAGGGCGGCAGGAGCAACGGGGCCAGGGTGGCCTGCCGTACGGCCAAGGCCGTGGGCGCGAGCGCCGTGGTGGCGCTGGCCTTCCCCCTGCACCCGCCGGGCAGGCCGGAACGCTCCAGAGCGGACGAGCTGCGCGGCGCGGGCGTCGACGTGCTGGTGGTCAACGGCGACCGCGACCCCTTCGGCGTACCGGAGGAGGGGGACACCACCCGGCTGGTAGTCCTGCCGGGGGAGGGGCATGACCTGAAGAAGGACCCCGCGCGGGTGGGGGAGATCGTCGCCGAGTGGATCGCGGGCTACGCGAGACCCTGAAGGAGAAGCTCAGGCGGCTCCGACCGCGGGCCGGTGCGGCGCGATGCTCATGCCGCTCGGCAACAGCTCTCCGGTGTCCTCGAACAGGACGACGCCATTGCAGAGGAGGCTCCACCCCTGCTCGGGGTGGCAGGCCAGGGTGCGCGCGGCCTCGCGGTCGGGCGCATCAGCCGGCGGACAGGCCGGGTCGTGCGGGCACATCGGCGTGCCTCCGATATCTCGTGGACGGCTCCCCCGTGGAACGACTCAAGGGGAACGCTCGGGTGATGTTCTCAGCAAGTGTGCAATCTACGTCACACTTTCCGACATAGCCCGTTAGGACGGTTGAAGGAGGAGGCAGAGGGTGATCCTTCAGAGCCAGGGGGTCGTGTGACCTATGACACAGGGTGCCTCATGCTAGATAACGGTCCAACCTCAACACGCTGACAGAGTGGTAAACGATGGATTACGGCACCAGCCCGCGGATCAGCGCGTCGAGCCCGCGCTCGAAGTCGGCGTCGGCCCGCTGGTCGCGCCTGGTCCACGTGTCGACCTCGGGATCGGCCCACCCGGACTGCTGAACCTCGACCGCCACAGCCCCGAAGACGAAGGCCCGGAGCGTCCGTACGGCTTCCGCCGCCTCGTCCAGCCCGCCGTCCTCCAGCTGCTGGATCTGCTCGGTCACGGCGGCAGCCGTACCCCCTTTAGGTGGCTTGGTGAGGGCCAGTGCCAGCACGCCGGGGTGTTCGCGGAGCGCCTCCCTGCTGGCCCTGCACCAGGCGCGGGCGGTGTCCTGCCAGGTGGCGCCGCGGGCGACGCGGATGGCGGTGACGTGCTCGGCCAGGGCGTCCATCAGCGCCTCCTTGCCGCGGGGCAGGTGGTGGTAGATGGCCATGGCCTCCACCTCCAGCGCGTCGCCCAGCCTGCGCATGGTGAGCCTGCGCAGGCCCTGGCCGTCGGCGATGTGCAGGGCGGCGTCGATGATGCGCTCGCGGGAGAGCGGGACGGGCGGTCGTTTGGCGGGCATGGTGATCATCTTGCCAACCGTTACATTACTTTGTAAAGGGCGGCTCGCCGGGTCGAGTGCAGATCGCGATCGAAAACGGCGTAGGCTTCCGCTGGTAACGAGTGAAAGGGAGCTGTCGATGGCATTTTTCCGTCCGCGTGTGAGCCGTGAGGCCGAGGTGCGCTTCCACGCCGATCAGGAGATCTCCAAGAGCTTCCCCGACCTGCTGGCCAGGGCCAGGGCGGCCGAGCTGGTCCTGCGCGACCTGCTGGCCTCCGACGTGGACGAGATCGAGCTGCGCGCCGGGGGGCTGGCCTTCGACGAGGCGCTCACCGAGGCGCTGCGTGCCGCCGAGGCGGGGCAGCGGGCCACGTTCGGCGTGTACGCCTACGACGACCGCATCCGCCGCCGCAAGGCCAAGGCGACGCCCGACGGCGCGCTGTGGACCGCCGAGGTCGACAGGCTGCGCACGCTGCGCGAGGAGAACAGGCTCAACGGCATCGCGCGCGTCCCGCGCCCGGTGCCCGCCGCCGCCTGACCCACCATGGTGATCGTCCGGGTGCGGACCAACCTCGGGCTGGTGCCCGGGGTGGAGCGCCTGGGCGACGCATTGCTGGAGGCGGGGCTGGCCGAGGGGCTCGGCGCGGAGCTGGGCCCTGTGGTGGAGGCTCCGCCGTACCGGCACGAACGCGAGCACGACCTGCTCAACCGCGACGCTCTGGCGCGGGTGGCCGCCGAGCAGGCGGCCGTCGTCGGTGAGGTGCTCGACTCGGAACGGTTTCCGATCGTGCTGGGCGGCGACGACAGCGTCATCTTCGGCACCCTGCTGGCCCTGCGCGAGCGCGGCGTGCACGGGCTGGTGTTCCTCGACGCGCACACCGACTTCTACCCGCCCGCCGGCTCGCCCACCGGGCAGGCCTCCGACAGCGAGCTTTACCTGGCCTTCCATCGCGAAGGCGCGCTGGGCTGGAGCGGCCCGCTGGTGACCGGGGAGCGCGCCGCCCTCATCGGGCACCGCGACCCGGACGAACCTGGCGACACCGGCGAGCTCGTGGCCGACAGCGGCGCCCTGGTGATCACTCTGGAGCAGGTGCGCGAGCTGGGCGTGGCCGAGACCGCCAGGCGGGCGCTCGCCCGCGTCGGCGGCCCTTTCCTGCTGCACATCGACGCCGACGTGCTGGACGACGACCTGATGCCCGCCGTCGACTACCGGCTGCCCGGCGGGCTGAGCGCGGCGGAGTTCACCGAGCTGGTGAGCCTGCTGCCCGCCGCCGCGCTGGACGTCGCCATCTACAACCCGGCGCTCGACCCTGACGGCACCGCGGGCCGTACGCTCGCGCGGTGCCTGGTCGAAGGGCTAGGCCAGCAGGTCGAGCAGCCGGTCGACGGGTAGCGCGGGGGAGCGGTGCCCGTCGCGCCCGGTCATCTCGCGCGCCGCGAGCAGGGCGTTGAGCACCGCCTCCTCCACCGACCGCACGACGGCGTCGAAGAAGGGGTCCATGCGGCCCCACGGGACGAACCGGAGCTGCTGGTAGTCGTCGGATGGCTCGCCCGTGTCGGCCGTGGAGAAGGCCAGGAACACGTCGCCGGAGAAGTGGCTGCCGGTGGTGCCCGTCCTGGCCAGCCCGAGCGGCACCCGGCGGGCCAGGGCCTTGCACTGGCCGGGCAGCAGCGGCGCGTCGGTGGCCAGCACGACGATGACCGAGCCGGATCCCGGCGGCACGTGCCAGGCGCCCAGGGGGTCGTCGTCGAGCAGGTGCTCGCCGACGCGCACGCCGCCGACGGTCAGCTCGCGGCGGCTGCCGAAGTTGGCCTGGACGAAGGCGCCCACGGTGTAGGTGTCCCCGGCATGGGACACCAGGCGCGAGGACGTGCCGGAGCCGCCCTTGAAGGAGTAGCAGTTCATGCCGGTGCCGCCGCCGACGTTGCCCTCGGCCACCGGCCCGCCGGTGGCCGAGGAGATGGCCTGGGCGGCGTGTTCGGCACGCACGTGGGGGGCATTGATGTCGTTGAGGTAGCCGTCCCACGTCTCGGCGACCACCGGCAGCAGCCAGGGCGAGGGCACGCGCGGGGCTGCCCATTCGATGACGCCGCGGTGGACGGTGCCGACGGCGTGCGTGTTGGTGATCATGACGGGCAGGGTCAGCGCGCCGGTCTCCTCGATCCAGTGCGATCCGGTCATCTCGCCGTTGCCGTTGAGCGCGTGGATCCCCGCGGCGCACGGGACGGCCACGCCGTCCCTGCCGCGCGGAAGGATCGCGGTGACGCCCGTGCGCGCGGCGCCCTCGGTGAGGGTGACGTAGCCGACCTCCACCCCCGGCACGTCGGTGATGGCGTTGTACGGCCCGGCCGTGCCGTCCAGGACGATCGGCAGCTCCCGCGCCCTCACAGCGCGCAGCCCGTCGCCGACCTGGCATAGCTCAGCAGCAGCTCCAGCGCCCGCGAGGGCGGCAGCGAGCCGTTGCGCGAGACGATGTGCAGCCCGTAGGCGTCCTCGAGCGCCACGAGGTTGGCCGCCAGGTCGAGCACCGGCCCGGTCAGCTCGAAGTGCCCCTGCCCCACGCCCACCTCCAGGATCGCCGCGTACATCGCCACCTGCCTGTCCCACAGGCTCTGCGACAGCGCCGTGAACACCGGGTTGGTGCGGCAGTTGCCGAACTCGTACAGCACCACGGCCAGCTCGTCGTCCGGCCCGTCCGGCAGCCCGTGCATGATCGACTCGACCAGCTTGTGCCGGGCGTCGGGCAGCGCGGCCGCCGCGTTCATCCGGTCGGTGAAGAAGCGGTCGCCCGCCTGCTGGTAGACGCGCTGGAGGAGTTCGTCCAGGTCGCGGAAGTAGTAGTGGACGGAGCCTCGGGCCACCCCCGCCTCGTCGGCGATGTCGGCCACGCGCACCTGGGACAGGCCGTGCCTGCGCACGGCCCTGGTCGCCGCGGCCACGAGCTGGTCGCGGCGCGCTGTCTGGTTTCTCGGTCTAGCCACTCCACAATTCTTTGACGTAACCGTCAATTTACGCAAGTGTCTTGACGTGGGGTAGGTAAGTAACTTTGGCTGAGGTGCCAAAGAATCCCTCACCCCCCGGGATGCCACATGGCGTACGCGCAGGACCTGAACCGCTCCCTGTCCCTCAAGGAGAACGTGCTGATCACGCTCTCCTCCGTCACCCCCGCCTCCAGCGTCTTCATCATCGTGCCCGCCATCGTGGCCGGGATCGGCGGCGCTTCGGCGATCGCGCTGGTGCTCGGCGCGATCGTCGGCGTCTTCATGGCCTTCTGCTACGCCGAGCTGTCCAGCGCCTTCCCGGTCACCGGCGGCGAGTACGCCTTCGCCGCCAGGATCCTCGGCAAACCGACCGGGTTCGCCCTGTTCGCCCTGTCGATGGTGGGCAACGTCTTCATCGTCGCGGTGATCGCGCTGGGCACCGGCGACTACCTCGGCGTGGTGTGGACCGCGCTGTCCGGCAAGACCGTCGGCCTGATCGTGCTGGTGGCCGCCACGCTCATCGCGGTGTTCAACATCCGCGCCAACGCGTGGCTGACCGGGGTGTTCCTGCTGCTGGAGCTGGCCGCCCTGGTCGTGCTGTCGGCGCTGGGCTTCCTGCACGTCTCGCGGCCGGTCAGCGTGTTGTGGACGCCCGGCCAGGACGTGTCGTGGGGGCTGATCGCCAGCTTCACCGCAACCGCGCTGTTCGCCTACAACGGGTACGGCACGGCCGTGTACTTCTCCGAGGAGACCAGGAACGCCGGCCGGCTGATCGGCAAGGCCATCCTCGTCTCGCTGGCCGTCACCGTGGTGGCCGAGCTGGTGCCCACGGTCGCGGTGCTGCTCAGCGCCCCCGACCTGGCGGCCAAGGCGCCGATGAGCGACGTGCTGGGCACCCACGGCGGCGCGGTCGTCAACACCGTGGTCAGCCTGGGCATCGCGCTGGCCATCGTCAACGCGGTGATCGCGATCCTCATCCAGTCGGGGCGGCTGCTGTTCTCCTCGGCCAGGGACGGCTCGTGGCCCGACGTGATCGGCAGGCCGCTGGCCTCGGTGCATCGCAAGCTGCTCACGCCGGTGGTGGCCACGCTCGTCATGGGCGGGCTGGCGACGCTGGTCGCGGCGTTCGTGAGCCTCGACGTGCTGATCATCGCCACGGGTGCGAACGTGGTGGCGCTCTACACGCTGGTGGCGCTGTCGGCGCTGGTCGGGCGGGCGCGCGGGCTGACCGACCGGGGCGAGTACCGGATGCCGTGGTGGCCGCTGGCGCCCGTCGTGGTGATCGTCATGATGGTCTACGTGGCCTACCAGACGCTGGTGGCCGACTGGGTGCCGATGGCGGCGACGCTGGGGATCCTGGCGGCGGGCTACGTCTACTACGCCGTGTACCTCTATCCGCGCCGTGCCGAGCGGTTCACCCTTCCCGATCCCGTGCCGGAGGACTGAGGATAGGGGCGTGGCCGGTCGATGGGTTCCTGCGGCGGTCGCGATCGCCCTCGTGGTGCTGGGCGTGGTGGCGACAGCCGTACGGCTGGACGCTCCCTCCGACGGCACCGTGGTACGGCTGGGCGGGGCGACCTGGCACCTCGACGGCGTCGTGGTGGACGTCCTGGCTCCCCGTCCCGGGGAACTTCGCGCCGGGGACCTGGTCACCGGGGTCGCGGGCAGGCGGCTGGCCGACGGCCTCGGCACGGTCCAGCCCCCGGCCCCTGGCACGACCCTCGCCTACGAAGCGGGCAGGACGGTGGCGGTGCGGGCCGAGCGGTCCGACCCCGCCCCGATGCTCGTGGAGAGCTGGGGCAACCTGGTGTTCGTCCTGGCGCTGGCCGGGCTGGCCGCCGCCCTGTACCTGCGGCGGCCGGACGAGCCCGCCGCCGCGCCGCTGCTGGTGCTGTCGGCCGGGCTGCTGGGCAGCACGCTCACCGTCACCGCCGGGCTGCCCGCCCTGGCCCTGGCCACCGGCGGGCCCCAGCTGTGGCTGTTCCACCTGAACGCGGTCGTCTCCTACTCCGTCGCCTGGGGCGCGCTGCTGGCCTTCGCCACCGCGTTCACCGCACGCGAACCCCGGCCGCGGCTGACCGCCGCCCTCTACGCCGCGCCCCTGGCCGTGATGGCCGGGTGGGCCGCGCTCGCCGCCCTGGCCGCGCCCGACGCGTTGCGCTGGCTGGGCCTGCTGCACACCGGGCAGACAGCGGTCGTGGCGCTGTCCCTGCTGACCTCGATGGTGTGGGGCACGATCAGCTACCGGGCCAACCGCGACCCGCTGATGCGCGCCAGGATGCGCTGGCTGCTGGGCGGCGGCGCGGTCGCCGCCGTGCTCGGCATCGCGGGATGGCACGTGCCGCAGCTCATCACCGGCGCGCACCCGCTGCCGTGGGGCGCGCTCGGACTGACCGGGCTGCCGTTCGTGGCCGGGATCGGGGTGGCGCTGCGCAGGCACCGCCTCTTCGACATCGAACGGCTGGCCAACAGGTCGCTGGTGTACGCCATGGTGATCGCGGCGCTGGTCGCCGGGTACGCGGCCGTGGTGGCGCTGCTGGTCAGCGGGTTGCGGCTGTCGGGCACGATGGCGGCGGCGCTGGCCGCGGCGGGGGCCGCACTGGCGCTCGCGCCGCTGCGCAACCTCGCCCAGAGCACGGTCAACCGGGTGATGTACGGCGACCGCCACGACCCGGTGGGCGCCATGACCAGGCTCGGCGCTCGGTTGCAGGCGGTGCTGCTGCCCGACGACGTGCTGCCCGCCGTGGTGGAGACCGTGGCGCGGTCGCTGCGCGTGCCGTACGCGGGCATCGACCTGGTCGACGGCAGGACGGCCGAGTACGGCACGCCGGTCGGCGAGGTGCACCTGGAGCCGCTGCGCTACCACGGCACGCTCGTCGGCCACCTGCGGGTCTCCGCGCGCGGCGCCGACGACCCGCTCGACCCCGTCGACCTCGGCCTGGTCGCGTCGCTGGCCCAGCAGGTGGGGACGGCCGTGCAGGCGGTGCGCCTGCACGACGACCTGGTCAGGTCCAGGGCCGAGGTGGTCGCCTCGCGCGAGGACGAGCGCCGCAGGCTGCGCCGCGACCTGCACGACGGCCTGGGCCCGTCGCTCGCGGCCATCGGGCTGAAGGCCGGGCTGGCGGCCCGCGCGGTGCCCGGCGACTCGGCGGCCAAGGCCCTGCTGGACGAGATCGCGGTCGAGGTGAGCGCGTCGCTGGCCGACGTGCGCCGCCTGGTGGAGGCGCTGCGCCCGCCCGCGCTGGACGAGCTCGGCCTCGTCGGCGCGCTCAGGTCGCGCGCCGCGTCCCTGGAGGGCGCCATGTCCATCGACGTGCGCGCCGAGGAGGAGCTGCCCGACCTGCCCGCGGCCGTCGAGACGGCCGCCTACCGGATCGCCGTCGAGGCGATAACGAACGCGGCACGCCACAGCGGCGCGACCCGCTGCACCGCGACAATGACGATGGCGGACGGCGGGCTGGAGGTGCGGGTGCGCGACGACGGCGGCGGCCTCGACCCGGCACGGGCGCCGGGGGTGGGGTTGCGTTCCATGCGGGAGCGGGCGGCCGAGGTGGGCGGCGAGTGGTCGATCGGCTCGCCGCCCGAGGGCGGCACGCTGGTCAGGGCGTTCCTGCCGACGCGGAGGGGAGGGGCGGGATGATCCGGCTGATCGTCGCCGACGACCACCCCGTGTTCGTGTCCGGCCTGCGCGCGCTGCTGCAGGCCGAGGCGGACATGGAGGTGCTGGCCGTGGCGGCCACCGGCGCCGAGGCGCTGGCCGCCGCCCTCGAGCACCGGCCCGACGTGGCGGTGCTGGACGTGAACATGCCCGCAGGTGACGGGCTCACCGTCACGGCCCGGATGCGTGCGGAGGGGCTGCCGACGCGGGCGCTGATCCTGACGATGTACGACGACGACGAGAACGTCCTGGCGGCGCTGCGGGCGGGGGCGCACGGGTACGCGCTCAAGGGGGCCGGTGGCGAGGAGATCGTGGCCTCGGTGCGGGCGGTGGCCCGGGGGGAGGCGGTGTTCGGGGCGGGGGTGGCGTCGCGGCTGCTGGCGCACTTCGCGCGTGCTGTGTCCGCCACGCCGTTTCCGCAGCTCACCGAGCGGGAGCACGAGGTGCTGGGGTTGGTTGCTCAGGGGCTGGACAACACGACGATCGCGCGGCGGCTTGGTGTGAGCGGGAAGACCGTGCGCAACCACGTGTCCAACGTGCTGACCAAGCTGCACCTGGCCGACCGGTCCGCCGCCATCGTGAGGGCCCGCGAGGCGGGGCTCGGCTAACCCAACGCGGCTGGCGCCTCCAACCTAGGGCCCCGCCGGAGCCCACCCTCGGCGTGCGCCCGCGCGCCTTCCGCCTCACCCCAGAGGGCCGCGCCCACGCGCTGGAGCTGCTCGGGTTGACCGAGTCGGCTATCGCCTTTGTCTCCATCGGGACCGTCCTGCCCGACGGCGGCAGTCTGCTGCGGCGCTGGTACGTCCTCGACGTGCCAGGCATCGTCATCTCTACCCTGGAGCGCCATGAGCGACATCTACCAGTACACCGACCGCGACGGCGACGAGCTGACCGTGGAGTCCGTCGACTACGACGGCGTGCTCGGCGTCCTCACCACCGACGACAGGATTGTCGCCGTCCACATTGAGCCCGATCGGGCCTGGGAGGTCCGCGAAGCCATCCTCGAGGCCGCAGGGAGCTCGGTCTACGACCGGATCGAGTTGCGCATCGCGGAAATCCTCCAGGACGGGCCGACCGACCCGTCGGAGGTCGCGGGGCACGCGACATCGGCCGCCTGCGATGCCCTCGACGAGGCGGGCCTGGTCGTCGTCTTCCCTGATCACCATCAGGAGCTGCTCGCGCTGCTCGCTGAGCTGCACGACCCCAACCCGTGCGACCACTTCGACCACCACGGCAGCTGCCAAACCCATGGCTGGCTGGAGGACGGCCGCTGTGCTCGTGCACGAGCCCAACAACTCCTTGCAGCCCTTCCCGAGAGAAGTGCCGCTGACGGCCTCTGCCAGTGTTCAGCTGCGGTTCCGCCCGATGATCAAACGCCGGGTGGGAGGGATAGCGAACAGCAGCCCGAGGGCCGTAGCCCAAGCGATCATGATCGTAAGCGGATCCCCACCGGGGACCGCGAACATTGCGACGACATAGACGACGAATGCGGCGACAACTCCACGAAGAACGCGCACGTGATCGACTCTAGGGCACAAGACCTCCGCCACCGCTACGCCGAAGCGCTCATCGCGCGGATCAAGCAGTGCGTCGTCCCTAATTCGGGGTGGGGTCCTCAGGAATGGCTCAGATCTTCGGAGCCTCCGAGTTCGACCTTGCTGACGCCGCCTTGGCCATACGGGATGAGGAGCTGGAGCAGTTCCGCCATGAGGTGTACATCCAGAAGATCGGGACCAAGGGCCTGCATGCCGCCGCTGATCGCGGAGCACAGTACCTACGCTATGAACATCGTGAATGGCAAGTAAGGGGCAGTAGTCGGGCCGGCGCAACCCCCGAATACCTGGAAGATTCACTGCCTTCAGGTCTGGAGGAATGGCGCTTTCAGTTTTGGCCAGTGTTTCAGGCTGAACCAGAACTCCACCGTCTACCCCGTCGGCCCCTTCCCTAAGGTGCGCGGAACGGGAACGGCATGGGCTTCCGGGGTCTCCCTCGGCGGCAGCGTCCTTTGCGCGGTTCGCCTACTCGGTTTGAGCAGGTAAGCCGGCAAAGACCTGCTCAGTCGGTCCATAGAGGGCCGTACGCCCCGTCCAACGGGATCAGTGCCACCGTCGGGTGTTTCCCGGGTTGGTCGGGACTGCTGTCCCGTGACGTCGGGACATGCGCCCGTGCAGCCTGGCGTCCATGAGGACGCGGGCGGTCAGCGGGCTGGGCCTGGTCGGCGCGGCGGCGGTCTGTCTCACCGGGGCCGCGCTCGCACCGGCGCCCGCCGCGTGGGCGTCGGTGGTGGGCGCGTGGCTCGCCGTCGTGTCGGCCGCCCTGGTCTACCGCGACCTGGCCCGGCACAACGGCCGCAGGAGGACAGCGGTCGCGTTGGCGCTGCTGGGCGTCGTGGCGTCGGCACGGACGGTCGAGGCGACGCTGCTGGCGGCCAACACGCGGTGGAGCACGGCCCAACCCCTCAGTGCGATGGGCGCTGCTCAAGCGGGGTGGGCCGCCCAACCCCTCCTGGTGGCGGGGGCGGTCGCCGGGCTGGTGCTGCTGGCGTACGCCGCGGGCCGGGCCGGGCTGGCCGGACCCGTCCTCGGCGCGTGCGCCGCGGCCGCGGCGCTGCTCGGCGCCTTCCTCACCGACCCCTACACGCCGGGCGCGGGCCTGCTGGGCGCCGCCGTACTGGTCAGGACGATCTCGAAGGGAACGACAGGATGAGAGTGGTCTACAAGGTGACGGCCTACGTCATCGCGGCCGAGGTGGCCCTGCAGGGCGCGTTCATCGCGCTGGCCATCGCCGGGCTGGGCAAGTGGGTCGCCGACGGCAACGTGTTCGACAAGGCCGTCATGCAGAGCGAGGAGCTGCCGTTCCCCGAGGTCATCGGCATCATCCTGCACGGGATCAACGGAGGCCTGGTGATCCCCGCCCTGGCGGTCCTGCTGCTGGTGTTCTCCTTCTTCGCCCGCGTGCCCGGCGGGGTGAAGTTCGCGGTGCTGGTGCTCGTGCTGGTCGCCGTGCAGTCGAGCCTGGGCTACGCCGGGCACGACCTCCCGGCGATGGGCGGGGTGCACGGGCTGAACGCGCTGCTGCTGTTCGCCGCCGCGCTGCACACCGGGCGGCGGGCGCACCCGGTGAGCGCTGACGCGCCTGTGGCGACGACGGTCTGATGTCCCGGTTGCGGCTCGTGATCTCGGGGGTGGCGGCGCTGGCCGTCCTCGGTCCGCTCGGGTGGATGTGGCAGGACAGCCTGCTCCCCTCGGCGTACTCGGTGATGGGCGAGCACGCCCGTCACGGTGGGCGCAGCGTCACCACGCTGGTGGCCGATCCGCTGCGCAAGGCGGACGTCGAGGTGACGCTCACCGCGCGCGAGGCGCGGTTCCGGCTGGCCTCGGGCCGCCAGGTGGACGGGTACACGCTGAATGGGAGCTCGCCCGGCCCGCCGATCGAGGCCAGGCAGGGGCAGCTCGTGCAGGTGAAGCTGGTCAACGCCTCGGTGCCGGGCGGGGTGACCCTGCACTGGCACGGCGTGGACGTGCCCAACGCGGCAGACGGCGTGGCCGGGGTCACCCAGGACGCGGTGGCCGTGGGCAAGGAGTACGTGTACCGGTTCGTCGCCCGCCAGGCGGGCACGTTCTGGTACCACTCCCACCAGGTCTCCCACGAGCAGGTGGCCGGGGGCCTGCTCGGCGCGCTGGTCGTCCACCCGGCCGGGCGCGCCCCCGACGTGGACGTCGTGGCCCTGACGCATCTCTACCGGGGGACGCGCACGCTCAACGGGGCCGAGAGCGACACCCGGGTGGCCGCGCCGCCGGGCGCCAGGGCGCGGGTCAGGGTGATCAACACCGACAACGGCGCCACCTCGGTCTGGGTCACCGGCGCTCCGGCGCGGCTGGTGGCGATCGACGGCACCGACGTGCACGGCCCTGCGCCCTTCGAGCGCGCGGCGGTGCTGGTGACGGCGGGGGCGCGGGCCGACCTCGAGGTGACGATGCCCGCCGACGGCAGCCCTGTCCGGGTGCAGGTCGGCGGGCCGCTGTCGGTGGTGCTCGGCTCGGGCGCTCCGCCACCGAGCGCCAGACCGGCCGCGACGGTCGATCCGCTGACGTACGGCACCGCCGTACCCCTGAAGCTCGGCCCGCCCGACCGGAGCTTCCGCTACGTGATCGGCAGGCGGCCGGGGTTCATCGACGGGGTTCCCGGGCTCTACTGGACCGTCAACGGGCACCTGTTTCCCGACATGCCGATGTTCATGGTCGCCGAAGGGGACGTGGTGCGCATGACGATCGTCAACGACAGCGGCGAGGTGCACCCGATGCACCTGCACGGCCACCACGCGGTGGTGCTGTCCAGGAACGGGGTGGCGGCGACCGGCAGCCCCTGGTGGGTCGACTCGCTGAACGTCGGCACCGGCGAGTCCTACGACCTGGAGTTCGTGGCCGACAACCCGGGCATCTGGGTCGACCACTGCCATGACCTGCCGCACGCGGGCGAGGGGCTCATGGCGCACCTCATGTACGAGGGCGTGACGACGCCCTTCCTCATCGGCGGTTCTGCGAACAACTCATCGGAGTGAGACATGCGCGCATGGGCGGGCGTCAGCGGAGTCCTCGGCTTGGTCGCGGCCGCGTTCCTGGTGCTGTTCTACGTGGCCGCGCGGCCCTGGGAGGCAGGAGGGCAGGAAGGCTGGTACGGCCTGGCCAACGACGTCCTGACGGCGCTGCAGTACGTGGCGCTGGTGCCCGTCGTCGTGGGGCTGGGGCGGCTCATGCCGGGCGACGCGCGGGCGCGCCGGTGGACGCGGGTGGGGCTGGTGGCCTCGATCGGGGTGGTCGTGCTGCAGGTGCTGCTGGTCACCGGGCTGCTGCCGTTCGCCTACCAGGTCGTGCCGGTCAGCCTGTGCGGGGTGGCCGCCATGTGCTGGGCGGGCGGCATCAGCGCCGCCGGTGCCCGCGCGGGCGCGCTGCCCGGGGCCGTGACCGGGTTCGGGCGGGCGGTGGCCGTCGGGCTGCCGGTCGCGGTCGTCGCGTTCGCCGTCGGCGCGCTGGTCACCGCGGTGTTCGACGTGCCGTGGGCGTGGGTGGCCGGAGGGGTGCCCGGCGTGGTGGTGTGGGCGATGTTCCCGGCCTGGGCGGTGCTGCTGGCAGCAGTACGGCCCGGCACCACGTCGGTGCCGGGCCGTACCTGAGACGACGTCAGCTGGCCCAGTCGAGCAGCGGGCGGGTGTTGCTGGGGTGGCGCAGCTTGGACAGCGACTCCTTCTCCAGCTGCCTGATCCGCTCCCTGGTCAGCCCCAGGTGCTTGCCGATCTCGTCCAGGGTGTGCGGCTTGCCGTCCACCAGGCCGAAGCGCAGCGCCATGATGCGCGCCTCGCGCGGCGACAGGTTCTCCAGCACGCCGCGCAACTGGTCGCCCAGGAGCTGGCGGTCGACGATCTCGGAGGCCTCGGGGGAGTCGACGTCCTCGATCAGGTCGCCGATGGTCGTCTCGCCGTCCTCGCCGATGGTGGCGTTGAGGGAGATCGGCTGCCTGCTGGTGCGCAGCAGCTCCTCGATCTGGTCGGGCGTCTTGTCCAGCTCGACGGCCAGCTCCTCCGGGGTGGGTTCGCGGCCGAGCTTCTGGTGCATGTCGCGCTCGATGCGCGACAGCTTCGACAACATCTCCAGCACGTGCACGGGGAGCCGGATCGTGCGGGCGGAGTCGGCGAAGCCGCGCTGGATGGCCTGGCGGATCCACCACATGGCGTAGGTGGAGAACTTGAAGCCCTTGGTGTAGTCGAACTTCTCCACCGCGCGGATCAGGCCGAGGTTGCCCTCCTGCACGACGTCGAGCAGCGCCATGCCGCGGTCGGTGTACTTCTTGGCGACCGAGACCACGAGGCGCAGGTTGGCCTCCAGCATGTGGTCCTTGGCCTGCCTGCCGTCCTCGACGACCAGTTCCAGGTCGGCGCGGCGGGCGGGGGTGAGATTATCCTCACACTCCAGCTTGTACTCGGCGTACAGGCCGGCCTCGATGCGCCTGGCCAGGTCGACCTCCTGCGCCGCCGTGAGCAGCGTGCGGCGGCCGATCGACTTCAGGTAGGTGTGCACCGAGTCGCCCATGACGGACTGGTTGTCGTCCAGGTCGAGCGGCTCCGCCTCGATCTCGGCGTCCTCAGCGGACAGCACGACCTCGTCCGGCCCGTCCTCGTCGGAGGCCTTGGGAGCGTCCTTCTTGGCGGGTTCCGCCTTTTTTGCAGCGGTCTTCTTCGTGGTCGTGGCCTTTTTGCGTGCCGCCTTGGGGGCCGCGCCCAGAGAGGGCTCGTTCTCTGCCGCCAGGCTCACGCCTGCCTCGGTGAGTTCGCGCAGGATGGACCGGCCCTCGGTGGGGCTGATGCCGGCCTGGGCGAAAGCGTCGCGCAGCTCCGCAAGGGACAGGTGACCCTGCGCTCGCCCTCGGGAAAGGAGCTCGTCGAGGGTGGCTGGCTGGGTAGCCACGGCGGTTGTGGGCATGAGGACACCTCCTCCATCACGGAGTCGTACAACAGTCGTCAGAAGTTTGGGTGGGGCGGCTGCGGCCGCTCGGCGCACCAGTATCAATAACGCCACAGGCCGCCATTTGTTCCCGCGGCCACGAAAAAAGGGCAGATCAGCCTATGAGGTGATCTGCCCTGCAGGCAAAAGCTCAGCCGGCCGGCTTCACCTCGCCGTTGATCACCACTTCCGGCATGGGCATGGGCTCGGCCTGTTCCATGCGCTCGCCCGTCCAGTACTCGGCCACCTTCTGGGGGTCGCCGTTGACCTCGTGGGAGACCACGAAGTCGGGGGTCGTGGGGGTGGGGGACGGCTCGGCCGCCGGCTGTTGCTGCTCCACCACTGCCTTCGTCTCCTGGGCTGCCTTCTCGATCCTGCCCGCCGAGGCAGCGGCGGCCACGGAGGCTCCGCCGACGACGATGACGCCGACGACTCCCGCTGACACCCACATCTTGCGGGTCGGTTTCATGAAGGACTCCTTGTCGTTCCAGCTGCACTCACTATGACGCAGCCGGAGCCCGTCAGGTTCCGGTCCGGAGCGCGGCCATATCGGTTTTGCCATTCGCCAGCAGAGGAAGCGCGGACAGTATCCGCAGTTCACGGGGCGCCGCGTAGGGGGGGAGGCGGTCGGCGGCGTAGGCGCGCAGCTGCTGCAGGGTGGGCGGGCGGCTCTGGTCGGCTGGCACGACGAAGGCGGTGACGGCCTCGCCCCACTCGGGGTCGGGCGTGCCCACGACGGCGACGTCGGCGACCTCGGGGTGGCGGGCGAGGACGGCGGCCACCGAGGCGGCGACCACCTTCTCGCCGCCGGTGTTGATGACGTCGTCGGCCCTGCCCAGCACGCGCAGCCGGCCGCCGGTGAGCTCGCCGAGGTCGGAGGTGGCGAACCAGCCCCCGTCGTACGGCTCGCCGAACCGGTAGCCGGAGAACAGCACCGGGCCGGAGATGAGGATGCGCCCGTCGTCCCCGATTTTGAGATCTACATTGTAAAGGGGGCGGCCGTCGTACACGCAGCCGCCGCTCGTCTCGCTCATCCCGTACGTGGTGACCACCCGGGCGCCGAGCGCCCTGGCCTCGGCCAGCAGGCCGGGCATGGGGGCGGCGCCGCCGAGGAGAACGGTGCCGAACACCGACAGGTCGGCGTTCATGGCCACCAGCCGGTGGAGCTGGGTGGGCACGAGCGAGACGTGCGTCGCGCCCGACTCCAGTACTGCTACGGGGTCGAACCGCTCGTGGATGATCGGCTCGGCCTCGGCCAGGATCGATCGGACCAGGACCTGCAGCCCTGACACGTGCGACGGAGGCAGGCAGCACAGCCACCGCTCGCCCTTGGCGGCGCCGAGCCTGCGCAGCGAGGCGGCCGCCGAGGTCCGCAGCGCCTGCGCCGACAGCTGCACTCCCTTGGGCGTGCCGGTGCTGCCACTGGTGGCGATGACCACCGCGACGTCGGGCGGCACCCCTTCGCCGTCGGCCTGCCGTACCCCGTCCACGTGGGTCGGCCGCAGCGGTCCTGGATCCATGCCGGGCGGCAGCGGCAGGACCGCGGGACCCTCGCCCGACAGGGCCGCCGTGACGGCCTCGAACAGGCGTGGACCGGGCGGCAGCGTGAGCGCGTGCAAGGGCCGGTCCGGATGCGACGGGTTCCTCCTCATGCTCGTAAGGTTATGGGCACAGGCATCGGACAGGAGAACGGGCGTTGACACCGCGGGTCTTCAGGATTGCTATGCGTACCCGCTTTCGTGGTCAGAGCGTGCGCGAGGGCGTGCTCATCCACGGGCCCGCCGGGTGGGGGGAGTTCTCGCCCTTCCCCGAGTACGGGGCGCGGGAGTGCGCGCGCTGGCTGGCGTGCGCGCGGGAGGCGGCGTTCGACGGCTGGCCCCGGGCGGTGCGCTCGCGGATCCCGGTCAACGCCACCGTTCCAGCTGTGTCGGCTGAGCGCGCTTTCGAGCTGGTCAGAGGTTCGGGCTGCACGACGGCCAAGGTGAAGGTGGCCGAGCGCGGTCAGAGCTTCGCCGAGGATCTCGCGCGCGTGGAGGCGGTGCGGGACGCGCTGGGCTCGCAGGGCAAGGTGCGGGTGGACGCCAACGGCGCCTGGAGCGTGGATGAGGCGGTGCGCCACCTCAAGGAGCTCGACCGCTTCACCCTGGAGTACGCCGAGCAGCCCTGCGCCACCCTGGAGGAGCTGGCCGAGGTGCGCAGGAAGGCCGACGTGCCGATCGCGGCCGACGAGTCGATCAGGCGCGCCGAGGACCCGCTGAAGGTGAAGGCCGCCGAGGCGGCCGACATCGCGGTGGTCAAGGTGCAGCCGCTGGGCGGGGTGCGCAACGCGCTGCGGGTGGTGGAAGCCTGCGGGCTGCCGGCCGTGGTGTCCAGCGCGGTGGAGACGTCGGTGGGCCTGGCGGCGGGGCTGGCGCTGGCGGCGGCGCTGCCGGAGTTGCCGTACGCGTGCGGGCTGGGCACGATGTCGCTGCTGTCGGGCGATGTCGTGACAGACTCTCTGGTGGCCGTGGACGGTTTCATCGAGGTACGCCGCCCCCCGGTGAACCTTCAAGCTTTGTCGGAATATGAGATCCAGTCGCCGTCATGGCTCCACCGGATGCAGGAGGCCGCCCAGTGAACCCCGCCACCGCGCTGGCCACGGTCCTCGTCGACGAGTTGGTGCGGTGCGGGCTGACCGACGTGGTGCTGTCGCCCGGCTCCCGCTCTGCCCCGCTGGCGCTGGCGCTGCACGCCGAGTCGCGGGTACGGATGCACGTGCGCATCGACGAGCGCTCGGCCTCCTACGTGGCGCTGGGCCTGGCCCGGCGGATGGAGCGCCCGGTGGCGCTGATCTGCTCCTCCGGCACGGCGGTGGCCAACTTCCACCCGGCCGTCATCGAGGCGAGCGAGTCGGGCGTGCCGCTGCTGGTACTGACCGCCGACCGGCCCCCCGAGCTGCGCGGCACCGGCGCCAACCAGACGATCGACCAGGTCAAGGTGTACGGCGGGGCGACCCGCTGGTTCGCCGAGGTCGGCGTCCCCGAGGAGCGTCCTGGCCAGATCGCCTACTGGCGTTCGCTGGCCTGCCGCGCCTACCAGCGCGCGATGGGCCCCTCCGACCCCGGCCCGGTGCACCTCAACCTGGCCTTCCGCGAGCCGCTCATCCCCGACGGCGACACCACGTGGTGCGAGCCGCTGGACGCCGACGGCCCGTGGGTGCGCGCCCGGGTGGCGCCGCCGCCGGTGGCGCTGCACCTGCCGCCGACCAGGCGCGGCGTGCTCGTGGTCGGCGACGGCGCGGCCAACGTGCGCCGCTATATCGCCGCGGCGGGAATGGCGGGCTGGCCGGTGCTGTCGGAGCCGAACGGCGGCGGCCGTTACGGCGACCACGCCATCTCCACCTACCACTTCCTGCTGGGCACGCCGGAGTTCGCCGACGCATACCCGCCCGACGTGGTGGTGACGCTGGGCCGTCCCGGGCTGTCGCGGCCGCTGCTGTCGTGGCTGAAGCGGGCGCCGGAGCACATCGTGGTGGCCACCGACCTGTCGCGCTGGCCCGACCCGACCCGCTCGGCCACGCAGGTGGCGCAGGCGGTCGAGATCCCGGTCGCGGCCGGTGACGACAGCTGGCTGCACGGCTGGCGGCGGGCGGACGCGGCGGCGCGGGCGGCGATCGACGACCTGCTGGACACCTCGGGGCTGAGCGAGCCGCGGCTGGCGCGCGACCTGGTGGAGGCTCTGCCGAACGGGGCGCTGCTGTTCTGCGGCTCGTCGATGCCGATCAGGGACCTGGACCAGGCGATGCGGCCCAGGCGCGGCATCAGGCTGCTGGCCAACCGCGGCACGTCGGGCATCGACGGGCTGGTGTCGACGGCGATCGGGGCGGCGCTGGCGCACAACGGGCCGTCGTTCGCGCTGCTGGGTGACCTGACGTTCCTGCACGACCAGAACGGGCTGATCCTGGGGCCGCGCGAGCCCAGGCCGGACCTGTGCCTGGTGGTGGTCAACAACGACGGCGGCGGCATCTTCTCGCTGCTGCCGCAGGCGGCGCTGCGCGACCCGTTCGAGCGGATCTTCGGCACCCCGCACGGGGTCAACCTGGAGTACGCCGTGGCGGCGACCGGCACGCCGTACACGCTGGTCAGTGATCTGAGCGAGCTGCCCAAGGCGTTGCGCGGGGAGGGGTTGCGCGTGGTGGAGGTGCGGACGGAGCGTGAGCAGAACGCGGCCCTGCACGCGGCGATGCGCGAGGTGGCCCAGTCGGCGATCCGCGCGTCGTTGACCTGACGCGGAGCTGACACTGTGCGCGCCGGACGGCTGCTGTCGCTGCTGCTGCTGTTGCAGACGCGCGGGCGGATGACGGCGACCGAGCTGGCCGGCGAGCTCGAGGTGTCGGTGCGCACCGTGTACCGGGACGTGGAGGCGCTGTCGGGGGCCGGGGTGCCGGTGTACGCCGATCGCGGTCCTTTGGGCGGCTACCAGTTGCTGGACGGGTACCGTACCCGGCTGAACGGGCTGACGCCGGAGGAGGCGTCGTCGTTGTTCCTGGCCGGGTTGCCTGGTCCGGCGGCGGAGCTGGGGCTGGCGGAGGTGGCGGCCAACGCGGAGCTGAAGCTGCTGGCGGCGCTGCCGCCGGAGCCGCGCTCGCAGGCGGCCCGCATGCGGGAACGGTTCCACCTGGACGTGCCCGGCTGGTACCGGAGCTCGGACGACGTGCCGTTCCTGGGCGAGGTGTCCGAGGCGGTGTGGGACGAGCGGCCGATCAGGATGACCTACCGGCGCTGGGGCCAGCAGGAGGTCGAGCGCGTCGTCAACCCCTACGGGCTGGTGCTCAAGGGCGGCTCCTGGTACCTGGTGGCCGCGCCCGAGGGCGGGTCGCCGCGCACCTACCGGGTCTCGCGCATCCTGACCGTGCAGGTGCTGCCCGGCACGTTCACCCGCCCTGCCGACTTCGAGCTGACCGCGTTCTGGCGCTCCTACGCCCAGGAGTTCCGCGAGCGCATGTACACCGCCGAGGCGGTGGTGCGGGTCGCGCCGGGGATGGACAGCCTGCTGGCCTACACGCTGGGCACCGACGTCGTCACCGCCGCGCTGGCCGGGGCGGGTGAGCCCGACGAGCAGGGCTGGGTGACGATCACGCTGCCGGTGGAGTCGCTGAACCACGCGCGCTGGCTGCTGCTGCGGCTGGGCGCGTCGGTGGAGGTGCTGGCGCCGCAGGAGCTGCGGGAGCTGATGACGGCGGAGATAACCGCGTTGAGGAATCTGTACGGATAACCCAGGATGGGGATCATGTTCCTCCTCGCCTTCGTCGGCGCGTGCGTCCTGGTGGCCATGGTCCCCGGGGTCAGCACCGCGATCATCCTGCGTCAGACCCTGCGAGCCGGGCGCGGCAGCGGCATGGCGGCCCTGCTGGGCAACGAGACCGGCATCCTGCTGTGGGCCCTGGCCGCGGCGTTCGGGCTGTCGGCGCTGGTGCTGGCCTCCGAGGTCGCCTACGACGCCATGCGGATCGTCGGCGCGCTGGTGCTGCTCTACATGGGCGCGCAGTCGCTGTGGCAGGCCAGGCGTGCGGGCTCCGGGCTGCCCGAAGAGGGCAAGGCGGTCGACGGGTGGGGCAGGTCGTACCTGGCCGGGTTCGGCACCTGCCTGGCCAACCCCAAGGCGGCGGTGTTCGCGATGTCGTTCCTGCCGCAGTTCGTGCCCGAGGGCGCCAACGTGCCAGTAACGCTGGTCACGCTGGCAGTGGTGTGGGTGCTGGTGGACCTGCTGTGGTACGTCGGGGTGATCTGGATGGTGGGCCGGGCCAAGGCGCTGCTGAGCAGGCCTAAGGTCAGGTGGCGGCTGGAGCAGGTCTCCGGCGTCGTGCTCATCGGGCTGGGCGTGCGGCTGGTGATGGAGTCACGATGACCCTGCGGTACGGCAGAGCCGGATCGGGTGAACCGCTGCTGCTGCTCCACTCCGGGGTGTGCGACGCGCGGATGTGGGACCCGCAGTGGGAGGCGCTGGCCGCCCGGTTCCTGGTGGTGCGGCCTGATCTGCGGGGTTTCGGGGAGACGCCTTACGAGGCGGCCGGGCCGTACAGCGATGTGGGGGACGTGACGGAGCTGCTGGCCTCCCTCGGCCTGTCCAGGGTGGCGGTCGCCGCCTCCTCCTACGGGTGCCACGTGGCGCTGCAACTGGCGCAGGCCGGGCTGGTCAGCCGCATGGTGCTGCTCAACCCTGGCTCCGACCTGCCCGCCACCCCGGACAAGAAGGCGTTCGGCGCCGAGGAGAACCGGCTGCTGGAGGCGGGCGACGTGGCTGCGGCCACGGACCTGAACGTGCGCACCTGGCTGGGCCCCTCGGCCACCGCCGAGATGCGGGCGTTCGTGGGGGAGATGCAGCGGCACGCCTTCGAGCTGCAGCTGGCGGGGGAGGAGCTGGCTCAGGTGGACCACGAGGTCACCCTGACGCTGATCGAGACGCCGGCGCTGGTGGTGGGCGGCGGGCACGACCTGCCGTTCTTCCGTGAGAGCGCCAGGCACGTGGCGGCGTCGCTGCCGAACGGACGGCTGGTGGAGCTGGAGTGGGCCGGTCACCTGCCGGGGCTGGAGCGTCCTGAGGAGATCGCGGCGCTGCTGCTGGACTACCTTTAGCTCATGACGAACGACCTGGCGACGCTCATCACCCAGGCGCAGGACGACGACCCGCTGCTGGCGTTGCGCGCCACGACGGCGTTGCGGCGCGAGGTGGAGCGGCTGGAGGCGGTCCAGGTGCGCAGGGCGCGGATGGCCGGGTTCCCGTGGGCGATGATCGCCGACGTGATCGGGGTGAGCAAGCAGGCCGTGCACAAGAAGTACGGCAGGAGCTAGCCGTTGAGGGCCTCGGCATACCAGCGCAGGGCGATGTTCCAGGAGTAGCCGCGCCTGATGCGCCGTTCCACCTCGGGCGGCAGGGTGTCCAGGCCGCGGTGTTCCAGGGTGACGCTGGTGCCGTCGCCGTCGGGGGTGAAGACGACCTCGATCTCCATGGCCGCGCCGTCGTTGAGCAGGTCGGCCCAGGCCAGGCGGTGCGGCGGCTCCCAGGCGATGACGCGGCCGACGTCGACGTGGCCGCCGTCCGACCACAGCTCGCGCAGGTAGCCGTCGACGAAGCGGATGCCGACGGCTTTGGCCTGGTCGACCCAGCTGTGCGGGCCGCGCACGTACCAGGCGTCGATCTCGGCGGTGAAGACGGCGAAGGCGGTCTGCTGGTCGACCGGGACGGTGACGGTGGCCTGGACGGCGTTCACCGGGTGCGCTCCACGTGCTCCTTGAAGGAGCCGAGCTGCTCGGCCCAGAAGGCCTGCACCTGGTCCAGCCACGCCTGCAGCGCGGTGAAGGGCTCCTGGCGCAGGGTGTAGAGGCGCAGGCGGGCGTCCTGCTCGCCCGCTTCTGCCTCGACCAGGCCTTTGGCGCGCAGCACGCGTAGGTGCCTGCTCAGCGCCGGGGGGCTCATCTGCACGGCCTGGGCCAGCTCCCCGGCCGGTCGCGGGCCCTGGCGCAGCAGGTCGATGACCTTGCGCCTGGTGGGGTCGGCGAGGGCGGCCAGGGTGGCGTCCAGATCGGTCACAACGTTTAACGATAGCGGCAACCTTTGTCAGGCGGGGGCCTGGATGGTGCCGATGCCCAGGGTGCTGGTCATGGGCAGGATCCCGGCCTCGAAGACCGCGCCCAGGAAGGGCAGGTTGAGCTGCGCCAGCCGTTCGGCCCTGGCCTCGCCGAGCGCGCGCCACGGGCGGGCGGCCAGCTCGTCGGTGGTGCGTTCGACCTGGTCGCGCAGCGCGCGGCCCGCCTCTGTGGCGGTGCCGTCGGCGTTCACCAGGCCGCGCTCCTGGAGACGGTCCTGGGCCTGCGCCCACTCCTGCTCGCTCCACCCGCGCCCGGCGAAGTTGGCCACCGGGGCGGCGCCGACGGCGGCGAAGGACACCAGCGCCTCGCAGCCGTCCAGCCCGGCGTTCCGCAGCGCGGTCAGGTGGCCGTCGCCGCGGTGCTCGCGCAGCACCGTGTAGGCCTGCCAGAGCGCCAGGTGCGGCTCGTCGGGCCAGGGCAGGTCGAGGTTGGCGGCGGCCATCGGCCGGTGTTCCACGTCGACGGACTCGGCCGCCTCGATGGCCAGCTCGGCCGCCTCCTTGGCGTTCAACGCGTCGTCGCCGAGCATGTCGCGCAGGGTCCTGTCCATCGCCACGAGCCGCTTGTCCAGCAGCTTCTCCGGGCTCGCCGTGTGCCAGATGCCGGGCACGATCCCGGCGATCATCGCGGGGCTGAAGCTGTAGTAGGTGGCCGTCACCAGGGCCGGTCCTGCGGCGCCCAGCGGCGCGGTGCGCCAGGCGAAGTAGCTCGGCCAGCGCGACTCGACGTCGAGCCCGAGCTTGGCTGCCTCGTCGAAGGCCTGGGGGGCGAAGTAGAGGGCGGCGTGGACGGGCTCGATCTGGTGCCACATCCGGCGGGCGAGTCCGGCGAAAACATCCATCACATTTCCTCACTGGCTAGATAAGCTATGACAGTGACGATAGACGTGTGGAGCATCACTGGTCAATCCCAGGTAGACAGTTATGTCGGACGGTGGGCGGGCGTGGCCGTCGACCTGGTCAACCACCTGGCCGTCCGCGCCGCGCACGGCCGCCGGGTCGTCCTGCCCCCGGCCGAGCCGCCCTGGCCCGAGGTGAGCGCCGCGGACGTCGAAGGGCTGACGCGGGTGGCCGAGGAACTGCTGCCCGCCTTCCTGGGCGCGGCCACCTCGCTCAACACCATGCTCGTACGGCACGCGGCCGTCCCTGCCCTGCACGGCCCGGCGGAAGGGCCCTGGCAACTGGCCTTCCACCAGCCGGGCGCGCCGCTGGTGGAGGAGTGGGCGGCCAACGCCGGCACCGCGCTGGCCATGGTGATGGGCGTGGGCCAGGGTCAGCGGCTCGGCCAGTGCCAGGCGGGCTCCTGCGACCTGGTCTTCTTCGACACCACGCGCAACGCCTCGCGCCGCTTCTGCGGGCTGTCGTGCCAGAACCGCGCCAAGGCCGCCGCCTACCGGGCCCGCCGCGCCACGCCCGTCCCGGTGATCCCTAGAGAAGGTCGCTGACGATGCTCGCGGCCGCCGCCGAGCCCGCCGCCGCTGCGGTGATGAGCTGGGCCATGGGGTCGGCGACGTTGCCCGCCGCCCACAACCCGGGCACGCTGGTGCGTCCCATGGCGTCGACGACCACGCGGGTGAAGAACTCGTTGGTCTCGGTCTCCACGCCCTTGAGGAAGTCGAGGTTGCCGACCATCGCCGGGGCCACGAACACCGCCGACCGGGCGACCACGGAACCGTCGGCCAGCTCCACGCCGGTGAGCGCGTCCTGCTCGACCACGAGGCGCTCGACCACGCCGTCCACGACCTTGACGCCGCGTTCGGCGAGCTGGGCGGCGTCCTTCTCCGACAGGGGCGGCATGGTGTGGGTGAACAGGGTCACGTCCGGCGACCACAGGCTCACCAGTGAGGCCTGGTGGACCGAGCGGCTGGTGCCGCCGATCACGCCCAGGGGCTGGTCGCGCACCTCCCAGCCGTGGCAGAACGGGCAGTGCAGCGCGTCCCTGCCCCACCGCTCCGGTAGTCCCTCGACGGCGGGCAGCTCGTCGGTCAGGCCGGTGGTCACCAGGGCGCGGAGCGCGGTGACGCGGCGGTCGCCGAAGGTGACGGCGATGCCGCCCTCGACCTGCTCCACCCGGGTGACCTCGCCCTGGGCGAACTGCCCGCCGTACCCCT
The DNA here is from genome assembly GCF_044457355.1 of Nonomuraea sp. NPDC050556. Lineage (NCBI taxonomy): Bacteria > Bacillati > Actinomycetota > Actinomycetes > Streptosporangiales > Streptosporangiaceae > Nonomuraea > Nonomuraea sp. NPDC050556. The sequence continues at coordinate 1,542,996 of NZ_JBITGU010000001.1, read as the reverse complement.
CGACCTCCTTGCGGCCGATGGCCAGCAGCTCGTGCGGCGGCAGGCCGTCGCGGGACAGGAAGCCGTGCAGGTGGCCGGCGAACCTGTTGCGCGGCGTGCCCGAGTCGATCACGAGTACGTTGCGGCGCGCCCTGGTCAGGACGAGCGCCGCGTTGAGTCCGGCGGCTCCGCCGCCCACGATGATCACGTCGTGTTCCATGCGTTCACCTTGCGCGACCGGAGGCGCTATTGGCAAACCTGGTTTGCTAGCATGGCAAACATGGACGAAGTGGGTGCACGGCTGCGGGCCGTACGGGTGGAGCGCGGGCTGACGCTGGCGCAGCTGGCCCAGGAGACCGGCATCTCGGTGAGCACGCTGTCGCGGCTGGAGTCGGGTGGCAGGCGGCCGACGCTGGAGCTGCTGCTGGCGCTGTCGCGGGCGCACCGGGTGTCGCTGGACGACCTGGTGGGAGCGCCGCCGGTGGGCGATCCGCGTGTCCACCTGCGGCCGGAGGAGCTCAACGGGATGACGATCGTGCGGCTGACCCGCGAGTCTGGGGGACTGCTGGCGTTCAAGATGGTCATCCCGGGCGGCAGGTCTAAGCCCGAGCCGAAGACGCACGAGGGCTACGAGTGGCTGTACGTGCTGAGCGGGCGGCTGCGGCTGATGCTGGGCGAGCACGACCTGGTGCTGAAGGCGGGCGAGGTCGCCGAGTTCGACACCCGGGTGCCGCACTGGTTCGGCAGCGCCGACGAGGCGCCGGTGGAGGTGCTGAGCCTGTTCGGCAGCCAGGGCGAGCGCATCCACGTGCGGGCGCAGCCCCGTAAGAAATCTACTTAGTAAAGGCGCTCGGCTTGAGCGACACCGCTGACGCGGCCATGAACAAGCACAACAGCACCGGGATGGTCAGGGCGGCGGGCAGGCCGACGAGTTCGGCCGCGCCGCCGATGATGACCGGGCCCAGCATGAGGCCCGCGTAGCCGAGCGTGGCCACCTGGGCGATCGCCTCGCCCGCGCGGGCCGGGTCGTGGTTGCCCGCGGCCGAGAACACCTGCGGCACCAGCGTCGCCAGGCCCAGGCCGAACAGCCCGAACCCGGCCATCGCCGCGGCGGGCTGGGCGACGACGAGCGCCCCGCCGAGCCCGGCCGCCGCCAGCAGCCCCGACCAGCGCACCAGCCTGACCGGGCCGAGCTTGAGCGCCAGCCAGTCGCCGGCGAAGCGGCCGAGCGTCATGCACGTGGAGAACACCGCGAAGGCGATGGCGGCGGGGCCGGGGGCGGTGCCGAGGTGTTCGTGCAGGTAGACGGCGCTCCAGTCGCCCGCAGCCCCCTCGCCGACCAGGCCGGAGAAGGCCATGACGCCCATGAAGACGATCCAGCCCGACCAGCGGGCGCGCTTCCTGGGCTCGTGGTGGTCGGTTCTGGCGGTGGGGAGCAGGGCCCGCTTTGCCAGTACGGCAAGCGCCGCCAGGGGGAGGGTGACGGCGGTGAAGGTGGGGCCGGGAGGCACCTCCAGCCAGGCGAACAGGGCTCCGAGACCGGCGCCGATGAGGCCGCCGACGCTGAACATGCCGTGGAAGGAGGACATGAGCGGCCTGCCGTACACGCGCTCCACCTCCACGGCGTGGGTGTTCATGGCGACGTCGAGGCAGGCGTTGACCATGCCCCAGGCGAACAGGGCGGCGATGAGGGCGGCCAGGTTGGGGGCGAAGCCCGGGGGGATCATGAGGAGGCTGGAGGCCACGCCGGCGGGCACGATGACGGCGGCGCTGCCGAGGCGGTCGGTGAGGCGTCCTGCGAACTGCATGCCGAGGACCAGGCCCACGGCGACGGCCAGCAGGGCCAGGCCCAGCTCGCCGTCGGTGAGGGAGAGGTTCTGCTTGACGGCGGGGATGCGGGCGGCCCAGACGCCGGACACGAGGCCCAGGACGGCGAAGAAGTAGGCGACGGCTCGTCGGGCTTTGACGCCTTGCGCGAGGTCTGTCACGTTCTCCCCAGATTCACCGGATCGAGTCTGCCGGGTTCCCCGTCTCCAGCACAACCGGGCAGGATGGCCGCATGGTTTCCTGGACGGAGTTCGAGAGGGAGGCGCCGGATCTGGCGCGTCAGGTGCTGGCGTTGATGGGGTCGCACAAGCACAAGGTGCTGGCCACCCTGCGCAAGGACGGCTCGCCGCGGGTGAGCGGCACCGAGACCGACTTCAGGGACGGCGAGCTGTGGCTCGGCTCGATGCCGGGCTCGCTGAAAGCGCTGGACCTGCGGCGGGACCCGCGGATGGCGCTGCACACCTCCTCCCCTGACGCGGACGAGGCGAATCCGTCGTCGTGGCCGGGCGACGCGAAGCTGGCGGGCCGGGCGGTCGAGGTGACCGACCCGGCCGTGCTGGCCAGGTTCGAGATGCCGGGGGAGGGGCCGCACCTGTTCCGGGTCGAGGTGGAGGAGGTGGTGTGGACGCGGGTCGAGGGTGACCTGATGGTGATCGACACCTGGCACCCGGGCCGGGGCACCCGCCGGATCAAGCGCCAGTAGCCCGGAGCCGCGCTCTAGGCGTCGCGGGTGTGCAGGAGGCGGGTGGCGGTGGCCAGGGAGGCGGCGGCCCAGGCGGCGGCGACGCCCAGGCCGGCCCAGGGGGTCAGGGGGAGTTCTGCCAGGTATCGGGTGCTCTGGATGGCCAGGCCGGCGTTCATGGGTGAGATCTTCCACACCCACCTCTGCCAGTCGGGGTCGGGGATCATGGCGCCCAGGATCGGCAGGAGGAACAGCACGCCCAGCACCGTCCCCACTCCGGCGGCCGGGTCGCGCACGATGGTGGCCAGGCCGAGGCTGAGCAGCGCCACGAGCACCAGGTAGAGCACCGATCCCGCCACCGCGCGCAGCGTGGTCGGGTCGGTGAGGGGCGGCAGCGGCGGGAACCCGCGTGCCGGCAGGATGAGCCGCCCCAGGAGCCACGAGGCGAGGGCGGCGGGGATGGCCGCGCCCAGCACGAGGGCGCTGAGCACGGCCGCTTTGGCGGCCAGCATCCCGGTGCGCCGGGGCAGCGCGAGGAGCGTGGTGTGGATCATGCCGGTGCCGTACTCGTCGCCGATCGACAGCACGGCCAGGACCGCGACGACGACCTGTCCTGCCTGGATGCCCATGAGGGCGAGCTTGGTGGTGTCCTGGCCGCAGCGGACCGCGTCGCAGGTGACGGTGGCGGTGGCGGCGGCGCTGACCAGGACGGCGAGCGCGACGATGCCCAGCAGCATCCAGCCGGTGCCGCGCAGGGTGGTGGCTTTGGTCCATTCGGCGCGCAGGTGGCGGCTCATGCGTCCCTCCTGCGCAGCCGTACGGTGGCCAGGGCCAGGACGCCGGCGGCGTAGGCGCACAGGACGGCCAGCCCGCCCCACGGGGGCAGCGGGTAGTAGCCGAGCTGGGGCGCGTAGTTGGAGACGACCTGTTCGTAGGCCGGGATGCTCTGCATGGCGGCCAGCCCGGCGGCCGGGGTGAGGCGCAGCAGCCATCGGGCGGCTTCGACGGGCAGGATCGAGGTGGTGGCCAGGGTGTAGGGCAGCACGATGGTGACGGCTGCGACGATGACGCCCCAGGCGCTGCGGCGCAGCAGCGCGCCGACGGCCAGCGCGAAGACGGCGGCGACGGCCATGAAGGCGGCTGCTCCGGCGATGACGCGGAGCTCGGTGAGGGTGCTGACGGGCCGCAGCGGGATGCCGTTGGCGCGCAGGATGGCGCTGCAGACGGGCACGACGACGGCGGCGGCGATGAGGCCGGTGGCGAAGGTGACCGCGGCGATGACGGCGGCTTTGGCGGCCAGGACCCCGGTGCGGCGGGGGAAGGCCAGGAGCGTGGTGTGGATGAGGTTGCGCCGGTATTCAGCGGTGATGAACAGGACGGCGACCACGATGACGACCAGGAGGGCGGCGATGAGGCCGGACAGGGTGGTCTCGATGGGCTGGCCCTCGGTGGAGGGGCCGATGTCGCCGGTGCCGGACACGGTGAGGGTGTCGCCGCTGGTGATGAGGCCGTTGGGGGTGTGGAGGCGTTCCCAGTCGGTGAGGTGTCCGGCGAAGCCGACGTCGGTGGCGGTCCAGCCGCCCGCTGGGGTGACGTGGTCGAAGGTGGCGGTGGCCTGGGTGAAGCGGCACTGGCCGATGGTGCCGCCGAGGTCGCCCTGCTTGAGTGTCAGGTCGCAGGGGGAGGTGACGAACAGGCCGATCTGGACGGTGCGTGGCAGGCCGGTGAGGTCGGCGTCGCCGATCGGGGTCCAGCGTTTGCCGTCGGGTGAGACGTGGCCGGTGAGGGTGTCGCCGGTGCGGGTGAGGCGTAGCCAGGCGCCTTCGCCGCCCGCGGTGTCATGGACGAAGTTGTGTTGCATGCGGACGCCGTGCGCGCCGGTGAGGGTGACGGCGGCGTAGCGGGAGCCGGGCCGGGTGCCGTCCTTGATCATGACTCCGGCTTTGGCCCAGGGCACGACGCCGGTGACGATCTGGTCGTGGTTGGGTGGCGGGTAGGTGATGATGCCGGTGAGTTCGGCGACGCGGGCGGTGATGGCGCCGTCGCCGTCCAGGGTGCGGTGGACGAACTCGAAGCGGTCGTTGACCTGCTCGCCCTCGGGTCCGGTCAGGACGACGGGGCAGACGCTGCCCGGGGCGCCGTCGCAGGAGCCGCTGCTGCCGTTGGCGGCCAGCAGCCCGAGCCCGATCATGAGCAGGGCGGCTGCGGCCATGGCGGCGACCCAGCCGCGTACGGTCCTGAACTTGGTCCATTCGGCGCGGATCATCGGGTGCCTCGGTATTCGACGGCGTCCTTGGTGAGCTCCATGTAGGCCTCTTCGAGGGTGGCGCGGTGGGCGGAGATTTCGGAGAAGGGGACGCCGCGTGGGCCGAGCAGGGCGATGATCTGCTCGCTGGGCAGCCCGGAGACGGTCAGTCCTGTGGCGTTGGGGGTGACGGTGGCTCCGGCGTTCGCCAGGAGGCCGGTGGCCTGGTCGGGGGCGGTGGTGCGCAGGGTGACGCGGTCGCCGGCGACGGCGGCGAGGAGCTGGGCGACGCTGGTGTCGGCCAGGACGCGGCCGCGGCCGACGACGACGAGGTGGCCTGCGGTGTCCTGCAGTTCGCTCATGAGGTGGCTGGAGACCAGGACGGCGCGCCCTTGGAGGGCCAGGTCGGTGAGGAATTCCCGCATCCAGACGATGCCGTCGGGGTCGAGGCCGTTGAAGGGTTCGTCGAGGATGACGACGGGCGGGTCGCCGAGCAGGGCGGCGGCGATGCCCAGGCGCTGGCGCATGCCGAGGGAGAAGCCGCCGGCGCGGCGGTGGGCGGCGCTGTCGAGGCCGGTCAGGCGCAGCACCTCCTCGACGCGGGCGGCGCCGAGGCCCTGGGAGTGGGCCAGCCACAGCAGGTGGTTGCGCGCGGTGCGGCTGGGCTGCAGGGCGGCGGCGTCGAGGAGGGCGCCGACGTGCCGCAGCGGGGTTTCGAGTGTCGGGTACGGTTTTCCGCCGACCAGGGCGGTGCCCGCGTCTGGGGCGTCGAGGCCGAGGATGACGCGCAGGGTGGTGGACTTGCCGGCGCCGTTGGGTCCGACGAAGCCGGTGACCGTACCCGGCCGTACGGTGAAGGTCATGCCGTCGAGGGCCTGGGTCTGGCCGAAGCGCTTGCGCAGGCCGTCGACGTCGATGGTTGCTCGCATGGCCAGAGTTGTACGCAGGTGCGCCTAACGGGGGCAGAACGGTCCCTGTCATGCCGGTGTTAGGTGGTGCAGGGCATTGTGGGGGTCATGAGGTTTCTGCGAGACCGGCCGATCGGGGCGCGGTTCACCGTGTTGTTCGGCGCGCTGTTCCTACTGTCGGGGGCGGGGTTGCTGCTGGTGACCAACGTGGTGGCGTTCGGGTCGACGCGGATCTCGGTGCCGGTGGGGGCGGGCGGGCCGCAGGTGTCGCTGGCGGCGGCGCAGGAGCACATCAGGCAGCTGGAGGCGCAGTTGCGGCGGCAGTCCTCGGTGCTGCCCGTGGCTTCTGTGGTGGCGTTGGCGATCATGGCGGTGGTGTCGGTGGTGCTGGGGCGGATCGTGGCGGTGCGGGTGCTGCGCCCGTTGCGGACGATCACCGCGGCCACGCGCCGCATCTCGGCGGACAATCTGCACGAGCGGCTGGCCGTACCCGGTCCTGAGGACGAGGTGAAGCGGCTGGCCGACACGATCGACGGGTTGCTGGAGCGGCTGGAGGGCTCGTTCGCGGCGCAGCGGCGGTTCGTGGCCAACGCCTCGCACGAGTTGCGCACGCCACTGGCGACGATGCGGGCCTTCGTGGACGTGGCCGAGGGCAAGCCGGGGCCGGTTCCTGAGCAGACGCTGGTGCTGGCCGGACGTATCCGTACCGAGCTGGATCAGGTGGACCGGTTGCTGGAGGGGTTCTTGACGCTGGCGCGCGCCCAGCACGGCGCTGTGGAGGGGCCGAGCGTGGTCGATCTGGGTGAGCGGGTCGGCCTGGCTCTGCAGGCGCGGGCTGAGGCGGTGGCGGCCAAGGAGCTGCGGGTGGAGGTGGTGGACGAGGGGTCGCGGACGCGGGGCAGCGCGACGCTGCTCGCGCGGCTGGTGGACAACGTGATCGACAACGCGGTCACGCACAACCGGCAGGGCGGCTGGGTCCGGGTGCTGACGTCCGGCGGCAGGCTGGTGGTGGAGACCGGTGGGCCGGTGCTGGACCAGGCCGAGCTGGTACGGCTGGCGCACCCCTTCGAGCGGCTGGGCGCCGACCGGACGGGTTCCGCGACGGGGTCGGGGCTGGGGTTGTCGATCGTGTCGGCGATCGCCGAGGCGCACGGCGGCGGCCTGGAGTTGGTGGCGATCCCGTCGGGTGGTCTTCGGGTCGAGGTCACGCTGGTGGAGGCGGGCGCGTGAGGGTTCTGGTGGTGGAGGACGCGCGGGCGCTGGCCGAGGCGCTGGTGGAGGGGTTGCGCGACCAGGGCATGGCGGTCGACGTCGCCTTCGACGGGCTGGAGGCGGCGGCGAAGCTGGACCTGAACCCTTATGACGTGGTGGTGCTGGACCGGGATCTGCCGGGCATCCACGGCGACACGCTCTGCCAGATGATCACCGAGCGGGACGACCGGGTGATGGTGCTGATGCTGACCGCCGCTGCCTCGCCGGGTGAGCGGGTCAGCGGGCTGACCCTGGGTGCGGACGACTATCTGGCCAAGCCGTTCCACTTTCCGGAGCTGGTGTTGCGCATCCACGCGCTGGCCCGCCGACGGCCCGGCGCCAGGTCGCGCACGTTGCGGGCGGCGGGGGTGGAGCTGGACGCGGTGCGGCGTAGGGTGACCCGCGACGGGCGGTTGCTGGAGCTGTCGGTCAAGGAGTTCGCTTTGCTTGAGGCGTTGCTGCGGGCCACGCCGGCGTTCCTGAGCACCGAGGACCTGCTGGAGCAGGTGTGGGACGAGCACGCCGATCCGATGACGAACACGGTGACGGTGACGATCGGGCGGTTGCGCCGCAAGCTGGGCGCCCCGTCGATCATCACGACGACGCCCGGGGTGGGGTACCGCATAGATCCGGACTTATGACCCTCTATTGTCACGAACGTGAAAAAGCTCCTTTATGCGGCACATACCTACATGATTGTTGGTGTGATCAGCGGGCTGTACTACCGCGAGATCACCAAGCTCAACGACTTCACCGGCGACACCCAGCTCGGCGTCGTGCACACCCATCTGCTGGCGCTGGGGATGTTGTTCTTCCTCATCGTGCTGGCGCTGGAGAAGCTGTTCACCCTCAGCGCCGTGGGCAAGCTGTTCACCTGGTTCTTCTGGGTGTACAACGCCGGGCTGGTGTTGACGGTGGCGATGCTGACCCTGCACGGCACGCTGACGGTGCTGGGCAAGGAGTCCGGCGCGGCGATCGCAGGGATCGCCGGGCTGGGGCACATCGTGCTGACGGTGGGGCTGGTCCTGTTCTTCATCACCCTCGGCAAGCGAATCCCCGCCAAGGCCTGATCGTCAGGGCGGCGTGGCCGTCCGGTCGATGGGGCGTGCGTGCAGGACGGCGTTGTCCAGGTGGCGATAGCTGCCTGGGCTGCCGACTCTGGTCGTGCAGGAGATGATGTACAGGGTGTTGTCCCCGCCGGGGCTGAAGATGCGCCGGGGGAGGTCGTGTTTGCGGTACTTGCGGATGGAGACCGTTCGGTAGTGGCGCACATGGTCACCCATGCGGAGGGCGATCTTCGCTCCGACCTTGACGGACATCAGCCGGTGCAGCGCCCCGGGGGTTCCGGCGGAGTCGGAGACGTGGCCGTCGAGAACGATGCCTCCGGCCGGGCTGGTGATCCTCGCCCCTCCCCGCCACCAGCCGACCCTGGCGATGGGTGGGACCTGAAGCACGCCTCGAACGATCGCGACCTGGTCGATCCTGGCGTGGACGCCGATGGACTCGATGGTGAGCCTGCCCACCTTGCGCCCGCGCCAGACCGGGACGGGGTTGCGTGCGGGGTCGGTCCGCGCCTCGGGTCCACCTCTTCCCCGGCCGCCTCCGGGCTCGGGTCGACCGTCTGCCGCAAGAGCGGCCGCCCGCACGGGGCCGGCCTCCGTCACAACCGTGCCAGGCAGCAGGAACGCTGCGCCCGCCATCAGCAGGCGCGCGACGCCCGTTGGGCGGGCGGATCTGCGACTCGTGCTCAGCATGTCTTCGCGGTCAGTAGAAGACCACACCAGGCAGCTTCACCCCACCGCCGGTCAGCACCTTGGGTGGCTTGTGATGCTTGTGATGTTTGTGCGGCTTGGGTGGGGTGGGCGGCTTGGGCGGAGTGGGGGGCTTAGGTGTCTTGGGTACGAGGCTGTGTTCGTTCGTGCCTCCACAGGAGGCGCCCAGGATGGTGCTGCCGTCGGACGTGTCGCGGTTGATGGGATCATCGCCTCCCTCGACGCGGATCACGATGGGAAAGGTGGAAGTGACTCCAGCTTCGCTGAAGGTGGCGGTCCCCCGGTTCCCCACACGTAGTAGCCGGGTGCGGTCACCTTTACGGGAGGGGTCGTGAATTTTCCGGATCTCAGGTCGCTCCCGGTGACCGTAAAGGTGAGGGGCTTCTTGGTGATGAGCTTCGCCGGTAGGTACGGCGCGTCCAGATCAGGTGTATCTGACGCGCAACGACCAGGGCCGGGCAGCGTGGGGTACGGCCCGTAGAGAACCGAGTAGAACTCGATCTTCACGATGGGCGCCGTGCTGTCCGCGGGCCGGGACCAGCTCACGGTATCGGTGAGCTCGAACCCGCCACCGCGCGCCCTGGCCATGCTCGACGTGGACTTGGCGTTGAAGATGGACACCGATCTCGCACGCTCATCGCTTCCCGTGATGCCTGCGTGTGCCGGGGCGAGGTGGCTCACGCTCATCGTCGCCAGCCCGGCGGCCAGAGCTAGCAAATGCCTGGAATACCCCATGATGTTCCCTTGACGTGTTGAACTCGGACTGCGGGCATCGCGCTAGCCAGCGCCGGCACACGCCGTATTCGCCGGGAGCGGGAACTCGGCGAATCGATACCGGTCACAGAGCGTTACGATCAGCTTGAGCGATGATTTCCCTCGAAGAGGTACCTGAAACGATCTTTCATTCCCTCTTCTGGCAATCCCGGCATGCCCCGGTCGTACACTTCGGCGCCCTCACGTCACAACGGAGGACGCCGAACGCGCGGGGAGGGGCTTCAGCCGTTGAAGGCGGTGAAGGCCAGGCGCTGGATCACCGGCGGGATGCCGTCGACGGGGGCCGTGGTGCCCACCGAGTAGGCCACGCGCCGGGTGAGGTCGCGGGAGGCGAACACGCCGCTGCGGTAGCCGGGGTCGGAGCCGGTCTTGCCCCACAGGAGCGTGCCGTCGGGCAGCGGCACGTACTTCAGGCCGACGCTGAAGCAGGCCGTGCCCTTGCCCGGCCCGACGTTGCAGTTGGCGTCGTCGGCGTAGGGCAGCGGCTTGCCGTCGGCGCCCGTCGGCACGGCGAACAGCTCCGCGGCCTGCGCCGGGCGCAGCAGCCGCCCGTCGAACAGGGCGGTGACGAAGCGGTCCAGGTCGGCGGTGGTGGAGGTCAGGCTGGAGGGCAGCCCGCCCTGCACGTTGACGTCCACCAGCTTGCCGTCGCCCGCCTGCTGGTATCCGGGCAGGTACGGCCGCGGCACGGGGGCGGCCGCGCCGGGCATGGTCACCGCGGTCTCGCGCAGCTTGAGCGGCTTCAGGATGCGCGTGTACACCTCGTACTGGTAGGGGTGCCTGGTGATCGTCTCGATGAGCTTGCCGGCGATGCGGTAGCCGAAGGAGTTGTACTCCTGCCGGGTGCCCGGCCGGAACCGGGCCCCGGGGGCAGGGCGGCCCACGGGGTGCAGCGTGCGCTGGATCGCCTGGTCGAAGGTCAGGTAGTCCAGGCGGCTCCGCAGTTCCTCATCAGGGGTGGGGGTAGGGGCGCCCTCGGAGTCGCGGGGCAGGCCGCTGGTGTGGTTGAGCAGCTGACGCACGCTGATCGCATCGGGGAAGCGGTCCTGCGGCAGCAGCCCGGGCAGGTAGTGCTGCACGCTCTGGTCCAGGTCGACCCGGCCTTCGGCGGCCAGCTGGAGCAGGATCACCGCGTCCATCGGCTTGCTGACGCTGCCGATACGGAACCGGGCGTCCGGGCTGACCCGCCTGCCGGTGACGACGTCACCGGACGCGCCCCTCCACGCCTCACCGTCGCGGTGCACCCGGGCCACCACCCCGCTGGCGCCGTCATCGGCGCGCACGGCGATCGCCGCACGCAGAGCGGAACGATCCAGACCTGCGGCTGCCTGCGCGGGGGCGGCGACACCGACGGCCACGACGGTGGCGGCCAGGGAAAGGGCCAAGATGCGACGCATGGGGGAAACTCCTCGTTAGGGCGGTGATCAACTGCGTCCGAGTCTGTCGAACCGGCCCCGTGGGTTCGACAGGGATCACCCCGACCCCGCCCCTGAACCGACCCCGGCCCCGCCTCAGGTCGGCGCTCCCCTCATGGCGCGCCGAAGAAGTCACGCAACGCCCGGGCCACGACGAGCGGCGCCCCGTCGTCCTCCGGCGCTGAGTGCCCGACCCCCGGCAGGGTGATGGTGCGCGAGTGCGGGAGCACCTCGGCGAGCCTGCGAAGGGCGAGACCCAGATACGCCGCGCTGCGCGCACCCCCGAGAAGCAGCACCCGCGCGTCGAGCGCCGCGTAGTCCATGACCGTGTCGGCCATCTCCCCGACCACCCGCATGTCGAAATGCTGCGTGGGGATGAGCGCTTTGACCGGCACCTCATCGGCGGGCCCAGCGCCCTGCAACCGCGCGCCGAGCGCCAGGAGCGGCACGAGGGCGAAGCGCGGGATCCTGCTGAACAGCGACGGCTCGGCCTTCAGCCCCTTCAGCGCGGTGACCAGCGCTGACGCGCTCTTGCCCGCGGCGATCTCGCGGTCGTAGCGCGGCACCCAGTCCACCGGCGCCGACCCGTCGATCGACAATGGGGGCTCGTACAGGGCGACCCGGTCGAGGGCGGGCGTGCTCAGGGCCGTGCGCAGGACGACGAGCGCGCCGGTGCTCAGCCCGAAGACCCGCGACGCGCCGGTCGCCGTGACGAGCGCCCGCAGGTCCTCGACCTCACGCAGGACGCTGAAGTCGGCCCCGTGCGGGCCGCTCAGCCCGCGCCCACGCCGGTCGGGCACGTAGACGGTGAAGTCCGCCGACAGGGCGGTGGCGAGCTTGGTGAAGTGCTGCGAGGCCTGCATCCCGCCGTGCACGAGGATCAGCCCGGGCCCGCGGCCGCGGCGGCGGTAGCCGATCGTGGTTCCGTCGGCGGAAACAACCTGTTCGAGTACGGCACGCAGCTCGTTCTTCAGAACACGTGTCATCGTGATCCCCCATCTCGAAGTGAACAACGTTCGCGTGTACATTGTTCACGTAGGGGAAGCAGGACTGTCAACCCCGGATCCGGAGGACACACGATGGGGCAGCGACGCGCCCAGGTGCTGCAGGCGGCGATCGAGCTGCTCGACGAGGTGGGCCTGGACGCTCTCACCATGCGGCTCCTGGCCGGCAGGCTCGGAGTGCGGGCCAGCGCCCTGTACCGGCACTACCCCAGCAAGCAGGCCCTGCTCGACGCCATGGTCGCGCACCTGGTCAGCCCGGCCGACGACATCGCCCCGCTCGCCGACGCCCCCTGGGAGGAGCTGTTGCGCGGCGTGGCCTCCGGCATGCGCGAGGTCATGCTGGCCCACCGCGACGGCGCCCGCCTGCTGTCCGGCTTCCAGCACCCTGGAGAGGCGGCCGTCGCCGCCTTCCAGCACCTCATCTCCGCCCTGACCGCCGCGGGCGTCCCCGCGGGCACGGCCGCCGTCGCCGTCGACACCGTCATGGCCTACGCCAACGGCTACACGATCGAGGAGCAGGCCCGCAAAACCGGCCGGCCCAGGGAAGACCGGGATCGGACCTTCGACGACGGCCTCGAACTGATCATCGTCGGCGTCAGAGGATCCCTGCCGTCGTGACGTTGCCATACTGTGGGCGTGGAGTACGTGTCCAGAGTGCCGCGGCCGCCGCTGGACGGGCTGATCGACGACCTCTACTACCTGGAGGGGACGCCGCCGTACGCCCGGCTGATGCTGCCGCCGATGCCCGCGGCGTTGCTCATCGTCAACCTCGGCGCGCCGTTCCGCATCCGCGCCGGCGCCGACGACGAGACGGACGGGTACGCCGACGGCTGCGTGGTCTCCATGCCCACGCGCGCCTTCGAGTTCGGCTATCCGCCGGGCACCCGGTCGGTCGGCGTGCACTTCAAGCCGTGGGGGCTGGCGCCGTTCGTGCCGATGCCCGCGGCTGAGCTGTGTGATCGGCCGGTGACCGTGGAGCAGGTGTGGGGCCGGCGTGCCGTCGCCGGGCTGCGGGATCGGCTGGCCATGGCGGCCGGGCCGTACGAGATGCTGACGGTGCTGGAGGAGGAGCTCAGGCGGCGGCTGTGCGAGGCCGACGGCCTGGGGCTGGTCCGCCACGCGAGCAGCGTCATCGGGGCGGCCGGTGGGTCGGTGGCGATCGGCGACCTGAGCGTGGCGGCCGGGGTCAGCAGGACTCACCTGGCGCAGCGGTTCAAGGAGCTCGTCGGCGTCACGCCGAAGCGGCTGGCCCGCATCCATCGCTTCACCGCGACCGTGTTCGCGATCGACCCGGCCGGGCCGGTCGACTGGGGCGAGCTCGCCAGTGGCGCGGGGTACTTCGACCAGGCCCATTTCGGTCACGAGTTCCGGGCGTTCACCGGGCTCACGCCGACCCGGTACGTCGAGGTGCGGCGGCGGTTCCTGCGTGAACATCCGGACCACGTGCTGGACGGCTGGTCGCTGCCGGTCGATTGATTTCTTACAAGAGCCGCAGCTCACGACGCGCTAATTTTGGGGCACCCCAGAGCAGAGGAGAGCCTCGTGGGCAAGGTGGTCTTGTACGGCTCGGTGTCGGTGGACGGTTTCGTCGCGGACGAGAACGACCAGCCTGGACCGTTGTTCGACTGGTTGACCAGCGGTGACGTCCCCTTGGACGAGGGCGGCGTGCTGAAGGTGTCGCAGGCGTCCTATGACCACACCCGGGCGTACTGGGACCAGATCGGGGTGACCATCGCCGGGCGGCACGTCTTCGACCTGACCGACGGCTGGGACGGCAAGCCGCCGAGCGGGATCGACCACGTGGTCGTCGTGACGCACCGCCCGGCGCCCGAGGGCTGGGACCCCGGGGCGCCGTTCCACTTCGTCGACGGCGTCGAGGCGGCCGTGGCCAGGGCGCGGGAGCTGGCGGGTGACCGTGTGGTCGAGGTCGCCGCCGGGGACGTCGGTGGCCAGGTGCTCGCCGCGGGTCTGGTCGACGAGGTGCGCATGGACGTCGTGCCGGTCGTGTTCGGGTCAGGCAAGCGCTTCTTCGGGTCGGTCGGCGCGCAGCACCTGCTGGAGGATCCCGACGTGGTGATCCAGGGCCACCGGGTGCTTCACCTGCGCTGTCAGGTGCGCAGGTAGAGGTCGCGCAGGAGGCCGATCTCGCCGCCGTGATGGGAGACCTCGACCAGGGCGTGCAGCGCGAGCTTCAGGTAGGTCTCCTCGGCCCAGCCGCCGGGGCCCATGCCGATCGGCGCCAGCAGGCGCTCGTCGCCGAGGGCGGCGATGCGGGAGGTGAAGTGCTCCCAGTCCTCGGCCAGCGCCTGGAGGCCCTCCTTCGCGGTGCCCGGCCACGCGTCGCGGTCGCCGAACTCGGGGACGTCGTCGAAGAAGTGGATCACGTAGCCGCGCAGGCACAGGCTGCCGATGTGCCAGACGCGCCAGGCGATCGTCGTGACGGGGTCCGGCACCCCCGGAACCGATTCCGGGATCATCTCGGCCACGCGGAAGACGCCGTCGTCGCCGGGGCGGATGCTGAGGCAGTCGCCGACCGGCTCCCACAGGTACTCGGCGTCGGTCAGGCCCTCCAGGCGGCCGAACAGGCGGGTACGGGCGCGTTCGAAGATCGCGCGAATGTCGCGCGTGGCGGGGTCGGGCAGGGTCATGTCAACTCCAGGGCTCGTTCGGGATGACTAGTGGGTGGAGAACCCGCCGTCGACGTACAGGGTCTGGCCCGTGACGAAAGCGCCCGCCGGGCTGGACAGGAAGACGGCTGCGCCGGCGAAGTCGGCGGGCAGGCCGTTGCGGCCCACCATGTGCCGCGAGGCCATGTGCTCGACCCGTCCGGGGATGGACTGGGCGGGTTCGGTCAGGGGCGTCAGGATGAAGCCGGGGATGATGGTGTTGACGCACACCCCGCTCGGCGACCAGGCCTCGGCCTGCGAGCGGGTCAGCCCCGCGATGGCCGCCTTGGACACCCCGTAGGCGCCGCTGTCGCCGAAGGCGCTGATGCTCTGCTGCGAGCCGACGTTGATGATCCGCCCCCACCCGCGCACGGCCATGAGCGGCCCGAAATGCTGTCCCAGCAGGTAGGGCGCGGTGAGGTTGACGGCGATGGTCTGCTCGTAGTCGGCGTCGGTCAGCTCGCCCATCGGTTTGCGTATGTTGTTGGCCGCGTCGTTGACCAGGATGTCGATCTGACCCGCCCCGGCGATGACCCGTTCGACGTCGGCGCGCACGCCCATGTCGGCGCTGATCCACGAGGCCTTGACCCCGCGGGCGGCGAGCCGGTCCACGGCCGCCGCCAGGCCCTGCTGACCGCGGGCGACCACGACGACCTCGGCGCCGGCGCGGCCCAGCGCCTCGGCCATGGCGTAGCCGATGCCGGAGCTGCCGCCGGTGACCAGGGCGCGCCGCCCGTCGAGCGAGAACAGCTCGCGCAGGAAGTCAGACATGGGCCAAGAAATTATCATCAGGCGCGGGAATGAGCGGGACCCGGAGTGCTGTTAAGCTGAAGCATTCATGCTCTGCAACAGTGTCTCGACAGACGTCCCGTTAGGAGTATACCACCAGATGGGAAACCGTCAAGCGGCCATCGCCGAGGAGCAGGTCAAGGTCTCGATGTTGTACGGCAGGCTGGACGAGGCGCGCGAGCGCTCGCGCCAGGTGCTGCGCGAGGTGCACGCCCTGGGCGGCGCGGTGGCCAACACCCAGGGCAGGGTCGAGCGCGAGGTGCTGGCCGAGGAGCGCACCCGCAGGCTGTCGCAGCTGTACGCGGTGGAGCGCGGCCTGTGCTTCGGCCGGATCGACGCCCGCGACGGCTCGCGCACCTACGTCGGCAGGATCGGGCTGCGCGACGACGAGCACGAGTCGGTGCTGGTCGACTGGCGTGCCCCGGCGGCGCGCCCGTTCTACACCTCCACCCCTTCCGAGCCGGGTGCGCTGGTGCGGCGCAGGCACGTGCACACCAGCGGACGCACCGTGGTGGGGCTGGACGACGAAGTGTTCGACCTGGAGCGGATGAGCGAGAGCGACCGCGGCACCCTGGTCGGGGGGGCCGCTTTGCTGGCGGCGCTGCGGCGTGGCCGTACCGGGCGGATGGGCGACGTGGTGGCCACCATCCAGACCGAGCAGGACCGGGTGATCCGCGCGGGCCTGGCGGGGGCGCTGGTGGTGCAGGGCGGTCCTGGCACCGGCAAGACGGTGGCGGCGCTGCACCGGGCCGCCTACCTGCTGTACGCCCACCGCGAGACGCTGGAGCGGCGCGGGGTGCTGGTGGTGGGGCCCAACGCGATGTTCCTGCGCTACATCGGCCAGGTGCTGCCCGCGCTGGGGGAGACGCAGGTGGTGCTGGCGACCGTGGGCGAGCTGTTTCCCGGCGTGCGCGCCACCGCCGTCGACCCGCCGGGGGTGGCGGTCGTCAAGGGGGACGCGCGGATGGCCGGCGTGGTGGCGGCAGCCGTACACGATCGGCAGCGCGTGCCGGACGGTGACCTGGAGGTCGAGGTGGAGGGGCAGGTGCTGCGGGTGGCGCACGCGGCGTGCGTGTCGATCAGGGACCGGGCCAGGCGGGTACGGCTGGCGCACAACCAGGCGCGCAAGCTGTTCGTCACCGAGATGCTGCGCGAGCTGGCCGAGGACGAGGCGCGGCAGTTCGAGCAGGTCACGGCGCTGGAGACGTTCCTGAGCCCGCAGGAGATCGCCGCCTTCGAGGCGGAACTGCCGCCTGTGACCGAGGAGGAGGAGCCGCCCGACCTGGCTCATGCGGCCGCCCAGCTGTGGGCCGAGCCGTCGGTGCGGCGGGCGCTGGACGCGCTGTGGCCGGAGCTGACCCCGCAGGAGCTGGTCGCCGACCTGCCCGCGCGGCTGTTCCCCGAGGGGCTGGACTGGCGGGCTCTGGTGCGTACGCCGGGGGCTGAGTGGACGGTCGGCGACGTGCCGCTCCTGGACGAGGCGGCCGAGCTCCTGGGCGAGGACGACTCGGCCGGCCGTTCGGCCCGGCGGCTGTCGCGGGAGCAGCGGCTGGAGCGGGAGCTGTACGCGCGTGAGGTGCTGACCTCGGTGGACCTGCCCGACGAGGTCCTGGGCGCCGCCGACCTGGCTGAACGGCACGCCGACGACGACGGGGCGCTGAGTACGGCGGAGCGGGCCGCGGCCGACCGCACCTGGGCCTACGGGCACGTGATCGTGGACGAGGCGCAGGAGCTGTCGGCGATGGCGTGGCGGATGGTGATGCGCCGGGTTCCCGCGCGTTCGCTGACGGTGGTGGGCGACATCGCGCAGACCGGTTCCGCGGCCGGCGCGCGCTCGTGGGGCGAGGCGCTCGACCCCTACGTGGCGGGGCGCTGGCGCGAGGAGCGGCTGATGGTCAACTACCGCACCCCGGTGGAGATCATGGACCTGGCCGCCGAGGTGCTGCGGGTGGTGGATCCCGGGCAGGTGCCGCCGGAGTCGGTGCGCTCCGGTGGCAGCGTGCCGGTGGCGTTGAGGCTGCCGGTGGAGGGGCTGCCCGAGCTGGTGGCGGCCGAGCTGGCCGAGGTCGGCGAGGGCAGGGTGGGGGTGGTGACCTCCGACGTCGTGCACGCGCGGGCCCAGGCGTTGATCCCGGGGAGCGGGGACCTGGACGCGCCGGTGGCGGTGCTGACCGTCACCCAGGCCAAGGGGCTGGAGTTCGACGCGGTCGTGGTGGTGGACCCGGCGGGCATCCTGGAGCAGTCGCCGATGGGCGGGCACGACCTGTATGTCGCGGTGACCAGGGCGACGCGTAGGCTGACCGTCGTTCATCAGGGCGACCTTCCCGACCTCCTTATTAATCTACAATGTAAAGGCGCCCTCCGGTGATCAAGATCACTACCTTTGAGGCCTGAAGGCCTTCTTCTTCAAAAACGAGGGGCCTGTGCCGGAAGCTGTCATCGTCGCCCGCCTGCGGGCGGCCGGTTGCGTGTTCGCCGAGGATGAGGCGCGCCTGATCCTCACCACCGCCTCGACCCCGCAGGAGCGGGAGGCGATGGTGGCCGCCCGGGTGTCGGGATTGCCGCTGGAGCACGTGCTGGGGTGGGCGGAGTTCTGCGGGTTGCGCATCCAGGTGGATCCGCAGGTGTTCGTGCCGCGCCGCCGTACCGAGTTCCTGGTGAGCCAGGCCGTCGCGCTCGCGCGGTCTGGCGCCGTGGTGGTGGACCTGTGCTGCGGCACCGGCGCGCTCGGTGCGGCTCTTGCCGCGCAGGTGGAGGGCGTGGAGTTGTACGCGGCCGATGTGGATGCGGCGGCGGTGCGGTGCGCGCGGCGCAACCTGCCGGGGGTGGGGGTGTTCGAGGGCGACCTGTTCGAGGCGTTGCCCGGTGGTTTGCGTGGGCGGGTGGAGGTGTTGCTGGCCAACGTGCCGTATGTGCCGTCGGGTGAGGTGGCGTTGCTGCCGGCTGAGGCGCGGTTGCACGAGGCGGCGGTGGCGCTGGACGGCGGGGGTGACGGGCTGGAGGTGTTGCGGCGGGTGTGTGCTGGGGCGCCGGGGTGGCTGGCGCCGGGCGGGGTTTTGCTGTTCGAGACGAGTGAGCGTCAGGTTCCGGGGGCGGTGGCGGCGGTGGAGGCTGCCGGGCTGGTGGCGCGGGTGGCTGTTTCCGAGGAGTTCTTTGCGACCGTGGTGATCGCGACAATGGGCCTTGACCGTTCTTGACTCGCATGTTGAAGTGGTGATCGTCTGCGACGAGAGGACCCCCATGGGAAACAGTAATTCGGACGGCGTGATGTTGCTCAAGCCCGGTGGTTGGGCGGTGGAGGATGAATTCTCGGTGACGCTGACGGAAAAGGCGTTGCTTGATGAGTTGTTCACCGCCGGTGACGAGCAGGACGTTTTCTGACGGTGAAGGGGCGCGCTGGGAGAGAGCGTGAGTTGGCGCCTGGTGCGGCTCTGGCGCTGGTGGAGTCGGTTCTGGATGAGCGTGGGTTGCGGGTGGAGTTCGTTTCTTCTGGCTCTGCTGGTTTTCCTTTGCATCGGTGTTCTGTCTATGGGCCTGGTGGGCGGCTGGTGGCGGAGTCGCTGGGTAAGGGGGCGGGTGGGCAGAGCCGGGTGAGTGCGTTGTTCGAGGCGTGGCAGCATCTGCGGCATCAGGAGGGGCAGGCCGCGTGTGATGTGCGGGTGTTGCCGGTGTCGTATGTGGTGGGTCAGGCGGGGCTGGCCGGTGAGGAGATGTTGCGGCGGTTGGCGGGGGATTTTCCGGCTGCGCGGTTGGCGTGTGTGTGGTTGGAGCCGTTGCGTGGTGGGTCGGGTGGGTTGTGGTTTCCGTTGTTCGCGCGGGCGCCGTGGTGTCGGGATTCGCCGGTTCCGGGTGATGACCTGCGGGGGTATGCGCCGTATTTGCGGTATGCGTATGACAACGGGACGGCGGCTGGGGCGTCGGTGAACGAGGCGGTGCTGCACGGTCTGCTGGAGGTGGTGGAGCGTGATGCGCTCTCGCACGCTTTGCTGGAGTGGTATGCGCGGGGTGAGGGTCCGGTGCGTGCGGTGGGGCGGGCGGTGTTGCCGGCGGATGTGCGGGTGTTGTTCGACGAGGTGACGCAGGTGTTGGGGGCGCCGCCGCTGGTGGTGGAGGTGACGTCGGACCTGGGGGTTCCGGTGTTCGCCGCGTTGCCGTCCGCTGCGTGTGGTTTTGCTGGGGTGTTGGGGTCTGGGGCGTCGTTGTCTCCGGCGTATGCGGTGGAGCGGGCGTTGTCGGAGGTGGCGCAGTCGTTGTTCAACCTGTCGTTGGGGGTGGATGCGTCGTTGGAGCGGCGGTTGTCGTCGTTGGCGCGGTGGCCGGTGCTGGAGCGGTGTGCGCGGGTGGATGCGGGGCCGTTGCTGGAGCGGGTGGTGTGGTCGGCGCGCGGGCCTGGTGAGGGGTCGTCGCTGGGGGTGGCCGATCAGGTGGAGGTGGTGTTGTCGGCGGTGGAGGCTGCGGGGTTTTCCGCGTATGTGGTGCGGTGGAATCCGTCCGATGAGGTGTGTCCGGTGGTGACGGTGGTGGTGCCGGGGCTGGATGCTTTTTCGATGGTGCACAACGCTGTTCCGGTGCTGCCGACGGGGCGGGCGGTGCGGTTGCTCGGCCGGCGCGGGTGATTCCTGGGGTGTTGCGGCGCCGGGATTTCCGGCTGGTGTTTTGCGGGATGGTCGCCAGTTTGCTGGGTGATGCTTCTTTGTTGTTGGTTCCCGCGATTTTGGTGAAGAAATGGACAGGGTCTTCGTCTGCTGCTGGGTTGACGTTGTTTTTCTTCACGTTGCCGCTGTGTTTTTCGCCGTTGTTCGGGGTGGTGGTTGATCGGGTGGATCGGCGGCGGCTTCTGGTGGTGGCTTGTTTGGTGTCTGCTGTGTCGTTGGTGCCGTTGGGTTTTGCTTCTGCTGTGTGGGTTGTGTATGTGGTGTCGGCGTGTATGGGGTGTTCGTACACGGTGGTGTTCGGGGCTTTGGGTGGGTTGTTGAAGGGGGTGTTGCCTGGGGGGTTGCTGGCGCAGTCGAACGGGGCTTTGCAGGTGGCTCGGCAGGGGGCGCGGGTGGTGGGGCCTGTGGTGGGGGTGGGGTTGTTGTCTTGGGTGGGGGTTTGGGGGGTGGTGGTTTTCGACATGGCGACGTTCGTGGTGGCGGCGGGTGCGTTCTGGCGGCTGCGGCTGTTGGGGGGTCGTTTCCCTTTGGCCGATCGTCCTCACTCCGCGGTCCGAGCTGATGAAGGCGGCGCCGGATGGGGACGGTGGTGGCGCGAGGTGGGGGCCGGGGTGGTGCATGTGTGGGGGGATGTGGTGCTGCGCCGGGTGCTGGGGTCGCTGGGGTTGATGTTCGTGGTGGGTGGGGTGACGGAGTCGTTGATTTTCGCGGTGATCGAGGGGTTGGGCAGGCCGCCGGAGTTCACCGCGGTGACGGGGATGGCGATGGGCGTGGGGGCGATCGTCGGCGGGGTGCTGGCCGCGTGGCTGGTGGGGCGGTTCGGCGAGGCGGCCGTGGTGGGGGCCGGGGTGGCGTTGTACGGCGTGGCGGTGGCGTTGTGGTTGATCCCCGCAGCGTGGGCGCTGGTGGGTGCGATGGGCGTGGCGGGGGCGAGCCTGACGGCGACGGCCGTGGCGGTGCGGACCGTGATGCAGCGCCGTACCCCTGAGGGGTTGCTGGGGCGGGTGTCTGCCGCCTATGACGCGATGGCGGGGATGGGGTCGCTCGCCTCTGTGGGTGTGGGAGCGGTGCTGGTATCGGTGGTAGATGCGCGGGTGCTGGTGGGGTGCGTCGCCGTGGCGATCGTGTGCGCAGGCCTCCCCGCCTGGCGCGTCGCCACGCTCTCGCCTAACGCGGTGAGCTCTGGCCGGTCAGGTCCTCACCACCCGTGAGGAGGTTCCGGTTGGACCGACCGACGCCAGTCCGTGATCAGTCCGCGGCTACGAGCTGACCAGCGCCAGGTCGAGTACGTCGATGCCGACGGGGGTGCGTTGGGTCGCGATCCGGCTCGTCGACCACGGACCGGGGAAGCGGTGCAGCAGTGCGTGAAGCGCGATGGCGACCTCGTGCCTGGCCAGGTGGGCGCCGAGGCAGAAGTGCACGCCGTGGCCGAAGGAAAGGTGCTCGTTGGGCGTTCTGCCGGGCCGGAACTCCTGTGGCTCGGCGAACACCCGGGGGTCCCGGTTGGCCGAGAGCATCATGGCGATCACTCGTCGGCCGGTCTCGATGGGGTGCCCGGCGAGGTCGGCCGGGCCGGTGGTGAACCGGTCGGTGCCACCGATCGGGGGGAGGAAGCGCAGCACCTCCTCGATGGCGGCGGGTACCAGTGCAGGGTCGGCTCGCAGCCTGGCCAGTGCTTCCGGGTGGGCTGCCAGGCACAGCACGGTGTTGACCAGCAGGGTCTTGGTCGTTTCATGGCCGTTGATGAGCAGCAGGGTGCAGAAGTTGAGCAGCTCTTCGTCGGAGAGCCGGTTGCCGTCCGGTTCTGCGGCCAGCAGGGTGTCGATCACGTCGCCTTGGGGCCGGGCGCGGTGTTCGGCGAACACCTGGTGGAAATATTCGGCCAGTTCGGCGTGCGCGGCGCGGAACGCGGCCTGACGCGACGGGTCCTCGCTGAAGGAGCCGGCGAAGGAGGTGATGGCCTCGGTCCAGCGCACGAAGTCCGGTTGCCTGTCCGCTTCCACTCCGAGCAGTGCGGCGATGGTGCGCACCGGCAACGGCTGGCCGAGCTGGCCGATCACGTCCAGTTCCCCGTCCACTTCGGCGAGCTGTGTCCGCACGGTGTCGGTGATCGTGGGAAGCAGCGCCTGGATCGCGCGGGGTGTGAAGGCTCGGCTGACGAGGCGGCGCAGCAGGTGGTGGCGGGGCGGGTCGATCGCCGCCAGGCTGCCGAGAATCGGGTTGTCCTCGTGCGGGACGGGTCGCGCGCTGTGGCGCAACTCGTCGGATGAGAACACCGGGTGGTCGGTGAGCACCTGCTTCACCTCGGCGTGGCCGTGCACCGTCCAGGCGCCGAGCGGTTCGACGAAGCGCACCCCGTCCCCGGCGAGACCGTCCTGTGCGGTGTGCCGGTACCAGTCGAGGATCTCCTTGACAGCATCATCAGCCATGCGTCGAGTGTGTTAGCCCCGGCCGGTCAGGGATTGGAGAAAACGGACGTCCGGCAGGAGTGTGGTTGGTGGTGCTCCCACCGCGTGCCGGAACTCGGCGAGCAGGTGTGACTGGTCGTAGCAGCCGCTGCGTACGGCGATGGCGGCCCAGTTCGGGCGTTCGCCCTTGGCCAGTGCGGCGCGTGCGGCGGCGAGCGCGTGGTGCAGCCGCACCACCCGCACGTAGGACTTGGGCCTTAGCCCGACCGCGACGCCGAACCGCCGCCGTAGTTGCCGCTCGGACAGCCCGGCCAGGGCGGCATGGCGGTCTACGGGCGCGCCGGGGGCTGCATGCATTGCCGCCAGGACGATTTCCACCCGCTCGTCTATGCGGCATTGCCCGGCCCGCGCCCGCACCAGTGCCAGCGCCCCGGCCAGCCGTTCGGTCACTGACCCGTCCAGTCGCCCGACCTCGATGGGCGTCCCGGCCAGTGGCACCTCGTCGGCTGCGACGCCGAACAGGCCGGTCACCGTTCCCGGTCGTAGCCGTACCCCGATCAGAGGCCCGCCTGCGGGCAGCGGTCCCTGCCGGACGCGTGTCTCCGGACCGGCCAGCCAGCATGTTCCGTCGGGCATGACGAGCAGGTCGACGGCGGGCTGTGGCAACCCTCTCGGCGCCGCGCCGCCGTCCAGCGCCCAGGTCCCGGCCACCAGGTGGGCCAGGTCGGCGGGCACGGGCATTGCGATCACCACTGCAGTCAACCCGGCGACCACCGTGTTCGCCAGCGATTAAGCGACCAAGGACGTGGGACGGGCGTCGCAGGATCAGGCCGTCCACAATCTCCCCGAGCTCGGCCATGATCGCCAGTGGCTGACGTACATGAATACGCCCTTTGTTAATGGTGCGCGATGTAGCGGCTGGAGCGGCCCTGCCTGCAGCAGGTGCATGGCCTGCTCGTAGCCCCACCAGGACTCCGACTGGCCGGGGACGAGCAGCGGGGCGGGCTTGTCGCCTCGGGGAAGTCGTGCGGGGCGTAGGTGCGGTCGGGATGGTCGGGGCCGTAGCGGTGACTGATCATCGGGCCTCGCCGAGGATCGACTGCAGGGCTTGGGACAACTGGGCCGGTGCGTCGGTGGGCTGCTGAGCACGCCAGGCGATGAACCGGTCGGGGCGGATCAGCACCGCGCCCGCCGGTCCGTGGCCGCGGTGGCGGGTCCAGGTGGAGCGGGGATCGAGCAGATCTCCGTCCTGGTGGCCGACGCGGACGACGTCCAGCGGCCAGGTTGCGGTGAGTTTGGCGGCGGCCTCGCACCAGTCCTGGCCGTCCTCTCCCGCGATGAGCAGGAATGTGCCCGGCTGGAGCAGGTCGTGCGTGGACAGCCGCCGTCCGTGGTCGTCCTCCAGCCAGGCGTGCGGCAGCGGATGGCCGGGCCGGGCGCAGGGCTGGTAGAGGCGGATGGGGTCGGGGTTGGCGGGCTCGGGGGTGCCGTCGTCGACGACGGCGGCCGAGGTGGCCGAGGGGTAGGTGTAGCCGTACTCGATGTTGTGCTCGTTGAACTCCATCGACTGGCTGGCGATGGCGCGGTGGATGGCGCGGGCGTGCTCGGTGTCCTCGGGCAGGCCGCTCCACAGGCGGCGCAGCTGCCCCCAGTTCGTCTCCGGATCACCACCGGGCACGAGGCCTGCGGCCTGGGTGGTGACGATGTGGTTGAGTGCGTTCTCGACCGAGCGTTGCACGTTGCGGGCGGTGACGGGCTTGCGTTCGGGCTCGTAGGTGTCCAGTAGCCGCTCGTGGGCGTGGCCGCGCAGGACGGCGGCGAGTTTCCAGGCGAGGTTGTGCGCGTCCTGGATGGCGGAGTTCAGGCCGAGGCCGCCGGTGGGCGGGTGGCGGTGGGCTGCGTCGCCGAGCAGGAAGACGCGGCCGTCGCGGAAGCGGTCGGCGACGACGCCCTCGATCGACCAGCGGGTGATCAGGTGCACGGTGAGCGGGTGGTCGGGCAGGCCGAGCGCGGTGCGCAGGTCGGCGATGACCGTCTCGTCGTCGAGGCCGCGCGGGTCGTCGGTGGCGTAGTTGAGGTGGACGACCCATTCTTCGCTGTCGGGGCCCCAGTGGTCGGGGCCCATGGGCACCATGGTGGCGCCGCCGCCGGTGTGCGGGAGGGTCAGCCAGCGGATGAGCACTTCGGGGTCGCGGGCGACGGCGGACAGGTCGGCCGTCAGGTGGACGGTGGCGACGCGGGCCAGGTCGCGGGCGCCCTCCATGACGACGCCCAGCTGCCGGCCGACGGTGCGGCCGCCGTCGCAGGCCAGCAGGTAGCGGGCGCGCACCTCATACGTCTGGCCGCTGTCGCGGTCGAGGACGGTGGCGGTGACGCCGTCGGCGCCGGTGGTGAAGGCGGTCAGTTCGTGGCCGAAGCGGATGCGGCCGGGCGCGAGTTCTTCGGCGCGGGCCTTGATGAGGGGTTCGAGGCGGAGCTGGGGGAGGTTGGTCTGGCGCTGGGGGCTGGCGGCGGCCCAGTCGCCGGACAGCCCGCCGCAACCCCACGACTCGACGAGTCCGAAGCGGCGGCCGTAGTCCTCCGTAGGGCCTGCCAGGCCGGCGTACCAGCCGGAGTAGCGCATCTGCTCGGGCGGGGTACCGCGTTCATAGACGGTCTCGGCGATGCCGAGGCCGGCCAGGATCTCCATGGTGCGCTGGTTGAGCAGATGCGCCTTGGGCAGTGCGGAGGTGGTCGGCAGCGAGCTGATGAGCAGGTGGTCGACGCCGAGCTGGGACAGCAGCATGGAGGCGGTCAGGCCGGCGCCGCCGCCGCCCACGATGAGCACGTCATGCACGGGGTGCCTCCTTCAGGCGGGGGAACAGGTTGCGGGCGTTGTCGTGGTTGATCGCCTGGTCGGTGGCCCAGGTGTTGAAGTAGGCGACGGCGAGTTCGGGGGCGAAGGGCCAGTCGCTGCCGTACAGGACGTGGCTGGGCTTGGCGAAGGCCAGCAGGGACGGCAGCGCGGCCGGGCTGGCCGACAGGGCGGTGTCGAAGTAGAAGCCGGACAGGTCGTCCAGGATGTGCTGGAGGTCGCGGCCGGTGTCGTTGAAGATGCTGAGAGCCAGGCGGTGGGCGGCGTAGGGGACGAACCCGCCGGCGTGCGCCAGGATGAAGCGGAGGTGCGGGAAGCGCCGGGGCACGTCGTGTTTGACGAGGTTGTAGGCGGCGCGGGTGGTGTCGAGCAGGAAGTCGGCGGCGAACGGCGCGATGCCCTCTGCGGCCGGTCCTGGCAGCTGGGCGGGGTGGACGAAGACGACCGCGTGGTGCTCGTCCAGGGCGGCCATGAGCGGGTCGAAGGCGGGGTCGCCGAGGTAGGCGCCGTTGCTGTTGGCCAGCAGCATGACGCCGTCGGCCGACAGGCCGGCGAGGGCGTGGGCGGCCTCGGCGACGGCGGCTTTCACGTCGGGCAGGGTAAGGGTGGCGAAGAAGCCGAACCTGCCGGGATGGGCGGCGGCGAGCTGGGCGGCGTACTCGTTGGCCTGGCGGGCCACGTGTGCGGCGTCGGCGCCGTCGCCGAGGTAGGCGCCGGGTGTGGTCAGCGACACGAGGGCCGCCGCGATGCCCTGCTGGTCCATCAGTTCCAGCGCCTGGTCCGGACTCCATTGGGGCAGTGGGCGGCCGCCGGGCGCGTCCACGCCGTGAGAGCAACCAGCGCGCGTACGGCTCGGGGACCAGGTGCTGGTGCACGTCGATGCGGCCGCTCATGCTGTGTCCTCCAGATAGCTGGCGCCGTAGACGCGCTGGACGGTGATCTCCAGAACGACGCGGTTCATCGCGGCCAGGTCCGCATCGCTCAGCGGCTCGACGTTCTGGCCGCCGATCCGCGACCACACCGCGGCCGTGTCGGCGCCGATGCCGGCGGTCCGGATCCGGGCCGTGCCTTCCAGCGTCACTGACGGGTACGGCGCCGCCGCCCCGACCACGCACAGGGACGCGCGGCCGGTGCGCTGCACGTCTTTGGCCTTGGCCCGGCCGGGTTCGGTGGAGATGAGCAGCCGGTCGCCGTCCAGGGCGAAGTACACCGTCGATTGGCGGATGCCGCCGTCGGGGCGGGTGGTGGCCAGCACCCCGGCGGCTTGCCGGGTGAGGAAGCCGCGAACCTCCGCACCGATCACCACGGTGCGGTGGCGGATGGCGTACCGGTCGAGGGCGGCGGCCAGGTCCGGGGCGCGGCCGATCAGCACGATCGGGCGGCCGTCTTCGAGGACCACGTCGGCCGCGGCGTCGGGGGCGAGTTCGGTGAGGACGCGGCGTACGGTGTCGGCGAGGAGTTCGGGCTTGAACAGCTTGCCGACCGCGGTGGTGGGCAGCTTGTCCAGCACGTGCACGGCCTTGGGTGCGGCGGCCGGTTCTGGCGCGTGCCGCCGTGCCCAGTCCAGCAGGTCCTCCTCGCTGACCGGACGCGAGCACGTCACGTAGGCGACGGGAACCTCGCCGGAGTGCGGGTCGGGGCGGCCCACTGCCGCCGCGCCCGTGACGGCCGGGTGGCTCAGCAGGGACTCCTCGATGGAACGCGGGTCGATGTTGTGGCCGCCGCGGATGATGAGGTCCTTGGCGCGGCCGGTGAGGTGGACGTAGCCGTCGGCGTCGACGTGGCCGAGGTCGCCGGTGAGCAGCCAGCCGTCGGAGATCTTGCCGGTGGGGTCGGGGCCGTCCGGGCCGAGGTAGCCGGGGAACACCGCGGGCCCCTTGATGGCCAGCACGCCCGTCTGGCCGGCCGGGCAGTCCTCGCCGTCGTCGGTGACCGCCTTGATCTGCTGGTACGGCAGGCGCAACCCGACCGATCCCGGACGCGGCGCGAAGGCGGGTGTCGCCGCGCTCACACACGTCGCCTCCGTCAGTCCGTACCCCTCCAGCATCGGCACTTTCACCTGCTGCTCGAAGTCGGCGCGGACCCGGCCGGGCAGCGGTGCGGCGCCGACCGCACCGGCCCGCAGGCTGGAGATGTCCACGCCGTCAGGGACCGGCGGCAGGCTCGCGTACACGGTCGGCACGGCCGAGAACGCGGTCACCCGGTACCGCTCGATGATGTGCCAGAAGTCCGCCATGAGCGTCTTGTCGCGGTAGCCGAGCGGCCCCAGGCTGACCACGGCGGCACCGTGCATGAACGGCGCCAGCCCGGTGACGTGCACCGCGTTGACGTGGAACAGCGGCAGCCCGGCCAGCGCCACCCCGCCGCCGTCCGCGTAGGCGCCGGAGCAGCCGAGCGCCCAGGCCATGTACACCTCCATGGCGTGCGTGTGCGGGGCGATCTTGGGTGTGCCGGTGGTGCCGCCGGTGTGGAAGTACGCGGCCAGATCTCCCTGCTCCGGACGGGGGGAGGTGGTCAGGCGGTCGCCGGGCTGTTCGGCGGCCAGCCGCTCGAAGTCGCCGCCCCGCACCTGCGCCGGAGCGTGGACGGCGTCGTTGGAGCCGTTACCGCCCACGATCAGCAGCGCCCGCAGTCCCGGCAGCGCTTCGGCCACGCGCAGCGCCTTGTCCCACAGCCCGGGCAGCGTCGCCGGACCGGCGACCACCAGGATCTCGGCGCGGGTGAGGCGGAAGATGTCGATGACGTGGTGGTCGGCGAGCATCGGGTTGACCGGGTTGGCCACGCCGACGGCTTGGGCGCCCAGCAGCGCGGCGTAGGTGTGCCCGCTGTTGGGCAGCAGCAGACCCACCGTCCCGCCCGGCGTCAGCCCCAGGGAGGTGTAGAGGTTGGCCGCCTGGTGCACGCGGCCCAGCAGCTCGCCGTAGGTCCATGTGGTCGGCGCGCCCTCGCCCAGCAGGTGCAGGGCCGGCGCGTGCGGGGTGGCGGCAGCC
Source organism: Nonomuraea sp. NPDC050556 (assembly GCF_044457355.1). Classification (NCBI taxonomy): domain Bacteria; kingdom Bacillati; phylum Actinomycetota; class Actinomycetes; order Streptosporangiales; family Streptosporangiaceae; genus Nonomuraea; species Nonomuraea sp. NPDC050556. The sequence goes on along the minus strand of NZ_JBITGU010000001.1, from coordinate 1,514,777 downwards.
GTACGGCGCAGCAGCTCGTAGGTGGAGGCCGGCAGGTTCCGCTCGGCCAGCGGCACGGCCTCCACCAGCGGCAGGTCCTCGGGGACCAGCACCAGGGGCCGGTGCCCGTCGGTGTGGTGGCTCATGCGGTGTGCGCCCCCGCCATCAGCGCGGCCAGGTCCTCGGGCTCGATGAACGACGGCGGCAGCGGCGGCCCCCAGCTGTAGAGGATGCGCATGTCGGAGAACACCTCGGGCTTCCAGATCGCTTCGTCCACGACGCAGTCCAGGTCGCTGTAGTACTCAGCGAAGTTGCCTGCCGGGTCCTTGAGGTACCAGAAGAAGTTCGAGCCGATGTGGTGGCGCCCGAGACCCCACACGTGCCGCTCCGGGTGGCCTTCCAGCATCCGGTGGGCGCCGCGGCCGATCTCGTCGACGTCCTCGACCTCCCAGGAGGTGTGGTGCAGGTACGGCACCGGTGCGGGCTGCACCAGCACGTTGTGGTGGTCGGTCGAGCAGCGCAGGAACGCGGCGATGCCGGGCACTTCGTCGCTGACCTTGAACCCGATGCCGTCGGTGAAGAACCGCTGGCTGGCCTCCTGGTCGGTGGAGCCGAGCACCACGTGGCCGAGTTTGCGTGGCCGTACCGGCTGCTCGCGCAGTACGCCGGGGGCGCGGGCGTCGACCCGCTCGGCGCGGCCCGGCCCGTTGTAGACGGGGGCGGGCTCGGCGGGGCGGCTGATCCGGCCGGCGATCGACACGTGGACGCGGACGTTCGTGCCGGGGTCGGTCACCCGGCCGCCGGCGTCCAGCGCCAGATCCAGGCGGGCCAGGCTCGCCTTCATCCGGGCGAGGTCGTCGGGGTCGTCCACGCCGACGCCCAGCTCGACCAGGCGGCGGGTGGGCGTGTGGACCAGCTGCAGCTGCTCGCCGCCGTCGGTGGTGGCGAAGGTGTTCTCGCCGGTCTGGGCGAGGCCGAAGTCGGCGTAGTAGGCGGCGGTCTCGGCGACGTTCGGGACGCCGATGGTGATGCGGGTCAGGCGGTGCAGTGCCATGGTCAGGCTCCCGTGAAGCTGGTGCGGAGGGTGCCGATGCCCTCGATGACGGAGTGCAGGTGCTCGCCCGGGGCCAGGAAGCGGGCCGGGGTACGGGTGCCGCCGATCCCGCCCGGGGTGCCGGTGAAGATCACGTCGCCGGGCAGCAGCGGGGTCACCGCCGACAGTTTCTCGATCAGCTCCGGCACGCTGAAGATCATCTGGCTGGTGCGGGCGTGCTGCATGCGCTCGCCGTCCAGGAAGCAGGAGATCTCCAGGTCGCCGGGGTCGGCGAACTCGTCGGCGGTGACCAGCCACGGCCCCGTCGGCCCGAAACCCGGGAAGGACTTGCCGAGCGAGAACTGGTGCGGTTGCGGCGGCGACAACTGGGTGATCCGTTCCGACAGGTCCTGCCCTGCCGTCAGCCCGGCCACGTACTGCCAGGCGTCAGCCGTGTCCACCTGGTGGGCGCGGCGGCCGATCACCACGACCAGCTCCACTTCCCAGTCCGTCAGCCCGCCCGCAGGCAGTGCCACCACCGCGTCCTGACCGGTCAGGCAGGAGACGAACTTGGTGAACACCGGCGGTCTGGCGCCCGGCTCGATCTGCGACTCCTCGGCGTGCTCGTGGTAGTTCACCCCGATCGCGAACACCTGCCGCGGTGCGGGCGACGGCGCCCCCAGGTCGGCTTCCTCGAACGGCGCCGGCTCGGCATCCGGGGTCCAGGACCGCAGCTCGTCCCAGCGCTCGAACAGCGCCTGCGGATCGGCGGGGAGACGGCCGCCGCTGGCCTTCTCGATGTCGATCGCGCCATCACCGCTCAACAGCACGGCCCGGCCGGCGAGGTTGGCGACACGCATGGGTTTCCCTTCGTCAACGGCTTGTTACGCCGATTTAACGAAGGCCCCGCCACCCGCCGCTTGTGCTGAGCGCCCAAACTTTCGCCGCAGTTTGGGCTCAGGGCGGGCTCGATCGGGCTCAGAGCGGAATTCGGGTGATCTCCAGCGCCAGCCGCAGCTCCAGCAGGTCCTCCGGCAGCGGCCGGCCGAGCAGTTCCTCGGCCTGCTTGACGCGGTAGCCCACGGTGTTGCGCGAGACGTGCAGCAGTTCGCCGGCCCGCTGCGGGCTGCGCCCGGCGGACAGGTAGACGCGCAACGGCTCGCGCAGTTCCGCCCGCCGCGTGTCACCGCCGGCCAGCCCGCCCAGCGTCTCCTCGGCGAACCAGCGCGCCCCTTCCCCGCCCGCGGCCAGGAGCGACCGCACCCGGATGTCGGCGTGATGGCACAGCCGGGTCTCTCCCAGAAACGCCTGGGCTTCTTTGGCGCCCAGGTGGCTGCGCCGGAATCCGGCCGTCCCGTACGCGAGCGGCCCGATGGCCAGCCGCAGTCCCGCCGGCACCTCGACCTCCGCGCTGGAGGTGGAAGCTGTGCGCCGGCCTGTCCACGCCCACACCTGTGACGGGCCCGCCTGCACCGTCAGCACGCCGTGGCCGTTCATCGCGCGCGCCGCCTCCGCCGCGAGGCGCCGCAGCACCTCGGCCGGGGTGTCGAGCTCGTCGGCGACGACCACGAACGCCACATGGTGGCGGCCCAGCTCGTAGCCCAGCGTGCGCTCGGCCGCCTCCTGGTCGATACGCCGGCCCGCCACGATGTCGTCCACGATCCGGTGCCGCGCCGCCTCGGTGCTGGCCTGCCAGCGGTTCCGTTCGGCGATGTACTCCTCCGCCATCCGGCTGGCGTGGACGTCGGCATAGGAGAACAGCAACTCGCTGACCCGATGGCTTTCCGCCAGCCGCACCGGCTCCGGCTCGGCGTCGATGGCGTCCATCAGCCGCTGGTGCAGGCACGCGTGCCCGATCCGCACCCCGCGCAGCACCAGGTCCAGCGGCACGCCGCGGCGGACGAGATCCGCGTTGCCCTCTACAGCCTCCACCGGCACCAGCTCCGGCGAGGGACGAGAGCCCAGCAACAGCCCGGTCAGCGCCACCAGCACAGTCGACTCCACCGAGCGCCGCAACGTCTCGAACGGTGTGCGTCCGCCGCCGTAGGCCGGCACCTGCCTGATGACCTCCTGCGTCATCCACACGGCGGTCTCCACCGCCCACCGTGCCGGCCCGTCTCCCAGCGTCCGACGGGCGAGGGCCAAGGTGGCAGAGGAAGCCGCGGGCGGATGCCCGCCGCCCTGCGCCCGCAGGCCCAGCAGCCACTGGCACGGCATGTCACTCACGAGGCCAGTCCTAGCACACGACGACCCGGCGGTGGACGCAAGGACTGCCGGTGGAGAACAAGCTTCTACGAGCAGAGACCAGCCTGGTCTCAGGGCTTGTGGTTCATCCTGACCGCACAGGGCTTACCCACCATGCGATACGTAGAGCGCTATCGCGGGCATCCCGTGCTCGTCGCGCAGCACCGCGACGTGCTGCCGTACCTGCCTGGCGCGCTGGCACGACATCCCCGCCGAGCTAGGCTACGTCGTGGAAGCGATCTGCCTATGGATCGTTGGGCAGGCGGAAGCCGATGCCGCGTTCGCGTAGTCCGGCCCCGCAGGGAGCGGCCCAGGCCATCGGGTTGAACATCGGGCTATGGTCCAGGCCGCGCCGCAGGTTTTCGGCGAGGTGATTTCGTCCCTCACCCGTGTCACGGGCTGACGAAGTCGTTCGCGTAGGCCTCTCCCGGTGGGATCTCCGTGATCACGTCGATGAGCACGCCGTCGGGCCCCGCCACGATGAAGTGCCGCTGGCCGAACTCCTCGCTCCGCAGCTCCAGCGCGACTTCCAGGCCGCCCTCCACGACCAGCCGCCGGTACTCCTCGTCCACATCCGTCACCTCGAAGTTCAGCAGCAGCCCCTGAACCGGCTTGCGGTACCCGGCCGGGATCGTGGGGTGGCTGTGGTCGAGGATGGCCAACTCGTACGGCTGGTCGCCGGGCTGGCGGAGGCTGACGTACCAGTCGGCCTCGAAGACGACCTCGAAACCGAACCATTGGACGAAGAACGCGCTGGCCTCCTTCACCTGGCTGCTGGCGATCACTGGATAGAAGCTGGTGATGTTCATGATTACCACCTTTCGCATACCGTTGGTATGCGAAAGGCTATTGGCGTACCATCGGTATGTCAAAGCGAAGGAGGCCGGGTGAGCAGGGCGGAGCAGCGGGAGCGGACGCGGCTGGCGCTGGTACGTGAGGCCAGGCGGTTGTTCGCGGCCGAGGGGTACGGCGCGGTGGGGTTGTCGCAGATCGTGGCAGCTGCCGGGGTGACCAAGGGGGCGCTCTACCACCACTTCGAGGGCAAGGCCGAGCTGTTCCGCGCGGTGCTGGAGGAGGTGCAGCAGGAGGTCGGCGCGGGGGTGGCGAGGCAGGCCGACGCCCAGGAGGGGGCGTGGGAGCAGTTCGTGGCCGGGTGCCACGCTTTCCTGACGGTCAGTACGGCGCCGGATGTGCGGCGGATCATGCTCATCGACGGCCCGGCGGTGCTGGGGTGGGCCGAGTGGCGCGCGATGGACGAGGCTGCCTCGGCCCGGCATCTGGAGGAGGCGGTCGCGGGATTGGTGGAGGCGGGGATCGTGGCGAGCCAGCCGACGGGCCCGATCACGCGGCTGCTGTCGGGGGCGATGAACGAGGCGGCGCTGTGGCTGGCGGAGTCGGGCGATCCTGCCGACCTCGCGGCGACACAGCGAGCGCTGACGGGGCTGTTGGAGTCACTCAGGGAGGTCCCGGTCCACGGTCGCTCTTGACGGGACCGGGCCTCGCCCCCCTGTTCGCGCTCCAGTCCGCCAAGGGCACCTCAGGCCACATGGAGCTCGCCCCCGGCGCCCTGGCCTGCTGGGGTTAGCGGAGGTTGTGGTGGGTGGCGAAGGTGGTGAGTTCTTCGCGTTGTTCGTCGGCTGTGGTGGCGGCGCTGTTGATGACCAGGCGGGTGACGCCCTCGGCGGCCAGGGACTCCACGTGGTCCCGGGTGATGTCTATGGAGGCGAAGCGGGTGTAGTCCAGGGACTTGGGGTCGCGGCCTGCTTCGGCGGCGGTGGTTTGGGCCAGGTGCCACTGGGCGGTGCGTTCTTCAGCGGTCAGGGCGCCGCCGGGGAAGTAGCCGTCGCCGCGTAGCCCGGCGCGGCGGGCGGCGGAGCGGGTGGATCCGCCGATGTGGATGGGCAGCTGGGTGCTGTCGTAGGGCTTGGGGTAGCTGACGAGGGTGTCGAGGGTGAAGAACTCGCCCTTGTAGGTGACGCCCTCCGGGCCGCCTGCCCACAACAGGCACAGGGCGTCGATGGCTTCGTCGGCGCGCCGGCCGCGGGTGGGGTAGTCGACGCCCACGGCCTGGGCTTCGCCGGGCAGGGCGCCGAGGCCGATGGTGAGCAGGCGCATGCGGCCCCTGGAGAGCTGGTCGATGGTGGCCAGGCGTTTGGCGAGGGTGACGGGGTGGTGGTAGGGGAGCAGGAGTACGGCGGTGCCGAGCAGGATGCGCCGGGTGGATGCGGCGACGAAGGTGAGGACGTCGAGGGGGTCGGCGTAGGGGAGGGTGACGGGCAGTTCGTAGGGGCCGATGGTGGCGCCCGGGTACAGGACGATGTGTTCCGGCTGGTAGATCGATTCGAAGCCGCATTCCTCCGCCAGCTGGGCGAAGGTTGCGATCTTGTCGGGGTCGACGCCGTGGTACGGGGTGCTGTAGGTGATGCCGAACTTCATCGCTGGTCCCTTGGTCCGTGCCGACTTGGTTGCGCGGTCAGGCTAGGACCTTGCCACCGGCGTCAAGGCAAACCGCGCCCCATGGGTGGGCCTCGGGGCGGGCGCGCGGGTCAAGAGGGTCCGGCGGGCGGAGTCAGCGCGGGGTCAGTGCCGGGTCAAGGGGACGAGAGCGTGCCGGGCTTACGTAGCCGCGCTGGACCGCTGGGGGACAGGGGTTACGACGTGGGCGGGCAGGGGTTGGCGATGAGGTCTTCGGCTGCCTGGAGGATTTTGGTGGTGACGTCGTCCAGGGCGCGCAGGGTGTCGGTGTCCAGGCGTTCCATGATGCGCCGGAACGACTGGGTGCCGGTGTCGTTGATCTGCTCGACCAGGGTGCGGCCCTGGTCGGTGAGTTCGATCCTGCGTACGCGCCGGTCGTGCGGGTCCTCGTGCCGGCTGACGAGCCCGTGCCCGACGAGCCGGTCGACGATGCCGGTGACCGTACCCAGGCCGACACCCAGGTTGGCGGCGAGGTCCTGACCCGAGGCGGACCCGGTGAAGGACAGCAGCATGACGACCTTGAGCTGTCGCATGGTGAGGTTGGAGGTGAACAGGGGTGAGGGGTCTCTGGCGAAGTGTCTGCCCAGGTCGCGCTGGCTTTCGCTGATGCGTTTGATCAGCCGGTCACGCTCGTCGTTCACGCTCACCTCTCGCTTCCTGAGAAGGTTATCAGGAAAGCCACGCGCGGTTAAATATTCGTGCTGAGCGAAGTGTTAGTCTGGGGCGAACTCTTGAAGCGTCTCCCCTCGTGAGGACCCCCATGACCGCTCTGGCCAGGTTGAGCCTTGCCAACCGCAGCCTCGTCGTGCTGGTCGCGGTCGTGTTGAGCGCGTTCGGCGCTTTCACGATCCCCCAGCTGAAGCAGCAGTTGCTGCCGTCGCTGTCGTTTCCCGGGGCGTTCGTCATCGCCCCCTACCCCGGCGCCTCCCCCGAGATCGTGGAGGATCAGGTCACCAAGCCGATCGAGGACTCCTTCCAGGGGATCGACGGCGTGGAGGAGGTGACCTCGACCTCCAAGGAGGGCATCGCGCAGGTGCAGGTCGCCTTCGCCTACGGCACCGACATCGAGGCGTCGGTGGCCAAGATGCAGAACGCGGTGAGCCGGGCGCCGCTGCCCGACAGCGTGGATCCGCAGGTGGTGGCGGGCAACACCGACGACATCCCGGTGCTGGTGCTGGCGGTGGGCGACGGTGGCGATCAGCGGGCGATGGCCGACAAGCTGCGCAAGGTGCTCATTCCCGAGGTGCAGGGCATCGAGGGGGTGCGGGAGGCGACGGTCAGCGGCACGCGTGACGAGACCGTGGTGATCACGCCGGATCTGAAGAAGATGGCGCTGGCCGGGGTGTCTCCGGCGCAGATTCCCGACGTGCTGAAGGCCAACGGGACGCCGATTCCGGCCGGTTCGCTGACCGCTGACGGCAAGTCGCTGACGGTGCAGGTGGGTACGCGGGTCGACTCGGTGGACAAGGTCAAGGACCTGTACCTGACGCCGACCCAGCCGCAACCCCAGGCCCAGGCCCAGGCCCAGCCCCAGCAGCAGCAGCCGAACCCCCAGCAGATGCAGGGCCGCCCCCAGCAGCAGCAGCAGGTTCAGCCGGTCAAGGTGCCGAAGCTCAAGCCGGTCAAGCTGGGCGAGGTGGCCGAGGTCAAGCGCGACCTGGCCGCGGCGACGACGCTGACGCGCACCAACGGCCGTTCCAGCCTGGGCGTGTCGATCACGATGACGCCGGACGGCAACGCGGTGGCGATCTCGCACGCGGTGCGTGACAAGCTGCCCGAGCTGACCAGGTCGCTGGGTGATTCGTCGGAGACCGCGGTGGACGTGGTGTTCGACCAGGCGCCGTACGTGGAGCGTTCGATCGAGTCGCTGGCCACCGAGGGCCTGCTGGGTCTGGCGTTCGCGGTGCTGGTCATCCTCATCTTCCTGCTGTCGGTGCGCTCGACGCTGGTGACGGCGGTGTCGATCCCGCTGTCGGTGGTGATCGCGCTGATCGCGTTGTGGGCGGGCGACTACTCGCTGAACATGCTGACGCTGGGCGCGCTGACGATCGCGGTGGGCCGGGTGGTGGACGACTCGATCGTGGTCTTGGAGAACATCAAACGACATCTGGCGTACGGCGAGCCGAAACGGCAGGCGATCCTGGCCGCGGTGCGTGAGGTGTCGGGCGCGGTGACGGCCTCGACGTTGACGACGGTGGCGGTGTTCGCGCCGATCGCGTTCGTCGGCGGCATGGTGGGTGAGCTGTTCGCGCCGTTCGCGGTCACGGTCACGGTGGCGTTGCTGGCTTCGCTGGTGGTGTCGCTGACGGTGATCCCGGTGCTGGCCTACTGGTTCCTGAAGGCGCCGCAGCTGAACCCGGAGGCGGCGCGCGCCGCCCGGGAGGCGGCCGAGGCCAAGGAGCTGCGCTCGCCGCTGCAGCGCATGTATCTGCCGGTGCTGCGGTTCGCGACCAAGCGGCGCTGGATCACGCTGCTGGTGGGTGTGCTGGTGTTCGTCGCCACGATGGGCCTGGCGGGCAGGCTGGAGACCAACTTCATCGACTCCTCCGGCCAGGACACGGTGTCGATGACGCAGAAGATGCCGGTCGGCACCGACCTGAAGACCTCAGACGCCGCGGCGCAGAAGGTCGAAGAAGTCCTCAAGGGCCTGGACGGTGTGGAGTCCTACCAGGTGACCGTCGGCGGCGGCAGCCAGATGATGGGCGGTCTGGGCGGCGCGGCCGACCGGGTCTCCTACTCCCTGACGGTCAAGGACGGGATCAAGACCCCGGACCTGGAAAACCAGCTGCGTTCCCGCCTGGGCGACATGTCCGGGGTGGGGGAGATCACCGTGGGCGGCAACGGCGGCGGCATGGGCGGCTCGACCGACTCCGTCGACGTGGTCGTGCAGGCCGGTGACCCGGAGGCGCTGAAGACGGCGGCCGACACGGTGGCCGCCTCGATGAAGCAGCTGACCGGGTTGCGTGATGTGTCGTCGAACCTGTCGGCCAGCGCCCCGCGCGTCGAGGTGCGGGTGGACCGGGAGAAGGCGGCCGAGAAGGGCCTGTCGGAGGCGCAGATCGGGCAGAGCGTGGCGCAGGCGTTCCGCGGCGCCCCGCTGGGCCAGGTCACCCTGGACGGGCGGGCCAGCGACCTGATCCTGCGCACGGGCGACGCGCCTGAGGACGTGGCGGCGGTGGAGAAGCTGAAGATCCCCACCGCCGCGGGGCTGGTGAAGTTGTCGTCGGTGGCCGAGGTGAGCGAGGTGGCCGGGCCGACGCAGGTGACCCGCATCGACGGGGCGCGCTCGGCGACGGTGTCGGCCAAGCTGGCCGGCAGCGACCTGGGCAGCGTCACCACCGAGCTGACCAGCAAGCTGAAGACGCTGACGCTGGCCGGCGGCGCCACCTACAAGATCGGCGGGGTGTCGGCGCAGCAGAGCGACGCGTTCGCCGACCTGGGGCTGGCGATGCTGGCGGCCATCGCGATCGTCTTCATGATCATGGTGGCGACGTTCAGGAGCTTCGTGCAGCCGCTGATCCTGCTGGTGTCGATCCCGTTCGCGGCGACCGGCGCGATCGGGCTGCTGCTGGCCACCGGGACGCCGCTGGGCGTGCCTGCGCTGATCGGCATGCTGATGCTGATCGGGATCGTGGTGACCAACGCGATCGTGCTGATCGACCTGATCAACCAGTACCGGGAGCAGGGGCTGGGCATCGTGGAGGCGGTCATCGAGGGCGGGCGGCGCAGGTTGCGGCCGATCCTGATGACGGCGGTGGCCACCATCTGCGCGCTGACGCCGATGGCGCTGGGGGTGACCGGGTCGGGCGGGTTCATCTCCCAGCCGCTGGCCATCGTGGTCATCGGCGGCCTGATCTCCAGCACCCTGCTCACGCTGGTGCTGGTGCCCACGCTTTACGTTGGTGCAAGCATGACGCATGAGCGAATCAAGCGGCGTCGGGGCGCTGGCCAGGGGCCTGATTCCAGCGATCGGGTACATCCGCGTGTCGATGATGCTGGAAGAGAAAATCTCGCCAGCCATTCAGCGTGACTCCATTGAGTCATACGCCGCCCGGCGGGGCTACTACATCCCGCCGGGCATGTGGCCCGAAGGCGGCTGGATAGAGGACCTGGACGTGTCCGGGAGGACCTTCCAACGTAAGATCATGGACGCGATTGCCCAGGTGGAAAAGGGGGCAGTCAAGGCGATCCTGGTCTGGAAGTACTCCCGGTTCGGCCGAAACCGGACTGGGAACCAGCTCAACCTTGCCCGGGTGGAAGTAGCCGGTGGCGAGCTGATCTCCTCCACCGAGGAGGTGGACGCGCGTACCGCGGTGGGAAAGCTGACCCGCGGCGTGCTCATGGAAATCGCCGCGTTCGAGTCGGACCGGGCTGGCGAATCGTGGGCAGATGCGTATCAGAACCGAGTCGCTCGGGGCCTGCCGCCCTACGGCCGCGCCTACTTCGGTTACATCCGGCGCGGACGGATGCCTCATCCCCTATCGCCGACGCACACCCTGCGAGATCCATCTGACGGCGAGGAGCGGTACGAGCCAGATGTGGAATCAGGCGCAGCAGAGATGCACGCCGAGCTGTACGAGACGTGGGTCGTGGACCAGAATTTCGTGGCCCTGGCGCGGGAGCTCAACCGGAGGGGCTTCCGGACCGCTAGCGGGCTGCAGTGGAGCGCCGAGACCGTTCTCCAGCTCATGGACAGAGGGTTCGCCGCCGGTCTGATCCGCATCCACGATCCGGAATGCGGTTGCCGCAGGGCGTCGCACTGCACGCGCAGGGTGTTTCGGCCGGGAGCCCATCCTCCACTCATCAGCCCTGAGCTGTGGGCGCGCTACCAGGCGTTGCGAGCCGGGAAGGTCATTCGCCGGGTCCGCTCTGTCCATCACTACGTCTCGTTCATCACCTGCTGGCACTGCGGCGGTGGCATGCACCTGAAGCAGCATTCGGCCTCGTTCATCTGCGGGTCCAGGGCTCGCCACGATGAGGAGGTGTGTGGATCGCGGCATGTGCCGCTGCGTGCGGTGGACGAGGCTGTCGTGGGCGTCTTGCGCGCGTGGGCGCCGGAGATCGAAGCTGCCGCCGCTGCGGTGATGGTCGAGCCCGCGCAGCGGGAGAAGGACGTCCGGCGGTTGACGAAGGAGTTGGAGCGGGTTGCGGGGGATCTCGACAGGCAGACCATTCTGCTGACCCGTGGCCTGATCCCGGAGGACTCGTATGTACGTACCCGGGATGGCCTGCTCGCTGAGCAAGAGCAGTTTCGGGTGTCGCTGCGGCAGCTGGAGACGGATGCCGAGGAGGCGCGGATCTCGCCTCGGGCGGCTCGGCAGGTCATGGACGGCCTTGTGGCGGAGTGGCCGAGTTTCGGCGTGCTGGAGCGCCGCTCGCTGCTGATGCAGGTGATCGATCGCGTGGCGGTGGAGAAGCCGTCGTATGAGCAGGCATGGCTGTGGATCTATCCGACGTTCGAGGGGGAGGCAAAGCGGGTCCGTTTGGGCGGGAAGGCTCAGCTTGAGCGCGTCATTGAGGTGGTGTTGGAGCGGCTGACGGCCGCGGGTGGCCGGTCGGTGGGGGCAGGCGAACTGCATGCGTTGGCCAGGTGTTCGTCGCCGACGTTTTGCCGGGCGATGCGGGATCTGATGTCGCTGGGTGTGGTGGCTCGGGAGGGTCAGGGGCCGATCACTCGGTACCTGCTGTTGAAGCCGATGCCTGCTCAGCCCACCCTGGATGGCGTCAAGACGGAGATCGTTCGGGCGCTGGTCGAGATGCGAGGGGAGACGCTCGGCGCGCGTGAGTTGCGGCTGAGGATTGGAGCGACGTTGCCGACCTTCGGTCGTGCGGTGATGGTCCTGGCGGCGGAGGGTGTCCTGGCTCGAGAGGGGGAGGGCAAGCTGTCGCGGTATCGGCTGGTGAGGCGGTCTCGGTCTGGAGAGCGTCCGGCGCTTCTGTAGGGGTCGCTGCGCGCTGCTTGGGGTTGGGTCCGGGAGTTGGTCCCCCCATCGTCTCCTGGTCGGTTTGGGAGCTTCTGGGGACTGTTCGAGCTGGTCGCAGCGTAACGACCCGATCGGTTGCGAAAACGCAAGTGTCATGAGAGTATCGGTGAAGATCAAAGACGCTCTGAGCTGCGAAAACGCCGCCCGGAGTGACCCCGCCAAACCGGCTCAGCCACAAGACTCCAGAGACAACGCACAAGCCAAACCGCCAGCAGGGACCGGCATACGCCGGTCCCTGCGGCATTTCCCGGAAGGAACGCCATGACCCACACCCGCTACGTCGCCACCGGCATCATCGAAGCGGACACTTTCCTCACCGATCTCAACGGGGACAAGCTGCCCCGCAACTACCTGCTCGTCATCACCCAGGCCGACACGGACGAGCCGGAGGTCAGCAGCGATTCCCTCTACGCCACCGACATGGTGATCGCCGTCATCGACACCCACACTTGCTACTGCCAGCCCACCCCCGACTGGGACCAGGTCCTCGCCAGCCATGGCTGGAAGCGCCCCGATGACGCTCACTGGGTGGAGAGCGACGGCTGCTTCCAGACCGAAGTGGCCGCTGATGACGCCACCCAGGTTCCGCCGCCGGTGATCTACGACGCCGGTGAGCCGCTCCCGCTGTACGTGAAGGCCGCCGAAGCCCGTGAGGCGGGAGCGAGCGTCGAGCACATCATCGACGCCGTGGCATGGGCCGCCGCCCAGGACGCCCACCTGGACAGCTACGGCCTCACCTGGGATGAACTGCACGACAGAGTGGAAGACGCTGCCCACGACGCCGCCGCCATCGCAGCCGGGGCGCTCGGCCTGACCGCGGACGAGACGACAGGGCGCGACGCTCAGCTGATCGTCGCCGCCGCGATCGACGCGGCCTACGAGGTGCTGGAGGAGAAGCCCGCCTTCTGTCGGACCTGCGACAAGGTCGCGACCGGCATGTTCGAGGGTCAGCCGGTCTGCAGCAGCGGCCACTGACCCGCAAGCCAAAACGCTTTCCGGGCCGCGTCCAGCCAGCGCGGCCCGACCTCACCCGAAGGAGTCCCGATGTACAACTTCCATGCCCTGAAAGCGATGGCGGACGACCTCGCCAAGGGGGACGCGCCGTCGACGGCCACGCTCGCCGAGTGCCTGCTGATGACTCTCAGCGCCCTGAACCAGGCCGCCGACCAGACCCTGGCCCACGGCAACAACGCCTACGGCGATGTCCGGCAGGCCCTCATCAAGGTGCTCGCCACACAGGACTGGGGCCCGGAGATGGCAGCGCAGGCCATCGCCTTCGCGCTCGACCAGTCGGTGTCGATGCGTGAAGGCATGATCGCCACCCAAGCCTGACCTCGCAGTCTCCGCCCCGGCGTAGCAGACCGGGGCGGCACCCCCACCGAAGACGACCAGGAGATGACCATGGCCCCTACCCCCACCATCGAGCAGCAGTCCGTCATCGACGCCTACCTCACCGGCAAGAACCTCGTCATCGAGGCCGGCGCCGGAGCGGGAAAGAGCTCCACGCTCAGGATGTGCTCCGCCGCGACTCGCGGCAGGAAGGGTCTGTACCTGGCGTACAACAAGAGCATCCAGACCGATGCGGCCAAGTCCTTCCCCTCCGATGTCACGTGCAAGACCGCCCATTCCCTCGCGTTCGGGGCGGTGGGCCGCTTGTACGCACGTCGGTTGAAAGCCCCTCGGATGCGGGCCCTCGACATCGCCAAGGCGCTCAAGATCAATGATCCGATCCGCGTCAGCGAGCTCCTGATCTCGCCGCAGATGCTGGCCCGCGTCGTCATGGTCACGGTCGCCCGGTTCTGCCAGTCCGGTCACGCGGATATCGCGCTTCAGCCCGTGCCGCGCCTCACCGGCCTGGACGATCCGGACACGATGGCGGCGCTCCGTCAGGTCATCCCGCCGCTCGCGGCTGTGGCCTGGACCGACATCTGCCGGACCGATGGGCGGCTCCCGTTCTCCCACGACGCCTATCTGAAGATCTGGTCGCTGTCTGGGCCGCAGCTGCCCTACGACTACGTGCTGCTGGACGAGGCTCAGGACTCCAACCCGCCGGTCATCTCGATCGTGGAGGGCCAGCGGAACGCCCAGAAGATCATCGTGGGGGATTCGGCCCAGTCGATCTACGGATGGCGCGGCAGCGTCAACGCGATGACCTCGTTCGACGGAGTGCGCCTCACTCTGTCGCAGAGCTTCCGCTTCGGCGAGGCGGTCGCGGCGGAGGCCAACAAGTGGCTCGACATTCTGGATGCTCCTCTCCGCCTGACCGGCTTCGACCAGATCAACTCCCGCATCGACCTGCTGCCCGACCCAGACGCGATCTTGTGCCGCACCAACGCAGCCACTCTGCGACATGCGGTCGAGCAGATGGAGGCACATCGCCGGGTGTCGATCGTCGGGGGCGGTAGTCAGATCAAGTCGCTCGCCGAAGCAGCCATCCAGTTGAAGGCAGGGGCCGGGTGCGCGCACCCCGAGCTGTTCGCCTTCCAGAACTGGGGTCAGGTTCAGGACTATGTCGAGCAGGAGGAATCGGGCTCCGACCTGGCCCCCATGGTGAAGCTGATCGACCAGTTCGGGCCTGATGAGATCATCTCGCTCATCGAGGGGCTGTCCGCCGAGGACCGCGCCGACGTGGTGCTGTCCACCGCGCACAAGAGCAAAGGCCGGGAGTGGCACCGCGTCCGGATCGCCGACGACTTCCCCGAGCCGAAGCCCGCAGCAGACGGCAAGCCCGGCAGGGTGAGCGCCAGCGACGCAATGCTCGCCTACGTCACGGTGACCCGCGCCCAGTTCGTCCTCGACCGAGGCGGTCTCTCCTGGGTGGACGGCTACGCCAAACCCGCAAGCGAAAACGCCAACGACAATGCCTGAAGCTCCAGGAGAACAAGCCCCTATGACCGCGCTGCTCCCCGCCTTCGACCCTGACAGGCCGATCTTCGTAGTCCTCACCGAAGGTCTCGTACGGGACATCATGTACGGCCTGGAGGAGGCCGCCGCGGAGTACCACGAAGTGGGATTCTGCGCCGACTGCAACCGCATGGTCAGAGACTCTGGGATCTCGGACCTGCCCTGCGAAAACCATGCCAACGACTTCGCGAAAGCAGACGGATGACTGGACGTTGTCGCCATCTTGAAGACGCTGACCGGGGTGACCGAGTGACCGCTGTCACCTGGTCGAGACTCCTCCTCCCGCTGGAGACCAACTGGCCGTGCGGCGCCACCGGCTGCGATGACATCGCCGTTGTTGCTGCCACGATCGACGGCTGGCGCTACGGCCTGTGCCAGTCGGACGCCGAGCTGATCCCCGGCTTCGACCCCGCACTCCTTGAGACGGCCGAGCCACCCCCCGAGGCGACACAGCCCGCCATGCCCTAATCCCTGCGGGTGGCTCGACAGCCACGAGCCACCCGCACAACCCGCAAGCCAAATCGCTTTCGAGAGGACCTCACCCGACATGGCACGGACAACCACGACCCGGCGCAAGCGCCGACGCGTCACCGACGACATGAAGAACAAGGCCGCCGAAAACAAGGCGGTGGCCAACGCGCTGCTGGAAAGCTACGCTGCGCTGCTCATCGCCGACCCAGACGAGCTGGACCTGTTCTGCGCGATGGCAGCCAGCATCGGCGTCAAGCACGACCCCGCCGACGAGACCGGCGAAGGCTACTCGGCGAAGAACGTGATGCTGCTGGCCGCGCAGCGCAGGCCCATCTCCCACTGCGGCAGCTTCCAGTACTGGCTCACCCAGGGGCGCTGCGTCAAGAGCGGCGAGAAGGGCATGGTCACCTTCCGCCGCGCAGGCCGCAAGCACGAGGACAGCGAGGAAGACAAGAAGGCCCGCGAACAGGGAGAGATGACGATCCCGCCCAAGGTGCGCTGGTTCGTCAGGGGCGGCACGTTCGACGTGCGCCAGACCCGCCCGATCGAGACCTGCCTGTTCTGCGGCACCACCCCGACCAGCCGTGACGACACGACCACAGAGTGCCCAACCACGTGTGAGGCGTTCGCCCTGCGCTCCGGCCCTGTGATCGACCTCGAAGCCGCTCTGACGCTCGCCGAGGAGATTGTCGCTGCCGGGGAAGACGAGGACGACCTGTGATCACGATCAGGCACACCCACGTCGACGGCACCCTGGTCGAGGGCACTAGAAAGGGCGACGGCGCCTGGGAGATCCTCAAGCCGATCGGGTTCCACTACTTCCCGTCCATCCGCGCCATCGGTATCCGGCACTCCCGTGACCGGGTCGCCGACCGCTGGACGATCAACCGGGGCGCGGAGAAGCTGCGCGAGGCCGGGTTCGAGGTGGAAGTCGACATCGACGGCGAGCACCGCGACCGGGCGACGGTGCTCGCCGACCAGGCCGACCGGCTGGAAGACCGTCGCCACGCGCTGGCGAACAAAGCCGAGCGTCACGCCGGCCGCGCCGCCTCCGCGTACGGCAGGGCCCACGAGATCGCGGACGGCATTCCGATGGGTCAGCCAATCCTGGTCGGTCACCACTCCGAGAAGCGAGCTCGCAAGGATCGGGAGAAGATCGACCGGGCGATGCAGACCGGCGCTGCGGAGAGCGACCTTGCGAACGATGCGGCACGCAGGGCAAACGCGGCCGGTTCTGCCGCCGCCTACTCCGCACGGCCGAGGGTGACCGCCCGCCGTATCAAGAAGCTGGAGGCCGAGCTACGCGGAATCCAACGGAGCCTCAACGGATATGAGCGGGTGTTCCGCGACCACAACGGCAACCCGTACTACGTCGAGACCCACCAGCCCGCCACCGGCGAGCACCGCGAGCAGTTGCTTGCGCGCCAGGCCCAGCTTGAAGACCAGCTCGCCTACGACAAGCAGCAGGTGGCCGCCGCCGTTGAGGGCGGCACCCTCGTCCCGTACGGCAAGCACAACGTGCACGTCGGCGACCGGGTCTGGGCGTGGGGCTACAACGGGCTGGCCATGAAGGTCAACAAGGTCACTGTGCAGCTGGACTTCCGCGATCACTGGCGACCGAAGGTTGCCTTCACCGACGTGCTGAAGGTGGAGTGCCCGCATGACGCCGAGGGACCCGTCACCATCGCGGCCACCAGGGACCGGCCTGCGGCGCAGCGGGAGAAGGTGACGGTCGCCCCGATCGTGGACCAGGAGGCGATGGCCGCGCTCAAGTCGAAGGTCGCCGCGGTGAACACCACGGCGTCGGCGCACCTGGACGTGTTCGTCACCCCGCCTGAACTCGCCGTCCGGCTTGCGGCCCAGGCCGGAGTTCAGGCGGGGGTCACGGTGCTGGAACCTTCGGCTGGCACGGGGAACATCGCGAGGGCGGCGGCAGCTCGTGGCGGGCTGGTGGATTGCGTGGAGTTCCACCCGGGCATGGCGGGACAGCTCGCCGACGCCGGTCTTGCTCGGGCGGTCCTAGTCGCGGACTTCCTCACGGTCGACCCCGGACTTGAAGAGCTCCGCCCGAATGGCTACCACGCCGTGATCATGAACCCGCCTTTCCGATCCGGTAAGGACATCGAGCACGTCAACCACGCGCTCAGATTCGTCAAGCCCGGCGGGACCTTGGTCGCCGTCATGAGCGCGGGAGTGGCACATAGTACGAGAACCGCTGCCGTCGCCTTCCGCGGCATGATCGAGGCCCGCGCCGGTTGGATCGAGCAGCTCCCCCCGGAGACGTTCAAGGCGTCGGGAACGTCGGTCAGCGCCGTCCTCGTCGTCATCCCCGGCTGAGGGTAGAGCGTGCACCCGATCGCGAAGCTCGCCGCACGGCTCGCCGCGTGGGAGGAACTGGCTCAACGCAGCACGTCAGAGCACGAACGCGTCGCGGCCGACGAACGGGCCCAGGCCCTGCGCCGCAGATTGCGGCGGGAACGTGCGGAAGAGCTGCACGAGTGGCGCAGCCTCGACATTCCGGAGACCGGCGGGTACGGCAAGGCTCGCTACCAGGCGATGGTGTCGATCGTGAAGGCGTACGGCTGCATCCTGCCGGTGTACGGGCCGGGGGACTCGCCACGCGATCGGTGGGGCGGCTTCCTGTTGCGTTTCGGAGGGTTGGGCGGTTTGGCCGAGGAGGTGGCCCTCAGGCTGCCTGAGCTGCTGGATGAGATCGACGAGGCGTCCAAGGCCGCCGTGAAGGTCTACAACGTCCACCTTCGGTCGCTGCCGGACACTGATCACGATCCGCAGTGGCGGCCGTCGCTGCGTCGCCGTTTCCGCAGCGACTACATCGCCGCCTACGGCAGCGTGCTCGCCCACAAGATTCTCCTTGGTGGGGGTAGCCCTGACCTGCCGCTTTCTGATAGCCCCGAGGGTTTCTCCAGGGCCCTCGCCGACGCCGCCCAGGCCGATGTGAGGCGGTTGGAGCTCGGCGGAGGGATCGATGCGCCCATGGCGCGGCTGTCCCTGCGCCGGGTCCACGTCTTGGAGCTCGTCGAGCCGGATGGACCGGCCGACATGCCGCCAGCGGAAACGCTGGCGGCAAGAATGTCCGCACTACAAAGGGAAACAGGAGATCGATCATGAACAAGCGTGAGTTCGTTGCGGCCGTGGCCGCCGAAGCCAAGCTGCCCAAGAACGAGGCCGCAGAGGTGGTCAACGCCGTGCTCAACGTCATCGCCAACACCGTGGCCAGCGGCGAGAAGGTGAACATCATCGGATTCGGCTCGTTCGAGCAGGTCCACAAGCCTGCCCGCGATGCACGCAACCCCTCGACCGGGGCCAGGGTCGAGGTAGAGGAGAGCTGGGCTCCTAAGTTCCGGCCCGGTTCGGACTTCAAGGAGCTGGTGAACGTCAACGGCCGCCAGGCCGCCGACCGTTAGCCGTCAGTCTTCGGGTGCGAGCGGTGCCTCCGTTCGCACCCTGTCCCTCGTCCCCTCTCGTCCTTGGAGGCACTGTGAGTAGTTGGAGTGAACTCGAAGACGCGCGCCTGGCCGCGCTGTATGCGCAAGTCCCCGATGTCGGCTGCCGGGGGTTGTGCCAGGAATCGTGCGGGCCGATCACAATGAGCCCGCGCGAGCACCAGCGGATCCGCGGGGCCGGCTACCGGATCCCCACGGCGCAGCGCGCCTTGGGGCAGCTACTGGACGGAGGGTATGCCTGCCCTGCGCCGGAGGACGGCAAGTGCGCCGTCTATGAGGTGCCGGGCAGACCGATGCTGTGTCGGCTATGGGGCGCGGTAGACAGCCCGCTGATGTTGTGTGAGCACGGATGCCGTCCAGCGGAGGCACTGCTGTCGGCCGATGAGGGGCACCAGCTCCTGGCGGACTCGCTGGGCGGGGCCCAGCCTGAGGGCAGCGGGGGCTTGCTCAGGCTTGGACTTCGCCCTGAACGACCTTCGTGACCGAGCTCGCCTCGACATGATGCGGAATCTTCATGCGCATGAAGTAGGCGCTTAGCGCTGTCTCGGCCATGTCCTGGGGCCCCATCGCCATGTTCTCGCAGGCGTAGGACAGTCTCGCGTCCGTCAGGGGCAGCAGGCGGATGCCGATTGGAATCAGGTCCAGATGTGCGGTGCCGTGGGTGCGTTTCCGCGGGGTGCGTTCACGTGGAGCTCGTTCGCCCTGCGGAATGGGCAGGTCCTTGGGGACGCCGAGGGCGTCGAAGTAGAGATTGAGAGCGTCCTCGACCACCTTTTGGGGGCCGCCGCCAGTGACCTTGCATGCCACAGTGAGTCGGGCGTTGACGCTCGGGTCGATTCGTACGGCGAAGCGCAGGCGTGTGGTGGGCTGCTTGACGCGGCGGGCCGCAAGTTCCAGGTCTCGGCCTTGGGTGGTCGGCGCTGGCGGTTTTGCTTGTTCGGTCGTCGGCGAGACGCTTTTGTCTCCGGGCTCGACGAACATGGCCTGCGGAGCTGCGTCGGCGGCCTGTTCTCGCGAGTTTGCCCTTGCCATAAGGGTGGCTTTCTCCATCCGGCTCAGGACTCCTGTCCCCTAAGTGATCCCACGATTCCGGTTTTTGCGCAAACCGACGCGCCAATTCAGCATGCAAAAGCGCTTGCGCGACGACTTGCGAAAGGGGTCTGTATGCGTCTGTGTGCGTCCGTGACGGTCTCTGGTCGCGTGTCGGTCCGTTCCCGTCGGAACCCGTCTCGCGCTGACTGTGAAGGTCTCAGCGCGTTCTAGATTAAGTTGCGAAAACGCATTCAAACTGAGAGACTAACGAGTGATCACGAAGCGTGAACCGGCAGGTCAACGCGGTACACGCAAGCGAAAAAGCTGGCGACTAGCCATCGCCGGACCTCACCCGAACACTGCCCGCGAACGGAGTCCACGTGACCGACGTGTCCGACAAGATGCTCAAGCGCATCCAGAACCTTCTTGCCAAGGCCCAGGGCACCGACAACGAGCACGAAGCCGACACCTTCATGACGGCGGCTCTGGCCCTCATGGCCAAGTACGGCGTCGAGATGGCCCACCTCGCCGACAGCGGCCAAGTCGCCGACGAAGTCACCACCTTCGAGGTCCTCATCGGAACCTCCTACGGCGTCGACCGGCGCGCTCTGCTGGTCAACATCGCCCGCGCCAAGCGGTGCCGCCCCGTCTACAGGCAGATGCCCAACGGCTACCTGGTGACGATCGTCGGCCACGCCTCCGACCTGGAGCAGGTCAAACTGCTCAACGCCTCCCTCCAACTCCAGATGGGCAAGGGCGCACGAACCGCCCGCGACGACAGCGGCAAGAGCTCCACGGCGTTCAAGAAGGGCTGGATGCTCGGGTTCTATACCCGTGTCTACGAACGCATGTTGGACGCCGAGCGCGCCGCGACGCGCGAGCCGCGGCCCGCCGACACCACGGCGACCACGGGCCGCTCGACAGAACTGGTCCTGGCCAGCCGCGAACAGGCGGTCCAGGCGGCCTTCGAGAAGCGCTATCCGAAACTCGGCAAGGCACCGAAGCGGACGCTGACCAACGCTTCCGGATACGTGGCCGGGCGCGCGGCCGGCGACCAGGCCGACATCGGCGGCAGCAACCGGGTGTCCGGCGCTGCGGCGCAGGGCTCGCTACGGTGACGCGCTTCGCCATGCCGCTCGACGACACCGTCTGGGAAGGCGAGCGGCCGATCGCGCGCATGTTCCGGCACGGGACCAACCCGATCGGCCCCTCTGAGCCGGTCTGGTGGAACGTCTGCGACAGCTACGGCGCGCTCTACGCCTTCCTCGTCACCAACCACGGCGAACCCATCCGGTTCGGGCGCAAGCCGTATCAGATCACTCTGCGCGAAGCGTCCACCACCACCCCCTGAACTCAGGCTGGCTCCGCCGTACGGCGGAGCCAGCGTCACCGCAACGGAGGCACCACCCATGTACCTGCCAACAATCGACGACATCGCTACCGAGATCCACGACGGCCTGCTCCAAGCGCTCATCATCTCCGACGACTCGGACAAGCTGCCCGCACCCGAGAAACTCGACTACAGCGGCGGCGACACCGTGAGCATCGTCTACCCCGGCCGCCACTTCACGATCACCGTCAGCCAGGACGGCGCGTGATGGACCTCGACGACTTCGCGCCCGGCGACCGGGTCGAGCTCGTGGCCACAGCCGACCGCTACACCGGGCTCCAGCCAGGCGAACACGGCACGGTCATCCGGGTGGAACCGATGGGCGGCGTTGCCGTCCGCTGGGACTCCGGCGCCGTACTCGGCATGCTGCCTGACCAGGGTGACGAGATCAGGCACGCAAGAGGGCGCGCCGATGTATGACGTCGCCCAGCTCATCACCATCCTGACCGGCCACGGGCTGAGCGCCGTACCGGACGGCACGGGCGTGTTCGTCGCCGCGGACACCGAGGTCTGGCTCTTGGCAACGCCCAACGGATGGCAACTCGGCTACGACACCAGCTCGCCCACCGCCGAGGAGGGCGCACACACGCTCGCCGCCAGCGACGTGCCAGACGCGATGGTCGTCACCTTCGCCCTGGCGCTCATCGCCGAGCTGGAGAGCCGCATCGGCCCCGAGGTCACCTTCGACCTGCGCACCGAGGCCGGTGGACTCGCCGCGCTCAAGTGGCTGGCACTCCACCTCGACAAGCCCAGCACCGTGGCGCTCACCTTCACCAACGGCACGGCCTTCTACACCTACGACCTCACCGAAGCCCACCCCGAATCCGTCCGGGCGATCCGGCACAAGGATGGCTTCCCCCTCGAGGTGAAGCCGCGTGATACGCCGAGCATCTCCCTGACCGGCACGATCGTGTGCCGCTCCTACCCGGGCAGGAAGGAGGGACATCCGGATGCGTGAGCCGTACGGCTGGACCATCACCGTCGACCACTGCGGCGGCGAGTACACCGGGCGCTTCTTCCTCCGCGGAACCGGAAGCCGCGCCGCCCGAGACCAGGTGCGCGCCGCGCTCCTCGCTGGCCAGGGCACCCCGTTCCGGATCTACGACGGCGACGGGCGCCTCGACTACGAAGGAAGCATCGTGGTCCCGCCGGGAGAGGAAGGCGGAGCGCTCTGCTTCGCGCCGAAGGACTGGGCCGCCGCCGACACCGGATCGGCCGAGATCCGCTACCTCAACACCGACACCGGAGCGTGGGAACTGCTGTGACGCCGCACCCGGCCGGATGCCCGTGCGATTCCTGCGCGGGCATCCACTGGCCGCCCCCTGACGAGATCCGCGTCGACTGGGCCCAGCTCCAGGCCGACGCCGACCTGCTCGGCGACCTGGCCGCCGAGATCGGCCACAACAACCACGACCCCGAGATCCGCGGCGACCACACGGTGGTCTGCTGCGGAACCACCCTGCCCATCACGATCTACGGAGCACCATCATGAGCACCCTCGCCGAACTGGTCGCGGCCACCGGCCTTCCCGCATCGCACCCCATCAGGCAGCTGCCCGGCGTGTCCTGGCATCTTGCGAATCCGCTGGCCGGAGTCGGCATCCGTACCCTGGGCCACCTCGCTCAACACACCGACGACGAGATGCTGGGCTACGCCGGATTCGGGTCGGGCCGCCTGGCCAAGCTCAAGGACGCCCTTCGCGCGGCGGCCGACGAGTGATGGCCCAATCCGCCGCCCAGGGCAATCGGTTCGCCCATGTCCTGCTTGACCAGGTGGACCAGTCCGTGCTCGGCGACGCCCAACTCGTGCGCGGTCTCAAACGAGAGATGATCGCCCACTGCCGGGCCCATCACATCCCGCAAAAGCTGATCGTCCCCTACACCACGCGGTGGGGGTACGGGTTCCTCATCGCCGGGCCCACCCCTTATGGCGTGCATCCGAACACGATCACGCTGCTCACCACGCGGGGCTGGGTCGACTGCCCGCTGAAGCTCGGCGCATGGGGCTACAAGACGCAGTGCCTCGACGTGGCCGTGAACATCCCCGGCGGCACCACCGCCGGTCTCGGCCTGGTCCTCGACGCCATCGCCACCGACTACCCGGAAGGCACACCGACCTGCTCGATGGCCAAGGCACTCACCGAAGTCGTCCGGCTCGTTCTCGACAGCCGCGCTCACCGCCGATCGCTGGTCGACGGCCGTGCAATCGACGAAGCGCTCGCCCTCCACCTCAATCCCCACATCCGAGCCTGGCTCGGGCAGGAGGACTAATGACCCGTCTCATCGTCAAAGTGGAACCGTTCTCCAACCGCTGGCACATCGCGATCTGCCGAACCGGTACCTGCCTCTTCGTGTCACCGCGGCAGGTCGTGAAGGTCGCGGCCGAAGAGGCTGCAACCCACCACCGTCAATGGCACCGGGCCAACCCCGGAGCCGTATGGACGACATCCGCGGAACCGGTCGTGGAGTGGAACCACGACAAGGCGCACCGGTGCCCCTCCTGCCACACCATCGCCGTCGACCTCGACGACCACCCGAAAGCCGGGTGGATCTACACCTGCTGCGGCTGCAAGACCCGCTTCGCTGACGATCCCGGCGACTCGCTGCTGCGCGAAGCCGGAATCTGCTGCACCGAACACCCCAACGGCAAACCCATGCTCGGCCCTGGGGCGGTGTGAACCACGTGGGCACCTACACGATGACGGCGGACGCGGATCGGGTCACCGCCGCATTGCTGCGCGCAGACCAGCGGGAGGACCTGTTCGCGGGCTCGCCGCCTGCGGAGGCCAGCCACGTCCTGGTGCTGGCCGTGCCATACAACTGCGACGAGTTCGTGGTGCTCGGCAACCATGTCCAGGTGGCTGATCTGGTGAGGCGCATCGTCGTCACCGCTCGCAGCGCGCTGGCTGGGGGCGGTGCCCGGGTCATGCCAGAGCTCAGCATCCCGGTCGAGATAATCGCCGCCGTCCTAGCGACAGCGGGGGAGGGGATGGACGCAGTGCGTGCGATGCTCCTGGCCGACCAGATCGACATGGCCTTGCACCGCGCCGACCTGGACATCGTCAAGCGAGACGAACCGCCAAAGCAGGTACCGGTGCTCCCGCCAATCCAGCGGAGCGAGACGGTTCGTCCCACGGACCTGATAGCCGGTAGGACGATTTTCCGGGAGGTGGACCACCTCGTCGGTCTACGGCATGTGGCGGCGGTGCCGTGCTGCGGTCGACCGGTCGAACTCGAAGCCGATGTTGAGGAACTAGCCGCGATCATGTGCCCGTACTGCGGGCTGCTGTACGACGGCGAGCTGGTCGAGGAGCCCGATAGCGGCGGCTGGGATGAAACGCGGTCGTTCGTCGCACGCTTCGCGGTGGCACGAGCTGGTTTCCAGGTCGTCAAGCGCCACCCGCAGAAAGGCCGATCATGAGCGAGCTGAGTCGGCCGGTGCTGTGCGAGCACTGCGAGGACGCTGTCCCGGTCACGCACGTGGTGAGGATGAATTACTGGGTTGGCGAGTACATTCTGCTCGGCTGTCTGTCCATGGCGATGGAGTACCTCCGTCGCCCCCTGCCAGGACACCAGGTCCACGTGTGGGCGCTGGGTCTTCCGGTTGCCTTGGCCATCGAGAGCGAAGAGCTTCACGCGTGACGGCGCAACCGCAAGCTGAAACGCTGGCTGGCTCAAGCTGGGCACAGTTCAACGACTGGGTCAGGCCGTGGTACCCAGAGGGCTCCATCGGTCACGTCCACGCCGACTGCCACTGGATCGCCGAAGGTTTGTCGCTGGTCGAAGGATCCGGCTGGTTGAATCTCCGCGCCGCCTCCTCACCCGGGGGCTTCTCCTCATGCGAGGAGTGTGTGCGGCGCTATGACCCGTCCATGGCCGAGGAGCTGTTCGGCGAGCCAGACGAGCTGAAGCCTATGAAGCCCCGGAAGAGGAAGAAGGAGACGTCGACATCATGAAGGTGACGCTCGACCTCGCGCTCCTGCGCGACGCTGTCGCCTGGACCGGCCGGGCCGTCGCATCCCGACCTGTCTCGCCGGTCCTGTCGGGCATGCTGCTGGAAGCAGAAGGCGACAAGCTGCGGCTGTCGGCCTACGACTATCAAATATCCGCGCAGTGTGACATCACTGCGCAGGTCGCCGAGCCAGGACGGGCGCTGCTGCCCGCCAGGCTGCTCGTCGAGGTGTGCAAGAGCCTGCCACGCAAGGCGGTGGAACTGTCCTTGTCCGAGGCGGAGATGATCGTGCGCTGCGGTACGGCCGAATTCGGGCTACTCACCATGCCCGTTGACGACTACCCGAAGCTGCCCGCGCCTCCGAACCCGAGCGCGGTCGTCAGCGGCGCGCTGCTCCAGCAGGTAGCCGGACAGGTCACCGCAGCGGCGTCGAAGGACACCACGCTCCCGATGCTGTGCGTCGTCCGCTTTGACATCGAAGGCGAGAACGTGTGGGCCGCCGCCACTGACCGGTACCGGATTGCGGGCCGCACTTTCGCATGGTCCACGATCCCCCCGCAGGGCAAGAAGGCGGCTCCGCCTGCGTTCATGATGGTGCCGGCTGCGGAGCTGGAAAGCACCGTGAAGGGGTACGGCTCAGGCCAGGCGGAGATCGGCTGGAACGACAAACTGGTGTCGATCTCCGGTGCCGGACGCCTCACCACGATCCGGATGCTGGGCGAGGACTACATCGACTACCGGGCCCGGCTCAAGCTCGACTATCAGACCTGGGCCCAGGTCGACGGGGCCTCGCTCATCGCGGCGGTCAAGCGCATCGGGTTGGTGGCGGAGAAGAGCACGGCGGTGCGGCTGTCGTTCAGCGACGGCCAGGTGCTCGTTGAGGCCGGTGGCGGTGGTCTCGGAAGAGCCACTGAATCTGTGGAGGCGGATGTGTCGGGCCCGCCTGTGACCGTCGGATTCCAGCCGAGTTTCCTGCTGGACGGCCTCGTCGGCGTGGACACGCCGCGTGTTCGTCTTGGCATGAACCAACCGGCAAAGCCTGTGATGGTGACCGAGGACGCCGACCATCCGGAGTACCGCTACCTCGTCATGGCGCTGCGGTTGGGGTGACCAGCCACAATGGAGGGTCATTCCGCAAGCGGTTTCGCTTGCGGAATAACCTCGCCCATGACTGGAGGGAGCCCCTTGACCCAAACCACCCTGTGCGTTGCCCCCCGCTGCGGCGGAGACGGCGATCCCCGGCAGGCTGCGGACGGGCAGCTGATCTGCCTTCCGTGCACAAACCGGCTCCGGCGCGACCTGGGCGTGACGCCTGCGCTGCACCGCTGGCTCAGCGAGCACGTGATGCCAGGAACCAGCGGCGGTGACAAGGTCTCCGGCGGACGAACCGAAGCGCCTGTGCCCGCACGGCTGGATGTCCTCTGCATGATCAACGACGGTTCCGTGCCGTACCGTGGGGACGACGATGATCAGGTAGGTCCGCCGTCGATTCCCAGCACCCTGAAGAGCTGGACGTGGCTGATCTGCGAGCACCGGGGCCTCGTCTACCCCATCACCGCAGGCGTTGCGGAGCTTGCCGCGCTTCTCGCCCGGCACGTGGAGTGGGCCGCTGGCAGGGAGTGGATCGTCGACTTCATGGAGGAGATCGGCGCACTGCGCAGAGCAGCTCACGGGCTGGCCCCGTGGACGGTCCACGTGCAGGAACTGATCGGCCCCTGCCCGTCGTGTGACCTTCGCGCGCTGATCCGTACGGCGGGGGAGGAGTGGATCGAGTGCGACGCTGCCGTGGGTGGCTGCGGGTCCTTGTGGAGTTTGGCCTACTACAACGACCACGTCAGCGAGATTCTCAAGAGAAAGGCGATATCATGACGATCATGATAGAGGTCTCGCGGCGGGAAGCCTTGACTGCACTCCTCCGCCAGGGCAAGAGCGTGCCGGAGGCCGCCGCCGATCTGGAGATCCCCGTGGCCACCGCCTACCGCTGGGATGCCGAGGACCGGCGAGCCAGGGCGCACGATTGGCCGACTCTGGCCGAACAGCAGCAGGCGGCGGCCGACAAGTTGTCTACGGCGATCGAGACCTTCTATCGGGCGCGTGCCGCCATGGAGGAGGCCATCATCGCGGCCTGCCAACCGCCGCTCATTGAGCCGTCCACGACCCGGCCGCTGGTGAAGCGGCAGGACATCGTGGACATGACGAGGAACGCCGACCCGGCTGGGGTAGGTCTGACGATCTACGAGCTCCGGCAGATTGTGGACGGCGGCACCAGCCGCTAAATTCGGCTTGCGGGCGTTGAATGTCATCACATCCGCACCGGCCCCCGGCGATCCGTCGGGGGCTTCATTCATCAGCGCTGGACGGCGCGAAAGTCCTCCGTCATCTCCTGTGCGTGAAGCATTCCCAGCTCGTACGCCTGTCTGCGGTTGGCTTCTTTCCGGCGATGCCGCCAGATGACCACGCCGGCCAAGGCCCATCCTCCTGCCGCCACGACAGCGAGGATGGTGTCGGCGTAGTCCAGGAACGGCATAGATGGCCTCCAAGTGCGCAGTTAGGCCACATATTAGAGCATATGTTCGCATTCTGGGGTAGATGGGACGGGCTATCTGAACAGGGGAAAGTCCGCTCTGTCGAGGGTGTGCGGCACCCACGACGCCGAATCCTTAGGCGATCAGCTCACAAACAGGGTGCTGATCACGCGGAGTCGAGCCGTACCTCTGCCAGGGGTTGCCACTCCCACGTCGTTTCGGGCCCATCCTGCGCCACGAGGCTGAGGCTGTGGACTGTCACCTCTCGGTCGGGGAGCCGCTTTCCGAGCGCATTGATGATGGGTGCGGCTGGTCCGTTTGCACTGCTGTAGGCCACGGTCACATGGGGCGTCCAAGAGTCGTGAGCGAGGCGTCCTTCCTGACCAGTGACCGCGCGGGTAGCCGTCCTAGCCGCCTCAAGGAGCGGCGCTAGCCGCTCGGCGGGCTGAGCCGCCAAGATGATCGCTTCCGGGTGGTACAGCACTCGGCCTAAGGTCACCGAAATGGGTTCGGCCTCGGCCAGTTCACGCCCAGCCTCCCGAGCCATTTCGTCGACCTGGGCGCTGGTGATCTCGTGAGAATAGCCAGCGACCAGCACCGTCAGATGGATGTGGGTGAGCGGTACTAGGTCGAGCCCGGACAGCCCACCGAGGCGAGCCTGAGCTTCCTGCACGATGGCCACCGCATCAGGCTCGTCTCCCAGCAGCACGTGCCAGTAGAGCAAGCCCTGGCCGGGCGGCAGCATCAGGGATCGGCGAAGCTCCCAACGGTTTGCCATCTGTACAGGTAGGGGGCTCACGCGTCCTCCGTGGCGGGAAGAAGAGCGCGAGCTGAGGTGAATGCACTGATCTGCTCGCGCAAGGTGGACACCGTATCGGAGCCGCGAAACTGAGGCATTTGCAGGCGCGAGTCCATGCGCACCAGATAGCTGGTGATCGTGGCCAGTCGGTGCTCGGGTGGCAGGAGTAGCGCAGGGGCGATGTGCTCGGCCGCCGCTTCGACATCGTTCATCATCACGTAGGCGATCCCCGCGCCGAACCGCACCTGCGCCCACGACGCGACAACCCGTGGAACTCCATCAGCCCACGCACTCTCAGCCGCGTCCGCCGCGTCCAGGGCCGCTCTCGCGTCCCCAGCCTGGAGGGCCACGGACAGGGCATACAGGGATCGGCGCGGCGCAGGACAGGACCATGGGGTCACTCCGGAATCGTCGCTGACTACCTGGGCAGCATCTTCCGCGCGGAAGAGCGCGGCCTGGGCACGCGAGAAGTCACCCAGCAGGCTCGCCGCGTTCGCCTCCTGGCACGCCAGGAGCACACGCAGCGGGGTGGCCGGACTGCAATCGAAACCGCGACGAGCAGCATCGGCGGACGTCGTATACCGGCGTCGCCAGCGCTCTGTCTTCGCTTGGGCGCTCAGTGCCGCGGCCTGGCTTGCGTCGGCCTCTTCTGCGGACAGCCGTGCCGCCTCACCGTAGACCGCCGCCGACTCGTCGTCGTAGAGGTCGCCCATGAGGATGCACGCGTGCGCGAGGAGGTCAGCGTCTATGCGGAACAACTCACGGGTCTGCCTGAGCCGCTGTTTGCCGCCGTGCAGGAGTCCATGAACCTGGCGGTGATAGCGGAGCACGCTGGCGAGCATCTGAGCAGGCGGTGTGAGTGTGTGCCTCTCCCCGAGGTGGTAGCGGGTCTCGTCGAGCATGGCAATGGTGGAGTCACCCACGTTAGTTCGCTCGACCCACGAGGCGTGCTCCATGAGGTCGTCTACGGCGGGTTCCGCAAGCTGGGGCACGGTTTGGAACAGGGCGGCTTCGTCGATACCGAACACGCGGCAGTACAGCAGCGGGTACGGGTCTTTCGGTTTGTACGTTCCGGCCTCATGGGACTTGATCCGACGAACCACGGAATCGAACTCGGGTAGTACAACGGAGCAGGTGCTCGCCGCCTTGAACAGCTCCGCGGCCAGGTGCTTCTGGGACCAGCCTTTGGCGCGCCGTTCGTCGCGAATGCTGTCGGCCCAGGCCGGGGGCCTGCCCGCTTCGCTCATGTCCTGGCACCTCATCAGCAGGGAAGGGGACACGCTCGTGTCCCTCAGTGTCCCCCATCGACATCTGTCTGCGCATCGTTACTCGCCGTTGTGATGGGTGCATGAGTGAGATCCCCGACGACGCCGATGGCGCGGCGAAGACTGTCTCGACCTGCCGTGAGGCGATGGCCTACTCCTTCGCGGAGCAGTTCGAGCGCTGGCGCCGCTTGATGGGCTCGTGGCGCGGCGAGCGGGATGAGAGGTTTCGCCTGGCCGAGGTCGCCTGGGTGTCGGCCATGCATCAAACCACCTACAGCTATGCGATGGCCTCGACAACTAGGGCCCTGCTACAGAAGGCTCCAGTGCCCGCGGTTGTGGACGCGCTTGGCGTGGCCGACCTCGACGGCCTGTTGAGACTGTGGCAGCCGTGGGCATCTGAGCAGTCTGTGCTGTTCGTTGAGGGTTTTGGCATGGTGTCCCCGCAGGACTACACGCGGGTGGGCCGCCTGCTGGCCATTGGGCAACAGTGACGGTCGTTTCGCGGTTGCGCGTCCCGTACGTCACCGCCTACGACGAGGAGTGCGTCCAGCGTCCGTTCGCCGTCGTCCTCGACGCTGGCGCCACCGAGGGTTGGAGGCTTGGTTTCGTCGGTGCGGGCGAGCAGGACTGGATGCTGGGTGTGCTCTGGTACCGGCCGGGGCTGCATCGTCGAGGCAAGCCTGAATGGAGGCTCGTCAACACCCTCCGGCAGCGGCGATGCATGCTCTACTTGTTGTGTCAGGTGTGCGGTGGGACAGCAGTGAACGATGACCGCCGTATCAACTGGGTGCTGGCCGAATCGCCCGAGATGACCCCGCAGGGGGTTCCGTTCACGAACGCACCGCCCACGTGCCAGGGCTGCGTTTCCGAGGCCCTGGACTCCTGCCCAAGGCTTGGTTCAGAGGCCCGCGTCTATACCGTGCGAGCTGCTGCGCCGTACGCGGTAGTGGGCGACGTCGTTCAGATATCCCAGACGGGCTTGAGCGTGGCCGAATGGAATCGCCTCATCACCATCGACTCCTTCCGCCAGCTTGAGCACACCCTCGCCAAGCAGCTGCTCGTGACGCTCGACGACCTTCAGCCATCGTCGGCGTAATCCGCAGGCTCCTCGATGTGCAAGAATCCCGTCACTAGCCGCCCCACCAGCATGGACAATCCACGATGCAGCGCCTCAGCCCTCCTCTGCGCCAGCGCCACCTTGCTCAGCTCCTTCGCGACATGCGCGCCGATCGTGACCTGACGCTGATCGACGCGGTCGCTCGGCTACGCCCGATGGGACGGGCGTGGAGCCGAACCAAGCTCTCCAGAATCGAGACCGGGGAGACGCTGCCCACGCCTGGTGACTTGGCTGACTTACTTGACGTGTACGAGGTGAGTTCTGAGACCAGGACAGCGTGCAACGACCTTGCGCGTCAGGCCCGCATGAAGCCTTGGTGGAAAGAGTACGACGCCGTCATAGGGGAGTACATCGCGCTCGAAACCGAAGCCACGATCGAACGCTCCTGGCAACCCCTTCTCGTTCCTGGTCTGCTCCAGACGGCCGCCTATGCGCGAGAGATCTTTGCCGTCGGCCGCCACGGCTCTTCTACTCGGCTGATCGAGCTCCAGGTCAAGGCGCGCCTGGCCAGACAGGATGCCCTGCTGAACTGCGACCTCCCGGTCCAACTGCACGCGCTCCTCGGAGAACAGGCACTCCACCGCAGGATTGGCACCCATGACATCATGCGCGAGCAGTTGGAGAGATTGACTCTCATCTCCAATCGGCCGAATCTGACCCTTCAGGTGCTTGAAGAAACGGTGGGCGCGCACCCTGGTCTGAGCGGGTCTTTCGTGTTGTTATCGCTCCCCGGCGGAGCTGACTACGTGTACTTTGAGACGCCGCTGGACGAACGAGTCGCCGATAGGATCGACACCGTCCGTGAGTACGAGCGCCGCTTCGATCACCTCGCGGCTTTGGCGTTGACTCCCGAGAAGTCCGCCGCTCTGATTTCGGACATCCTGAAGGAGCTGTAGTGCTGACTCCCGAGTGGCGTAAGAGCACGTGGTCGGACACCGCAGATGGCTGCGTCAAGGTGCGCCGCATCGGCGACCGCATCGAAGTTGGGGATACGAAAGCCGAGGGTGCGGGCATCGTGCTCTCCTTCACGCCTTTCGAGTGGGCGTGTTTCCGCAACGGCATGCTTAATGGCGAGTTCGACCTGGAGGAGTGACGGCACCTTGTCCGGTGATGGTGTCGAGAGCGCGTGCCTCTACCTTTCCCGTCCTTGGGCGTCATCTCGTCCTTGGCGGTAGGCGTCCGCCGGGGGAAGAGGCACCGGGCCCTTGCGTGGCAGGAGAGGGCCTCCGAGGAGCGCGCCGGAGGCGAGGAGAACAACGAATGCCCATGTCAGGAGGGGGTGTTCCAACGCGTCTGGCGTGACGACGCTGGCGATCATCACCGTGGCCGCTCCGCATAGCGTGACGACCGCCGCCACGGCTCGGGCCGTTCGTCTCATGCGAGCCTTCTTTGGATGGGAAAGAGGTCCGTGATCCCCGATGGTCACACCATTGCATGTCTCGGGATTCCCGTGCCATGGGCGCGAGGTGCGGCGATAGCTGATCGTTATCATCGGTACTGACTTCTTGGGGTCCCTGCCTAGACAGGGGGTGTGCGCCTAAGTCCGCTGTTCAGAGCCGGGTCACCGTGTCGGAGATGAGGCTTCCACTCACCGCATGCCTCACTCGCGGGAGTTGCAGAGCCAAAATGGCCACAAGTTATCTCTTGTGCCCCACAGGTGATCGTGTCACTCTGTCGTGACGCGCAGAAGATCGTATAACTCTCACGTGATGGGGAGGTGGCATGGCGCGCCAGCCGTACCGCCGGCCATTGGCGGAGATGCTCGATCACTTGTTTAACACCGGCTTGCAGGACGATGGAACTCCCTACAGCTACGAGCAAGCGGCCGAGGAGATCACCCGCCAGGGGACGCCGATCTCGAACACCACGCTATGGCGGCTGCGCACCGGCAAGACCGACAAGGTAACCGTCCAGCACCTGGCTGCGATCGCCGAGTTCTTTGGCCTGGACATCGCGTACTTCTTCGACGCCGGCTATGCAGCCCAAGCCGAAGTTGAGCTTGGATTGCGTCTGGCGATGGCCAATAGCGACCTGCGGATCCTTGCTGTGCGCGCAGGAAGCCTGTCCGAGCTGGGCAGACAGAGTCTGATCAACATCGCGGGCGAGCTTGCCAAAATGGAAGGCAAGCCTGTCATGCCCGAGCTGGAGCACGACTCGCGCCGGGACGGTACCCAATGACGGCGCGCGCACGGAGCGAACCCGGAACGGTGAACCCGCAGGCCGTCATCCGGCCCCTACGGGTGAAGTTGGAAGACTGCCGTGCGGTCAATGTGCTCCATGATCGTCTCAAGGCTGGCGTCGGGGTCGTAGGCGAAAGCCTGCAGAGCCCACGGCAGATCGACCAGCACCGCCAGATATGTCTTGATGACCCGAGCAGCCTGCTCGCCGTCAACCAGCACGGCCTGCACCGGCTCTACGACATCATGCAGGCGACAGGTGGGATCGGCGAGGAGATTGCGCACCCACTGCCGTTCTCGGTTGGGAGCAACCAGGAATTGGTTGCCATCGAGCTGAACCACGGCGATCGGCGTGGAACGTTCCTGACCGCTCTGGCGACCACGCGTCACCATGACGCGCAGCACGTAGCCGCCCTCGATGTAGGGCCGCACCGGCATCCCCTTGATCCGCTCGATCATTAACGCATTGATCTCGCGCGGATCCCTGTCCTGAGGGTTCATGACCACCACTCACATTGGTATCTGGAAAAGATGATCAAAGGTAGCGTGCGATTCCGATGGAGAACAAGGGCACAGCCCTCGACGAGGGTCAGCGAGCGCGCGGTGGCGCGTCAATGTCGCAGACTGCTGCGGAAGCTGAACATCAAGCCGCCGCTGGACGTGTACGACCTGTGCCAGCGCTTCGCCGAATGGAGAGAAGCCCCCATCAGGCTGGTGCCCTGGGCCTTCGACACGCACGGAACGACTGGCCAGCTCCTCGAACTACCTGGAGGCGGTCACGCGATCGTGTACGAGGCTCGAACCTCGCTGCCGCACCAGCACCACATCATCGTGCAGCAGTTGGGCAGGCTGATCGCTGAGCACAGTGAAGGCGACCTTGACCTGGAGCCCAGGCAAACCATGACCAGGGTGCTCCTGCGCAGGCTACGCCTCACCCTCAGGCCACCCGTCAACTCTCCTGTGGAGCGGAAACTCGCCATACATGACGCCATCATCAAGCGTCGGAAGGCCGAGCTGACAGCCACGATCATCCTGGGATGGGCCAGCGTCGTGAACGCGACTCATCCCCGTCTTCTTGACCGGGCTGACCCCGGCAAGCACCCGCACCTTTCGCTCATTCACCACCAGGGGTGGCTGTGAACGCCGTCTTCGTCTGTTTCGTCGTAGTCGTTGTCGGACTCGTCGTGCTGGCGGTCAAGCTTGTGCAGGTCTGGCGAGCTCCCGACGACCTGCCTCTGCGAACTGTGATCGCCGCGATCGTGGCGATCTTCTTAGCAAACATCGTCAACTTGCCCGCAGCCCGTTCCACGCTGGACGGGATCGAGGTGGGCATCGCCAAGCTCTCGGTGAACCTTGTCACCCTGGTGTGCGCCTACCTGGTGATGGCGTTCTTCCTCTACTCACTGCGCGGCTACGCGGCGTTGTCCCGTACTCGTCGCGAGCGGATTGTGTTGAGCATCGCCTGCTGCGTAGTGACCGGCGCGTGGCTACTGGCCCCGAAGCAGATCCGCCAGGACCCGGCAGCTCTCACCAACAGCTTCGAAATTCACGGCCGGATCTTCCTCCTTGCCGCCATGGCGTACATGGGCTACGCCATGATCCGCTCCCTGAGCCTGGTGCGGGAGTACACCCGTCAGGCGATCAGTACCCACGTCCGGCGCGGCATGTGGATCGTCCACGCGTCGCTCTACCTCCTGCTGCTGGGTGTTGCACTCAAGGTCGTCGTCCTGTTCTTGCAGACCGGATCTGTATCGGTGACGTCGCCAACGCTGGTGATCCCCAACCACGGCTACCTCTACAGCGTCGGATTCGGCATCATGCTGTTTACCGTTGGGCTCGGGTACGCCTCCATCTCCGGAATGATCTTGAGCGTTCCGGTATGGATCAGACACCGAGACCAAGCGCGCCGACTGGACTTCCTCTGGCGTGCCGTTTGCGAGGACGGCCACGCGAACGGCGCACCGGCGCTCCTTTCAGAACCTCGCCGCGGGTTCGGTCTCCCTCACGTTCACCGCACCCGGTATGCCCGAGTGATGGAGATTCGCGAAGGAATCATTAACCTTGCGCCCTTCTATGACCAGCAGGCTGCGGAGGCAGCTGAAGCCGAGGCCGACCGTCGGCAGCTGTCCGGTGCGGAGAGGGACCGGTACGTTCAGGCGTCTCTCATCGTTCACGCCGTGCAAGCCAAGGGCACTACGCCCACTGTGGAGCGTGCGAACCTT
The DNA here is from genome assembly GCF_044457355.1 of Nonomuraea sp. NPDC050556. NCBI lineage: Bacteria > Bacillati > Actinomycetota > Actinomycetes > Streptosporangiales > Streptosporangiaceae > Nonomuraea > Nonomuraea sp. NPDC050556. The sequence continues at coordinate 1,479,745 of NZ_JBITGU010000001.1, read as the reverse complement.
GCCGCATTCGAAGGTGGGGTAGACCTCGACTCAGACGCCGAATGGCTGGCCGCCGTTTCCGTTCACGTGCAGGAACTCATGGACACACCTGTACCCGGTTCCAGCCAGGCCGGGAAGCCCTGACTCGGGGGCGCCACGATCACTGAAAGGGTGCCGCCGAAAGGAACGATCCAGCCCCTACACCTGCGGACCGGATCTTTCACCTAGAGTCGCCAGCGCTTCTACTTGCGAATTGCGCTCCGTTGGCCACACGAACGCGAGGAATCCCATGCCGCCAACTCGGACCAGACTGAGCCCATGCCACTCTTTCGCAGCCGCCGGCTGGGCCATCGCAGTAGCCGCGTTCGCCCTCATGTGTGCGCGGTCAACTGTGACGGCGCATTCGGCGAGCTTGCTGGTGGTTTGGCTGGTCTGCGTACCCCTGCCCGCATCTGTGTGCGTGGTCCGCATGAGTCGGTGGAATGGCCGTGCGGCCGCCGCCGTCGCGGCCTACGAGCTGGGTGTCCTGCACGAGCAAGAGCAGTTCCCCCGGTGGCTCTGCGACGAAGCGTGACACCTTCGGCCCAGATACCGCGTGCGGGCCGCTGCGTTGGAGGCCGATGAAGTCGGAAGTCCCGGCCTCTATCGGGAACGGAGCTTCAAGGTCGCGGCGTGCATGTCCAGCAGCGCGTTGAGCTGGTTGAAGAGAACCTCCCGCATCTGTACGCGGTCCTGTTCGGTTGCCCCGGGCAGGCGGTCGATTTCGGCCAGCTGACGCAGCAGCTTCTGCTTTGTCTCCTGTGGAATGTCGTTCAGGTCGAAGCGGGTCGCCGCTAGCTCAACCTGGGCCCGCTTGTCGATCTCCTGACGCAGCAGGCTGGCGGCACTATCCCGGCCGACCTCCTCAAGCTGTGAGGGAGTCGCGCCAACGACGAGTGCAATGAGCACTAGCTCCCAGTCTTGAGCGATCTTTCGGCCGGTCTCGATGTTGCGCCAGTTGCCGTCGGAGAAGCCGACGCCGTCCTCGCTGACTTCTGCTAGGCGCTCCATCGCAGTGGACAGGCTCATCTTGCGAGTCAGAGCGCTGGGCCGTTCGCGTAGCTGACGTACAAGGACCGCCTCGGGCGGCAGCGCCGGTGAGCCGCTCTGCTTGGTGGTCACAGCCTGCTCCTTCGTGGTTTCCGTGATCCTGCGGTTTTTGCGCTTGTTGCGCCAACCGTACCAGCGAGTACGCGGAATACCAGTACCTACAGGCAATTCCCAGCATCGCTAGAGCGTACGTGTTTTTCGAGAATTTCCCGAAAATCATTGACTTTCGCGCACAACCGACTAGCGTCTGATTGTGCTTGTAGATCATCACCAACCAAGGTCGAAATGGGGGACAGGAACCCCTTGAACGACACCACCGAAAGCGCAGAAGCCCTGGTAGACGGCATTCTCGACGCGGTGGCTCCCCCGGCCGTGACCATCCTGACCGTCAAACAGGCCGCGCTCGCCATGCGCGTGAGCGAGTCCACCGTCCTCGGGCTCATCCGAGACAACAGCCTGGGCAACATCCCGATCCACAAGAAGAGCTTCCGCATCCCACGCCAGGCTCTCCGAGACCATCTGCTCCACCGATACGTGGCCGTTGAACTCACTGCGGCCACGCAAGAGCTCGCCCTCGTGCAGCTGGAGCTCAAACGCCGTAAGGCCGAGCTCGACCACATCAACAAGCGCATCGCCCAAGCCAGCGGCGCGTCCACCGAGTAGCCCTCACCCGAAAAGGAGCCTGCGATGCCTCGACTCATCCCCTCGACGCTCAGCATCCGCACCCGCCGAAGCACGTGGACCGTGGTTCACGCCGACCACCTCGACGTCGTCGTCCGGCGGACGCCCGACAATCGCAGCCCCCGCTTCTATGCCTACCGCCACATCGCCGGGCTCGCCTGGATGCAGATCCCCGGCCACTCCTACCGCCTCGACCAGGCCCGTGCCGCTCTCGCAAGCGGAACTGCCAACATGACGGTCTGGGAGCCGCTGATCGCGCTACTCGACCTCGCGGCCCAGACCCAGCCGGTGAGCAGCGAGACTCTCCTGGCCGCTGCGGGTGGCGAGTGATGGCCATGCCCGACGTCGAGACCCACGCTGTGCGTGACATCGGCAAGCAGTACGGCAAGCCCGTCGCGATCCTCGCGCTCTCCACCTACCAGCACGAGACATGCCCCGCTTACGGGCCGCTGCGTGCCGCACTCGTGGAAAGCCTCCCCGAAGACCTCACCCCCCGAGAGGCATCCGACCTCGCCGACACGCTGATCGACAAGGTCCGCCGCCACGTCCTGATCGCCGAATCCGTCCCGGAGCCCACCCCGTGACCAGCGCCACCATCAATCCGCCGGGAGAGCAACCGCCCAGCGAGGACGAGCTCCACGCCTACATAGGAGCTCTCTACGATGACCAGCCCGCCCAGCAGCGGCGTCACCCGTACCGTCCAGTGCCGACGTGGCGCGGCGGACCAGCCTTGGGCGGCTACGGCGAGTGGGAGTACGAGCGCGAGCGTGGTCTGTGACGGCTCTGACCGCCCACCAGGTCCCGACCATCGAGCCCGGCTCGCCCGATTGGTTTCGCTACATGTCCGCGTCGAAGGCCGCCGCAGTTCTCGGTTTGTCGCCGTGGGAGTCGCCGTTCTCCCTGTGGTGCCTGATGGCCGGACTGGTGGAACCGGAACCGCAGACCAAGGAACAGGCGCGTGGCCACTATCTCGAGCCCGCGGTCGCGAACTGGTTGGCCGACCGGCACCCGGAGTATCGGATGCTGCCGGGCGGCACCTGGGTCAATAACGACCGACCCTGGCAGCTCACCTCGCCGGACCGGCTCCTGTACGCCGGGGACGAGCTGGCCGAGCTGATCGAGTGCAAGACCGACGCGGACGGCCGCGACTGGGGCAGGCCCGGCACCGACGAGATCCCGCTGTACTACCTCGTCCAGGTGCTGTTCCAGATGGACACCATCGGCGCCCGCCGTACCCGCGTCGGCCTGCTCACCGGCAGGCTCGAATTCCGCGAGTACGTGGTGGATTACGACGAGCACTACGCCGCCGTGATCCGCGAACGATGCGAGTCATTCATGGCCTCACTCCTCCTAGGAGACGTGCCCGACTTGGACGACCGTAAGGCCACGTACGAGTCGCTGCGCCGCCAGCATCCTCTGATCGACCGCGCTGGCAAGTACTTCATGGAGCCCGGCCTGGCCATCGAGGTGATCGACGCGCTGCAGGAGCTCGAATCCGCAGAAGCAGCAGTACTGACGGCCAAGGGCAAGCTGCTGGTCGCGATGGGCACCGCCCGCCGGGCCTACTTCAACGGCGACCTGGTCGCTATCCGCATGGCCAAAGGCGCGGAAGGCGTTCCCTTCCTGAAGTTCGAGAAGACCCTGCCCGACATTTCCGAGCTCATAGGAGCATTTTGATGACCACCGAGACTCTGCCCGCCGTGATCCATCGCGAGGACAGCCTCGTCGAACGGCAGGAGTACGCCAAGGCTCTGGCCGTGTCGGACCTCCTGCCAGCCCAGTACCGGAACAAGCCGGGCAACGTACTGTATGCGGTCGAGTTCGGCCGCTCGCTCGGCATCTCCCCGATGGCCGCGATCCTCGGCGTTCACATCATCGAAGGCCGGGCTTGCGCCTCCTCCGGACTCATCTCCGCACTCGTGCGGGACGCCGGCCACAGGCTGCGCATCTGGGTCGAGCGCAATCCGCAGACCGGCGCGCTGGAGAAGGCGGTCGCCACGATCGTCCGTGCTGATGACCCCGACTTTGTCTTCACCTCGGAATGGACGTGGGCCCGCGCCGTGGCCGCCGGGGTTACGGCAAAGAAGGTGTGGCAGAACTACCCCGAGGCCATGCTCAAGGCCCGCGCCATCACCGAAGCAGCCCGCGAAGCCTGCGAGGAAGCCCTGCGTGGCGTCGGCTACACCCCTGAAGAGCTCGGCGCGGAAGTCAACGAAGACGGGTCCATCATCATCACGGACGCGAAGCCGCCCCACGGCCAGGCGCTCGGCGACGCGCTCGGCGTCAACCCCGGTCGAGGCGACGGACCCCAGGAGACGGGCAAGGCGACCAGGAAGCAGCGCAACGAGATTAGCGCGGCGATGGTCGCCCAGGGCTACACCAAGGAAACCGCGCCCGCCTACCTGACGAAGGCCGTGGGCCGAACGGTGCAGAAGACCGAGGACCTCACCGGAGCCGAAGCAGCCCAGGTCATGCACGCCCTCAACCTCGCGGCCCAGACCCCGGCCGATCCGGTGACGCAGGCCGCGCCGGAGGACGACATCGACGAGGCTGAGTTGGTCGACGACGAGGAGGAGCATGAGTCTGAGCCGATCGTGATGATCAGTAAGAGTCAGCAGGCCGAGATGCATGCGCTGCTCAAGGACTGCGGTGTCACCACCGCAGTGGGCAAGGGCTCCACGGCCGCCAACGACGAGAAGCGGTTCGCCTACCTCTCCCACTTCCTCAACCGCCCGATCACGTCGAGCAGCGACCTCACGAACGAGGAAGCCACACGAGTCATCACCGCGCTGCGAGTGCTGCGAGCCGAAATCGAAGCCGAGCGCAGCCTTCAGCTCTCCCAGATCGGGGGCCTCTTCCAGGGGCTTGGCGTGGAAACCAAGGAAGACCGGCTCCGCGACACCTCCGCCCTTCTTGGCCGCACCATCTCCACGCCCGATGAGCTCACCTCGGCCGACATCGCCACGCTCCTCGAGAGCCTGAACGCCGCCGGAGGCGTCATCGACGTCTGGACCACGATCATCACCCAGGCCGAGGCCGCCCGCACCGAAGCGAACGGGCAGAGCTGATGACCCGCGAGAAGGCCCGCCAGCACGGCAAGGCCGGAACCTACAACAGCGGCTGCCGCTGCCAGCCTTGCACAGCCGCGGTAGCCGAGCGGCTCCGCATCACTCGGGCCAACCTCCGCGAGAAGGCTCGCACCAATCCAGAGCTGGTGCCGCACGGCACCTCCGGCGCCTACCACAACTGGGGATGCCGCTGCCCCATCTGCAAGTCCGCCCAGCGGGCTCGCCAGAGCCGTACCCGCACGTGACCCCCCGAACGGAGCCTCAGCATGATCAGACAGATTTTCGTCGCTGACACGCCATTCAGCCCCGATCAGATCTACCACCAGGTCAGCCTGGAGGAGATCACCCTCGTGGCAGGCCAACTCCGTATCCCGGTCGCAGGAGGCGACCTGAGCGCGCTGGCCGAAGCAGAGCGGATCGCGGACAAACTGGCACGGGTGGTCGCGGCCTACCACCACGACCTGAAGGGCAGGATCGCCCAGCTGCGGCGTGCAGACGAGCAGCGAGCCACCGCCGCGGCGTTGTGCTCCTGCGGCCAACCGGCCGCGCCCGGCCTGACGCACCGTACGGACGCGCCCTGCTATCGCGACGAGACCCACACCTTCGCCCCGGGCGAGTTGGAGAGCGCCCTGGGCGCCATCGACCCGCATCTCGGCAAGGTGGTGGACCGCGTGTTCGCGGCCCCCACCAACGAAGCCACCTAACCCGCAAGCGAAACCGCTTGCGGAAAGCCACCTCACCCGAAAAGGACACGCCATGGAACTGCTGAAGGAGCAGATCGTGCTCAACGGCGACGGCAGCGCCGACTACAGCGTCATCGACTACGACGAGGAGAAGGGGCCGTACTGGTACGTCTTCGTGGACGGCACCCCCGTGTCGCCGGACAGGCCGCTTCCGCTCACCTACGCGCTACGCGAGTTCGAGCGATGCGCCAGGCAGGCCATCGAGGAGGACGACGGCGAGAGCGTCGAGCTGCGTCCGTGCACTTCGGACGACCTCGAATGGGCGGGCGTCACCGGCGCCGCCGACAGGGGCGAGTGACGATGCTCCTCGCCTTTCTGATGATGGTCGCCTACTGGCTGGTCAACTCCTGGCTGATCATGCTGGCGGTCACCTACCTCCACCACCAGTGGTGGGCCGTCATCCCCGAGATGACCTATGGCAACGCCGTCGTCACCTCCCTCCTGCTGCACGTGATCGCCGCTCCGGCGGTCGCCGTCATCTCGAAGGGACTGCGCTGATGAGCCGTTACACCATCGCCAACGAGCCTGGTGCCTCCGCAGGTCGCACGACTGAGGTCGGCTGGGACGCGCCGCTGTCCACCTACTTCCTGATGGCGTTCGAGCCAGGCGACGACCCGGACGGCGATGAGACCGAGGTGTTCTGGTACGGCTGCACGCCCGCGGAGGTGCCGACGGTCGAGGCGCTCGACGCGCTTCTCGCCAAGCACAACCTCGTCGTCACCGCGCCGATCGCGCACGCCCTCGTCCAGGACCGCGAGCGCGAAGGCCGCCGGTTCGCCAACCGGCCCGCGGCGGTACTCATCGCGGACATGGTCCGCCTGGAGGTCGACGACGCGCAGCAGGAGCGCATCGATGCCGAGCTCGCCCGGAGGCGCTCATGAGGGCCGTCATCGGCCTGGCCCTCGTCGCCATCATCGCGGTCGCCATCATCGCGGTCGCCTACGTCGCCGTGGTGTGGATCCAGTCCCGCGTCAAGGACGCCCGCGCGAACCAGCGCGAGCTCGCCCAGCACCGCGAGTTCGTTGCCGAGCTCCACCAGATGGCCAGAGAGCAGCTCGGCGTCGACCCGACCGCCCAGCTGCTCGACCTGAAGATCCGCAAGTTCCACACTCGCCCCTCCACCCGCAAGGACATCCGCTCATGAACCGCAAGCTCACGCCCGTCGCCCTGCTCGCTGTCGCGCTCACGGCGACGGCCTGCACGATCACCACGCCCGAGCCGGACCAGGTCGGCATCGTGTACGACGCTGGAACGTTCTCCTCCACCACCTTCCAGAACTGCATCAACCCCGGCCAGCAGGACATCTCTGGTCCCGGCGACGCCGCCTACACCTACCCTGCCGGGCAGAGGACGTTCGAGTTCGCCGACAAGCCCGACGCCGAGGCTAAGCCGCTCACCGTCGTGTCCAAGGACAACCTGGAGATGACCGTGTCGGGCGTGGCCACCTTCAGCTTGGCCACCGACTGCAAGACGCTCCAGCAGTTCCACGAGCAGATCGGCCTGAAGTTCAAGGCATATGACGACGAGGGCTGGCGGAAGCTGCTCGGGGTCTATATCGGCCAGCCGCTCGACCGGGCGATGGACGCCGCAGCCAAGGAGTACGGCTGGAAGGACCTGTTCTCCAACCCGGCAATCAAACAGCAATGGGAGCAGTCGGTCGCCAAGTACGCCGCCCAGTTCATCCAGGAGCAGGGGGGCGCAGGGTTCTTCACCAAGTTCGCCGTCACCCTCCAGCAGCCGCAGCCTCCTCAGGGCGTCCGTGACGCCCTGGCTGCCGCCCAGCAGGCGATCGAGGAGAACGCGGCGCAGAAGAACAAGAACGAGAAGGCCAAGACAGAGCTGGAGTCCATCAGGGCCCTGGTGGACGTCCTGGGAGCCGAGGGTTACGTGCTCTACAAGGCGATCCAGGACGGCCGTATTCAGGTGATCGTGTCGGACGGACAGGTCAACGTCACCCCCGGCAAGAAGCAGTAGCCGACGCGATCACCCCGCGCTGACCGGCCGCCGTGTGCCTCACGCCGCAGCGGCCGGCGGCGCCTCCTCTTCGACTCCACCAAGAAGGCGACTGCCATGACTCTCCAACTGTCTGACCTGTACAACGGCGGCCTGCGCGCTCTCGACTCCGCCACCAAGTACCCCTCGATCCCTACGTACCATTCCCTCGACACGTCACGGCGCAAGGCTCCGCTGCTCGACGAGAACCCGATCGCATTCCACGGGGCTGTGTGGGGCCACGAGAAGGTGGACGGCACGAACGGGCGCATCGTCGTGCTGCCAAGGAACTCGGGCTGGCTGATTGGCTCGCGCGACGAACTGCTGACCGCCGTAGGCGACCTGGTGGTGCGCGACACGCTCAGCATCGTGGTGACGCTGAGCGGCATCGCCGAGCGGCTGGCCAACTCCCGCCCGGACGAGATCGTCACCGCATACCTGGAGGTGTACGGCCAGCAGGGTGAGGCCGCCACGCAGTACGGCGATAGAAGCGCTTCCGGCGCGCGGCTGTTCGACGTGTCGATTGTTCCCGCTGCGCTCCTGGATCGCGATGTTGAAGCTGTGGCTCGCTGGCGGGACTACGGCGGCCAGCAGTGGCTGAACGAGGACGAGCTGGACGCATTCGCCGAACGCCAGGGAGTCGAACGAGCCCCGGAGCTGTTCGGCGTGCCGTCGACCATGGTGCCGACCACGGTGACTGACATGCGCTCATTCATGGAGCCATACGCCACCACGCGCGCGCACCTGAACGGCCAGCCCGGTCGTAGCGAAGGGTTCGTGCTGTCCACCACGGATCGGCGCACCAAGGCGAAGGTCCGCTTCGCCGACTACGACCGCACGCTGAAGCTCCGGGCCGAAGCGGCGGCCAAGTGATCGGGGCGGCGTGGGCGGTCGTCTGGTCAGTCGTCACGTTCCTCAAGGACTTGGTGGGCTGGGTGACCCTGGCCTGGCTGGCGATCGGCTTCGGCTACGCCTACCTCAGGCACCGGACCAGCCAGCGAGCCGCCCGCGCCGCCGCTCGCCAGATTCGACAAACCGACCGAGAGTTCGCCCGGATCGCCAATCACCTCAAGAAGGACCTGCCGAGGAAGGGGGCGTCGTGAGGCTGCCAGACATCGCCATAAGGGTGCACGGCATACCCGCGCCGCAGGGCAGTAAGAACAGCTTCCCCATCTACACGGGCCGAGGAAAGAACCGCCAGTTCACCGGACGGGTGGCGCTCCAGGAGTCGTCGCAGAAGGTGGGCCCCTGGCGCGAAGCCGTCCGGGAGGCCGCCCTCCTCGAGGCCGGACCGGACTGGATCTGCCTGGATGGCCCCTTGGTGGCCGAGTTCTGCTTCACGTTCACCCGAGGACGGACTGTGAAACGCCTTCACCACACCGTCTATCCCGACCTCTCCAAGATCATCCGCTCGACCGAAGACGCACTCACCACCGCGCATATCTGGAAGGACGACGCACGCGTGGTCGCCTACCACAACCCTCGCAAGCTCTACGTCGGCGCACCCGACCCCGACGCCCTGCCCGAACCGGGCGTCGTGATCCGCATCTGGGCCCTGGGAGAAGCCCAGTGACGGAACGCGATCACGGCTACGCCCGGTACAAACTCGACCATTGCCGTTGCTACACCTGCGGCTACGCCAACGCTACCTACTACGAGGCCCGAGAGCGGGCCATCATGTACGGCACGTGGCAGCCGTTCGTGGATGTCGACCCCGTCCGCGAACATCTCCTCCGGCTCCGCGCGTGCGGCGTCGGCCTGCGTCGTATCGCCGAAGCCGCCAGCGTGGACCGCAAGAACCTTCAGGCAATCCTGAACGGTCGCTCCGATCGGGGGACCGGCCCGCAGAAGAAGATCCGGCCCCAGATCGCGACCGCGATCCTCGCGGTCGAGCCGACGCTCGAACTGATCGGCGGCAGGACCCCGATCGACGCGTCCGGCACCCGCCGCCGTCTCCAGGCGCTTGTGGCAATCGGCTGGTCACAGTCCAAGCTCGCTGCCCGCATCGGCTGCACGCAGGGCACCTTGACCAGACTGATGGTCGAACCGCGGGCTTTCGCCGCCATCGTGCGCCAGGTCCGTGCCATCTACGACGAGCTGTGGGACCAGCCACCGCCCGAAGAAGGCTGGCGAGACAAGATCGCAGCCTCGCGCGCCCGCAACCATGCGCAGGCCATGGGATGGCACCCGCCACTTGCCTGGGACGACGACCTCCTTGATACGCCAGATGACGAGCTGGAAGCCGCCATCGAGCGGCTGGTCGAGCGCATGGATGACGACGATCTTGCCCGTGCTCACGGCGCCTACTACCGCAACGGCGACCGCACCCCGCTCGTGGTCGCCGCGAAGAAGCAGTACACCCGGCTGACGAAGGAGAGGCAGCGCGCCAGCCGACAGGGTGTGACTGCTTGATCCGCACCCTCTTTGGCGAGGTCCCCGACTTCCACGCCCGCGCAGCCTGCGTCGGCAAGGCCCTGCTCATGTCGTCCAGAGAAGACCAGGACATTGCCCAGGCGAAGGCGATCTGCTCCCGCTGCCCAGTGCTCAGCGAATGCCGGGAATGGGCCGCAGAACTCACCCAAGAGCAGGACCCAGAGATGGTGATGGGCGGGCTCACGTACGCCGAGCGCCGCCGCGGCCTGCCGCGCCAGATGCGTCGCTGCAGCACCTGCAATGAGGTCAAGAGCATCGAGGAGTTCGGCCGGCGCAAAGACGGCAGGGACGGCCGCCAGTCGAGGTGCCTGGTCTGCACCAGGGCGCAGTCGAACGCGGCCTACGAGAAGAGGGTCGCGAAGACCAAGAAGGCTCCGCCCACGGGGTTCCGTCTCTGCCCTGGCTGCGACCGGGTGAAGCCAGACGACGACTTCGGGCGGCGGCGCACATGCGCGACCTGCTCGATCGACGCGCACCACATCAGCCAGCAGCGGAAACGCGACGCCCACAAGAAGAACAGCGAGACCGCGTCGTGACGTCACCAGACACCGACGATGCGGTGCCGATCCTCGTCGACGCCCAGCTGATCGGCCACCAGCTTCCCCTCTTCCAAATCCGCCCAAGCGAAAACCACAGCCGAGAGGAAACCTGATGATCCCCAGCGGATATGAGCTGTCCCTCTGCGGGCTGTGCCGAGAGCCCATCCTGTGGACCATGACCGAAGCCGGACAGCGGCTGGCAGTCAACCCCAAACCCATCCTCACGGGTAACACCGCCTGCTACCGGGCGGGGCCGCGCGCGTGGAAATCCAGAGCTCTACACGGCGCGGAGGCGCTCCCGCGACAGCCCTGGGAGGACGTGTTCATGCCGCACGTCGCCACCTGCGCCCGCGCCAACCCCGTCCAAGCCGAGCTGCCCGAAGTTCTGCCGTCGAACGTGGTCCGGTTCGACCTGGCCCGCCGCCGTGTCCTGAAAGGAGCCCGCCGAGATGCAACACGGTGAGTACGCCACCTACGTCATCCAGAGATGCCGCTGCGCGGAATGTAAGGCGGCATCGGCCGCCTACGCACGTGAACGGTACCGACTCCAGGCGTACGGCAGGTGGCAACCCTTCGCCGATGCGGAGGCTGTCCGGATTCATGTGCTGAACCTGCGCAGATACATCTCCTACGATGCCATCGCCGCGCTGGCAAAGGTTTCCGCTCGCAGCATCGACCTGCTCGTGTACGGCGAAGGAGGCTCAACGGGGTCGGCCCGGATCAGGACGGAACCAGCGAGGCGGCTGCTCGCGCTCACCATCGACCTGGACACGTTGCCCGACGACACACGCATCAACGTGGCTGGCAGCCGCCGACGCCTCCAGGCGCTCATGCTGCGCGGCTGGCCCATGCCGCTCGTGGCTGCTCGATGCGACGTGCCTCGCTGGCAGCTCGACCGTGTCCTCAACAAGGCGATGATCCTGAGGGCCTACCAAGCCCGTGCCATCCGCGATGTGACCGCCCTCCTGTTCGACCAAGATCCACCGCGAACCAACCGCGGTGAACGCCACGCCGCCTCCGTCGTCCGCAATCGGGCTCGGCGCAGTGGATGGATGCCGCTTGCCGCCTGGGACGACATCGACGATCCCGACGCCGAGCCCGATCTTGGGGCCACCGTGTCCCGAGCCCAGGCCGTCACGGAGGACGCCGAGTTTCTCGCCCGGCAAGGCTTCACCCCTGATCAGGTGGCCGAGCGCCTCCAGATCTCCCGCGGCTACCTGCAGACCGCCCGAGCCCGAGCCGCCGCCAGTGCTTGACGTCAGCCTGGCGATCCCCGGCCACCGCTAGGAGAACCGTGAAAACACTCAAGGAAGCGCCGTACGACCAGCGCGGCAACCTCATGCACTACCCCGAGGACAGTTACTGCAACGACGCCGAAACCGGCACCTCTGCCTGGGTGCCGCCGGATTGGCGGCCCATCAGCACGTTCACCGCCACCCTGACCTTGACGGGTCGCCGCCGTGGCCGGTCGGCCGCCTACTTCATGTGGACCGACCAGGACGGGCACGAGTGGCCGATGTTCCTGACGGACCTCGACTACCTGATCAGCTCGGCCACGATCACGAATGGCATCGTCACCGGCACCTGGACGGTTGGTAAGCGCGGCGCGAACTTCGGGGTCCGGTACGTGTCCTCGCCCGAAGGTGGCGCGTGAAGAGCCGCCCCAGCAACGCCGACCGGCAGGTCAACGCGAAGCCCCGCGGCGCGCACGACAAGTGCGTGGACGGCGAGAACCACCTGTGGAAGCCGCTGTCGTTCGTGTTCGAGACCCAGCTGCTCGACGCGTACGGCCGGGTCCGGATCCGTCAGCCGAAGACCACGGCCGCCAGGGTGTACTGCGTCTGCCTCGGCTGCCGGTCGTGGACGTACGTCGAGGCGGACTGGGTCGGCTACTACCTCGGGGGGCCCGAGCACGTCGATCCGACGCTCGACAACCCCGACGAGGTGTTCACGAAGAGCGCCGACCCGGAGCCGTGCGAGTGGTTCGTGCGGGTCAGCCAGCCGTACAGCTCATGCGACCGGTGCGGCAAACCCGCTTGGGAGCACCGCGGCCAAGAGACCTACATGCAGGGCGGTCCGTTCGATGCCGCTGAGACAGCCCGTCGCCTGTGGGCGAGGGGCGAGGCAGACCACATCCGACAGAAATGGGAGAGCTTCTGATGCGCATCTATTACGACACCGAGTTTCTCGACACGGGAACCACGATTGAGCTGATCTCGATTGGCCTGGTTGCAGACGACGGCCGGGAGTTCTACGCGGTCAACTTCAACGCGCCGTGGCAGGACATCGCGCGGCACGACTGGCTGGTGGAGAACGTCATCCCGCACCTCCCGCTGGTCGGCGATGTCCGGAGGAGCCCGTTCGGTGGGCCGCCGCAGTTCCAGATCGACCAGTCGAACGTAGCCGTCAAGCCTAGGTGGGTGATCGCTAACGAGGTTCGCGAGTTCATCTTGGCGACTCCGGAGCCGGAGCTGTGGGCCTACTACGCGGCGTATGACCACGTTGTTCTCGCGCAGCTGTGGGGGCCGATGGTGGAGCTGCCGACGGGTGTCCCGATGTTCTCGTGTGACCTGAAGCAGGAGCATGTCCGGTTGGGCCGACCGCCGCTGCCGTCCCGGGACGGGAGTGAGCACCACGCGCTCGCCGACGCTCGGCACAACCTGACGATGGGCGCACTGCTGGAGTTCCTAGGGCACCAGGTCGTCGTCGACGAGCTGGCCGTGACCGAGCGGAGTGACGCGTGAAGGTTTGGAAGCGCTGGCAGGTCATGGCGGAGGCGCGGTTCGGTGGGGCGATGGCCGATCGGCACTTGCGGCCTCGCCGGTTCTGGACGCGGGCCGGGGCGGAGCGGGACGCGCGACGTCGTCGTGCCCAGGCGGAGCTGGAGCTCAAGATGCACATCACCTACACCGTGGTGGAGGCACCGTGAATCCCAAGGTTCGGCCTGGTCAGGTATGGGCGGACAACGACAAGCGGGCCTCCGGCCGCACCATGCGCGTCGAGAGCGTCGACGGCCGGTACGCGCACGTCGTCGATTCTCGTGGCCGCAGGAGCCGCATCCTCATCGAGCGGATGCGGCCGACATCCACGGGATACCGGCTTGTTGAGGAGGCTCCCGGTGAGTGACCAGCAGAGGATCCTGGCGCCTGCCCGGTTTCGGGTGCTCGTCACCGGTTCGCGAACGTGGCGTCAGTGTGACCTTGTCGATCGCGCCCTGTCGGCGTTGCGGGCGGAGCACGGCGCGCTCGTTGTCGTGCACGGCGCATGCCCGACTGGCGCGGACGGCTACGCGTCGGCGTGGGTGATGAGGATGGCCGCGATCGGGTGGGACGTTGTCGAGGAGTACTACCCGGCGAACTGGGCGAAGGGCGGCAAGAAGGCGGGCCCGCGCCGGAACCGGGAGATGGTCGATCGCGGCGCGGATCTGGTGCTCGCGTTCATCCGGGACGGGTCGCCGGGGGCGACTCAGTGCGCGCGCTACGCCGAGAGCAAGGGCTTGCCGGTACGGCGGGTGATTGCGTGACGCTATGCATGATCAGTAAAGCGAGACCTTCCCTCAAGGCCCTCGGCACGTTGAGGGGGAGGGGAGCGGGTGAGCGCTCGACTGATAGGCGAGGTCGCCGGCTGGCTCGGTACGGCAGCCGCCGAAGGGCTGACTGCGGCCGAGCGGCTGGTGCTGCTGATCGTCGCGGAGCGCGCGAACGAGCACAGCAGGCGCATGTGGTCGCACCGTGGCGACCGGCGCGACGACGGAACGCGGATCACGCTGACCGAGCTGATCGCGGACCGGGCCGGGTTGACGCCGCGCGGGTTGAACGACGCGTTGCAGCGGCTCGCCCGGCGGGGCCTGGAGCTGCGTGTGCAGATCGGGACGGACACGCGCGGCCGACCGGTGTTCGCGCGGAAGGGTCACGCGACCGACTATCAGCTGCCGTTCCTGCCCGCGCTGTACGAGCTACCCCCGCGACCTGTGGATAACGGGTCGTCGGACGCCCCCGAACACGACAGGTAGGTCACGCCACAGCGTGACCTAAGGGCCTGTTAGGTCACGCCTGAACGTGACCTATGGGGCTCTTAGGTCACGCCACAGCGTGACCCCATCCCTATAAGACCTATCCCTCTAACACCTTCTATCCCTAACGCGGGCTGGAGTCTCACAACCTGAGGTGGAAGGGGACGAGATCACACCCGGAGAGATGTGGACAACCCGCAAGCAGAAAAGCCAGCAAGGAACCACCCATGACCACCCACGAGAGCCTCGACCGCCAAACCCGGACCGCCGTCGCCGCACTCGCCCACCGCATCCGCGAACGCGACCAGCAGGACGACCCCACCGACGCCGACATCTTCGCCCTCGAGTACCTCCACGCCCTCCGCGGCCAAGGCTGGCGGCCCACCAACGCACGCCGGCCCCAACCCTGGAGCACCGACCAGGGCCCACGCAGCGAAGACACCGCACGCCGCGGCGCCCACCTCGCCCGAGACCTCCTCGGGCTCCCCGCCAACGACCACCAGGAGCAGGAATGACCACACCCACCCTCGCCGACTGGCGCGGCACCCCCTACACGATCGGCACCACCGTGCTCTACACGCGCAGGAACAGCAGCAGCTGCGAGATCGCCGAAGGGGTCGTCCTCGACATCTACGACGCAGTCCGCGACCCTCGCATGCGCCGGTTGCGCTGGGTCCGCGCAAACCCCGACAACCCCACCCACCAGGCCATCACCGGCAGACACGAGCGCGAGACCCGCGTCATCATCCAGCCCACCGGACGCGAAAGCAGAAACTGGCGGCTGAACACCCGCCAAGTCCGCGACGAGAACGGGAGAGATCTCCACGACGAGCACGGCTCCCCGCTCTACGAGCCGGTCACCCACCCGCCCGTCACCCTCACCGCCCTGGAGAACATCACCGTGATCACCCCATGAGCCGCACCACCGTGCCCAGCATCGCCATCGCCTGCGACACCAACGGCTGCCCCGTCGCCTTCGTTCGCGTCAACGACACCAGCATCGAACGCTGCCGGGCCGAGGCAGCCCGACGAGGCTGGATCCACTGCGCCCTCGGAGGCGACCACTGCCCCCACCACACCTACAAGCCGAAGCGGACACTTCTCGACCGCATCACCGGGCGATGACCAGCACAGGCACGCGCGTCCCCAGCTCCACACCTCGTCGCTGCCGGGGTTGACCTTCTACGAACCGTTCGCGCAATACGCGCAAAGCTTGACACAAGACGCACGCTAGACGGTCCCAGAATCGATGCTGGGACACGAACAAGGGTCGGTCGGTATCACTGGATACCCCCGACCCTTTCGTGCACTCAGAGACGACTACAGCGCTTCGACCCTGGTCGGACCAAGATCAAGACGTCCCCTGAATCCGCTGAATCCGCCGACGAGTCGTCTCCGACCACTCCCCATACGCAGCCAACGCCACATCCCGCGCCTGAATCCCCAACTCCTCGCGACACCGAAGCACCAACTCCCGCTGCTGACGCTCGAACCTCGCCAGCTCGGCCGACACGTGCTTCAACTCCTCAAGCGCCACCCGCTGCTCATCCGACAACTCACGCTCAGCCATGCCCCACAGGCTAGACACAAAATGTCCCGCCCGGAAGAGCGTCAACCAACGTTGCCTCACCCCAAAAGCCGGGCCGCAAGTCAGCCAAAGTTGACGAATGCCACCAAAAGGCCAGGCCGGGAGCCAAATGTCGGCCCACAACGGTCGCTAGCTGATCAAATTCAATGTGATTATTTCGAGATCAACTTGAGATCGATTTGTGCTTCATGGCCACATGATCTAGCGACACAGTTTGTGTCGTGATGACATTCACCAACGCCCGACGGGGGATCGCAGCACTCGCCGCGACCCTCGCAATCACGGGCACACCAGTCGCCGCATACGCGGCATTCGATGATCCGCCCAGTGGAACACCCGGACCGGAGGTCACCGTAACGGTCACCGTCACCAAGACGGAGGTGATCGCGGTCACCGGTCCGCCCGGACCCAAGGGCGACACCGGACCTCAGGGTCCGGCGGGATCTCCCGGACCTCAGGGCCCGGCGGGTTCCCCCGGTCCGGTCGGCGCGTCCGGCAAGCCCGGCGAACCAGGCAAGGCAGGGGCAGACGGCAAACCCGGTGCGCAAGGACCCAAGGGCGACACCGGCCCATCCGGCAAGCCCGGCGCAGACGGGAAGCCCGGACCCGCCGGTCCGCCCGGAAGCACCGGCCCACAAGGGCAGGCAGGGCCGCGCGGCATCGCCGGTCCGAAGGGTGACCCCGGACCCACGGGTCCGCCCGATTCCCCCGGACCATCCGGAGCTCTCGGAAAGCCGCAAGCGGAAACGCAAGCGGACTCAACCGTCCGCCCGGACCCGCTCGCGGGAGCTGGCCTGGTCAGCGTGGACGGAGCAATCCCGCCCGCCGCTGGTCTGACGGTCGGGTCACTCCTGCTAGCCGCCGCCATCGGTATCTGGCTCACGTTCCGATCCCGCAAGCGGAAGCGCAAGCCGGTTAGCGCCTCCGAGCCCGCCACGTCCACGGACACGGGCGGAGAGACGCAAGTCCTGTAACACCCTCCGGCGCTCCCGTACAGGGCGGGAGCGCCACCTACAGCCCGAAAGGCGACAGATCATGACCAGCTTCAACACCGGCGAGATCCTTACCGGCATCGGTGACGCGCTCGCCGCGTTCGACAAGCTCAACCGCTTCACGCGGTACATCCCTCTCGTTCCCGCCGTCTGGGCGGACTACTTCACCGCCGGTCAGCTCACGGGCGACGTGATGCCCGTTGACGAGCTGGTCAAGGCAGGCGACGGCGACGCCGCCGCGCACGTCTTCACCGACACGAAGGGCGGCAAGTGGGTCAAGCGGTCCGCCCGTGGCCTGGCCAAGCTCGGCGGTGACTCCGCATACGTGCAGGCCATGACCCCCGCGCAGTTCCGCGCCGTCGTGGACAAGATCCGCGCGGAAGCGGCGGAAGCCGAGAACGCGCGCATGAAGGCGGAGCTTGAAGCCGCAAAGGCAGAGCTTGCCGCGCTCAAGAGCAAGCCCGCCAGCAAGCCCGCCGCCGCCAAGTAGCAACACTGGCGCGCGGTTCGGGGACCGCGCGCCACCCCACATGACCTAGCCAGTCACCCAACCTCACCCGAACGGAGCAACACCATGCGAATCCTGGTCAACGTCAAGACGCCGCTACTCCGCAAGGCGGAGCGCTACGGCATCGACATCAGCCGCGTCATGTACGACGGGCTTGCCGCCGCCGTGAGGCGCGCGGAAGCCGCCGCCCCCGTCAAGGTGTCCGACCGCATCGCCGCAGCGAACCTGTGCGTCGAGACTGCGGCGGAAGATTGGGCGGACATCCTTTACATGGCGGGCGTCGTCGCGCCGGTCGTCACTGAGGAAGCGGCCACCGGCGTACGTCGTGCCGTCGTGGACGACGGTTGGCTTGTGCAGGTCTGCACGTGGCTGACTAGGAAGCCCGCCGAAGTGCGGATCGTCACGACCACCGCAATCACTATCTGGCGGAGCC
This sequence comes from Nonomuraea sp. NPDC050556, assembly GCF_044457355.1. Taxonomy (NCBI): domain Bacteria; kingdom Bacillati; phylum Actinomycetota; class Actinomycetes; order Streptosporangiales; family Streptosporangiaceae; genus Nonomuraea; species Nonomuraea sp. NPDC050556. The sequence goes on along the minus strand of NZ_JBITGU010000001.1, from coordinate 1,461,688 downwards.
TGGCCGAGATCACCGAAACGGCCGCACGCAAGCAGTCGCGCCGCACGCCGGAGCACATCGAAGCGCGGTACGCCGACACGGTTGCCGCCCTTAGCCATGACATGGCGATGACCAAGGCCGCGCTTGCTACGCACGTCGGTGGCGTCGCGCCGCGCCGCGCCTAGCAGCACCGAACGAAGCCGCCGCAAGCGATCACCGCTTGCGGCGGCTTTCGCGCGTTCGGGGAGGGGGTACCCCCCAGCCGGCCACCGGCCCGCGCTGCTGTTGGCGTCGCGGTTTGGCGGGGTTGCCGCATGATGGTTGGTGTGTGGGTGGATCTTGATGGTGCTGCGGCTCGTGTTGGGGTTTCGCGTTCGACGTTGAATCGGTGGGTGGCGTCGGGTGCGCTTAGGTGTTGGGTCGTCGATCGGGGGTCGGGGGTGCCGAGGGGCCGTCGTCCGGGGGAGGGGGGCGGCCTGGTCAGCGTGTCGGAGTTGTTGAGGGTGGAGCGGGAGATGCGGAGGGCGCGGGGGAGGCCGGGTGCGAGGGGGGTGGGGCCGACTTTGCTGGCCGCGTCGCTGCAGGGGCGGGGGTTGGGGTCTGAGGCTGGCTGAGCTGGTTGACCCATAGGCCGATGGGGAACGAGATGACGGCGGATACGAGGACGCCGAGCCCGAATTGCGTCCATGAGCGGCGCCGGTCGGCGCGTTGAGAGTCGCTGGCCGCACGGGTGAGGTACTGCCCGACGAGTTGTGCGTGTTCGGGGTTTAGAGCGAGGACGGCGCGATGTTCTTCGGCCTGGGTGACGACGTCGTCGAGGGCGACTTGTTGAGCGGAGAGTTCGCGTTGCAGCTCGTCCGCCAGCGTCGTGGCTTCTGTGAATGCCAGGTTGACGGCTTTCACGCGGCGACGGAGACGGTCGGCAGGGTCTCCTAGGAGGTCAAGGTAGCGGCGTTCGAGTTGGTTGAACCGCCTGTACATGAGGGCGGATGCGGCAATCCAGCTGCCAGCGAGGAGAGGGATCCACCACCAGGTGACTGGTAGCTGGAGGTTGGCGAGGAGGGTGAAGACAACTACGAATCCTGCGATGCCTAATTGGGCCGCGATCTTGAGGTTGTCGTTCCCGCGGAGCGCCTTCCACTGTATCCGCAGCGTCATGGGGCTATTGGATCGCGCCAATGGGGTTGCTCGCTTGGAGTTGGCCGGATTTGGGCCCTGCTCAGAAGGGGAGCTGCCACAACGTGATGATGCCAGCGATGGTGATCAGCGCGATGGCGACGAAGTAGCTGACCGCGTTGATGATCGTCACGATGGTGCGGGCGAGCTCTTCGATCTGCTCGCGAAGCTTGGGCAGCCGGTCCACTTGTTCTCCATGACAGCAGCGGTGCTGCCGTGCGGCCGGTGTCGTGGCGGTTTCCTTGCTCTCACCCTAGAGCTTCGGTCTGTTCCAATTTTTCGCGTAAACCTTGTAACTCCCGATAGGGTTCCCTTATCATGGGTCAGAAACCTTGATCATCCTGCTAGCCACGGGATGATTCCCTCACCCGAAAGCGAGAAGACCATGAGCGAAATCCGCCCTCAGCGTGGCGTCGTAGTGCCGACACCGGAGGAGTGGCGACCAGGTGACCTCGTGCTCGACAACCAGGGCCGCATGTTCACCAGGGCGTCAGCCGAAGACGAGGCAAGCGGCTGGCCCTGGGGTTATGCCAGCGAAGACGTCCGCGATGTCACGGGCCGCCCGCACGTACCCGAAGGGGCGGTCGAGGAGGGCCATCCGACACGCCCGCTCCGGCTCCTGGTCCGCGACGGACGCCCAGTGACTGCGCCCGACGTAGCGAATGCGCAGCCGTACCTCGGGTTCGACGGGGTCGCGACCACTGACCTCATCCTCTTCGACCAGCTGCTGCGCGCCGACGAGACCGGCCTCACGGAAGCGGTCGGGCTCACTGGGCGTATCCGGGACGAGCTTGCCCGCCGCCCCGCCCACGACAAGGAAGCGGCCCTTCGGGACTTGTCGGAGACGGCCGTCCGGTTCGGCGGGTCCGGGACGTGGCCGGGGGCGAGCGCGTGATGATCGAGCGTGAGAACGTCACGGAGACGGAACAGGCGCAGCTCGACAAAATCCGGCGTGGGCTTGAGGAGCTCGGCATCACCAACCTTTCCGTGTGCCCCGCGCCGCAACCGGCCGCAGTGCGTCCGGCGGCGACCGAACGCCCTGCTGGCGGGCGGCGCCTGGTGCGGCGGGTGATGGCCGCACTGCCACCCCGCCCGGACATCCCCGTCACCGGCAACGTGCCCCGGCTCGATCCTGGGCAGTGGGCGCGCATCGTGCTCCTGGTCGTCTGCGAGGCGGCCCTGGTCGGTGGTGCGCTGGCACTGCTTGGCGGGAACGCGTGGATGCTGTCGTTGAGCGCGGTCGCCCTTCCGGCGGCTGGGCTCGGCTGGTTCCTGCCACTGGACGCCGCCATGTGGATAGCGATCGGCGTGCAGGTCGCCTGCACGATCCTCTGGTTCGTGCGCTTGTCTCGGCAGGACAATGAGTCGGCGGCGGCGTCCCGCTGGGACGCGACGACAACGGGAGCCTTTCAGGAGGAGGCGTGGTTCCGGCTCGGGGCCGAGCGCTGGACCCGAAGCCAGCGCACGAATAGCACCCTGCTGTTCGGGCTGGTGCACCTGACCTGGTACCTGCCGCTGATGGTCGCGGTCCTGCCCGCGCTCGGGGGGGTGCTGTACATGTCGGAGTACCTGCGGGGTACCCGCGCGGACGGCCAGGAGCAGGGAATGCTGCGCGCCACCGCGGTTCACGCCGCCTACAACCGGTACGGCATCGCGATGCTCGGCGGCCTGCTCGTGCTCGGCTTCGCGGTCTACGCCGTGGTGTTCCGGTGACGGGCGAGCTGGCGGCGCTCTCAGGCGGCACCCTGGTCATAGACGACGAGGTGGCGGAGCGGCTGGCCGCGCTCGACCAGGCAGCCATCGCCTACCTAGACGAGACGACCAAGCCGAACACCAAGCGCGCGTACGACGACGACTGGAAGACGTGGACCGCGTTCTGCGGAGACCTTGGCATCCCGACCGGCGCGGCGACGCTCGGCACACTGGTCGGGTTCGTTAACTGGCTGTACGCGGCAGGCAGTGCGCCCGCCACCGTCGATCGGCGGCTGGCGGGTGTGTCCGTGACGTTCCGGGACGCGGGCCGGCCGATCGACAAGCCGGTCATGCAGGCCGCGCGGAAGGCTATGGCCGCAGAGTCGGACAACCTCGCACGCGTGAACGAGCGTCGCGGCCGGGGTAAGGCACCCGCGGTCACGGTCGCGCAGCTGCGGCTGATGTGCCGGGCCTGCCCGAACGACAGGCTCGCCGGGGTCCGTGACCGGGCGCTTCTCCTGATCGGGTTCGCGGTCGCGGCCCGCCGGTCGGAGATCGCGGCGCTGTATGTGGCCGACGTCGACCAGGTCGAGGAGGGGCTTCTCGTCAGGGTCCGGTACGGCAAGCGCGGTGCCCGCGAGGTGGCTGTGCCATACGGGGCGAACCCGGTCACATGCCCGGTCAGGGCATGGCGGGCATGGCTGGCCGCATCTGGCTTGACAGAGGGTCCTGCGTTCCGATGGATCGACCGGCACGACAACCTCAAGGACCGCGGCCTGTCCGGGCAAGCGGTCGGGGACGTGGTGACCCGAGTCGCCGAACGGGCCGGACTGGACGGCCGGACAGCGCACGGCCTGCGCTCGGGCCTGGCGACCGAGGCCCGCCGCGCCGGGCACGACGCGGTGTCGATCGCGGCACAGGGCGGCTGGTCGCCCACGTCTAGGGATCTATTCGGCTATATGCAGATTGTGGACCGGTGGACGGACAACGCCGCCGCCGGGCTTGGGCTTTGATGCCCATGGAGAAATTTACAGTGGCGCCAAGATTCTCGTGTCACTCACATCATGAAGACGCCGTCCGAATCTACTGATTCCAAAATCGCACCCTCATACAGGTCGTGGAGGTGCTCCTTGCAAACGAGATAACCATGGGCGGGGCTGTGGTCACACTTCTTCCCCGGCTGCTTATATGTCATGCAGCCGCGTGAGGAATAGCCGATCACTGATCGCTGTCGCCCTTCAAGATTCATATCCAGAGCCGCAAGATCTTCCTCGGACCACGGGCGCTCGACGTAGCGTTCTACAGAGAAGTTCTCCGGTGAGATGTAGTCGTCATGCGGGGATTCGGCTCTACGGCGCTTGCGTTTCGGTTTGGGGGCCGCTGGGGCGCCTTCGTCGGCCGACCCGATCTCTATTGGGTTTGGGTTGCTTGGCTTGTCGTGAATAGTTGACGCCTTTCCCTGTGAGGGGGCCGTGCGCCGTGCATTTTCTTCACTGCCTCGATTCGGGGTATCGACAGAGCTATCGCCTGGGCTGCTTGGGCGGTGGCTGGGATCGGAGACAGGCCCGCTGGGTAGGGCGCGGCGCGTAGGCATGGTAAAAGCAGGCGGGATGGTGAACGGCAGTTGGTTTTCCGCGATTCTCTCGCCAAGCAAGGCTGCCTGGTTGACGTCTAGGGCTTGTATGGTCTTGTGATACTTGCCCTCGTCGCCTACGTGAAAGATATGATCGTCGAGTATGGCGGCCCGAATCGTTGGTCTATCGCTCACTCCGCGCGGCGAATCAAGAAAGAGGGCAAATACGTCGTATCCAGAAATCTGGAACGGGATTTTGACTTGATGTGGCCGACCGCAGAGTAGCGGGATGGTCAGAGTCGGACCTTCCCTTGATTTCAACCCGAACAGGACCCAGTGCGGTTGGATCGCGATCGGCTCGCGAACTGCAAGTCGTACGGACATTCGAACGGTGAGCGGAGCGCCATCCGATAGATCGATCGCACCCTTCGCATCCAGCCGTCGCTCGATGTACTTCCCCGTGGCTGCTTCAGCGCCTTTGAGGACCAACTGCCAGAAGGCCATTGCGATGGTCAGCGGGTCCACCATGTTCGCCTCCTGAGGGGGATCGCACTGAGATGATTACACGCGTTGTAGTCCCCGTGCCAGTCGATTCAGCCCGCCAAGAGAGGGGATCAAGGATGTACCGGCGGCCTCCGAGCTCTGGAGAGCTAGTGGCCATACGCGGATGGTGGACGATAACGCCGCGGCGGAACTCAGGCCCCTCGCGACCTTGTGTTCTCCGCCGTAGCACGGAAGGGGCCGAGAATTCATCCGCAGTCGTGGTTGCGGCGGCTTGACAAGCGTGCGTAGGGTAACGCCCATCGTGAGACGAGTGTCTCCACCACCATGATCTAACCCTTGAAAGGCCCCAGACCTGCACAGGTTTGGGGCCTTCACCATGAACGCGGGCATGTCCTGCACAGAGGTCTCGGGCTGGTCGCAGCGCTCATTTGGGGGAGTGAAGCGCACGACTGGCCCGGGAACCCAACATCGCCCCTCTGTCCGAACGAGGTGGACCTTGACGGCATCCCGCTACATCGAGCACATGGCGCTCGCCTCCATCCCACGCGCCCCACGCAACCCCAAGGACCACGACCTCGAGGGAATCCGCGGCGCGATCCAGAAGTTCGGCCTCCTCATCGCGGGCGAACTCGACGACCGGACCGGGCGCCTGGTCGTCGGTCATGGCCGGCTCGAAGTGCTCGAAATGATGAAGGCGGAACGCGCCAGCGCACCATCCGGTGTGCAGGTGGCCGATGACGGCGAGTGGATGGTTCCGATCCTGCGCGGCTGGGAGTCCCGGTCCGACGCAGACGCCGAGGCGTATTTGATCGCCAGCAACCACCTGTCCGAGAAGGGCGGCTGGCACAAGCAGGGCCTGGCGGAGATGCTCGCTTCGATCGCGGCGATCGACGCGCAGCTGCTGGCCGCGACCGGCTACGACGCCGACGACCTGGCCGACCTTGAAGAGGCGCTGAACGCCGACCGTCCCACGTTCGACGATCTCGACGAGCCGCTCCCCGAGCCGGGCGACGCCGACGAGGAAGACCGCCCGACCGTCTGGGGCGTGGTCGTCACCTGCGAGAACGAAGACCAGCAGGTCGAACTGCTCCAGCGCATGGTCAAGCAGGGCTACAAGGTCCGCGCTCTCATGTGATCATCCTGCGTTTGGTCCTTGAACGTCCCAGGCCCGTTCCTGCCAAGCAGGTGTAACGATCTCTATCGTGGAGTACCCGGCGGCGGCCAGCTCATCAGGGGAGTCAAACCGAAGTTCGCACGACGCGCAGAAGAACGCCTCTGGGAAGAGATGGTTCTTCTCGTCGAGTCCCTCTGACGAAAGAGGAACCGGGGAGATGTTCTGCAGAGCCTCGTAGCCCCATTCCATTCGTCCCCAGAGGGACGCTTCTGAGTTGTTGCACGCGGGGCATCTCGTTGGGAACCGTACGGCCAGGTAGTCGGTGAGTTCGTACTCCGGCTTGAAGAAGGTGTAGGACATCGGCATGAGCGCCTGGCGCGCGGCGTCCACCGCAGCCTGCTGGTCCGGGGGAACCATGCTCATCACGCGAATGAGATGCTGCTTAGCTGCCGTGATCTTCCTCTTGACCTCGTGGTCGATCTCAGTGAGTGAGTCTCTAATCAGCGATGCAGCGAGCTCAGCATGGCTACTCCAGCGAGACGACTCCTCTACTTTCATCTCGTCGTAGAGCTCGTTGGAGAATCGGAGGAAGGCCGCCAAGACCTCCCGGGTATTTGCTGGACTCAAGTAGCCCGCGTGAACGACACCGTCTCGCACATCGATAAGTTGCTCCAGCAACGGTCGAGGCGTTCGCACCGACGTCAGCTGTTCAACCCGCGTGAGCGCCTCCCTTGCGCTGATTGTCCGAGGCTCCTTGAGCTTGCGGGCACTGGCTCCTAAACCCGTTAGATGCAGCAGCGAGTCGAAGTGGCCGTTGCGGATCTCCATCAGCATCGCCGGATGCCTGTCGTACAGGTACGCCTTGCAGAGGTGCTCAAGCGAGAACGCGGCGTTGATCAGGATCACTCGCGTGTCGTCGTCGATGTAGGCGGTGAGAGCACGCCGGGCAAAGTCCTGCGCAGATGCTACGAGCTGGTCGCGGTCGAGGGTGGTCACGCCGTTGAGGCTAGAGCGATCGCGGATCGATCGCACCCTCATTCTCACTCGATGCCTTCTCCCGGACCCTCATCTTCCGCAGCAGCTCGCCCGGCTGATCACAGTCGATGGTTGGGCAGCGCGCTGGCCAGTCCCAGCCGATCGGGCCGAAATAGTGCCCACGGGGGCACCGGACGTGCAGCTCGAACGGCGCGAACGGGTTCGCTGCGGGTACTTCCATCCCTCATCCCCTCGAAAGGCGGTGCGCGGTGCGCGCTGACATCACCCTGTCGTCCCCTGTTCAGCCCTCAGCCCGAGTCCTCCAGCTTCAGGGCATGTTCGACGTCGCCATCGAGGAGAAGCTGACCAACTCCTGGGCCATCGAGCTCCCCATCGAGCAGAAGCCCTGGAACGTCGGACTGATCGTAGGGCCATCCGGCGCGGGCAAGTCCACGATCGCCCGACACCTGTGGCCAGACCAGATCATGGGCGCCCAGACATGGACCGACCAGGCCCTCGTGGACGACTTCCCGCAAGGGATGGGCATCAAGGACATCGTCGCGCTGCTCGGCGCGGTCGGCCTGTCCAGCCCGCCGGCGTGGCTCCGGCCGTACGGCACGCTGTCCAACGGGGAAGCCTTCCGAGCCTCGATCGCCCGCGCGCTGGCCGACACGAGCAGCCTGATCGTTGTCGACGAGTTCACCAGCGTGGTCGACCGCCAGGTCGCCAAGGTCGCCAGTCACGCCGTGGCGAAGGCCGTCCGGCGCGGTGGGCGCCAGCTTGTCGCCGTCACCTGCCATTACGACGTGCTCGACTGGTTGCAGCCCGACTGGATGCTCGACGTCGCCACCAGCACCTTCCAGTGGAGGTCGGTTCAACCCCGGCCCGCGCTCCAACTCAACGTCCGCGAGGTCGATCGGTCGGCCTGGGAAATCTTTCGCCGTCATCACTATTTGACCGGCACCCTACATAAGGCCGCGCAATGCTTCGGCGGTTTTATCGGCGGAGAATTGGTGGCGTTCACCTCTTTCCGCCATTTCCCGCACCCGAGGACCCGAAATATCAAGATGGCTCACCGAACGGTGGTGCTGCCGGACTACCAGGGGCTGTCGATTGGCGGCCGTATGACGGAATGGATGGGGCAGCACCTGTACGAGCGCGGCTATCGCCTGCGCGCCGTCTTGTCTCACCCCGCGCTGATCGCCTACCGCTCCCGGTCGCCACGCTGGAGGCTGGTCGGGCAGGACAAGAGCCTACGCACCACCTCGAAAGAGAAGCACCTGCACGCGCACTCCCTCAACCCCCGGCGGCTGGGCACCGTCTCTTTCGAGTACGCGCCGATCAGCCCCCGGTGACCGCCAGATCCCGCACCTTCGACCAACCCATCAGCCCCGGCGCGTCCACGTCGGTGAAGCCGCGCCGCCAGTCAAGCGGCGGCGCGAACAGCCCCAGCTTGCCGCTGACCTCGACGAACCGGGTCGCGGGCTGGGCATCGGACAGCACCCAGTTCCACTGGTAGGGGTTGGCCCAGGCAGAGTCGTGCTCACGCACGATGTCGTCGAGCTCGACCGACCCCAGGATCACGCCGAACTGAAGCAACTCCTGGGGGAGCGCTACCCCCAGCTCGGCGACTCGGGCCCAGCCGCGGGCGTCTTCCTTTTGGCCGGCATGGATGAGCAGCTCACCGCGGTAGCGAGTTTCCCACGAGCGGTTTTCCGTATCTTTGATCCCGGCGATGATCAATGCGGCCCAGGGCTGCTTGATGGTGATGGCCTTGACGACCTTCATGATGCGTTCCTCTCATTACTGTTGCGCCGAAGGTAAGCGGCGGCTGCTTCGCAGCGGTCAGGATCGTCGCCAAGGTTGCCCAGGCCGCGGTTGCAGCTACCGCAGAGGATGCCGCGGACGCGGCCAGTCTGATGGTCATGATCGACGTGCAGGCGGAAGTCTCTTCCGTCCGCCTGGGCACCACCGCAGATGGCGCAGCCGCCGCCTTGGTCGTCGAGCATCGCGTTGTAATCCTCGACGGTGATGCCGTACCGCTTCTTGAGGTGGGACTTGCGTCGGGCTCGTTCCCATCTCGTGGGGTTGGCCTCGATCCAGGCTCGCATGCGGACGCGAGCGCACGGGCGACAGATGGTGGGGTGCGACTTGGACATGATCGCGACGTACTTCGTCTCGTTGCAGTCGCGGCAGACCCGCTTCTCCGCATCTCTCGCCGTCGCAAGGTGCGCAGCGTACGCGGAGCGCTGAGCCCGTTTCGTGATCGCTGCCGAGTCTGTCCAGCCACAAAGGCATCCCGCAAGCGGATTCGCTTGCAGCATGCCGTGACCAACAACCATTTTCCCCACGAGTGGACCTGACACTTTCAGTGATTTGGTGAGCACAGCGCGAATGGTGACCCATTCGCATTTTCGCAGGATAGCTCACGGATTATCGATTTGAACGCAGACCAACTTTGACTATTTAGGGGGTGCTGCTCAATGAGTATTCTCCTTGCTAAGCGAGTTGAGGTCGCTGAGCGGCGAGCAAAAATCGTTCAGATGCGTCTGGCTGGAATGAGCCACGACGCGATCGCACGGCAGCTCGGCATCAAGGGCGGTGCCCGCGCTGTCTCTAAGGACATGACGCGTGCGCTGGCCAATGCGGCGAAGGCGCAGCAGGAGTCCTCGGAGCAGCTGCTCGACATCGAGATCAAGCGGCTGGACCGGCTGATGCAGGCCCTTTGGCCGAAGGCCCTCGATGGTGACGTCAAGGCCGTTGAAGCGTGCGAAAAGCTGATCACCCGCCGCAGCTACCTGCTCGGCCTGGACCAGATGAACCGCAACGGCGCCCAGGACGGCGACGTGCTGTCGCTGCTCGGGTCGCTGTTCGACTCGTTGCGCGGCCAGCACGTGCCGGGCGAGGTAGTCGAGGCGACCGTGGTCGGCGAGATCGAGTCCGGCGACGAAGACGACCTGGACGAAGAGGACGACGGGTGAGTCTGGGCCTCGTACGGCTGTCGCCCAAGCAGGAGAAGTCGATCGCGGAGTCCACCGCGCGCATCAACATCTGGACCGGTGCGGTCAGAAGCGGCAAGACCATCGCGTCGCTGCTTAGGTGGCTGATGTACGTCTCCCGAGCTCCTCGCGGCGGCAGCCTGGTGATCGTCGGCAAGACGAGCGATACGATCTCCCGGAACGTGTTTGAGCCGTTGATGGATCCCGCGCTGACCGGGCCTGTGGCGCGCAGAGTGTTCTACAACCGGGGCGCGCCGACCGCGAACATCCTCGGACGCAGGATCGAGATCATCAGCGCCAACGACGTCCGCGCCGAATCTCGCCTGCGAGGCATGACCTGTGCAGGCGCGTACGTGGACGAGGCCACCCTGATCCCCGAGGCGTTCTGGGACCAGCTCCTCGCACGATGCAGCGTCCCCGGCAGCAAGATCTTCTGCACCACGAATCCGGATGCCCCCAATCATTGGCTTCGCAAGCGTTTTCTCTTGCGAGTTCATGAGCTGGACCTGCGCTGGTGGCAGTTTCAGCTCGACGACAACCACAGCCTCGACCCCGTCTACGTCAGCAACTTGAAGGCTGAGTACACCGGGTTGTGGTTCAGGCGCTACGTGCTTGGCGAATGGTGCATGGCCGAGGGCGCCATTTACGACATGTGGGATCCGGATCGGCACATCGTCGACCACATTCCGCTCATGGAGCGCTGGCTCAGCGTGGGCGTCGACTATGGCACGGTCAACCCGTTCGCGGCCCTGCTCATCGGCGTCTCTACCCCGGACAAGGTCGGCCAGCGGCGCCTCTATCTGGCCTCCGAGCTGCGATGGGACTCCCGTGTCGAACGCCGCCAGCTGACCGACGCCGAGTACTCGTCGCGGCTGCAGGGCTGGCTCGACGGCATGCCGGACTCCTACGGGCCCGGCACCCGCGGCGTGCGGCCGGAGTGGCTGATCGTGGACCCGTCCGCCGCCAGCTTCATCACCCAGCTGCACCGCGACGGGCTCCTGCCAATGATGGGAGACAACGCGGTCCTGGACGGCATCCGCACTGTCTCCAACCTCATCGCCGCCGACCACCTGCGGGTTCACCGATCATGCACGGGATTCCTGGGTGAGATCGGCTCCTACAGCTGGGACGAGAAGAAGGCCGAACGTGGCGACGACGCACCCATCAAAACGGACGACCACAGCCTGGATGCCGCACGATACGGCCTGCACACCACGCTCGCCGCGTGGGCGCAGCTCCTGGAGCCTGTCCCCAACTACAAATAGTCGGAGGGCGGATTGGCGGGATTCCGAAACTCCTTCGACGGCGGCACGTCGGGCGCGACCATCACCGTCGAGAATTCCGGCGGGGCCAGCGGTGACGCTTTCTACTCCGTCGACGCCCTGACCTACAGCACCGCCCAGGTGTATGCGGGGACGCTGGCCGCCGCCAGCAGCTTCCTGTACTACACGGTCAAATATCTGGGGCTGTCCTTCGTGGGTGCCTGGTACCTGCGCTCTCACATCTACGCACCGGCGCTGCCGTCTTCAGCGAGCCGCATCCAGTCCATCGACGGCAGCGGAGCGCTGAACCAATACGTCAGTGTTTTGCCCGACGGGCGGCTGGAACTCGGAACCAAGGTGAGCAGCTCCGGATACGGGGTGGTAGCGACCACCTCGGCGGCCATGGCGACCGGCCAGTGGGTTCGGGTGGAAACCATGTGGGATCTGAGCGGCCCGGCCGAGGTCCGCCTGTTCAACAACCCGAGCTCGGCAACTCCCACATCGGTGGCCTCAGGCACCCTCAACACCAGCTTCGCCGGGTTCTCCACCGCGAACTTCATCACCCCAGCCGGATGGTATCTCGACGAGGTCGCCGCTGCCGACGGCGGCTGGATCGGCCCAGCTGAGCCGCCCCGCCTCACCGGCGGCGCGCGCCTGGTAGGCACCGCGGCCGCGCGCCGCGCAGCGACCTGGTAACGCCTACTTCCCGATCGTCCGTCCCGCCTACTCCGCGGGACGGGCCTGCTCCGCGCCTGCACCTCATCCCGCACGGCACGTCGAGCACCTGGTACGGCCCACGCCTTGCTCTGTTGAGGGGCAGCGCACGGCGCGGGCCGTACCTCTCCTACCTCCCGCCTGGCAATCGACCTCCAAGGAGAGGGCCTGTGGCCGATTTCAAGTTCAACGTGGGGCTCGGCCGGGTGGCTGAGCTGTACAACCGGGTCAAGACCGGCGATCCCGCCGGGTCCGCGCTGGTGCTGGTGGCTCTGTCCGCCGCCAACCTCGAGTCCGACGCCGTCCTGAGGGACAAGGACACGCTGGCCGACGTGCTGTCCGGCTCGACCGACGAGGTGACCAACACCGGGTATTCGCGCAAGGTGCTCCTGGCCGCCGACCTGGCGCCGCTCACCCCCGACGACGTCAACGACCGCCTTGACCTCGACATCCCCGACCAGACCTACACCAGCGTTCAGGCGGGTACGAACTGGGCCAAAATTCTGGTCTGCTACAAGCCGGGCGCCGCCTCGCCCGACACGGCGATCATCCCGCTGACCTCGCATGACTTCCCGCTGATCCCGGACGGCACCAACGTGGTCGTGCAGATCGACGCCCTCGGCTTCTGGCGGGGTGCCTGATGGCTAAGGCTGGATACACCGCCGCGACCGTAGTGGGGCAGGTCACCACCCCGGTCGTGCTGAGCGCTGGCGTGGCCCGCAGCGTTCTCGGAGTACTCGCCCCTGCCAGCTTCGGGCTAGAACTGAAGAAGATCCGGGTCGGCCTGTACGGGGTGTCGGCCTCCGGCGTGCCCGGCGACATCGAATTGTGCATGGCGACGTTCGCGACTTTCCCGCCCGTGGCGGCCACCACGGCGGACGTGACGGCGGTGACACCGCAACAGGTGTACGGCAAGACCATCGCCCCGGGGTTCCTTGCCTCGATGGCGTGGGCGGCGACGAAGGAGCCGACGGTCCTGACCGTAGTTGACACCTTCCCGCTGTCACCGAACGGTGGCCTGGTGCTGTACGACTTGCCGCTCGGTGACAGCCCCGACTGCGTGCCGGGCACCGGGTTTGTGCTGCGCGCAAAGTACGCCGCCGCCGTCAACCTGTCGGCCTGTATGTGGGTCGAGCGAATCTGAGTTGGTGCCGGGGGGAGGGGTTGTGCCGATCTTCTTCCGAGAGTCGCCCGCATTGGTCTTCGCCGACGCGGTGGGGACAGTCACCTCCGGCATGCTCGACCAGAAGGTCCGCGATCTGCTAGTGGCGGTGTGCTTTTCGGAGAACTATGGGGCGGCGCTCACTGTGTCCGATACCGAGGGCCGCGCTTGGGTCAAGCAGGCACACAGCAATGTGGGGCCCGGTACCTGCGCCGTTTTCACAACCTGGGCCGAAGCGACCTCCACTGCTACTGTCACCTTGGCCACCGACCAGGACGATGCGGCGCTGAAGGTTTTCATTGCGGCGGGCGTTGACCCCTTCACGCCCATCGGCGCGATCTTCGTCGGACAATCTGAGCTCGCCACCTTCGCGCCAACCACCTGGGTGGCCACCCGGCGCGGGTCGATCGCGGTCGGAGGCGGAACCGAGTACAGCGCCAGTGGCGTGTGCTCCTCACCTGACTATGGGGAGGCATTCGACGCCTCCAGCGATATGGGCGGCGTTGCCGTACAGAAGCCGTCGCCCGCTGAGAGCGCGGGCGAGGCGGTCACGCTCACCTTCACTACCACGGCGTCGTCCCCCAGATGGGCCGTTGCCGCCGTCGAGCTCCTGCCGCGCGAGGGCGTACCGTATCAAAACAGCTTCGACGGGGGCGCGCACGGCGCTTCGGTCACGCCTGCCAACTCCGATGGGCTGAGCGGTGATCCCTTCACCGGTTGTGTGGGCAATCCCGTCTACAGCAGCGACCAGTTTCACGGCGCGGCCGGGCTATCGGTCGTCAACGGAGTCCTGGACTCCGACACCCACATCGACTGGACCGCACCGCAGCCGGGCAACTCGCTATACGTCCGGTTCTACCTCTTCCGCACCGGTGCGCTGACGTCCGGCAACCTGTCCAAGCTCTTCGCAATTATCAGCGGAGCCGGTGTGGACAACATCATCTCTGCAGTGTGGCAGCGGAACACCAGCGGCCTGATCCGAGCCTTTACCGGCTTCAACACCGACACCGCGAAGACGGCGGCCACGACCGCGGTCCCCATCCCGCTGAACGCCTGGGTGCGGGTGGAGATCTGCTACACCCTGGACGCCGCGCAGAACGGCACCGTGGAGATCTGGACCTACCTGGATCCCGACTCGCTGGTCCACGACGACTACGTGATCTCAGCGCCGCTGACCTGGCCGGGCAGTAAGCCCGAGACAGCCGAATTTCACCTCATCAAGGAGGCGGCTGGTGCCTTGCACATGGATGACATCGCCCTCGGCCCCGCCAAGGTCGGGCCGGTTGCCGGTGATGGGCGAAGGCGCCGCCTGATCACCTCCGCTGCGGCAATCCGTCGCGCCGGTACCTGGTAGGGGGCCGGGGTGGCGATCGAGGTTCATTCGTCTTCTCCCTCCCTGGTGTTCGGGCACGTCAAGACGGTCACCACCGACTCGTTCACGCCGCCGGCGGGCGCGTTGCTGGTGGCGTCCGTGATGTCGAAATACGACAGCAGCATCCCGCTGACCAACGGCGGCTCGTCGCTGTTGTGGACCCAGCAGGTGCTGGCGATCAATACCAACGCCATCTCCGCGATCTACACCGCGCCCGCCATTGCGCAGTTCACGACGGTCACCGCGACGATCGACTACTTCGGCGGGAGTGAGACGACCGCACCACTGGCGTTGAAGATCTACGTGCTGACGGGGGCGGATGTCGCCAACCCCGTCGGGGCCAAGAACGCGGCCCAGAACACGGGGGTCCAGGACTGGAACTGGACACCGTTCTCCTCGGCCGAGGCCGACTCGCTCAGCATCTGCGCCGCCTGCGACGACTACCAGACCAACATCAACTCCTCCACCGACCCCTACGAGCAGTTCAACCAGATGGCGCCTGCTGGGACGGGAAGTTCCAGCTGGTTGTCGGGGCTGGCGCTACGCAAAGCGACACCAGTCGATGCGTCAGGTACCCCGGTCACCTTCAACATCCACTGCAACGCCTCTTCCCCCAGCACCAAGTGGGCGGCGACGGCGGTGGAGATCCGGGCGGCAACCACGCCCCGGCCCCGCCCACTCGCGATCACATCGTCGGCACACCGTGCAGGAGCCTGGTGAAAGAGGTGAGCCATGGCGCGTTCCGGGCGTAGCCACCCCAATCGGCCGATCGTCGTGCGTGCAGCCGCATTTCCGATGCTGACGCAGGTCGTGGAGAGCGACCAGGTAAGGCCGATGAGCGCCGCCCGCTCCCGGATCACAAGCTGCCTCGTCGAAACTGACCAAGTGCGCCCGATCACCGGCACGAAGATCGGGCTGCTGCGCCAGGTCGTCGAGACCGATTCGGTGAGCGCGCTGGTTGCATCCAAGCGCTCCCAGCTGGGCCAGGTCGTCGAAACCAGCCTGGTTAGGCCGATGCAGCGCACCAAGTGGCGAGTGCTGTTCAAGGTCACCGAGACCGACACGGTGTTCCTGTTCCGTAACAAGCCGATCCTTAGCCGCGTCGTCGAAGCCGACCAGGCCCGCCCGGTCACCGGCACGAAGATCGGGCTGCTGCGACAGGTCGTCGAAACTGGGCAGGCCAGGCCCGCCCAGTTCGCCCGCGCTGGGCGGCTGGCCCGCCTCGTCGAAGCTGACCAGGTGCGCCCGCTCACCGGGACGAAGGTCGGCGTCCTGCGACAGGTCGTCGAGAGCGACAGCGTCGGGCTGTTGCTGCGCCGTACCCCGCCGCTGTGGGTGGGACTGCCGTGGCGACGCTGGTCGGCACGCTACATCGGGAGGAGAGGTCGAGTGGAACCGATCAGCAGTGAATCCCGCGAATGGGTTCCCTTCTTCGTCGGCAACGCCCTTGGTAGCGAACCTGCGGAGATCGCATTCACCACACCTGGCGTAGAACCGGTCGAAAGCGACTGGCGGGCAGCTTCGTGGGCCGGACAGAACTCTGATGGCGCGATCGCTCAGGTCCTGATCGGGCCTGGCACAGCGTCGGCTCTGGCAGCTGGCACCTACCAGGGGTGGGTCCGCGTAACCCGACCCGACGAAAGGCCGGTACTGCCCTCCGGCCTGGTCCCCATCATCTGAGAGGTCCCTTTGTACCCAAAGCCGAGCGTCGGCCGCATCGTCCACTACGTCTCCTACGGAACCCCAGGGGGCGAGTACACCTCCCAGTGCCGGGCTGCCTGCATCATGGAGGTCGCCCCTGACGGGAACACCGTGGGCTTGGCCGTACTGAACCCGACCGGTATGTTCTTCCACTCCCTGGCGCAGGGAGGCTGCGAGCATCACGAGACGTACGGTGTCAACCCGCCCGCACGCCGTGGGGGCACTTGGCACTGGCCTGAGCAGCTCTGATCAACCTCCGCACCCAGCCCGCAAGCGTTTCCGCTTGTTAATTGTCACGTAGCTGACCACCCGTCTGCGGGGATCCGCACGGCCCAGTTGCTCCATTTCACGAGCTTCACGGCTCGCCATTCCCGCAAGCGATTTCGCTTGCAAGAAGGGAGGTGGCGGTGCCGCTTCCCGACCGTGATATGGAATGGCCCCCGCCCCACACACGGCAAGAGAACCGCCTGTACGCCCAGTGGGGGGCCTGGTACTCAGGCGACCCCGACCGCCTGTCGCAGGTGTACGGCGCAGGCGTGACGCCGGGCCTTGGCCTCGACCTGAAAGGCTGGGACCGACCGCTTCAGTACGCCGGCGGCGTCGTTGGCCGGGTGGCCCGCTGGTTCTGGGGATCGCCGATCCCTGCCGGTCAGTCGCGCAGCACCAAGCTGCACGTCCCGATCGCCTCCGACATCAGCGCCACCAGCGCCGACTTGCTGTTCAGCGAGCCGCCGACACTGCGCGTCCCCGGCAAAAAGGGCCAGGCCCGCCTTGACCGCATCCTCGCGGACGGCGGCGTCTACAGCATGCTGCTCGAGTCCGCCGAGATCGGCTCCGCCTACGGCGGCGTCTACCTGCGAGTCGGGTGGAACAGCGAGGTCGCCGACTACCCCATCCTCGACCTGGTCCCAGCCGACGCTGCCGTACCGGACTTCGCCAACAACCGGCTCCGCGCAGTCACCTTCTGGAAGGTCGTCCACGAGGAAGAAAAGGCGGTCTGGCGCCACCTCGAACGGCACGAGCTGGGCCGGATCTACCACGGGCTGTACCGCGGCGACCGTGAGCGGCTCGGCATGCAGGTACCCCTTGAAGATCACCCGGAGACCGCTGGGTTCGCGGAGATCGTGGACGCCGAGGGCGGCCTGGACACCGGCTACGACAAGGGGCTGCTCACCTACTACGTGCCGAACATCAAGCCTCACCGGCTGCTGCGCGGCACCTCGCTCGGCCGGAGCGACTACAGCGGCGTCGAGCCGCTCATGGACGCACTGGACGAGACGTACACGAGCTGGATGCGGGACCTGCGTCTCGGCAAGGGCCGGATCATCGTCCCCGAGGTCTACCTGGCCAACACCGGTCGAGGCAGGGGATCGACGTGGGACCCGGACCGGGAGGTCTACTCGGGGCTGGGCATGATGCCGCCCGCCAACGGCGGCCCCAGCATGATCACCATCTCGCAGTTCGACATCCGCGTCGCCGAGCACAAGGAGACCGCCCGCACCCTGCTTGCGCAGATCCTGCGCGGTGCGGGTTACTCCGTGCAGAGCTTCGGTGAGGCTGGCGACGGCCAGGCCGCCACGGCGACGGAGATTCACTCGCGTGAGCGCAAGTCGTTCGTTACCCGACAGAAGAAGGTCAACTACTGGACCCCAGCGCTCGCCTGGTTGGGTGAGGCGCTCCTGTCCATCGACTTGGCGGTGTTCGGGACGAAGGTCGTCGCGGAGCGTGCCCAGGTCGAGTGGCCAGACGGCGTTATGCCCGACCCGGAGGCGCTGTCGCGGACGCTGGATATGTTGAATCGCGCCCAGTCGGCCAGCCTCGATACACGTGTGCGCATGCTTCATCCGGACTGGGACGAAGGCCAGGTCAAGGCAGAGGTTCGGCGCCTGCGTGACGAGCTCGGGCTGAACCTGCCCGACCCGGTCGAGCTGTCGGAAACGTACGTCCCGGGCGATGGCGACGAGTAGCGGGCCCACACCGGCGCAAGCTGTCCAGCAGGCGTTGGAGCGGGCTCGGCTGGTGGCCAACATGTACGCGGAGTCGGAGAAGCTCCTGGCGGAGAAGATCGCTAAGTATGCCACCGGGGGCGATGACGAGCAGGATGGCGGACGCTGGCAGGAGCAACGGCTCGCGCAGATCAGCCAGCTGCGCAAGGAAGCGCAGCGGATCGTCAAACGCCTCGACTCGGTGGCGAAGAAGGCCGCCGAACGCGCCGT
Organism: Nonomuraea sp. NPDC050556; assembly: GCF_044457355.1. Taxonomy (NCBI): domain Bacteria; kingdom Bacillati; phylum Actinomycetota; class Actinomycetes; order Streptosporangiales; family Streptosporangiaceae; genus Nonomuraea; species Nonomuraea sp. NPDC050556. The sequence continues at coordinate 1,443,249 of NZ_JBITGU010000001.1, read as the reverse complement.
GATCGAGTCCTACCGCGACGGCATGGATGCCGCTGTGGTGTCGGCCATGCTTCAGGTTCACGAGGAGAAGCTGACCAAGCGGTTGAACAAGGTCCTCAAGGATGCCCGGAACCTGGGTTCCAAGAACCTCATCAACCCTGGCCAGGGCGTGAACGAGCTAGCACGGCAGACGGTCGACAAGCTGTCGTCGCTGCACTTGTCGGCATTGCGCGTGGTTGAGGACATCTACCGCAAGACCATCGCCGACACAGCGGGGGCGGTGCTGACTGGCGCTCGCACCCGCAGGGACGCGGCCCGTGACGCTCTGAAGCGCCTCGACTCGGTCGCGCCGTTCCGGGACAGCACTGGTCGTGCATGGAAAATGTCCACCTACGTGGACATGGCCATGCGCACTGCCACAGCCCGAGCCGCGGTAGATGGTCACCTCGCCACCATGCGCGATGCGGGCCTAGACCTCGTCATGGTGTCCACCACGCCATGGAACTGCTCCAGGTGCGACCCGTGGGAAGGCAAGATCCTTACACAGACCGGGGCGGCCGGGGTCCGCACGATGGAGCACGCCGTTGACGACGGCACGCAGGTTGAGGTGGACGTGGCCGCGACCGTAGCTGAAGCCCGGCTGGACGGCCTGTTTCATCCGAACTGCCGCCACTCGCTGTCGGTGTTCCTTCCCGGCGTAACTAAGGCTCCGACGAAGATGAAGGCGCTGCCTTCACAGAAGAAGTGACCGGCGACCGCGCCAGCCTCTCCATCCCCACCTCTTGACCTCGGATGGCCCGCCCCGTGCGGGCCATCCGCATGCCCAGCTCTGTGAGCTGTGGACCCCTGCTCGCGCAGCACGCAGGACGGCGGCGAGCAGCTTCCCCCAGATCACGCCGGACAGCCCGCAGGCCGGGCGCGGCAACCCGCAAGCGATAGCGCTGGCGGATATTCAGGCTGCCCGCAGGCCGGGCAGCGTGCGCAGCCCGTAGGCCGGGCGGCACCCACTGAACAAGGAGCACATCTTGGATCCCGACGAGAACGACAAGCCGCAGGACCCGCCCGCGCCAGAACCGGCACCCGAGCCGACTCCCGAGCCTGGTCCCGCACCGGACGAGAAGGCCAAGACCGACGCGCGCAAGATCGACGACCTGCCCACTTGGGCGCAGGCGGAGCTGCGCCGAGCCCGCATGGAAGCTGTCAACGCCCGTAAGGCCGCCGAGGAGCAGAAGGCCCAGCAGGGCCCCTCTCCCGAGGACCTGGTCTCCCAGGCGCAGAAGGACCTGGCCCAGCAGATCGGCAAGGCACTCGGCCTTGTGGCCGAGGAGGAGACGCCTCTCGACCCGCAGCAGGTGATCGAGAAGCTGACCGCAGAGAAGGACAGCACGGCCAAGGAGCGGGACGCCGAAAAGGACCGGCACCGCAGGGCCTTGATCGAGCTCGCAGTGCACCGGGCGAGCACCAAGCTGGGCGCCGACCCCGACGCCCTACTCGACAGCCGTTCGTTCCTGCGCAACGTGCGTGAGATGGACCCCGACGGAGACGGCTTTAGCGCCGCGCTGACCGGGGCGATTCAGAAGGCCGTCGAGGACAACCCTAAGTTCAAGGCGGCCGGCACGTCCGGCCCACCTGCTAAGAGCGGCGGCGAGTTCACCGGGGGTCCCGGTGCGCGCGCCAGCGACCCCGAGCAGATGACCACCGACGACTTCCGCGCCTTCCGGCGCAGTAAGAAGTCCTCTGACTAAGCCGCAAGCGGTTCCGCTGGCGACTTCCCATGCCTAAGGAGGGGCATTCGTGCCTAACAACTTTCTGACGCCGAACGTGATCGCGCGAGCGGCGCTTGCCACCCTGTACGAAACCTGCGTCATGGCGCAGCTCGTACACCGGGACTACGACGAGGACTTCGCGTCCAAGGTCGGCGACACCGTCAACGTGAGGAAGCCCGCAGTCTTCGAGGCCAAGGAATTCTCCCGCGCGAACGGAATCGAGATCCAGAACGCCCAGGAAACGGGCATTCCCGTCACCCTCAACCATTTCGCCGACGTCAGCTTCGCGGTCACGGCTGAAGACCTCACCCTCCGCATTGAGGACTTCGGTGTCCAGCTGCTCAACCCGGCGATGGAGGCGATCAGCCAGAAGATCGACCGGGACATCCTCGCCCTCCGGAACGACATCGTGCAGGAGGTCGGCCGAACCGGCCAGCACGCCGCCAACCCGCCCGGCGTCAACGTCTTCCTCTACGACAACCCGCGTACGGCGATCGATGCCCGCCGTGTGCTGAACCAGCGCAACGTGCCGGCCGCTGACCGCCACCTGGTTGTCGGTCCTGAGATCGAGGCTAAGTGGCTCGGTGACGAGCTGTTCCATCGAGCTGACGCGCGCGGTGACACGGACGGCCTTCGTGAGGCGTCGCTGGGAAGGCGCGTCTTCGGATTTGACCCCTACCAGACGCAGAACATCAAGGTGCCTGACCAGGTGACCGGCGCATCCACGACCGAGGTCGGCGTCGCCTTCCACCGGACCGCTTTCGCGCTGGTCACGCGCCCGCTGGTGCTGCCCCAGGGTGCGGCTAACGCAGCGGTTGCCTCCTACAAGGGCTTCGGTCTGCGCGTGGTCATGGACTACGACATCGACCTCAAGCAGGACGTCGTCTCAATCGACTGCCTCTACGGCACCAAGACCATCGATCCCAACCGCGCGGTGCTCATCAAGGGCCCCAACGTCGCCTAACCAGCGCCCCCACGCACATTCGAGCCTGCCCACCTGGCGGGCTTTTCGCATTTCAAAGGAGGACACGCGATGTCGTACAAGGCTCGGCTCACCGAGCGGGTCCTGACCCTGAAGGCCCCCGCCCCCGGCACCCACATCCTGTGGCGAGCACCAGTCGCCTGCAAGGTGAAGGCCATCCGCGCCTACCGCCTGGGCGGCACTGGCGCCACCGTCAACGCCCAGAAGAACGGCAGCAACCTCCTGGCCGCGGACCTGTCGGCCGCGGCTGCGGCCACTTGGGTCTCTGCCAGCCCTACTGCCGCTGTGGGCAAGCTGGCCCCTGGCGACACGCTCGCCGCCGTGGTGGTGACGGCAGGGGGCGCGCCAACCGATCTCACCATTCAGATCGACGTCGAGCTGGACGCCAACGGCTGATGTTCGTCTACCGCAACTCCAGCACCGGCCAGGTGGTCGAGCTGCCCGAAAGGGATGTCCGGCTCGACCACCTCGACGTGTGGCTGCTGATCGCTGAGCCAGCTCCCGAGGACATCCCGGACCAGGTCCTCGACCCTGAGCCGGAGCCCCGGCCGGAGCGGCCGTCCGAAAACGACAACAAGGCGGCCTGGGTGGTCTACGCCGTCGCCCGCGGCATGGCCGAAGGCGACGCCAGGTCCCTGTCCAAGGCCGCACTCATCGAGGAGTTCGGCCGAGATGACGAGGAGGATCACTGATGGCTCGCGCTGAAGCCACCATCACCCCTATGCCCCGAGCGGGCCTTTCGGTCGGAACCGCGCCAGTCAACCCGGCAGTCGCGGACGGCCTCATGTTCACCTGGTCAGACCGGCGGATGATCCGCATCAAGAACACCGACGCCGCGCCCAAGACCGTCACCCTGGTCATTCCCGGCGCGATCGACGGCCAGGAGATCCCTGACCGTGACTACATCATCTCGGCCATCAACGGGGATGTCCTCATCCCGCCGCTTCCCGCCGTCTACCGGCACCCGGACGGCAAGGTGTGGATCAACTTCTCCGCCATCACCGGTGTCTCGGTCGCCATCTACGAGCTTCCGGCCTGAGCCGTGCTGGTGTATGCGACCGCGCAGGACTACGCGGACTACACCGGCCAGATTGCGCCGGACGGGATCGAGCAGGCGCTCGCGCGGGCTTCGGAACGCATTGACGAATTGCTCATGGGCGCGGTCTATGCGGTCGACGCCATCGAGATGCCCACCGACCCGAAGATTCGGCAAGCAGTACGGCAGGCGACATGTGCACAAGTGGCCTGGTCGATCGCGGTCGGCGACCCTTACGGCGTCGCGTCAGCCTTCAAGAGCGTCAGCATCGGCTCGGTGAAGCTGGACCGCGCCAGCGGGGGAGCAGGAGACGGACCGCCGCGGTACGCCCAGGACGCTCTGTCGATCCTGCGCACAGCCGGTCTTTTGCCGGGCATCGTCATCGACGGCCCCCGCTGGTAGAGAGGCGGGTGCCCTGGTGACGACCCTGCCTGGCTGGCTGCTGCGACACACCGCCGTGATCAAGCCGTTCGAGGGTGACTCGGCCTATGGACCTGTCTACGGCCCGCCGGTCGCGGTGAGGTGCCTGGCCGACGACGAGCGCCGCATGGTCAGAGACGACAAGGGCGTCGAAGTCGTCTCCGAGATCACCATCTACATGCTGCCTGGGACCCGGTGCCCTTCCGGATCCCAGGTGACGGTCAACGGCCGAACCACCACCGTCCTTGCTTCCTACACCCGCGACGGCGGCGGACTCCCCACCCCGGACCACGTGGAGGTGGTGTGTCAATGAGCCGTGCCGAGTTCAACGCGAAGGTCACCCCCTACGAACTGACCGTCAAGGTCAACCGGGCCGCAGCGCGCGGACTCCGGATGGGCGCTGAACACGTGCTCCAGGTGTCCCGGACACAAGTCCCGATCGACGAGGCCACCTTGGAAAGGTCTGGCGCTGCCAGCGTGGACGACGCGTCGCTGACGGCCGCGGTCTCCTACGAGACGCCTTACGCGCTGGTCCAGCACGAGGACCTCGACCTGAAGCACGCGCCAGGCCGTAAGGCCAAGTATCTGGAGGACCCTGCGCGCGATGAGGCCGACATAGTCCGCGCGCTGATCGCCGCGCAGATCCGGCGAGCGCTGTCATGACCTTCACCCGAGATCTTCTGTCCGGCCTGGCCACCCTGCTGGCCGACGCCGGAGCAGGGGACTGGAACCCGTCCGGCATCTACAGCGACGACCAGACCGCGATCACCATCGGTGGACTGCCCGCCAGCCCGGACATGGCCATCACACTCACGGTGTACGGCACCGGCCGCGCCGGCGACGACCTGACCCAGTCCGACACGAACACCCAGATCCAGATCCGCATCCGCGGCAAGGCCGATCCCCGCGTGGTGGACGACCTGGCCGACCTAGTGTTCGACGCGCTGCACGGCCTGTCCAACCACACCTTGGACACAGGCGTATACGTCCTGCTCGCGCAACGCCGCATCGTCGCGCCAATCGACCGTGACGCCAACGGGCGGTGGGGCCGCGCCGACTCGTACGAGCTGCTCGTCGACCGCCCATCGCCCCACCGCCACGGATAACTCACAACCCAACCCGCAAGCGAAAACGCGTGCGGGTCTTCCGCATGCCCGAAGGAGCAAGCACATGGCGCTTCGCAGCCTCCTCGCCAAGGACTGGACCCTGGAAGTCAACACGTCCAGCACAGCCGTACCCGCCTGGACCACGGTCAAGGGCCTCACCAAGGTCGAATTCACCCTCGACAGCGAGACTGAAGACGACAGCGACTTCGACAGCAACGGCTGGGCGAGCGAGGTCGTCACCCAGCGCAAATGGTCGCTGGAGATCGAAGGGCGCCGCAAGCGCGACACCGGCAGCGCCTCGTTCGTGCCCGACCCAGGCCAGGAGGCCCTTCGCAGGGCCGGTCTCGTCGTCGGCATCAACGCCAACGTCGAGATCCGCTGGTATCGCAAGGACGGAAGCCCCGACGCCTTCCGAGGAACCGCCGCCGTGCAATACAAGGGCGCGGGCGGCGAGGTCACCGACCTGGAGCCCTTCGAGTGCGAGCTGACCGGCCAGGGCGAGCCCGTCGAGATCGACAACCCGGTGGCGGCCTGACCTCGATGGCGAAGTTCACTGACCTCAACGAGTTCTTCCACGACGGCCTAGACCTCCCGGTCGGCGGCAAGGTCTACCACGTGCCGCCCGCCTCCGCCGAGGTCGGCCTGTTCTGTCACAAGCTGATGGCGGCTGGGATCAGCGCCGCCAACGGCCAGGAGATCGACGCCGCCGACCTTGACGACGACGGAGAGAAGGATCTGTACCGCCGGGTACTGGGCGCCGTCTACGACGAGCTCATCGCCGATGGGGTGTCCTGGGCGAAGATCAAGCATTGCGGCGTCACGGCGTTCCTGTGGATCGCCAGTGATGAGGACACCGCGGCCAAGTACTGGCGGGCCGACCCGGAAGCGGCAGCCCCGAAGGCGAAGGCTCGGGCGGGCCGATCGACCCGGTGACGGGGCTGCGCGAATGGTATGACGCGGATGACGGCCTGGCCGTGGAAGGTAATGCCGTCTCCTGGGCTGACCTGCTGGAACGGTGGGCCCTGGTCGAGGCCGACCTGCACACCGAGTACGGCGTCGACCTCGGCCAGCCTGACCTTCTTCTCAACCGCACTTGGCGATGGCTGCGCGTGCGCATCCTCGGCCTGTTGTCCGCCGACACGCGGACCACCCGCTCTCTCACCCCCGAAGACCGTCACCACCGGAGGTGAGCCGTGGCGTTGAACGTGGGCGAGCTGTACGCGACGCTCGAATTGAAGGACCGCCTGACCGGTCCGCTGGGCAAGGCCACCGCCGGGATCAAAGTCAAGGCGACCGGCATCCACGCGGCGATGATCATGGTCGGGATGGCCGCCGTGCGGATGGCGGGTGCGGTCGCCTCCGGTGCGTCGAGAGCTGGGGCCGCATTCGTCTCAGCTGGCGCGATGATGGCGTCGGCGGGCGCGAAGAGCGCCGGGCTGCTGGCGGGTGTCGGCGTGGCTGGCGTCGCTGTTGGTGGCGTTCTCGCAAGCGTTTTCGCTGGCATTACTGCTGGGATTGCCAAGATTGGCATCCAGGCGGCGATGTCCGCGCCCCAGGTGAAGGCCGCATTCGCTGACCTGAAGTCGAGCGTGCAGACCGACCTGGCGGACGCGGCATCGGTGTTCCAGGGGCCGCTGATCGCAGCTGCTGGCCAGCTCAAGGGCATGTTCTCTTCCCAGATCGCGCCCGCGCTGGCGGACATGTTCAAAAGCCTATCGCCGCTGATCGGCCAGTTCACGGCCGGGCTGGGCAGCTTCCTAACGCCGATGCTGCCCGCGATCCAAGGCGTCGTCGCGGCGGTCACGCCCATGCTGTCGGCGCTGGCTGGGTCGATGGGCACCTTCGGCTCGCAGCTGGCCGGATTTCTCGCGCCCATCTCGCAAGCGCTTTCGCAATCAAGTGGGCTGCTCTCTACACTGGTAACCGGTATTGGCAGCATCCTACAAGCGCTAGCCCCTTTGCTTGCGGCTTTCGTCGGGTTGGCCAACCAGGTCGCCGGTCCGCTCATGAGCGGGCTGACGCTGGTGGCGCAGACCCTGTCGGCGCAGCTCGGGCCAGTGATCACACAGCTCGGCCCGATCATCGGGCAGCTGATCACGCAATTCGCGCAGATCGCCGTTGCGCTGATCCCGCTGCTGCCGCCGTTTCTCCAACTGGCCGCCACGCTGGCGTCAGCCCTGATGCCGGTTCTAACCCAGATCGTGCAAGCGCTGGTATCGGCTCTCCAGCCGATCCTGGTGGCGCTCCAGCCCGTCCTTGCTGCTCTGGCAGAGGTCTTTGGCCAGGTCATCACCGCCCTGATGCCGATTCTGCCGCCGATCTCTCAGCTGATCACCGCGCTACTACCGGTGGTCGTCACACTGGTCAAGGCGCTGACGCCGATCTTGACCATGCTCGCGACGGTTTTCGCCAAGATCGTCGGCGCCGTCACCCCCTTCATCGCACCGCTGGTCCAGATAACAACCGCGCTTCTTCCGCCGCTGATTTCCCTGGTCCAGGCCGTGGTCAAGCTCTTCCAGGGAGATTTTCAGGGGGCGCTGAAGGTCGTCCAGGACGCCTTCTCGAACGCGGGCAAGGTCATCAAGGACGCCTTCCTCAAGATCATCGATCTGGGGAAGAACCTGCTAAGCGGCCTGTGGGAAGGCATCAGCACCAAGGTCCAGTGGTTCCTGAACAAGATCGGCGCGTTCTTCGGCAACCTCCTGCCCGACTGGGTCAAGGACATCCTCGGCATCCACTCTCCGAGTCGCGTGTTCGCCGCTATCGGCTCGTTCACGATGCTCGGCTTCGCCGAGGGCGTCTCGTCCGAGCAGCCGGCCATCCTGCGCGCCGCTGACCAGGCGACCAGCGGGTTCGGGGCTGCGTTTCGCGCCGGGCTCGCCCGCGAGTCCAGCGGCCTGGGCGATGCGATCAGCGGCGCTATCCCCGACAGGGTGGGCATCATCCCGCCCGGACTCGGGAGCGCGTTTCGCGCCGGGGGTCGCCGAGCGGGGAGGGTTCCAGCAGGGGCCACCCGCCTCGCGGGCACCCAGGTCGGGGGCACCGCCTCGGGGAACGTGACGGTGAACGTCACCAACATCCACCCCCAAGCGGAACCGACCAGCCGCACGGTGAATCGAGGGTTGCAGTACGCCGCCATGATCGGCCTCGCCTGATCCGCATCGCGCAAGCCGGACGGGAGGTGCGCGGTGGCGATCAACGTCGGCGAGCTGTTCATTCTGCTCGACCTGCGCGACACCATGTCCGCCAAGCTCCAGCGGGCGTTCGTCCGGAGCCGCGCGTCGGCCACGGACTTCGGGGACCGTCTCGGGCGGGTGACCGGCGGCGCGGTCCAGTCGCTCACCTCCACTGCCGTCGCGGCGACCGCCACGGCGGTCAAGTTCGCGGTCCTGTCCGCGGCTGCGGTCTCTACGGCCAGCCACCTGCAAGCGCTCGGTGCCGCACTGGCTCCAGCGGGCGGCATCATCGCCGCCCTGCCAGGGGTGGCCGCGCTGGGCGCCGCCGGGCTGGCCACGCTCGCGCTCGCCTTCCGCGGCGTCGGTGACGCTGCGGGGGCGGCGCTCGGCGACGACGAGGAGAAGTTCGAGAAGGCGCTGGCGGGCCTGTCACGCGAAGCCCAGGGCGCGGCGCGGGAACTACGGCAGCTCAAGCCTGTCATCGACGGCTTGCGTTTGTCGGTGCAGGACGCCTTCTTCGCTCCACTCGCGGGGCAGGTCACAGCCGTTTTTGATGCTCTTTCCGCAAGCGTTTCCGCTGGCATGTCAGCGGTCGCGGCTCAGTTCGGCCTCGCCGGACTGGCTGTCGCTGACTTCCTTCGCACTGCCGACACCGCCGCCGCGCTGGAGGCTGTGTTCGGGTCGCTGGCCAGCGCCATCGCCGATCTCACCCCAGCGATCCAGCCCGTCGCCGCAGGGCTTCGGGACCTGGTGGTGGTCGGCGCGTCGTTCTCGGCCGGGCTCGCGCCCGGCATCGCGAGCGCAGCCGCCCGCTTCGGCGACTTCCTGAGCACGGCTGCGGCCTCCGGTCGCGCGCTGGCCTGGATGACTGGCGCGGTCGAGGTGTTCAAGCAGCTCGGCACGGCGGCCCGCGATGTGGGCGGCATCGTGACCGGCGTGCTCGGCGCGCTGCGCAGCGCCGGTACGAGCGCGCTCGGCGTGATCGGACAGGTGCTCGACGGGGTCAACCGATGGGTCAACTCGGTTGAGGGCCAGCGGGTCCTGGTCGAGGTCTTCGCAGCGCTCGGCAGGGTCGGTGAGGCTTTCGTCCCGGTTGTGCTCGCGGTAGCGAGCGGCCTGGCCGAACTGGCGCCCGTCGTCGCTGATCTGGCTGTGCAGCTGGGTCCGGTGCTGACGGACGCCATCTCGGCCGTTGCCCCTGCTCTTGCCGACCTCGGTCCAGGAGTGATCGCCGTCGTCGAGGCGATAGGTCTCGCCGTGCAGGAGCTCGGCCCCGCGCTTTCCCCCATCGCAATCACGCTAGCGGAACTGCTTACGGCAGTCGCGCCGCTGATTCCCGTGGTGGCGGACCTAGCCTCGATCATCGTGCGCAGCCTGGCCGCTGGGGTGCAGGACATCCTGCCGGACCTGGCCCGCATGGTGTACGCCTTCACCGACGTCGTCTATGCGGCGCTGCCGCTGCTGCCGCCCCTGCTCCAGCTCGCCACAGACCTGCTGCCGGTCATCGCCGACCTGGTCACCGGCGTTGCACGACTCCTGTCTGGCGACTTCGCCGGAGCGCTCACCGCCGCGGGCTACGCGGCCATCGGCTTCGTGACCAGCATGGGCAACATCGGCTACCTGCTGCTTACCGGCCTGTGGGACGGCATCGTGTCGGCCGCAGCCTGGTTCAGAGACGCGATCTACAGCTTCTTCTCGTCGATTCTGCCGGACTGGGTGCGCGACGCGCTCGGCATCCGCTCCCCAAGCCGTGTATTCGCCCAGATCGGACGCCAGACGATGCTGGGAATGGCGGACGGCATGACGAACTCCACCGGGCGAGTCCTGGCCACGGCCGGAGGAATCGCGGCCCGGTTGGAGAAGTCGTTCGCTCCGAACCTGGCCGCTTCCATCGCCTCAACGGGGACGGTCGCGTCGGGCGCGAGCCGTACTGCGGGGCCGGTCAATATCACCGTCCACACCTACAACCCGCAGGCCGAACCAACCTCGTCCACGATCAACCGCGGACTGGCGTACGCGGGCATGCTGGGGGTGCTCTGACCTTGCCAACCTACACACTCGATGGCGTAGCACTGGATCATCCGGCAGGCTGCTGGAGGCTCAAGAGCGGTACCCGACGCCGTCCGCTTCCCGCCGCCCGGTCGGTGTCGGTCAAGATGCCTGGCCGGTCGGGGGAACTCCCCATGGTGGGCCTCGATCTGGAGACCACCACGATCCCGCTGACCTTCGGACTCACCAGCCGGACACCGTCCGGCGCAGACGGCGGGTTCGAGCAGTTGGAAACCAACCTTGAGGCGCTCACTGCCTTGATCGGCGTCCGCCACCGCCTGATGACGCTCACCTACACCGCGGGCTCCATCGTCCGCGTCGCCCAGGTCGCACTCGACTCGGTGTCCGAGCCGGAGGTAGACGTCGGTTCGGCCCGCGGGCGGCTCACAGCGGTCTTCAAGATACCCGGTGTCTTCTGGCGAGACCCGATCACGACCACGTGGGCAGGGAACGCGAACGCGGCCGAGCAGCCCGTCACAACGCTGGCCGGGTCAACCGGCGAGGTGACTGACGCGCTGCTCCGCTTCACCGGCCCTGCCGTCAACCCCGTGATCACAGACGTAGCCACCGGGGACACCATCACTCGGCCCTCTGGCCTGACGGCCGGGCAGCGTCTCCTGCTCGACTGCGGCCAGATGAAGGCACGCCTGGTCACCACCGACACCTGGGACATGAGCGCGGGCACAGACGTGACCGGCCAGATCCAGGCCACCGGCCCCGGCTCGGCGTACCACTGGCTCCACCTCACTCCTGCGGTCGGCGTGGCCGACCCGTTCTCGCGCGTCGTGCTCATCACGAGCTCGGCGACTTCGACCACCGCGGCCTCCCACGTGGAGATCCGCGCTCGACGCTCCTATTTGTGAAGGAATCCATGACCGGCACAACCGCGCCGCACCAGCACTCCGAGTACACCCATTTCGGGCAGCGAGGCTTCGCCCAGACCATCCCCACCTACGCCAGCGCCACCGTGCTGGCCAGTGCCAACGTGCCAAACCTGATCGCGGTCGCGATGACCCTGCCCGCTGGCCGGGAGACCAACGGGTTGTCTGTGGCGACCATCCCGGAGTCGTTCGTCGCCGGTACGTGGCGAGCGGCGATTTACGACGCCACCGGTGGGGACTACCTGCCTCTGGGCGTCACCCAGGCCGCGCCTACCGACAAGAACCCGTGGTGGTACGCGTCCCTTCCGCGCCCCATCCCGGCCGTTGACCAGCCGCGCTCGATCTGGGTGACGGTGGAGACCACCCAGGCCGAGGGTATGGCGCTGCTGGTGCACAAGCCGTATCTCCCCCAGCTCCTGGACGGCCTGTCCTACGCCACATCCGACCACACTGAGCTGCCGGCGCGGCTGGCCTTCCACGGGTGGAGCGCGAACAGCCACATCCCGGTAGTTGCCCTGAGCTAACTGCGCTTGTAGTCCACTGCGGCAAGTCGGTGCCCCTTCGGAGAGTGCGGGGAGGGCGCCATGTATCTCAGGCTCGCCATCTACGCCCCGAACGGGGCACGGATGGGCGTTCTTCCGGCAGTTCTCGGCACAGAGATCGGCTGGCCGTTCAACGACGTGCCCGCGCTCAAGCTGATCCACAGCCAAGCTGGTCCGGGGAGCCACCTGCTCGCCGACCCGTGTGAGATTGCCGTCGAGGTCTCGAGAGACGGGGTCGGTTGGGCTGAGCCCGCCGACTCCCGGTTCCTGCTGATCCGGCGTCGTCTCGATCTCACCGACAAGGCGGCCATCGAGCAGTTCGACCTTCCGGGCTATGTGTGGATGCTGCGCAAGCTCGTCCTGTACCCCGGCAGTCAGCCGCTGGTCGACGGCAAGCGGGCGTTCCTCAGCGCGACGCCGGGTGCGATCCTCGCCACGTTCCTGGCCGAAGGGCAGGCGCGCGGCACACTGTCTGGGTTGACGTGGAGCTTCACCTCCACTCACGACTCCGCTGGCCAGCCGTGGGCCAAGATCCTGACGATCTACTACGAGCCCGGCCTGGACGCGCTCACCACGCTGATCAACCTGGCCGAGCAGGGCGTCTGCGACTTCTCCGTACAGGGGCGCGAACTGCGCGCCTATAACTCCGACACAGCGTTGGCGCGTGACCTCGCGACCGGGCCCGCGCCGGTAGACCTGCGCCATGGTCGCGACATCACCCAGGCGCCCGATATCGGCACCCTGGAAGACACCGCCTCCGCTGTCCTGGTCGTAGGCGACAACGAGTTCCAGCAGACCTACACCAACCCGTCAGCTGCCGCGCCGTGGGGACGGTGGGAGCAGTACGTGGGCCAGGGCGGCGTGTCCGACCCTGGTACGGCAGCGCTGCTCGCCGACGCAGCGCTTAAGCGCGCCGAGCACGAGCGGGTGCAGCGCACCCGACAGATCAGCCTGGCGGCGGCACGCTGGACGCCAGTCCTGGACTACCGGCCTGGTGACCGGGTGCTCGCACCTGGCGCGGACGGTCGGTTGGAGTCGCTGCGGGTACGGCAGATCACCCTTGTTCGTGACCAGTCGGGCGTGATCTCCGGCAACGTCGTCCTCAACGACAGACTGCTCGAACAAGACATCCGGCTCGCCCGCCGTACGGCGGGCATCGTCGGCGGCTCGACAGCGTCCGGCGGGTCAGGGGCACGTCCGGCGCCCTCATCGCCCCGGCCGCGCACCCCCGCCGCGCCCGCCGGTCTGATCGTGGAGGCGCAGGCGTACATCGACTCGGCAGGCGTCCCCCAGGGCCAGGTCACCGCTACCTGGGGTGCGGTCGTCACCGACGTCAACGGCACAGCCGTCGAGATTGACGGCTACGAGCTGTTCATGCGCGTCAACCAGGCGGGCGCACCGTGGTTCCTCGTCGCACTGACCCAGGCCGACGACACGAACGCGACCTACAGCCCGCTCGTGATCGGCGAGCAGTACGCGTTCAAGGTCAGGGCCACCAACCAGGGGGCACGCGGCGCGTTCTCGGCGCAGCAGGTGGTCACGGTCCCCGACGACGTCGATGCGCCGCCCGTGCCGACGCCCCCTTCGCTCTCGACCCGTCTCGGCGTCATCCACGTCGGATGGGATGGGCACGGCGTCGGCGGTGTCCTCATGCCGTCCGACTTTGCTCGCCTCCTGGTGTGGATGCAGGACCCGCTCGCGCCCGGCTGGTCCGACGTCGGCTACCTGGAGCAGGCGGGCGGCATCGTCGTGCCCGGCCAGCCGTACGGCCAGGACAGAGAATTCCGGTTGACCGCGGTGGATCGCTCGGGGAACGAGTCCGCGCCGTCGAGCTCGGCCACGATCGCGGCCGTTCAGCTGGTGTCCGGGGATGCCGCGGAGGGCTCGATCACAACTGGACACCTGGTCGCCAACGCCGTTACCGCGGTGAAGGTTGACGTCGGCGCGATCCAGGCAGCCCACATCGGAGCCAATCAGGTAACGGCGGGCAAGCTCGAATCGGTGCTGACGCTGTCCACCCGGATCGTCGCGGGCAGCGCGGCCGGGGCCCGGGTCGAGCTCAACAGCACCGGGCTGGCCGCCTACGACTCGGGCGGCGTCCAGACGGTCTCCATGTCCTCGGCGACCGGCAGCGTTTCGCTCGTGGGCCAGCTGGCCTCCGGCGTGACCGGGGCGCGCGTCGTCATCAACCCGTCCGGCGCGACCGTCCCAGAGTTGCGCTTCTACCCCGGTACTGGAGCCAATTACTCGCGCATCTACAGCGACGGCTCGCTCTTCCCCGGCGAGGCCACGCTCATCACCCTGTCTGGCACGAACGGCAGCACCGCCGAGACCAGGGTGATGCACGCGGCTGGCGCCTACCACGTGCGGGTCCGTGACCCGGCCACGACCTTTGACAACGGCGGGTTCCTCGCGCTGGAGGAGTCACAGTCGCGGGTCGGCTTCAACCGGCACGCTACCGCACAGCTCCAGCAGCTCACCTTCCTCCCGGCCTCAACCCGGCACACCGGGACCTGGTCCTACAACGGCGGCGACGCCGGGCTCGTGATGAGCACGGTCACCATCCCCGCCAACCAGGCCGGAGCCACCTTCACCTACGGCCCGACCATGGCCAGCGCCCCGTTCGTGGTGGCCACCATCGACGTCGGCTCGACCGGCAGCCCGCGCGTCGGCGCATGCGTGTCAGCCAGGACCACCACCAGCGTCTTCGTCAGCCCCACCACGACGCAGGTCGTCTCCATCACCGCCCAGCTCTGGGGCTGGCGCACGTAACCAAGGAGCACTGAATGCAGGACCTGAGTATCGAGGCCGAGCGGATCATCACCGTCCTCCGCCGCCGCATCGACGAGCTGAGCTACGAGAACGTCGTTCTGTCGGTCGCGGTGGACCAGTTGCAGGAGCGGCTCGCCGAGCCGATCCGCAAGAACGCGAACTGAACCGCATGGCGGGCATGAACGGAGGCCAGCCGTGCAAGTGATCATCCCGGGGGAGCGTCTCCGGTTCGGGATGCGACTCGTTGCCCACGCCCCGAACGGGCCCCGGCTCGGGCTTCTGGGAGAACCCCTGAGCTGGGACGCCGGACTTCCGCTCAACGACGTGCCGAGCCTGGAGCTGACCTACACCACCCACGCTCAAGGCGCGGCCTGGCTGCGCGAGCCATGCGAGGTGGCGCTGGAGTACAGCGTGGATGGCGGTGCCTGGATCGAGGCCGCCAACAGCAGGTTCCTGAGGATCAAGAGGTCCGGAGACGCGACCGACCAGACCGGTGCGCGCCGCTACTCGCTGCCCGGATGGGCGTGGATGCTGCGCAAGCTCGTCCTATATCCGTCACTCGACATGGTGGACGGCAAGCGCCAGTTCAACGCCGTCCGCGTCGGCCACATCCTGACCACGCTGATCAGCGAAGGAGCAGGCCGCGGCACACTACCGGGCCTCGGCGTGGACTTCACGGCCACCCACGACTCCGCAGGCCAACCCTGGTCGGCCGAGCTGACCATTGGGCTCGAACCCGGAACCGATCTGCTCCAGCTCCTCATCAACCTGTCCGAGCAGGGCGTATGCGACTGGCAGATGACCGGCCGGGTACTGCAGGTCTACAACGAGGGCACCGCGTTGGGCCGCCAGCTGGCCGCCGGACCGGCGCCGGTCGAGCTGGTCCTGGGGCGCGATATCGACCAGGCCCCCGACGACGCCACGCTCGAAGATGCAGCCTCGACCATCCTGGTTGTTGGCGAGGAGGGGCTGCGCGTCGAGGTCACCAACCCTGGCGCGGTCGCGCCATGGGGTCGTTGGGAGGCATACCAGTCTCAGGGCGGCGTCAAGGACGAAGGGACTGCGCGGCTTCTCGCCGGGCAGGCGCTGGAACGGGCGAGCCGGGAGCGGGTGCAGTTCACTCGCCAGATCAAGCCGCAACAGGCACGGTTCCTGCCGCTGGCCGACTACCGGCCGGGTGACACCATCCGGGCGCCGGGGGAGGAGGGCAAGCTCGACGCGCTGCGGGTTCGGCAGATCACTTTGTCCCGGGGTGATGACGGCGTCGTGGGCGGCAACCTCACGCTTAACGATCGCTTTTTGGAGAGGGAGATCAAGATCGCCCGCCAGGCTGCGGGCATCCTCAACGGCGGCGTCTCCAGCGGAGGCAACGGCGGAGATCCCGGTGGGGACAGCGAGAACCGCGTCCCGGCAGCTCCAACTGGCCTTCTCGTAAGCCCTTCCGCTTACCAGGACGACGAGGGCTATACCTACGGACAGATCACCGTCTCCTGGGTCGGCGTGACCACCGACATCAACGGCACGCCGCTCACCGTTGATGGCTACGAGCTGGTCGGACAG
Source organism: Nonomuraea sp. NPDC050556 (assembly GCF_044457355.1). NCBI lineage: Bacteria > Bacillati > Actinomycetota > Actinomycetes > Streptosporangiales > Streptosporangiaceae > Nonomuraea > Nonomuraea sp. NPDC050556. Next base: position 1,426,980 of record NZ_JBITGU010000001.1, on the reverse strand, counting down.
ACCCCGCCCGGCACTGGGGCGACGCGTGTCTTGGCGATCTCGACGAGCACGAGCGTCACCTACTCGCCGCTTGAGCCGAAGTCGCGATGGCAGTTCGGCGTCCGAGCCACCAACCAGGGCACGAAGGGCCTGGTCGCGGGCACCGCCGTGATCACTATCCCGGACGACGAGACGCCGCCGCACGATCCATCCACCCCGCAGGTGGACTCCCGGCTCGGGATCTTCCGCATCGCCTGGGATGGATTCACCAGCTCAGGTACCGGCATGCCGCGCGATTTCGCGCGGGTCCTGGTGATGATGCGTGACCCACTCGACCCCGCCGACGAGGGCCACCAGGTCGAATGGCTGGAACGAGCAGGAACCGCCGTGGTCCCCGGCCAGCCGTACCACGTTGACCGGGAGTTCTGGCTGCTCGCCATCGACAGGTCAGGCAACCTGAGCGGCGCTTCGGCTCACGTCATCTCGCAAGCGAAACCGCTTGTGGATACCGACATCATCGGCCAGGTCATCAACGGCGCGACCGCCATCATCGACGGCACCGTCCCGGCGAACGCGAAGATCACCGCAGGCACGATCACAGGTGGACTGATCCAGGCGTTGGCGATCAACGCCGGGCACCTCAATGCCAACAGCGTGACCGCCGACACGATCGAGGCTGGTGCGATCCAGACGGCACACCTGGCCGCCGCTGCGATCACTGCTGACAAGATCGCAGCAGGCTCGATCACCGCGTCCAAGATCGACGCGGATGCCCTCAACGGCAAAATCATCACCGGGCCGATCGTGCGCAGCTCGGCCACCGGCCGCCGCTGGGTTCTCGACAGCAGCACACTCGACCTGCGGTTCTACCCATCCGGCGGGTCCAACTACTCGCAAATCTACGCTCAGGACTACGGCGGCGAGGCAGCGGTCTACCTGACCACCAACACCTCCTTCAGCAGTCAGCAAGCCCAGCTCCAGGTGTCGTCGGGGCTGATCCGGCTGGGCATGGTCGGCAACGGCAGCCCATCCGGTGGCGGGCTGGACATCGCCTCCACCTACGCCCGCTACGGCTACAGCGCGGGAAGCAGCTACAGCGAGGCGTCTATCTACTTCGACGGCACCGGCGGCCGATGGACCATGAAGGGCAAGGTGTATGAGTGGACCACGTCCAGCCCTAACGAGACGGTCTGCGCCGGATCCGGCGTCCTGTCCTCCGGATACTCCGGGACAACGATCACCTACGGCCCGACCATGCTCGACAACATGGGGCCGATCGCGACGATCCGCGACGGCGCCCGCACCCCGAACTTCTACTGGTGCGAAGACGGCTCCAGCAAGTCCGGGTTCTCTCTGGAGTGGAGCCAAGGCGGCGGCGTCTACTCGGGCAAAGCCTTCTACTTCTGGTCCTTCCGCCACCCCGGGTCGGAATGACGCACACCTCACCCAAGAAAGGAACGGCATTGGCGGCAGAAGTATGGAAGGTGTGGGATGCCGAACTCGGCTACACCCCCACCGACTTCACCCAGCTACGAGAAGGACAACCGATCCCTCCGCGCGATGGCGCGGATCCGCTGTGGGGCGTGAGCAGGGTCGATGAACAGGGCAACGCCAAGTTGCACCTGTTCCCGCACATCACCTTCGAGTGGCGGTGTGCCGAGTACGGGTTCGACCCCGACGACATCGCGACCATCCTCGATGTGATCTTGCATGAGCCGTGGATTCCCAACGCTGACGACCCGCTCGCGCTCACCGACGAGCGCGCGGCGAAGATCCTTGCTGACATCCACGGCCTGCCCACCTGCTGGACTCCGGGCGTCAGCGACGAAACCCGGCGCCAGGCACACCTGACCCGCATCGCTGCCGTCAAGAGCCACAGCGCGCGACTCGAACCCGAGACGCTCACGATGCGGCAGGGAGTCATCGACTACCTCGGGATCGACGCCACCCTGCCGGAAGATCCGCTCGCCCCGCTGCATCAAACCCGGCTAGACCCCATCCGGGTAGAGGCCCGCAAACTCGCGCTCGCGCGCTACCGGGACCGGCGCAGCAGCTTCACTCCTGTTTCGATCACGTCGAAGCCCCCCTCGACCTTCGCGGGCCGACGCCCCTGGCCGGCTGCTAGCACCGGGGCCGCAGAGTGACGGGAATCCTCTGGCTAGACGTCTTCGTCACCATCACGATCGTCGGCGGCGCGCTTGGCCTTCTGGCACGCGCGCTGACCAGCCTCGCCCGCCGATTGCGCCGCCTATCGCACTTCCTGGACGACTGGAACGGCGAGGAGGCCCGCCCTGGCGTGCCGTTCAGGCCGGGGTTCGCCGAGCGGGTGGCACTGATCGAGGCCGAGCTGAAGCCCAATCACGGATCGTCGCTTCGGGATGCGATCAACCGCGTGGAAGACGGCGTGCGTCGAGTCGAGGACGGCCTAGCTGCTCATCTCCAGCAGCACCGCGATGCGCTCTCCTCTGTGGTCGAAGCTCCCGAGGACACGCCCCCCACACAATGACGATCTTCCCGACAGACGGCGGTGTGCTCGTCGTACTCCCTTTCCACATACCGAGCTCGGCGCTCGGAATCACCGTCGCCGAGTGGCTTCACCTTGACCCCGCACAGGAGGTGACCAATGTCCGAACCGACTGAGGAGCAGCTCGTGGCCACAGGGGTGGACCAGCGGCCGTGGGGCCCGACCGAACCCGACGAAGAGCACGTCCTGCGCGCTTTGGGCTACGTCCTCAACCCGTCGACCGGCATCTACGAAGGCGATCCCCACGACGAGGACGGAGAAGACGCATGAGCATCGGCACCATGCTCGCCGCCGCGCGCGCAACACTCGGCACCCAGGGCCGCCCCAACCCGATCACCCGCGCGTATGCGGGACGACACGGCGCCCTCTTCCTCACCGCGCCCTGGTGCAACATGAGCGTGACCGAGTGGGCACGACGATCCGACAACGCTCCAGCCGTACTGCCGCGCGGCGACCGCGCCTACACCGTCTGGCACGCCCAGGACGGTAAGGAACTACGCCTCTGGTTCGCCGGTACGGCCGACAACCTCCGCAAGCACGCCCGCCCCGGCGCGATCGTGTTCTTCGACTGGTCCGGCAGCGACACCATCGGCGCGATCGACCACGTCGGCATCGTCGAACGCAACCTCGGCGACGGCAGAGTCCAAACCATCGAGGGCAACACGGGCGACGCCTGCCGACGCCGCGTCCGGGCCGCAAGCGTTATCGCTGGCTTCTGGAACCCGCCCTACAAGACGCCGACCAAGCCCTCCCAGCCTAAGCCCCAGCCCGAACTCGATTGGATGGAGGAGATCGTGAGGAAGCTGCCCACCCTCTACTACAACGGAGACAAGCCGCTCAGCGGCTGGCACGTCAAGACCCTGACGTGCCTGCTGGAGGCCCGCGGCTACCCCGTGCCGGACACGGTCGACGCCACGGTCTTCACCCGCCACCACGACCGGCAGCTGCGCGAGTTCCAGAAGGCCGCGGGCCTGGCGGCCGAAGCTGGCCGGACCAGTCCTCCGACATGGGCTGCCCTGCTCAAGGTGGCCTGACGTGGAACAGGACGGCGCCGCCGCCCAGCCGGACAGCTTCGAGACCCCGGTGGACGTCGCCGAGGTGGAGCACATCCTCGACGAGCTGCACATGCAGCGTGTGCCGGGCGTGATTGACGAGACGAACTAACCCCGGATATCCCTTCGCCCCGCTCGGCGCGGGGCTTTCGCATTTCTAGGAGTGATCATGTTTCATGCGTGGATTCTGTCGCTGTGGCGCACCGTCGTGCCGACTGCGGTAGGCGGTCTGCTCGGGTGGCTCGCGCTTCGCGGCATCACCATTGAGGGCGTCACTGCCGAGCAGCTCAGCGCTGGCGCGGTCGTGCTCGGCACCGGCCTGTACTACGGCGTCTTCCGGGCGCTGGAGCAGCGTTGGCCCGCGCTCGGCGTCCTGCTCGGCTCGACCAAGCAGCCGTCTTACACACAATCGCAGCAGCGGCCCTTCCGATACGACCAGTAAGATCATCGCGTCTCACGTCCCGGCACCTTGAACGAGGACATCCGTGAGACCCCGGCATCGTGAGGTGCCGGTCTACGGCGGCCCGGCCTAGGACAACGGGCCGCCGACGACGCGGGGTGACGCAGTCAGGAAGCGTGCTGGCCACATAGCCAGAAGTCGCCGGTTCAAATCCGGTCCCCGCCACCAACGACGAAGGCCCGGTCATCCGTTGAGGATGACCGGGCCCTTTTGCCGTGCGCCGCTACTGCCGAAGGAACGCGTTGACCACCATCGGGAGACTCGCGTCGAGGCCCGCGATGTTCAGCACCCCCTGGTCGCGCGGGTCGCCGATCGTGTGCCCCGCAGGTGTCATCGCGGCTACGACCACACGGGCCTGAGCCGACGTGGTGCGCCGGTAGGACTCCAACGCCTGCGACGGGTGCGAACGTCCCGCCCAGCTCTCGCTGTCCGTCAGGACGACGAAGCCCTCCACCTCCATGCGCTCCCTGGCCGCCCAGGTGAAGGGGAGACTCAGGTCCGTGCCGCCGCCAGACGGCCGCCACGACTTGATCTCCCGCAGGTTCGTGCGCGGCGTGACGCGTGAGGGGTGGACGCTCGTGTCCACGTCGATGACGTGCGCATTGCCCTTCTCGATCCTCGCCAGCATGACCGCCATCGCACAACCGACCTCGTACGGCGTGCCGATCGCCGAACCGCCCACCACGACAAGGCCGCCATACCAGCCGCCCGACATGGACCCCGAGGAGTCCACCGCGACCAGCAGACGACTGCCCGAGGGCTCGACCGAGCCGAACGACAGCTCGTACGTCTCCTCCAGGGCATCCATGAGAGCCGGGACCGGCGCCCAGGTGTGTGCCTCGGCACGAGGGTTGGGCTGCGACCGGCCCGAGCCGTACACGCGGAGCGCCAGGAACACGTCCATCGGATGGATGCGCGCCCGCAGCAGCGCATCCCGGTCGGTGAGACGCGCGACCGCGCGACTGGTGGCGTCGGCCATCGGCCGCAGAGTGCCCAGGCGGGTCATGCGTGCCAGGTTCCGCAGAAGAGCAGTCAAGCCGACCGTGTCCACCAGGGCATCCCACACCTCCGGCTCGCGCAGCAGGTCACTGGGCAGGAACTCCCACGGCACACGCTCCTCGGACACGATCCGGACCGCCTGCTTCACAGTGGTGACCGCCTTCGCGGTCAGGAACCGGTCGAGCGCGGGCAGCTCGTCACGCGCCTCGTCGTCGGTGAGGTTCCCAGCAATCCACCCGAACAGCGTCTTCCGCTGCGCGGAGTCCGCCGTCGGGTGGGCGATGCGGAGCACGTCGCGCAGATCGAACGCCTCGCCCTGCGGTGTCTTGCGCTGCCGCGCCTTGACCGCCTTGAACGCGACATGGTCGACATCGCCCTGAAGGAACCAGGAGCCGAGCGCGGTCCGCAGCGACCGACCGACGCGCGGAGCCGTACCACGCGGGGTCGGCTTACCGCCCAGGCTCTTGTGGTAGCCGAAGAACTGGGCGAGGTGGTCGGTCGTTCGTGCCACCTTCGGCAGCGCCACCTTGGCCGCCTGGCGGGTCGCGGCGTCCCCGCGGGCGTAGCAGGACGCGAGCGCGAACAGCGCAGGCCGCTGCTTCGGCGCCCGCGGCGGGTGCGCGGTGGAGATGTCAGTGAGCAGCGCGACGACGCGCGGGCCGTCCTCGGCGATCGCCTGGAACAGCACGTCGGCGTTGTCCGCCGTCAGCTTGTCCTCACCCACGTAGTAGGTGCCACCGGTTGTGCCCAGGATCAGGAAGTCCTCGACGCGCTGCCACACGTCTTTGCCGAAGGTGTAGCCTCCCGCGTTGTTGCGCACCATGTCGGCAGCCCGACCCGGGATGGGCTGCGTCTGTGTCGTCGCGAAAGCGGAAACGCTTGCGAGAGGGTCACGGTTGCGTGCCATCCGGCACCTCCTTGTGTTCGACCCGCCAACGGCGGATGCAGCGGAGGGGAGGGGCGGATGTGGTGACGCCTACCGGATCAAACCGCAGTCCTGCCGTTGAACGACACCCTCATGAGCCGGGCGGCGGGGACTCGAACCCCGCATTGGCGGTACCTGGAGATAACCGGTCAGCTTCGACCCGCCCCTCCCCGTGCTCGTCAGCCCTGCCGATGCCATGGATATGGCACTCCGCACCGGGTGCCCAGCCGACCTGGGCCGTGGCAGCCTTGACGGGGCTACCGCAGGAGTCGAACCTGTACCTCACCTAGATAACCGGCAGGATTCGACCCATGACATCGGCGGGACTGACGAACAATGCGGTCTGGAGAGGGCACGGATGTGGGATGTCCAACGGCGTTTAGGTGCTCTGCCAACTGAGCTACTGACCCAAAAGTCAGACAGGACTTGAACCTGCGACAACCCCGTTAATAGCGGATAACCGGCGGACTTCGACCCGTGCTCCCACCAGACCGCACCAACGATCGCAAGGCCGGGAGCGTGCGCGGATATGGTCTCGACGCCGGATGGTGTCTTCTTAGCAAAAAGATAACCGGCGGCCGTTCGACCCGCGCCCGCACCGAGCCTGACGATCAGGACGCTGAGGGAAGCGATTTCGCTTGCGAGACTAGCCGGATCTTCGACATCCCCGCATCTGGAATTGCGTGTGAAAACGACCACGCACCCCCGGACGGTTGCATGCCATTCGGCATCCTCATCCAAGGGCGCGTGGCCGCGACTGGCTATTGACCGATCGTGGCTGACCAGCGGCCACGCCGAAGAGTGATCACCCCATCTGGAGTGATCGTCGCTCTGGCACCTCGGAACGGCAACTCGCCGTTCCGGAGCCAGAAGTCGCGCACCTGGTCGAGGTAGTCCCACAAACGCCGCGGTCCGGCCTGGTGGACGATGACGTTGCCGTCACGCTCCTCGGCGCGGGCCCATGAGTTGTCCTCGTGCGTCATCACTGCGACGCGGACGTCCCCAGCCTCGTGGTAGTGGTGGGCGATGCCGGGGGCGAGGATCGTGAGCATGGTGTGCACGTCCCACGCCTCGACCACGTCCAAGACCGGGTATCGGCTCGGGCCTACATGCTCCCCGTCCTCGACGAGAGCGCGCTCGAGGAGCGCAGGATCACGCGACGGGTAGTCGTCGCCGCGTCGAGTATGCATAAATGCGGCTTGGTCACGTTCGATCCGGCCTGCGGCTGTGCCGTCTTCGCGCTTCTCCGCGGTGAGGATGACGCCCATGTCCACGAGCGTGGTGGCCAGTCTTCCGCCGGTCGGCAACGCCTTCAGCCAGGAGGGCGGCACGGTGGGGACGGCGACCATGGCGACGATGCGGTCCCACTGGCCGTCCAGCGGACCGGTCGCGTCCCCGGTGACGACCTGAGGCCGCAGGTTCAACTGCGCCAGCCGTTCCCTGCCCACCCGGTTCAAGTGGTCGTCCACGTCGATGGCGGTGACTCGTGCGGCACCGACGCGAGCGCAGAGGATTGCGGTGCCGTACGCGCTTCCTGTGCCGACGTCCAGGACGGTGGAGTGCTCCCCGATGGAGGCGTGCCGGTACATCTGCACGACCAGGCCGGGCAGAGTGGATGACGAGGTGGGGCGCCCTTGCACGACCGAGCCCGGTGTGGCGTGGTCGGCATGCAATGGTCCGACGCGGGTCACGAGCGTCTGATCACGGTAGGCGGCGGCCATCCACGCGTCCAGGTCGGAAGGGCCATCGCGCAATACCCACCCGTCGTCTGGGTCCGACCACGCCCACCAGCGAGGGACGAACAGGTGGCGCGGCACGGTTTCCACCGGCCCCCGCCAGCGGGAGCCAGGCGGGGTCGCGACGGCGGCCAGGCGGGCGGCATGATCCTTCCAGTCCATGCTGAAGTATGTCCCGGCACTGCTCATTCAGCGCTACCGTTCGGGCGGATCAGCTGGGAAGGGATCATCGGCAGGATGAGGGCGTTGCTCTCGCAGATTGTTTCGGCTGGCGAGCAGTCGTTGCCGTCCGACCCTGGCTTGCAGGCGCGCTGGCCGTGGCGTGGCACTTGGACGAGCAGCCCATTCCACTCCTCGCTGCGGAGGATGGTGGCCAGCGGCGTGGAGCGGACGTTTCCTCCGGCGGGGAGGAAGCGGGACAGGACGCACATGCGGACGTCGCCGTCCCAGGAGACGGCAGCGCGGCCGTCGCCACACTGACCGCACAGCTCGCCGACGTTCGACTCCATCGCCATGGCGTCGGTGGCGCGGCCGACCGCGCGCACGCGGTCGATGGGTCCGACGCGGGGGACACCGAGCGCGATCATCTCCGCGTGAGCCTCTTGGGCGCGTTGGTTGGGGTCGCCGAGGTCGATCACGGCGACCTTGAGCGCGATGTCGCGCTGAAGGGCCTCGCCGATCGCAGCGCGGGTCCGCTTGTGTGAGCCTGCCCGCCCAGTGATCTTGTCGTGCTCGGACGCTGTGTCGCTGTAGTAGCTGGTCGCGAGGGTGACGCCGGGCCTGCTGTAAAGATCCCAAAGGGCGGGGCTGACCTTGTAGAGGTTGGAGTACACCTGCACGTGAAGGCCGGTCTGGAGTGCATGGAGCATCAGGGGCAGGAAGTCGGGGTGCATGGTGGGTTCGCCGCCGATGGCCTGGACGGTCTCGATGCCGGCAGCTGGCGCGCTGTCGATCAGATGCAGCCAGTCAGTGAGAGTCATGGTGCCGTGGCCCTCTGTGGGGGAGGCACCGGAGTAGCAGTGCGTGCAGGCGAGCTGGCAGCGGTTGGTGAGCTCCAGCTCAAGAAAGGTCACGGGGCTGAGCTGGCGAGCTGGCGTGGTGAGGTTGGTTGCGACTTCCATCGTGGTGCCCTTCTGCGAGGTGGGGACTGGCGGACGTGTCGTGATGGTGCGTCATTTCGGTGTCGAGAGCTGATCGGGGCGGGCTTCATGGGTTCTGCGGTGTCTGGCCGTGTGGGTGGTGCCTGCGGTCCCGGGAGATACGGCCGGAAGGGTGCGCCCCCTCCGTGCGCTTCCGGCGGCGGGGCTCGATCCCGGGACCGCAGGGTTTTGCCCAGCAGGCTCTCCAGGCAGGGCGGATGCCTTTCGAGCCGGGGTGTGGGCTTCGCGAGCCTGCTGGAGTTCGAGTTCAACCTCGACCATCAGCCATGTGAGCAGGGTCTGATCCTTGGCCTCGACGACACGGCACTCGGACGGGTCGGCCAGGTGCCAGGCGGTCAAGGTCTGGGCCCACGGGCGCGAGTAGATCCACCAATGCCCCGGCGTAGGCGACAGGAGCGCCACAAGCTGGTTACTCGTGGGCGGCATCGTTCACCTCCGGCAGGTCGAGGGCGAAGTCGACGAGCTCGGCGAGCGGCACAGGAAGAGGCCGCGTGCGCAGAATCCGGTAGGTGTCGGCGAGCCTGGCCGCGGCGGTAGGGGCAACCCAGGCGAAGGTCCAGAGCGCCCGCCCCCGCACGCTGCGGCGTGACGTGGACCACCAGATCATCCGCCCGTCCATCCTCGCCACGAGGTCGGGCCACAAGCTGCATACAGCCCTCTCGGCGTCTCCCATGACGATCGCCGGCACGTTGAGGGCGGCGAGAGCGGCCTGCAACTCCTCCGCCATCGCGTCGGCTGCCCTCGCAGGCAAGTCAGAGGTGATCCCAGCCAGGGGCCCGAATCCTTGAGAGGGACCAGGATCTATGGAAGCCACATGGCCCTCCCTTGCACGTGAGGTTGGATGGGTCGCCTCCTATCTGACCTTGGGCGGACCGCGCTGGGGAGAGAGCCAGCGGGGTCGGGGTGGTCAAAGTGGTCAAAGATCAACGGCGAAAGCGGAGATCTTGAGGCGCTTTCCCGAAGGGGCTGGGAACGGCCCTCAGAGACAACTACGGTTGATTACTGGGGGCGCTAGATCCTTTATGGCAGAGGACTGAACTGCGGGAGAGCCCAAGACATGGCGCGCGTTCGCAACGACCGGCTAGCAAACCTGCTGACCGAAGCGGGCTGGTCACGAGCCCAAGCGGCGGCTGCGTTCAACCGGGTTGCGCGAGACAGCGGAGTCTCCGAGGCGCATATCGGCCGATCGCACATCAGCATGTGGGTCGCTGGCACCCACCCCTCCGGCCAAGCGCCCGCGTTGCTGTGTCAGGCTTTGTCTCGCCGTCTGGGGCGCGATCTCACCCTTGCCGATCTCGGGTTCACCGACTCGGCCACCGCCGGGCAGGAACCGCCGCTGTGGCACCTTGACCCTGTCGCCGCGCTGGCCAACCTGGGGAGATCGGACTTGGACCCAGACCGCAGAAAGCTGCTGAAGGGTGCCGTCTACTCGGCGACCACGCTAGCGTTGCCCGACCAGGCGTGGTGGGAGCGCATGGCCACCACCCCTGCCGACCGAGCCGCGCGACCGCAGCGGGTCGGCAGCGGTGACGTGGCCACCGTCAGCGACCTCTTCGCCACCTTCTCCCAGATCGACCAGCGTCGCGGCGGCGGCCACGGGCGGACCGCGCTGGTGCAGTACCTCCACACCGAGGTCGCAGCATTTCTCCGCGGGAGCTTCCCCTCCGACAAGGTGCGCGCCGACATGTTCTCCGCGGCCGGCGAGCTGGCCTACCTGTCGGGCTGGATGGCCTTCGACAACAGCGACCACCCGCTCGCGCAGCAGTACTTCATGCTCGCGCTGAAGCTCTGCGCACACGCCGGGAATCCTCCGCTGACCGGGCACGTCCTGCGCGCCATGGCGCACCAAGCCCTGGATCTCGGCCACCCCCGGCACGGGTTGGAGCTGGCCGAGGCGTCCATCCAAGGCCAGCGATACCTGTCTGCCACCCCGCGGGAGCGGGCCCTGCTCGGCGTCATCTACGCCCGCGCTCAGGCCAGCGTCGGGCAGCCAAGGGCTGCGGCCCAGACGCTGCTGCGCGCCGAGGACGACCTGTCACAAGCGCGGGACGGGATCACAGAGCCGTTTCGGACCTTCTTCTTCTCCACGGCGAGCCTGGCCCATGAGACGGCGTGCACACTGCGCGCCAGCGGCGATCATCGTGGAGCGATCCGTCAGTTCCGACACAGTGTCCGCACCCGGGGTGCCGCCTTCAAGCGCACGCACGCGGTGACCCTGGGCTACCTCGGTGCGGCGCACCTGTCGGTGGGAGATGTGGACCAAGCGTGCGCCACATGGGACACGGCATTGCAGGCCATGCAAGACGGGGTCTACTCCGGCCGTGCCCGGAAAACCGTGGTCGAGATGCGCACCCTGCTGTCGCCCTACCGCCGCCGCGGCGTCCCGGCGATCGCCGACCTCGACGCCCGCGCCGCCGCGTACCTGGCCAACCTCGACTGACCAGCCAGCCCGACACGAATGGAGCCCCCGTGGCCGAACCCTTGATGATCACACCGATAGGCGTAGTCGTAGGCGGACGCACCGAACCCACCGACGACCATTGGGGAGAGCAGGCGATCATCCGCCTGAACGCCGACTTCCCGCCCGAGGTGATTCAAGGGCTGGAGGAGTTCAGCCACCTGGTGGTCGTGTGGCACTTCCACCGAGCATCCCCGGCCGACGTGGCGCTGCACGCCCGCAGCCCCCGCAACGATCCCCGCTGGCCGCCCACCGGCACATTCGTGCACCGCAACCACCGCCGCCCCAACCAGCTCGCCCAGTCCTTCCCCCGGCTCCTCAAGGTCGACGGACTCGATCTGCACGTCGCCGACCTGGACGCGATCGACGGCACGCCGATCTATGACCTGGCCCCGTATTTCTCGCAGATGGGGCCGCGCGGACCGATCCGGCAGCCGGACTGGCCCGGGGAGATGCTCTCCGACTACTGGGCCGATCCTCAGGAGTAGCCCGTCACCGCGCGGGGCGGAACGGCGCATCCACGGTCTGGATCCGCACCCGCTGGGGATTGGCGACGACGCGCAGCAGCTCCACCGCGCGGCCCTCCTGATCGAGGACGACCCGCTCGGCCAGCAGGACATGAGCGCCGCGTGGCAAGGTCAGCTGGCCCGCTTCCCGGCTGGTCGACGGGCGCGTCCACACCGTGGCGTGCGCGACGCTCCCGGGTGCGTGCCCGAGGTCGCCAAGGGCGGCGCCGGTTCCGGCATCGATCGTCATCGGGCGGGTTAGGACGCTGTCTTTGACGAGGTCTGCGGGGTAGACGGCGTGGTCGAGCCGGACGGTGGTCCCGTCGATCGTGGCGCGTCGGACGCGCATGACCACTTCATCACCCGCGCGCAGGTCGAGCAGCTCGGCGACCTCGGCGGTTGCTGGCTCACGGCTGACGTCGGTCACCTTCATGTCGCCGACAACTCCGGCGCGTTGGCAGCACCAGCGCCATAGCCCGCCGTTCGCCAGCACGTTGAGCGGCACGTCGACGATGGCGGGTCGGGGGTCGAGCACAAGCAGGCCCTTGTTGGCGACGCGGCGGACCATGAGCTGCTCGGTGAGCGCGCGGGTGGCTGCGGCGATCGTGTTGGTGGCCACGCCGCCGTACTCCTGGCGGAGCTGGTCGCGGTGCGGCAGGTAGGAGCCCGGCGGGAACTCGCCGCTGCGGATGCGCGATTCAAGGTCGGTCGCGATCCGCTTCCACTGCGGCTCTGCCACAGGGGCCCCCTCGTGTCCGGTGATCAGAGAGAGGTTAACGCGTCTCGCGGCAACGTCCCTACCAGCTGAGTTGACACGCGTCCCCTTGGGTCTCATCCTGACCTACATGCCTCCTGTTGTTGCAACAACAGGGGGAGGTTTGACCGAAGAGTGCGGCCCCCGGATTGATGCGTCAGCCAAACGCTCCGGGAGCCGCTGTATCTCCCTCACCCGAATGTGAGCCACGACCCGAAGGACGTGAAGAGATGTCCCTCAGTATCGCATCGCCCTGGCTGAATCAGGACGTACCCACGACAACCCTGCAAGAGGAGGTGTCGGCAAAGGCCGGCTGCGTCGGCCGCGACGTCGACGACTTCTTCCACGGCAAAACCGGGCGCCTCGGAGCTGCGCGCCTGTGCGGCACCTGCCCCGTCATCGCCGCGTGCCGAGAGCTCCAGACGCGTGCCGACCTGGCGCGAGTCCTCGCTGCCAGGAACAAGGCGGAGGAACTGCGTCTCATCTACGGGGTGTTCGGCGCTCAGATCGCCGCCGATCGACGCGAAGAGGTGCGCACGCGCCTGCGTAGCCTCAAGTCGCAAGCGACACCGCTTGCGACTTTCCCCCAGGAGGTGGCGGCGTGAAGCTGTGGTTCGCCCGCAAAGACATTCTCGACCCGGAGCAGGCCCGCCAGCGGCTTGAAGCAGAGCGGCTCAACCAGGAGCGCCTGGCGCTCCTCGTCCACGGAACCCGCGAAAGGACCCAGGCCGAGGACACGGGCCGCCGCGAGCTCGCCGAGCAGGCCGCCGCCGAACGGGCTCAGGCCCGAAAGCAGGCCGAGCACCTGCGTGCCGAACGTCGCGCCGCGAGCCGGCAGCGATGGGCGCGGCGTGGTTTCCACGCGACCCTCGCCACTGGCATCGTGGGCGTGAACGCCGCGGCCGTACTCGGGCAGGTCCTGGCGCTGGTCCTGGTGTCCGGGTGGCCGTGGTGGGCAGCGCTGCCCCTGGCGATCGTCGTGGAAGCCATCGCGAACATCGTCGGGTTCTTCAGCCACGACAAGACCGTCAAGGGCTACTCCGCCCCGCTCCTGCGCCTGCTGTCGCTGGTCATCGCCGCGGCGATCGGCTGGTTCAACTGGCAGCACAACCTCGACCACCCCCTGACCAGCGGCTACGCGATCGTCTTCGGGTGCGCGTCGTTGTTCTCGCCGGTGCTGTGGCAGCTGTACTCAGGCTGGCGGCGCTGGGACGCCCAGCGGGAGCAGGACCTTCTCGTACGGCAGAAGCCCACATTCGGCGCATGGCGATGGATCATCCCCTCGCTGCGGAGCGAGACGTGGGCCGCGTTCAAGATCGCCGTAGCGGAGGGGATCACCACCCGCGAGGAGGCACTCGCGAGAGTCCGGACCGAGCGGCTGCGCCGTGATGCGCAGGCGGCGGTGATCGCCACCCACGAGCACGCGCTCGAACTCGCTCTCACCCAGCTCGCCGCGACCGCCGACGAGCTGTACGGCCCGAACCCCGATCCGGCGGCCGTCGAGGCGATGCGCAACATCCAGGACTTCATCGGCCGATTCGGCCCGATCGTTCCACCATTCATTCCCGCAAGCGAAATCGCTCGCGGCTCTGATCGGCCTCCGATCGAATCGGGCCACGGCACCACCAGTCCTGCCACACCGGCCACCAACCGCGATCGGGTGCCCGACCCGATCACCAACGAGCCCGACCGGATCGACCCGACCGCGACATCAGCCGATCAGACCCCGATCAACTCCACCCGATCGGAGCAGCCGACCGATCCGGCCGAGTCGGTCGAGCCGAGCAGCTCCACCCGATCCGACCAGACCACCCGATCGTCCGATCCCGCCCCGGATCGGACCAGGTCAGCACCCGATCCGGCTCGATCCGATCGGCGACGGACGCGCCCGATCGAAGAGCTCCGATCGGAAGCCGCGGATCTGATCGAGCAGGGCGCACTCGATCGGCCCGTCACCGCCGATCGGCTGATGGAGGTCCTCCGGATCGGACCAGCGAAGGCCCGGCCACTGCGCGACCAGCTCAACCACGAACCGATCAACGGACACGAGGTAGCCCCATGAAGAAGTCCATCCAGATCTGCGTCCCGCTCGTCGACGCCGACCCCGCCTGCGATCGGGCCCTGATGGTGCGGCTCGCCTACCGATCGGACGATCCGTTCTTCGTGACGCTCTCAATCCGCACCCGCAAGGGCATGAAGACCATCGCGGAGTACCCGCGCCAGCAGCTCGACGACGCACTCGGCCGCCCGACCCGGTGGGCGGACATGCAGGTTCACCCGAACCCCGACGACGTCGCCTCGATGCTGGTCCGCCTGCCCGGGGCGATGGGGGAGCGGATCTACCTCATCAGCAAGCGGGCGGTCTGCGACTTCCTCGTCAACAGCTACACGATCGTCCCCGACGGCGGCGAGTGGGGTCTCAGCTGGGACGCGTGGGCCGCAAACCAGGCCGCAAAGATCTCCGCCTGATGTCACTCACCGTCACGGACTCACGGGCGGTTCCAGGAACTGCATCCCGCCCACCCGCCCAGACATGGGCGGCCAACGCGCGGACGCGCACATGCGCACGTGCGCCCGCGCGCGAAGCCACCCTACCCGACAACACGGACAGTAGCCACAGACAAGGAGGGACATGTGGCGGAACCGCCCGTCAACGGCAGTGAACGCCGCTTCCTCAGACGTGCCAAAGCCGCCAAAGACGGCCGCGACGTTCTGCAAGCCGCCTGGGGATGGCTCCTGGCCGAACTGACCGACCTCGCCCACCTCAACCCCGACCGCGCAGACGCCGCCCGCCGCGATCTGGCCGAACAGCTGTGCCACATCGCCCGCGACACCCTCAAGGAGGTGAACGATGAGAAGGCTCGTCAGCCCCTTCGCCGATGACCCGGACCCCCAAGACCCTGCCCCGCAGGCCGAACAGGAAGGACGCATCTACGCCTTCCCCGGCGGCAGCGACACCCCGACCGAGCAGCCGCCGGAGGCCACGCCAGCGCTCGTCGTCGCCTGGCGCGCTGCGGGCGAGTGGCGACGCTCCACCGCCGCGACGATGAAGAAGGCGGTCACCGGCGACACCGTGTTCGCCGAGCAGCTGCCGTCCGTCGAGGAGATCGTCCACCAGTACCGGACCGCGACGCCCACCGACGTCGTACCCCTCCTGCTGCTGTACCGCGCCTACGGGCTCCTCATCGTGGTCCCGGCGAACGTGCTCACCCAGACCGCCCTATGGCTGGCCCGCTACCCCGCCCGAACCCTCGCCTTCCTGGCCGTCGAACGGCTGCTCGTCCTGGTCAGCCCCCAGGCCCGCGACCTGCTCACCACGCTCATCAAGTGGCTGTCGTCGGCCGCTCTTTTCCTCCTCACCTGAAAGACCACGCCATGAACTCGATCCTCCAGTGGGCGGCCGGCCTCGGCACGACCGTCATCGTCTACTTCGTCGCCCGCCCCTTCATGAAGCGCCACAAGGCCCCGTTCCTGTGCGTCGTGCTCATGTTCATCGCCGGGTGCACACTGGCGCTGGCGCTCGTCGGCGACCCGATCACCTGGGCGACCAGCTGGGTCCCCGGCGAGATCCTGCCCATCGTGTCCGCCAGCGCCCTGGCCGGATGCGGGCTCGGCGTCGTCCTGGACGTCAGTGATCACCTGAAGAAGCGCAAAGCCAAGGGTAAGAAGGCCGACCAGGGGGAGGGGAGCAAGGGCCTGGAGCAGCCCACCATGTGGATCGCGGCTCTCGTGCCCACGCTGATCCTGCTCGTGCCCGGCGTGAACAGCCAGCTCACGCCCATGGTCAGCACGATCGGTGTCACCGCCGACAACGTCATCTCGCAGATGACGGCCGGGCGGTGACCACATGATGCTGCTACTGTCGCTGCTCATCGCCGCCCTGGTGTGCAGCCTGATCCTGTGGCGACGCCCTGATGCCCGCTCCGCCGCAATCGGCGCATGGAGGGCCGGGTCCGAGCAGGCCGCCGCCGAATTCCGCACCGGATACCAGGCGCTGCGCGGCGCCTACACGAGCACGCGCAAGCAGCTGCTCGACGGCAACCCCGGCTGGAAGGAGCCCCGCCGCTGGCTCGCCGCCGGTCTCGCCACGACCTGGGGAGCTGCCAGCCTCGCGGGCGGCATCCTGTACGGCACCGGCAAGACCATCGCCGCAGGCGGGCGCATCCTGTTCAGCGCCTACCAGGGCATGGCCGCGGCGTACGCCGCCTACAAGGACGAGCACGCCGAGCCGATCGAGCTGGAGGTCATCCGGGACACCCAGCACGTGTGCCGCGACTGCGCATCCCGGCACGCCGACCACCACCCCGGCCTCGACCCGCCCGGCTGGTACTGCCGACCATGCGCGGCCAGCCGTACCACTCCCGAACCAACCGCCCCCGACATCGACACGGCCCCCGTACCACCCACACCTGAAGACGAACACCGAACACCGAAGGAGCCCACCATGACCGCAGAAGCCAACGGCCTGGCCAGCTTGACCGTCTGGTGCGAAGGTGAGGCCGCCGCTCAAGCCGGACGCGTCTCCAGCAGCGACAACGTTAAGGGCAACATGCTGGGCGCCCTGGCCGGCCACGGCGAGATCATCACCCTGCTGTCCGCTTACCAGGACACCGTCGCGCTGGCGAAGTCGCAAGCGGACCGGCTTGCGGATGCTGTACGGGGCCTAGCCAACAACTAACCGAACCAGCCGCGCTGGCGGCTTGCGTCGCCGTCCGTCCCCGACCAATCGGGGGCCGGGACGGACGGCGGCCTTGGACGCCAGACCCCTTGCCCGAACCTGAGGACAAGCCATGACCATCACCGCCGACCAGGACACCGAGCGACCAACCAAGCCCCACGGCAAGGAGCTGCGCCGCGCCGCACGCAAGACCGCATTCAGGCACCGCCACTCCCTGATCATGCTCGCCCCGATCGTGTGGCTGAGCGGCCTCCAGTTCGCCGGATGGCTGTTCGAGGTCACCGCGATGAGCCTCCTGCTCCGTCTCGGCTTCGTCATCGTCGGCGTCGCCGCAGCCGTCATCGCCATCGCCCGGCGCGGCGTCGCCCCGTTCGGCGTCGGCATCACCTTGAGTTTCCTGTGGCTGCTGGCCGCCCACATCTGGGGCCCCTACGGCGGCACCGCCCTCGTCCTGTGGAGCGTGGGCCTGGTGATGAGCATCCCTTTCTGGCGACGCCACCGCGCCCGCTACCGCAGGGGCCCGGTGGCCGAGCCCCAACCCGAACTCCCGGCGACACCAGCGGCCGACCAGGCACCCGTCCAGCTGTGGGCTGAGCGCGCCGCGCCGAACAACCCCCACCTCGCCGGCACGCACCTGGCCACTCCCGAACCGCTTCCCGGCATCGGCTTCACCGCCGAGATCGTCGGCGTACCCGGCAAGACCCAGACCGACAACCTCATCAAGGCCACCGGCACCATCGCCTCCGCATGGGAGGTCTCCCTCCCGCAGGTCATCGTGGAACCCACCCGTGACGGCAACAACTCCCGCGGTCGCCTCACCGTCATCGAGCGAGCCGACCAACTCCAACAGACACGCTTCCTCGAGGAGGACGGCGCAAGAATCGACCCCGAAACGGGCATCGCCCGGATTGGCTTCTTCGGCGACGGACAACCCGCACACTGGGCGTTCTACACCAGGAAGCGCGGCGCCCAGATGGGCTGCAACTGCGGAACCACCGGTAGCGGCAAGTCCGAGTTCGGCTCGACCAAGATGGCCCTCGCGCGGGGCTGCGAGACGATCGCCACCATCCTGCTGGACTCCCAGGGCGGCAACAGCCAGCCAGACTGGAACGACCGGACGAACCTGACCGCGCTCGGCGTCGACAAGGTCTTCGCCACCACTCTGGCGCTCGACTACGTGATGGGCCGCCGCTCGGAATTCCTCGCCACCGTCTCCTGGGCCGACGAGCACGGACGCGAGCGGCGCGGCAAGAAGTTCCTGTTCCCCGGAGACCCCGATGTCGGCGGCAGGCCAGGCGTGCCCTGCTCCGGGATGAAGCTGCTGTACTGCGTGTTCGAGGAACTCCCGCTCCTGCTGAAGTCCCCCACCGTCGGCAAGCAGGCGATCGACGTCCTCGGCCCCGCGGCCAAGACCTGGCGCAAGCCGGGCGGCGCGATCGACATCTACGCGCAGAACATCGGCCTGGCCGAGCTCAAAGAAGACGTCTTCCGCGCCAACATCTTCGGCGGCGGCTCCATCGCCGCCTTCCGGACAGGGTCCAGCGTCGACCACCACATGGCGGGCCTGTCCGCCGACCCATCCAAGCTGCCGGAGTACTTCCCGGACGGGCAGGAGACCGTAGGACTCGGATACCTCAAGGGCGTGGACCGCCGCTCAGCCGCCTCGTGGCGCTCCATGATCGCCAAGGACACCTACGGCATCGCGACCTCTCCGGCCGCCTGCCAGATCGACGACATCACGCTCGGCTTCTTCGACGAGTACTTCCACCACCTCGCCCGCGGACGACAGCCGATCCCGGCCACCAACGGCGGCGAGCGCGAACAGACCGGCGGCGACGTCGAAGCGGCCATCGAGAGTGTCCTGGAGCGCGCCACACGGTTCCTGGACGTCGCCGACATCGTTGCAGCGGCTGGCGGCCAGCTGGGTGACGCGAGCCTGAGCGAGATCAAAGCTGCGCTGGCGCGACTCGCGACCCGCCTGCCCGTCGCGCGGGATGGCGACACGTGGGCTCTGCTGACCCCTGAGGGCACGCTCCGGCCTGGCCGATAACCTCACGCCACACCCGAATACGGGTTTTGCGAGAAGTTCGCGCAAAGCTGGTAAATATCATCTTGCGGACGCTAGGGTCGGAACGCCAGACCCTGCCCCAACCCTCGACAGCGACCCCCTCAAGGAGCCCCTGAAAAGCAGAAACGCCCCGCACTGCGGGGCGTCCCTTCACATCTGAACATCAAGCAGATCAACTGCCTCGCTCCGGCCCAGGCGACCAACCAAACGGCCAGAGCAGCGCATCACCAGATCCACGATCGCTTGGAGATTTACCATAGCACTTCACCAAGCGGCCAGTCCTGCATGCCCAGAAACAGGCACACAGCTCGCCGTCCCCGGTCTCTCGGCCCACCTCGCCGAAGACGAGCACCACGCCGAACAGCGCATGGTCGCGCCCGCGCTCGGCCTCTGGTTCGACGCCGTCGACTACCTGTCCGGCGCGACCAACCGCCGCAACGACTGGCGACGCCGCATCCTCCAGCTCGCCTGGCAGCTTATGAAGCGCTCTACCCGCGACATGCTCACCGCACCCAAGAAGGGCGCCACCTGGGCCGTACTCGCCGAAGAGCTCGGCGTCAGCACGCGCACCATCGCCAACTACCTGGCCTGGATGCGCGACAACGGCCTGCTGCTCACCGAGGTGCACGGCACGACCGTCCGCTACCGTCCGGGCACCATGTACGGCACCCGCGACGACGGACGCGGCAACGAGGCCGCCCAATACCGCCTGACGATCCCCACCAGCATCCTGGAGGGCGACCTCGAACCCGATACCTTCGACGTCGACCACGACGAGATCCCCTGGCCGGTCGAAACCGTCGCGACGCGCCCCCACCTCACCCCCGTGTCCAGCATTTCCGCAGGTGATAGCCCTGGGGACGGAACCTTCACCCCCGCCTTTGTGGTTGCTCTTGAGGGAGGATCTCTCCCATACGCACGCGCGCACGCGCGCGAGGAAACCGCCAATACCTGGCGACGCACCGTTCGCCCCAACCGGCAAGCCGAAATGCTTGCTGCAAGCGAACGACTCCGCTCCGACAACCTGACGCTCCGGGCGCTGTCAGCGCGCGATCTGCGCTCCCTGCTCCGGCCTCTGTTCAAGGCCGGAGCGACGCCCGCTGACGTGGAGCACGCACTGAACGTCCGCCCGGACGGGGAGCGATGGGGCAACGTCGACCCCAGCTCGCCGACCCCGCCGTTGCCCCCGGCAGTTCGAGCCCGAACCCTGCGTGCCCGTCTCCGCCACCGCCTGGCCCTCTGGCTCGGACCGGAGGGGGAGTTCAGGGGGGAGCTGCCGTCCTACGCGGAGGCTCGCGCCGCCAAGGCCCGCATGCGTTCCCGGGAGGCGCTGCCGGCCAGCGCCCGCCGCCAGACGGCTGACGAGGTACGGGCGGCTGTCGAGTCGTGCGCGCGGGGTATCGCTGCGGCGAGGGCCGCGCTGCGCAGCAAGGGTGCGGCTTGAACCGCCTCGCTGGGTAAAGCGATCTAAAAATCTACATTGTAAAGGCGCTCACGCCGCTGCATTTTCAACCACAGCATCTCGCTGCGCTCGAATCAAGCGCACAAGCTCATCGAAGGAAGGGCCGCCAGGGGTGTGCGCCTCACGTGCGGCTTCCTCGGGGGAGAGGGAGTCGCGTCGAGCGCGAGCGCGGGCAAGGATCAGGCCCGCTGACGCGAAGGCTTCGGCACGAGTCGGCATGACGCTATTTTCTCATATTTCGCGCATTTCTAGTACGGCGCGAACGTGGCGATTGTGGGAGCGATGATGGGGCCGGACGGCTCGCGGGGCCCCAGCGCAGGTCACGGGCATCGAATCTTTTTTGCATCAATTCCGGCGTTCGGCGTGCCCACCTTGTACACGATGGTGGAAAGGGCCAAGCAGCGGCTGAGCCGTACCCCGCGTGAGGCCAAGCACGAGGCCAAGGAGCTGGCGGGCACCCACTAGCGCGCCGACCTCATGCGGCGCTGACCCGATCCCCCGTACGGCCCTGCCGTACGGGGGATCGCGTTTTCTATCGGGTGAGGACGTCGGTGATCGCGGCGGCGATGGTGGCGGCGTCTTTGGAGATCACCTGGATGTGGTTGTGCGGGCAGGTGGCGAACACGCGCACCTGGGGGTTGGCGCCGTTGACGGCGCTGCGCGAGGCGAGCAGGGCCCGGCTGGGGGAAGGGTTCCGTGCAGGGCTAATACACTGGGGCAACGTGACGTCCAAGCCGCGTATCCCCAATGTCCTCGCCGCTCGCTACGCCTCCGGCGAGCTGGCCCGCCTGTGGTCTCCCGAGGCGAAGGTGGTCGCCGAGCGGCGGCTGTGGCTGGCGGTGCTCAGCGCGCAGGCCGAGCTCGGCCTGGCCGTGCCCGACGGGGCGCTGGAGGCCTACGCCGCGGTCGTGGACGAGGTCGACCTGGGCTCCATCGCCGAGCGTGAGCGCGTCACCCGCCACGACGTCAAGGCGCGCATCGAGGAGTTCAACGCGCTGGCCGGGTTCGAGCAGGTCCACAAGGGCATGACCTCGCGCGACCTGACCGAGAACGTCGAGCAGCTGCAGATCAAAGACAGCCTGGTGCTGGTGCGCGACCGGGTGGTGGCGCTGCTGGCCCGCCTGGCCGAGCTGGCCGTCCGCTATGAGGACACCGTGATGGCCGGCCGTTCGCACAACGTCGCCGCTCAGGCCACCACGCTCGGCAAACGGTTCGCCAGCGCCGCCGACGAGCTGCTGGTGGCCTACCGGCGGCTGGAGGAGCTGATCGCCCGCTACCCGCTGCGCGGCGTCAAGGGCCCGGTCGGCACCTCCCAGGACATGCTCGACCTGCTCGGCCCGGACAACCTGGCGGCGCTGGAGGCCAAGATGGCCGACCACCTGGGGTTCGAGCACCGCTTCACCAGCGTCGGCCAGGTCTACCCGCGCTCGTTGGACTACGAGGTCGTCACCGCGCTGGTGCAGCTGGCGGCAGCGCCGTCCTCGCTGGCCAAGACGATCCGGCTGATGGCCGGCCACGAGCTGGTCACCGAGGGGTTCAAGGAGGGGCAGGTCGGCTCCTCCGCCATGCCGCACAAGATGAACACCCGCTCGTGCGAGCGGGTCAACGGGCTGACGGTCATCCTGCGCGGTTACGCCTCCATGGTGGGCGAGCTGGCGGGCGACCAGTGGAACGAGGGCGACGTGTCGTGCTCGGTGGTGCGCAGGGTGGCGCTGCCGGACGCGTTCTTCGCCTTCGACGGGCTGGTGGAGACCATGCTGACGGTGCTGGAGGAGTTCGGCGCCTTCCCCGCGGTCATCTCCGCAGAACTCGACCGCTACCTGCCGTTCCTGGCCACCACCAAGATGCTGATGGCGGCCGTGCGGGCCGGGGTGGGGCGCGAGCAGGCCCACGAGCTGATCAAGGAGCACGCGGTCGCCTCGGCGCTGACGATGCGCTCGCGCGGCACGGCCAACCCGCTGCTGGACGCCCTGGGCGCCGACGAGCGTTTCCCGCTGGACCGCGAGCAGCTGCAGGCGCTGCTGGCCGACCGCATCACCTTCACCGGCGCTGCCGCCGCCCAGGTCGCCGCCGTGGCCGCCCAGGTCGCCGACGTCGTCAAAACCCACCCCTCGGCCGCCGCCTACACCCCGGGCGCCATCCTGTGATCCGCGCGCTGGCCGGGCTGGAGGAGCTGCGGGCGGCGTGCGGGGACGACGAGTTGCTCATGTGGGTGGCCCAGGACCTGCGCGGCGGCGCCCGCGCCTGGGCCGGCGGGGACGCGGTGGTGGTTGCCGCCCCGCAGGTCGCGCGGCACGACCGCGTGGCCGTGTTCGGTGGTACGGCGAGCGCGGCGCGCCTGGCCGGGCACGCCCTGGCCGAGCTGGGCCCCTCCTACCGGATCCAGGGGGAGCCCGGCCTGGTGGGCGAGGTGGCGGGCAAGCTGTCGTTGCGGGTGGCGGCGCGGTTTTCGATGATGACGCTCACCACGCCCGTCCCCGCGGCCTCCGAGGGCGTGGGGTGGTTGCCTGCGCAACAGGAGGCCGAGGTGGGGGAGTTGCTGGCCGAGCACGCCCCGCACTCCTACGCCGTGCCCGGCATGGGCGGGGTGCGGCGCTGGGCGGGCCTCCGGGTGCGGGGACGGCTGGCGGCGGTGGCCGCCGAGGCGTGGAGCGCGCCGTCGGTCGGGGTGCTGGCCGGGGTCGCCACCTCCGACGCCTTTCGCGGGCAGGGGCTGGCCGGACGGGTGTGCGGGTGGGTGAGCGAGCAGCTGCTGCAGGCCTACGGGCGGGTGGCCCTGGTGGTGGACGACGACAACGTGGCGGCTTTGCGGGTGTATGAGCGGCTGGGGTATCGGCGCAGGCCCATCCTGACCGCCGGTCCCTGACCCGTTGCGGCGGGCCGGGCGCGCGCCCGGTGACGCGTAACCCTGGACAGAGCCCAGCCCCGTACGGCGGGCGGCGCGTCCCCCGGCCCCGCCGTACCCCCAAAAGAGCGGCACCCCCCTGTTGGGACCTCCGCCCGAAATTGGGATGAGAAGGAGACGGCGCTCAGGCAGAGTTGACGGAGTGATATCTGGATTTGTTCCTGGTTTGCAGCTGTCTAGGGCTTTTTACGCTGAGGTGGTCGGCCCGCTCGCCGCCCGCCTGCCCCATAGCGCCGCGCTCATCGGACCCGGCAGCGAGGTCCTGGAGTTCGACACGGAAAGATCGGCCGATCACGACTGGGGGCCGCGCGTCCTGGTGTTCGTCGAGCCGCACCGCGTCGCCGAGGTGAGCGAGCGGCTCACCGCCGCCCTCCCCGAGCGGTTCTGCGGCTACCCGACCGTTTTCGACCAGCACGGCAGCGTCCGCCCCGGCGTGGCGGTGACCGACACCGGGTCCTGGCTTCGGCAACGCCTGGGGTTCGACCCGCGCGGCGGGGTGTCCACCTTGGACTGGTTGTCGGCCTCCTGGCAGAGCCTGGTGGAGGTGACCGGCGGCGAGGTCTTCCACGACGGCCTCGGCGAGCTGGAAGCGGCCAGGGCGGCGCTGCGCTGGTATCCCGGCGACGTGTGGCGCTACGTGCTGGCCTGCCAGTGGCGGCGCATCGCCGAGGAGGAGCACTTCCCCGGCCGGTGCGGCGAGGTCGGCGACGAGCTCGGCTCGGCGGTGGTGGGCGCCCGCCTGGCCCGCGAGGTGATGCGCCTGGCGCTGCTGCTGCGCCGCCGCTACCCCCCTTACGCCAAATGGCTCGGCAGCGCCCTGGCCCGCCTGCCCGGCTCCCTCGAACTCGTCCAAGGCCTGCAGGAAGCCACCTCCGCGCACGGCTGGCGCGAGCGGGAACAGGGCCTGTGCGCCGCCTACGAACGCCTCGCCGCCCTGCACAACCGCATGGCCCTGTCAGCCGCGCAGGACGAGCACGTGCGGCCCTTCTACGACCGGCCCTTCCAGGTGATCGGCGGCGACCGCTTCGCCGACGCGCTCATGGCCGAGGTGAGCGACCCCGCCATCGCGGCGCTGCCGCCGCTGGGGTGCGTGGACCAGCTCAGCGACAGCGTCCCCCTCCTGGTACGGCTGGCGGCCCGCCGCGCCGTGACCGCCGCAGCCCTCGGCCTCAGCTGATCGCGAACGCGCCCGTCGGGGCCCGCCTCCGGGGTTAGGTTGGCGGGCATGACGACCATCGCGGTGAACGGCGCCAAGATCGCCTACGACGAGGCGGGCAGCGGCCCCGCAGTGCTGCTGGTGCACGGGGCCGGCGCCGACCGCAGGCTGTGGAACCACCAGTTCGACGCCCTGCGCCGCACCCACCGGGTGATCCGCTACGACTGGCGCGGCTACGGCGAGTCCGGCGACGCGCTCGGCGACTACGCCCACGCCGAAGACCTCCTGGGTGTGATGGACGCGCTCGGTGTGGAGCGGGCGACGCTGGTGGGCTCCTCCATGGGCGGCTCGCGCGCCGTGGAGGCCGCGTTGACCGCCCCCGGCCGGGTCGAGGCCCTGGTGCTGATCTCCTCCGGGCTCGCCGGGCACGTGTGGCCGGAACGCATGCTGGCCCAGGCGCGCGAGATGGTGCACTCCTCCATCGCCCCCGACCGGCTGGCCGCCTACCGCACCAAGTCCGCGCCCCCCACCGCCGAGGATGTGGAGGCGTTCGCGGCCGCGCACGTGTTGTGGCAGGTCGCGGGTCCCTCCCGCACCCGGGCCGACCTGAGCGAGCAGGTGTGGCGCGACGCCAACGAGATGGCCCGCCTGGTGTTCCAACGCCTGTGGACCGCGCCGGCGGCCACCGAGCGGGAGGTGGCCGCCAACCAGCGGCTGGGCGAGATCACCGCCCCCACCCTGGTCATCAACGGGCTGGCCGACGTCCCCGACATCCAGACCGTCTCCGACCTGCTCACCGACGGCATTCCTGGGGCGCGACGGGTCGACCTGCCCGACACCGGTCACCTGCCGCCACTGGAACGCCCCGAAGAGGTCACCGCCGCGTTGATCGCCTTCGCCAGGTAGGCGGCCAGGCCCGGCGCGGCTGCGTCGATGGCCTGGGTGAACCGCTCGTCCTCCACATACAGCCGGCCCAGGCACTGGTGCATGTCGGAGGAGCAGTCGTAGAACCAGCGGCTGATGTGCGCCCGGTGCCGCTCGGCCAGCTCCACCACCGGGTCGCTGCCGGGCTCCAGGCCCGCCCGCATCGCCTCCACCAGCTCGCCGTTGAGCTGCTCCGCCTCCTGGCGCAGGAGCAGCCAGTCGTCCTTGGTGTAGGAGGCCACCCGGCGGCGGCTCTGCTCGAACTCGGCGGTGCCGCCCCAGCGCTGCTCCACCTCCTCGTCGTAGTCCTCGGGCGTGAAGTCGCCGAACACCTCGAACCTCTCCTGCGGGGTCAGGGTGATGTTGTTGATCCGCGCCTCCATGGCCCGCTCCACCGCGGCCACCATGTCGCCCAGCCGGTCCATGCGGCGGCGCAGCAGCTCGTGCTGCCGGCGCAGATGCGTCAGCGCGTCGGTGCCCGGCTCGTCCAGGATCGCCGCGATCTCCTCCAGGGGGAAACCCAGCTCCCGGTACCACAGCACCTGCTGCAGCCGTTCCAGGTCGGCGTCGGTGTAGCGGCGATACCCGGCCCCGCTGCGCTCGCCCGGGCACAGCAGGCCGATCTCGTCGTAATGGTGCAGCGTGCGCACGGTCACCCCGGCCAGCCGCGCCACCTGCCCCACGGAAAGACTCATGCCCACCAGCGTGCACCCTCCCCCTACGTGAGGGGCAAACTGGTGGGCATGAGCGACTTGCTGCCCATCGGGGCCTTCGCCCGGCTGGGCCGGTTGAGCGTCAAGCAGCTGCGCCACTACGACGAGCTGGGCCTGCTGCCGCCCGCCCACGTCGACGCCGACAGCGGATACCGCTTCTACCACCCCGCCCAGGCCCGCCAGGCGCTGGCGATCGGGCTGCTGCGTTCCCTGGACGTGCCGCTGCCCGCGATCGCGCAGGTCCTGGCCGGTGATGAGGGGGCGCTGGCCGGGGTGCACGCCGACCTGCAGGCCGAGCTGGTACGGCGGGCCGCGGCGCTGGCCGCGCTGGGCCGCATCCTGGACGGCGGCCTGCCCCGGGCGCAGGTGCGGCTGCTCACCGTGCCCGACACCCGGGTGGTGACCGAGCGGGAACCGGCCGACGGGCCGCTGGACCTGGGCCGCGCCACCACCGCGGCGGTCACCCGGCTGCTGGCCGCCGGGCACGGCGCCGGGCTGGTCGGGTTGTTCCCGCTCGACCTGGACGAGGCCATCGTGGTCCGCGTCACCGCCCCGGCCCCCGACGGCGAGCTGCTGGCGGGCGGCAGGTTCGCGTGCGCCACGCACCAGGGGCCGTATGAGCACATCCAGCTGACCGCGCACGCCCTGCTGGCCTGGTGCGCCGAGCGCGGCCTTGAGGTGGCCGGGCCGATCCGCGAGGTCTACCTCGACGACCCCGCCACCACCCCGCCCGAGCTGCTGCGTACCGACCTGATGGTGAAGGTGACCTGATGCGCGAACAGACCTACACCACCCGCGGCCGGGCGCGCGAACGCGGCGGGATGTTCATCCCCGTCCCGTTCGACCCCGACGCCGTCTGGGGGCCCAAACCCGTGCACCACGTGAACGGCACCGTCGGCGGCGCCCGGGTCCGCGCCGTGATCGGTTCCCTGGACGGGGAGCGCGGGCTGCTGCTCGGCCCCTCGTGGACGCCGGGCGGGCTGGAGCCGGGCACGCAGGTGGAGGTGGTGCTGGCGCCGGAAGGGCCGCAGCGGGCCGACCTGGCCGACGACCTGGCCGCAGCGCTGGAGGCCAGCCCGGCCGCCGGGGCGTTCTTCGACGGGCTCGCCCAGTTCTACCGGCGCGCCTACCTGCGCTGGATCGACGGCACCAAACGCCACCCCGACCTGCGCGCCCAGCGCATCGCCGAAGTGGTGGCCCTGCTGGAGTCGGGAAGGAAACAACGGTGATGTCCGGTCACGGACCGCGGCTCCGACGTCTCCTGTGTCGGACACCACTTCAGGGAGAAACACCGTGAAATACATGATCCTCACCTTCGCCTCGCAGCAGGACTACGACGAGATGTCGGGAAAGACGGTCGGCGAGCCCGTCTGGAGCGCTGACGACTTCGCCGCCATGCACGCCTTCATGACCAAGCTCAACAACGACCTGGCCGCCTCCGGCGAGCTCGTCGAAACCCGCGCCCTGGCCGCGCCCGTCCACGCCCGCCGCCTGTCCACGCGCGAGGGTGCGCCCGTCGTCACCGACGGCCCGTACGCCGAGACGCAGGAGGTGCTGGCCGGGTACTGGATCGTCGAGGTCGACAGCTTCGACCGGGCCACCGAGATCGCCGCCCGCTTCGGCGAGTGCCCCGTCCCGCCGCAGGCCGCCGCCCGCGCCTATGCCGACGTGCGGCCGATCATGGACTCGGCGGCCGAGCTGGACCTGTGACCCACCCGGCTTTGGAGGACCTGCTGCGCCCGCTGGCGCCGCAGGTCCTCGGCGCGCTGGTGCGCCGCTACGGGCATTTCGCCACCGCCGAGGACGCCGTGCAGGAGGCGCTGCTGGCCGCCGCCCAGCAGTGGCCTTCGCGCGGGGTGCCGGACAATCCGCGCGGGTGGCTCATCACGGTCGCCTCGCGGCGGCTGACCGACCTGCTGCGCGCCGAGCAGTCCCGCCGCGAACGCGAGACCCGCGCCCTGGTGCTGCCCGCGCCGGAGTCGGTCTCGGGGGTGGACGACACGCTGATCCTGCTGCTGATGTGCTGCCATCCGAGCCTGTCGCCGTCCTCGCAGATCGCCCTGACGCTCCGCGCGGTGGGCGGGCTTTCGACGGGGGAGGTGGCGCGGGCGTTCCTGGTGCCCGAGGCGAGCATGACCCGGCGCATCACCCGCGCCAAGCAGTCCATCAGGGACAGCGGGCAGCCGTTCGCCCTGCCCTCGCCGCAGGAACGCCCGGCGCGGCTGGCGGCGCTGCTGCATGTCCTTTACCTGATCTTCAATGAGGGTTATGTGAGTACGGCGGGGCCGAGCCTGTACCGGGCGGACCTGTCGGGGGAGGCGATCCGGCTGGCGCGCCTGACGCACCGGCTGCTGCCGGGCGACTCCGAGGTGGCGGGGTTGCTGGCGCTGATGCTGCTCACCGACGCCCGCCGTCCCGCCCGCACCGCCGCCGACGGGGCGCTCATCCCCATGGCGGAACAGGACAGAACCCTCTGGGACGCCACCGCCATCACCGAAGGCGTAGCCCTGGTCACCCAAGCTCTGCCCTGCGGCCCTGTCGGGCCTTACCAGCTGCAGGCCGCCATCGCAGCCCTGCACGACGAGGCGCCCACGTGGGAGCAGACGGACTGGCCGCAGATCTGCGCCCTGTACGAGGTGCTGCTGGGGTTGTCGGACAACCCGGTGGTGGCACTCAACCACACCGTGGCCCTGGCCATGGCCCGCGGACCCGTGGCGGGATTGGAACGGCTGGCGGAGCTGGAGGGGGACAAGCGACTGGCAGGCGACCACCGGGTACCCGCAGTACGCGCCCACCTGCAGGAGATGGCGGGCGACACCACCGCAGCGGCAGCCTCCTACCGCCAGGCGGCGGCCCACACACTGAGCCTGCCGCAACAACGCTACCTACACGCCAGAGCCGCCCGTCTCACCCCGCCCGATCCCTGAGGGCCATGTCGGCCGTCTGGCTCGGGGTCGCGCTCCACCGGTTCGCGGGAAAATCCAGAACCCAGTCGGCCTGGCACAACGCCGGATAGCCGAGGGTGAGATCCATCCGGCCATTCGTTCGAGGCAGATCAGCTGCCGCGACCGTGGTCGGGGCGAGGATCGCGTCCCCGGCACGGGCTTCGGCCATCACATACAGCTCGGTTTCCACCTGCGTCCCGGTGGAGTCGGTGCCGGTGGCTGTCCCGATGGGTTGGAACAGGTCGCTGTGTTCGGTGAGGAAACCCCGGTCCACGACGGTGATGCCGGCACCGGAGTCCCAGCATGCGCGACCGGTCGTACCAGGCCAGACAACGTCGATGAAGGGGTGGCCCCCGGGGCTTCGTTCCAGCGGCCAACGCGTCGGGAACGAGCCCGACGCGGCCATCGAAAGCTCGGCGCGAAGGAAATCGAATCGCAGGGCGACCGATCCCAGAACGTCCATGCCGAGCAGGCTGCGGCTGGATGGCGCGCGGGTGACTTCGAGGTCTGGGATGGTGACCGGCCCGAGGGACACCGAGGGGAGCATGACCAGATCCTGGCCGCATGAAGCGAACACCCCTGTCGCCTGATGTTGGGCGTGGCTGGGGAGTGTCGAGGTGTAGTCGTCGGCGGTGACATGGGTGCGGGCTGTGCCGGTGTCCAGGACGAACCGGTGCGGCAAGCCCGCGATCACACCGTCAACCAAGATCGTTGCGCAGTCGGGGTAGTCGGGATCAGGCTCAACAATGAGCGGCACGCTCAGCGGGTCAGTCGCCATGCATCCATCCTTCGCTTGCTCCGCCGTACCCCCCGAAGAAGGTTAGAGGGTGGTGAGGATGCGGGGGAGGGTGTCGGTGATGGCGATGGTGTGCTCGACGTGGGCGGCGCGCTGGCCGGACACGCTGTGCAGCGCCCACCCGTCGGCCGCCGGGTAATACCGGCCGTCGCCGCCGATCACCAGCATCGGCTCGATCGCCAGTGTCAGCCCGGGACGCAACACCATGCCCCGCCCGGAACGTCCACGGTTGGGGACCGCTGGGTCTTCGTGCATGCGGCGGCCGATTCCGTGGCCGCCGAAGTCCGGTGGCAGGCCGTAGCCCTCGGCTGTGGTCGCGATGGCGTGACCGATGTCGCCCATCCGGTTGCCCGGCACCGCCGCCGCGATCCCCGCGGCCAGCGCCCGCTCGGCCACCTCGATCAGCTCCACGTCCCGCGGCCGCGGCGTTCCCACGATCAGCGTGATCGCCGAGTCGCCCGCCCAGCCGTCGAGGTAGGCGCCGCAGTCGATGCCCAGCACGTCGCCGTCGCGCAATCGGTAGCCGCCGGGGATGCCGTGCACGATCACGTCGTTCACCGACGCGCAGATCACCGCCGGAAACGGGGTGGGCGCGAAACCCGGGTGGTAGTGCAGGAACGCCGGTTTCGCGCCCGCCTCGGCGATCACCGTGGCGGCCGCCTCGTCCAGCTCGGCCAGGCTCACCCCGACCGCGGCGCGCTCCTTGGCCGCCTTGAGCGCCTGGGCCACGACCTGTCCCGCCGCACGCATCGCCTCCACCTCGGAGGCCGTCTTGAACTCAACCATGCCGATAACTATACCGGTATTACTATTGGCTTGGGCTTGGTAGGGTGGCGTCATGGTCCGACCTCCGCTCACCCCCGACGAACGCCGGCGCGGCGAGCGCCTCGGCACCCTGCTGCGCCAGGCCCGCGGCGGACGCAGCATCGTCGAGGTCGCCACGGCGGCCGGAATGTCCGCCGAAACCCTCCGCAAGATCGAGACCGGGCGCATCGCGACGCCGGCGTTCTTCACCATCGCGGCGCTGGCCGACGTCCTCGGCGTCTCCCTCGACCAGCTGGCCCTCCGCCTCACCCCGGCCGTCCACAGCTGACCCTTGCGCGCTGCGGCCGATCAGGTTCTACGTGAGATGACCATGATGTATTCGCAGGCGGCGTCCGTCCGGTTGGCGAAGCCGTGGTCGGTGTCGGCCTGGAGGAACAGGGAGTCGCCCGCCTCCAGCGTCTCGATGATCCCGCCGATCGCGACGGTGAGAGTGCCCGCGAGCACGACGAGCTGTTTCTCCGTACCCGGCGGGTAGGCGGGCAGCAGCCCGGTGGAGACCTGCGCGGGCAGGTAATGCATGATCATCTCCGACCCGCCCGCCCCCGGAGCCGCTGACACGATGTGCCGCTCGAAGCCGGTTTCCGGGTCGCGGAAGACGGGCCGGGCCTTCCTGCGCATGACGATGGCCACCCCGGACCCGGCGCCCGCCGGCGCACCCACCAGATCCGAGAGCGACGCGTTGAGCGCATGAGCGATCCTGGACGCGACGCCGATCGTCGGGCTCTTCTCCCCGCGTTCGACCTTGGACAACATCGCCCGGCTCACCGACGACTGGACCGACAGCTGCTCCAGCGTCAGACCCGCCTCCTCGCGCCGCCGCCGCACGTTCCCCCCGAACGCGCCCGCCAGGTCGTCACCGGCCGCGTTCTCGTCTTGCTCGACCACCGTGCTCCTCGATCGTTGGTTACCTCGCTGCCCACAGTGTAGGGTTTCTTCTAAAGAAGATTTAGTCTTCTATCGGAGACACTGTGGAGGGTTTCATGCGTTTGATCTCGAGTGGCCGCCACCATGCCAGCTTCGCGTTCGGCGATCTGCGGGTGGTCGCGTTGCGGGACGGCTACATCGACATGCCGCCGACCCGGCTGCGCGACGAGGACGGATGCGCCCTCGCCGAGTTGCCGGCCGCCGTACCGCTGGCCGGCGACAACCTGCGGCTGGCGGTCAACGCCTTCTTCGTCACCGACGGCACCCGGTCGGTGCTCATCGACACCGGCGCGTCCAACGTCTGGCACGACCCCACCATGGGTTTGATCTACGACGCGCTCGACGAAGCGGGAATCGACCGCGCGCAGATCACCGACGTGGCCATCACCCACAAGCACGAGGACCACGTGAGCGGGCTGATCACGCCGGACGGGTCGGAGGCGTTCACCAAACTCGAACGCGTCTGGATCGGCGCTGGGGACACTTCGGTGTTCACCGGACGGCTCGCGCCGATCCGCGACCGGGTCGTCCCGGTGTCGGAGAAGGTCGCGATCAACGACTGGGTCACCGCGATCCCGACCCCGGGCCACACCCCCGGCCACACCGTCTACGACGTCAGGAGCGGCACCGGCCACCTTCTGGCGTGGGGCGACACCGTCCACGTTCCCACGCTCCAGTTCGACCAGCCGAAGGTGTCGTGGGAGCTGGACGGCGACCAGTCCCAGGCCCGCGCCGCACGGGCGGCCCTGCTCGAACGGCTGAGCCGGCCGGACCACTTCGTGGCCGGCGCCCACCTCGACTCACCCGGCATCGCCCGCGTCACCCCCTCGGGCGAGGGCTACACCCTGGAATACCTCGCCCCACCCATCGGCTGACCAGGGCGGAGCTGGTCAAGCTGGAGTTCGCGATCGACGTCGTCGTACAAGGCTCGGTCCTGGGCGCCGACCACACCTGCAGCCCAGAAGGACCTGACGTCGTGGCCGGGCCGATCCGGGAGAGGTACGGCCCGCTGCAGGCGTCGCTGAGCTTCGCCGATCTGCGGGCCGCGCTGGCCGACCTCGGCGTCGACCTCATCGAGCAACCGAGCACGAACGCGGGGTACCGGGAGTACCGGCAGCCGGACACCGCGGTTCACCTCCTGGTCACCGACGGCCACGTCGACCACATCACCGCCCCCTCGCGGCCTGTGATCACCGACGTGGCCGTCGATCAGCAGCGCATCAGGCACCTGCTCCAAGCCTCCGACGAGCGGCGCCTCGCCTGGAGCGACCGGCACCGCCCCGACGCCGGCGACGCGGCCAACTGGTGGCTGGGGATGTTCCTCCAGATCGAGCGCACGATCCACCGCAACGCCGATCAACGCCTCCCCGCCACCCGCCTCTACCTGTGGGCCGTTCGCCGCTCCCACCAGGACGGCGCGTTCTCCGCCGGGGAGACGGCCATCCGGGTCGCCACCCTCTTTCACGGCTACGCCGCCGAGCTCGGCGACGTGCTGCCGACCCGCGGACCAGATCGTCCGCGACTGCCTCGACGCCCTCCCGATCACCCTCGACCAGGCACGCGTTCCCCGCATCCTGAGCCCGGACAACCTCCCGGCGATGCGCGCCAGGCCAAGAACCTCATCAGCGCAGCCGCCCCCGCCTGCCCGACCAAGCCCTCACCGAACGGCTTCGCGCCTGGATCGCGGTGAAACCCGACCTCGTCTGAAGGCTGCTCTAAGCCTGCTCCTTGTACACCGCCTCGATGTTGTTGCCGTCCGGGTCGTCGACGAACGCGCAATAGGCGCCGTACTCGGGCCACAGCCGGGGTTCGTGCCGGGACGTGCCGCCCACCGCCAGCGCGGCCGCGTAGAAAGCGTCCACCGCCGCCCGGTCGCGGGCGGTGAACGCGATGTGCGCACCCCGGGTGACCGTGGCATCTCCTGCGGGGTACAGGCCGAAGGACGGGGTGTCCACGTCCTCCTCCCAGAACTCCGCCCCGCCGTCAGCCGCCTGCCCGACGACACCCAGAGGCTTCAGCGCCTCGGTGTAGAAGCGCGTGCTCGCCTCCAGGTCGGAGGCGATGAAGGTCACGTGGTGAATGAAAGGCCATCGTTCAGTCATGACCGCGCAGTCTACGAGAGCCCGGCACCGACACCTCCCGCCGGGCTCAGCGCCGCTACAACGAGGCCAGGAATTCCCGTACGGCCAAGCCGATCTCGTCGGCGGAGTCCTCCTGCACGTAGTGGATGCCTGCTACTTCGACCTCGCGCTGGTTGGGCCAGGTGCGGGCGAAGTCCAGCGCCCGCCCGATGAGGATCGCTCCCGGCCTGGCCGACACCAGCAGCTTGGGCACCGGCGAACGGCTCAGCCAAGCCCCGTACTCCTCGACGATCGCCGCCACATCAGCGGGTTCGCCGTCGATCGGCAGCTCCCGGGGGAACACCAGGGTGGGCATCCGCGACTCCCTGGTCGTGAACGGCGCGCGGTAGGCGTCCATCTCCTCCGGCGTCAGCGCGCGCAACACGCTCTTGGGCAGCACCGTCTCGACGAAGAAGTTCTCCTCCAGGCACAGCCGTACCCCCTCCGGCCCGCGCATGGCGCGAAACAGCGTGTCACGCCCCTCGGGGAAGTCCGACCACAGCCGCGGCTGGACGATCGCCTCCATGTAGGCGATTCCGCGCACCCGCTCGGCGTGCCGGTGCGCCCAGTGGAAGCCCAGCGCCGACCCCCAGTCGTGCAGCACCAGCGTGACCGGCCCCTCCGGGACGACCGCGTCGAACCAGGCGTCCAGGTGGCGGGCGTGGTCGGCGAACCGGTAACCACCATCGGTGATCGGCCCGGAAGCGCCCATACCGGCCAGATCGGGCGCCAGCACCCGGTGCCGGTCGGCCACGTGCGGGATGACGTCGCGCCACAGGTAGGACGAGGTCGGGTTGCCATGCAGGAACACCACGGGCCCGCCGCCGTCGTCGGCGGCCCCGGTCTCGACGTAGCTCATGAAGGTGCCCAAGACGTCGACTGTGCGACGTGGGAGTCTGTTCATGGCGATGCTGTCCTTTCCTTCGTGTGCGGTCTCAGACGGTGGCCGGTTGCACGGCGCGCCGCGTGCGCAGGGCCAGCGACGCCGTACGGGCCAGCAGCATGGCCACGGCGAGGAAGATCAGAGCGTCGGTGAGCGCGCCGACCGTGATCCCGGTGCTGACCATCCACGCGCCGAGCTGCGGCCCGAACACGTGGGCCGCGCCGTAGGCGGAGCAGATGCGCGCGCCCACCACCGCGATCCAGATCAGCGCGTACGGTGCCCCGGCCCGGGTGACGACCCGCCCCTCCTCCTGCCCGACCCGGAACGCCGCCCCGGCCAGCACCCCGAGCGCCAGCCCGGCCACCACGGCGGCCACCTCCAGCAGCAGCCCGTTGCCGCCGGTGGCCACGCCCTGGAGGAAGAACGGGATGATGACGGCCGCGGCGATGAACGGCCGCAAAAGCCGCAGCTTGGTGACCTTCCTCGTGCCCAGGTCGGACACGAGCACCATGGCCAGGATGACCAGGTTCGGGATGAGAACGGCGGCGTCCATCTCGGGCTCCTTCAGGGGGTCGGTGTCGATGTCCCAACGGTAGAAATCGGGCCACCCGTCACGCGTCCACCCACGGTCAGAGACCGGGTGGAGACCGCCGCCTCCACCCGTGGGCAGAGGCGGAACGTGGCGGTTTGCGGTTACGTTGAGGGGGTGTTGCGATCACGTTCCGGGGTGCCCGTCCCCCCGGCGCTGCGCGCCGTCCGCCTGGTGGTCCTCGTGGTGGCGCTGGCCACCGTTCCGCTCGCCCAGCCGCACCTCGACCAGGGAACGCAGGGGCTCGCCGTCACCTGCGCCCTGGCGGTGTCGCTCGCCGGATGGGCGATCTGGGCGCAGTCACGAGGACGGCCCCGCGCCCTGGTCGCCGGCCTGGCCGTGATGGGCGTGGGATCGGGGGCGCTGGCGGGACTGTCGCCGTTCAGCGCGGCCATCGCGGTCGGCTGCGTCGTCAGCGCGGCGGCCGCGGTCGCGCTGGGCAGCCAGAGGTCGTTCGGGATCGTGGCGGGCACGGCCGCCTCGTTCATGGTCGCGGGGCTGGTCGCCGAGGCGCCGACCGTGGCGCTGCTGGGCTACCCGCTGGCCTACCTGGGCATGTGGGCGTTCGGGCTGACCCGCCACGCCTACCTGCTGCGTGCCGTACAAGCCGAACAGACGCTGGTGGAGACCCGACGGGCACGCCAGGCCGAGACCGAGGCGGCGGCGCTGGCCGAGCGGGCGCGGATCGCGCGCGAGATCCACGACGTGCTCGCCCACTCGCTGGCGGCGGTGTCGGTGAACCTGCAGGCCGCAGAAGGGCTGCTCGCCGCACTGCCCGACGACCGTCCCGAACTGGGCAAGGCCTTGGAGTGCATCGGGCGGGCCGGGGCGTTCACCCGGGAGGGGATGGCCGACGCCCGGCGCGCCATCCTGGCGCTGCGTGAAGACGTCGCGCCGCTCGTCGACCAGGTGACGGCGCTCAGCGGCGAGCACCAGGCCGAGCTCGACGTCACCGGCACGCCCCTGCCGCTGGCGGCCGAGACCGGGCTGGCCGCGTTCCGCGCCGTGCAGGAGGCGCTGACCAACGCGCGCAAACACGCCCCCGGCCAGCCGGTCCACTGCCGCCTGGACTACACCCCTGACGGGCTGACCGTCACCGTCACCAACCCGCTCCCGACGTACGCTGACGGCAGGTCGGCGCTGGCCGACAGCGGTTCCGGGTACGGCCTGGCCGGGCTGAGCGAACGCGCCGCCCTGTGCGGCGGCACGCTGACCGCCGGGCCGGTGGACGACCACTGGCGGGTGCGCCTTGAAGTGCCCGCATCGGCGAGGATGTCCGCATGACGCCCGATGAGCCTGTCCACGTGGTCGTCGCCGACGACCAGTCGGCCGTACGCGAGGGGCTGGCGCTGCTGCTCGACACGCTCCCCGGCATCCAGGTGGTGGGCCAGGCCGCCGACGGGGAGGCCGCCGTGGAGCGGGTCGCCGAGCTGCGGCCGCATGTGGTGCTGATGGACCTCACCATGCCGCGCTGCGACGGTGTCACCGCTACGCGCCTCATCACCGAGCGGCATCCAGGCACGCGGGTCGTCGTGCTGACCACCTACGCCGACGACGAGTCGATCCTGGGTGCGCTGCAGGCCGGGGCGCTGGGGTACCTGACCAAGGACGCGACCCGCGCCGAGATCGGTCGGGCCGTGCTGGCCGCTGCCGCCGGGCAGGCGATCCTCGACCCGCAGGTGCAGCAACGGCTGCTGCTGGCCGCGTCGCGCGCTGCTCCCGCGCCGGGTGTGGAGAGCCCCGAGGATCTCACTCCGCGCGAGGCTGAAGTGCTGCGCCTGATCGCCGCCGGGCAGTCGAACCGGGAGATCGCCAGGACCCTGTTCGTCAGCGAGGGCACGGTGAAGACGCACATCAACCGCATCTTCGCCAAGACCGGCTCCCGCGACCGCGCCCAGGCGATCCGCTACGCCTACACCCACGGCTACGCCACCACGTGACCATCTCGGGGCCAACGGACCGACCAGCCCTCATCGAGGCACACGATCACTTCTGGCGTAACGCATGGTCGAGATGGTCGGCCAGCAGAAGTGAGCCGCCCCACCTTGGGCCCGGCACTGGGATCGCAGGAGGCAGGCGGATCGACCCCTCGACCACCCTTGGGCGCGGCTGGGCGCGCTTGGCCCGGGGTGATCGGCCGGGCGGCGTGGGGCCATCCGGTGGCGTCACGCTGTGGGTCGTGTCACCCGGTGGGGTTGTCAGGCTCCGCGCGGCGGGGAGTGGGAGTCTTCGGGGCGCGGAGCAGCGGGTGGGTGCGCATCGCCACCTCCAGCTCGCCCGGCAGCTCGTCACGGTACCGACCCAACGTCGACAGATCGCTGTGACCCAGCACCCGGCGCACCGCGTCCATGTCCACCGCATCAGCCAGCAAATGCGTCGCCGTCGTATGACGCAGCCCGTGCGGAGTCACCGAACGCCGCCGGTCCGGATCGACCTGGCGCTGCACGCGGTCGATGACCGCCTGCACGTCCCCCCGCGCCAGCCGCCGCCCCCGCCACGACAACAACAACGCCTTGTCCACCGTCTGCGGCCGCCCCTCAGCCAGATACGCCTCCAACGCCTCCGCCACGTCACGGGGGAGTGGCACGTCACGCGTCCTGCCGCCCTTGCCGAAAATACGCCAGTAACGCACCCCGTCGTTGGTGTAGAAATCCTCCACGTTCGCCCGCACCAGCTCCGACACCCGCGGTCCCAGCGTCGACAGCAGCAACACGATCAGCCCGTCACGCAACTCGGTACGCTGATCGCGCCTGCCCGCCTGCTCCGGCACCTGCCTGCCCAGCTCGCGCGCCGCCCCGATCAACCCCTGCGCCTGCTCCCGCGTCAACGCCCGCCGCTCGGCCCGCAGCCCGCCCCGCTCCTTGGCCGTCACCGTCGCCATCGCCATCGGATTGATCTGCACCCACCCCGCCAGCGTCGCGTGCTTGAACAACGCCGAGATCGACCGCCGGAACCGCGCCTGCGACGAAGCGCTCTGCAACCCCTGCGACGGCTCGGCGCGCCTGCCGTCCGGCTTGCGGGCGAACGCCAGCAGGATCGCGTCCACATCCTCACCCGTCAGGTCGTCGAGCACCGTGCCGGCCCCGGCCAGATCCATCAGCGTGGCCACGTCACGCGCGTAGACCTCGGCGGTGGCCGTCGACAGCGCGCCGGTCAGGGTCTTGGCCCGCACCAGCTCCACGTAACGGTCACCAGCCTCGGCCACGGTCAGCCGGTTGAGCTCCGCAGGCCGCAACGTCCCCCCAAACCCTCGATGATCGGATGCCAGCCCAACCTAGCCGCCACCACCGACAGAATCCGTCTGACCAGCCGCGCGCCCCCTTGCCCGGAACGGCCCGCTGTTGCGGAGGCCGCCGCACCGACATGCTCGCGGCCGATCCCCAAATGTTCACCGGATCAATCGGCGGGCTGGTGCCGAGCATGTGAGCGGCCCTACACGAGTGCAGAGTTTCGGGGGAGTAGCTGCGGGCTGAGGCCGGACGCACGGGCCGCCTTGCTGGGGGATGTGGTCCGTACGGCAAGGCCTGCGGGTTACGGGTGTGGCTGGTTGAACTGGATGATCTGCAGGTAGTTCCCGTCCGGATCGGTGAAGGTGCCGAAACGGCCCGAAGTGCGGTCCTCGGCAGGGGCGAGCCACTCCACACCCGCCGCCTTCAGCTGCGCCTCCACGGCGGCGAAGTCGTCCACGTGGAAGTTGAGGATCATCCGCCCAGGCTCGTTGTTCTTCACCTCGACGTCGTCGCGACCGTCGATCACCAGCAGGAACCCGCCCAGATCGATCGGCCCCTCACCCTGGTGCTCCGGCGCGAGCGCCTTGATGTACCACTCACGCAGCTCAGCCGGCCGCGTGGTGCCCAGGAGGATGCTGCCGGGCCTCGGTGTCGTCATTGGGGGATCTCCTTCGGTGTCACGAGACGAACTTGCATCATGCAAGCGACCGTAGCTTGTGACGCTTTCATCATGCAAGCCCCTAGGTAGACTGGGACCCATGCTGGGGAAGACCTACGACACACAGGTGTGCTCGATCGCCCGATCCCTGGAAGTGATCGGCGAACGCTGGAGCCTGCTGATCGTCCGCGACGCCCTGTTCGGCGGCGCAACCCGCTACAGCGACTTCCAGCGCAGCCTCGGCATCGCCACCAACATCCTCAAAACCCGCCTCGACGGGTTCGTCGAGACCGGCATCATGGAGCGCCACCGGTACTCCCAGCAGCCGGAGCTGCACGAGTACCTGCTGACCGACAAGGGACGCGCACTCGCCCCCGCGCTGATCGCACTCACCGAATGGGGCGACCAATGGGCCACCGAGGGGGAGCCGCCCATCCTCTACACCCACACCGCGTGCGGCGACACCATCACCCAGCAGACCACCTGCGCCACCTGCGGCCAGATCCACGAACCCACCGAAATCCAGGCACAACTCGGCCCCGGCATGCCCCCGAAGGCCTGAGAACACTCGCGAGCACCACACGGCAGCCATAGGACTAAAAATCATCGTTCCGGGGTCCGGCGCCCATGACCGCGCCCTGCTGGATACCCTGAGTGACGATGGACACCTATTTGATACTCCTGCGTGGCATCAACGTCGGCGGCAAGAACAAGGTGCCGATGGCCGCCTTGCGC
The DNA here is from genome assembly GCF_044457355.1 of Nonomuraea sp. NPDC050556. NCBI lineage: Bacteria > Bacillati > Actinomycetota > Actinomycetes > Streptosporangiales > Streptosporangiaceae > Nonomuraea > Nonomuraea sp. NPDC050556. The sequence continues at coordinate 1,386,816 of NZ_JBITGU010000001.1, read as the reverse complement.
AAGCTCCTGGAAGACCTGGGGTTCGCTGGCGTCTCGACGTATATCGCCAGCGGCAACGTGATCCTGGACTCCGACAAACACGCAGATGAGATCAAGACGCGGATCGAGAAGGCCCTGCCCGAAGCGTTCAGGCTGGACAGCGAGCTCATCAAGGTCCTGGTGCTGACCCGCCGGCAACTCCAGGCCGTTGTCGACAACAAGCCCAAGGGCTTCGGCGAGCAGCCGGACCAGTATCACAGCGACGCCATCTTCCTCATGGGCATCGACTCGACCCACGCCATGCCCGTCTTCAACCCCAGAGACGGAGTGGACAAAGTCTGGGCAGGTGACGGCGTGATCTACTCACAACGCCTCAGCGCCCAGCGCACCAAAAGCCGCCTGAGCAAAATCGTGGGCACACCGGCCTACACGTCCATGACCATCCGCAGCTGGAACACCACGACAAGATTGCTCGAGCTGCTACAGCGGCCATGAAGCTCCATGGCAAGCCAACCCGGGGCCTTACGAGCGCCGTCGCGGCGGCCAGGCACGCACGCCCGAGGACCGTCACCCTGGACAGAGCCCAGCCACGAACGGCGGATGGGCATCTCCCGGCTCCGCCGTACCCACAAAGGCCCTGAAAGGGCCCAACGAGCGGGACAGCCGCGCGGGCCGTCAGATGTCGCGGAAAGTCTCGATCCGCGCCCCCAGCGCGTTCAACCGCTCCGCCAGATCCTCATACCCCCGGTTGATCACATACACGTTGCGCAACACCGACGTCCCCTCCGCCGCCATCATCGCCAGCAACACCACCACAGCCGGCCGCAACGCCGGAGGACACATCATCTCCGCCGACCGCCACCGCGTCGGCCCCTCCACCAGCACCCTGTGCGGATCCAGCAACTTCACCCCCGCCCCCAGCCGCGTCAGCTCCGTCAGATAGATCGCCCGGTTGTCATACACCCAGTCGTGAATCAACGTCGACCCCGAAGCCGCCGCCGCAATAGCCGCAAAAAACGGCACATTGTCGATGTTCAACCCCGGAAACGGCATCGGATGAATCTTGTCGATAGGGGAGACCAGCTTCGACGGACGCACCGTCAGATCCACCAACCGCGTCCGCCCGTTCGCCGCCCGATACTCCACCCCCCGATCATGATCCAGCCCCATCTCCTCCAACACCGCCAGCTCGATCTCCAAAAACTCCACCGGCACCCGGCAGATCGTCAACTCCGACGACGTCACCACCGCCGCCGCCAGCAACGACATCGCCTCCACCGGATCCTCACTGGGGGAGTAGTCCACATCCCGATCGATCACCGGCACCCCGTGCACCGTCAACGTCGTCGTCCCCACACCCTCCACCCGGACCCCCAGCTCCTCCAAAAAGAAGCACAGATCCTGCACCATGTAGTTCGACGACGCATTACGGATCACCGTCACCCCGTCATGACGCGCCGCCGCCATCAACGCGTTCTCCGTCACCGTGTCCCCACGCTCGGTCAACACGATCGCCCGCGCCGGAGCCCGCCGATCCACCCGAGCGTGATAAACCCCACCCGTAGCCGCCAACTCCAACCCGAAATGCTTCAACGCACTCATATGCGGCTGCACCGTACGGGTCCCCAGATCACACCCACCCGCATACGGAATCGTGAACCGATCCGCCAAATGCATCAACGGCCCCAGGAACATGATCACACTCCTGGTACGGCGAGCCGCCTCGTCATCCATCGACTCCAGCTCCAACCGGGCAGGCGGCACGATCTCCAGATCAGCCCCATCGTTGATCCACCGCGCCCGAACCCCGATCGACGCCAGAACCTCCAGAATCCGATAAACCTCCTCGATCCGCGCAACCTTCCGCAACGTCGTCCGCCCCGCATTCAGCAACGACGCACACAACAACGCCACACACGCGTTCTTCGACGTCTTCACCTCGATCGAACCCGACAGACGCCGCCCACCCACCACCCGCAAATGCATGGGACCCGCATACCCCAGCGACACGATCTCACTGTCCAGCGCCTCACCAATCCTCGAGATCATCTCAAGGCTGATGTTCTGATTCCCGCGCTCGATCCGGTTCACCGCACTCTGACTCGTCGCCAACGCATCCGCCAACTGCAACTGCGTCCAACCACGATGCCGACGCGCATCCCGAATCAACCGGCCGATCCTGCCCAGAAAGTCGTCTGCCACAGCAGCAGACCATATCTCACATATGAGATTCCCCAGTGACTACCGAGACACCAGCGCCCTATGCACCGCCAGATGCGGGGGAGTCACCAACGCCCGCTCCTTCCCCACAAAAGCCCGCCGCGCCGCAGCAAAACCCCGCCGATCATCGAACATGTCCCGGCTCATCTCCGCCAACTCCTCCACCCGATACGCCTCCAACGGCTTACGCCGCTCATCCCGCTCCCGCACCACCCGCTTCTCCCGCACCAACGCCCCAGCATCCAAAGAACCAGCGAACTCCACCACAGACTCCTCAAACCCCACCCGAGACCCACCCACCACCCGATCCACCAAACCCAACCCCAACGCCTCCACCGCCCCCACCGGCAAACAATCACCCGTCAACGCCCCCGCCACCCCAGCCCCCACCCGACGCGGCAACACATACGTCCAGAACTCCGACCCGAACAACCCCATCGACGCATAATGCGGATTCAGCACCACCCCCTCCCGCACCACCACCCGATCAGCCCCCAACGCCAACATCACCCCACCAGCCCCCGCATTACCCCCCACCGACGCCACCACCGCCTGCGACGTGCACTCCACCACCTCACGACACACCGCATTCATCGCATTGATATTCACCCACGCCTCCAACTCCGGATACGGCGCAGCCTCGATCACATTCAGATGAATCCCATTCGAAAACACCTCACCACCCCGCAACACCACCACCCGCGTATCCTGCGCCACCGCATAACGCAACGCCGACGCCAACCGCCGACACTGATCCGCCGACATCGCCCCGTTGTAGAAATCGAACCCCACCACCCCCACCGCACCCACCCGCTCATAAGCAACCTCCACGAACCCCATCCGCTCCGGCACATCCGCCACCAGATCACCCAGCAGCAACGACGCCGGCAACTTCACCCCACCACCCTCCAACCGCAACTGACCCACCCACACCGACCCATCCCCGGTACACACCAACACCGCCCCCTCACACCGCGCCACCACCGACCCAGGCACCCCCCGCACCACAGGACCACGCCGCACGTCGAACACCCGCACCCCCAACCCACACAACTCCGCCCGCCCACCCGGCGCACCATCAGCAGCCGCCACCCGGCGCACCACCACCTCCGTCGACTCCGCCCACGACACCTCCCGATCGGCATGCCGCATCGCCCGGCGCGCCCGCCCCGCCCCCTGCACAGCGGGCACGAACCCCTGATCGCCCGCCTTACCCACCACCTCCAGCGCCAGCGACACCGCCGCATCCGCCACAGGCCCGTTGTAAAGCTCACTCTTACGAGCGTCCTCCGGTACGGAGAACAGCCGGAAACCCCACACCGGCCCCGCATCCATCTCCGCCACCGCCTGCAGCGCCGTCACACCCCACTCGGCCACACCGTCGGTGATCGCCCAGTCCAGCGACGACGGGCCACGGTCACCGGGCGGGCCGGGGTGGATGACGATCGTCCTGAACTCCCGCCAGACCCGGTCGGGCACCCGCTCCTTGAGGAAGGGGCAGATCACCAGGTCGGGGGAGACCAGCTCCACCGCCTCCACCATCACCTCGTCACTGATGGCCAGCTCAACGGTTACGTCGTGACCGGCCCGGCGCAGCTCCAGCCAGACGCGCTGGCTGAGACCGTTGAAAGCAGAACAGAGCAGCAGTACGCGCACGTCATATCTCCGGGTTTCGGGGGAGCCCTTAAAGCCACCGATGTTGACACGAAACCAACAGGATTTCTGACATATCCCGAAAAACACGGAGCTCCAGCTAGGGGAGCACCCCGCAACCTGGAGTCCCAGAACAGCAACAGAGGGTAAGGAGCCACGCTCGCCCCCTTGGGGGCACTACTCCACCCCGACGAACGCACAGCCGTACACAAGGACGGCCATCACTGTCGATTCCTGTAGTCCTCTGCACTACTGTCGCTCTTCGTCTGTACATGTGGTGAGGTCGGCGTGGTCGACGACGTGGCGGGTGTGGCCGAGTTGGGTGTGCTGACGGCTTCGGCTGAGGAGTGGTCGCTGGCTGTCCGGCGGGCAGAGGTGATCGGCCGGTTGGCTCAGGGGCAGCGGGTCGGGATAGCTGCTGTGGATGAGGCGGCCGCTGAGCTGGAAGTTTCCCGCCCAGCGGAGGGGCGACCGCCGCCTTCTGCTCCCACAGGAAGACCACTGACATGGCCGAGCTGACCGAACACGAGATGGTCTTCCTGCAGAACCTTCAGCGGGGCCAAACCATCACCGGCACCGTCACCGAGATCGCCACCTTCGGCGTGACCTTCGTCGACATCGGCGGCTACACCGCAATGATCAATATTCCGGAGCTGTCGTGGAGACCCATCGGCCATCCCAGTGACGTCGTCGCGGTCGGGCAGACGATCACTACCGAGATCTTGGACGTCGACCTTGGCCGCGGGCGGGTATCCCTGTCGCTCAAATCGCTCCAGCCCGACCCGCTGATCAACTTCAAGGCGCAGACTGGCCGCATCGTCGCCGGCCCAGTCACCAAGGTCGTCCCCATCGGCGCCTTCGTCCGCATCGAGGACCGCCCCGACGGCTTCGAAGGCCTCGTACCAAGCACCGAACTCGCCAACCTGCGGGTGGACATCGGAGATGCCTTGACCGTGGAGATCGTCGATGTGGACGTTATCCGGCGGCGCATCGAACTCGCCCTTGCTGAGAGCCTCGCCACCGTCACGGCCCTCTGGGCCGATCACGTGCACGAGCCCTTTCCCGACGACCTGCGATGGATCAACGTACCCAGCGGCGAATCCGTCCCAGCCCTGGACTCCTACATTGCGGGCTGCATCATCACCTACATCGCCAGGCAAGGAACTCTCGATCCACAGCGACAGCAGATCCTGACCGGCTGCGCCGAGGATCTCGCTGCTCTCGTCCCCTCACTGGAGGGAACGGCAGCAGCGTACGTCGGCAGGCTCATCAAGATGGCCGACCTGGCCAGGGCGGAGACCCGTCAGTGAGTAGAAAACGCTACGTTGCCAGAGGAGTGCCGGGCGGCTACAGGATCTGGAACACCAAGGCACGCCGATGGTGGGGAGAGCTCTACGAACTGTGCCCAGACGACCTGCTTGACGAACTGAACGGCGCTGCGGACCCCGAGAAGATCACCGCTCTTCTCAAGAAGTACCGGGCCCTCAAACGCTGAGCTGAGCCTGAACACCGATTGGACTTCGGAAGTCGACAGCCATCACCCCTGGCCAGAGCCCCTCTGAAGCGCGCTAGCTATACCAAACAGAAGCTGGATTCTGTCTGGTATGGCATATTCTGTCCGATTTCAAAGACGGCGGACGAAGCGCGTGGCGGCGCGGTGGCTCATACCGGTCTCACCGCGCACCAGGAAGATCGCCTCCTGCAGTTGGCCGGTGCGTTTGAGCTCACGAGCCTGAGCCTCAAGATCGAGACTGGGCGCCAGTCGGTTGCGCGGATTCCTGGTCAGCCGTACGGCCAGCCAGATCAGCCACAGGATGCCCGCGGTGACGACGACGGTGAGCAGGATCAGGGCCGTGGTGGATACCGCCAGGCTGGGCATGTTGCGATGGTAACGCGACAAGGCCCGCAGGCGTCAGATTCCCCTGGATCGACGCCGGTTGCCAGTTGCTTGATAATGAACATTATGTCAAGTAACCCTGATCTCCCAGCGCGCCTCCACTCCCCAAACACTCGCCCGTGCTATCCCCGCACCACGGGGGCGCGGACCAATCGAGGCGGCGATGGCTGCCGGTGCCACACCTCCAGGTGGGACGATGAAGTCCGCTCCCCCGGCGGGCGGTATCCACCACGGCCCTGATCCTGCTCACCGTCGTCGTCACCGCGTGGGACCTGCGGAAACGACGCGGCTAAACTCAGGAGATCTGAGTCTGCTGCACTGCGTCGCGACCTTCTGGTCTCGCGCCCGGCTTCTCTTTGCCCGAGAAGCCGGGTATTCCTTTTCCTTTGCGGGCATTCGCCAGCATGCGTTCTGGACAACTCCGCCAAGATCGCCCTTTGGGCCTTCCGACCTGCGGATGTGTAACTCTCTTTACGGATGATCGTGTCAAATGTTTGACACCAGGGGTGATATTTTCCGTCAGCAGGATTACCGTTTCTGGTGGTAGTGGAATTGGTCGAATCATTGGTATTTCGCCACGTCAATTCCCGCCTGCCATTTTGCGGAGAATATTTCCGCGCCCCGTAGTGCGATTTACGTCGCGGAGGGTGTCGAGCATCGGCCGCCACCGGCGCTGTCCTCAGGCCCGCCATCCGGGGCCACCATGTGCGTCCTCCGCACAGGGACGGCGTCCGCTCCCCCACACCGTCCGGCGGCCTGGGGATTGTGCGGTACAGCGCAGACCAGCGCCTGGTATGACCTTCCGCTCTCCAGTGACCGCCGCGGAAGTCGGAGATGGACTCAATCTGCTGGTTGATGTCTCCCGGGTGGTGCTCACTCTATGTTTCGTGCAACCCCGTCAACCTCAGTGAGGGTCGCATGCGACAGGCGCTCGTGGTCGTGCTGGCCGTTGTTCTGCTCGCTGGTACGGCGCAGCCCGTGTCGGCTGAGCCGTACCAGCATGACCCTGTCAAAGCAGGGGAAGTGGCGGCCGACGGGGAGGCCCTCGCGCGAGCCCGCGAGTCGGGTCAGAGGGTCGAGGTCCTCTCCCGCCGCGGTGAGACGCGTGAGGTGTTCGCGACGCCGACGGGTGCGTTCGAGCTGATCGAGCATCTTCGCCCCGTCCGTGCCCGGCGGAATGGTGCGTGGGTGGATGTGGATGCGACGTTGCGCGCCAATCCGGATGGCTCGCTCTCCCCTGTCGCGTCGACGGTCGCGTTGCGGCTGGGGGCGGGCGGCGGGGAATCGCTCGCGACGATGGGGCGTGCCGGGCGGGAGCTGGGGCTGAGCTGGCCGACCCCGTTACCGGCCCCGGTGGTGAGCGGTGACACTGCCACCTATCCCGAGGTGCTGCCGGGTGTGGACCTGCGGGTGCGTGCCGATGTGGATGGGTTCTCGCACGTTCTGGTGGTCCGGGACGCGCAGGCGGCGCGGAACCCGGCGCTGCGCAAGCTCGAGCTGGGTGTGACGGCCCGTGGGTTGTCGGTGCGTGGCGACGCGGACGGGGTGTTGCGCGCGCGGGATACGGCTTCGGGTGGTGAGGTGTTCGAGGCGCCCTCGCCGCTGATGTGGGACACTCCCGCCGCAAATCCGGGCAAGGCCGGAGAAAGCCGGGCGATCGCCCCTGAAGCAGCCGAGGGCCGGGCGCCCACGCCTGGGGCGAAGGTCGTGCCGCTGCGGGTCACGGCCGACAAGGGGAAGCTCACGATCGAGCCCGATCAGGCGATGCTGGCGGCCGCGAACTATCCGGTGTACATCGACCCGGTGTGGAAGACGGTCAACCGGTCGGCCAGGCTCATGGTCTCCAGCGGCTACCCGACGACCTCCTACTACAACTTCAGCGACACCGAGGGTGTCGGTTACTGCGAGGTGTCCAAGGACGGCCGCTGCGTGAAGAACCAGGCCAAGCGCCTCTTCTACCGGATGCCGATCAACGAGCTGGCCGGAAAGTACGTGATCTCCGCTGAGTTCACCGCTTACGAGACCTGGGCCTACGACTGCAACAACAGCACGTCGATCCAGCTCTGGCACGCGAGCGGCTTCGGCTCCACCTCCACCTGGAACACCACCTCCGACAACTGGATCAAGCACCTGACGTCGCGGGATGTCGCCTACTGCTCCCGCACTCCGGTGGAGTTCGGCGGTACGGCGCTGCGTGACGTCGTGCAGGCGGCCACCGACCGCAAGGACCCGGCGATCACCTTGGGCCTGCGTGCCTACTCCGAGTCGTCGATGACCTGGTGGAAGCGGTTCGCCAACGACGCCTACCTGCGGGTGCAGTACAACACGCCGCCGTCGCAGCCGAAGATGAAGGAGTTGTCGATGAGCCCGGGCGGGCCGTGCGTGGACTGGAACGCGCCGCCCGCGGTCAACCGGCTGCCGGTGATGTACGCGATCCTGCGTGACGCGGACGCGGGCTCGGCCGACAAGATCCAGGGCCAGTTCAAGATCGGCTGGGACACGGGGTCGTGGACGTCGCCGATGACCGCGGCCAAGACCACCGGCTCGACGTTCCAGGTGACCGCGCCCTCCTCGCTCCCGGCCAACAAGGCCATGTCGTGGGCGGTGCGCGTCTGGGACGGCTACCAGTGGAGCCCGTGGAGCTGGGCGGGCAGTGCCACCTCCTGCTACTTCTCCTATGACCCGACGGTGCCTTCCGCGCCCGGGGTGAGCTCGGCCGACTACCCGGCCTCCAACCCCGAGGACCCGAACGATCCCTGGTACGACGGGGTCGGCAGGTATGGCGCGTTCACCGTCACGGCCGGTTCTTCTGACGTGAACCGCTATTGGGTGGGTGTGAACACCACCCCCACCTCGACGGGTGAGTACCGTCCGGCCACGCCAGGTGGAGCGGTGACCGTGCGGGTCGCGCCGACGAAGGCGGGCGTCAACTTCCTCTACGTCAAGGCGCTCGACGCGGCGGGCAACGTCAGCGCCCCGGCCACCTACATGTTCCGGGTGAGTGTGGGCAGCGCGCCCCGGGCGTTGTGGAGGCTCGACGAGCCGGCGGGGAGCAGCACGCTGGCGGCGACCGTACGGGACGGGACGACGGCGGTGACGGCGGCGCCCGTGGGCGGGGCGACGCTTGGTGTCGACGGCCAGGTCGGTACTGCGCTGCGCGGCGACGGCACGAGCGGGTACGCCGAGACCGCCGCGGGTGTGGTGGACAGCTCGCAGTCGTACGCGGTGTCGGCGTGGGCGCGCCTGGCCAACGTCAACGCGTTCGCCGGCGTCGTCAGCCAGGAGGGCTCGGCGGTCAGCGCCTTCAACCTGCAGTACGTGAAGAGCGCCAACCGGTGGGCGTTCAGCGTGTCGAGCTCCGACAGCGTCGCGGGTGTCGGCGCGGTCGCCGCCAAGTCCACCGCAGCGCCGACCGTGGGCGAGTGGACCCATCTGGTCGGCGTGTACGACGCGGTGGCCAAGACCGCCACCCTTTACGTCAACGGCGCGCCGCAGGAGAGCAAGCCGGTGACGACCGCCTGGAACGCCACGGGACCGCTCGCGATCGGCCGTGCCAAGTACAACGGCGCCAAGGTCGATTTCTTCCCTGGCGAGATCGACGACGTGCGGGCCTATGACCGGATCGTCACTGCGGACGAGGTCGCCGACCTGGTTGCTCAGCACCCGGTGGTGGCCGGGCGGTGGAAGCTCAACACCGACGGCGCCGACGACTCCGGCCGCGGCCGTCCCGTCATCCTGTACGGCGATGCCCGCGTGGACCAGAGCGCGGGGTGGCTGGGCAGCCCGATGGGCGCGGTTGTGCTCGACGGCTCCGGCGACTACGCGGCCACGTCCTCGGCCGTGCTCGACACCGGGCGCAGCTTCACGATCGCCGGGTGGGTGACGGCCGCGTCGAGGCCGGGTGCGAAGGCGTCGGTGTTCTCTCAGGAGGGCGCGGTCAACAGCGGGTTCATCCTGCGCTACAACCCGGCGGGCGCCGGAGGCTGGCAGGTGGAACTGCCGGCCGCCGACACCGGCGGCGCCACCGCGCAGACGGCTGCGCACTCGGCCTACCAGTGGCAGCTGAACTGGGACCACGTGGCGCTCACTTACGACTCGCTGGCCGATGTGCTCAGCCTGTACGTCAACGGGCAGCTGGAGCAGACCGAGGCCAACGTGTCCGTCCGGTGGAACACGGTGAGCTTCGCCGCGACCAGGCCGCTGCAGCTGGGGCGGTCCAAGAGCGGCGGCACGTGGGGCGAGTACTGGCCGGGCGTCATCGACGACGTGTGGGCCTTCTCCGGCGTGCTCAGCCAGGAGCAGGTGCAGGCACTTGCCGGGTACACCGAGATCCCCAGCGATTCCCCCTTCTAGCCCGAGAGGAGCCGCTGTGACCAGGCTCACCGTGGCAGGTGTCGTCGCGCTCGCGCTGCCGTTGTTCGTGGCGGTTCCCGCACAGGCCGTTGCGGGCGGGCGCCCTGACGCGCCCGACCGCACCAAGGTGGTCAGCGGTGAACCCGTCGCGGTACGGCCGCGCATCCCTGATCCGGCGACCGTACGTCCGGGCGGGAAGAGCGATCGGGGGGTCACGCCGGGTTCGCCGATCAGGCTGGCGGTCACGGCTGGGAAGGTGTCGGTGAACGTCAAGACCGCCTACGGCGGCGACTACGGTTCCCGGCTGCGGCTCGTGCAGCTGCCCGAGTGCGCGCTGACGACGCCTGAGCTGGCGCAATGCCGTACGAGAACGCCGTTGAAGACCAGTAGTGACGCGCGGACCGGCATGCTGAGTGCCGAGGTGACCTCCACCGGCACGAGCGTGCTGGCCGCCGTCGCGGCGGCCGAGAGCGACAAGGGTGACTACAAGGCCACCCCGCTGTCGGCGTCCGCGACGTGGACCGCCGGGGGCAATTCGGGCGACTTCTCCTGGTCCTACCCGCTGCGGGTGCCCCCGGTGCCGGGCGGGCTCGCCCCGGACCTGGCGATCACCTACTCCTCGGCGTCGGTCGACGGGCGCACCTCGAACACCAACAACCAGCCGTCGTGGGTGGGCGAGGGTTTCGATCTGTCGCCCGGTTTCATCGAGCGCTCCTACAAGCCGTGCGCCGACGACGGCGCGCCGAAGAACAACGGCGCCGACCCCGGCGACCTGTGCTGGGCCTACGACAACGCGACGGTGACGTGGAAGGGACACGGCGGCGAGCTGATCAAGGCCTCTGACGGCACGTGGCGCGCGACGAAGGACGACGGCACCCGTTACGAGCACCTGACCGGGACGACCAACGGCGACAACGACGGCGAGTACTGGAAGGCGACGACCACCGACGGCACCCAGTACTTCTTCGGCAGGCACCGGCTGCCGGGCTGGGCGTCCGGCAACCCGGAGACGTCGTCGGCGTGGACCGTCCCGGTCTTCGGCGACGACGGCGGCGAGCCGTGCAACAACAGCGGGGGCTTCGCCCAGTCGTGGTGCCAGCAGGCGTGGCGGTGGAACCTCGACCAGGTCGTCGACCCGGACGGCAACGCGATCACCTATTACTACACGGCCGAGACCAACAAGTACGGCAGGAACGTCAGCTTCACCGACAACACCACCTACCAGCGCGGCGGCTACCTGGAGCGGATCGAGTACGGTCTGCGCTCGGGAGCGCTGTTCGCCGCGCCGCCCGCCAGGGTCGTCTTCGGCACGGCCGAGCGGTGCGTCCCGGACGCCGGGTTCGACTGCGCCGCTTCCAAGATCTCCGACAACCCCGAGAAGTGGCACGATGTCCCCTGGGACCAGAACTGCGCCGACAACTGCACCCGCGACGGCAAGTTCGCTCCCACGTTCTGGACGCGTAAGCGCCTGACCGGCGTGACCACCCAGATCAGGAAGGCCGACGGCACTTACAGGGATATCGAGGGGTGGGCGCTGAGCCAGGCGTGGGGCGACGCCGACATCGACCAGGCGTTACTCCTCGCCTCGATTGAGCACATGGGCAAGGGCGCGAGCCCGGCCGTGACGTTGCCGAAGGTGACCTTCAACCACGTCCAGCTCATGAACCGGGTGGACAAGAGCGGCGACGACATTCCGCCGTTCATCAGGTACCGGATCGGGGCGATCTTCGACGAGTCCGGCGGGCAGATCGACGTCGACTACTCCTCGACCGACTGCACGCTCGACGACCTGCCGGCCCCGGAGACCAACACGCGGCGCTGCTACCCCGTCTACTGGCAGCCGCCAGGGCATGACAACCCGATCCGCGACTGGTTCTACAAGTACGTGGTCACCCGCACGATCGTCTCCGACCGTACGGCTCTGGCCCCCGACATGGTCACCGACTACGCCTACGAGGGCGGCGCGGCTTGGCACTATGACGATGACGACGGGCTGACCAGGGAGAAGTACAAGACGTGGTCGCAATGGCGCGGCTATCGCGACGTGCGGGTGATCACCGCGGGCAAGGCCAGGGTCGACCACCGCTTTCTGCGCGGCATGGACGGCGACCGGCTCAACGCCTCCGGCGGCGCCAAGAGCGTCTCGGTCCCCGATGACGAGGGCGGCAGCACGACCGACCACAACTCGCTGGCCGGACTCGAACTGCAGACGACCACCTACACCGGCCCGTCGGGGACGGTCGACAACCGTACGGTCAACACGCCGTGGCACGCCCAGACCGCCTCCCGCACCCGCTCGTGGGGCACCACCACCGCGGACCTGACCGGGGTCGCCACGACCAGAACCTGGCAGACTCTCGACGGCGGCGCCCGGCGGCAGACCCGTACGGACACCACCTACGAACCGGTGGCCGGGCTGCCCACCGTGGTCGACGACCAGGGTGACGTGGCTGTTGCCACCGACGACCTGTGCACCCGCAGCACGTACGCGGTCAACGCGGGCGCGTGGCTGCGTGCCTTCCCCGCACGTGAGGAGACGGTCTCCGTCCGCTGTTCGGGGACCCCGGACAGGACCCGGCAGGTCGTCTCCGACGTGCGCTCCTTCTACGACGGCGGCGTGTTCGGCGCGGCGCCCACGAAGGGCCACGTCACCCGAGCGGAGAAGCTGGCCGCGCACGACGGCACCAGTGCCACCTACGTTGCGACGGCCAGGACCGCCTACGACGGCGTGTACGGCAGGCCGCTCACGGTCACCGACGCCCTCGGCAACATCACGACGAACACCTACACCGAGACCGCCGGGCTGACCACGCAGACCACGCAGACCGGCCCGCCGGTCGTCGTGGGCAACGCGGCGAGCGCGCACACCTCCGCCCAGACGCTCGACCCCGCGTGGGGCCTGCCCCTCACGGTGACCGACGCGGGGGGCAAGGTGACGACGCTCGCCTACGACGCCCTTGGACGCTCGGCGAAGGTGTGGCTGCCGGACCGGCCCACGACCAGCACGCCCAACCTCGAGTTCGCCTACCGGATCACCGAAGGCGAGATCGTCGCCGTCACCACGAAGACCCTCACCCCGGCGGCGGGACAGCGGGCGGCGATCCAGCTCTACGACGGGTTGCTGCGGCCACGGCAGAACCAGGCCGAGGGGCCGGGCGGAGGACGGCTGCTCACCGACACCTTCTACGACGAGCGCGGGCTCGTCGGCCGCACCTACGAGTCTTACTACGCCACTGGTGCGCCCGCTCCCACGCTGTTCGGCGTCGCTGTGCCGGGAGACGTCGAGGCGCAGCACGCCTACGCCTACGACGGGCTCGGCCGGGTCACTGTGGAGCGGTTCCTGGTGGGCAACAACGACACGCAGGAGAAGTGGCGCACGGTCACCGCTTACGGAGGCGACTGGACCACGATCGATCCGCCGGACGGCGGTACCCCGACCGCCCAGTTCACCGACGGCCGAGGCCGGGTGACAGAACGCCGCCAGTTCCGCGGCACCTCACCCACGGGCGCCTATGACCAGACCAGGTACGCCTACACCGCCGACGGCAAGCTCACCACCGTGACCGACACGGCCGGTGCCGTGTGGACGCATGCCTACGACGTGCGCGGCAGGGAGATCACCACCGTCGACCCCGACCACGGCACGACCATCTCGGCCTACGACGACCTGGACCGGCTGACCTCGGTGACCGACGGGCGCGGCAAGAAGCTGTTCCACACCTACGACCCGCTGGGCCGCAGGATCGAGACGCGTGAGGGCACGCCGACCGGGACGCTGCGCGCCTCTTGGTTGTTCGACACGGTGCGCAAGGGGCAGCCGACCTCCGCGACCCGATATGCGGGCGGCCAGCCGTACACCACCAGGATCGACGTCTACGACAACCTCAACCGTCCCGTACGGCGCAGCGTCGTGATTCCTTCCACTGAGGGCGCGCTCGCCGGGACCTACACCTTCTCCACCGCCTACAACCTCGACGGGACCGTCCAGTCGAGCGGCTTCCCCGCCGCGGGCGGCCTGGCCGCGGAGAACGTCGTCACCACCTATGACGCCACCGCCAGGGCCACCCGCCTGACCGGCAACCTCGGCGCCTACGTCAACGCCTCCACCTACGCCCTGTCCGGTCAGCTGCTCCAGCGCGAGCTCACGACCGGGGTGAAAAAGGCGTGGCAGACCTTCACCTGGGAGTACGGCACGCGCCGCCTGGCGAGCACGCGTGTCGACCGCGAAGGTGTCTCGGGCGTCGACAGCAACGCGACCTACTCCTACACGCCCGCCGGGACCATCACCGCGATCTCGGACGTGTCCCGCTCAGGCACGGAGACCCAGTGCTTCGGCTACGACTACGCGCAGCACCTCACCGAGGCGTGGACGCAGAGCACCACGACCTGCGCGGCCGGCCCGTCCGCCGCGCTGGTCGGCGGGCCCTCGCCGTACTGGTCGAGCTACGCCTACGACGCGGCGGGCAGCCGCACCTCCGAGACGTTGCACGGCGCGAGCGACACCAGCAGGGCGTACACGAACCAGGGCCACCGGCTGACCCGCGTCGACCAGAGCGGCGGAGCGGGCGCGCGCACCGACACCTTCGGCTACGACGCGACCGGTAACCTGACCAGCCGCTCGATCGGCGGGACCGCGCAGACGCTCACCTGGGACACCGGCGGCGAGCTGAGCTCGGTCACCCAGGGGTCGGCGACGACGTCGTTCGTCTACAACGCCGACGGCGGGCGGATGATCCGCCGCGACCCGTCCGGCACGACGCTGTACCTGCCGGGTACGGAGTTACGCCTCGCCTCCGGTGCGTCGGCGCCCTCGGGCACCCGCTACTACTCCCACGGTGAGGCAACCGTGGCCATGCGGACCGTCACGGGAGTGACGTTCCTCGCCGGTGATCATCAGGGCACCTCGCAGCTGGCGATCAACGCGACGACGCAGGCGCTCGCCCAGCGGCGGTTCACCCCGTTCGGCGCCGACCGGGGGACGCCCACCGGCACGTGGCCGGATGAGAAGGCGTTCGTCGGCGGCACCCGCGATCCGTCGACGGGCCTGACCCATCTGGGGGCGCGCGAGTACGACCCGGCTGTGGGACGGTTCGTCTCCGTCGACCCGGTCCTCGACCCGAACGACCCGGCGCAGCTGCACGCCTACGTCTACGCGCGCGGTAACCCGGTGACGCTCAGCGACCCCAGCGGCAGGTGCCCGGTCGACCTGTGCGGGATCATGCCCGGCATCAACGCCCCCAAGGACGCAAAACCCAAGAACGCCACCCAGGCCTGCGGAAACGACCTGGACTGCCGCAACAACTACAACAACAGCCACGACAACCACAAACGGCCCTCACCCAGACCAGGACCGCCGGTGCCGCAGAAGCCAGCGCAGAGACTGGTCGGCCCAAGCCCGCTGACGCTCCTCGGCGACCACCCGATCAATCCGGGCAACGCGCTGAACTCGGCGAACTGGCTCGCCGACCAGTTCGCGCAGTTCAGCACCTCCTGCGGGCGAGGCGAGATCCAGATCATCTGCTACGGCTACTCCCCCGCCCTGGACGGCAAGCCGATCACCATCGGAGACGTCTTCTTCTACCCCCACAGCGAGCCCGAGCTGGCCAACCAGCTCAGCCGGGAGAACACGGAACGCGACGCGCTGAGACGCGGCTACGGGGAGGAGTACGCCAAGAAGTACGGCCCCGACCTACTCAGTCACGAGGCGGTGCACTCCAGGCAGTGGGCCAGTTACAAGCACGCGGACGGCTACGCCATGGCGTACGCGGCCGAATCGATCAAGTCCTACGTGATTACATTCAATCCGTGGGAACGCAACCGGTTCGAGCAGGAGGCCAACCTCTACTGGGGTGGTTACCTCGTCCCGCCGGACCTGGACCGCAAACCGTCACCGTCGCCGGGGCCGCACCCATGAGACGCATCGCCGTCATGCTGATGGCGCTCGGCGTGCTCACCGGGTGCACGCCGGGGCCGAGCCCCATCGCCGCACTCCACCTGGGCGCCGACGGCCGGGTCAAGCTCCTGTACGGCCTGTGCGAAGGCGAACAGCCCAGGTCCGCGAGCCTCGCCCCAGGCAGCGGCGGCGGAACGTGGACGGTGCTGGCGCTCGACGGAAAGCCTGCCGCCGAGCTCACTCTCCTGGAGAAGGCGCCCGGCTGGGAGCAGACCTCGGCCGAGCTCGACGCCCTGGGCCCTGGCCGCTACTTCCTGGAGGTCACCACCGGCGGCTACCGGGGTAACCAGCGGCGCAACGCCAGGTTCGACTTCACCCTCGACGGCCTGCGTGGCCTGGCGGACGGGCAGGTGCTGGCGGCCGACGCCGACGGGAAGGCCACGCCGATGACCAGGGGGGAGTTCGCCGAGCGGGCGCGCGAGTCGTGCTGAGCCGGGTGCGTCGCGCCGATCCGCTGCTGCTCGACGGGGCGCTGGCGGTGGCGTTCGCGGTGGGCACCTGGCTCTGGGTGGCCATCGAGGGCGGGCACGCCACCCGCTCACTCGACGCGGCGGGCGCCCTGCTGATCCTCGCGGTCTGCCTGCCGCTGACCTTCCGCCGCCGCTACCCCTGCTCGGTGCTCGTCGCGTCCTGTGTGGCCGCGATCGTGTTCCACCAGCTTGGCTACCACACGGGGCAGAACAACATCGTGCCGCTGGTGGCGCTGTACTCGGTGGCCGCGCACCGGCGCTTCCCCCTGGCCCTGGTCTGCTGGGCCGTACAGGCTGTGGAGTGGTCGCACGCCACGCTCCTGGCCGCCCCCGGCGTCGCGCTGTGGGTGGTGCTCGCGCAGGAGGCGGTCGTCGGGTCACTGGTGATCGCGTTCGGCGCCACCACCAGGCGGCTGGCCACGCTGACCGCACGGCTGCGCGACGACCACGAGGACCTGGCCCGGCTCGCCGTCGCCCAGGAACGCGCGCGGATCGCGCGCGAGCTGCACGACATCGTCGCCCACCACATGTCGGTCATCTCGGTCCAGGCCGGGGTCGCCCGCTACGTGATGGGGTCCGACCCCGCGACCGCGCAGGCCGCGCTGGCCACGATCTCGGATGTCGGCGCCGAGGCGCTGGCCGAGATGCGGCGGCTGCTGTCGATCCTGCGCCTGGACAACGACGACAGACCCGTGGACGACCTGCACTCGGCGCCCGGGCTGCGTGACCTGCCCGCGCTGGCCGACCGGGTGCGCTCGGCGGGGGTGGAGGTCGAGGTCGTCGTGACCGGCGAGCCGCGCCCGATGCCGCCCGGCATGGATCTCAGCGTGTACCGGATCCTGCAGGAGTGCCTCACCAACATTCTCAAACACGCCGGCCCCACGACGGCGCGGGTGTCGCTGACGTACGCGCAGGCCACGCTGGTGATCCAGGTCACCGACGACGGCAAACCCCGCAAAGCACCCAAAAACAGTGACGGGCACGGCTTGCTTGGGCTGACCGAGCGCGTCAAGCTGTATCAGGGAACGATCTCCGCGGGCCCCCGCCCGATGGGTGGATACGAAGTGGTGGCCGTGCTCCCGCTGCCCACGATCCGGACCGGGACTCGTTTCGATGATCAAGGTGCTCCTGGCGGACGACCAGATGCTCATCCGCGTCGGCCTCGCGGCGCTGATCCGAGCGACGCCAGACCTCGACCTGGTGGGTGAGGCCGAGAGCGGCGAGGACGCGGTCGAGCTCGCCCGCACCGCCCGGCCCGACGTGATCCTCATGGACATCCGGATGCCCGGCCTGGACGGCCTGGCCGCCACCGAGGAGATCATCGCCTCCTCGGCCGGCGAACCACCGCGGATCCTGATCCTGACCACGTTCGACATCGACGAGTACGTCTACCAGGCGCTGCGCGCCGGAGCCTCCGGCTTCCTGCTGAAGGAGACGGCGCCCGAGCGGCTCATGGCCGCGATCCGCACGGTGGCCACCGGCGACGTCCTGCTGTCGCCGTCGAGCACCCGGCGGCTGATCGAGTCCTTCCACCGCCCCCAGGCGCCCACGCCCAACCCGGCCCTCGACCGGCTCACCCCGCGCGAGACGCAGGTCCTCCCGCTGGTGGGGCGGGCGCTGTCCAACGGCGAGATCGCGCGGCAGCTGCACCTGAGCGAGGCGACCGTGAAGTCCCACCTCAACCACGCGATGAGCAAGCTGGGGCTGTCCAGCCGGGTGCAGGTCGTCACGCTCGCCTACGACGCGGGACTCGTCGCACCCGGCTGGACCCGTTAGACGGGCGCGTACCAGGTCTGGCCGGCCGTGTTGGCGCAGTCGGCCAGCAGGAGCTGGGTGTTGTCCGCGCCACCCGGGTTGCTCAGGTACTTGACGATCAAGGGGCTGGCCTGGTCGTAGCCGTACCAGACCAGGTTCCCGCCCGGCGCGACCACCCACATCTGGCTACGGTCGGCGGCGACGCAGGCCTTGTTGTACGCCTTGCCCGCTGTGGCGGTCAGGCACCGGCCGGCCGCGATGAGCGCGTCGGTGTTGGCGATCGTGAAGGTCTGGGGCGCGGTGCCGTTGCATGGGTAGATGCCCGCCTGGTCCAGGCCCGACCAGAGGTTGAAGTCGAGGCAGCGGTTGTCGAGGGCGCTGGTGAAGGCGCCGGTGACCCGCTGGGCGTCCACCGGCTGGTACGGCACGCTCCACTTCTGCGCGTTCGAGGCGTTGCAGGTGTAGATCTGCAGCTGCACGTTGTTGGCCGTGTTGGAGCCCGGCACGTCGAGGCATTTGCCCGAAGCCGGGTTGAGGAGGCTGTTGTTGCCGCGCGGCTGCCACTTCTGCCCGCCGGCGCCCGTGAACGCGGCCAGCGTGATCTTGCTGGCGTTGGCCGTGCCGTTCGCCGTCAGGCAGTTGGCGCCGTTCTGCGGGCGGATCGTGCCGTCGTTGGCCAGCGTCCACCGCTGCGCGGCCCCGGGGTTGCAGCGCCAGCTGGTGACCTTGTTCCCCGCAACGTCGTCGCCGTGGTAGTTGTCCACGCACTTGCCCGCCAGGCCCGAGGCGAGCATCCCGGTGGGGACACCCTGCTTCAGCTCGACCGAGAAGGCGTTGGTCTTCAGCCCGGTGCCGCCATCCGACACCTCGAACCCCGCCTGGATCTTGCACAGGTAGGCGTTGTGGCCGAGAAGGCCACGCAACACCGCGTCCTGGGTGATCAGCCGCAGGTTCAGGCGGTTGACCTTGCTGACCGCGGTCTTCATGTCGTAGATCAGCGCGACCTGGCCGGTCGGTCCGGTGAACTTGAACACGTCGTACGTCCGGCCGCCGACCGTCAGGTCGCCGGCGATCTTCCAGCTCGGGTCGGGGTCGACTCCTGGGCTGGACAGCCAGACCATGATCTCGACACTTGAGGCGTTGGTCACCACGGACGGGCAGGTGCTCGCGCCTGGGCTGTACCAGATGTCATAGGCGGCGTTGTAGGCCCCCGTGCCCGGCAGGGTCGTGTCCCAGCTGGTGGTGGTGTCACCCATCGCGCTGACCTGCAGGGGCAGTCCGGGGTGGGTGTTCGACGTGCCGATGTTCGGGTACGCGCCCGGGCCGCCGCCGTTGTGGTTGCCCCAGGTGATCGTGCTCCGGTTGACGGTGAAGTCGGTGCCGCCGGTGGTGGTGACGCACAGGTCGCCGCTGGAGTTCCACCGGTTCGGCGCGACCAGGTAGCCGCCGGAGACCGTGGTCTCGCCCCAGTTGCACAGTTCGGTGTCGGCGTGCGCGGCCGTCTGGGGGACCAGCAGGGCGAGCAGCATGAGCAGGAACAGTCCGATCCTCATGGCCGCAGACCCTAGTGAGCAGACCGCCCCGTGCCATCAGCCTCCCGCCGGTCAAGACCACCGCGAAAGTCGTAAACCCATCGGCTAGGTCCCTCCACGTCCGTCCGTCCGCTGCGCGCAGTCGGGGTCGGTACCGCGGTGATGCGCATTTCCGACGACAACAATGCCGAACCCACAGCTGACGACCCACCTTGGATATGCCGTCAAAGCCGTAGCCAACGACACGGGCCCGTCACCCTGTACCGGCAACGGCCGGGTGGCCTCGACTGCACGCCCTCCGCTTCCGGCTGGTGCCCCATCTGGCCAGAGCCTTGAGTGGGATTGCTTCTTGAAGGGGTAACACTCCCTCCCCGCAACCGTGAGGTATTTCGGTGGAAAGCCTCAGGGGTCGCGTAGGGCGAGTGCTTCGGCTTCGCTGAGGCCTTGACGGGCTGCTTTTCGGCGGCGGGCTCGGACCTGGGTGCTGGTTCTGGGGCGGTATTTGGGGTCTCGTGTGCAGCCGCAGATCACGAAGCCTTCGTAGCTGAGGCCGGTTTGTAGGACGGCGGTGACGGCCTTCCACCGGCGGGTGTCTGCTTTGCGTGGTGCGGCGAAGTCGTGGCCCGCGAGGATCATCGGGGTTCGGCAAGTCGTGCACGGGTGCTCGGTGTCGTCCCAGGGGAGCTTTCGGCTCTGGCGGCAGGAAAGGCACACGTAGTGGACCTTGTAGGTGACCGAGGTGTATGTGCACACAATCCGGAGACTATTCGTGCCGAACTGATGATCGCTAAGCATTAACGCTGAGGGAAAAGGGCGGGGCTTCGGGAGGCGAAGAAGTCGCTGCTGGTTGGTTGCGAAACGGGGGTTTGCGGCTACTCGGCTCCCACCTGGCGGTTCGTCGTGCTGGTCCCCTATCTGCGCACCCGGTCCCTCTTGAGGCCGGTGGGTGGGAACTGGATGGTCGGCGTGTCCGTTGTGCGGCGAAAGAAAAAGGGGACGGTTTATGGGGAGAAGGCGGGAGCCTGGCTTTCAGGCTCGTCCGTGGAGTGAACTGTCGGTCAGGCATCGGCTGTCGACTGCGCCGGGTGAGCTGGCGTTACTCGGGGCGCTTCTTGTGGTGGTCATCGGGGTGGCTACGGTGGATGACTTCGTGCGGTTGCGCGATATTCAGCAGCATGGCGTTCCCGCCACTGCCGTTGTCGTGGATGTGCGTGACTTCAGCAAGTCGCCCGATCGCCCGATCGTGAGGGTGAACACGGCCGATGGCGGCTCCTTCTCGGCCGAGGTGGGCTGGCAGCGGTGGGAGGGAGGTCCGGTGGTCGGTGACACTCGTCCGGTTCTCTATCTGCCTGCGGATCCTGAGGGCACTGTTGTGGACAGGACGCTTTCTTACGCGCACACGACGCATGTGCTCGGGCTGGTCGCCATGGCCGTCATCGGTTGGGGGGATGTCGTGCTCTGGAGGAATGGGACGCTTGTGCCGCGCCATAGGCGGGGGCTCCTTTCGCGGAGACAGGGCCCAAGAGCGTAGGGCGCCGGGTGGGTTGTGCGGTAGTTCGGTGGTTGCCTGGGGCGCGGGTAAGTGGAGCCGGGCAGCGGCGCGTGGGGTGTCAGTCTGGACGGGTCGGTGGGTGGGCGCCCCTGGCTCTGCCGTACCTCTGGAGGGCTCTCGGCCGTGGAATCGGGTGTGATGCTTGTCTCATGGGGGTGGTTCCCGGTTGGGGGTGTGTGTCGGTTTCTGGGGTGGGTGGTTGTGGGCCGTACGCTGGCGTGTGCGGGCTTGGCGTAGCACACTGGGTGGGTCCGCTCCCCCGTTTGTGGGGTGAGGTGGGGTTTTGACGGGGTTCTTGACGAGTCGTGGAAATGCTGACTCGGAATGAATGGATACGCTTAGTCTGGCTACCTGCTACTACGTCGGGAATGGAGCACACGTGGGGAACGACGCGGTCTTGTGCCAGGTGTGTCAGGGGGTTCTGCCCGCTTCCGGTCGTGAGGCGTACACAGCTCTTCGTGGTCGGTTGATCGTTTCGAACGGTTACTGCGGTGGGAGTTGTGGGGAGCGTCAGCAGGCGGCTCAGCAGCAGACGCAGCAGATGGCGCGTCCGGTGCAGCAGCCGCAGGTTCAGCCTCAGCAGCAGCCGGTGCATGTTTTCTAGTTAGCCGGTGTGCCAGTAGTCGCGTGTTTTTACGGCGAGCCCGTCCTGGTTGAAGTAGATGAAGACGCATCCGGCCAGGGTGACGGGTTCGCCGTTTTCGTGTGCGGTGACGTGGTATTCGATGGCTGCTTGGTCGCCGTCGACGAGGGGTGTGCCGAAGTGCACGTGGGGGTTGGTTTCTGTGCTGAATGACCAGCGGATGTAGTCGGTGATGGCCTGTTTGCCCTGGTGGGGTGGGCGGAAGGGTGCGCTGGTGTGTTGTGCGTCGTCGGTGTAGAGGGTGGCGATGGTGTCGGGGTCGTGGTGGGTCCAGGCGTGTTGCCAGGTGTCGGCGAACTGTTGGGCGGCGTCTCGGGTGTTCATGGGGTTTTGTTCCAGGCGCGTTGGTTGCGGGCGATGTGCTGGAAGGCGTGTTTGAAGGCGTCGTAGGTGTCTTGTCCGAGGGTTTGGGCGTGGCGTTGTTCGATGGCGGCGACGATGGCGTCGGAGCGGGTCATTTCGTCGAGGCCGCGTTCGGTGGGGACGATGAGTTTGGCGCGGCGGTCGGTGGGGTCGGGTTGGCGGGTGACGTAGCCGAGGGTTTCGAGTTCGTCGATGAGGGTGCCGATGACTTGTTTGTGTTGGCCGGACATGGTGGCGAGGTCGGTGGCGCGGGTGCCTTGTTCGTCGAGGTAGGCGAGGACGGCGCCGTGTTGGGGGCGGAGGTCGGGGTGGCCTTGTTGGGCGAGGGTGGTGAAGAGTTCTTTTTGTACGCTGAAGAGGACTTGTCCGGCGAGGACGCCGAGGTCGGGGTTGGTGTGTTTGCGGGTGCTCCGCTTCATTAGTCACCTCCATTGACTATCACTTCTGTTGACTATATCGTGTTCTGCGTTGGAACTTCAACGAGGAGGACTGTGATGTCGTCGACTGTCGAGCTGGTGCGTTTCCGGGTGGAGCCGGAGCGGGTGGAGGCGTTGCTGGAGGCGCGCACGGCCATGGTGGCGGAGTTCGCCGCCGATCGTGCGGGTTTCCTGGGGGCGCGGCTGGTGCGGTTGGGCGGGGATGAGTGGCTGGACATCGTGGAGTGGCGCTCCCCCGAGGATTTCGCCGCCTCTCGGGCGAAGGGTCCGAACCTGCCGGGGGTTGCGGCGTTCTTCGCGGCGATCGGTGGTTTGGTGAGCGATGAGCAGGGCGTGCTGGCGCAGGGCTGAGGGGCCGCTCAGCCGGTGTGGAGGGTGCGGAAGGTCTCGGGGTGGTCCGGGTCGCGGTCGGCGACCTGGACCGGCGGCCAGGCCCATTGCCAGACGCTGATGCCCGGAGTGCGGGTGAAGCGGATCGCGCCGCGGGTGCCCTCGACCGCGACGCCCGCCCAGTCGGTGCCGCCTGAGCGCAGCAGGTCGGCCAGGACGGTGATGGTGTCGTAGCCCTCGAAGGCGACGAAGGACGGGCTCTCCCCCAGCCGCTCGCGCAGCGCCGTCTCCACGCGGGCGCCGAGGGGGCTGAGGTGTTCGGGCAGGTAGCGCAGGAACGGGATCCCGCCCAGCAACTCCGCCGATCCGGGGAGTTCGGGTTGCCCGGCTGGGGCGCCGATGAGGAGGCCGGTCAGGCGTGGGTCGCTGCGCACGGCCTGGACGATGGGTGCGGCCGGTTCCGGGATGCCGACCAGGAGCAGCAGCGCCGTAACCCCCTGTGCGGCGAGCTCGTCGCACAGGGCCACAGGGGTGAGTGTGGTGGCGTCGAGTTCGACGACCGTGAGGTGTTCGCGCAGGATGCGCGTGCCGGAGGCCCAGTAGAGGCTCGGCTGGGTGGCCACGGCGATGCGGGTGTGGCCTGCTTTGCGCAGGTGGTCGGCGTAGATCTGCCAGCCGTAGGACTGCGCAGGGGCCAGGCGGGCCACCCACGGTGTGGGGTGGTCGGTGAGGGCGTCGAGGACGGCTGAGGAGCACAGGTACGGCAGGCCGAGGGCGTCGGCGGTGGCGGCCGCCGAGCGGGCGACGACGCTGTGGTACTCCCCCGCCAGCGCGGCCACGCCCAGGCCGGCCAGTTCTCGTACGGCTGCCGCGGCCTTGTCGGGGTTGGCCGCGGTGTCGCGGACCAGGAGCTCGAGGGGCCGTCCCGCGACGCCTCCGGCGGTGTTGATCTCGCCGGCGGCCAGTTCGAGTCCGGCGAGCAGGTGCCGGCCCGCCTCGACCCAGCCGGGCGGGGTCAGGGGCGCCAGGGCGCCGATCCGGAGGGCTGGGGGTGGCGTGTTCATCGGTGGTGGCGTCCCTTCTGCGGTTGGACCGGATGATAGTGGGACCGTTCACCCTCCCCTGTGTTCGCCCTGGGCTGATGGGGTGGAGGGGTGGCTGCGGCGGGAAACCTGGTTGCGGAAGTGTCGGTGCGGCCCGTTAGGGTCTGACCTCGTGTCTGGACAACAACCTCTCATTTACGCGCGTGGCCTGGTCAAACGGTTCGGTGACTTCACCGCGGTCGACGGGATCGACCTGGAGGTCGCCCCGGGTGAGGCGTTCGGCTTCCTGGGGCCCAACGGCGCGGGCAAGTCCTCGACCATGCGGATGATCAGCTGCGTGTCGATGCCGACCGCTGGTGAGCTGCGGATCCTGGGGCGTGACCCGGTCAGGGACGGGCCGCAGATCCGGGGCAGGCTGGGGGTGTGCCCGCAGCTGGACAACCTGGATCCGGATCTGACGGTGCGGGAGAACCTGACGACGTATGCGCGTTACTTCGGGCTGAGCCGGGCGCAGGCGCGGGCCAAGGCGGAGGAGCTGCTGGACTTCGCGCAGTTGCAGGACAAGGCGTCCTCGACGGTGGAGCCGTTGTCGGGCGGGATGAAGCGGCGGCTGACGATCGCGCGGGCGATGGTGAACGACCCGGATCTGGTGTTGCTGGACGAGCCGACGACGGGGCTGGATCCGCAGGCGCGGCATCTGCTGTGGGAGCGGTTGTTCCGGTTGAAGCAGCGGGGCGTGACGCTGGTGCTGACGACGCACTACATGGACGAGGCCGAGCAGTTGTGCGATCGGCTGGTGGTCATGGACGCGGGCAAGATCGTGGCGGAGGGGTCGCCGCGTTCGCTGATCGAGACCTACTCCTCGGCTGAGGTGGTGGAGTTGCGGTTCGGGGTCGATGAGCTGGCCTCGTATGTGGGCAAGCTGGAGGGGATCGGTGAGCGGGTGGATCCGCTGCCGGACCGGATCCTGCTGTACGCCAAGGACGGCGACGCCGCGGTCAACGAGGTGCACCGGCGTGGGCTGGCGCCCTCCAGCGTGCTGGTGCGGCGCTCGTCGCTGGAGGATGTGTTCCTGCACCTGACCGGCCGGACGTTGGTGGACTGATGGCGCATCCGAGCGTGGCGGTGCTGGAGCGGCACCTGACGTTGTACAAGCGGTTGTGGCGGGCGTCGTTGTTCTCCTCGTTCGCGTTGCCGTTGCTGTTCCTGGCCAGTATCGGGCTGGGGGTGGGGCAGTACGTGGGCACGGTGCAGGGCGTGCCGTACGCGCAGTGGATCGTGCCGGGGGTTTTGGCCTCGACGGCGTTCCAGATGGCGGTGGGTGAGTGCACCTACCCGGTGCTGGGTGACTTCAAGTGGACGCGCGGGGCGCACGCGATGTTCGCCACCCGGGTGTCGGTGTGGGACATGCTGCGCGGGTGGCTGGCCTATCTGGTGTTGCGCATCCAGATCGCGGTGCTGGTGTTCCTGGCGATCGTGGCGTGTTTCGGGATGCTGGATTCGTGGTGGGCTCTGGTGACGCCGCTGGTGGCGGCGTTGCTGACGGTGTCGGTGGCGGCTCCGGTGACGGCGTTCGCTGCGACGATCGACCATGACAGCTACTTCGCGTTGCTGTTTCGGTTCGTGATGATTCCCTCGACGTTGTTCGCGGGGGTGTTCTTCCCGGTGGAGCAGTTGACGCCGGTGCTGCGGCCGCTGGCCTACGCCTCGCCGTTGTGGCATGGGGTGGCGTTGTGCCGGGCGGCGACGCTGGGTGGCGCTCCCCCGTGGCCGGTGTGGCTGCACGTGGGCTACCTGGTGGCGTTCGCCGCCGGTGGCATGGTCTGGGCGGCCTACGCCTTCCGCAAGCGACTTCAGGACTGATCATGGTGACGTTGGTGGTGGCTCGTCACATCTCGGCGAGCCGGGTGGGTGCGGTGGTCAACCGCAATCTGGGTGCTCTGCGTTCCGGGGCCTCGTATTGGCTGGTGCTGATCTCGGGGTTCTTCGAGCCGTTGCTGTATCTGCTGTCCATCGGGGTCGGTGTCGGCGCTCTGGTGGGTGAGATCCCGTTGCCGGATGGGCGGGTGGTGTCGTATGCGGTGTTCGTGGCGCCGGCGATGCTGGCGGCTTCGGCGATGAACGGGGCGCTGGCGGAGACGACGTTCAACTTCTTCTTCAAGATGAAGTACGCCAAGACGTTCGAGGCGATCCTGGCGACGCCGGTGCGGCCGATCGAGGTGGCGCTGGGCGAGCTGTCGTGGGCGATGATCCGCAGTTCGTTCTACACCGCGATGTTCGTGCTGGTGATGGCGGTGTTCGACCTGGCCGAGCCGTGGTGGGCGCTGGCGGCTTTCCCGGCGACGATGCTGGTGGGGCTGGCGTTCGGTGCGGCGGGGATGGCGATGTCGACGTTGCTGCGCGGGTGGCAGGACTTCGATCTGCTGACCGCGGTGCAGTTCTCGCTGTTCCTGTTCTCCGGGACGTTCTCGCCGGTGGGCGCTTATCCGGAGGTGTTGCAGTGGGTGGTGTACGCGACGCCGTTGTATCACGCGGTGGAGCTGGTGCGCGGGATCGCGCTGGGGCAGCTGGAGTGGGCGCTGGCCGGGCACGTGGTGTATCTGGTGGTGATGGGTGCGGCCGGGTTGTGGTTTGCCGGGCGGCGCATTCAGAAGGTGTTGTGCTCGTAGGGGGTCACGGTGGTGACGGCTGCCACGGGCAGGGGTCCGTACAGGTGGGGGAAGCCGCCTTCCTCGCGGATGTCCAGGCCGGTGGGGTCGAGGTGGAGGATGAGGAGGGGTTCGGTGACGTCGGCGTAGAAGGCTTGGGCGACGCCGCTGAGCTGGGTGTGGTCTTTGCTGCAGTGGATGAAGCCCTCCTGTTCCAGGGTGCGGCCGCGGGTGGAGATGCGGTACTCCCCATCCTGCTGGGCTTTGTCCCAGTCGGTGGCGTAGGCCAGGTGCAGGATCATGTGAGGGCCTCCAGGGCGCGGTCGACGTCGTCGGTGGTGGTGTAGAGGTGGAAGCTGGCGCGGACTTTCCCGGCGCGGACGGCTGCGGTGATGCCGCGGGTGGCCAGGCGGTCGGCGTGGGGGGTGTCGACGGCGACGATGGCGCTGTCGCCCTCCGGTAGGCCGAGGCCGGTGCGGAAGCGGTTGGCCAGGGCGAGGTTGTGGTGGTGGATCTGGTCGATGCCGATCTGGTTGAGCAGGTCGAGGGCGGGGGCGGCGCCGACGTAGGAGAACCAGGCGGGTGACAGGTCGAAGGCGCGGGCGTTGTCGGCCAGGCGCAGGGGTGGTCCGTAGAAGCCGGTGGCGCGGTCGGCCGCGCCGTACCAGTTGGCGGCTATGGGGGTCATGCGGGCGCGCAGGCGGGGCGACAGGTAGGCGAAGGCGGCCCCTCGGGGGGCCATGAGCCATTTGTAGGCGGCGCAGGCGATGGCGTCGAGGCCGTGGGTGGTGACGGGGAGCCAGCCGCAGGCTTGGGAGGCGTCGGCGATGAGCAGCGTGTCGTGCTCGCGTGCCGCTTGGCGCAGGTCGTCGAGGGGCGCCAGGGCGCCGGTGGCCGACTGCACGAGGCTGAAGGCGGCGGCGTGGTGGTGGCGGGTGAGGGCGTCGGCCAGCCGGTCGGCGGGTGCGGTGTCGACGCGGGCGGCCACGGCCCAGGGGAACAGGTTGCTGGTGAACTCCTCTTCCGGGACCAGGACGCGGGCGCCCTCAGGCAGGGCGGTGGCGATGACGGACATGATCTGGGAGACGGTGGAGCTGACGGTCACGTCGGCTGTCGGGGCGCCGATGAGGGTGGCGAAGGCCGCGCGGGAGCGGTCGACGTTGGCGTCCCAGGGCTGCCAGTCGCTGGAGCCGTGCCGCCACTGGGTGACGGCCTGGATGAGGGCGTCGTGGGCGGGGGTGGGCGGCAGGCCGTAGGAGGCGGTGTTGAGCCAGCCGGGGTGGGGTTGCCACAGGGGCTGGGCGTCGCGCAGGCGCATCAGCCGACGGTGGGGACGCGGTCGAGGGTGATGCCGAAGTGGGTGCGGTAGGCGGGCAGGATGTCGTCTTTTCCCAGGACCTGTTCGTGGCGTTGGCCGCCGGTGGTGGTGATGAGGCGCTCGCCGGACAGGGTGATGCGGCCGGTTTCTGTCAGGCGTGAGCAGGTCAGGGAGCGGGTGAAGTGGGAGTCTGGTGAGGTTTGCTGCCACCAGCAGGTGGGGGCGAAGTCGGCCAGCGCGTAGGGGCGGGGGTCGAGGCGGTATTCGGGTTTGCCGTCCAGGGCCACCTCGAGGTCGCCGTGCTCGGCCCGGGTGATGGTGAAGGTGCCGGCCGGGTCGGGGTGGGTTCCCGGGCGGGCGGGCAGGGGGTGGTGGCTGAAGGCGCCGAAGCCGACGTCGACGAGCCACTGCTCGTCGACGATGAGGGCCATGTGGTCGAACGGCGGGCCGTACCCGTCAGGGGTGTGCACGCGGGCCTGGTGGCGGGTGACGTGGTGGCCCAGGTCGGTGAGCAGGGCGGCGAAGGCGCCGTTGAGCTCGTAGCAGAACCCGCCGCGCCGCTGCTGGACGATCTTGTCGAGGAGGGCGTCCTCGCGCAGGACGATGGGCTGGCCGAGGTGGATGGAGAGGTTTTCGAACGGCACGCTGCGCAGGTGGGCCAGTTGCAGCTCGGCCAGTGTGGCGCCGGGTGGGGCGCCGATCCTGGACAGGTAGGCGTTCATCGGTTCCATTCCTCGGCGAGCATGGCGTAGATGATCTCGTCGGTCCATTCCCCCTTGACGATCTCATTCTGCACGAGGTGGGCTTCGCGTCGCATGCCGAGCTTTTCCAGGACGCGGGCGGAGGCGGTGTTGCGTCCGTCGAGGCGGCCGACGATGCGGTGCAGGCCGAGCTGGTCGAAGCCGAGTCGGAGCATCTCGCGGGCGGCTTCGGCCGCGTAGCCGTTGCCGTGGGCGGTGGGGTTGAGGATGTAGCCGATCTCGCCTTGGCGGTGCTCTTTGCTGGTCCAGATCAGGACGCAGCTGCCGATGTGCTCGCCGCTCTCGCGCAGGGTGATGGCCAGGTCGAGGGCGTCGCCCTCGTCGGCCAGGGCGATGCGGGTGATCCTTTTTTCCAGGGCGGTGCGGGTGGCCTCCAGGTCGCGGGGTTCCCAGTAGAGGTAGCGGGCGACGTCGGGCAGGGCTTCGTAGGCGTGCAGGGAGTGCAGGTCCTGGGGGGTGAAGGGGCGCAGGGTCAGGCGGTCGGTGGTGATGGGGTACGTAGGCGTGAGCACATTTTGGAGTCTATTGAGGTGTTTCGTCGGGTGACGAGGTGTTTTTGAGCAGGTCGTGGAGGTGGGGGGTGGGGCGTTCTTCGACGACGTGTTCGATCCAGGCGGTGGTGATGAGGGCGTAGGCGAGCCGTACCTGGGGGTGGTCTTGGGGTAGGCGCAGGGTGTCGGCGACGATGGCGACGCAGCCGTCGGTCCAGGTGCGGGCGATGGCCTGCAGGGCGGGGTCGCGGCCGGCGTGCACGTACAGCTCCCACAGGCCGAGCTGGGTGAGGCGGTCGGCGTGGTGGGGCAGGCGGGCCAGGCCGTGTTTGGCGGTCCAGGCGCGCAGGGTGGTCAGGTCGTCGTCGACGAGCTGGGCGAAGGCGGCGGCCAGGAGGTGGTCGCGGGAGGTGAAGTAGTAGGTGGTGGCGGCCAGGGGGAGGGCGGCTTTCTGGGCTACGGCGCGGTGGGTGACGGCGGCGAACCCGCCTTCGCGCAGCAGGTCCACGGCGGCCTGCAGCAACGTGGCCCTGCGCCGCCTGCCCCGCGACTGCGCCGGCCGCCGCCCCGCGGCCCCTTCCTGGGGTGTCTTCTGGGGTGCGGCCGTTGGGTCGGTGGCGCCTTGTCGGGGTGTGGCGGCTTTTGAGGGGGTGGCGTTTTTCTGGGCGGTGTCGGCGCTTTCGTGCGCTGGGCCGCTCCGGGATGTGCGCGGATTGTCGAGGGACGGGGAGACCCCGTCGTCGCCCTGCCTCTCCTCTCCGCGGGGGCTCTTCCCGCCCTGGGAGGTCTCCCCCGCTGGGTGTGGGGCGGCGCTGTGCGGGTTGTCCTCTGGTTCGGCGGTGCCCGGGGAGGCCGCTCCCCCGGCGGGCGGGGGCTGGTCGGCGGGTGGGGTGGGGGTCAATGGGAGCTGCCCGCCAGGTTGAGGACGACCACCCCGCCGATGATGAGCAGGATCCCGGCGATCTTGGTGAGGTTGAGCGACTCCCCCAGGAACGCGGCGCCGATGAGCGCTATCGCGGCGGTCCCCGCGCCCGACCAGATGGCGTAGGCGGTCCCGACCTCCAGGTGCATCTTCAGCGCCTGGCTCATGAGGATGAAGGAGGCGGTGTAGCCGACCGCGACGACGGCGCTCCAGCCGAGGTGGCTGAAGCCGTTGCTGAGTTTCAGCGCCGAGGTCGCCATGACCTCGGTGGCGATGGCGAAGGCAAGCAGAAGCCAGGCCATGGGTGGATACGCCTCCAAAGTGGTACGAATGTGCCAGTTTAGTGTAGGGGGCTAGGGTGGCGCGGGTGGAGGCGGAACTGCTGGCCGCGGCGCGCGGAGGCGACGGGGAGGCGTTCGCCCGGCTGGTCGGGCCGTTGCGTGCGGAGCTGCGCGCGCACTGCTACCGGATGCTGGGCTCGGCGCACGACGCCGAGGACGTGGTGCAGGAGACGCTGGATCGGGCGTGGCGCTCGCTGGGCGGGTTCGAGGATCGCGGTTCCGTGCGCCCCTGGCTGTACAAGATCGCGACGAATCGGGCGTTGAGCCTGCTGGAGCGGCAGGGGCGGCGGGAGTTGCCCGCCGATCTGGGGGCGCCGTCGGCGGAGCAGCGCTGGCTGGAGCCGTACCCCCAGCAGTGGATGAGCCCGGAGGCCGGGGCGCTGGCCAGGGAGAGCGTGGAGCTGGCGTTCGTGGCGGCGCTGCAGCACCTGACCGCCGCGCAGCGGGCGGTGCTGCTGCTGCGTGAGGTGCTGGGGTTCGGGGCAGCCGAGACGGCCGGGCTGCTGGGGACGTCGGTGGCGGCGGTCAACAGCGCGTTGCAGCGGGCCAGGAAGGTGATGGCCGGGCGGATGGGCGGCCCCTCGCAGCGACAGACGTTGCGCGCGCTGGGCGAGGCGGGCCAGCGGGAACTGGTGCGGCGCTACGTGCGGGCGTGGGAGGCCGGGGACGTCGAGGCGATCGTGGCGTTGCTGACCGAGGACGCCAGGTACTCGATGCCGCCGCTGACCGCGTGGTTCTCCGGGCGGGCGGAGATCCGGGGGTTCCTGCTGGGCGGGCCGTTGCTGCGGCGCTGGCGGGTGGTGCCTGCGTGGGCGAACGGCCAGCTGGCCGTGGCCACCTACCTGTGGGATGGGGGGCGTTTCGTGCCCGCCGGGCTGGATGTGCTGATCGTGCGGGGGGCGCTGGTGGCCGAGGTGGTGTCGTTCCTGGAGGCGGATTTCGCCTTTTACGGCTTGGCCGATGAGTTGGGCGCTTGGCCGGGGTTGTAGGGGTGACACGAGAGGGGTTGTTCACCATGGACGACAACAGGCAGATCCGCGACCTCATCGAGGGGTGGGCGCTGGCGGTGGCCCGCGGCGACCTGGCCGGGGTATTGGAGGGGCACGGCGAGGACATCGTGATGTTCGACGTGCCGCCGCCGTACGAGGGGGTGCGCGGTCTCGCGGCCTACCGCGACACGTGGCCGCCGTTCTTCGAGTGGCAGGCGACGGGGGCGGTGTTCGAGATCGAGTCGCTGGAGGTGACGGCCGGGGCGGAGGTCGCCTTCGCGCTGGCGCTGCTGCGGTGCGGCACCGACAAGGAGTTCGCCGACAACCCGGCCAACCGGCTACGGCTGACGCTGGGGCTGTGCCGCAGGGAGGGGCGGTGGGTGGTCACGCACGAGCACCACTCCTTCCCCGAACTCGACCACGCGGGAGGCTGAGTCCCCGCCGGCCCCGGCCGCATTCGCTTCAGCGTTCCCTCACCTCCAGAGCGGCCAGAAAGACCGGGACAGGAGACCCTCCCATCTCTTTCGAGGAGAGCTGGGTGTTCTCAGCGCGGGGTGAAGACGCAGAACTCGTTGCCGTCGGGGTCGGCCATCACGATCTGGCCCGCCTGCCCCAGGGGGACGTCCAGGCGGGTGGCGCCCAGCCCGATGAGGCGTTCGACCTCCGCCTGCTGGTCGCCGCCCGCGGGCGGGGCCAGGTCGAAGTGCAGCCGGTTCTTGCCGAGCTTCTCGGCCACCGGCGGCCCACCCCAGGTGATCTTCGGTCCGCCGTGCGGCGAGCGGATCGCGGTCTCCTCGTCCTGGTCCCACACCAGCGGCCACTCCAGCGCCCTGCTCCAGAAGTAGCCGACCTCCTGGGTGCCGTCACTGGCCAGGGCGCCGATGAAGCCGCACTCGGCGAGGAAGTTGTTGCCCGGCTCGATGACGTCGAACTCGTTGCCCTCCGGGTCGCCCAGCACCACGTGGGCCGCGTCCGGGCCCTGGCCGATGTCCAGGCGCCGGGCGCCGAGCTCCAGCGCCCTGGCCACCGTCTCCTGCTGCTGCTCCAGGGTCTTGCTGGTCAGGTCGAAGTGCATCTGGTTCTGGCCGCGCTTTTTCTCCTGCGAGGGCAGGAACCGCAGGCGGAACCCGGTGTCGTCGTTCGGCAGGAGGGTGAAGCCCCCGTCGGGGTCGTCGGCCATCTCCCAGCCCAGGACCCCGGCCCAGAACCGCGCGAGGGCCTGGGGGTCGTGGGCGTCGAAGCTGAGGGCTACGAGCTGAGCAGCCATCCTCGTATCTCCCGTTCTTGCTGTCTCCACAGGACGGGGCCACGCTAGCCCCGCCGGGGAGCGGCGCGCCAACGGATATCAGGGGGCGTAGACGGCCATCCAGTGCGGGTGCAGCCGGTAGTAGACGACCTCGGTGTCCCAGTCGAAGGCGCTGTCGCCGTAGAAGTCCTTGAAGTAGGCCAGCAGGTCGGGCCAGTCGGGGGCCGCCTGCCCGTTGAGGGGGTTGAGGATCTCCACGGTGCCGTGGGTGAACACGCCCAGGTCCTCCCCGCGCATGTGGGCGGCGCTGGCGGCGGGGCGGGCGGCCAGGTGGCGGGCTTTGGCGGCGGTGCGTGCCGTACCGAAGTGCCATTTGCCGTGCAGGAAGTGGCCGTCGGCGCCGCTGATGCGCGGCTCGCCCTTGGCCGTGACGGTGGACAGGGCCAGGGTGCACATGCCGGTCAGGGTCTCGGTGAGCTGCTCTGCGGTCGCGGTGCGGCCGGTGACGATCGAGCGCAGGTGCGAGGTGGAACGGGACAGGGAGGCATCCAGGAGGGCCTGGAGTTCTTTGAGTTCTTGTGGAGTTTCGTGCATGGCTTCCATCCTGGACGCAAAAGCCGACACCTTGTGTCCTGTTTTTCGTTCTGCTTGAAACCTGAGTCGAATACGTGTTCCACTGGCTTGCGTGGGTTGGGACGCGCTTTCGCTAGTCGAGGTCGCCGACGACCGCCCGGCCATCGAGCGCCGGTCGGTCGTGCGCGGCATGTTCTACGAGACCCAGGCGCGGACCGTGATCGAGAAGGTGCCGGCCGCCTCCGGCATCACCCAGCACTGGGCGATCAGCCCCTACCGGGGGTGCGCGCACGCCTGCCGCGGGTGCGCGGCCAGGGGCGGGCACCGCAGGCTCGGCCTGGACGCCGGGCGCGACTTCGACACCCGCATCGTGGTCAAGGCCAACGCGGTCGAACGGCTGCGCGCCGAGCTGCGCCGCTTCCCCGCGGCGCCGGTCGCGATCGGGCTGGGCGGCGACTGCTACCAGGAGGCCGAGCGCACCTACCTGCTGATGCCGGGCATCATCGCGGCACTGTCGCGGGCCGCTGTGCCGTTCACCGTCTACACCAAGAGCCCGCTGGTGCTGCGCGACGCCGCCTTGCTGGCTGAGGCGGGGGCGCAGGTGGCGGTGTCGATCGCGTTCGTGGACGAGAAGATCCGCCGCTCGGTCGAGCCGGGGGCGGTGGGGGCGCAGGCGCGGCTGGAGCTGGTGTCGGCGCTGGTGGAGGCGGGGGTGTCGTGCCACGTGCTGATGGCGCCTGTGCTGCCGTTGCTGAGCGACGGCGCCGACCAGCTGGCGGCCACGGTGCGGCGGATCGCGTCGGCGGGGGCCTCGGGGGTGCGGGCGGTGGTGTTGCGGCTGCCGCCGGGGACGCGGGAGTGGTACCTGGAGTGGCTGGGGCGCCAGCATCCGGGGCTGGTGGAGCGGTATGCGGAGCTGTACGACCGGGGCGGGGTGCCGTCTGCCGGGTATGAGGAGCGCATCACGGGGCAGATCGCGCAGCTGGCGGCTCGCTACGGGATGGCGCCGGTGCCGCAGCCGTCCCCGCGCGACCCGGCCGCCGACCAGCTCGCCCTGGTCTGACGGCCCCACTGTGGCGGCGAGAGCCCAAGGGCTCCCAACACAGAATGACCCCTCATCTCGAGAGCGCCCAAAACCCCCTGAGGGGTCACTGAGTCGGGCGTCTACGAGCTCAGGATCGCGGTCGTCGCGGTGGGGCGGGCGAGGAGTCCGGGTCAGGGTTGGGCGTGGCGGTTGAGGCCGAGGGTGGCGATGAGGTCTTCGTGGAGCTCGAACCAGACCCGGTGGCAGGAGTCCACGTCGGTGCGGTCCACCCACCCGCCGTCCCCGCCCTGCACCCGCTCCAGCGCCGCGGTGAACCTGGTGTCATAACCGTCGAACCGGGCCAGCACGCCTGCGAGCCGCTTGGCCAGCGGTCCCAGCGCGCGGCCGACCCCGCCCAGCTCGTGCAGCACCCCCGCGTCCCACACCGGGTCGGAATGGTCGTTGACCGCCAGCCGATCCCCGGGAGCGGGCCGTAGCTGCCAGTCGGTGCAGGCCCGCTGCAGCAGGCCGTTCAACGGCAGGAACGTGCGGTGCACCTCGTGCACCTCCTCGGCGCCCCCCACCCGCTGCAGCTCGGCCCCCAGTTGGCGCTCGTTCTCCACCCGGCCCGACTCGGTCAGCGACCACCCGCCGGTGCCGCCGAAGGCGGTGTGTTCCACCCACCCGCGAGCCTGCGCGTCGAGCAGCAGCTCCTCGGTCATCGCGGGGTCGAGGCCGTAGCGGCGGGCGAGCACCGGCGTGTCGGCGAACCCGGTGATCCGTACGGCATGCAGCACCAGCAGGTCGGGCGCTGAGGTGCGGGTCATGCGCCGGAGTCCTGCCGCGCGGACAGGCGGGTGTACCACTGCTGGCACGCCTGAGGCGAGTTGAACCCGAGCGCCTGGGCCATCTGCGCCCACGTCAGGCCGGCGCTCCTGGCCAGGAACAGCAGCCCGGACTCCAGCCCCTCGACCTCGGCGCGCGCGGCGGGCAGCAGGGCCAGGGCGCTCAGGATGTCGTCCGGGCCGAGCTGGGCGCCGCGCCAGACGGCGAACTGCGCCAGGTCGACCGCCGAGGGCGGCACGGGCGGCGGCCGCCAGGGGCGGGCGTCGAGTCCGTCGGCGCCCAGGCTCATGAGGTGCTCGCGCGCGGCGCGTTCGCGGTCGGCTTGGGCGTGGTCGGTGTGCGCGGCGTGGGCGAGGTCCCGCTTGTGAGGCATGCCCCTCATGCTGCACAATCAACAAAACGTTGTCAACAGTATATTGAAAGGATGAGGGGATGATCGTATCCCTCAGGGACGCCGTGCCTGACACGTGCGGGGGGAAGGCGGCCGCGCTCGGGGCGTTGCTGCGGGCGGGCGTGCCGGTTCCCGATGGTTTCGTCGTGCCGTTCGCCGCCTACCGTTCGCTGGGGTTCGGGACGTCGGAGGATCTTGATGCCGTACGGCGGGCGATCGAGGCCCGGCCGGTCGGCGCTGATCTGGTCGACGCGCTGGGGCGCGCGCTGGGTGAGCTGGGTGATCCGTTCGTGGCGGTGCGGTCGTCGGCGGCCGGCGAGGACACCGCGCACGCTTCGGCGGCTGGGCGGCATGACAGCTTTCTCGGGGTGCGAGGGGTGGGCGCCGCGGCCGGGGCCGTACGCGCCTGCTGGGCCTCGCTGTTCTCCCCGCGCGCCGTCGGGGGGTCTTTGGAGGAGCCGGTGATGGCCGTCATCGTGCAGCGCCACCTGGACGCCGACGTTTCCGGGGTCATGTTCACTCCGGGGGCGACGACCGACATCGAGGCGACCTGGGGGCTCGGGCCCAGCGTGGTCGAGGGCAAGGTCACCCCTGACGCCTTTCGCGTGTCCACCGACGGTACGGTCACCAGCGTCGTGGCGTCCAAGCGGACGCGGCTCGACCGGCGTGGCGCGGACCTCGTGGTCAGCGACGTGCTCCCTCGGGAGCGGCACCAACCGGTGATCGACGACGCGACCGCCGCGGAACTGGCCCGGCTGGGCGGGGAGATCGCGGCCGTGCTCGGCGGGCCGCAGGACATCGAGTGGGCGATCGTCGGGGGACGCATCTGGATCCTGCAAGCCCGCCCCATCACCGCCGCACCACCGCCGCCTGTCCACGCCTCGGCAGCCGCCGACCCCGCGAGAGCGACCGGCACGCGGGCCGGGGCGACAGGAGGTCGTGAGACAGCGGTTGGCACGCTCACCGGGACGCCCGGTAGCCGCGGGACGGTGACCGGGGTCGCGCGGGTCGTGCGGGGGCGGGGGGACTTCGGGCGTGTGCAGCCCGGTGACATCCTCATCTGTCCTTTCACCGACCCGGCGTGGACGCCGCTGCTGCGCATCGCCTCGGGTGTGGTCACCGAGACCGGAGGCGTGCTGTGCCATGCCGCGATCGTCGCCCGCGAGCACGCCATCCCCGCCGTCCTCGGCATCCCGGACGCGACCAGCAGGCTGCGGGACGGCGCCGTCATCACCGTCGACGGCAGCACCGGCACCGTCACCGAACACACACCGACCCCACGAGAGCGGGCCTCATGACGACACGACACCTCTACCTGGCCCGCCACGGCGAGGCCGACGCGTTCGGCCGGCTCACCGACACCGGGCGCGCCCAATCCGACCTGCTCGGTGAACGGCTGGCAGCGCTGCCCGTCGACGTCGTCTGGCACTCACCCCTGCCCCGCGCCACCGCCTGCGCACACCACCTGGCCAAGCACCTCCAGAACGCCCCCGTGGAAGAGGCGCCGGAGCTCATCGACCACGTGCCCTACGTCCCCAGCCCGGCGGAGATACCCCGCTCGTGGGCCGGTTTCTTCGACGGCTACGACGAGCGGGAGGCGGCAGAGGGCCACAAGCTGGCCCAAGCGCTGATCGCCCGCTTCACCCAGCCCCCTGAAACCACCACCCACGAGGTGCTGATCACCCACGCCTACCCCATCGCGTGGCTCCTGCGGCACGCCCTCGACGCGCCCCCGGCCCGCTGGCTGGGGCTCAACAGCGCCAACACCGCCCTGACCGTCATCGAGTACCGCACCGGCCTGCCGCCCACCGTCGTGATGTTCAACGACATGAGCCACCTCCCGCCCGCCCTGCGCTGGACCGGCTTCCCGCCCGCCACCAGGCCCTGAGGGCGAACTCAGCCGAAGGAGGCCAGTTCGCCCGCGTCGTGGGCGCTGAAGACGCGCACCGAGGGTGGCAGGTGGCGCAGCCGGTCCAGGTTGGCCAGGCGCAGCGCGTGGTCGGTCGCGACCGCGCGCTGCGCCAGCCGCAGGTGCGCCGGGCAGCGGGTCGGGTCGCCCAGCTCCCCGTGGAAGTAGTACGCGTCGCCCGCGTGCAGCAGCCCTTCCTCCTGTACGGCGACGCCGGAGTGTCCCCGGCTGTGCCCCGCCAGCGGCACCAGCGCCACCCCGTCCACCCCCTGCAGCGGCCGCGCCTCGAGCCCGTGCCACGGCTCCCCCGCCTCGCCGTAGGTCACCCACTTGGGGCCGTGTGCCCACTGCGAGGAGCGGTAGCGGCGCCGTTCTGAGGCGGTGGTCGGCGACAGGGCTGCCCGCAGTTCTGCGGCGTGCAGGTGCACGCGGGCCTGCGGGAAGTGGGCCAGCGCCCCGGCGTGGTCGACGTCCAGGTGCGTCACGACGATGTCGCGCACGTCGGAACGCTGGTAGCCGAGCCGTTCGAGCTGGGAGGGCATGGTTTCGGAAAGGTCGAGGGCGGCGCCGACCATCATGGTGAAGCCGAGGAAGGCGCCGGCGCCGATGCCGGTGTCGACCAGCGTCAGCCCGCCGGGGCTCTCGATGACTAGGCAGTGACACACCATGAGCGGGCCGCCGGGAGGACGCATGGTGCCGCAGTTGAGGTGATGGATCGTCACATGTCCGATCATATGATCGCTTGATGGATATTCGAGTCGGGGATTCCGCGGATGTGACCGCGGTGTTGCAGATGTTCGACAGCGCGGTGGCGTGGCTGGTGACGCAGGGCCGTACCGGGCAGTGGGGCAGCGAGCCGTTCACCGGCAACGCCAAGCGGGAGGAGCAGGCCGCCGGGTGGGCGGCCGGTGGCGGGATGCGGATCGCGGTGGTGGACGGCCAGAGCGCCGGGTGCCTGGTGGTGGGGCCGCCGCACGAGTACGTCAAGCCGGTCGACAGCGAGCTGTACGTGCAGGTGCTGGTGATCGACCAGCGTTTCGCCGGGCACGGGGTGGGGCGGGCGCTGCTGGAGCGCGCCTACGCCGAGGCCGAGCAGCTCGGCGTGGAGTTGTTGCGGGTGGACTGCTACGCGGGTGATGACGGCCGTCTGGTGCGTTATTACGAGAGTTGCGGTTTCACCCGGGCTGAGCCGTTCACGGTTGGGCAGTGGCTGGGGATGATCCTGCAGCGAGAAGTTCGGCGAACGTGATCACGGTGTCGTCCTCGTAAAGGGGGGCGATGATCTGCGCGCCGACCGGCAGCCCGCCGTCGGTCCGTCCGATGGGCGCGGCCAGGGACGGCAGTCCCGCCAGGGAGGCGTGCGCGCCCCAGAAGGGCAGGTGGGGGTGCGGCAGGTCGCCGGGCGGGAAGGCGGCGGTGTAGGAGGAGGGGCAGACGAACACGTCGACGCGGGTGAAGTGGTCCTGCCAGGCCTGGCGGGCGGCGTGGCGGGCCAGTTCCTGGGCGGGGTATCCGGCCAGGTCGGCGCCTTCGGCGAAGGCGAAGAAGGCCTCCAGCTGGGCGCCGAAGGCGGCGTAGGACGCTGCCGGATCCAGCCGGGAAGGCCAGCCCTCCACCAGCGTTGCCCCCTGTGCGGCGAGGTGGTCGAGCAGGGCCCGCAGGCTCGCGCCGACCTCGGCGGTGGGCGGGGCGAAGGGGTCGTCGAGGACGAAGCCGACGCGGAAGTGGCCCAGCCTGGTGTGGCGCGGGGGCGGCAGGTGCCAGCGGTAGGCCAGCGCGGCCGGTCCGTCGGGGCCCGCTGTGGCCTGGAGGGCGACGCGCAGGTCGCCTGCCGTACGGGCCAGGGGGCCTGCCGCGGACAGGTAGCGGTGGTCCGAGGTGGAGGCAGGCGTGCCTGGCGGCTGGAAGCCGTGCAGGGACACCAGGCCGGTGCTGGGTTTGAGGCCGTACACCCCGCACAGGGCGGCCGGTATGCGGATGGAGCCGGCCAGGTCGGAGCCGTAGTCGAGGAAGCTGAGCCCGGCGGCCAGCGCGGCCGCCGCTCCCCCGCTGGAGCCGCCGGGGGTGCGGGTGAGGTCCCAGGGGTTGGCGGTGGCGCCGTGCAGGTCGTTGGCGGACTGCGCGACGTCGGCGAGCATGAACGCGGTGTTGGTCTTGCCGATGACGTTGGCGCCCGCCTGCTTGAGCCGGGCGACCAGGGTGGCGTCCGCGGTGGCGCGGTGGGTGGCGAAGGCGGGGTTGCCCCACGTGGTGTGCAGGCCTTCCGCGTCGAAGCAGTCCTTGATGGTGATGGGGACGCCGTGCAGGGGGCCGAGGGGGCTGCCGTCGGCGATCGCCTGGTCTGCGGCGTGGGCGCGGCGCATGGCGCCGTCGGCGTCCAGTTCGGCGATGGCGTTGACCTTGGTATCGACGGCGGCGATGCGGTCCAGCAGGCGGGCGGTCAGCTCGGCGCAGGACAGGTGGCCGTCCTTGAGCGCCTGCGCGGTGTGGGTCGCCGATCGCGACAGCAACTCGTCCATGCCTGCCGGTCTACCCTCTGACACGGTGTGAGGGTCAAACGCGATATGTCTTGACCTTCCCGTGAAACGCGTCATATCGTGTTGTTCGCGATATGACGCGTCCATCCGGAGGTAGGGGTCATGCTCATGCAGCGCGGGATCAGGGAAGCCGACATGACCGTCACAGCCGACGACGGCACCCAGCTGGCCGGGACGCTGGTCATGCCGTCAGGGCCGGGGCCGCACCCGGCCGTGGTGCTGCTGTGGCCCACCCGCATGGACCGGGAGGGCGACCTGGGCAAGGCCAGGTTCGCCGTCGGCCGCACCCTGGCCGAGGCGCTGGCCGCGCACGGCGTGGCCTCCTACCGCTTCGACCGCCGCGGCGTCGCCGGAACCCCCGGCCAGTGGCGGGCCGCCACGTTCCTGCAGAACCGCTCCGATTCGGCCGCCGCCCTGCGCGCCCTGGCCGCCCGCCCCGAGATCGCCGCCACCGGCGCGATCGGCCACGGCGAGGGGGCGCTGCACGCCGCCTGGCTCGGCGCGCACTCCAGCGCCGCTGCCGTCGTCATGCTCGCCGGGCACGCCATGACCGGCGAGCAGGCCCTGCACTGGTGGGCCGAGCGCGCCGTGGCCGACCTGCCCGCCCTGTCGCGGCTGGCGCTGCGCCCGCTGGGCCGTAGCCCGGGTGAGCAGGTGGCGCGGCTGTGCGCCAGGATCAGGGCCACCACCGCGGACGTGGCGCGCGTGTACGGCAGGCGGGTCAACGCCGGCTGGCTGCGCCAGTACCTGGACTACGACCCCAAGCCCGACCTGGCCGCGGTCGGCGTGCCGCTGCTGGCGCTGACCGGCGACCGGGACCTGCAGGTCAGCCCGGACGACCTCGAGGTGATCGCGGCGCTGGTGCCGGGCGGGGAGGCGCGCCTCCTGCCGGGCCTGACCCACACCCTGCGCCGCGAGCAGGACCCGCAGGCTCTGCGCGCGTACGGCGAGCAGTACCAGCGGCCGGTCGACGCGCTGCTGGTCGAGCAGGTCGCCAGCTGGTCGGCGGCGCACCTGGCCAGAGTGCCGGTCAGCGGGCTCGCGGGATGACCAGTCCCGACTCGTAGGCGTGCACCACCAGCTGCGCCCGGTCGCGGGCGCCCAGCTTGGACATGATGCGGCTGACGTGCGTCTTGGCGGTGGCGTGGCTGATGGTGAGCCGCACGGCGATCTCCTCGTTCGACATCCCGCCGCCCACCAGGGTGAGCACCTCCCGCTCGCGCCCGGTCAGCCGCTCCAGCTCCGGGCCGGGCGACAGCTTGGGCGGGGTGGCCACGTACTCCTCGATCAGGCGCCGCGTCACCGACGGCGACAGCAGCGCCTCCCCGCGCGCCGCGACCCGCACCGACTGCAGCAGCTCGGCCGGCTCGATGTCCTTGACCAGGAACCCGCTGGCCCCGGCGCGCAAGGCGGCGAACACGTACTCGTCCAGCGCGTAGTTGGTGAGGATCACCACCCGCACCGCGTCCAGCGCCGGGTCGGCGCCGATCTGCCTGGTCGCCTGGATCCCGTCCAGCAAAGGCATGCGCACGTCCAGCAGCGCCACGTCCGGCAGCAGCTCCCGGCACAACTGGACCGCCTCGCCGCCGTTGGCCGCCTCCCCGACCACGCTGATGTCGCCGGCCATCTCCAGCAGCGCCGAGAACCCGGCGCGGATCAGCGGCTGGTCGTCGGCCAGCAGGACCCGGATCACCGCGGCAGCTCCGCCCGTACGGCGAAGCCGCCCCCTGGCCGCGGCCCGGCGGTGAGGGTGCCGCCCGCGGCGACCGCGCGCTCGCGCATCCCGATCAGCCCCATGCCGTGCTCTGCCGTACTCGCGTCATTGGTCCCGTCGTCCTCGATCTCGATCACCAGGGTGTGCTGCTGGTAGGTCAGGGTCAGCGTGATGGCCGCGGGTCCCGCGTGGCGCAGCACGTTGGTGAAGGCCTCCTGGGCGATGCGGTAGGCGGCCCGGTCGGCCCGCGGCGGCAGCGGCTCCGCCGTACCGCTCACCACGGTCGTGACCGGCAGGCCGACCGCCTGGGCCCGCTCCACCAGGCGGGGCAGCCGGTTCAGGCCGCTCTCCAGGCCGTCGTCGCTCTGGCGCAGCACGCCGAGCGAGGCGCGCAGCTCGCGCATCGCCTCCTGGCCAGACTCCTTGACCGCCAGCAGCGCGGTGCGGGTGCGGTCGGGGTCGCGCTCCAGCAGCTGCAGGGCGACGGCGGTCTGCACGTTGATCACGGAGATGGCGTGGGTGAGGGTGTCGTGCAGCTCCTGGGCGATCCACAGGCGTTCCTCCCCTGCCCGGCGCAACGCCGCCTCCTCCCTGGTGCGTTCTGCCTCCACGGCGCGCTGTTCGATGAGGGCCAGCTGGGCGCGGCGGCTCCTGACCGTCTCGCCCAGCACCACCATGGCCACCAGCCAGCCGCTGAGCAGGCTCAGCCCGCCCGGCTCCGGGTCGGTGTCCGACAGCGCCACGAACGTGCCGACGCCCAGCGCCAGCGCGACCGCCAGGGCGATGGACAGGGCGCGCCGGCCCAGGGTGGCTGCGGTGTAGATGGCGATCAGCGCGGGCGCGGCGGCGAACACGCCGGGGTAGAGCGCGCCGTAGTAGGCCACCACGCACCCGACCGCGACCGCCCCGACCGTCACCGGGGCGCTGCGCCGCCAGGCCAGCGCCGCCGACGAGAGCGTGATCAGCGTCAGCCCGACCCCGTCCAGGGGTCGTTCGGTCAGGCCGGAGTCGGACAGGCGGCCGTAGGTGCCGACCACGCCGAGCGTCAGGACGGCCGCCGCGATCGAAATGTCGGCCCTGGTGGGATTCACCCTGTCACGCTAGGGCATCGCGGCAGCCGCTCCGACCTGCGCGGGGACGAGGTTCTGCCTACATCCCCGGATGTACGTCCCAGCCGTCCACCCCGCCGGGCACCGGCGCCGACGGGTCGTAGGGGGTGCGGGTGAAGATGAAGGTGTTGAGGTCGAGGTGGTCGGGCGCCACCCGCAGCGTTTCGCCCGCGTAGTAGCCGTCCAGCCCCAGCCAGGTGCCGTCCTGCTGCGGCACGAACCGCGAGGCGCGCCCCACCCCGGACACCGGGGTCAGCGACAGCCCACGCTCCGGCAGCACCCGCAGCACGTACGGCGAGGGCCCCCAGTGCCACAGCCCGGTCAGCGCCAG
Source organism: Nonomuraea sp. NPDC050556 (assembly GCF_044457355.1). NCBI lineage: Bacteria > Bacillati > Actinomycetota > Actinomycetes > Streptosporangiales > Streptosporangiaceae > Nonomuraea > Nonomuraea sp. NPDC050556. The sequence continues at coordinate 1,343,486 of NZ_JBITGU010000001.1, read as the reverse complement.
CAGGTCGGGGTCGGCCGGCGAGGGCTGCCACTCGGCGGGCAGCCGCGGCTCCATCTCGGCCATGATGGCCAGCAGGTCGGGCAGCAGGGTCCGCTTGACGCCCGAGGTGGTGTTGGCCATGAACAGCACCCCGAGGTCGTCGTCGGGGTCGGCCCACACGGTGGCCAGGAACCCCGGCATGGAACCGGTGTGCCCGGCCAGGCGCCGCCCGGCGTTGCGCATCAGCTGCAGGCCCAGCCCGTAGCCGCCGGTCCAGGCGTCGCCGTCGTCGACGGTGGCCGGCTCGCGCATCTCGGCCAGCGTGTCGGCCGGCAGGACGTCGCCGGTGTCGCCGGCCACGAACGCCGCCCACCGGGCCAGGTCGTCGGTGGAGGACCACAGCTGCCCGGCCGGAGCCATGGACACCGCGTCGTGCTCGGGCTCGGCCAGCAGCACGTCGGCGAACGGGTGCACCGCGTAACCGGTGGCGTGCGGTTCGCGCGGCCGCGCGGTGGTGTCGCCCATGCCCAGGGGCTGCAGCACTTCTCGCTGTACGGCCTGCAGCCAGGTGGTGCCGCGGTGGCGGGCCACCAGCTCGCCCAGCATGCCGAAGCCCAGGTTGGAGTAGTGGAAGTAGCGCCCGGCCCGGTGCTTGGAGATGCCCGGGTCCAGGCGCGCGATCAGCTCCTCGGCCGGCAGGCCTGGGGTGCGCTCCCACCAGTCGGTCGGCGGCTCGGCGCTCAGCCCGGCGGTGTGGGAGAGCAGCTGGGCGATGCTGACCTCGCCGAACGGCGTGCCGGGCACGTGCTTGCCGAGCGGGTCGAGCAGGTCCAGGCGGCCCTCGTCACGCAGCCGCATGACCACGACCGCCACCAGCGACTTGGTGATGGAGCCCAGCCGGTACTGGGTCCGGCGGGTGGGAGGGGCCTGGCCCACCAGGCCCCTGGCGCCGAACCAGGCCACCTTCCCGTCGCGCACGACGGCCGCCACCAGCGACGGCACCCTGGACTCCGACTGCTCGACGGCCAGCCTGCGCAGCAACGCCTGCGCGGTGGCCTGTCCCACCTCGTTCATGGCTCCACAGGGTAGAGCACCTCAGTCCGACAGTGGCACCAGGTCCGGTCCGACCAGGTGGCCCTGGTGGGGTTCCGGGGCGAGCTCGTCGTGCATGAAGTGGCCCGCGTACCACACCACGAGGTTGGCGCCGTCGATGTCCTCGTCGTTGAGGAACTTGTTCAGGTGCGCCATGGTGTCGCGCCTGTCGCCCATGGTGCCGCCCTCGTGCAGCTCGCCGGGGTGGTGGCGCAGGAACCACAGGTCGGACACGCCGAAGGAGTCGGCGGTGCCGTCGTGGGGGCCCGGCACGATGCGGTAGCCGTGGCGGGTGGCCTTGTCCAGCACGTCCCACGCCTTGGCCGGGGCCTTGCGCCGGCGGGAGGTCTCCCGCTTGATCGGCACGCTGTCGGGGATGATGCCGCCGCTGTCGTTGACCTGCTCGACCACGTCGTTGGCTGCGCCTTCGATGTCGAAGTCGAAGCGCCAGTAGGCGTGGTGGTTGTGGCGCATGCAGGTCATCGGGTCCTTGGTGCCGGCGAAACCCATGCGCGGCTTGATGGTGCCGTCGTCGGCCAGCCGGTACTCCGACACGTACCGGTACCAGCCGGCCTGGATCTCGCTGACGATGCGCAGCTCCTCGCCGTCGTGGAAGAAGGCCACGCCCTGGAAGTTGCCCGCGTCGTTGTCGGAGCGCTCCAGGATGGTCAGCGGGTCCTTGTCGCACAGCCGCCAGCCCTTGCCGACCGGGTCGGTGCCGCGGGCGCTGAAGCGGGTCTCCTCCCACATCCAGTCGCGGAAGGTGGTGCCCATGGCGTACAGGACGTTGAGGACCGGCATGTGGGCCTGGCGCAGCACCAGGCGGCCGCGGTGGCGGACGTTGAGCAGTTCCAGGCCGGAGGCGTCTCCTGCGGGCTGGGAGTTGCGCGGCCGTACCACGATGAGGTTCCACAGCTCGGTGTCGCCGTCCATGACGCGCACCCGGACCTGGTTGGGGCCGCCCTGGTTGGCCAGGGGGCCGACGCCTTCGGGCAGGTGGTGCTCGCAGTCCTGGTCGGTGGGCTCGGCCACGCCTTCCGGGGCCCAGTCGACGGTGCCTTCGGCGACGTCGACGGCGACGATGTGGTGGCGTGGCCCCCCTGCGGGGTTGTAGATGCCCAGGGTGGGGCGGCGCACGCTGCTGCCGTCTGGCCGTTCCAGGTCGGCGGTGGGCGGCATGGGCTGGTAGATGACGATGTCGTCGGCGGCCGGGAAGCGGGCGTCGGCGCGCAGGATGGCGGCTGCCTGGGCCAGTTCCTCGCCGCGCGGGGTGGGGCGCCGGTTGCTGGGCCGTACCTGCAGGGTGGGGAAGGAGTCCAGGCGGCCCGACAGCTCCACGGCGCGGTTGCTGTCGGGGTCGTAGACGGTGGCGGTGAAGGCGGCGTCCTTGCCGGGGTCGTGGCCCAGGCCTCGGACGTCGGCGGCCATTAAGCGGGCGGCCTGCGGGGCGCCGAGGTGGGCGGCGGCCTCCGGGTGGGCGGCGGCCAGTTCTGCCAGTTCTGCCGCGGTCAGGCCGGGCAGGGTCACGGGCTCGATGAGCACGCGTACGGTCATGTGGTTCTCCCCGTCGACTGTGCGAGGGCGCGTCCCCCGAGCCCCCGCCTGGAGTCGTTCTATCGCGTACGAGCCCCGGCGAAAAGGGCCAATTGGCTACGGGGTGGCTTCCGTCGCGCCGACCATGCGGCGGTATGTCGGGCACTGGGTGAAATCTTCTGCGGTGCACTGCATGACGTGTTCGATCATCGTCTTGGAGGCGGTGATCTCCTGGAGTTTGCGTTCCAGGTCCTCGTGGTGCTGGCGCAGGAGTGCCCGCCGTTCCTGCTGTCCTGGCGTGGTGAAGATCTGGCGGATCTGTTCCAGGCTCATTCCGGCGGCTTTGGCGCGCAGGATCGTCTTGACGCGAACGGCGTGGTCGGGGGTGTAGCGGCGGCGGCCCGCGACCCGGGAGGCGGGGGTGAGCAGCCCCACGGCCTCCCAGTGCCGCAGCACGTGCGCCCCCAGCCCGAACCACGCAGCAAGCTCACCGATGGACATGTCCTCCATCAGGCCATTAAACGGCACATAGGGGGTGGTGGGCGCGCCCTCCGGCGGGCGGGAAACGGTTCCGTTCCCTGTCCGCCGGAGATTCCGGCTCAGCGGGGCAGGTGCGGGACGGGGAGGGCGGGGGTGGCCACGTCCAGGGGGAGGTGGGTCAGGTTGGGGGTGTGGCGGGTGCCGAGCATGCCCATGCTGGTCACCAGGAGCCCGTCGGCGGTGACGGCGATCGCGGTCGGGCCGTCCAGGCCGTCGGCCTCGGTGGCCACGACCGTGGCCTCGCCCTGGGCGGTGATGCGCAGCACGAGGTCGCGGGGGTGGACGGCCAGGTAGAGGGTTCCTGCGGTGTCGAAGGTGAGGTCGTCGGCGGGGATGCCGGTGTGGACCTGGGTCACCTCACGATCGTCGAGGGTGATGCGCAGGACGGTGCCCCGGGCGGTGTTGGTCGCCCACAGGGCGCCGTCCCAGACCTTCAGCCCGTTCACCCCGGTCGAGGCCACCGGGTCGTCCGCCGCCGTCGGGGTCAGGTGCTCGCCGTCGAGCCACAGGCGCAGTGTGTCGTCGCCGGGCAGGCAACGCAGGATCTCGCCGTTGACGGAGTCGGCGGCGAACAGGGTGCCGTCCTCGGCGAAGGTGATGCCGTTGAGGCCCGCCCGGCTCTCCGCTGCCGCGAACCGGGCCCACCGCTGAGGGGCCTCGCGCCGCCAGATGCCCGCCACCCCGTCGGTCGTGCTGCGCACCGCCGCGTACAGCCGCTGGTCGGCGTCCGCAGCGAGCCCGACCACGAGCGCGTCCACCCCGTCCGGGACCACCCGCTCCTGCCCGGCGCCCGACAACCACACCGTCCCCGCCGCCAGCAACGTCACGCAGATCGTGCCGTCGGCGAGAACCACGAGGTTCTCCGGCATCTCCCCAGCGCCATGATCAAAAGCCTGCAGAATCGTCATCCGCCCATTCAACCGGATCATGCAGCAGGACGGCTTCGACGGCCGCCTTACGGCTCAGCGCCCGGCCCGTCCGGTGCGCGGCCAGGTAGGCCTCCTCGCCCAGCGCGGAGCGAAGCTGCGTGCTGAGCCGGACGATGTCGGGGTTGCCCGCGTCCGGGGCGCCGCGCAACTGCTCGGCCGCCCCCATCACCCGCGCCGCCCCCGCCAGGTCCCCTCGCCCGGCCAGCAGACCCGCGGTGGCCACGGCGACCTTGGCCAGCACCGGCATGTCCCCTGCGTCCAGCGCCAGCTCCGCCGCCCGCCCGATCAGCGCGGCCGCCTCGGCGTGCGAACCGCGCAGCACCGCCAGGTGCGCCCGCCCGGTGATGATCAGGGCGCGGAACTGCGGCGCGATCGCGGGCGCGTACTCCAGCCCGGCCGAGGCCAGCGCGTACTCCCGCTCGGCGGTGTCCAGGTCCCCCTCGTATCGGGCCAGGTCGCCCAGCGCGGAACGGGCGAAGGCCACGTTGCGCGGCGACCATTCGCGCGCCGACGGCTCGGTGATCAGCCGCAGCTCCGCGCGCGACTGGTCGAGCTCGCCCCGCCGCGCACGGACCCCGGCCAGCCACACCCGCTGGTGGCCGGTGTCGTCGTCCGGGTTGAGCTCCATCAGCAGCGCCATCGCCTCCTCCAGCGCCGCCACCGCCCCGTCCAGGTCGCCGAACACGGCGTTGGCCTCGGCCAGCCCGGTCAGCGCCATCGACAGCCCCCACCGCTCCCCCGCCGCGCGCAGCTCGGCGGCGGCGGCGATCAGGTCGGCGCGCGAGCCGGACATGTCGCCCTCGTTCTCGCGCAGCGCCGCCCGCACGTTCAGCATCATGCCGCGCGTCCACGGGTCGCGGTGGGCCAGGCCGCACTCGATGGCGGCGAACCCCAGCTCGGCGTTGTCGGTGAACAGCGCCAGCGCCGGACGCAACATCGCGATCACCGGGTGCTCCAGCTGGTCGTCCGGTAGCTCCGACAGGCGGCGCAGCTCCTCCACCGCCGACTCCACGCGCGCGTCCCCACCGGCCAGGGCGCCGTTGACCAGGAAGGTGGCAGAGGCGATGATGCGCGCCTGCTCAGGGGCCGTGCCGGGCACCTCCAGGGCCAGGCGCAGCCACCCGACCGACTCGGCGCGGTTGCCGCGGATGGTCCAGAACACCCCGAGCGCGGCCGCCAGCCGTACCGCGGTGTCGGCGTCGCGGCAGTCGACGGCGTAGTGCAGCGCGGCCAGCAGGTTGTCGTGCTCGGCCAGCAGGCGGCGGATCCAGCTCACCTGCTCGCGGCCGCGCAGGTAGGGTTCGGCGCGTTCGGCCAGGGCCAGGAAGTAGGCGGCGTGCGCGGTCCTGGCCTCGGCGATGCGCCCGGTGTGCGCCAGCCGTTCCAGCCCGTACTCGCGGAGGGTCTCCAGCATCCCGTAGCGGCCCTCGCCGTCGCCGCGCAGCAGCGACTTGTCGACCAGGGCCGCCACCAGGTCCAGGGTGCCGCCCAGGTGCTCGGCCGCCGCCAGGTCGAAGCCGCCGCTGAAGACGGCCAGCCGTTCGACGAGCTGCCGTTCTGGCTCCTCCAGCAGATCCCAGCTCCACGCGACGACCGCGCGCAACGTCTGGTGGCGGGGCAGCGCCGTACGGCTGCCGCCGGTCAGCAGCAGGAACCGGTCGTCGAGGCGTGCGGCCAGCTGCTCCAGGGTCAGCGCACGCAGCCGGGCGGCGGCCAGCTCGATCGCCAGAGGCAGCCCGTCGAGCCTGCGGCACACCTCGCGCACGACGCCGGCGTTTGCCCCGGTCAGGGCGAAGCCGGGCTGGACGGCGGCCACCCGGTCGGTGAACAGCCGCACCGCTGGCTCGGGCGCCAGGGGGCGCACCGGGCACAGCGCCTCGCCGCCGATGGCCAGCGGTTCCCTGCTGGTGGCCAGGACGCGCAGCTGCGGGCAGCGGCCCAGCAGCTCCTCCGCGACCCGCGCCGCCGCCTCGACCAGGTGTTCGCAGTTGTCGAGCACCAGTAGCGCCGGTCCGCCGGACAGGGCTTCGACCAGGCGGCTCAGGGTGTCGCGCGGCCCTGGCGGGGCCGCGCCGCCGAGCTGGCCCAGCGCGGCCAGCACCGCCTGCGGCACGTCGCCCGGGTCGGTGACGGCCGCCAGCTCCACCAGCCACACCGGGCCGGGGACGGTGGCGGCGACGGTGGTGGCCAGGCGGGTCTTGCCCGCCCCTCCCGGCCCGACCAGGGTGATCAGGCGGCCCTCGCGCAGCTGCCCGCCGACCTGTTCCACCTCCCGGTCGCGGCCCACGAAGCTGGTCAGCGGGGCCTTGAGGTTGGTACGGCGGGGCGCGGAACCGTCGCGCAGCAACGCCAGATGCAGCTCCCGCAGCTCCGGCCCCGGGTCGGCGCCCAGCTCCTCGGCCAGCCTGCGCCTGACCCCCTCGTAGGCGGCCAGCGCCTCGGCCCGCCGGCCGGCCGCGTGCAGGGCCCTGATCCTGGCGGCCTGCAGCCGCTCGCGCAGCGGGTGCCGGGTGGCCAGCTCGTCCAGCTCGGCCACCAGCGGCCCCGGCTCGCCGCCCGCCGCCAGCCTGGCCGCCGCGCGCTCCTCCACCGCAGCCAGCCGCGCCTCCTCCAGCCTGGTGGCGAACGCCGAGGCGAACGGGGCGCCGGCCACCTCGCCGAGCGCCGGGCCGCGCCACAACTCCAGAGCGGCATCCAGGGCCTCGGCCGCCGCGGCGGGGTCGGCTCCGGTGGCGGCCTGCCGTACGAGAAGGTCGAAGGCGTCGGCGTCGGTGCCGGCCACCAGCCGGTAACCGCCGGGCACCGAGACCAGCGCGGCCGCGTCCGGCAGCGAGCGGCGCAGCCGCGCGACGAGCGACTGCACGGCGTTGGCCGGATCGGCTGGCGGCTCCTCCGGCCACAACGCCTGGGCCAGCTGCTCCACGCTCACCACCCGGCCGGCGGCCATGGCCAGCCGTACCAGCAGAGCGCGCAGCCGCGCGCCGGTGATCTCGACGGGCGCCTGCCCGTCGAGCACCACCTGGGGCGGACCCAGAATCTCTACCCGCACACCCACACTCTGCCAGGGCGTCAGGACTCCAGGGCGCTGCCCTTCTTCCACTTGGCGAACGACAGCTGCCAGAAGCCCCAGCCGTTGTTCCACTCCAGCTCGCGGTTGGTGCCGACGATGTCGACCACGTCGCCGCGCTGCATCGTGTCGTAGAACCACTTGGCCTGGTCGGGCCGGGAGTTGATGCACCCGTGGCTGACGTTGCGCACGCCCTGGGCCCACACGTTGTTCTTGGCGTGGACGTACTCGCCGGAGTTGGAGAAGCGCACCGCGTGGTTGATCATCACGTCGTAGTAGCCGGGGTCGCCCTTCTTGCGGCCCGGTGAGATCATCCGCTCGGGGTTGGCCTTGCCCATCGTCAGGTGCACGCCGGAGGTGGTGGTGTACTCGCGCGTCGTCGCCATACCGGCGCTGATGCGCATCGTCTTGACCTTCTTGCCGTCGTGGTAGACGTACATCATGTGCTTGCGCGCGTCGACCTTGGCGATCTGCTTGGCGCCGATGTTGATGGTCGTCTTGTAGTCCTTGACGCCGTACATGCCCTTGGCGCCCTTGACGCCGTTGATGCGCGCGGTGAACGTGACCTTCTGGTGCGCCGGCCAGTACTTGGCGGTGCGGTAGATCACCTGGTTGGCGCTGACCCAGCGCCAGGCGCCCTCCACGTCCTTCTCCGCGTCCACCTCAAGGGCACGTTCCACAGAGGCCTTGTCGGTCACCGCGTTGTTGAACGTCACGATGATCGGCGCCCCCACGCCGACCTTCTCGCCCTTGGCGTTGGGCGTGACATCCACCACCGCGAGCTCGCGCTCGGGCTTCAACGTGGTGAACTTGCTGGCCGCCGTCGTCGGCCCCGACTTGGCGGTGACGCTGTAGCTCTGCGACGGCTTCAACGGGCCCTTGGACACCCACTTGGTCTTGTCGGCGTTGAAAGCGCCGTCGACCTGCTGGCCGCCGGACTCCACCACGACCTCGTCCAACGTGCCGCCCGCCGCGGCGACGACCACCTTCTTTTCCGGGCTGACCTTCGCGCTGCCCTCAACCGGCGAAATCTTGATCGTGGGTGCGGCCGGTGTGGCCGAGGTGGTCTGCCCCGGCTGGGCCGCCGTCCCGTTTCCCGTGGCGGCGCTGCCGCCCGAGCACGAGGCCGTCAACGCTGTCGCGACGACGAGAGCGAGTCCCGCCGTCGGCTTCCTCCAACCTTCCATAATGTTCTCCCCCATAGCAGTCAACTGCACCCAAAGACATTAATGCTCTTACCTGTATGACGTCGCATCCTTCCTGATAGTTCGGTCACATTTCGAGCACTGTGTGCAGTCAATCGCCGGTCCACTCGGGGTCAACTACCATGCACGGATGGCCGTAACCCTCCAGCGCAGCCAGGTCCCCGCCACCACGCGGAGGCTGGCCTGGCTCGACGCGTTGCGCGGCATCGCCGCGCTGGTGGTGGTCTACGAGCACGCGCTCAAGCCGCTGCTGCCCGAGGCGCGCCAGGCGGGCGGGCCGTGGTTCGCTCCCGGCTGGTACGGCGTGCTGGTCTTCTTCCTGGTCAGCGGCTACATCGTGCCCGCCTCGCTGGAGCGCAAGGGCAGCGTGCGCGACTTCTGGATCTCGCGCGTCTTCCGGCTGTATCCGCTGTGGGCGGTGTGCGTGGCCGGGGCGTTGCTGCTGGCCGTGGTGGGGCTGGACGAGCTGCACATCTGGAACACCCAGCGGCCGGTCGCGGCGATCGTGGGGCACCTGACGATGCTGCAGGATCTGCTCAACGTGCCCAACGTGGTCAACGTGTTGTGGACCCTGTCGTACGAGATGTCTTTTTACCTACTTTTGACGGCGATGTTCGTTTTGGGGTGGCACCGCCGTAGCCTGCACGCCGCGCTCGGCTTCGCCGTCGTGGGGGTGGCTGGGGCGTCGGTGCTGCCCAGCGTGCTGTGGTCGCACGGCTGGTCGGCCACGCACGTGGTGGTGATTGTGGTGGCCTGTGCGGTGGTCTGCGGGCTTGTGGCCGTATTGAGGGGTGGCGCGACGGTGCGCAAAGCGGGCGCCGTCTTGCTCGCCGTCACCGCTTTGGCGTTGCTGACCTGCAACGGGCGTTTTCCTGCCTGGCAGAGCCTGACGATCCTGGCGACCATGTTCTCCGGCACCGTCCTGTACCGGGCCGAGCAGGGGGAGATCTCCTGGCCGGTGGCGGCGCTGGTGGTGCTGGTGCCGGTCGGGATGGTCGCCGTCGACGGCTCGTTCGCCACCCGCGCCGCGACCGTGGCCGCCTGGGCCTCGTTCGCGATCGGCATGGCGCTGCGCCACCGGGAGATGCCGCGCGTGCTGGCCTGGCTGGGGCTGGTCAGCTACTCGGTCTACCTGCTGCACCCGCTGCTGCTGGAAACCGTCGACGGCCTGCTGCCCCACCCCGAGCAGGTCGCGCTCGGGTGGCGGCTGGTGATGCTGGCCGGGGTGGTGGGGCTGCTGCTGGGGCTCAGCGCGCTCACGTGGTGCTTTGTCGAGGCTCCCGCCCAGCGCTGGGGCCGGAGGCTAGCCGGAAGGTGAGGCTGGTGTGCCGCCGCCCGGCCCCCTTGGTCCGTACGGCCTGCGCCAGCGCCCTGCGTGAGCCGACGATGACCACGAGTTTCTTGGCCCGGGTGATGGCGGTGTAGAGCAGGTTGCGCTGCAACATCATCCACGCGCTGGTGGCCAGCGGGATGACCACCGCCGGGTACTCGCTGCCCTGGGAGCGGTGGATGGACACCGCGTAGGCGTGGGCCAGCTCGTCCAGCTCGTCGAAGGCGTACTCGACGCTCTCGTCCTCGTCGGTGAGCACGACGAGCTTGTGCTCGTCGGGTTTGATGTCGGTGACGATGCCGACAGTGCCGTTGAACACCCCCGCAGCGCCCTTGTCGTAGTTGTTGCGCAGCTGGGTGACCTTGTCGCCGATGCGGAAGACCCGCCCGCCGTACCTTTTGTCCGGCATGCCGTCGCGGGCCGGGGTCAGCGCCTCCTGCAGCGCGATGTTCAGCGCCCCGGCTCCGGCGGCGCCGCGGTGCATGGGGGCCAGCACCTGCACGTCGCGGCGCGGGTTGAGGCCGAACCTGCGGGCGATGCGCCTGGCCACCACGTCCACCGTCAGCGCCGCGATCTCCTCCGGCTCCTCGCACGGGAACAGGAAGAAGTCCTTCATGCCCTCCAGCACCGGGTGCAGCCCGGTGTTGACCCGGTGGGCGTTGACCACCACGCCAGACTCCTGGGCCTGGCGGAAGATCTGCGTCAGCCGTACCCGGGGAATGTCCTCGGCCCCGAGCAGGTCTTTGAGCACCTCGCCCGCGCCCACCGACGGGAGCTGGTCGACGTCGCCCACGAAAAGCAGGTGCGCGCCGGGGGCGATCGCCTTGACGAGCTTGTTGGCCAGCAGCAGGTCGAGCATGGACGCCTCGTCGACCACGACCAGGTCGGCGTCCAGGGGGTTGTCGCGGTCGAAGGTGGCCTCGCCGCCGGGGCGCAGTTGCAGCAGCCGGTGCACCGTGGTCGCCTCGTGCCCGGTCAGCTCCGCCAGCCGCTTGGCGGCGCGGCCGGTCGGGGCGGCCAGGATCACCCTGGCCTTCTTGGCGCGGGCCAGCGTGACGATGGAGCGCACCGTGAAGCTCTTGCCGCAGCCGGGCCCGCCGGTCAGGACCGCCACCTTCTGCGTCAGCGCCAGCCGTACGGCCTGGCGCTGCTCGGCGGCCAGCTCGGCGCCGGTCTGGGCCTGCAGCCACTGCTCGGCCTTGGCCCAGTCGACGTCGGCGAACACCTTGAGCCGGTCGTGGCCGTTGCGCAGCAGCGACAGCAGGCTTCCGGCCAGGGAGATCTCGGCCCGGTGGAAGGGCAGCAGGTAGATCGCGGGCACCACGTTGTCGCCCGCCGGGATCTGCTCGCGCACGACCTCCTCTGCGGCGATCGACTCCTCCAGGCAGGCCGAGACCAGCTCCGGCGGCACGTCGAGGATCTTGACGGCGTCGCCGACCAGGTTGGGGGCGGGCAGGTAGCAGTGGCCCGCGTCGGCCGCCTGCGACAGCGTGTAGCGCAGGCCCGCCTTGACCCGTTCCGGGCTGTCGTGCGGGATGCCGACGGCTTGGGCGATGGTGTCGGCTGTTTTGAACCCGATGCCCCACACGTCGTCTGCCAGCCGGTACGGCTGCGCCCGCACGACCTCCACCGACTGCTCGCCGTACTGCTTGAAGATGCGCACCGCGATCGAGGTGGACACCCCGACCCCCTGCAGGAAGATCATCACTTCCTTGATGACCTTCTGCTCGGCCCAGGCGATGCCGATCATCTTGGTCCGCTTTGGCCCCAGGCCCGGGACCTCGACGAGCCGTTCCGGAGCGGTCTCGATGATCTCCAGGGTGTCGGTGCCGAAGTGGTCGACGATGCGCTCGGCCATCTTGGGGCCGATGCCCTTGATCAGACCTGAGCCGAGGTAGCGGCGGATGCCCTGGATGGTGGCGGGCAGGACGGTGGTGTAGGACCACACTTCGAACTGACGGCCGTAGCGCGGATGCGACGACCAGCGCCCGGTGAGCCGCAGCGACTCCCCTACCTGCGCGCCGAGGAGGGGGCCCACGACGGTGAGCAGCTCGTCACTGGCCCGCGCGGTGGCCAGGCGGGCGATGGTGTAGCCGTTCTCCTCGCTCTGGAAGGTCACACGTTCAAGCACACCCTCAAGGACGCTGGCCGGAGGGTGTTCCTGGGACATGGGAGGTATTGTGCCGCATCCGGTCGCAGAGCTGGCGGGGCGCCGGACCTGTAGATCACAATCTCGGTGTGGAGACAGAGGGAAGCAGGGGATACGCGTTCTCGCCCCTGCCGTGACAGCGATCGTGATGGTCGCCGGTGTGGTCGTGATCTCGCTCCTCGTCTTCGACACCAAGGCGCGGACCTTGCGCGGACAGCTCTACACCGACCTGCTGGAGTTCAAGATCTGGGCCATCATGGCGGGCTTCTGCACGGTGCTGTGGATCGGGGTCGCCTGGCATTTCCTGCCTCTGGCGCGCAGCTGGGACCGCGGCAAGACGGGGGTGTCGGTGTTGGCGCCCGCCGGGCTGTACGTGGTCCTGGCCTGCGTGATCGGGTTCGCGTCCGTGAACCTCACGCGGGCGGATCTCCATCCGGAACGCCCGGCCGATCTAGCGCTGCGCGCATCGTGCTGCTGCTCTACATCCCGCTCTACCTCGCTCACAGCAACAGCGCCGCCCGGTATGTGGACCTGGCCTACCCGTTGCCCGAGGACGGCAGGCCCGGCAAGGAGTGGGCCGCGGGCCGCACCGTGCTCGGGGCGTCCTCGGGCAGAACCAGACCTTCACCCAGCACCTCACGACGGCCTTCGGCGTGCTGGCACCGTTCGCCAGCAGCCTGATCGGCACCTTCTTCAAGTAGGCGGTCTGATGGAAGCAGTACTCTCCTGGGATCGATCGTGGCGTACGTCTTCCAGCGTCGCGCCGAGCCGCAGCGAGAACCCTCGAAACAGGTTCTCGGCCCGTCCGCGGCGACGGCGCTCCGGGAGTTAGGCGGGGACCAGGGCCACGCGGACTGAGGACGGGTCGTCGGTGGTCAGGGGGATGGCGAAGACCGCGGTACGGCCGGCGGCGGCGTAGCTGGCGTAGCGCAGCCCGTCCTCGTCCCAGGCGTCCTGCAGGTCGGAGGTCAGCAGTGCCGAGGCCGAGCAGTAGGCGGGGCTGCGGTACAGGGTGCGCAGCGACACCTCCAGCGGCACCTCCGACGCCGGTGAAGGGGTGAGGGGGCGGCGTAGCCGTACGATCAGCCTGCGCAGTGGGAAGAGCCAGCGGTGGTCCAGTTCTGGGGACAGGGCAATCAGGATGGCTGCTTCCACCAGGCCGAGCCAGGCCCATCCAGAGAAGGGAACGGCCCAGCAGGCGGTCACGCTCATCGCGAGCAACAGGCCGGCGCGGGTGAAGGAGCGCCACTCCACCGGGCGGGCGTGGGTGCCTAGGCAGCCGCACGACGAGGTCGGCGCGGCCACCGCGGCGTAGGTGAGGTAGGACAGGAAGCCCAGGCTCAGCGCGACCGCGGCCACCCCTGACGGCCCGGGCGCGGTGACGAGCCAGACGGCCACCGCCAGTTCGGCCACCGCCGCCAGGCGGAAGGCAGGGATCGCGCGCGCCGGGCCGACCAGGCGGGCCAGGGCGCTCTGCCCCGCCCGCGTGCGCAGCTGCCTGCCCAGCAGCTTCATCAGGGCCGCCCACACCAGGAAGACGGCGATCACGTACGGCTGCAGCGCGGCGATCCCTTGCAACACAGGCCCCCCTTAGTGCGGTGAGAAGACGGTGGCGATGTCGACCTCGTTGGTGTCCGGCCGCCAGGCGCCCAGGATCTGCACGTGCTGGCCCACGCGCAGCATCGACAGGTCCGAGCTGGCCGGCGCGTCGGAGTGGACCGCGACCGACCGGCCGGGGACCACGTGCGCCAGCACCTCGGCGCCGTTGTGGTCGAGGTAGAGCTTGCCGGCGGAGATGTTCTTGATGTGCGCCTTGATGTTGACGATGTTGAGCCACACCGACTCGGCGGCCAGCGTGCCGTCGGGCATGCGGACCCCCCTGGCGTACAGGCCGTCGCCCGGCAGCGCCTGGTCGAAGCCGACCGGGCCCAGCTTCCACAGGCTGGTGCCGTCGACCACCCGGATCTGGTGGAAGACCAGGTTGGAGCCGAGCACGTTCAAGACGTTCTTCTCCACCGAGCGGATGCGGCCCTCGGCGAAGTCGGGGTCGATGCCGCCCGGTTCCGGCTGGGTGGCGCCGAAGGCGGCCTCGGGGCCGAGGGAGCCCAGCGCGCTGGCGGCCACCACCGTGGCGCCGCCGCCGAGCAGGGCCGACCTGAGCATCTGGCGTCTGCTGCTGCTCATCGCCGCCTCCTCAGCCGGTCGCGATCTGCGCCGGTCGCAGGCCCGTGGACAGGCTCGCGATCCTGCTGTAGGCGGCTGGGGTCAGGTCGATGAGGCGGTTGCTGGCGCAGGTGGAGCCGCAGCAGCTTCGCTCGCCGCAGAACAGGTCGGTCTGCGGGCCGCAGTCGGCGATGGTGGTGATGACGCTGGAGCCGCTGCACAGTCCGGTGGTCTGGTGGCGGAAGCCGCAGGTGCGGCGCGACAGGGAGTCGCCGCAGCGGTCGGGGCGGGTGATGCTCCAGCAGGCGTCGGAGGTGTTGGGCCAGGCGTGCTGGAGGCTGCCGGAGTTGCAGGTGCCGCAGGCGCCCTTGCCGGTGCTGCTGCACGGGCCCCAGGCGGCGCCGCAGCAGAACCAGGACACTTCGCCGAGTACGGGGCCGAGTAGGTCGCGGGGAGTCGGGTCTTCGGGCATGGTTCGACCCATGCGGGTCCTCCTGAGAGGTGGGGGGTGAAAGTTTCCGACTAACTCATGGTTATCATGTAAGAAAGTTTCGTCAATACTGATTTGTCGTCACAAGGGGCCCAAAAGCCACAGAGCCGCCGCCCTGCGGGCGACGGCTCATCAAGGGCGCCTGGCCACCTCAACAGTGCCCAGACCCCTGAGAGAGGGACCCTCTTTGTGAGCGGCAGAGGGCGGTGGGTCAGGTGCGGCGGCGATAGGCCCGTACGGCGAGCGGCGCGAACACCACCAGCATCCCCGCCGACCAGCCCAGCGACCACGCCACCGACGAGCCCGCCGGTCCACCGAGCATGAGCGCCCGCGTGGCGTCCATCACGTGGTTGACCGGATTCACGCTCACCCACGCCTGCAACCACCCCGGCAACGTCGCCTTAGGCGTGATCATGCTGGTGCCGAACGTCATCGGGAAGATGAACAGGAACGACATGCCCTGCACGCTCCCCGGCGTCCTGGCCAGCATCCCGATCAGCACGAACAGCCAGCTCATCGCGAAGGCGAACACCACCGTCACCCCGCACGCCGCCAGCGCGCTCCACAACCCGGTCTGCACCCGGAACCCCAGGATGTAGCCAAATCCCAGCATCGAGGCGATCGCCACGAAATATCGGATCACATCACCCAGCACCGAGCCGATCAGCGGCGCGGACCGGCCGATGGGCAGGCTGCGCAACCGGTCGAAGACCCCCTTCTCGATGTCGGTGTTGAGGTTCACCCCCGTCGACATCCCGGCGATCATGATGACCTGCACCAGCTGAGCCGGCAGGATGAACTGCAGGTAGGTCTGCGTGGACCCGCTGACCGCCCCGCCCAGCAGGTAGACGAACACCAGCAGGAACATCACCGGCTGCAGCGTCACGTCGATCAGCTGCTCGGGGGTGCGCAGGGTCTTGACCACGCTGCGCCTGGCCAGCGTGAGGCTGTGCCGTACCAGACCGAAAGGGCGCGGCTTGAGCCGCGCGGGGGCGTGGATGCGGTCGGCGGTCAGCGTCATGCCGCCACCTCCTCTTCCTCGGTACGTCGGCCGGTCAGGGTGAAGAAGACCTCGTCCAGGCTGGGCAGGTGCAGCGACAGCTCGGTCACCGCGACCCCCGCGGCGTCCAGCCGCCGCACCACCTCGGTGAACGCGGCGTCGCCGGTGACCGGGACGGTGACCACACCGCGGCTGGGCGAGTCGGCCGGGCGTCCTGCGACGGTGGCCAGGACGGCAGCCGCCTCCTCCAGGCGGGCCGGGTCGGCGGGCCTGACCAGGACGGTCTGGCCGCCGACGATGCCCTTGAGCTCCCCGGGCGTGCCGTGCGCGATCACCTTGCCGTGGTCGATGACGGAGATCTCGTCGGCCAGCGCGTCGGCCTCCTCCAGGTATTGGGTGGTCAGCAGCACCGTGGCCCCGTCGCCGACGAGGGTACGGACCACGCCCCACATCTCGTCGCGCTTGGCCGGGTCCAGGCCGGTGGTGGGCTCGTCGAGGAAGATCACGTCGGGGCGGCCGACGAGGCTGGCGGCCAGGTCGAGCCGCCTGCGCATGCCGCCGGAGTACGTCTTCGCCTTGCGCGAACCCGCCTCGGTCAGGCCGAACCCGGCCAGCAGCTCGGCGGCCCTGGCCTTGGCCTCGTTCCTGCGCAGGTCCAGGAGCTGGCCGATGAGGACGAGGTTCTCCGCCCCGGTCAGGTCCTCGTCCACCGAGGCGTACTGGCCGGTCAGACCGATCATGCGGCGGACCTTGGCCGCGTGCCGTACGACGTCGAGGCCGCCCACGCGGGCCTGGCCTGCGTCGGGACGCAGCAGCGTGGCCAGGATGCGCACCGCCGTGGTCTTGCCCGCGCCGTTGGGGCCGAGCACGCCCAGCACCATGCCGGGCCGGGCGGCCAGATCGACCCCGGCCAGGGCGGTGGTCTTGCCGAACCGCTTGACCAGCCCTTCTGCTTCGAAAGCTGTCATGGCGCCCAGCGTGCCCGAGGCCGCTGGCATCTCCAGCACAGAACGCTGTCACGCCTCCAGCAGTGCTGACACCCGCGCGACGGCACCCTCGGCCTGCCCCAGGTGGGACAGCAGTTCCACCCGGTGGACCAGGCCGGGCACCTGCGGGCCTTCCGCGACGGAAGCGGGCAGTACGGCCAGCCCGTGCCCGGCCGCGACCAGCGCCAGCAGGGTGCGCACGTCGCACCCGTCCAGGCGCAGCCCCACCCGGAACCCGCTCACCCCCGACAGGGCGCGCAGCCGTTCCAGCGGCCAGCACGCGCTGGGCGCCTCGATCCACAACGCGTCGACCAGCTCGCCCAGCCCCATTCGTGCACGCCCGGCCAGCGGGTGGCCCGGCGGCATGACCACCACCACCGGCTCCTCGCGTACCGAGCTGCGCGCCAGCGGCCCCACCTCGGGCAGCGGCAGCGGGTCTGACGGCGCGGCGACCCCGCCGACCAGCGCGAGGTCGGCCTGCCCCGAGGCCAGCAGGTGCACGGCGGAGAAGGCGTCGGTCACGGTCAGGCTGACCGCGCCGACCGGCAGCGCCTGCGCGGGTACGGCGAGCGCGTTGCAGGCCAGCCGTACCGTCTGCCGGAGCGAGACGGTGCGGCGCACGTCGGCGCGGGCAGCACGCACCCGCAGCAGCAGCGCCTCGGCGTGCTCCAGCAGCCGCTCGCCGGCCGGGGTCGGCGCCACCGGGCGGCGGGTCAGCACGCCCACGCCGAGGTCGGCCTCCAGGGCGGCGATCTGCTGGGAGATGGCCGACTGGGTGTAGCCGAGCTCGTCGGCGGCAGCCGAGAAGGAAGCCAGGCGGGCGACCGTCACGAAGGTACGCAGCAGCAACGTCTCCACCCGCATCAGTATCGCTTATCGAGGCATGCCTTTTCATCGTTGGCGCTTAAGTCCCCATGTGGGCAGCATGGTGGGCATGAGGTTCCCCAGAATCGCCCTGGTGGGCGACCGCTCCCCCGCCGTCCAGGCCCACAACCGCTACGCGCCGCTGCTGGAAGCGCTGCGTGAACGTGAGGGGCTCGCCCTCGACGCTTACTGGATCCCTACCGATGCCGTCGGTGATCTGTCTGGGTTCGACGGCATCTGGATCGTGCCGGGCAGCCCGTACGTCAGCGAGCAGGGCGCCGTCGAGGCCGCCCGGACGGCGCGCGAGCACGGGATCCCGCTGCTGGGCACGTGTGGCGGGTTCCAGCACGTGATGCTGGAGTACGCCAGGAACGTGTGCGGGCTGAGCGTCTCGCACGGCGAGAACGACCCTGACGGCACCGAGTTGCTCATCGAGCCGCTGGCCTGCGAGCTGGCCGGACACGAGGCGATCGTACGGCCGGCGCCTGGCTCGCGGCTGGAGCGGATCCTGGGCGCTGGGCCGTCGCTGGAGCGTTACCAGTGCGCCTTTGCCCTCAACCCTGCCTATCAGGAGACGCTGGCCGCTCATGGGTTGCGCTTCACCGGGCACGATGAGGAGGACGCTGTGCGGGCGGCGGAGCTGCCTGGGCATCCGTTCTTTCTCATCACGTTGTTCCAGCCGGAGCTGGCGGGCGACGGCAGCCGGCCGCACCCGATCGTGTCGGCCTTCGCCGCCGCGGTCGCAGCACGTGCGGGACAGCCATCGGCTGGGGGCACCGCGACGCCTGCGGGACAGCCATCGGGGGCCGCCACGACGCGTGCGCCTTCGGGTGGGGCCGCCACCATGCATGCCCCTTCGGCGGAGGTCGTCACCATGCGTGCGCCTTTGGCGGAGGGCGCCACAAGTCGTGCGCCCTCGGGTAGAGCCGTCGCAACCCGGGTGCCTTCGGCGGAGGCCGTCACAACCCGTGCTTCGGGTGGGGTTGTTACTGCGCGTGCTTCGGGTGGGGTTGTCACTGCGCGTGCAGGACAGCCTGAAGTCCCGGCAGATCGATGACCCCGCGGCGGGCGCCGGTGGCCGGGTCCAGCCGCAGGACCTGCTCGGCCGAGCCGACGAGCAGCTCGCCCGAACGCATGGCCAGCCCGCGCGCCTGGCCGGGCAGCGACCACGAGGCCTCCGAGGTCAGGTTCGCGGTGCCGACCACCTGCACCTGAGTCCCCGAGGCCAGATAGAGCCGGTTTCCATCGACCAGGGCGGCGGCAGGGCCGGGCGAGGGCGTCAGGAACGCGGACCGGTCGAGGGTCAGCTGCTCGGTGCCCGCCGTGACCAGCCGTCCCGAGGTGGCGTCGAAGACGTAAAGGCGTCCGCCCGACAGCGCCAGGGTGTGGCCTTCCGCCGGACCCAGGCCGAACGGCTGGGGCAGGTCCAAGCAGTAGGCCCAGCGCTGCTCCAGATTGAGCACGTGCACGAAGGCATGCACCTCAGGCGCACTGTCGTGCCCGGCGACCAGATCACGCACGTGCAGGTGGTCGGGCTGGTGGTTATACAGCGTATACAACACGCCGTCACCCCGGACCGCCTGACGACCCTGACCGCGCATCTCCTCCTCCTTGCCCTGCGGCACCGGGCGCTTGTCGCGGGTGAGCAGCGGGTTGCTGACCCCCTGAGCCAGGTCGTACATGCGGACCCGGTAGCGGTCGGGCTTGTCGGGCGGGAGGTATTCCAGGACGTACATGACCTGCTCGTCGGTGGAGAACGCCTCGGGCTCCACGTTCCCCGCCAGCCGCAGCTCCCGCACCCCGGCGTCGCTGACGAGACTGATCGGGGTGCTGGTGCGCGGTCCCGGCTCAGGCCCGACGGCGACGAGGTGATCCGAGACCGCCTTGATCTGCAGCCCGTCGACCTGCTGGCCACCGACCTTGATGGTGGTCCGTACGGTTCCGGTGGCGGCGTCCAGGAGACGCAGCTCGCCCTGGGGCGTGAGCTCGTGCAGGGAGGTCCAGCCCTGGTCGGGGATGGCGCCGGTGTAGGTGGCGCGCACCTGGGCCGTTGCGAGATCGACGGCGGCCAGGCCCGCTGCGGTGCGGGCGAACAGCACCCCCGCATCAAGTGGGCGCCCGCCCAGCCCGAGTGGGCGCTCGCCCATGGCAGGTGGGCGCTCGCCCATTGCGGGCGACTTGCCCTTGGAGGGCTCGCTCTCGCCACATGCACTCAGCGCAGCCAGCGCGAGGGCACCGGCGAGAAGTTCACGTCTGGTGGTCACATCACCTCATACACCGCCCACCGCCGAGAGGTTCGGCCCACACACCACGCGATGTTGGGAGGTTCGGCTCACACGCCGCACACCCGGTGGGAGATTCGGCTCACACACCACGCGCCGCTGGGAGATTCGACCCATAAGCCACACCCGCCGGGAGGTTCGGGTCATACACCACGCCTCGGCGTGGGCGTGCTGACCCGCCGCCCGGTGGCGCCGACCCCGGCGGGCGAGCGGCTGCTGGAGCACGCCGAGGCGCTGCTGCTGCGGGTGCCCGCCGGGAGGTTCGGCCCACACACCGCAAACCCGCCGGGAGATTCGGCCCATACACCGCTCTCCGCTCAGGCGTTGGGCCCCTTCACCACGCGCCACCCGGGGGTTGGGCGGGTAGTTTGGCGGGCGTGATTCGCATGGTGGCCGTTGACGTTGACGACACGCTCTGTCTCACCGAGGCGGCCTGCTTCGACCTGGAGAACGAGGTGCTGGCCAGGATCGGGCGCCCGCCCATGCGGCGGGCGGTACATCTGGCCACATGGGGGCAGACGTTGCTGGAGGCGATGCCCCTGCGATCGCCCGGCGTCGACCTGGGGCGCTTCGAGGCTGTCTATCGCGAGGTCCTGCGCGAGTACGTGGGTGAGGGGCTGCTCGATGTTGTGGCGCAGGAGAATCTGGACGCTCTCGATGCGCTGGCCGGGGCGGGCCGTACGGTGGCTTTGCTGACCTCGCGCACCGAGGCCGAGGTGGAGCATCTCGTCGACCCCTCCCACGTGCTGGCTGGGCGGGTCAGTGGGGTCTTCCACGGCGGTAACACCCGCTTCGGCAAGCCCGACCCGCGCGCCTTCGACGAGCTGCTGGCGGCTGGCGGGCTTGAGCCGAGCGAGTGCGTGTACGTCGGCGACTCCCCCGGCGACGCGGCGGCGGCCAACGGGGCGGGGCTGCGGTTCGTGGCGTGCCTGCAGAGCGGGGTACGCGCCCGCGCCGACTTCGCCCCGCACCAGGTGGATGCCTTCATCGACGCCTTCCCCGAGGTGGTCGCGGTGGTGGCGCGACTGTCATGAGCGACGCCTTTCCGCGGAGGCGGTGAGGCGATCACTGCTTTTGATGATCACGTTCACCGAGGCGACGACCATCCGCGGATCACCGCCGCGGCGGCCGCACCTGCGCTGGTCACGGTGCGCGGCGATGAAGCGCGCTTACCCGAAGTCGATGGGGGGTCGTGAGGACCTGCTGGGGGGCGTAGAGCGTTCCGTCCGGGTTCCCGGGCGGCCCCGCTGATCGGCGGGGGTTGCGGTGGTCGGTCGGCGGGGGTGCGGCCGAAGCTTGCCGGATGGTGGGCGGGCACCGGCCCGGCGAGATTGGTGTCCCATGACACAGATCGAGCCCACGCGGGAATCGCCACCCGTGCAGCCCGCCGTACCCCGGCCGTCGACGGGGCGGCTGGTCGGAGTGGACCTGGCCCGCGCGCTGGCCGTGTTCGGCATGTACACCGTGCATGTCGGCCCCCCGCTGGAAGCTGTGGACGGCGTCGACGGCTGGCTGCGGTATCTGGCGGACGGCCGTTCGTCGATCCTGTTCGCCACCCTCGCCGGTTTCTCGCTGATGCTGATCGCGGGTCGCAGGGAACCGAAGCCCGGCCGCCAGGCGAAGGCCCAGATCGCGATCCGCGCCGCTGTCCTGCTGGTGCTCGGCACCGCGATGACGATGCTCTGGGGCGATGTGGTGATCCTCGCCTTCTACGGGCTCTGGTTCCTGCTGGCCCTGCCCCTGGTACGGCTGCGCGCCAGGACTCTCGCCATCATCGCGGCCGTCCTCGCGCTCGCCCTGCCGCAGCTGGCGTTCGGCCTCAAGCTGCTGCTGAACGAGTCGATCACCACGGCGATCAACGCCTACGACCCCCTCGAACGGCTCAGCGAGGTGGGCGTCCTCGACCTCCTGCTCACCGGCCTCTACCCGACTCTCCCCTGGATGACCTTCGTGATCGCCGGAATGGCGCTGGGCAGGCTCGACCTGTCCGCCGTCACGGTGCGGCGACGGCTGGCCGCGCTCGGTCCCGCGCTCATGGTGCTCGGGTACGGCACAGCGTGGCTGCTGGGCAAGCTGTTCGACGGCGTTCAGGCGGCCGCGATGGCGCACATGCCGTCGGCGTCGAGCTCGGGCCCCGAACCGGACGGCATGCTCGAGAAGGCGGGTGAAATGGCCGACCAAGACTCGGCCTGGTCGCTGCTGATGGCCGAGCCACACAGCGGTACGACGTTCGACATCATCGGCAGCGTGGGGTTCGCGATCACCGTGATCGTCTGCGCGACCGTGGCGATGGAACGGCTGCCGCGGCTGCGCAAGCTGATGACGCCGATCATCGCCGTGGGCACGATGTCCCTGACGGCCTACGTCGGCCACTTCGTGGTCATGGAGGTGGCATCCCTGCACCACGACGGCGCCACCTACACTGCCTGGCTGCCACTGCTCGTGCTCATCGCGGGAGCGATCCTCTTCGCCGGGATCTGGTCGCGGTTCTTTCGCCGCGGGCCGCTGGAGTATCTGCTGAGCGCCGTCACCAAGGTGACGAAGTTCGTCCGATAGGCCGGTCGGCGGGGATGCTCCTGACCTCTGCAAGATACTGACCGGCCGGGCATGAACAAGACCGCCTTTCTGCTGGACAGCGCGTACGGCATCGGCGGCACCATCCGCGCCACCGCCACTCTCTCCGGCGCTCTGGCCGCCCGTGGACATCGGGTGGAGGTGGTTGCGGACGGCTCCCAGGTCGAAACGTGGGAGAACAATCTCCTGGCCGAAAGCCACATTCGATACGGAGGCTACGGAGGCCTCGCCCACCGGCACATCTCCAACGCCATCGCCGCCGAAGGACGCCCCGTCGACCCCGATGATCTGGCCACCATCTCGCCCTACATCACGCACGTCATCCGCCGGTTCGGCAACTGGATCCTCAATCTGACCCCACCGGCTGCCGACCCCACCACACATCTCGACCTCGAATCACGGGTCCTGTTCGCACCGTGATCCCCGACGACGGGTTCGAGGGTCATGAGTGAGCCGCTCAGCTCGGCTGCTGAACCAGCGACGGCGCCGAAAATCGCGATGTTCATGATCGATATTCCGGCCTCATCGGAGTTCAGGGGATTCGCCTGGTAGGGGCCGTGAAGCAGGGCAGGTTCGCGCACAGGGACGAGAGATCACGCCCGGCGCGTAGCACTGTGCCGTCTGGGCGGACGATGGCGGCCGTTACGTGTCCGCGACGCAACCAGCGGTGCAGTTCGCTACCGGGTCGGGCCAGGAGCAGGATACCGCCGCGCTGCTCGACCTCGGCCTGTTGCGCCGCCGTGGCCGGGGCCGAGGACAACATGGCGAAACGGCCCGCGGCCACGTCGTCGAATCGCCGCTCTCCGTCGAGGATGGGGTTGGGGCACAGTCGGCCGGCCAGGGTGCGGCGGCGCAGACGCGGCCCCGCTACCAGGCTGGAGCGGGGCAGGGGCGGGGTGGCGCTGCTCAGGATCCGCTGCTTGAACCCGGGCAGCAGATGCAGGCGCGGCGCCAGGGCAGCGCGGATGAGGTTGCCCAGTTCGCCGCCTTGCGTCATCGCCGTCCCGATCAGCTTGGCCATCCGGATCAGGGCCTGCACGTGGGGTTTTCGTTCCGTTTCTTAGGTGCCGAGGACGTCCTCGGGCAGGTCTCCGTTCAGGACGCCCGCCAATTTCCAGGACAGGTTAGCCGCGTCCCGCAGTCCGGCGCCCATGCCCTGGCCGATGAAGGGCGGGGTGAGGTGGGCGGCATCGCCCAGCAGGAAGATCCGCCGATCCCGCCATCGGTCGGCGATCTGGGCGCGGAAGGTGTATTCGGCTACTCGCAGCAGGTTCAGGTCCTCGGCTGGGATGTGGCGGGTCCAGGGGGCGAGCAAGGGATGCAGGCGGTCGATTGCCTGGTAGTCGGCGGCGAGCTCGCCGGGGCGCAGGCGGAACTCCCACCGGTAGCGGGTGGGTCCGATGCGCATGTAGGTGGCGGCGCGATGCGGGTCGCAGACTTGGTGCACGCCCTCCCATGCGTCAAGGTCGGCGTCGGTGGCCACGTCGACCACGAGCCAGCGCTGCGCGAAGCGCAGGTCCCGCATGGTGGAGCCGATCGAGGCTCGGGTCAGGCTGCCTGCGCCGTCGCAGCCCAGTACGTAGGTCGCCAGAACCGTGTGGCGCTGGCCGGTGGATCGGTCGGTGAACTCGACCCTCACCGGTCCCGGCCCGTCCTGGGTAAGCGCAGTGACCTCGGCGTTGCCGCGCAGCGTGATGGCCGGGTGCCGCTTCAGGTTCACGCGCAGGAGCGCTTCCAGCTCTGGCTGGTCGAACATGTTGGCCTCTGGGTAGCCGTTGCGGCCGATGGCAGTGCCGCGGCGGAATTCCGCCAGCACGCGCATGTCGCGGTCGAGCAGGCGGAGCCCGCTGGCCGGCCGGGAGATGCGGGTGAACTTCTCACCGAGCCCGAGACGAGCCAGGATCCGGTGGATCTCGTCGTCGAGGTGAACGGCCCGCGGCTGCGGATAGATCGACTCCCACCGCTCCAGTACCAGGCAGGCGACGCCGTACTGAGCCAGCAGGGTCGCAGCCGTCAGACCGGTGGGACCTGCGCCGATGACGACGACCGGAATGGTGCGCGGGTTCATGCCGTGTTCTCCAGATAGCTGGCGCCGTAGACGCGCTGGACGGTGATCTCCAGGACGACGCGGTTCATCGCTTCCAGGTCCCCATCGCTCAGCGGCTCGACGCTCTGGCCGCCGATCCGCGACCAGACCCGTGCGGTGTCCGCTCCGATGCCTGCGGTGCGGATGCGGGCTGTGCCTTCCAGCGTCACTGACGGGTACGGCGCCGCCGTCCCGACGACGCACAGGGACGCACGGCCGGTGCGCTGCACGTCCTTGGCCTTGGCGCGAGCGGGTTCGGTGGAGATGAGCAGGCGGTCGCCGTCCAGGGCGAAGTAGACGACTGACTGGCGTACCCCGCCGTCGGTCCGGGTGGTGGCCAGCACACCTGCCGGGTGCCGGGTGAGGAAGTCGCGGACAACAGGTTCGATCCTGAGGTCACCAGCCGGTAGCGGATCGGGTAACGGTCGAGTGCGGCTATCAGCTGCTCATCCGGGACGATCAGGACGACAGGTCGCCCGTCCTCCAGCACGACCTCGGCCGAGGCGCTGGGGGCGAGCTCGGTGAGGATGCGGCGAACGGAGTCGGCGACCAGCGCGGGCTTGAACAGCTTGCCGACCGCGGTCATGGGCAGCGCATCGACGATGTGCAGGGCCTTGGGTGCGGCTGCCGACTCAGGAGCGTGTGCCTGGGCCCAGGCCAGCAGGTCATCCTCGCTGACCTGCCCGGTAACGGTCACGTAGGCGACCGGCACCTCGCCGGAGTGCGTGTCGGGACGGCCCACCACGGCCGCGCCGGACACATGGGGATGGGCCAGCAGGGACTCCTCGACGGCCCGCGGGTCGATGTTGTGGCCGCCGCGGATGATGAGATCCTTGGCCCGCCCGGTCAGGTAGACGTAGCCGTCGGCATCCACATGGCCGAGGTCGCCGGTCATCAGCCAGCCGTCGAAGATCTTGCCGGTGGGATCGGGACCGTCGCTGCCGAGGTAGCCGGGGAAGACCGCGGGCCCCTTGATGGCCAGTATCCCGCTCTGGCCGGGCGGGCAGTCGCCGGTGGGACGGCTGTCGGTGTCCACCGTCACGGCCTTGATCTGCTGGTACGGCAGGCGCAGCCCGACCGATCCCGGGCGGGGAGCGAAGGCGGGAGTGGCTGCGCTGGCGCAGGTGGCCTCGGTGAGCCCGTATCCCTCCAGCATCGGCACCTTGACCGCCTGCTCGAAGTCGGCGCGCACCCGGCCGGGTAGTGGGGCGGCGCCGACCACGCCGGCGCGCAGGCTGGAGATGTCCACGCCGTCGGGGACCGGCGGCAGACTCGCGTACACGGTCGGCACAGCCGAGAAGGCGGTGACGCGGTAGCGCTCGATGATGTGCCAGAAGTCGGCCATGAGCGTCTTGTCGCGGTAGCCGAGCGGGCCGAGACTGACCACGCTCGCGCCGTGCATGAACGGCGCAAGGCCGGTGACGTGCAGGGCGTTGACGTGGAACAGCGGCAGTCCGGCCAGCGCCACCCCGCCGCCCAGGTAGGCGCCCGAGCAGCCGAGTGCCCAGGCCATGTAGACCTGCATGGCGTGCGTGTGCGGGGCGATCTTTGGCGTGCCGGTAGTACCGCCGGTGTGGAAGAAGGCGGCCAGGTCGTGCGGCGTGGGCCGGTGGGAGCTGATCAGCCGGTCGCCGGTCTGTTCGGCCGCGAGCCGTTCGAAGTCGTCGCCATTCCGGGCATCGTCGCCCACGATCAGCAGGGCGCGCAGGTGCGGCAGCCCCCGGGCTATGCGTAGCGCCTTCTCTCGTAGGTCAGCTGCCACCACGAGAATCTCGGCCCGGGTCACGGTGAAGATGTCGATGATGTGCTGGTCGGCCAGCATCGGGCTGACCGGATTTGCGACGCCGACGGCCTGGGCGCCCAGCAGCGCGGCGTAGGTGTGGCCGGTGTTGGGCAGCAGCAGCCCCACCGTGCCGCCCGGCGGCAACCCCAGGCTGGTGTACAGGTTGGCCGCCTGGTGGACGCGGGTCAGCAGCTCGCCGTAGCTCCAGCTGTTCTCCTCACCCTCGCCGAGCAGGTGGAGGGCGGGGGCGTCCGGGGTCGCGGTGGCGGTGCGGGCCAGCAGGTCGTAGGTGGAGGCTGGCAGGTCGCGCTCGGCCAGCGGCACCGCCTCCACCACAGGCAGGTCTTCCGGGACCAGCACCAGGGGGCGTTCGCCCTCGGCGTGGTGCGTCATCGTGTATGCCTCACGACCGTGCGCTGGCTGCCCAGATCGAGGGCGCCATCGTCGGTGGCCACGGCGATCTCGATGACATCGCCGTCCTGCAGGTATCGGGGGTTGTTGGCCTGGCGCTCGAAAAAGAGCTTCCACTTGAGCGCGGGCGGCAGCAGCGAGGCGAGGATCTCGACCGCCTTGGGCGGCGCGCTGAGTGCGGTGCCGACGGGCGTGCCGGTCAGCAGCAAGTCACCGGCGTCCATCCGCTGGAAGCGGGTCAACGCCCGCAGCGTTTCGAGAGGCTGGTAGATCATGTCGGTGACCGTCATGTTCTGCCGAATCTCGCCGTTGACCCGCAGGCGCAGCCGCAGCTCGGAGAACCGCTTGAACTCGCCGGGCTCCAGCAGCAGCAGAACGGGGCCGACCGGGGTGAAGGTGGGGTAGGACTTCGATTCATAGAACTGGGTCTTGGGCAACTGCAGGTCCCGGGCGGAGACGTCGTTGGTGACCACCAGGCCCGCGACGTAGTCGGGGAGGTTGTCGGCGGTGACCGGGGTGCCTACGGGCATCTGCCGGCCGAAGACGAGCCCGATCTCTGCTTCGTAGTCCAGCAGCCGTACGTGGGCAGGCCGGATGACCTCGTCGTAGGGTCCGCTGATCGAGCCGGAGGATTTGCGGAAGAAGGTCAGCGGGATGGCGGCGGGGTCCATGCCCGCGTCCTTGACGTGGGAGGCGAAGTTCGTCATCTGGGCGACGACGCGGCAGGGCGCGGTGACCGGCGAGCACAGGGTCAGGCTGTCGAGGGCAACGGTGTCGGTGCTAGTGGCGGCTGCGGCGATCGCCTGCCGGTCGGCCAGCAGTTGACCGGTGGTGGTGGCCTGGGTGTTCACCTTGGCGGCGCCGGCGGGCGTGGCCACCCACCAGGCATCGGCGGTGCGCAGGATGGAGGTGCTCATGAGCTGGCTACTTTCAGCAGGCCGCGAAGGCGGTGCAGGTCGAATTCGTTGTCCTCGCGCACCGCGCGGACGATTCCGGCCAGTTCCCGCAGAGATTCCCGGCCGGGTGCGATGCCGAGGAAGTCCTTGCTGGCCGGAGGGCCCCACTGGGCCAGGCCGGAGGCGGTCATGGGCGCCCAGCCGGGCTCCAGCGTGCAGTCGAACAGGTCGCCGTCGCTGAAGTGCTCGACCAGGAAGCCGTCGGGGTCGCGCCAGTAGTCGAAGATCTGGCTGCCCTGGATGTGCCGGCCGATGCCCCAGGACCGCCGGTAGCC
Organism: Nonomuraea sp. NPDC050556; assembly: GCF_044457355.1. NCBI lineage: Bacteria > Bacillati > Actinomycetota > Actinomycetes > Streptosporangiales > Streptosporangiaceae > Nonomuraea > Nonomuraea sp. NPDC050556. The sequence goes on along the minus strand of NZ_JBITGU010000001.1, from coordinate 1,315,792 downwards.
CTCCTCGAGCAGATGCTCGCCGCCTGCGGCCAGCGCGTCGAGGTCGGCCACCTGGTAGGCGGAGTGCACGTAGCGGTCGACCGGGCCGAGGGTCATCGCGAGCGTGTGGTGGTCGGTGGGCGTCGCGCCGCGGTCGCAGCGGATGAAGCTCATCACCGGCCCGCGTTGGCGCTGCCCTGGGTAGTAGAGGAAGTCGCTGACGATCAGCCCCAGATGCTCCAGATACCAGTTCAAGCTCTGGAGGTAGCGGGTGGTCTGCACCACCACGTGGCCGAGCCGCTGCACCAGGGCGGGCTCACGCGGCGGTCGCTGGGTGGCATTGGTGCGCGCCGTGTCGTGCCCGACGTTGAAGGTGAGTGGGACCTGCGCCGGCAGCGCGACCAGCTCGTGCGTTCCGGAGACGACCCGTACTCGGTGGCCTTGCGGGTCGGCCAGGTCGACGGCGAGCCCGCCCAGGCTCTCCGGCAACGGTGCGGCCTTGCCGCCGGTGGCCTGCGCCAGCCGCAGCAGATCGCTCGGGTCGGCCGCTTGGAAGGCCGGGCCGATGAACTTCGATCGAGATCCCTTCCGGATGAGCACGCACGGGGAGCCCGCGTCGGTGCCTCTCAGGTGGAGCGCGTCGGCGGTACGCAGCGCTGTGGTGAATCCGAAGGCGTGGGCGAATCGTTCGGCGCGTTCCAGATCCGGCTTGCTGAACTCCAGCCAGGCAAGGTCGTGCACCTTGACGATCGGATTGGGCGCCCTTCCGGGATGCTCGCCCTTGAGGGCGCCCTGCTCGCTGTGCAGGCCGGCATGCGGGTCATGGTGGTCGATCATGGGCCACCTCCTTTTCAGCACTTCTGACGATATCCTCACTTATGAGTACATCGTCAAGACTCAGAAGTGAGGATATCGTCAAAACTGAAGGAAGGCGCTATGGTGAGTGCGGGACGTGACTTCGGAGGAGCTGAGCAGGCATGGCGAAGGAGGCGGGGGCGGCACTCAACCGCCTGGATCGGCGCAAGGCGCGCACCCGCGCCGCACTGATCCGCGCAGCTCAGGCCTTCATCGCCGACGGCCAGACGAGCGTCCCCATCCTGGAGATCACCCAGGCCGCCGACGTGGGCATGGGCTCGTTCTACAACCACTTCGACAGCAAGGAAGACCTCTTCCACGCTGCTGTGGAAGAGGCCCTCGACCGCCATGGCGCACTGCTCGACGAACTGACCCTGGATCTGGATGATCCCGCCGAGATCTTCGCGCGGAGTTTCCGGCTCACCGGACGCCTGCACCGCCGCCATCCCGAGTTGAGCAAGGTCCTGCTGAACCGCGGGATGGCCCTGACCCGGTCGGAGCGGGGACTGGTTCCCCGGGCGCGTCGCGACATCCAGGCCGCCACCCAGGCCGGTCGTTTCACCGTGGCCGACACTGAGCTGGCTCTGACGGTCGCGGCCGGCGCCGCACTGTCCCTGGGCCAGTTGCTGCATGACCAGCCCGACCGTGACGACGCCCGAGCCGCCGACCAGATCACCGAGGACCTGCTGCGCATGTTCGGTCTTCCCGCCGACGAAGCACGGGAAGTCTGCCGTCGCCCCCTGCCGAACCTGGACGAGCTTGCCCAAGGCGACAGCGCCGCCTAGTTACGGGGCGTCAAGCGGAACGTCGCCTGTCCGCGTCCTTCCGGTACCCGTCGCCTCGCGAATCGGAGAGGGCAGCTCGGCGTCAGGCTCGACAGGACCGGATGTCATTCGGTCCTGTCGTACCTCCTGGGACCTGCTAGGCGGCGGCCCAGAGGTGAGTCCCGCGCGGCAGCCCTCATAAGCCTGCGCAGGCGCGCGGTGATCCAGCGTCCGCCGCCACGATGGCTGGATCCAAGCTTGCATCGGCAGGAGGCAATGAGTGCGCCAGCACCGCCGACAGGGGTTGCGTGTGGGGAATACGGCTGTGAGTGGCGATTTCACCCGTTGAGGAGTATGTGGTGGGCGAAGAGAATCTGCAGGCCAGGTATCAGCAGCTGCCCGACACGATCCGGGCCAAGGTCGAGCAGACCTTGGCGGATGCGAAGGTGGCGCTGAAGGTTCGCATCGGGGAGCTCCTGGCCGACAAGACGGCGGCCGAGCATGTGGTGACCACGGCGGGCCGCGTCGGCGCCAAGAGCGGCGAGGTCTCGGAACTTACGGTGATCATGCCGCTCAAGCCGGACGGCGCAGCACGGCTGAGGAAGTTCTTCGACCTCATCAACGGCAATCTGGCGGGCGCCGGGCAGGTCGGCACCCTGCACAACATGCGTTTCGTCTTCCTCGACAACGACACCAAGCTGCTGTTCGCCACCGCCTATGACGGCGAGTGGGACCCCTACATCGACGACTTCGCCACCAAGATTCCCGACATGATGGACTACCTGTTCGGCAACATCGAGGGCTGGCCGGGGATCGCCTCACCCAGGTGAAGGACTTCATCGTCCAGTACCAGGTGCCGGCCTCGGCCTGGTTCGTGGCGCATCCCACCGTCACAGTCGCGGAGGTTTCCCGCCTCAAGCGGCAGGACGCCACCGTGCAGACCTTCCTGACCGTGCTCAACTGACCCATGGACCTCCTGCGGCGTCTCCTGCACCGGCCGGCCCTCGAGCTCGACGACATCCAGGCGGCGATCCTGCGACCGCGTCCCGAACCGTACTTCGGGACGCACGCGATCCTGGAGATCCTCGACGCCGCCGCGGGCCGGGAGTTGATGCGCCGCCTGGCTCCGAGGGTGACCTGCGCGGCCCGCTGGGATGAGCCGCGCCCATCCTGGCTGGCATTGACCCTCAGCTACCAGGGCCTGGTCGCACTCGGCGTGCCCAAGGAGTCACTGGCCTCCTTTCCCGCCAACTTCCGCGTGGGCATGGCCGCACGCGCCGACCGTCTGCGGGATGTCGGGGTGAACGCTCCGGCGAACTGGGAGGCGCCGTTCGGCAGCCCCCGCGTGCACGTCGCGCTCAGCGTCTACGCCGCCAGCGAGCCCGACTGGCGCAGCGAGGTCGCCGGCTACGAACAGCAACTGCGAGGGCTGGCGGGCATCCGGCTCCTGTCGCATCAGGACTTCGCGGTACCTGCGCCGGCCACCAATGTTTTCGGGTTCCGCGACGGCTTCACCCAGCCGCTGATCGAGGGCAGCGGCACCGGACCGCTGCCGACAAGAGAGCGGCCGATCAAGGCCGGAGAGTTCGTGCTCGGCTACGCCAGCGAGACCCGGCGGCCGCTGCCGATGCCTTCCCCGGACGTTCTGGGCCGCAACGGAACCTTCATGGTGTTCCGCAAATACCACTCGCACGTTGCAGCGTTCAACCGGTACCTGCACGACAACGCCGCTACGGACGCCGAGCGCGAACTGCTGGCCGCCAAGCTGGTGGGCCGCTGGCGCAGCGGCGCCCCGCTGGCGCTCTCGCCCGACCACGACGATGCGGCCCTCACCCGCCCCGAACGGATCAACGACTTCGACTACGCCGACGACCCCCGCGGCCTGCGCACACCACTGGGCTCCCACATCCGGCGGATGAACCCGCGCACGACCAAGCTCGAAGTCCTCAGCGACGTCAACATCCGCAGGCTCATCCGCCGCGGCACCTCCTACGGCACACCGCTGCCCCCGGACGCGCTCCACGACGACAGCCGGCCACGCGGCCTGGACTTCATCGCGCTGGGCGCACGCGCCATCGACACCGTGGAGTTCCTGCAGAGCGAATGGGTCAACTCCGGCAACTTCGTTGGCCTCGGCAAGGAGAAGGATCCCATGATCTCGCTGCAGGACAAACAGGCGTACTTCACCGTGCCCGGCACGCCACCGCGACGCGTGCACGGCATCCAGAGCTTCAACACCCTGCTCGGCGGCGAGTACTTCTTCATGCCCAGCCTGTCGGCCATCGGCTGGCTGGGAGAGGAACACGCGTGACGGCCTACATCCGCTACTCCGACGATCTGGAGCGGCTCCTCCCAGGCGAGGACGACCTCGTCCGCCAGGTCGTGCAGGCGATGCTGGAAGCCAACCGCCAGGTCGCCGCCAAGCACCGGCACGGCCTGCGCGACGCCCACGCCAAGAGCCACGGCGTGCTGGCCGGCGAACTGCAGGTGCTGCCCGACCTCCCCGGCCACCTCGCCCAGGGCCTCTTCGCCGTCCCCCGCACCTACCCAGTGATCGTCCGGCTCTCCACCGCGCCCGGCGACCTGCGCTCCGACCAGGTCAACGCCCAGCGCGGCATGGCCATCAAAGTTCTCGAAGTCCACGGCCCACGCGCCCTCGACGACGGCCTGTCCACCCAGGACTTCCTCCTGGTCAACCACCCCACGCTGCCGTTCGGCGACATCAGGGCGTACGCGAAACTGTAGGATCTGCTCGAACGCCAGCCCCGCCAAAGCGACCTCCAACTCCAGGTCGGCGGTCTCGGCGCCCGTATCACCGCCAAGGCGCTCACCCGGTTGGGCCGCCCGCTTCCGCCCGCCATCGAAACCCTCGCCGCCACCAACCACCACATCCTCGGCGAGACGTTCCACTCCATGGCCGCGATCCGCTACGGCGATCACGTCGCCAAGATCTCCGCAGCGCCCCGTTCGGCCAGCGTCCGCGCCCTCACCGGAGGGCCCATCAGCAGAAAGGCCGGCGAATCTGCACTGCGCGACCTGGTGACCGCCTTCTTCGCCCGGGACGCCGCTGAGTACGACCTGCGCGCCCAACTCTGCGTTGACGTCGATCAGATGCCGATCGAGGACGCCTCGGTGCTGTGGTCGGAGGATCTCTCACCCCACCAGACGGTCGCCGTCCTGCGCCTGCCTGCCCAGGACCCCTACAGCGACGCCCGTCGCCGCTACGCCGACGACGTCCTGTCCTTCAACCCCTGGCACGCCCTCCAAGCCCACCGCCCCCTCGGCTCCATCATGCGCTCTCGCCGCTACGCCTATCCCAGTTCCAGCGCCTATCGCCACACCGTCAACGGCGTCGCCGAACACGAACCCGCCACGATCGACGAACTTCCCGGCTGAAGACCCGTTGGCGTGGCATCGGATCGGGACGTAGAGCGTCGACGTGCGTCAAGCGCCTGACTCTGTGCTGCTCGGCTCGCCGAGGCCGAGTAGGGCAACCACCTCTGCGACGCCGCCACCGAGTTCACCTCTCGTCGAGGCGCCGCGAGAGTTCGCCGACGTCCAACCCGAGCGGGCATCCACCAGATGCCGGTCGTCGCCGGGCAAGCTGTCATGGGGTGAGCGGTGGTGACCGTGGGCGAGCTTTACCGCTTGGAACGCAGCGGATCACCTCCGCTGCCCGCCGCGGCGGCCGCCTACCTGGCCACCCTGTCCGGCCCCGAGCAACGCAACACCCAGCGCGCCTACCGCTCCACCTTGCGCGCCCTGATCTCCGAGTTCGCCCCGCCCCGCACTCCCGTCCTGCTCGCCGAGTTCGACGACGAACAGAGCGTCGACCGGCTCACCGCCTGGTTCGCCCAACGATGGAACGGAAGCGCCGCTGCGACCTTCAACCGGCACCTGGACGCCCTTCGTTCTGCGGTGTCCTTCTGGATGGACCAGGGCTGGCTGAGCACCGACCCGACCCGCCGACTCCGACGGCGAGGCCGCGCCCCGGATCGGACTCGTGCGCTGGCGGTCACCGACATCGAGGCGCTGTTCGATCTGGAGGCTCCGCTCCGGGAGAAGACGCTGTGGACGATGTTGTACGAGACCGCCGCGCGCGCCAGCGAAGTGCTCCGCCTGGACATCGAACACCTGGACCGGCGCAACCGACGCGCCAAGGTCACCCGCAAGGGCAGCGCAGTCGACATCATCGTCTGGCAGACCCGCACCGCACGCCTTCTACCGAAGCTGCTCGCCGGCCGCGGTAAGGGGCCGGTGTTCCTCACCGAGCGGCGCGCCCGCGCCGCTCTCGCCGCCAGCGATCTGGACCTGGTCACCGGCCGGGCCCGGCTGTCCTATCGTCGCGCTGAGGAGATCTTCAACCAGCTGACCAAACCGCTGGCTCACCCAGATCTCACCGACCCGACAGACCTCGCGGCCGCGCCCGGGTGGACCCTGCACGACCTACGGCATTCCGCGCTTACTCACGCCGCCGAGAACGGCGCCAACGCCGGCACACTCCTGGCCTACTCCGGTCACGCCTCGGTCGCCAGCTTGGCCCGCTACACCCGGGTCTCGCCCGACGCCCTTACCCGCTGGCAAGCCCGTCGCGATCCTCACCGCAGAGGCTGACCAGGCCGAGCTCCGCTCTGCGGCCCGTTTCTGCCGTATTCCGGCGGCACCCGCACTGGATCGCGCCGAACTGCCCGAACGCGGCGGGCACCTCCTCCTCGTTCCGCGCCACTAGCGGAGCGCGGACCCGGCGTGCCTTTCCCTGCCGCCACGTGCCCAGATGACCGGAACGACGTATGACGTGGCTGTCTCACGCGAGCAGCTGACCCTGCCCGAGGGGCGGCGCCCGGGCACGCCGCGTCCCCGTCACACCGAGGCTGATCGAGACCGCGGCCTTGTTGTCGCGATCGTCGCCCCCGCGTGACCGCAGCGGCGCTCTGGCTCCCTGGATCCCCTACGCGAACCAGGAAGGGCAACTGGTCATCCGCACGTGGGTGAGGAAATGGCATGCGGAGGTCGTCGCCCTCCATCCGTTCGCCGGTTGCCTGGACTTCACGGCGCGGCTCTACGGGCCCACCGGCCCGCTCACACCCGGCTCCGTGGCTCGCGGAGAAACCGGATCCTCTGTACGGCTGCCGCTGGTCGGTGACGCGCCTGGCATGGCGCGGGCCCGCCTGCCGTACGCCGTGCTGGAGCACGCGGAATCCGTCTGGGAACGCCCGCGTGATCGTAGGATCCTCCGCGTGAATCTGGACGAAACCGCCACCCAGCTCGGGGTGCCCCTCGACGATATCGACCGCGTGCACCGGCTCGCCGGCGATCGGCCGTCGGCTCCGCTGCCCGCCAAGGCCGACGCGCCCGCGCTCCTCGACCGCCTGGCCGTACGGCCGGACGACGCCGCCGAGATCATGGCAGGCTGGCCGGACCCGGGATCACCCCTGTGGACTCCGGAACTGCGGTGGCTGCTCGACCGCTCGGTCGCCCTGGTCCGCGCCGATCTCGGGGGCCACGGCTGGCTGCCGCCCGGCCCGGAGCTGCCGCGCGAGCGGGGCCCCGCCTGGCGGCATCTGTACGTGTACGCGTACCTGGCACTCACCGGTGTGGTCATGGACTACCACCGCGAGCACGGTATTGACGAAGCCGTCTCGTGGGCGGCTCTGGCGGATCTGGGCCGCAACCTCGCGGTCGACCGGCGGATGCGCGGCGAGGGCTGGCCGGTCATGCAGAGCTGGCTGACACTGCACGCCCGCGGTGCCATCTACGAGCTGGGCCGGCTGCAGTACCACCGCGGCGGGACCGCCATCGACCTGCACATCCCCGAGTCCGGGCCGATGACTCCCGAGGCGGTCGAGGCGTCGCTCGGCGAAGCCCGCGCGTTCTTTCCCCGCCACTTTCCCGACGAGCATTACACCGAGTTCGCCTGCGGCTCGTGGCTGCTCGATCCGCAACTCCTGGAGTACCTGCCAGAGGACTCCAACATCGTCCGGTTCCAGCGCAGGTTCGAGCTGGACCCCTACGAGGAGCCGGAAGGGCTGGACGCCGACGTCGAGGTGCTGCGATTCGTGTTCCGAACCCTGACCACGCCGCTCGACCAGTTGCCGCGCCGTACCGCACTCCAGCGTGCGGTCATCGACCACCTCAAGGCGGGACGGCACTGGCGCATCCGCCGCGGCCACTTCCCGATCTAGGCCAGGAGCTGGGTGGCGGCCAGGCGCGCGTACAACCGGTCCCGCGTGAGCAGGTCGGTGTGACTGCCCACCGCTCGGACCCGTCCCGCTTCCATCACGACGATCCGGTCGGCGTCCGTCACCGTCGACAGGCGGTGAGCGCCCACCAGCACCGTCGTCTCGCGGGCGACCTTGGCGATGACCTCCCGGATCGCCCGTTCGTTGACGGCGTCGAGCTGGGAGGTGGCCTCGTCCATGAGCAGCAGCCGGGGCGGCGCCGGTCCGGTCATCCGCGCCTGGCGCGCGGTTCAACGCCAAGTTCGATCCAGCGTGGGAGCCGCGCTTCGTGATGTACCCGGCCGCTCGCGACCTGCCCAGGATCGGGATGTCCGCGCTACGGGCCGAGGCCTTCCTCACGCTCGAACTCCCGCGGCCGTTCAGCCGGACCAGGGCACAGCCCCGCCACGAGCTGACCCGGGCGGGCCACGCATTGCCGGGGGTGGTGCCCGTCCACCCCGCCGACCAGCCGGATCCGCCCCGCCGTACGGCTGGACATCATGCGCACGAGCAAGGGACGCCCGATGTCGATGGCATGCTCGAGGAAGGAAGCCCACGCGTGACCCTGACCGCGTGATCGATCTCGGGAACGTCCGGCCCATGGCCGATGCCGTACCTCCGGAGAGAGGAATATCCCATGAGGCTCACCCTTCTTGGCGCTACCGGGCGCACGGGCCGGCACGTGCTGGACCAGATACTCACAGCCGGGCACGAGGTCAGCGTGCTGGTCCGCGACCCTGCCAGGCTGCCGCAGCGCCATGACCCCCGCGTCACCGTCGCGTCGTGGTGGTGTCTGCGCTCGGTGCGGGCAGGACAGAGCCGTATCTCGCCATGCTCCTGAAGCGCGAGCTCTTGGCCGACCGCATCAGCAGGGCAGACGTCGCCCATTTCGTGCTCGAGGCGGTCGAAGGGCGGATCTGGTCACGTTACGACGCTGAGCCCCCCACCCGGGCGGCGGGACATTGTTCCCGAGTCTTGAGGCATGGCGCAGCGCCCAGGCCCTGGGGCCAATCCTAAGATCGAAAGCAGGCTGGCCACGATGGACGAGAGCGAGGCGGAGCACGTGATCCGGGTAGTGGTGGTGGACGACGAGGCTCTGGTGCGCTCGGGTTTCAGCCTCATTCTGGGTGCGGCCGACGACATCGAGGTCGTCGCGACCGCGAGCGGAGGAGACGCCGTCGAGACCGTCCGCCGGGAGTCGCCCGACGTGGTGCTGCTGGACATCCGGATGCCGGATGTCGACGGACTCACCGTCCTGCGCCAGGTGCGGATGATGCCGGACGCCCCGGTGGTGGCCATGCTGACGACGTTCGACACCGATGAGTACGTGCTGACCGCGCTGCACTCCGGCGCGGCCGGTTTCCTGCTCAAGGACACCGAACCCGACCAGCTCGCCCACCTGGTGCGTACGCTCGCGGCGGGCGGAGTCGTGCTGTCCCCCAAGGCCTCCCGGGCTTTGCTGCACAACAATCCCGGCACCGAGGATGCGGCTCGCGTCCGGCTGCTCACCCCGCGCGAACGTGACGTCCTGGTCCTGGTGGCGGAGGGCCTGTCGAACGCGGACATCGGGGCGCGTATCCACCTGGGCGCTGGCACGGTCAAAGACCACGTCAGCGCGATCCTCACCAAGCTGCGGGTGACCGGCCGGGTGCAGGCCGCGCTGCTGGCGCAGCGGGCCGGACTGCTGGACGAACGCAAGCAGTCGCAGGCCGGATGATGAGCCGCGCAGGCACCCTGTGGCGGCGTGTGCCCGCGCCGGTCGTCGACCTCGCCCTGGTGGCGGTGGCGGCGCTGGACGTATGGCTGAACACCTGGGAGCAGACCCGCCTCGGCACCGCGTTCGCCCTGCTCGGCTGCGGCGCGCTGCTCTTCCGCCGCAGATTCCCGTTCCCCGTCTTCCTGCTCACCCTGCCGGTCATGGTCGTGACCCAGATAGCCGTCGCTCCGCTCGTGGCGCTGTTCACGCTGGCCGAACGGTCCCGCGACCGACGCTTTCTCGCGGTATGCGTCGCGGTGACGGCCATCGCGGGCAGCATCCCGTGGCCACCGTCCGACCTCTCCGAAGTCGGCCAGACCTTCACGCTGCTCTACTTCGTCTACAACCTGGCGATCGCCATCGCCCCGGTCCTGTTCGGTCAGCTCGTCCAGGCACGACGGGACCTGGCCCGGCGGCTGCAGGAGATCGAGGAGGCCCGGGAACACGAACGCGCCCTGCACGCCCAGGCCGTCGTCGCCAAAGAACGCGCCCAGCTGTCCCGTGAGATGCACGACGTGGTCTCCCACCAGGTGAGCCTCATCGCGGTGCAGGCCGGCGCCCTGCAGGTCGCCACCAAGGACCCGCAGGTCCAAGAGGCTGCCCGCACCATCCGCTCGCTGAGCGTGGCCACGCTCGACGAACTGCGCTCCATGGTCACGCTGCTACGCGCCTCTGGCGGTCACGCCACCGAGCTCACCCCTCAGCCGACCCTGACCGACCTGCGGAAACTGGTGGAGTCGAGCGGCATCGAGGTCATGCTGACCAGGGAACTCCCAGCCATCGTCAGCGCACCCGCCCAGCGAGGGCTCTACCGAACGGTCCAGGAAGCCCTGACCAACGTGCGCAAGCACGCCCCTGGCGCGAGAGCCACCGTCGAGCTGTGGCAGGACGGCAACGACGTCGGAGTGACCGTCACCAACACCCCGCCCACCCGTCCTTCCCTGCCCCTGCCAGGTTCCCGGCAGGGGCTCGTGGGCCTGCGGGAACGCGCCGAACTCCTGCACGGGACCCTGGAGGCAGGACCGACCGCGGAAGGTGGCTACCGGCTGCGGCTCCGTATCCCCCGCGACAACGCCTGAGACCCGGCATCGCGTGGTGTGGCAGGGGGACTCCCCCGAGGCGAGGGCCCCTCCCGAAGTGGTGGGGCGGTTGTCATGAGCGGCGGCGGTTGCGGACGTGGTGGGTGATGAGGGCGGCAGCGCAGGCGGCCGCGACCAGCCCACCCGGCAGCCCGACGGCCAGGTTGCGCCCGATGGCGTTGCCCACGATGTTGACGGCGACGCCGACGACCAGCACGATCCACAGCAGGATTCTCATGCCGTCCAACCTAGAAACGCCCAGCTGAGCCAACCATCCCGTAGACCTGACGCCGATGGTACAGCTGGCTGGAATGTCGGGTTTGGGGTGTTCTCCTAAAGTAGTCAGCATGATGCGCAACGCCTTCGAGGCTCTCGACCGCCTCGCGGGCGGAGTGGGCACCGCCATGCTCGCCCTGCTCACCCTCACGTGCTGGCTGGTCACGCTGGCTCTGTGCGGGCTGGGAGTCGGGTTCCTGATCCTGCCCAAGATGCTCGCACTGACCAGGATGGTGACCGACCGCGAACGCACCCGGCTCTCCCGCTGGGGCGCCCCGGTCCTCACCCCGTCGGCCACCACGGGCCGCGACCTGTCCTGGATCGCCCTGCACGGCACCGCGGGCCTGGTGCTCAGCATCGTCGGCGTAGCGCTGCCCATCAACGCCGTCCGCGACCTGTCACTACCCCTGTGGTGGCGGCTGCTGCCCGAGGGCGAGAGTTCCTCCGCCATCGGCATCCCCGCGCTGACCTGGCCGGCCGTGTGGCTGGTGAGCCTGTCCAGCGTGCTGTGGCTGGTCCTGGCCGTCCTGGTCGGCCCGCGACTGGCGCAGCTGGTCGACTGGTACGGCCGGCGCCTGCTCAGCCCCCACCCCTCGGAAGACCTCACGGAACGCGTCGCCAAGCTCACCGCCACAAGGGCGGGCGCCCTGCGCGCCCACGCCGCCGAGCTGCGCCGTATCGAGCGTTCCCTGCACGACGGCGCGCAGAACCGGCTCGTCGCGGTCGTCGTCATGGTCGCCGCCGCCAAGCGGGCGCTCGCCCGCGACCCGGCCACCAGCGCGATCGCCCTCGAACGCGCCCAGGGCGCCGCCGAGCAGGCCCTGGCCGAGCTGCGCGCGGTCGTGCGCGGCATCCTGCCGCCCGTGCTGGAGAACAAGGGCCTGGCCGGGGCGCTCAGCGCGCTGGCCGCCGAGTGCGGAGTGCCGTGCGGGCTGGAGGTCGGCGAGCTCGGGACGCTGCCGCTGTCGGTGGAGACGACCGCCTACTTCACCGTCGCCGAGGCGCTCACCAACATCTCCAAGCACAGCGGCGCCCGGCGGGCCACCGTACAGGTGAGTCTGAACGGCCAGCAGCTGCGCATCCAGGTACGCGACGACGGCAAGGGCGGCGCGCAGGAACACGACGGGTCCGGCCTGGCCGGAATCCGCCGCCGGGTGGAGTCGCACGACGGCGCCTTCACCCTGACCAGCCCCGATGGCGGGCCGACGACGATCGAAGTGGAGCTACCGTGCGCGTAGTCATCGCCGAGGACGACGCGCTGCTGCGCGAGGGCCTGGCCCTGCTGCTGGGCGGGGAGGGCATCGAGGTCGTGGCAGCGGTGGCCAACCCGGTGGAGTTCATGGCGGCCGTGGAGGAGCACCTGCCCGACGTGGCGGTGGTCGACGTGCGCATGCCGCCCACCCACACCGACGAGGGCATCAAGGCCGCGGTGGCGGCCAGGCGGCTGCATCCGTCGATGACGGTGCTGGTGTTGTCGGCGTACGTGGAGCAGGCGTTCGCCACCGAGCTGCTGGCCGGGGGCGCTGCCGGGGTCGGGTACCTGCTCAAGGAGCGGGTGGGGCGGGTGGCGGAGTTCCTGGACGTGTTGCACCGGGTGGCCAAGGGTGGGGTGGCGATCGATCCCGAGGTGGTGGCGCAGTTGTTCACGCGGCGGATCGACCCTCTGGAGCGGCTGACCGGGCGGGAGCGGGAGGTGCTGGGGTTCATGGCCGAGGGGCTGGGGAACACCGCGATCGCCGAGCGGATGCATGTGACGGAGGGGGCGGTGCACAAGCACATCCGCAGCATCTTCGGGAAACTGGATCTGAGCCCGAGCGACCAGGTCGACCGCCGCGTCGCCGCCGTCCTGCGCTACCTGGAAGGCTGAAGCGACCGCTCCAGGCCGGGCTTTGAGCCCCTAACAGAGGGGTTCTGAGCGCTCTCGATGTGAAGGGTCATTCCCGGGCTGGGCCTAGAGCTCTTCCGGGGCGGCCTTGAGCGTGGCGGTCAGCGCGAAGCCGCCGTCCGGGTGGGGGCCCGCGTGGAGGGTGCCGCCCGCCTGCGCCAGCCGTTCCCGCAACCCACGCAACCCGCTGCCACCACCGTCTCCCGACAAACCGCCACCGTCTCCCGAAAGACCGTCGCCGTCGTCGTGGATGGTCACCGTACGGCCGGACACGGTGATCACCACCGAGCGGGCCCCGCTGTGCCGGATGACGTTGGTGACGCCCTCACGCACCACCCACCCCAGCAGCGCCTCCTCCTGCGCCCCCAGCCCGTCGCCCTCCTGACGCACCCGGAGCGAGACCCCCGCCGCGTCCAACGCGTCACGCGCCCGCCCGAGCTCCCCCGCCAGACTCCCGCTGCGGTACCCGGTGACAGCCTCACGCACCTCCGTCAGCGCCTGCCGCCCCACCGCCTCGATGTCCGCCGCCTGCGCCGCCGCCTGCCCGGGGTCGCGCGGGATGAGCCTGCGCACCGCCTCCGCCTTGACGACGATCACCGACAGCGTGTGCCCGAGCAGGTCGTGCAGGTCACGGGAGAACCGCAGCCGTTCCTCGGCCACCGCCGTCTCCGCCAGCAACTGCCGCGTCTCACGCAGCTCGGTGATCACCTTGTCCATGTTGAGTATCAGCGCCACGACCACACCCGCGCTGAACGTGCCCCACCCCAGCGCCAGGATCGTCTCGATGCCGCGCCCGCCGTGCCAGGCCACCAGCCCCGTGGCCGCCCCCAGGGCGATCATCGCCGGCCGTACCCGCCGCGCGGGAAGGACCGTCCCGCACGCGATGGCGGCCAGCGGGAACAGGTAGAACCACCCGCTGCCGTAGAACCACGACATCACCGCCACCACCGCCACGTGCCCGGCCAGCGCCCACTGCGCGCGCCGCCGGTCGCCGCCGAACGCCAGCAGCACGGCGAGGGAGTAGAGCACGACGGCCACGGCGAGCGCGGCCCACGACAGCCACGCCGGGCTGAACGCGCCGTCGACCGTGTCCCACACCACGCCCACGCAGATCAGGGCGAAGGCGAGGAAGCTCCTACCTTCCCGCATGGGTTCCAAGATAGGTGCTGACCATGCGCAACCAGCGCGTGTAGATGGGCCCGAGAAACGCGTCGGGCGCCAGGCGCGACAACGTCGGCCGATACTGGTTGGCGGGCTCGGCACTGGCCACCCGCGAGGTCAGGGCGGCGCGCCGGGTGCGGGCGCGCTCGTATCGCGCCAGCGCCCGCCGTACGTCGGAAGGCTCCTCGCGCAGCGCTCTGGCCAGCGCCCACGCGTCCTCCAGCGCCTGGTTGCCGCCCTGGGCGACGGTCGGCGGCATGGTGTGCGCAGCGTCGCCCAGCACCGTCACCCGTCCCGAGCTCCACACCTTGGGCACCTTGAAGTGGTAGTGCGGGAAGAACTCCATCTCCTCGTCGCGCACCTGGTCCAGCACCTGGTCCACGGGCGAGGCCCAGTGTCCGAACCGCTCGCGCAGCGGCGGCGGGTTGTGCGTCCAGCGCAGGTCGAACCACCACTGCAGCAGGCCGTTGCCCGCGGGCATCAGCCCGACCATGCCCTCGGGGCCGAGGATCATGAGCCCGCGCCGCGAGGTGGTGATCTCGATGTCGACGGCGCTCAGGCCCTGCCAGGTGGACCACCCGCTGGGCCGGGCCGGGTCCGCCCCCCAGGCCTGCCCGCGTACGGCGGAGCGGTAGCCGTCTGCGCCGACGAGCAGGTCGCAGCTCTCCGTCGTGCCGTCGGCGAAGTGGGCACGCACACCATGCTCGTCCTGGTCGAACCCGGTGAACGTCCTGCTGAACGCCACGGGCACGCCGACGGCCAGGCGCTGGATCAGGTCACGGCGCGGGGTCGACAGATGCGGGTGCCCGTACGCCCTGACCGCGTGCGCCAGGTCGACGCGCAGCAGCACCTTGCCGTCCCAGCTGTGCTGTTCGAGCACGTCCACCGGGGCACCCAGGCCCTCGGTCGGCACGCCCAGCGCGCTGAGCACGCCGGTGCCGTTGCTCCACAGGGTCAGCGCCGCCCCCTCGGTCCGCAGCTTGTCCGCGCGTTCGAAGACGACGACCTCGTGCCCGTCGGCGCCCAGCGCCCGCGCCGCCGCCAGGCCGCCGATACCCGCCCCGATGATCAGAATTTTCACCCTTTATTACTACCACAATAGTACTATCAGCGTAGTGATACCTTGGGTGGGTGGCCCCACCTCAGAACCTGCAGCGGCGCCAGGCTCTCGCCGACGGCGCGATCGCCGTCCTGGCCAGGGACGGCGTGCACGGCCTCAGCCACCGGGCGGTCGACGAGGAGGCCGGGCTGCCCGCCGGGACGACGTCGAACTACTTCCGCAGCCGCGACGCCCTGCTGGGCGCGGCGGCTGAACGCGTCCTGGAGCTCCACCGCGCCGACATGGAGACCGCCGGCTCCATCCCCGTCGGGGGCCTGGTCGAGCTGCTGACCCTGTCGCTACGGATGTCGGCGGAGCTGTACCGCGCCCGCTACCTGGCGATCTACGAGCTCACCCTGGAGGCCACCCGGCGTCCCGCACTGCAGCGCACGCTGGACAAGATCCACGCCGAGGCCGTCGACTTCACCCACGCCCAGCACCGGGCGCTGGGGCTGGCGACCTCCCGGGCGGACGTCGACACGCTGATCGTGCTGTTCGGCGGGGCGCTGTACGCGCTGGTCACCGGCCAGGCCACGGACGCCGAGGCGCTGGCCAGGACGATGGTCTCAGGCGTGCTGCTCGATCAGCCGCTGGAGTAGCTCGACCAGTTGCCAGCGATCGGCGCCCCGGCGCGGCTGCTGGCCCCCGACCTGATCGGCATGGGGCAGTCCGGCAAGCCCGACATCGACTACACCTTCGCCGACCACGCCCGCTACCTCGACGCCTGGTTCGACGCCCTCGACCTGCGCGACGTCGTGCTCGTCGGCCACGACTGGGGAGGGGCGCTGGCCTTCGACTGGGCCGCACGCCACCAGGAAAGGGCCCGCGGCGTCGCGTTCTTCGAGACCATCGTGCGGCCGATGTCGTGGAGTTCGCTGGGCGAGGGCCCCAAGCAGCGCGCCGAGGCGATGCGCCCAGAACGCGGCGAGGAGCTGGTCCTGGACACCAACCTCTTCATCGAGACCGCCTACACCGGCGGCGTCCTCGACCCGCTGAGCCCCGAGCAGCTGTCGGCCTACCTCGCCCCGTATCCGACCAGGGAAAGCCGCAAGCCCGTCCTGCGGTGGGCCCGCTCCCTGCCTCTGGACGGCGACCCGGCGGACGTGACGGAACGCGTGCTCGCCTACGACACGTGGCTGGCCACCACGCCACCGAGGACCAGCCGGAGGCCATCGCCAGAGCCATCGCGGACTGGGCACTCTAAGCCCAGGGCTTTAGTCACTTATCTTGACGGTCACATCTCTTGACTATAACCTCGGAATACCCCCGAAGGGGATGCGGTTAAAGTTTCAACGATCTAAGAGGTGTGACCGTCATGCAGTTTGGAATCTTCACCGTGGGTGATGTCACCACGGACCCGGTGAGCGGCAGGACGCCGTCGGAGCACGAGCGCATCAAGGCCATGACCGCCATCGCGCTCAAGGCGGAAGAAGTCGGCCTGGACGTCTTCGCGACCGGCGAGCACCACAACCCACCCTTTGTGCCCTCCTCCCCCACCACCTTGCTCGGCTACATCGCCGCCAGGACCGAACGCCTGATCCTGTCGACGTCCACCACGTTGATCACCACCAACGACCCGGTGAAGATCGCCGAGGACTACGCCATGTTGCAGCACCTGGCCGACGGCCGGGTCGACCTGATGATGGGCCGTGGCAACACCGGGCCGGTGTACCCGTGGTTCGGCAAGGACATCCGCGACGGCATCCCCCTCGCCATCGAGAACTACGCCCTGTTGCACCGCCTCTGGCGCGAGGACGTCGTGGACTGGCAGGGGCGTTACCGCACCCCGTTGCAGAGCTTCACCTCCACCCCGCGCCCGCTGGACGGCGTGCCGCCGTTCGTCTGGCACGGATCCATCCGGTCGCCGGAGATCGCCGAGCAGGCCGCCTTCTACGGCGACGGGTTCTTCGCCAACAACATCTTCTGGCCCAAAGAGCACTTCCAGCAGCTCATCAACCTCTACCGGCAGCGCTACGCCCACTACGGGCACGGCACCCCCGAGCAGGCCATCGTCGGGCTCGGCGGCCAGGCGTTCGTCCGCAAGAACTCCCAGGACGCCGTCCGCGAGTTCCGCCCCTACTTCGACAAGCACCCCGTCATGGGCCACGGCCCCTCCCTGGAGCAGTACATGGAGGAGACCCCGCTCATCGTCGGCAGCGCCGACCAGGTGATCGAGCGCACACTGAGCTTCCGCGAGTCCTTCGGCGACTACCAGCGCCAGCTGTTTATCGTGGACGGCGGGGGCCTGCCGCTCAAGACCGTTCTGGAGCAGCTCGACATCCTGGGTGAACAGATCGTGCCGGTGCTGCGCGAGGAGTTCGCCAAGGGCCGCCCGGCCAGTGTGCCGGACGGACCCACCCACCGTATTCCTGAAGGGAGTGCCCGATGAGGCTCGTCGTCGTCACGGCCGGGCTCAGCCAGCCGTCCTCCACGCGCCTGCTCGCCGACCGGCTGGCGCAGGCCGTACAGGACAGGGTGGAGGTCGACGTGCGCGTGGTCGAGCTGCGCGAGCTGGCCGTGGACATCGCCAACCACATGGTCGTCGGCTTCCCCAGCGCCCGCCTGCGCGAGGTGCTGGAGGCCGTCGAGGGGGCCGACGCGCTCATCGCGGTCACGCCCATCTTCACCGCCTCCTACAGCGGGCTGTTCAAGTCGTTCTTCGACGTCCTGGACAACCAGGCGCTGAACGGCAAGCCGGTCGTGATCGCCGCGACCGGCGGCACGGCCAGGCACTCCCTGGCGCTGGAGCACGCGCTGCGCCCGATGTTCGTCTACCTGCGCGCGCTGGTCCTGCCGACCTCGGTGTTCGCCGCCTCTGAGGACTTCGGGCACGAGGGGCTCGCGCAGCGCATCGCCAGGGCGGCCGAGGAGCTGGCCGACCAGCTCACGGCGCGGCCCGCCGTACCCAAGGTGGAGGACGAGGTGATCCCGTTCGCCGAGCAGCTGGCCGCCCTACGGCCCTGAGCCCGCCAGCCTGGTCAGCTTGCGCAGGGAGCGCCTGGCCAGGCCGGTCACGATCGGCTGCAGCAGCGGCCACAGCAGGGCGGCGAACGGCACCTCGACCTCCTCGGCCCAGATGACGCGGCTGCCGCCCCCGGCCAGCGGCCGGACCCTGATGGCGCCCCTGCCGCGCACGACCCTGCCGGTGTGCTCCACCCACAGCGCGTGCGGCGGGTCCCATCGGGTGATGCGCATCGTGTCGAGGAAGCCGAGCGTCCCGATCCCGGAGAACGCGGCGATCTCGCCGTCCACCAGCTCGGCCCTGGTCAGGAACATCCACTCCTGGTGGCGCGGCCAGTCGGTGAGCACCTCGAAGACCCGCTCCGGCGCGGCCCGCGACTCGACGGCGGCGCCCGCGTAGACGATCGACACGCTAGATCCCCCTGATGTCGTGGCTCTTTCCCGGCTCGGCGAATTCCATCAGCGCCACGGCTTCCGCGCCCACCTCTTCGCGCTGGGCGGACGTCAGCGGCGCGAACGGCTCAAGCGTCAGCGTCGCCTTGTCACGCTTCCAGATGCCGTGCACGAAACCGTCCACCAGGATCGTGCCGTGCACCTGCCCGTTGATGGTGACGACCCGCTTGCGGTGCTCGTCGGAGATGACCCTGGTGCGGTCGGCGTGGCTGAGCAGCAGGTTGTCGAACGGCGCGAGCAGCCTGACCGGCGCGGGCGCGTCCTCGCCGGGGCGCGGCGCTTGCGGCAGGTCGTACAGCTCGCCGTCGAGCCGGAGCAGGTCCATCCTGCCAACCACGGCGCGCAGGCCGGTCAGCCCCGACCAGGCCTGCATGTCGGCCACGGTGGCCGGGCCGAACGCGGCCAGGTACCGCGCCACCAGCTGCTCCAGCGCGGGCTCCGGGTGCAGCTCGCGCCCCAGCCACGACTCGGCGGTGGCGTAGGCGGTCTGCCCCGCCTTGCCCCACACCGCGCGGGGCGGCACCTGCACCATGCCCACCAGGCTCCGCATCACCTGCGCCAGCGCATCCTGCTTCACGCCGGGGAACCGTTCCGCCAGCCCCGCGCCCAGCGCGGCGGCCGTCAGCGGGGCTTTCTCCAGGAGCTCGCGGCCCGCCTTGACGACCGCTTCGACGTCGAGCTCGCCCAGCCGCTTGCCGTACGCCTGGTTGAGGTAGCGCTCGAGCAGCGGCTGGGTCAGCGGGCGCAACCACAGGCAGTCGGCCGCGCTGACCAGGTGGACGGTGCCGCGCATGAGCACGATCCTGACCACCTGCCGCTCCACCAGCAGCTCGGCCAGCTCCTGCGGGCGGAAGCCGTCCAGCCTGCACCACAGGCCGAAGTACGGCGGGAACGGCGCCTGGGCCTGCAGGCCGACCAGGTGCTCCACCACCTGCAGGGCGGGCATGGCGTGGCGGGTGAGCAGGAGCTGGCGGGCGAGCGTCGCGCGGTTGAGCGCCCTCTGGCTGATCACCGCACCACCTTAGCTTTGCCGTCCCCAGACGTCCGCTTGGGTCGGTTTTCGCGTTGTATATGTATGGACATCTGGTTTGTCGTGTTGCTGACCATCGGCATGCTGATCGCCGGTGGGATGGCAGCGTTGCTCGTCGCGTTCGTGCGCCGCCAGCTCAGGGACGAGCCGCAACGCTGGCTGCACCGCTAGTCAGTCTGACAGGGCCCGGCGCAGCGCGGCGGCGAGTTCTGCTGCCTGCCGCTGGGACACGTCGGCCGAGGCGATCGCCTGCGAGCCGTGGAAGGTGCCCGGCCACTGGTGCAGCTCCACCGCCACCCCGGCCTGCAGCAGGCGCAGGGCGTACTCGATGCCCTCGTCGCGCACCGGGTCGAACTCCGCCGTCGACACATAAGCCGGTGGCAACCCCACCAGATCCTCCGCCCTGCCGGGCGCGGCGTACGGCGTGGCGGGCGTGCCGCCGAGGTAGTGCCGCCACGACTGCGCGATGACCTCGCGGTCCATGCGCGGCGTGTCGGTGAACGTCCGCTGCGACACCGTCACCTGCCGGTCGTCGAGCTCGGGCTGGAACAGCGCCTGGAAGCAGATGCGCGGCCCCCGCTCGTCGCGGGCGACCAGCGCCAGCGCGGCGGCCAGGTTGCCACCGGCACTGGTGCCGCCCACCGCGATGCGCGCCGGGTCGACGCCGAGCTCCCCGGCGTTCTCCGACAGCCAGGCGAGGACGGCGTAGGCGTCGTCGAGCGCGGCCGGATAGGGGTGCTCGGGAGCGAGCCGGTAGCCGACCGAGGCGACCAGCGCGCCGGACGCCTCGGCCAGGCGGCTCGCCCACGGGTGCTCGGTGTCGAGGTCGCCGGTGACGAAGCCGCCGCCGTGCAGCCACACCACCGCGCCCTGTGCCGCAGGCGGCCGGTACAGGCGCACCGGGACGTCGTCCACCCGCACGTCCTGGACCTCCAGGCTGTCGGAGTGCTGGACGGGGAAGGAGGCGACGAGCGCGGCGAGGTTCTTGCGCTCGGTCGCCGGGTCGCTCAGGTCGGACCGGGGAACGAGCGGGACGAACGGTTCGAGTTCTGGATCCATGACCACCATCCTCATGATTCCGGCTTGCCGGATCATCCGCCATACGCCTGTCATTACCCGCGCGTGGCGCGACAGTTGGCGCATATCCTCCCTTTCATGGAGGCTTGGGTGGTACGGCTGTCGCAGCTCGACGACGAGGCGGGCGGCGCGATGCGGGTCGTGATGTTCTACGACACGCTGATGCGGCGCCGGGTCGGGCTGCCCGCGCTGGCGCGTGCCTCGGCCGGGTTCGCCGAATGCGTGGTGGGGATCAAGCTGTTCAGCACCGGTCACTCCGTACGCATGCGTCCGGACGGCCGCGAGCTCACCCTCGGCGACCCGGTCCCGTCGGCCAGCGCGCCGATCCTGCTGGACGAGGAGAAGATCGGCATGGTGTGGCTGGAGCGGCCGCGCCTGGCCGGGCCGTACGACGCGGTGTTGCTGGACCGGCTCGCCATCGCCGTCACCACCGCAGTCGAGCGGTACGGCCCGGCCTCCACCACCATGGCCGACCCCGCACTGGTCGAACTCGTGGTCAGCGGCGGCACCGACGAGGCGGCCAGGGCGCGGGCGCTGCGGCTGCTGGGCTTCGCCCCCGGGCTGCCCGTCCGGGTGGTCGCGGTGCGCACCGAACAGCCGCTCGACCAGGTCGGGCGGCTGATCTGCGGCAACCGCCCGGTCAAGGCCGCGCCCCTGACCGGCACCGGGGTCATCCTGGCCACGACCGTCGCCCTCGACGCCTTCCCGGAAGGCGTGCTGGCGGGGATCGGCGCGGCGGGCAACCCGGCGCAGTCGTGGCGTCAGGCCTGCGTGGCGTTGCGCTTCGCCGGGCCGCGCGAGCCCGTCGTCGAACACGCCCGCCTGGGCGCACTGGCCCTGCTGGCCGACCTGCCGGGCACGGCGTTGCGCGACAACCCCGACGTGGCGGCCATCGGACGGCTGGCGGCGGCGGACCTGGACACCCTGGACGCCTACTGCGCGGCCGGTTCGCAGCGCCGCGCGGCCGACCTGCTGCACCTGCACCACAGCAGCGTCGCGCGGCGGCTGGAACAGATCGGGGCGCTGCTGGGCTTCGAACTCGCCGACCCGGGCGGGGCGCTGCGTGCCCGGCTGGCGCTCATGGCCTGGCGGCTGGCCGCATAGCCGCCACGGCCCGCTCGGCCACCTCGTCCTGGCTCATCCCGACCTCGATCTCGACGACCGGCAGCCCCCTTCGCGCGGTCTCCTGCCTGAGGCGGTCGGTGAACAGGCGGTCGCGTTCGAGCAGGTTCGCCAGGGCCCGTTCCGGATTGCTGGTCCTTCCGGCGATCGACCACAGCGACCCGCGGCTCTCCAGCGCCTGCCTGCGGAAGGCCGGGGTCGGCAGCAGCCAGACCGCCCGCTCAGGCCCGACAAGGTGCGGCAACAACCGGAACCCCTCGGCCACCACGGGCCGGTCACCCGGAAGCTTCCGCAGGTCGTCAAGGATGAGATCGAACGCCTCGCCGCGGAACCAGTGGAAGGTCTCCAGCATCGTTTCCGGCGAGCGGTCCACCCAGCGCTCGTCCATGGTCATGGCCATGAACGCGTGCAGGTAGGGCGCTTCTCGCGGGGTGGATCTGCGGGCGTGCTCCGGCATGACATCGTCGGTGTGATAGACCGCCCAGCCGTACTCGGCTGCCAGGCGGCGCGCGACGGTCGACTTTCCCGCGCCGCTGCCGCCGCCGATCCAGTAGATCATGGAGATCCACTCTGCCATGCTGCGGCGCGCTGACCCAGGGTCTCGTACGGCAGGCGCTACAAATGGGCTGGTGCGAAGGATCATCAGCCGGGTCGCGGTGCTGGCGGCCGCGCTGCTCGTCACGGCAGCCGGGGTGGGGCTCTACCTCAACGAGCGCGGCACCCGAGAGAGCGCCTACGTCACCGGCGCCGACCGGGAACCCGACCGCGTCGACCTGGACGCCACCATCAAGAAGGTCAACGCCGACAGCCGCGAGCTGATCCTTCACGTGGTCGCCGAGGCCAAGGGCGCCCTGGCCGACAGGGAGATCGCCGTGGACACCTCCTCCTTCGTGCACGGCACCATGCGCATCCCGGCCGGCGACCGGGTGGCCGCCGCCGACCTGCTGGTCGACCTGGAGGGCATGGTCACCGACTACCCGTTCGACCGCTACACCACGCGGATCGGCTTCGCCGCCGACGTCCCGCTCTCGCTGACGCTGTGGGACGGCGACGCCTTCTTCCACGCCACGATGGCCCGCGCCGACAACAGGTACGGCACGACGGCCGCGGAGCTCGACCTGGCCCGCTCGCGCGGCACCCGCCTGTTCGCCTGGCTGATGATGGTCGTCATGTGGGCGCTCGCACTGGGCGTCATCGGCGCGTCCTTCGTGATCGTACGGCAGAGCCGCGGCCTGGTCTGGCCCGCCATGGGGTGGATGGCGGCCTCGCTGTTCGCCCTGGCCGGGTTCAGGAGCGCCGCCCCCGGGGCGCCGCCGATCGGCTCGATCCTGGACTACGCGGCGTTCTTCTGGGTCGAGCTGATCATCGCCGGGTGCCTGGCCGCCGTGGTCGTCTACGGGGTCTGGGTCGAACATCCGCCAGAGGAATGACCGGAGTGTCGTATCGAGCGGTCGGCCGATCGTCTTCCTGGTGAACAAGGGAGACAACCATGCTCAACACCATCGACATCGTCGTATCCGACCTGGAGGCCTCGATGGCCTTCTACGCCCTCCTGGGGCTCGACTTCAAGATCGACGAGTACTCCAAGGAGCACGCCGGGTGCGACCTGCCCAACGGGCTGCACGTCATGCTGGACACCGTGTCCTTCCGCACGCCGTTCCTTCCCGGCTGGACCCAACCGGCCGGCGGCCCGGGAAACATGCTGTGCTTCGAGTTCCCCGACCCGGCGGCGGTCGACGCGAAGTACGCCGAGCTCGTCGAGGCAGGTCATCGCGGGATGGCTGAGCCGTTCGACGCTTTCTGGGGTATGCGTTACGCGACGGTGCTCGACCCGGACGGCAACGGCATCGACCTGTACGCGACGCTGGAGGTGTCCGCATGAAGTACGTGCTGATGTTCGTCGAGACCGAGCAGTTCGCCAAGGAGCTGGAGGCGATGGGCGCGCTGGAGCGCGACGCCGCCTTCGAGGCGGTGGGCCGCTGGTTCGCCGACAACGCCGACAAGATCACCCACCACGTGCATCTGGCGCCCGTGCACACCGCCACCACCATGCGACTGCAGAAGGAGGCCGAGCCCGTCGTCACCGACGGGCCGTTCGTGGAGGGCAAGGAGGTGGTCAGCGGCTTCGCCGAGATCGAGGTGGCCGACCTGGACGAGGCGCTGAAGATCGCCAGATCCTGGCCCGCGTGCCCGATCGTGGAGATCCGTCCAGCTTCGTGAGTAGCGAACAGGAGGTGCTGGCCCGCGTGGTGCGTGAGCACGCGGGCCGGCTCGCCGCCTCCCTGGTCTCGCTGCTCGGCGACTTCTCCGCCGCAGAGGACCTGGTGCAGGACGCCGTCGAGACCGCGCTCAGGCGCTGGCCGGTCGAGGGCGTCCCGGACCGGCCGGACGGGTGGCTGTTCACCGTCGCCCGGCGGCGCGGCCTGGACGTGCTGCGCAGGGAGTCCAACTACCGCGCCAAGCTCGCCCAGCTCCAGGCCCCGCCACCGGCCGAGCCCGACGACAGGCTCCGGCTGATCTTCACCTGCTGCCACCCGGCGCTGTCGAAGGAGGCGCAGATCGCGCTGACGCTGCGGGTGGTCTGCGGGCTCAGCACCGCGCAGATCGCGGCCGCCTTCCTGGTGCCGGAGACCACCGTCGCGCAGCGCCTCACCCGCGCCAAACGCAAGATCGCCGAAGCCGGGATCCCGTACCGGGTGCCTGCCGCAGAGGAGCTGCCCGCGCGCCTCAACGAGGTCCTGGCGGTGGTCTACCTGCTGTTCAACGAGGGCTACCTGTCGAGTACGGCGGAGCGGGCCCAGGCCGCCGACCTGGTCGACGACGCGGAGTTCCTGGCCGCGCTGCTGGTGAACCTGGCCCCCAACGAGCCGGAGGCGGCCGGGCTGCTGGCCCTCGTCCGCCTGCACCGGGCCCGCAGCGCCGCCCGCTTCGGTCCTGGTGAGCGGCTGGTCCTGCTGCCCGACCAGGACCGCTCCCTGTGGGACCGCGAGGCGATCGAGGAGGCCACCGCGCTGCTGGTGCGTGCCGCCCGTACCCACCATCGGCCCGGGCCGTACCAGGTGCAGGCCGCCATCGTCGCCTGTCATGCCGAAGCGGGGAGCTGGCAGGATACCGACTGGCCGCAGATCGTGATGTTGTACGACATGTTGCTCTATCTGGCGCCTTCACCGGTCACCAGGCTCCACCGGGTGACCGCCGTCCGTTACGCCCAGGGGCCCGAGGTCGCCCTGGCCGAGCTCAAGGCGCTGGGCGGCGCGCTGGATCGTTACCCGCTCTACCACGCCACCCGCGCCGAGCTCCTGCGCGCCCTGGGCGACCCGGACCAGGCCCGCGAGTGCGACCTGCGCGCCCTGGAGCTGACCGCGAACCCGGCGCAGCAGGCGCTGCTGGAGGAGCGGCTGCACTGGGGCTGACCGCCGCTACTTGCTCGGCTTCGGGGTCTGGCAGTCGATCTTCGGGTTCATCCCGACGTAGTTGAGCGCGCCGGCCACGATCGTCACCGCGATGGTGGCGACCTTGTTGCAGTCCTCGACCGTACCGGTGTAATAGCCGCGCTGACCGGCGGCGACGGCACCGATGATCAGCCAGACGATGAGCACTAACGATCCGATACGCATCGGTCCTCTTCTCAGTTCTTGAAGGCGTCCTTGGCCTTCTCGCCGGTCAGTTTCACGTGGCCCGCGACCTGGTCGACCCCGCCCCTGGCCTCGGTGCGCCCGTTTCCGGTGGCGCGGCCGAAGCGCCGCATGACGCGGCCCTTGACGATCTGGAGGTTGGCGCTGATCTTCTTCATGAGGCTCATGATCATTCCCTTCGCCGGTGTGTGAACCGGCTTGCGGCGCCTCGTGGATGGCCAGACCAACCGGTCGGGGGACCGGAGCCAGCCACAAGGCGCCTGAGCCCCTCACTGCCCTGAGACGAGGTGAGGAAACCGGTGATGAGCGTTGCGTGAAACGCCGGTATCCGCGGGTGCCCTCGCCTCCTCCACCTCACCGGCTGGATCAGGCCGGCCTGAGCGCGAGCTCCTCCACCAGTCCGCGGACCTCGTCCGCCTCCGGCAACCCCAGCCCGGTGAACAGGTCCAGAGCCTGTACGGCATGCACCCGCGCCAGGTCCTCGTTCCCCAGATCCCGGTGGGCGCGCGCCAGCCCGGTATGCGCCCACGCCTGCCTGGGCCGGTTGTCGGCCTCGTCGGCGATGGAAAGCGCCGTGGCGTACTCGCTCACCGCCCGCTCCTGCTCCCCCAGCCCCCTGGCCGCCTCTCCCAGCCCCCTGTAGGCGTCCGACTGGTGGAGCCGGTTGCCCAGCTCGCGGGAGAGCTCCAGCATCTGGCCGTAATAGTCGCGGGCCCGCGCGTAGTCGCCCAGCCGCTGATGCACCAGCCCGAGGCCCTCCAGCGCCTTGGACTCCACCCCCCGGTTGCCGCTCTCCCTGGCCAGATCCAGCACCTGCCGGTAGTACTCACCCGCCTGGGCGTGCTCGCCCCGCCGGTCGGCCACGTTGGCGAGGTTCCCCAGCCCCACCGCCTCGCCCGTGCGGACGCCGTGCCTGCGGCACAGCTCCAGGAACCGGGAGTAGTAGGAGTGCGCCTGGTCGTAGTCGTGCCTGGTGAAGTGGATGCCGCCCAGGTCGTTGAGCGCCCGCGCCTCGCTCATGTGGTCGCCGGTGGCGCGGTGCAGCTCCATCGCCCGCACGAAGCTCGCCTCGGCCTGGCCGTACTCGCCCACATGCCAGTAGGTCGCGCCGAGGTTGACCAGCGCGCGGCCCTCGCCCACGGCGTCGCCCAGCTTGCGCGCGGCCCGCAGCGCCGCGTCGTGGAGGGTGCGGGCGTCGGTGTGGTGGGTGTGCTCGGCCAGGTAGCGGTGAAGGGTCGGCGACAGCTGCACGGCGTGCGCGGGAAGGCCCGAGCTCGCCGCGCGTACCAGGTTGTCGCGTTCCGTGGCCAGCCACGCCTCGGCCTCCGCCCGGTCGGTGAACGGCGGCTCGTCAGGTTCTGGCAGGCGGGGCCGCAGCTCGCGGCCGTCGGGGTAGAGCAGGTCCATCGCGGCTGCCGCGGTGTGCAGGTAGTGGTCCAGCAGCAGGGTCAGCGCCGCGTCCCGCTCCTCGGTGCTCTCCTCGTCGGCGGCGGTGGCGCGGGCGTGCTGGCGCAGCAGGTCGTGCAGGGTGTAGCGGCCGGGTTCGTGCTGGAGCAGCATGTGCGTGTCCAGCAGGTCCTCCAGCAGCGCCTCCGCCGTGTCCACGGGCAGCCCGGCCAGGGCGGCCGCCGCGTGCGGGTCGACGTCGATCCCGGGGTGCAGGCCCAGGAGGCGGAACATGCGCTGCTGGTCCTCGCCGAGGTGCTGGTAGGACAGGGTGAAGGCGGCCGCGACCCCGCGCTCGGCGGTCGACAGCTCGCTCAGTCTCTTGCGCTGGTCGCGCAGCCGGTCGGCCAGGTGTGTCACGTTCCAGCGGGGCCGGTGCCGCAGCCGAGCGGCCGCGATCCGTACGGCCAGCGGCAGGAACCCGCACAGCTGCACCACGTCCAGCGCGGCCAGCGGCTCGGCGAGCGCCCGCTCGCCGACGATCGTGGTGAACAGCTCCAGGGCGTCGGCGCCGGTCAGCACCTCCAGCGACAGCGTCTGCGCGCCGTCCAGGTCGACCAGCCTGCGCCGCCCG
The DNA here is from genome assembly GCF_044457355.1 of Nonomuraea sp. NPDC050556. Classification (NCBI taxonomy): domain Bacteria; kingdom Bacillati; phylum Actinomycetota; class Actinomycetes; order Streptosporangiales; family Streptosporangiaceae; genus Nonomuraea; species Nonomuraea sp. NPDC050556. Next base: position 1,288,422 of record NZ_JBITGU010000001.1, on the reverse strand, counting down.
GTGATCAGGACGAGGCTGTGGGAGGCGCCGGGGAGCAGGGGCCGCACCTGGTCGGCGTCCAGGGCGTTGTCGAGCACGATCAGCGCGCGCCGGTCGGCCAGCTCGGCCCGCCACAGCGCGGACCTGTCGGCCAGCGGGGCGGGCAGGCGTTCCGCCGGGACGCCGAGCTGGCGCAGCAGGATCTCCAGCGCGGCGCCCGGCTCGATCGGGCTCTGGCCGGTGGTGTGGGCGTGCAGGTCGACGAAGAGCTGCCCGTCGGGGAAGCTCTCGGCCAGCCGGTGCGCGGCGTGTACGGCGAGGCTGGTCTTGCCGATGCCCGCCATGCCGTCGATCGCGGTGATCGTCACCACCCGCTGGCCGGGTGACCACGAGGTGAGGAGCATGTCGATCTCGGCCGCCCGGCCGGTGAAGTCGGCGAGGTCGTAGGGCAGGTAGGAGACCCGCCGCGATGGTGATGGTGATGGTGGTGCGGGCTCGGCTGAGTCGCGCAGCACGGCCTGCTCGATGGCGGCGAAGGCGCGGCTCGGGTCGAGCCCCTGCTGTTCGACCAGCGCGGCGCGGAAACTCCTGGCCGCCGCCAGGGCCTCGGCCTGGCGGCCCGACCGGTGCAGGGCGAGCATGAGCTGGCCGACCAGCTTCTCGCGCAGCGGGTGCGCCGCGACGTGCTGGGCCAGCTCGTCGGCGAGCTGGGCGTGGCGGCCCAGCGACAGCTCGGCCTCGGCCAGGCGTTCGATCACCCGCAGCCGCCGCTCCTCCAGCCGCGCCCGCGCCTCCTGCACGTAGTCGGCCCGGATCCCGGCCAGCGGCTCGCCCTGGAACAGGGACAACGCCTGCCGGAACCGGTCTCCGGCGGCCAACTCGGTGAACTCCTCCAGGTCGAGCTGGCCGGGCTCGACGAAGATGACGTAGCCGTCGGTGCGCGACTGCAGCACCTGCTCGGCCCCGGCCTCGCGCAGCACCCGCCGGACCGCCGCGACCAGCGTGTGGACCTGCGACCTGGCCGTGTCCGGCGGGGTGGTCCCCCAGAGGGCGCCGATCAGCCGGTCGGTGCTGATCACGGTCCCGGCGTGCAGCAGCAGGTAGGCCAGCAGCGCCCGGTGCCGCGGCTCCCACCTGGGCACCTGCCCGCCCTCGCCGCGCACCTCCACCGGTCCCAGCAGCGTGAACCGTGCACCCATCGTGTCCTCCCGGAGGTCTATCGGTCCCGGTTGGAGTCCGATGGAAAAGGCATCGGGAATCTATCAACACCCCCTCGCATGATGACCTCAGCCCCTGAACGCCGATAAGAAAGCCGAGGTCACACCATGTCCCGACTTCCTGTGATCGAGCCGGAGACCGCCACGGGGGCCGCCGCCGAACTGCTGGCCAAGGCGCAGAAGGTCCTCGGCGTCACGCCGAACATGACCAAGGCGATGGCCAACAGTCCCGCCGTCCTGTCGGCCTACCTGGAGTTCACCGGCGCCCTGTCCTCCGGTTCGCTGCCCGCTGCCGTGCGTGAACGGCTGGCGCTGGTGGTGGCCCAGGAGAACGGGTGCGACTACTGCCTGGCCGCCCACACCTTCGTCGGCATCCACCTGGCCGGGCTGTCGGCTCAGGAAGCCGAAGCCGCGCGCCGCGGCAGCGCGGCCGACGCCAAGGCGCAGGCCGCCCTGACCCTGGCCGTCGCGCTGGTACGCGGGCGCGGCGACGTCGAGGACGCCGAGCTGGCCGCCGCGCGCCTGGCGGGGCTGTCCGACGGCGAGATCGCCGAGGTCGTGGCGCACGTGGCGCTGAACGTCTTCACCAACTACTTCACCAAGACCGCCCGGCCCGCCCTGGACTGGCCGCTCGTCTCGCACCAAGGAGAGTCATGAACATCCCCCAGATCAAGCACGGGTTCGTCGAGGTCGACGGCGTGCGGGTCTTCTACCGGGAGACCGGGCCCGCCGACGCGCAGCCGGTGCTGCTGCTGCACGGCTTCCCGTCGTCCTCGCACCAGTACCGGCGGCTGATGGACGCGCTCGGCGGCCACCACCGGCTGATCGCCCCCGACTACCCGGGCTCCGGGCACACCGAGGCCCCCGAGGGCTTCACCTACTCCTTCGACCGGCTGGCCGACGTCATGGAAGGGTTCGTCCAGACCCTCGGGCTCAAGCGGTTCGTGCTCTACGCCTTCGACTACGGCGGCCCGGTCGGGTTCCGGCTGGCCACCAGGCACCCGGAGTGGATCGCCGGGCTGATCGCGCAGAACGCCAACGCCTACGACGAGGGCCTGTCGGAGATGGCCAGGCAGCTCATCCCCGCGCCGACCGACGAGCTGTTCTCGCTGCCGGTGACCCGCGGCCAGTACGAGGGCGGCACCACCGACCCCTCACTGGTCGCGCCCGACGGGTGGGTGCTCGACCAGCACTTCCTCGACCTGCCCGGCCGCAAGCAGGCCCAGATGGAGCTGGCCCTCGACTACGGCGCCAACGTGGCGCTGTACCCGGCCTGGCAGGAGTGGATGCGCACCCACCGGCCGCGCGCCCTCGTCCTGTGGGGACGCAACGACGCCTTCTTCCCCGAGGCGGGCGCCCACGCCTACCTGCGCGACCTGCCCGGCGCCGAGGTGCACGTGCTCGACACCGGCCACTTCGCGCTGGAGGACCGGCTTCCCGCCATCGCCCCGCTCATCGACCGTTTCCTGAAAGGACCCACCCCCATGAAGATCGCCATCATCGGCGCCTCCGGCAACCTCGGCAGCGCTGTGGCCCACGAGGCCGCCGCCCGCGGCCACCACGTCACCCCGCTGGACCGCGGCCACGTGGACGTCACCGACCCCGCCTCGATCAAGGACGCCGTCGCCGGGCACGACGCCGTGGTCGCCGCCGTCAAGGGCCCAGACCGCCTGGTCCCCCGCGGCGCCGGAGCCCTCCTGGACGCCCTGCCGAACGCGGACGTGGACCGGCTGATCTTCCTCGGCGGCGGCGGCAGCCTGCGGGACCCCAGCGGGCAGCGCTTCGTCGACTCGCCGAACTTCCCCGCCATGTACCTGGAGACCGCCCGCGACCAGGGCGAGGCGCTGGAGATCTTCCGCGCGGCCGAGACCACGGTCCGCTGGTCCTACGTCAGCCCGCCCCCCGTCCACCTGGTGCCCGGCGACAAGAGCGGCACCTACCGCGCCGAGGCGCGCGACACCCCGATCCTCGACGCCGACGGCCAGTCCCGCATCACCACCGGCGACTACGCGGCGGCCATCGTCGACGCCCTGGAGAACAGCTCCTTCGTCGGCCAGCGCTTCACCACCGCGTACTAACCCACCACGGGCCCGCGCGTCCGCGCGGGCCCGGTCTCGGAGCACCCATGCCCGTCACCCGCACAGCCGGGCGTCCCGGTATTAGTGGAACGATGAACCGGGGTTACTGTCACATAATTTGACGTTCTGCGGGATGATGTCTGTTGACCTGCGACGGCGTGTGTGACGCAAGGGTTCGAGCAGCCGATCTACAGGGTGGGAGGACAGATCTGATGGCAGCACCGACCATGACGCCGCAACAGCGGGCGAGGGCATTGGAGAGGGCGGCCGAAGCGCGCACGGCACGTAGCGCGCTGTTGGCCGAGGTGAAGTCGGGGACGATCAGCGTGGCCGAGGTGTTCGGCCGTAGGGGTGATGAGTTGGTGAAGAAGACGCGGGTGGTGCAGGTCCTTCGCGCGGTTCCCGGCTATGGGCCAGCGAGGGTGGCGGCGTTGATGGCGGTGTCGGGGGTGACTGAGAAGCGCCGGGTCGGCGGGCTGACCAAGCAGCAGCGGGAGCGTTTACTGTGGGCGCTGGCTGGTTGATCGTCGGAGCCCAGCCGGGCGTGGCCCCTCCTCCACACCGATAACGCCCATGCTCGGCCGTCGGCGACGCTCCACGGCGGGTTGGGGCCATTCCCGCCGCAGTGGGGAGCGCGCTACAGGCAAGATCAGGTCAACGCGTCAACAGCAACGCTGTTGCGCGTCCTTCGGTACAGAGTCGTAGCCCTCCAAACCGGCCGGATGGCCCTCCGCCGCTGAAAACAGCCCCACGCAGTACGCTGCTGATCTTCGGGTAGCTTGTGCACCTCGGCGTGTTGTGTGACCGAAGATCGAGTTTCCGTCCGCGTCAGGTGGGCTGCACATCCGCAGATACGGCAGTCCCAGCTCGTTGTGGTTGCCGAGCAAGAATTCCGCTGCGCACCGAGTCACGGAGGATTTCCGGCTGGGCATCTTATCGTGCAAACATAAGGCCCACTCAGTCTCTCGACGCCATGCTCGTTGAGGGTTTCGGCGGAACACCTGCAGGCTGGCTCGAGCCTTTGTGGGTTAGTGAAGGGAAGGCCACATGGAACATGCTGTTATTGCGACGTATCAGCTCGGGGGTGGTCCGCTCCCCCCTGGGAAGGTGCACGATGCAGTCATGGACTTGGAAGAGCAGTTGTCGGCTATCGTCGACGAGTCCGGTGCGGGAGAGGTGGACGGCTTCGAGTTCGGCGAGGGCGAGGTCGTGATCTATTCCTACGGCCCTGACGCAAGTCGCCTTTTCTCGATCTTGGAGTCGCGTCTGAGGGCGTTTCCGCTGCGTCCTGCCGTGGTTGTACTGAGATTCGGTGAAGCGAGCGATTCTCAAGCTCGTGAAGAGACGGTTGAGCTCTAGCCCGATACGAAGAATCCTTTCTTCGTATCGGGCTAGAGCCGGTTGCTACTTCGGTGCGCTATATCAGTTGAGTGAGGACGAGTTCGACATAGCCTGAGCCGGCGAGCCCGCCGCCTGGGAGCTGCGCGCAGTAGGCGGGATCGGCGCGCTCCTCGCCTTCCTCCTCAAGGGTGATCTCGTTGTAGGAGACAACCCGGTCTTCTTCACGTCGGAACTTGGGCATGGGCCATTCATCAGCCTTCCACGCTTCGATGTGAGAGACGATGGGCCACTCGTTTTCGATGAAGCCGAGGTCACCCAGGAGCGCGACGTAGATGGCGTTCTGCGAAGCGAGCGGTGATATCACCGATGCTTCTTGGGGGGTCTTCACGCGAGGGCCGAAAAAGTAGCCAAGCAGCTTGCCCCGACCGTCCATGCGTGCCACGACGCCGAGGGCGTATCCCTCGCCATCGCGAAGCGGCACGGCGAAGATGTCGCCTTCACGGTAGGGCAGCTCTCGGCGTCTGGCACACATAGAAATCGTTCTCCTACTTACCTTGTAGGTATTTGTTTGCAGCGTCCATATACGCTTGTTTCCGCGGGCTTTTTGCACGGATGGGGCTGGTCCTGCGCACGCCTGGCAGGGTCGGCTGACCGTACTTCTCCCAGATGTGCTGCTCGAGACCGCGCTGTTCCTTGTAATTGTCGGTCTTGTGAACAGCCTCGAACTTGAAGTCCTTCGTGCTCTTTGCGCGGGCGTGTTCAGCTTCGCGTCGGGTGAGGTTCTTGGTGCGGCCGGTCCGGACGACCTTGCCAGCGGCGTCCCGTAGAACATACACGCCGCCCTTTGCGCCCTCCTTGATCCCCTCCTTGATGGCCTTCTTGGCCATCTGCTTGACCAGGCCGCCAACTCCGAACCCGATGAAGTTGCTCGCCCAGTCGATGCCCTTGGGGATGGTTTTGCGGCCTTCGCCGAGCAGCCCAGCGTCGTTGGCGCGTCCGCTGGCGCAGTAGCCACCCGCGCTGCAGGAGCGGCGGCCCTTGTCCGGCTCGTCGCAGCGGCCGCCTCCGCAGGACGCGTCGTGCTGCTCGTGCCACTTTCGCCGCTTCGTGGCTTCACCGCGCTGCTTTTTCATCTTGGTCTGGGTACGCGCGATCTGGGCGCGTCTCTTTTTGGAGGTGTGCGGGTTGGTCAGGATCTTCTTGCGGGTGGGTACGCCGCAGGTACGGCAGTGGGTCGGGTTGCTGTCGGTGTTGTTCTTGATCCTCTTTTTGGACTTGGGGCGAACAACCGCGCCGTCCACCCCGCTGCAGGTCGCGCAACTGGGGTATTGCCCGTCGGGGTCGCTGCTGGTGACCGGATTGTTGCCTGCGTAGGCGTAACCGTTGATCTGCTGCGGGTCGGCGAAGTCGACGATGGGATCGAGGCTGACGAAACGCCCGGTCGAGGAGTCGTACTCGCGAGCTCCCAGGTGAGTCAGGCCGGTGGTGGGGTCGTTGGTGCCGCCGACGAAGCCTCGCTGCCCGGGCCAGGTTGCGGGTTCGGTGCCGCGCGAGGCGCCGAAGGGGGCGGTGCGGCGGGTGGTGGCAGCGTAGGTGGTGCCGTTGACGGCCGTTTCGGCGGTGCCCTGATGGTCGTCCATCAGGAACTGCACCGTGCCACCCTGGCGGACGGCGACGATGTCGTCGTTGTGGCTGTAGTAGCGGGTGCCCTTGACGGTGCTGCCGGCGGCGGTGTCGAGAGTCAGTTCCATACCGGACGGCAGGTACAGGGTGGTGGCGGTGGGTTCGCGGCGGATCAGCCGTTCACCGTCGGCGTCGTAAAGGAACGACGTGGTCGCGGTGCCTTCGGTGACCGTGGCCAGGCTGCCTTCGGCGTCCCAGGTCAGGCCCTGCTGCTTGGCGCCGATCGTGCGGCCAGTGGTGTTGCCCCGGGTGTCGTAGGTGTAGGTGTCGGTCTGGTTGCCCTTCGGCCCGGCCGTGGTGACCTGCTTGAGGGCGTGCGGCTGCGGTTGACCCGCCTGGGGGTAGCTGTAGGTGCGAGTGGTGTCGGCGGTGCCGCCGCTGGTGTCGTGCTGGACTTCCTTGGTGCGGTTGCCCGTGGGGTCGTAGGTGTAGGAGGTCCAGTACGGAGCAGGTCCGGTGATGGTCTGCGGGGCGGGGGTGGCCGCGCAGGTGCCGTTCTGCGTCCAGGCTTCGGTCAGGCGCTGCAGGTAGTCGTAACCGAAGCACTGCGTTTCCGGTGAGGTGCCGGTCGCGGTGGGGGCGTCGGCGATGCTCAAGACGTTGCCGGCGTCGTCGTAGCGGTAGCCGAGGTCGGTGTCGGTACCGGTGACGCCTTCACGGGTGAGCATGGCGGTCTTGAGCCTGGCGGTGCCTTCTTCGTAGGTGAAGGTTTCCCAGGTCTTTTTGTGCTGGTCGGACAGGGCCAGGCTGTACTGGAGAACCTCGCCGGTCTTGGCGTAGGCGGAGCCCAGCACGTACGGGCGCAGCCCGGTGAGGGTCTGGTCGTTGCCGGTGGTGTCGTAGCCGTATTTGAGGGTCTCGGCCGGCAGGTTGCCCTTGGCTGGCAGGGTGAGCGTGGCCAGGCTGCCGTCGATGTTGTAGGTGGAGCCGTAGGTGTAGGTGCCGGCCAGCGCTCCCTCTTCAGTGGGGATGGTGATGCTGGAGCCGGTCTCCTGGTAGTCGTCGTTGTATCCGGTGACCGCAGAGGTGTACTGCTTTGTCCCGGCGATGCGAGTGGCGGACGTCAGCTGCCCCTTGGCCAGGGTGTCGTACACCCATTCGGCGATCTTGGTGCCGTTGGCGTCGCCGTCGAAGCGCGCGGCGGGACGGCCGAGCGCGTCGTAGGCGGTGGTAACGGTCTTGCCGCGGCTGTCGGTGGCCGAGGTCTGCTGGTCGAGGGCATCGTAGGTGAAGGTGGTAGCGCCAGCGTCGGGGTCTTCCTCCTTGATCTTGCGGCCGCGCAGGTCGTATCCATAGCGCCAGGTGTTGCCGACCGAGTCGGTGACCCGAATGCGGTTTCCAGAGGCGTCGTAGCCGTAGGTGGTGGCATCAAAGGCGCCGGTGGGACTGTCGCCCTTATATTGGCGCAGCTCGGTGGTCAGCTCATCGGCGTCCACGATGGCCGTGGTGGCGACAGCCCCGGCGGGCGGGTCGACGCTGACGCGGTCACCGCCGTAGCTGGTGGTGGTGCGCCATTTGTCCACGCCCTTGATGCGGTAGACCTCGACGGTCGGGCGCTCCATGCCGTCGTAGGTGGTCACCGTCTGGGCGGGCACCAACGGGTCGGACACCGACAGCAGCGTGGTGGACGGGCCGGAGTCGTCGTTGAAGTACGGCTGGCTTTCCTTGGCGTTCAGACCGCGATCGTCATACAAGGTGTCGATCACGACGCGGCCGCCGCCGGCGGCCTGCGACTGGATCTGCCGGGGCCGGAACAAGGTGTCCATCAGCGTGGTGCTGGTCAGGTAGGTGCCGTCCGGGCCGAGCGCCTTGGTGGTCACCACCGAGGGGGCGTCGTTGCGGATCAGGTACTCATGTTGCAGGTTGGGAGTTTGGGTGGCCTTGTCGCGGCCGGGCAGCCAGACGCGAACCAGGCGGCCCAGCGCGTCGTATTCAGCCGCCGACTGCTTGCCATTGGGGTCGGTGACTCCGGTGAGGACGCCTCGGGCGGGGTCGAGCGTGGTGGTCGTGGCATGGCCCAGCGCGTTGGTGGTGGTGATCGCGGTGACCGGCCCGCCGCTGGCAGGAGTGAAGGCAGTGGTGCTCTTGCCGTCGGCGGCGTCGAGGGTTTCGATCACGCGGCCGTTAGCGTCGTAGCGGTTGCGCAGGTCGGTGATGTAGGTGGGGGCGCCGTTGGCCCAGCCCGACAGGCTCTGCGTCGAGGTCACATTGCCCGCGGTGGGCGCGGCGCCGATCTGACCACCGTCATACAAGGTGAGGTCATCGGAGATCAGATCATTCGGCTTCTGGACGCTCTGGCCGCAGTCCTTGGCCACGACCTCTTCCCGGCTCTTGAAGTCGATCAGCCAGGTGGTGGGGTTGGAGGAGTAGCTGTAGCGAGTGCACTGCTCATCACCGGTGACGGCCAGATCGCCGAGCTCGTTGATCTGGCTGGTCAGACCGTACTGGTCGTAGGTGAGGGATGTTTCAGTCTGTCGCCAGCCGCGATTGCCATCCAGCGCGGTGCGGGTCCGGCTCTTGGCGGTGTCCAGCAGGTGCGCGGTGGTGCCGGCCCCGTCGTCGGCGGTGGCCGCGCTGATCCATGGCGTGCTGATCTCGCCTTCGGCGATTTCGCCGTTGTTGTAGGAGACCTGTTCGCGGACGAACCCGTTGAGGCGCCAGTTGTCGTCGATGGCGACGCCTTCGGAGTCGGTCACCTTGACATCGCGTTTGCCACCGCCCGCCAGGAGGTCGTCGTCCATCCCTCGGAAGAAGGTGTAGTCGGAGACCGTCTGGGTCTTGCCGGACTGGCCTTCGCTGACGCGGACCTTGCCGTAGCCGCGCCACTGCGACCAGGTGCGCTCGGCTGCGGGCGTCATCGACTCGGCGTCGTAGTGCCAGGCAGGGTCACCGAGGTAGGTGTAGGTGGTGGGCTCCTGGAGCCCACCGGCGGTGCGGTCCTCGGTCACCACAGAGGACACGACGTATTTGTGGAACCAGTCCTTGACCGGGGTGCCAGTGTTGTTGGCGTCCCAGAAGACGGGGAAGCACCGCTTGGTGTTGGCGTCTTCGGCGGGCTTGGCGGCTCCAGTGGGGCAGTCGGGGTCGGCGTAGTTGACCGACAGCAGCCCGCCGGTCTCTGCGGTGATGGCCCGGATGCGCCACTTGTTGAGGGCGGGCCGTCCATCGGCGATGTCGACGCGGTTGGTCAGGCGCACCCCATCGAAGGTCAGCTTGGGCAGGCTCAGGTCACTGCCGGTCTTGCCCGTGTGCTGCAAGGAATCCAGCCACAACGACGGCTTGGTGCCGTCGCCGGGATCGGGAAAGCTGTGGGTCAGCGTCCAGACGTCCACGTCGCTGTAGCCGCTACCGGAGCGGACTTGGGTGGTGATTGAGGCCAGCCGCTTGGTGGTGAAGAACGTCGGGGAGGTGTTGGTGGGGCAGCTGGTGGTGCTGGCGCAGATCTGGTCGAAGGGCACGTCCGGCCAGGAGGCGGCATTGGCGGCCGTCAGCTCCTCTGGCTTGCAGGTGATCGATCCCGACGGCAGGCACCGCTCGGCCGGGGTGAAGACGACCTGGGCAGGGGCCGGGGTGGTGTGTTCGCTGCCCTTGCGGGTGCCGTACTCGATGCGCTCCATCACGCCGCCGCGGACGTAGTCGACGCTGGCGCTGTTGTTGTCCTTGCCGTATCGGTTGTGCTCGGGGGCGTAGAAGTAGGTCATCGTGTTCCCGTCGGGGTCCACGACGTAATCCAGGTTCCACCGCCAGGCCTGGGCGCAGGATGAGGCGGCGAACGAGGCTGCCTGGCAGGGCTCATTGGCGTGGTTGCCGAATACCGGGACGGTCCAGGTCGACTGAGTCTGGGCGGTGTCGGCGGGGTAGCGCTTGCTGATACCGAAGTAGTACTGCGTGCCGTCCTGGGTGGTCAGCCGCCAGTATTCGCCGTCATTGTCGCCGTTGGCGGCTCCGGTCAGGCGTTCGATGCGCGAGCCGTCGTCGTTCTTGAAGCGCCAGATGCCGCTGACCTTGTCGCGGACGAGCTCGCCCGCCCCGCCGCCGAACACGAGCGTGGCGTTATCGCTCCGCCAGCACAGATCGCCGCTGGGGTGGGTGGCGTTGCTGGCACCGGTGGTGTCTTGCGAGCACGGCACGTAGGAGCGCTCGACGTAGCCGGAGGCCAGATCGAAGCCTTCACCGGCCCAGGAGGCCTGGTTGTTGGTGGAGGCCACTCGGCCGTCGGTGCTGCTGGAGGAGTAGCCCAGCGACAGGCTGGGCTCTGGGCCGCCCGCCGACGGCGGTGCCGTCATGGGGTAGGACCAGGAAAATTCGCCAGTCTGCTCGCCCACGTCCCAGGACGCGGACGGCGACAGTGGCGTGGCCGCCCAGTTACCGGTTGACCCGGCTGGGGCCGCGGTCGCGGCCAGCAGGACGGCACCGCTGGGTGCGGCGGCCAGGGAGCGGGCAGCGGGCGCGGAGGAATCGGCGGGCGCGGACTCGCTGGTGCTCGCAGCGTCGGGAGCCGCGGGCAGGGTCACGGAGGCGCTGAGTGTCTTGTCAGCGACATCGTTGTGCGACGGCAAGGACGTCCCACTCCCGCAGGGGGTTTTGGGGTCGGCCAGACAGTCGGGCAACTGCACGAGCCGCAGCCGCTGAGCCCAGTCGCCGCCGTAGGCGGGCGCGAAGGTGGAGTAGTCGAGGCTGACCTGAACCTGGCCGCTCTGCTGAGTCTGGTCGTCGCGGGAGACTCGCAGCAGCACGCCGTTGACGCCGGCCTTCTGCGCCGCCTTCTGATCCAGTACCTCTACCCGCACTTGGTTCGGGGTCGAGGTATCGCTCTTCGACACCTTTGCAGCCTCGGGAGCTGCGACGCCCACAGCCAGCTCGCCCACCGGCATGTTGTCCTGCTCGCCCGCAGGCTGCACTGGCAGTGTGGCCACCGCCGCCTTGGGAAGATCGGCAATGGGCGGCGTTTTCACCGCTGCCTTTGCGACAGCTCGGCTGGCTGCCTGCTTGACCGCGCCGATATCGCCCTCAACCGACTCCTGCTGTTGCACCTCGGGTCTGGTGTTGCCCGCCGTCGCGGCGTAGGCGGCGGGGATATCGGGGGCCAACGAGACGGTCATGGTCACCGCCAATCCCGCAAACAGAGCTGATCTGCAGCTCTGACTCAGCCGATACCAACGCCTACCAGCCATAACATGCCTCGCGTACGAAGGGGGAAACGATCAGCGGGACAGTAGCGGTCAAAGGTAAAGAATGTCCAATTGTTACCTAAAGAATGATCTATGTGACATCTGTGGCCGTGTTGTGTGTTCGGTGCCGTTCATCACAAATGCCCGTCTGTGTCGGCCCTCTAGCGGATCGATCTCGATGATCAGCTCCTGGCAGAACCGACCCGGCGATCACGACGATCTGCCGGCCGGGGCGGAGCGGCGATCGCCGTCTGACCCTTCCGCGGAGTCCTTAACGCCTGTGGCCCATCGACCGGGCGGTCGATGGGCCACAGGCACTGATCATTCGATTCGGCGACGCGCTAGCCAGCCGACATCTGGCTGATCTCTTGGTCAGACAGCACACGTTGATAGGCGATGACCTCGTCGAGATCGCCTTGCCAGAACTGGCCAGGCGAGCCTGTCGATTGGTTGCGGCCGATGGCCATGGCGCCGTTGGTGACGATCGGTGCGGTGAAGGCTGTATCGCCCTGGAGAACGCCGTTGACGTACAGGCGAGCTTTGCCTGCGGCAGCGTCGAAGACCCCGGCTAGATGCGTCCAGACGCCCGTCTGCGGGGCCGATGTGGATGGCACTCCGATTGCGGTCCCCGTGGCTGGGGTCGGGGTGAACTTCCACCGGTTGGCTGCGGCGTCGAAGCCCAGAACGAATCCGCTGGTCTGTGCGCCGTCCTGGCTGACGGCTGTGACTGAGCGGGTGGCATCGGTGAGCTTGACCCAGGTGCCGACGGTGTAACTCGCGTCCGTACGCAGTACCGTGCGCTCGGTTTCAGCTGAGCTCCCGTTGCCGCCATCCAGCGCCAGACCGTATCCGCCGACCTTGCCCTCGACACTCCAGGTCGCGCCACCCTTGAGCGTGGCGTTGTTGTGATTGCTGGAGGAGTCCAAGGCCACTGTGCCATCGCCGTCGTCGAATGACAGGTTCACCAGTGGGAGCGGGTTAGCGCGCGCGGCCTGGAAACGGTAGTCGGCGCGCGGTGAGCGACGACCAGCCTTGTCGATGGCGACGACCGACAGGGTGTGCGCGCCTTCGGCGGTCGGCGTATACGACACAGTGACCGATGATCCGGGGGTCGCGGCATCAACACGCTGCTGCGGGTCGGGGTTGTCAACAGCCCAGGCGTAGGCCAGGACCTTGCTCTGGCCATTGGCGGCGAAAGTGAAGCTGCCATTCTGGCCCACTGGACTTCCGCTCTGGTTCTCGGGGAAGTCGGTCGAAGTCACCAGGGGCGGCTTGGCCGGCGGTTGGGTATCGAGCACGAAGGAGCACCAGGGGCTCCAGGAGCCTACCTCCCCAACAGAATCCTTGGCCTGCACCCGCCACGAGACCGTCGTGCCATCTGCGAAGGCTCCCGAAGGAATCTGCGCGGAGTGGAGGCCTTGGACCGCGAGAGTTGTTTCCTTGAACCCGACCATGGAGTTGTTGACGGTATTCCACCACTCGAACCGGGCCGAGACATTGTTGGCATCCGGGTCGGAGATGGTCGCCTTGAGGGTGGGCGTGGTGGTGGTCATTGTCGGCAGCTCATAGGGAATGTCTACACACGGAACCGACGGTGAGGTTCCCAAGCTTGAGGGCGTCGCCGGAGGGGCGTTGTACGTCACGACCAGAGTTGGCGGGTATAGCGAGCTCGAAGATTGCGAGCACTCCATGGAACAGAAGATCCAATTTTGTCGGACTCCAGGCCCTGGGTCGACCGCGTTCTGTAGAACGATGCCATTGTTAGCAGTGCCGTCGGCCCACTTCTGTGCCATGCCGGTTAGCGAGAGGGTGACGAATTGATCGGTGCCGCCCGCCCAGACAGGCCAGCCGCGCCCGGTGGCGGCACCCTCGGTCGTCGACGTCGGCTGCTTGGACCAGGTCAGCGTCGACTCACTCCAGGAACCGGTGACCCGGCGGGCCTGCAGACCGGAAGAACCGAGGTCGCGGCTGCTCGCGTTGTTGAGATCGAGCTGCAATACCGCGTCACTGATGCGCTTGCCTACGAGCTGTGCCAGATCAAACCGGACGTAGGACCGTTGCAGAACCTCGACATCTGACTGGCTGGCATTGTCCCAATAAGCCGTCCTCCCCGCGAAAAGAGCTTGCTTGTTATAGCCCGCGCCGCTGTTCCAGCTCATGACGTACGTATCCACCTGGCTCGGAAGGCTGGCGGTCGGGTCGACAACAACCGGATATGTGATATCGCGGTTGGCGAGAAATACCGGATCTGGCCTGAGAACGAGATCGGCTCTGTCTCCGTGGCTAACTACTTCCGTTGCGACTCTTGCTTGATACTTGCCGGGGAGCCGGGAGGCCTGAGAGCCGCGACTCACACCCGTCTTAGTTGAATCCCACATCATCGGTGCGGGGACGGCGGCAACGAGCTCGCCACCCAGATCGCGAAGCTCGATGTTTCCCTGAGCGTCCTTGGACAGACGAAGCCCCGGGCTGACGACGGCAAACTTCAACTCCAAGGGGGCTGTAGGCCGCTTGCGAAGCACCAGGTTGTGGGTAAAGCCCTCAGCCAGGGCGATGACCTCGAGGTCCGCGCCGGGCAGAACGTCGTGGTAGATCGCTGTATCGCCCCGAAGTTCAGGAGCCGGGAGGAGTGTCGGCCATCGGACCTCATACCTCTTGCCCCCGCCGAACTTCATGCTGGCCATCGGCGCCTCGCCACCGGCGGAGAATTGGACATCGGTCAAGGTCAGCCGTGGTTTGATCACCCCTCCCTGGTTGATGAGCGTCGTATCGATCTGCTTCCAGGTCCCACCTTGCCTGACTCGGGTGGGGGCCGCCGTGACGGTGCTGGTCAGCGTGCCGTCCGGGTTGGCGACAGTAGAGCTCGTCTCGCTGGTAAGAGACGGTACGCTGACCGGTTTGCCCTGCGTGTGGGCGGTCCGCACAGCCGCCACTTCCGCCAGCGGCTCAGGGGCCGGGCGAGGAGAAGGATTGATCACAGAGTCGTGCGCCACGCCGAGAGCGGCATGGGCAGGTACTAGACACAAGGCCGCCACGCAGGCGGATGTTGTCGCAACGACGCCGACGCGCCTCCAGCGGAGGAGCGGCCGGTCGTAGCGGAAGGGAAGCCTCACCAAGACCCCGATTAGGTAAATAACGGACAAAGCGCTACTAAGCTACATGAAGATCTTATTTAGGTTTATTTACACCTTCGCGGCGCCTGCCGGGACGGCGGATGGCCAGAAACGATCAAGGCTCTGAGCTGGAAATGCTTCGAAGGAGGGCTCGATTTCGGCCGAGATGATCCCAGGACCTCAAACTCGGAACCGGGAACCGAACGCACGCGCGTCAGTTCACTTCAGGAAACAGCCCTTCCGTGAAGTAAACTGGTCGCATGCCTTCGCAGACGCCCAGCTCGGCTGTTTCGGCCGATGGGCAGGATCGGCGCAAATTCACTTCAGGAAAGGTTGTCGGGCTGTCCGGGGAGCTCGATCCGACTGATGACGATCTTGGGGTGTGGGTCGAGCGCTACCTCGATCTCGCGGTGCGCGGAGTGCGCTCGGCCGAGGTGACCGCGAAGATCAGCCGTCATCTGCAGCGGCTGCGCGCCTGGATCGGCTCCGGGCTCGGGCACGAGCGCGTCTCGGCGATCACCGCCCGCGAACTCGCCGCCTGGCGCGATCACCTGGCCGCCGCCGGATGGCAGCGAAAAGACGGCAGCGCGGCCGCCATGGCGCCAGCGACGGTCAACAACCACCTCGCCCACGCCTCGGCCCTGTTCTCCTGGATCAGCGCGCACGCCCCGGCCGCGCTGCTGCCGGGCGGTGATCCGAGCAAGCGGGTCGAGCCGCTGCGCTTGCCCGCCCCCGAGGTGCGCGCGCTGAACGCCGCCCAGGTGCGCACCGTCAAGAACGTGCTGGACCGGCTGGAGTCCTTCCACCAGCTGAACGGCCGCCGCCACCGCGGCGGCGCGAGCCGTGGCGCCGCTGCTGCCACGCACCGGCACGCCCGGCCGCTGCGGGATCGCGCCATCGTGCACACCATGCTCGGCACCGGGCTGCGCCGCGCCGAGATCGCCGGCCTGGATCTGACCCAGCTGCAGCCGCGAGAGCCCGAACAACTGCGCCGGGCGAAGAAGGCCAAGCTGACCGGGGTGCGCGGCAAGGGCCGTACCACCCGCAGCGTCTTCCTCGGCCGCGACGCCCGCACCGCGCTGGCCGACTACCTGCAGCACGAACGCGGCGGCGACCTCGCGCCTGATTCCACCGCGCTGTTCCTGGCGGCCTCCTCCATCGCCGCCCGCCAGCCCGACGGGCGCCTGTCGCCGCGCTCGATCAACACCATCGTCGGTGAAATCGGCGCCATCCACGACCTGCAGGTGGTCGGCGGCGACCGGCAGCTCGGCGTGCTGCGCCCACACGATCTGCGCCACACCTTCGCCTACTTGCTCTCTCAAGCCTCCGGCCACAACCGGGCCGAGCTGGAACGACGCCTGGGCCACGCCAACGAGCGGTACCTGAAGCTGTACACCAACCCGCCCGAGGAGATCGCCGCCAGCTACGTCGAAGACCTGTGACTCGGGGCGGTGCGGGCGGGCGTCAGCGGATGTCAGCCAGGCGAACATCCGAGGCTGCGCCTGCCGGCCGGAAGCGGTAGCCGTTGCCGTCGGCGCTCGACTTGGCCTCGCCCAGCGCCTGCAGCAGGCGGTGCAGCCGGGGGTAGGGCGCGGCGAGGATCTTGTCGCGGAAGAACTCGGTGCGCAGCATGTCGAACACGTTCGCCGCCAGGTTCGCGCCCGCCTGCCGGTAGGCCGCCTCGTTCGCGGTGATCGCGGGGTTGCGCCAGGCCTCGCGCAGGTGCTCCGGTACAGGGTGGTAGCGCACCCGGTGACCACTGCGCGCCACCTCCAGCACGGCGGTGCCCAGGCTCACCCCGGCGGGCAGCCTGGCCATCAACGGCCCCGTGGCCTCCTCGGTCTCGGGAACCTCGGCGTACTGCTGCAGGGTCGGGTCCAGGAAGCGGTGGGCATCGGGGACCACCAGGACGGCGTGACCGTTGAAGGTGCCGTTGGCGTTGTAACTGGGGCCATCGCCGCCGTACAGGGTGTGCGAGCCGTTGCCCTCCATCTCCAAGATCACCGCTTCCACCCGCGAGGCGATCCCGAACTCAGCCAGGGCGTAGTGCAAGGTCAGGCAGCCGTCTACGCAGTAGGCGGCACCTTCGCCGTCTTCGGCGACATTCCACAGCCACACCGCGGCCACGCCGATCAACGGCAACGCCTCCGCCTCGGCGTTCAGCATCAAGGTGGTGACCGTCTCCATGCCCATCCGCACCCGCCTGCCCGAAGACGCCGGACGGCGCTCAGGGCGGCGCCGCCGGGCGGACTTGTCCTTCTTCGGATTGCGACGGGCTGCCATGATCTCGACGATAAAGACCGCCCCGGCAAAAGCAACCGCCAGATCGAGGGCGTCACGGATCGCGCCGTCGGTCGCGGTGCGCTCCGGCCTCAGCCCGGCAGGCCCTGACAGCGGCGATCATGCAGCCGTGAGACTGGCACAATTGCGCACCTAACCAGCCAAGTCGATCACTCGATCGGGCCGCTGGTGCGTCCGGGGCGCCCCATCACGCCAGCGTGGTGGGGCGCCCCGGCGTGTCGAGGAGGGAACCTCATGCCGGTCAACTTCCTGTCCGAGGAACAACGCAGCCGATGGGCAGTCTTCAACGGCGTCCCCGACCCCGCCCAGCTGGGCGCCTTCTTCCACCTGGACGCCGTCGACCGGCGCGAGGCGATGGCCGCCAACGGAGCCCGCAACCAAATCGGCTACGCCCTTCAACTGGGAACCGTGCGTTTTCTCGGCACCTTCCTCCTCGACCCGAGCGACGCACCAGCGGTGGTCGTCGACTACGTCGCCGAGCAGCTCGGCCTGGATGCGGCCGATCTGAAGGGGTACGGGGAGAAGGAGGCGCGCTGGGATCACCAGAAACTGATCCGAGAAGCCCACGGCTACACCGCCTTCGAGTTCGAGCAGTGGTTCGCCTTGGCCCGCTGGGTGTATCGCCGGGTGTGGAACGGCAGCGAACGCCCCATCGTGCTGTTCGACCTGGTCACCCACCGCCTGGTGGAGGCCAAGATCCTGCTGCCCGGCGTCACCACCTTGGAGCGAATGATCGCCGGGCTGCGCGAGCGGGCGGCGTTGCGCCAGTACCGGCTGCTGGCCGCCGCCCCCAGCCCCGGCCAGCGGCGCGTCCTGGAGGAGCTGGTCGTGGTGGAAGAGGGCCGCCGGGTCTCCAAGCTGGACCGGCTGCGGCGCAGCCCCACCGACGTCAGCGGCGGCGGCGTGGCCAAGGCCATCGACCGGCACCTGGACCTGCGCGCCCTGGGCGCCACCACCTGGGACCTGTCGGCCATCCCGCCGGGCAAGATCGCCGCGCTGGCCCGCTTCGCCAATGCCGCCCGCGCCCAGGCCGTCGACGCCCTGGGCGGGGACCGCAAGCTGGCCACCCTGGTGGCCTTCGCCCAGGTGATGGAGCCGACCTCAGCCGATGAGGCGATCGAGGTGTTCGACCTGGTCGTCGGCGACCTGCTGCGCACCGCGACCTTCAAGGCCAACAAGGAACGCATCCGCACGATCAAAGACCTCGACGGTGCGGCGATCATGCTGCGCGAGGTGTGGATCACGATCTGTTCTGTCGCCCAGCACCCCGAAGCCGACATCCGCGCCGCCCTGGAGCAGATGGACCTCGCCGCCATCCACGCCGCCGCCGACGTCGTGGCCGACATCGCCCGCGAACCGGACGAGCACCTGCACGAGGAGCTGACCGAGCGCTACTCCACCGTGCGGCGCTTCCTGCCCAAGCTGCTCAAGCACCTCGACTTCGACGCCGGCGCTGCCGCCGAGGCGCCTGGCCAGGGCGTGCGGGCCGGTCACGAGGTGCTGGAGGCGATCGACTTCCTGCGCGCGATCGAACGCCGCCGTGCCGACATCGCCCCCGAAGAGGTCCCCTCGGGATTCCTGACCTCCGCCTGGCACCGGCGGGTCTTCCCCAAACGCGGCGAACACGCCGGCACCTTCGACAAGCAGGCCTACACCCTGGCCGCGGTCGAGCGGCTGCGCGAGTCGTTGCGCCGCCACGAGGTGTTCGTGCCGGGCCTACGCAAATGGGGCGACCCGACCGCCGGGCTGCTGACCGGCGACGCCTGGGAGAAGGCCCGCCCGATCATCTGCGAGGAGCTGAGCCTGTCACCCGACCCCGAGCACGACGTGCAGCGCTGGGCCACCACCCTGGACCACGCCTACAAACAACTCGCCGCGGGCCTGTCCGGTGATGAGGACGGCCAAAACGACTGGGTGCGCCTGGAAAAGGACGAGAGCGGCAAGGACCGCCTGGTCTTGACCGGCCTGGACCGCCTGGACGAGCCCGCCACGCTGACCGCCCTGCGCGCCGACGTCGACGCCCGCATCCCCATCGTCGACCTGCCCGAGGCACTGCTGGAAGTGCACGCCTGGACCGGCTGCCTGGACCACTTCACCCACCTGTCCGGCGACTCGCCCTCCCGCAAACAGGACATGCTCACCTCGATCGCCGCCGTCCTGGTCGCGCAGAGTATGAACGTCGGGATGCGGCCGATGGTCTGCGACGGTGATCCGGCGCTCGCCCTGGACCGGCTGTTCTGGGTGGAGCAGAACTACCTGAGAGCGGCCACCCTCACCGCCGCCAACGCTGCCCTGGTGGACTACCACTCCAACCTGGATCTGGTAAAAGCCTGGGGCGGCGGCGAATTGGCCTCCGCCGACGGCCTGCGTTTCGTCGTCCCGGTGAAAACCATCAACGCCGGTCCCAACACCAAATACTGGGGGAAAGGAAAGGGGGCCAAGGGCGTCACGTACTACAACTTCACCTCCGATCAATTCACTGGCTTTCACGGCATCGTGATCCCGGGCACGCCGAAGGACTGGTACTACATCCTGGAAGGATTGCTGGAGCAGGAGACATCGCTGAAGCCGACCGAAATCGCCTCCGACACCTCAGGCGCCTCCGAAATCGCCTTCGGCATCTTCCGGCTGCTGGGCTGGCAGTTCTCCCCGCGCCTGGCCGACGTCGGCAGCGCCACTCTCTTCCGGGCCGACCCCGCCGCCCACTACGGGCGCCTGGAGGGCCTGATCCGCAGCCGGGTCAACCTCGGCCTCATCCGCGACAACTGGGATGACCTGCTACGCGTCGCCGCCTCCCTGTCCACCGGCGCGGTCAAGGCCAGCGAGCTGTTTCGCTACTTCGCCGGCGGCGGCACGCCCACCCCGATCGGCCGGGCGCTGATGGAGCTGGGCAAGCTGGATCGCTCCACCTACCTGGCCTGCTACTTCGACGACGAACTCCTGCGCCGCCGTGTGCAAACTCAGCTCAACCGCCAAGAATCCCGTCACACCCTGGCCCGGAAAATCTTCCACGGCCAGAAAGGCGAACTCCGGCAGAAATACAAAGAAGGCCAGGAAGATCAGCTAGGCACGTTGGGCTTCATGACCAACGTCTGTATTCTGTGGAACACGGTCTATACGGCTCGCGCGCTGGATCAAATCCGCGCCGATGGAAAGAACATAGCTGCCGCCGACATCGCCCGGCTTTCCCCGCTGGGATTTGAGCATTTCAATTTCTTGGGGCGCTACAACTTCGCTTTGCCGGAGATCATCCGCGGCGGCGCCCTGCGCCCGCTGCGCACACCCCCGCCCGGCCAGTAACCCCCGCTGAGCCGCGCCACCGGCTTCACCCCGGCGTGGCGGGCTGCGCCTCGGGCGGCACCAGCATGCGGCGGACCTGTTCATGGGAGACCCCGGCGTGCTTGCCGATCCGGCGCAGCCCCCACCTCTCGCCGCGGGCGTCCGCCATCGCCGCGGCCATCGCCTGCGCGGTGACCTCCTCGAGCATCGCCCGCAGCTCCGCCAGCCGCGCCAGCCGTACCGCGGGCGCTAGATCAACGATCTCACCGCAGAACCGGGCAACATCCGACCGCAGGAACGCCACACCCTCAGAATCCGCCACAACGCAAGAGTGGCCTGGTCAGAGACCTAGTGTCAAATAGTGTGACAGTAACCCCGGCTGGTCGTTCCACTAGTACTGGGACGCCAGCCGCCCGGGGGCTCGTCGTCCTGCTCGGGGCGCTGACCGCGCTCGGCCCGCTCTCCATCGACCTGTACCTGCCCGCACTGCCCCAACTCGGGCGCGACCTGGCCGCCAGCCCTTCGACGATCCAGCTCACCCTGACGGCCTGCCTGGTCGGGCTCGCCCTCGGCCAGGCCGTCGCCGGCCCGCTCAGCGACCGGCACGGCCGCCGCCGCCCGCTGCTGGTCGGGCTCGTGCTCTACGCGCTCGCCTCCCTGCTGTGCGCGGTCGCGCCGTCGCCCGGCGCCCTCATCGCGGCCAGGCTGCTGCAGGGCCTGGCCGGGGGCGCGGCGATCGTGATCGCCCGAGCCGTCGTCAGCGACCTGTACGAGGGGCGCGCCGCCGCCCGCTTCTTCAGCACGCTGATGCAGATCAGCGGGATCGCGCCCATCCTGTCCCCGCTGGCCGGCGGGCTGCTGATGCAGTGGAGCTCCTGGCGCGGCCTGTTCCTGGCCGTCACCTCGGTCGGGACGCTCCTTCTGGCCGCCACGCTGCTGCTCCCTGAGACGGTACGGCGGCGCAGCGACGCACCGCTGCTGCGTACCCTGCTGAGGGTGGGGTCCGACCGGACCTTCGCCGGATACGCTCTCACCTCCGGCCTGTCGTTCGCCGCGATGTTCGCCTACATCGGCGGCTCGCCCTTCGTGCTGCAGGACCTGCACGGGCTCTCGCCCCTGACCTTCAGCGTGGTCTTCGCCGCCAACGGGCTCGGCATCGTCCTGGCCGGTCAGCTTTCCTCGCGGCTCACCCGCTACCGGCCAGAGACGCTCCTGACGGCCGGGCTGGTGGTCGCGTTCGCCGGTGGGGCGGTCGTCCTGGGCTCGGTGCTGCTGGGACTGGGCCTGTGGCCGCTGCTCGCCGGGTTCTTCCTGGTCGTCGCCTCGATCGGGGTGACCCTCCCCAACAGCGTGTCCCTGGCGCTGTCGACCTGCCCGCCCGAGGCCACCGGCAGCGCGTCGGCGCTGCTCGGCCTGGCGCAGTTCGTCATCGGGGGGCTGGTCGCGCCGCTGGCCGGGCTCGGCAGCGACCTGCTCCTGGCAGTGATCATCGCCACCCTGACCGCCCTGGCCCTCCTCACCCGATCGAGAACCGCCCGGACAGGTGTCCGAGTTTGAGCCCGAGGTGGAGGGCCAGGCGGTCGGTGCCCTTCTTGAGGCTGACCTCGCCGATCTCCTCGATCTTCACCAGGCGGTGGTAGAGCGTGGTGCGGTGGATGACGAGCTGTTCCGAGGTGGCCCTGATGTCTCCGGCCAGGTCGAGGAAGACCTCCAGCGTGTGGAGCAGCTCCTCGCGCTCGGCCAGCTTGCCCAGCGCCGGGTGCAGCAGGTCGAGGTTGATCTGCTGGAAGGGCAGCTCGGCAAGCATGCGGTAGATCCCCAGCTCCGACCATTCGACGATGCCGTCCAGCCCCAGGACCCGGCCGATTCGGGTGGCCTGCTGGGCCTGCCGGTAGGACTGGTGGGCGTCGGCCAGGCGGGTGACCTGGGTGCCGATGCCGACCCGCGCCCCGGCGCGCCGCAGGCCCCGCTCGTAGTCGGCCTTGATCCGTCCCGCCAGCTCCGCCGGCCTGGTGTCGCGGTCGACGGCGACGACCAGGATGCCGTGGTCCGGCCGGACGAGGTGCAGGCCGCGCCTGATCGGGAGCTGCCGCCGGGCGTGCACGAGCGACAGGTCGGCGGCTTCCGCGTGGTCGACGGGGTCCGAGGTGTCCAGGACGAGGACGACGACCGGGCGTGCGATGTCCATCACCGCGTCCTCGGCGAGGCCGCTGACGGCCTGGGCACGTACCGCCGGGTCGTCGTCGAGCAGGTCGCGCAGCAGTTCCCGCTCGCGGGCGCGCTGGAGGTTGTTGAGCAGCCCGTCGCGGTAGAGGATGTTGGCCGCCTCGTCCGCCGCGCGTACGGCGACCGCGATCTCCTCCGCGGTCAGCGTCTCGTCGGCGTCGATGAGCCACAGGTAGCCCAGGTGCAGGTCGCGGAAGCGGATGGGCACGCAGACCCGGCTCATCATGCCGAACTCGGGGTTGGCGGGCAGCCGCATCCAGCCGGTGGCCTGGTGCGCGCCGTTCTTGCGCGCCCACGCGATGGCTTCCGGGTTGGCCCTCCTGTGCAGGATCGAGGCCAGCCGTTGATCGTCCACGGCGCCGTAGTGCGGGCTGTGCGACTGCAGCCGCATCTGCGGGTCGTCGATGGCGACCGACCGGGCGAGCTGTTCGCCGACCCGGTCGGTGAGGCGTTGCAGGTCACTCACCTGCCCAGTCTCTACCAACGGCGGGCATGTGCCGGTCGAAGAAGGCCAGCATGCGGGCGCACTGGTCGGCCAGCGCCGCCTGCTGACGGACGCCATGCCCCTCCTCGGGGTAGATCACCAGGGTGCTCGCGCGGCCGTGTTCGATCAGGGCGCGGTGGAACATGGCGGCCTGCTCGGGCGGCGTGGCGAGGTCCTGGGCCCCGGCCATGAGCATCATGGGTGCCCGCACCTGGTCGGCCAGGTACAGCGGGCTTCTCGCCCGGTAGGCGGAGGCGGCGTCGAGCGGATCGCCGCTGAGGCAGCGGCGGTCGAAGCCGGGCAGGTTGGAGGCGTGGTGCTGGCTCACCCAGTCGGTGACGGGCGAGCGGGCGACCACGGCGGCGAACCGGTCGGTGGTCGCGGCCAGCCAGGCCGCCATGAAGCCGCCGTAACTGTTGCCCGTGATCCCCACCCGCGCGGGATCGACCAGCCCGGCCGCCACGAGGGCGTCGACGCCGCTGGTGAAGTCGCTCGCGTCCGCGCCGCCCATGTCGAGCAGCCCGGCGCGGATGAACTCCTGGCCGTGGCCCGCGCTGCCGCGCATGTTGACGTGCAGGACCGCGTACCCGCCGCCGACCAGCAGCGGCGTGTACGGCCCGTGCATCGCCCACTCGTCGCGCCACGCCCAGACCGGCCCGCCGTGGACGTGCACGACGAGCGCGTACGGCCCGGCCCCTGGGGGCAGCGCCAGCAGCCCGGAGACGGGCGTGCCGTCGGGCGCCGTCCAGTGCACCGGCTCCAGGGTTCCCACGGCGTCCGGCAGGTGGGCGTTGGGTTCGAGGCACGGTACGGCTTTGCCGCCCGCGATGAGCGCGATCGCGGGCGGGCTGCTGTAGCTGTGCACCACCGCGGCGACGACGCCGCCACCGGCGCTCACCGCGGGCAGGTAGTCGCCGCAGGTCTGCTCGGACTCCCACAGGACCTCGACGGTCCCCGTGCCGAGGTGGAAGATCCCCACCACGGTGTCCAGGCCGCGCAACCCGGCGAAGATCACCCGGTCCTCGTCCAGCCACGCCTGGTCGGTGACGTCCACCCCGCCGGTGTCCACCACCCCGTGGCCCACGATCGTGAGCTGCCCGACGTAGAGGCCGCGGTCGCTCATCGCCCCGACCACGGCCGACAGCCGCTCGCCCGAGGGCGAAGCGGCGGGCACCGCGACCTGGTCCTCGGTCTCCAGGAGGGGGGTCAGCGGCTCCAGCAGTGCGAGCCGCGCGCCGTACCAGTCGGACTCGCTCGGTCCCGGCGAGGTGACGCACAGGATCCGCGTGCCCGCCCAGACCGCCTGCCAGACGTTGGCGTCCGAGACGCACCGCGCCGAGGCTTCGGCGAGGTCGTAGATCCAGGCGCGCCGCCGTCCCCCGCCGTGCCCGCCGTCGTCCACGAGGGGCGCCCAGCTCGGGCGGTCGTCGTCGCCGGGCAGCCGCCCCGACCCGAAGACGTCGGACAGCTCGGCCCCCGGCTCGGCCACGACGAGCAGCAGCTTCCGCCCGTCCGGGGACCACGCGAGGGACTCCACGGTTCCGGGGATGTCGACGGGCCCGTCGAGGAAGGCCCGGCCGTCCTCGGTGATCCAGGCCAGCCGGTCGCCGGAGGGCGACCAGCGGGGACAGGATCCGGAGGCGCCAGGGGACAGCTCGCCGTCGCCGAGGTTCAGGACCGCCACCCGGCGCTCGGAGGTGAAGGCCAGCCGCCGCCCGTCGGGCGAGACGGTCAGGTCGGCGACGTGGACCGTCGCGTCGAAGTCCACGGCTACCTCCGCGCGGGCATCGCGGCCAGCACGGACTGCTCCGTCGGATACCCGTCGGGGTCGAACCGGTCCAGCCGGTAGGGGGACGGGTCCACCCAGGAGCTGGAGCCGTCGAGGACGACGTCGGCCAGCATGCGCCCGAGCCCTGGTCCGTGCGTCACCCCGGCCTCGTTGTCGCCGCCCAGCACGTGGAGTCCGTCCACGCCGGGCACCGGTCCGGCCAGGAAGCGCCGGTCGGGCGTCATGCACGGCAGGCCCTGCAGCCACCAGGAGACGCTGGTGTCGTGCTCCGGCACCAGCTTGCGCAGCTTCGGCGCCAAGGAGGCGGCCAGCCGGTCGACGAGCTCCTCCCGGTGCGGCTGCCCGCCGTCGCCCGCCGAGGCGTTCAGCTCGAACAGCGGCGCGTAGCCGTCGCCGTTGCCGTAGGTGAGCCCGCCCCGGTGCTCGCGCAGCCACAGCCCGAACAGGTCGGGGACCATGACCGTCGGCATCGAGGACGAGACCCCGGAGGCGGGCGAGAGGACCCGGGTGGCGACCATGCGCAGCAGCGGCACCCGGTAGCCGACCTCGGCGAGCAGCTCGTTGGTCCAGGCTCCGCAGGCCAGCACCACCCGGTCGGCGGCGAGGTCGCCCGCGCTGGTGCGGACCCCGACGACGGCGCCGTCTGAGGTGAGCAGGCCGGTGACCCGCGTGAAGGGGCGCACGTCGGGCAGGCGGGCGGCGAGCGCGCGGGTGGCGCGTCCGGCGCTGATCTGGATGCCGCCCGGGTGCAGCGCGCCGCCCACCACGCTCTCGGCCGCGAGCACGCCGCCGGTGAGCTCGGCGACCTCACCGGCGGAAAGGGCACGCGTGCCGTCGGGCGCCAGGGGGTGGTCCAGGACGGGTTCCACCCAGCTCCGCAGCCCGTCGCCGGTGGTCGCCGCGTAGAGGTTGCCGTTGGCTCGGTAGTCGATGTCCGCAGAAAGATGCCTGTAGTAGGCCACGCCGTACTTCTCCAGCTCCAGATCCCCGGCGGTGAAGAAGTTGGCGTACCCGGCCGCCCACAGGCCGACGAACCCGGCGCCCGCGCCGGACGTGGCCGAGCCCGGAGTGCCGGAGTCCACCACGATCACCTGGCCCGCGCCGCGTTCCAGCAGGTGATGGGCCACGGAGGTACCCAGGATCCCGGCGCCGACCACGACGGTTACTGACATCACTTCTCCTCGGAGAGCATCGCCGCGTAGGCGTGGTGGAAGGCGGCCACGGACGGTTCGTCGCCCGACAGGGGGCCCGGCTCGAAGAAGCGGGAGCGGACGCCGAGCTGGGTGCGCTCGCACAGCGCCCAGTCCTGAAGGTTCGTCTGGTCCCACACCTTGATCAGATTGTCCAGATCGTAGTCGCGCCCCTCCTTCGCGCCGGCGCGGACGAGCCACGTCATGGTGACCTCGGTGCGGTCGATCGCGAGGGGCCGCTCGCGCAGCATCACCGTGTAGTCGGGGCAGCACACGACGGCGAAGGTGGGCTTGAGGTGCAGGGCCACCGTGTACGGATCACCGGTCAGCATGGGCAGCGAGCAGGCGGGCCGACCGTCGAGGGTGAGGGAGATCGCGCCCGGTTTGAGCCCCAGCCTGGCCGACTGCACCCGCATGTCGTCGCTGCGCCGCAGGTCGAAGTCGCCGAGCGCGGCCAGGTCGAAGGCCCTGATGAGCTCGGGGTGGTTGACGTTGCAGTGGTAGCACTCCTGGGCGTTCTCCCAGACCAGCTTCCAGTTGGCCCCCACGTCGTAGGTGATCTCGTGGGCGACGGTGGCGCCGGGCAGGTCGAACGGGGCGATGGCGTCCTCGCCCAGCGCCAGCAGGCCGGCCAGCGGCTCCGGGTCCTCGGCCAGGTTGACGAAGACCATCCCCTGCCAGCTCGTGACGTGCACCGGCTTCAGCGGGAAGCGCGCCTTGTCGAAGTCCGGCGCCATCTTGGCGGCGCCGAGCATGGTCCCGTCCAGCTTGTAGGCCCACTGGTGGTAGGGGCAGACCAGTCGCCGGGCCGTACCGCACCCCGCGTCGAGCAGGCGGGCGCCGCGGTGGCGGCACACGTTGTGGACAGCGGCCAGCTCGCCCTCCAGCGTCCTGCTGACGATCACGCTCTCGAAGCCGCTCTCCACCGTGACGTACTGGCCGGGCCTGGCCAGCTGCGACTCGTGCGCGGCGAGCAGCCAGCTGCGGTTGAAGATCTCCTCCAGTTCCCGCTCGTACAGCTCGGGCGACAGGTACAGCTCGCGCGGCATGCCGAGGCCGCGCTTCATGTGGTCACGCATGATCTGGCTGGTCATCGGTTCCACCCCTTCAGGAAAGAGTCAACGATCGTGAGGTAGACCTCGACGTTGGGCTCGTCGAACATGCCGTGGCCGTTGCGGTTCATGGTCAGCCACTCGCAGCCGGGGATGGCCTCGGCCAGGACCCGGTTGGTCTCCTTGGACGACATGTCCCGGCCGCCGTGGATCGCGAGGGTCGGCGCGCCGATCTCGGCCAGCCGCTCCTCCACGTCCCAGCCCCGCAGGGCCGCCGTGGCGAACCACAGGCGGTCGCCCCACAGGCCGAGGCCCGCCGGTCCCGGGTCCAGCGCCTCCGCGCTGAGCGCCTCGGTGTCCTGGAAATTGGTCGAGTACGCGGCGAGCCAGCGCGTGACGGCCGAGGTGAAGGCGGGATCGCCGTGATCGCCCAGCGCGTCGGCCGTCAGCGCCGCGGCGGCCTCGCGCGGCGGGAGCAGGTCGATGATCTGACGGAAGAACTCCGTGGTGATCCTCGCCGCGCTCGGCGCCGAGTTGGACAGCACCAGCCGCCCGACCCGGTCCGGGTGGTCGAGGGTGTACTGCAGGGCCAGCATGCCGCCCCAGGAGTGGCCGAGCAGGTCGACCCGCTCGGCCCCGAAGTGCGCGCGGACCGCCTCCACGTCGGCCACCGCGCGCTCCACGCTCCAGGGGTACGGCTCGGCCGGCACCTGTGACCTCGCGGTGCCGAGCTGGTCGAAGGTGACCACCCGGCGGTCAGGTCCGGCCAGCCGGTGCAGCGGGTCCATGTAGGCGCAGCCGTCGCCGCCCGGCCCGCCGTGCAGCCCGAGGAGCAGCGCGTCGCCCTCCCCGCTGACCTGGCAGAACAGCTTGTGTCCAGCGGATGGAACGATCACGGTGCCTCCACGGTCATGACGTCGCGGGGAAGGGTGGACAGCAGCCGCGCGCCGCTCTCGTCGAACACGACGGTGTCGACCATCGCGAGGAACGCGCAGCTCTCGAAGTTCGTCACCAGTCCCGGCTCGATGACGTCCTCGGTGTCCTCGTCCGGGCTGGACCAGACGAACTCGCCGACCCAGTCGGGCGGCAGCGAGACCCCGAGCTCGTAACCGCCCGCCCACCCGTCGACTCCCGCCTCGGCGAAGTGGTCGCGCATCGCGCGGTTCAGGTCGCGGAACGGCAGGCCGGGGCGCGCGGTCGCGGTGAGCACGTCGTAGGCGCCCGCGATGACCTTCGCCAGCTCGGTGAACCAGGCAGGAGGTTCGCCGACGAAGAAGGGGCGGGTAGCGCGCGCGTGGTAGCGGTGCACGGCCCCGGCGACGTCGACGTGGAAGTAGTCGCCGGGCTGGATCCTCCTTCGGGTGCTGACGCCGTGCAGCAGGGGCATCGGCGGGCCGACGGCGACGGTCTCGTGCATCGCGGTGGGCTCACCGCCCGCGGCGATCATGCCGGTCATGTAGACGTTCCAGGCTTCCAGCTCGGTCATGCCGGGACGAGCCCGCCGGTGGAGTTCGGTCACTCCTGCGTCGCAGGCGGCCTGGGCGCGCTCGATCATGGCGATCTCGGCGGTGGACTTGATCCGGCGGGCCCGGCGGATCAGCGCGGTCGCGTCGGCTGTGCCGTACCCGCGGGTGGTCAGCATCTCCCAGCAGGAGCCCTGCCCTTCGACGCCGGCCCTCCCGCGCGTCCAGCCGCGGGCGGCGAGTTCCGCGGCCAGGACGTCGGCGAGCAGCTCGGTCTCGGCCATGCCGCGGAAGTCGTCCACGCACGAGGTCAGCCGGACCAGCTGCTCGTGCTCGGCCACCTCGATGAGGAACATCCCGTCGGCGTGGACGACCGTGCAGTGGGCGGGCGGGAAGGAGGTCGAGGAGTGCAGGCGGTACCAGCGCGCGTCGTAGCCGTGCAGCCAGCACATGCTGTCCGGCGCGGTGACCAGCAGGAGGTCGAGCTCGCTCTCGGCCATCCGCGTACGCAGCAGCGCCAGCCTGGCCGCGTACTCCTCCCGGCCGAACGGCAGCTCGGCCGGGCGCCGGGCGAGCCGTTCCTCCTCCAGGCGGATGAAGTCCATCATGGTCACGCTCCGACCAGTCGTTGGGTGTAGGGGTGGGCGGGGGCGGTCAGGATGTCGGAGACGGTCCCCGACTCGCAGACCAGCCCGTTGTCGAGGACCATGACCCGGTCGGCGGCGACCGACACGACGCCCAGGTCGTGGGTGATGAACAGCGCCGACAGGCCCAGCTCGGCGCGCAGCTCGCCGAGCAGCTCCAGGATCGCGGCCTGCACCGAGACGTCCAGCGCCGAGGTGATCTCGTCGCACACCAGCACGTCGGGCCTGGCGGCCAGCGCCCTGGCGATCGCCACCCGCTGGCGCTCGCCGCCGGACAGCTGGTGGGGGTAGCGCTCGGCCGTCCGCGCCGGCAGGCGTACCTGCTCCAGCAGCGCCCCGACCTCGGCCCGCGCCCGCGCCGCCGACAGCCCGCGCAGCACCTGGGCGGGCCTGGCCAGCTCCTCGCCGATCCGCCGGCGCGGGTTGAGCGACTGGTAGGGGCTCTGGAAGATGTACTGCACGCGGCGGCGCTGATCCACCGTACGGCGGCGCACCCGGTCGGCCAGCGGCTCGCCGTCCAGCAGGATCGTGCCCCCGCTGGGGCGGTGCAAGCCGACCAGGCAGCGCGCGATCGTCGTCTTGCCGCTGCCCGACTGCCCGACCAGGGCCAGGCACTCGCCCCTGGCCAGCTCGAACGACACCCCGCCGGCGACGGCGACCCGCCCGTGCGCGGCACGCAGGTCGCGCACCTCGAGCACGACCCCCGACGCCGCCTCCCTGGCTGCCGGGTGGACGTCGCCGAGGACGACCGGCGGGGTCGCGGCCGCGTGCAGGCAGCGCACCACGTGCCCGTCGGCGATCGGCTCCGGCTCGGGCGGCGCTTCGGCGCACTCGGGGGTCCGCTGCGGGCAGCGCGGCGCGAAGGCGCAGCCCGGCGGCCGGTCCTCCACCCCGACGGCGGTGCCGGGCATGGGGATCAGCCGGGCCGGCCTGCGGTGGTCGGGGATCGACTGGAGCAGGCCGCGCGTGTAGGGGTGCCGCGGTCGTTCCAGCAACCTCGCGGCCGGCCCCTCCTCCACGACGCGCCCCGCGTACATGACGGCGATGCGGTCGGCCAGCCGCGACACCACGGCCAGGTCGTGCGACACGTACACGATCGCCGCGCCCTGCTCCTCGCGCAGCCGCCGCACCTCCTCCAGGACGCTGGCCTGGGTGATGACGTCGAGGCCCGTGGTCGGCTCGTCCATCACGATGAGGGGCGGGTCGCAGGACAGCGCCATCGCGATCGTGACCCGCTGCTGCTGGCCGCCGGAGAGCTGGTGGGGGAACCGCCTGGCCGTACCCTCGGGCAGGTCCACCGCGGCGAGCAGCTCGACCACCCCGCGCGGCCCGCGCATGACGTCGGAGACGGCCGCGCCGACGCGCAGGGAGGGGTTCAGCGCCTGGGCCGCGTCCTGCGGGACGTAGGAGACCAGGTCGCCGCGCACCCGGCGGCGGGCGGGCTCCCCGAGCCGCAGGATGTGCTGTCCGGACACGACCACCTCGCCCGACACGATGGACGTGCCGGTCCGCGCGTAGCCCAGCAGGGCCAGCGCGGTCGTGCTCTTGCCGCTGCCGGACTCGCCCACCAGGCCGAGGATCTCCCCCTGCCCGAGGCTCAGCGCCACGTCCTCGACGACCGGCTGTCCCGAGGCGAGCTCGACCCGCAGCCCGGTCACGCTCAGCACGCTCATCGCTCGCCTCCGGACAGCGCGTCGCTGATCAGGTTGATGGCCACGGTGAGCACCCCGAGCATGATCGCGGGGACCAGCACCGCGGCCGGGTTCAGATCGAGGTCCATGCCCGCCCTGTTCTCCGAGACCATCAGGCCCCAGTCGGCGGCCGGCGGCTGCATGCCGAGGCCGAGGAAGTTGACTCCGGCGATCAGCAGCACCGACCAGGTGCAGCGCAGGCCGACGTCGGCGGCGATGGGCCGGGCGATGTTCGGCAGCACCTCGCGCCGCAGGACGGATACCGAGCTCTCGCCGCGCACGACCGCCGCCTCGACGTAGCCGCGCACCGACTGCTCGACGGTGGCCGCCCTGACGATCCTGGCGATCGCGGGGACCTGGATGATCGCGGTCGCCAGCACGACGGGCAGGATGCCCCGCCCGAGCCCGGTGGCCACCAGCAGGATGAACACCAGCGCGGGGAAGGCGATCAGCACGTCCACGCCGCGCATCAGCACCGAGTCGAGCCACGAGCGGGTGTATCCGGCGGCCAGCCCGATCGGCAGGCCCACCGCGTAGGCGAGCAGGGTGGCCAGCCCCGCGTAGGCCAGCACGCTCCAGCCGCCCGACAACATGCGCGACAGCACGTCGCGGCCGAGGAAGTCCGTGCCCAGCAGCGCGTGGCCGCCGGGCGCCTCGAACGGCAGCCCGATGGTCCTGGCCGGGTCGAAGGGGGCCAGGAGCGGACCGGCCAGCGCGACGGCCGCCATCAGGAGGAAGAGCACCCAGCCGGTGCGGCGCCCGCTCACGGCCTGGCCTTCGGTACGGCGAGGACGACCAGCGCGTCGGCCACGATCGTCACCGCCACGTAGAAGACGGCCAGGATCATCGTGACCGACCTGACCTCGGTGTTGTCGTGGATGGTGACGGCATCGACGAGCTCCTTTCCGATGCCCGGATAGCCGAACATCACCTCCACGATGAGCAGGCCGCCCACGAGGTACTGCGCGATCAGCGCGAACACCTGGATGCCGGGCGCCAGCGCGTTGCGCAGCGCGTAGCGGCGGATGACCTTCGGCTCGGCGATGCCGTTCAGCCGGGCGACGGCGACGGAGTCCGCCTGCAGGGCCTCCAGCATTCCGGCCCTGATCATCCGTACCGAGGCCCCGACGGTCACCCCGATGAGGGTCAGCACGGGGAGCACGAGCAGTTCTGGGGTTTCGAGCGGGTTGTGGCCGGGGGTGATCAAGGACACCGGCGGCAGGAGGTCGAGCCAGGTCACGAAGACCGCCAGCAGCAGCGCGCCGAGCACGAACTCGGGCAGCGCGGCGGGCACGAGCGTCGCCGTCGAGATCAGGTGGTCCTGCCAGCGCCCCTTGCGCAGGGCGACGTACACGCCGAGCAGCAGCGACAGCGCGACGATCAGCACGAAGGACACCGCGGCGAGCACGGCGGAGTTGGTGAGCCTGCCGCTGATCTGGCTCCAGACGCTGACGTCGGCCCCGGCGACGTAGCCGGTGACCGAGTGGCCCAGGTCGCCGTGCAGCAGGCCGGTGAGCCAGTCCCAGTATTGCTTCGGCAACGGCTGGTCGAGTCCCATCTCGTGGCGCAGCGCGTCCAGGGCCTCGCCTTTGGCCTGGCGGCCGAGCAGCGCGCTGGCCGCGTCGCCGGGCAGCACGGAGGTGGCGACGAACACCAGGACGGACAGGACCAGCAGCGTGAGCAGCCCCGCGGCGACCCTCTTCACCACGTAGCCGGTCATGCCGTGAAATATGCGTTGGCCAGGCCGCTTGGCAGGCCGAGGGAGAGGTACCGGCTCGGCGTGATCCCCGCCACCCGGTTCGACGTGGCGTCGAGGTTGTTGACGTTGGCCCACCATATGTAGCCTCCGGTGTCCCACTGCTCCTGCTGTACGGCCTGCCAGGCGGCGGCCGCCTGCGCCTCGCGCGATGCGGCGGTCGCTGCGGCGATCTGCTCGCCGGTCCGCGCCTCGGTCCAGTGCGTCTCGTTGCCGTAGCCGTCGGGCAGGGCGGCGTACTGGTAGAAGCTCCCCAGGTTGGCGAACCCGGCCCAGAAGGTCTGCGCGAACGGTCGCCGCAGGTACTGCAGGGTCGGGTCGAAGTAGGACGTGGCGTCGACCTGGGAGACGTTGATCGTCACGCCGCCGTCCTTGGCCTGCTGGGCGAAGAGCGTGGCCGCCTCGACCATGCCGGGCGCGGCGGCCGCCGTCTCCAGCGTCACCGTCAGCCCGTCCGCGTACCCGGCCTGCGCCAGCAGCTCCCTGGCCCGGCGGACGTCGCGGGTGCGCTGGGGGATCGTGTCGGCGTAGAACTCCAGGCCCTTGCCGAACAGGTCGTTGGCGACGGTGCCGAAGCCGAACAGGGCCACGTCCACGAGCTGACGGCGGTCCACGAGCAGGCGCATCGCCTGCCGTACACGCACGTCGTCGAACGGTTTCCGGTCGACGGCCATGTAGAAGGCCTGGGCGGCGACGCTCGGGCTGTCGAGCAGCCTGATGCCGTTGCCTGCGTGCGCTCTGGCCTGGGTGTAGGGCATCTGCGCCAGCACGTCGATCTGGCCGCCCAGCAGCGCGTTGACCCGCGCGGTGTTGTCGTCGATGGACTGGATGACCAGCTCGTCGACGTACGGTTTGCCCGGCTCCCAGTAGGCCGGGTTACGGCGGCAGACGCTCTGCTGCCCCTGGTCGAGCGAGGCGAAGACGAACGGGCCGGTGCCGACCGGTTCGCCGAAGTCGGTGGCGCCGTCCTGCACGACCCAGCAGCTGGAGATCGTCTGGGGGAAGAGCAGGTCAGGACTCTTGAGCGGGACGACGATCGTGTGCGGTCCCGCCGCCCTGACCCGGTCGAGGTCGACGTTGGCCACGCTGACGGACAGCTGGTTCTCCGGGTCGGCCATCCAGCGCAGGGTGTAGAGCACGTCCTTGGCGGTGAGGGGTCTGCCGTCGTGCCAGGTGACGCCCTGGCGGAGGGTGAACGTCCAGGTCCGCGCGTCCTTGTCGGGCGTCCAGCGGGTCGCCAGGGCGGGGCGGATCTCCAGGTTCGGCCCGATGTCGACGAGCGAGTCGAAGACCGCGCAGGTCATCGCCATGTTGATCATGGCGCTGGCGGCGCCGGAGGGATTGAACGACTCCGACTTGCCCGCGCCCACCATGCCGACGCGCAGCCGTCCGCCCCGGCGCGGCGGGCCGGCCGGCACGGCCTTCGGCTGGGGGCGGGCGCAACCGGCCAGGGCGCTCGCGGCGACCGCACCCAGGAAGGTCCTGCGTTTCATGACACCTCCTGCCCGAGCCGGTAGCGCGCCGGAGCGGTCTCGGCGATCGAGGGGCGAGCCGGGCTGAACGCCTCGATCGGGTACGCGGTGCGGCCGTCGAGCGCCAGGTCGGCGAGGATGCGGCCGAGCAGGCTCGCGAACTTGCCCGCGTGACCGGCGCCGACCGCCAGGAACACCCGCGGATGCCCGGGGACCGCGCCGACGACGAGCTCCCGGTCCCTGGGCAGGTCGTAGACGCAGGTCTTGGCCAGCACGGTCCTGCCCGCCCACGCGGGGAGCCGTTCTCGCAGGAAGCCACGGACGAACTCGGT
The DNA here is from genome assembly GCF_044457355.1 of Nonomuraea sp. NPDC050556. NCBI lineage: Bacteria > Bacillati > Actinomycetota > Actinomycetes > Streptosporangiales > Streptosporangiaceae > Nonomuraea > Nonomuraea sp. NPDC050556. The sequence continues at coordinate 1,254,161 of NZ_JBITGU010000001.1, read as the reverse complement.
CTCGGCCGGGTCGGGTTCGAAGCTGCGGGTCTCCTGGGTCACGAACCTGCCCGCCATGTCCCTGGCGGCCTTGACGCCCTGCTCGCCGTACATCGGGATGCCGTAGAAGTCGTGGTCGCCGTGCCAGATCCAGATCGGGAACCGGTCGGGGCGGAACGCCTCGGGGTCGGCGGCGAAGTACTGGACCTGCTCCTGGGACAGCGCGAGCGGGATCGGGCTGCCGAGCCGTTCGAGCAGCGGCGGCGCCCAGGAACCCGCGCAGACGACCAGCGAGGCGGCGCCGAAGTCGCCCTGGCTGGTACGCACCAGCACGCCGTCGGCCGTCGACGCGACGTCGTGGACCGTGCAGTCACCCAGCACCGTCGCGCCCTGGTCCCTGGCCAGCCGCAGGTGCTGGGCGGTGGCGCGGCGGATGTCGACCAGGCCGCCGTCCTTCTGGAACAGCGCGGTGGTGTCGTCGTCGACCACCCACTGCGGCCATGCTCCACGCACGTCGGCGGCCGTCAGCACGTCGTACGGAAGGTCCGCGACGTCCAGCGAGTGGCGGTAGGTCTGCAACACCTCGAAGCCGGGGGTGTCCGGCTTGGCGAGATCCAGCCCTCCCGTACGGACCACGACCTGCTCGCCGCCGTGCTCCTCGACCTCGCTCCAGGTGTCGTAGGCAGAGGGGGTCAACGCGGTGTAGACCGGCGAGTGGTAGGCATGCCGGATGATGCGCGAGTGATCGTCCGACGAGCCCTTGGAGTGTCCTGGGGCGAACTGCTCGCACACCAGCACGCGCCCGCGTCCGGCGCGGCTCAGCCAGTAGGCCGCGGCGGCGCCCAGCGCTCCGGCGCCGATCACGATGTGGTCGTACCTCGCATCTGCCATTTCCGCAGCGTGCCAGGCTATTGGACGCCACGCACGCTACGATTGACGGATCAAGTGGGGCCTCCTCGCAACAGGTTGTAGCGGGGTCGCGCGGAGCCGGGCCACGGCGGTGATCGTGGCGGCGAGCAGCAGCAGGTTGCGTGCGGTCAGGGCGAGGACCGCCAGCGCGTCGGGGTCGCGCGGTTGCAGGCCGTCCCAGCCGATCGGGAAGACGAGCTGGGTGAGCGCCGCCGCGATGAGGATCATGACGACGACGGGACCCTGCCGCGTCCGGTGGTACGTCATGGCCACCGCGCCGAGGCCGACCACCCAGATCAGGTACTGAGGGGACAGCACCCGGCTGGTCACGATGCAGACGAGGGTCGCCGCCAGGGCCACGTCGGCAGGGCAGGTTCCTGAGTCGCGGCGCCAGGACAGGTAGGCGACCAGTGCCAGCCCCAGCAGGGTGGCGAGCTGGCACACCAGCCCGAGGGTCCAGGCGCCGGGGATGGCGAACTGGGCGCAGCCGTACTCGTGGACGATCTTCGTCTCGTGGCCGAACAGGCGGGCCACCTGCCACGGGGTGACGGCCACCGCCTCGATCTCCAGGCCGCGGTCGCGTTGCCCGCCGAGGAAGCCGAGCTGGCCGGGATCGTAAAGCCAGCCGCCCACCAGCACTGCGGCCACGACGGCGGCGAAGGCCAGCACGGCCTTGAGCGACCCGCGGTCCCTGCCAAGGCCGAGCAGCAGGAGGACGGGCCACACCTTCAGCATGGCGCCGACCCCGGCCAGCGCTCCGAACAGCCCCTTTCTGGGCAGCGCCAGCAGGGCGGCCACGGCGAACGCGGTGACGAAGAGGTCGTAGCGCAGGTGGACGACGGTGCCGAGCAGGAACAGGCCGACCGTCCACGTCCAGGCGCCCACCGGCCGCGCGCCGCGACGCAGCAGGAGCGCCATGACCGCCAGGTCGGCGGCCAGGGCCAGCAGGACGAACGCCTCGGCGTACCCGAGGAAGGGGATCAGCCGGGGCGCCACCATGATCGGCGCGGCCAGCGGCGGATACTGCCATCTGGGGTCCACCGGGAAGCCGGTGCGCAGGATGATCTTGCTCCAGGCCGCGTAGACCTGGACGTCATGGCCGGTGTGCCGGGCTCCGGCGGGGACGAGCACGAGAAGGGCGCGCGAGATCAGCCACGTCGCCCAGAGCCCCACCGTGCCGCGCACCCCCAGAACTCAACCAACACCTCCACGCGCGCACCTCACGAGACCGGCCCGCATTGCCCATTTAATGTGTGACATTGTATTTTCATGACTCGACTCACCGTCATCAACGCGCACGTCTTCGACGGAGCGGAGCGCACCGAAGGCCCCGTCCACATGGAGAACGGGGTGATCGTCCAGGTGGGCGGCGCGGCTCCGGCCACCGACCAGGTGATCGACGCCCGCGGCGGCACCGTCATCCCCGGGCTCATCGACGCGCACTGCCACGCCTACGCCATCTCCCTCGACCCCTTGGTGATCGAGACCAACCTGCTGAGCTACGTCGCGCTCATCGCGGCCCAGCGGTTGCGCGCCGCGCTGGCCAGGGGTTTCACCACGATCCGCGACGTCGCCGGCGGCGATCCCGGCCTCGCCAAGGCGATCTCGGAAGGCGTGATCGCCTCGCCGCGCTACTTTTACACCGGCCCGGCGCTCAGCCAGACCGGCGGCCACGGCGACCCCAGGGCGGGCGACCGCGAGCTGTGCGGCTGCGGAAGTCACATGAGCGAGGTCGTGGACGGCGTGGACGCGGTACGGCAGGCCGTACGGGAGCGGTTCCGGCGCGGGGCGCACGCGATCAAGGTGCTGGCCTCCGGGGGCGTGATCTCCCCCACCGACCCGATCCGCAACCCGCAGTACTCCGCCGAGGAGCTGCGGGCGATCACCGACGAGGCGGCGCGGCGCGGCAGTTACGTGGCCGCGCACGCGTACTCCCCCGAGGCGATCGTGCACGCCGTCACCAACGGCGTGCGCACCATCGAGCACGGCAACCTGCTGGACACGGCGAGCGCGGCGGTCATGGCAGAGCACGGCGCCTACCTGGTCCCCACCCTGGCCCCCTATGACGCTATGGACCGCCGGGGCCCGGAGATGGGCCTGGCGCCGGCGTCCCAGGAGAAGAACAAGCAGGTCCTGGAGTCGGGGCGCAAGGCCATCGAGCTGGCCGTCGAGGCGGGGGTGCCGGTGGGCTTCGGCAGCGACCTGATGGGCTCCTTGGAGGACGAGCAGCTGAACGGCTTGCGCCTGCAGGTGGAGGTGACCGGCATCCGCGAGACGCTGCGCTCGGCCACCAGGGTGAACGCCGACATCCTCGGCCGACCCGACCTGGGCAGGATCGAACCCGGCGCGGCCGGCGACCTGGTGATCCTGCCGGGCGACGTGCTGGAGAACCCGTCCCTGCTGTGGGACGGCCCACGCACCGTCATCCTCGCCGGAAAGCAGGCTTGATCGACCCCGTGCCGGGACGCGAGGATGAGGCGTGGACGGAAAGATCGCACTCGAAGAGCACTTCGCCGTTGACGACACCGTAGGGGACTCCCAGGAGTACTTTCCGGCTGAGGAGTGGCCGGGCAAGCGCAGGCAGCTGCTCGACCTCCTGGACGAACGCCTCAGGCGGATGGACGCCTGCGGCATCGAGTACGCGATCATCTCCCTCAACTCGCCGGCCATCCAGGCGATCCACGACGTCAAGAGGGCGGTCGACGTCGCCAGGCGCGCCAACGACGCGCTGGCCGACCAGGTCGGCAGGCGCCCGGACCGGCTCGGCGCGTTCGCCGCGATCCCCATGCAGGATCCCGACGCGGCAGCGGACGAGCTGAGCCGGGCCGTCGCCGACCTGGGGTTCCTTGGCGCGCTGGTCAACGGCTTCTCCCAGGTCGGCGGCGCCGACGAGGTGGTGTACTGCGACGATTCGCGGTACCGGTCGTTCTGGGCGGCGATGGCCGGTCTCGAGGTCCCGTTCTACCTGCATCCGCGCAACCCGCCGCCGAGCCAGCGGCAGGTCTACTCCGGTCAGCCGTGGCTGATGGGACCGGCCTGGGCGTTCGCCGCCGAGACCGGCGCCCACGCGCTGCGCCTGATCGGCAGTGGCCTGTTCGACGAGCACCCGAACCTCCAGGTGATCCTCGGGCACCTGGGCGAGGGGGTGGCGCACTACATCTGGCGCACCTCGCACTGGGCCTCGGCCGACGGCCGCAACCCAGCGGGGGTCAGGGCGAAGCGCGCTTTCATCGACTACTTCCGCGCCAACTTCTACCTGACCACCAGCGGGAACTTCCGCACGATGGCCATGCGCGGCGCCATGGACGAGATCGGCGGCGACCGGGTCCTGTTCTCCACCGACTACCCGTTCGAGGACATGGAGGAGGCCGCCCGCTGGTTCGACAACGCCGAGATCGGCGACAACGACCGGCTGAAGATCGGCCGCGAGAACGCCAGGCGCCTGTTCAAGCTCGCCGGTCGAGCCTGAGCGCCGCTCCGAGGGCCAGGACGGCGTAACCCAGGGTCACGGCCAGCCCGGCCCAGGGTGAGAGCGGGTAGTAGCCGCCGATCAGCGCAGGGCCGACGTCCACGTGCGCGTATCCGGGGACGCTCTGGGTGATCGCGAAACCGGCGGCGGGGGTGAACGTCAGGAGCCAGGGCGCCAGGCCCGCCGTACCCAGGAGGTAGGGGACGACGACCAGCGCGACGGCCAGCACGATGGCGAGAAAAGCCCGCTTGACCAGCGCGGCGATCCCCAGAGCGAGCAGGGCGGACAGCGCGGTCAGCGCGGCGAAGCCGACGATCACCCGCAGCTCGGTGGCCAAGGTGATCGGCTGGACCGGGTTCTGGTGGGCGCGCAGCAGCGCCAGGCCGACGGGGACCGCGATCCCGGCGGTCACCAGCCCCGTCACGAACGCCGCTGCGCCGACCACGGCGGCCTGGGTGGCCAGCCGTCCCGGCCCCTGGCGCCGGTGGAACGTGACGGCAGCGACGAGGACCAGGATCAGCCCCAGTCCCCCGCCGACCAGCATGAGGTCGGCGCGTATGCCGCCGTCCAGCGTGGCGGGCCCGATGTCGCCGACCCCGGTCACGACGAACCTGCCGCCGGACTCGACGACCCCGCCCGGGTGGTGCGGCGTCTTACCGTCCTGCTCCATCTGCACGCCGACGTCGTCGTGCCGCCACGAGCCGTTCGCGCCCTCCAGCTTCACCTGGTCGAAGGTGGCTGTGGCCTGGGCGAAGGCTTGCGCCGAGTCCCACAGGTTGCCGGGCGAGGTGGCGAACATCCCGATCTCGACCGTTTCCGGCAGCCCGCCCAGCTTCGCCGTACTGACCTGGGTCCATGTCGATCCGTCGGTGGAGGAGTAGCCGGTGAGCGTGTCGCCCGCCCTGGTCAGCCGCAGCCACAGCGGCCCGCTCACCGGGCCTCCGGCCACATCGTGGGTGTAGTCGTGCTGCATCCGGACGCCGTGACTGCCGGTGATCATGACCGCCGCGTACGGTGTCCCGCGCGTGAGGCTCTGCCGGATCAGGAGCCCGGCCTTCGCCCACGGGACCGCCCCCTGCCTCATCGTGCGCACCCCGGGCTGGGCGTCGGGCATCCGCATCTCTCCGGTCATGTCCGACACCCGGGCGGTGATGCTTCCGTTGCCCCGGAGCGGCTGGTGCACGTAGAAGTACTTGTCCTTCACCGCCGTGCCGTCGGGTCCCACCAGGGGCGGGGGGCAGGGGCCCGAGCCCTCGCCGGTGTCGCAGACCGTGCGGACACCCCCGGCGACCAGCAGCCCGAGCGTCACGGTGACCACCACGGACGCCACCAGGGCGAGGATCGCTTTCACTGAAGTCATGCCGACGGTTGTACGCGGCGCCCGGTTCCGGCAGGGTCGCGGCGGCTGCGACCCGGCTGCGACCTGGCATCTGGCAAGGTTGAGCCCATGAGGGTTCTCGTGGTGGAGGATTTCGAGGTCCTCGCCCGTTCCATCGGCACCGGGCTGCGCCGCGAGGGCATGGCCGTCGACGTCGTGCTGGACGGCGTCGCCGCCGTCGACCGGCTGGCCGCCACCCGCTACGACGTGGTGATCCTCGACCGCGACCTGCCCGGCGTGCACGGCGACGAGATCTGCCGCCGCCTGGCCCAAGGTCGCGCCGAGACCCGCGTGCTGATGCTCACCGCCTACGGCACGATCGAGGACCGCGTCGACGGGCTCAGCCTCGGGGCCGACGACTACCTGCCCAAGCCGTTCGCGTTCGCCGAGCTGGTGGCCCGCGTCCGCGCCCTGGCCCGGCGCGCCTCGCCGCCTGTGCCGCCGACGCTGGCCTGGGGGGACATCACCCTCGACCCGGCCCGCCGCACCGCGGCCAGGGCGGGGCGGCGTCTGGACCTGAGTCCCAGGGAGTTCGCGCTACTGGAGTGCCTGCTCGCCGTACCCGGGCTGGTCCTGTCGGCCGAGGAGCTGCTCGAACGGGTCTGGGACGAGGCGGCCGACCCGTTCAGCAGCGCGGTCAAGCACACCATGCACCGGCTCAGGGCCAAGCTCGGCGACCCGCCGGTGATCGAGACGATCCGCGAGGGCGGCTACCGCATCGGTCCGGCATGAGGTCGCTGCAAAGGCGGCTCGCGCTCGGGTACGCGGCGGGCATCTACGGCGCAGGGGTCCTCGTGGTCGTCTTCGTCGACGTGCCGCTGGCCAGCATCGACGCGGCCGTCCCCAAGGGCTCGCCGGGCGCGGTGGCCGAGGCCGGGCCGGGGATCGGCCTGCCCCAGCTGCTCATGGGGTCGGCGGTCGCCCTGCTCGTCCTCCTGCCGGTGGCGCTGGCTCTCGGCTGGTACGTCGCAGGTCGCTTCCTGCGCCCGCTGCGCGCCATCACCGCCACCGCCAACGTCATCTCGGCCGGCGACCTGCACCGGCGCCTCGACCTGGGCGAGCCCACCGACGAGCTGACCGAGCTCGGCCACACGCTCGACGGGCTGTTCGCCCGCCTGGAGGCCGCCTTCGACGCCCAGCGGCACTTCGTCGCCAACGCCTCCCACGAGCTGCGCACCCCGCTGGCCGGGCACCGTACGCTCCTCGAAGTCGCCCTCGCCGATCCGGACGCCGACGCCGACACCCTGCGTGCCGCCTGCGAGGAGGCCCTGGCGCTGGGCGAGCACCAGGAGCGGCTGGTCCAGGCGCTGCTGACGCTGGCCACCAGCGAGCGCGGCGTCACCCGCTGGGACCCCGTCGACCTCGCCGACATCGTCAAGAGGACGCTCGCCGCGCGTCCGGCGAGCGGTGTCGACGTCGTGGCGCACCTGGCGCCCGCGGCGACCACCGGGGACCCGCGGCTGGTCGAGAGCCTCGTCGCCAACCTCGTCGACAACGCCGTCCGCCACAACCACGCGGGCGGGACGGTCGAGGTCACCACGCGCGCCTCCAGCATGACGGTCGCCAACAGCGGGCCGGTCATCCCCGACGACCAGGTCCAACGACTCTTCCAGCCCTTCCAGAAACTGGCGCCCGACCGGCACGGCTACGGCCTCGGCCTGGCCATCGTCGACGCCGTCGCCAAGGCCCACCACGCCACCCTGACCGCCGTCGCGCGCGAGGAAGGAGGCCTGTCCATCACCGTGCGGTTCCCGGACTGAATTTTTAGTCAGTCCATCCATTGATATGGACTGAAATTTCAGTCAGGATGCGTCCGTAGTTCAGAACACGGACGCAGGGAGTCCCGCATGGCCGAGGTCGAACAGCATTCCATCGACTGGATCCCGCTGACAGAACGGCACGGTGACGTCAGAAGCCTGGGCGCCATCTGGTTCGTCGGCAGCTTGAACCTCACCGGCTTCGCCACCGGCGTGGTCACCCTGTCCATGGGCGCCTCGCTGGTCTGGACGGTGGTGGCCACGGTGCTCGGCTCGCTGTTCGGCACCTTCTTCATGGCCTTCCACTCAGCGCAGGGCCCGCAGCTCGGCCTGCCGCAGCTCGTGCAGTCCCGCCCGCAGTTCGGCTACCTCGGGGCGGCGGTGACCGTGTGGGTGTTCGCGCTGGTCAACTACATCGGCTACAACACCTCCGACGCGCTGCTGTCGGGCGATGCGATGAACACGCTGTTCGGGGTGCCGAACGGCCTGGGCTACGCGCTGTCTGCCGCGATCGCCACGGTGATCGCGCTGTTCGGCTACGACTGGATCCACGCGGTCAACAAGTGGCTCACCTGGCCCTTCGTGGCCGTCATGGCGCTCATCAGCGGAGCCGCCCTGCTCGGCGGCGGGTTACCTGCCGGGATCTGGGCTCCTGGGCCGTTCGACCTGACCACCTTCATGCTGGTGTTCGTCTTCGTCGCCGGGTTCCAGCTCGGCTGGGCGCCGTACGTGTCCGACTACTCCCGCTACCTGCGCCCCGACCTGCCGGTCCGCAGCACCTTCTGGTGGACCTACCTGCCCAGCGCGGTCTCCGGGATCTGGGTGTTCGTCCTGGGCGCGGTGGTCTCGGCCGCCGCGCCGCCGGGCACCACGCCGGTGGCCGCGCTCAAGCTGGCGGCCGACCGCCTGGCGAGCGGGTTCGGGACGCTGGCGATCGCCGCACTGCTGGTCGGCCTGCTGTCGATCATGGCGATCAACCAGTACGGCGGGAGCCTCACGATGATCTCCATCGCCGACTCCTTCCGGCCCGTTAGACCCACCAGGCGGATCCGGGCGGCGACCATCGCGATCATGCTGGTCGCGGTGGGCTCGATCGCCAACTTCGTCGGCGTCGAGCAGTTCAACTGGTTCTACGCCAACGTCGTGGTCATCCTGACGTACCTGTTCATCCCGTGGACCGCGATCAACCTGGTGGACTACTTCTTCGTCCGCCGCGGCCAGTACGTCGTCAGGGAGATCTTCAACCCCCGAGGCATCTACGGCCGGTGGGGGTGGCGCGGCAACCTCGCCTACCTCATCGGGCTGGCCGCGATGGCGCCCTTCATGGTGATCGTCGGCCTCTACACCGGACCCGTCGCCGCAGCGGCGGGCGGCGTGGACTACTCGCTGCTGGTCGGCCTGCCCGTCTCCGGCGGCCTCTATCTGCTCTTCGCCCGCGGCCTGGACCTGGCGGCCGAGCGCCGCATGGTCCAGGAGGAGGGCCTGCTCACCCCCCACAGAGAGGAAGCGCGACCATGAACATCACCAGAAGGACGATGCTGGCCACGACGGGACTGACCGTGGCGGGCGTGATCGGCGGCGCGGCGTCGGCGACCTCGGCGCAGGCCGCCGCCTGGCGCGTGCCCGGCGAGGAGGCGGCGCACAGGCGGACCTGGATGGCCTGGCCGCACAGCACCACGATCTGGGGCAACCTGCTCTCCAAGATCCAGGCCGACATCGCCAAGCTGGCCAAGGAGATCGCCAAGTACGAGCCGGTGACGATGTGCGCCAACGGCTCGACCAACGCCTCCAGGGCTCGCTCGATGTGCGGCTCCACGGTCACCGTCATCAGCTCGGTCCCGGTCTCCGACTGCTGGATGCGCGACGCGGGCCCGCTGTTCCGCGTCGACGGCGCGGGCAACCGCGACGCCTTCGGGCTCAACTTCAACGCCTGGGGCGAGAACGCCACCAGCTTCTACGGCATCCCCGCCTCGGCGTACAACAACGACCGCGCGCTCGCCAAGAACCTGACCGCCTACCTCGGCCTGCCGTTCGCCAAGGCCGGGGTGGTCGGTGAGGGCGGCGGGATCGAGTACGACGGCGACGGCACGCTCATCGCCACCGAGAGCTGCTGGGTCAACCCCAACCGCAACCCGGGCAAGACCCGCGCCCAGATCGAGGCGGAGCTGCTGGCCAGGTTCGGCGCGAGCAAGATGATCTGGGTGCCCGGCGTCACCGGGCAGGACGTCACCGACGGCCACATCGACGGCACCGCACGCTACATCGGGCCAGGTGTGGTGATGGTGCAGCTCGCGGGGGCCGTACGGCCGGACGTCTGGACGAGGAACGCGCTGGCCATCCGCGACACCCTGGCCGGCGCGACGGACGCGCGCGGGCGCAGGCTGCAGGTGCTGACCATCGAGGGCCCCGACACGCTCCCCCGCATCCCGTCAGGCCAGCGCAAGGACTTCCTCAGCTCCTACATGAACTGGACGCTCACCAACCAGGCCGTCATCACCGTGCAGTTCGGCGACACCGCCAAGGACGCGGCGGCCAGGACGGCCATCGCCAACGCGTTCGGCCGCCCGGTGGTGCAGCTCAACCTGGACAACCTGTACGGCAACGGCGGTGGCGGGGCGCACTGCGTCACCATGCAGGAGCCCCAGCCGTAGAACGAGCCTTCAGGGGCGGTCGAACTCGACCTCGATCGCCCCTGACAGCAGCTGCTGCGCCCGTTCCAGCGTGATGGTGCCGCTCAGCCAGCGCTCGCTGAGCCCCTCGACCAGCGAGGTGAGCCGCTCGGCCGAGTCAGCCGGCTCGACCTTGTCCGACACCAGACCAGCAGCGCGCGCCTCGATGATCACGGCGACCAGGTCGGCGACCCATTCCCGGGTCGCGGCCTGCAACGGTTCGCGCAGGTCGGGGTCGAAGGTGGCGGTGGCGCGCAGCTCGCCCCAGGCGGAGCTGTTCTCCCTGACGGCCGGGGTGTCCTGCAGCTCCAGGGCCAGCAGCAACTCGATCCTGGTCCGCGCGTCGCCGCCGCGCTCCAGCGCCTGGCTGGTGTAGCGGCCGGCCCGCTCGCTGACGAACTCCAGGGTGCGGCGCATGAGACCGGCCCGGTTCTCGAAGTGGTAGTAGATCAGCGAGGTCGACACCTTGGCCTCGGCGGCCAGTTTCTCCACCCGCAGGCCGCGCACGCCGTCGCGGGCGATGACGCGCAGCGCCGCTTCGAGGATCAGTTGCTGACGGTCCGACATGGCACCCCACGTTACCTTGATCATTCAAATGAGCTCTTGACTGAATTTTCAGTCAGCACGACTATAGCCCTACCCGGACTGACGACAAAGAGGAGAGTTCCGTGTTGATGCGCATGCCGGCCGAATGGGCTGAGCACGACGGCTGCCTCATGGCCTGGCCGACCAGGCAGGAGCTGTGGCGCGGCGGGCTGGCCGCGGCGCGGGCCGAGTACGCGGCCGTGGCCCAGGCGATCGCCGCGTTCGAGCCGGTGACGATGGTGGCCGCGCCCGGCCAGGGCGCCGGCGCCGAGCGGTTGTGCGGCCCGGGGATCACGGTGGTGGAGGCGCCGATCGACGACTCCTGGCTGCGTGACTCCGGCCCGATCTTCGTGGTGGGCGCCGACGGCTCGCGCGCCGGGGTGGACTTCCGCTTCAACTCCTGGGGCGGCAAGCACGCGCCTTGGGACAGCGACGACCGGATCAGCGCGCTGCTGCTGGAGCGCCTGGGCGTCGAGCGGATCGAGTCGCCGATGATCCTCGAGGGCGGTTCGCTGACCGTGGACGGCGAGGGCACGCTGATCACCACCGAGCAGTGCCTGCTCCACCCCAACCGCAACCCCGGACTGACCCGCGAGCAGATCGAGCAGGAGCTGAAGGACCGGCTGGGCGTCACCAAGGTCGTCTGGCTGCCGTACGGCGGGCTGGAGGACTTCGAGACCGACGGCCACGTGGACGGCGTCGCGGCCTTCACCGCGCCCGGCAAGGTGCTCATCCAGCTCCCCGACGACCCGGCGCACCCCGACCACGCCCGCATGCGGGCCAACAAGGCGGTGCTTGAGGCTTCCACCGACGCCCAGGGGCGGCCCTTCGAGCTGGTCGAGCTGCCGCAGAGCGCGTTCGTCGAGGTCGCCGGCGAGGTGGTCGAGGTCGGCTACCTGAACTTCTACGTGGCCAACGGCGGCGTGGTCGTCCCCGTCGCCGGGGTCGAGGCCGACGAGGAGGCGCTGGCCGTCATCGCCACCGCCTTCCCCGGCCGCAAGGTCGTCGGCGTGCCCACACCGACCGTCGCCTCGGGCGGCGGCGGCATCCACTGCATCACCCAGCAGCTCCCCAAGGGCGGTGCGGCATGACCTACGACGTGCTCACCTCCTTCGGATCGCCCCTCGGCTCGCCGGGCAGGGGCACGGCGGAACCAGGGACTCTCCTCCGGGTGGGCCTGGTGCAGATGTTCTGGCAGGAGGACGAACACGCGCATGACGCCGCCCTGCGCGCCGGGGTGCGTCAGGCCGCAGAGCTGGGCGCCGAGGTGGTGTGCCTGCCGGAGCTGACCCGCAGCCCCTACTTCGCGACCGACAAGAAGCAGGCGGAAAGCGCGGAGCGGTTCATGGAGGACCTGCCCGGCGGCCCCACCACCCGGCTGGCCACCGAGCTGGCCGTCGAGCTGGGCGTCGCCGTCCACGCCTCACTGTACGAGCGGGCCACCGACGGCGGCCTCGGCTACAACACCGCGATCTGCGTCGGGCCGGACGGCGCGCTGCTGGCCCGCACCCGCAAGCTGCACATCCCCCGCTTCCCCGGCTACCACGAGGACCTGTGCTTCCGCCCCGGCGACACCGGGTTCCCCGTGGTCGAGGTGGGCGGCGCCAGGTTCGGCTTCCCCACCTGCTGGGACGAGTGGTTCCCCGAGCTGGCCAGGACCTACGCGCTGGAGGGCGCGCAGGTGCTGGTCCACCCGACGGCGATCGGGTCGGAGCCCGAGCTGCCCGACTTCGACACCCGTCCGATGTGGGAGCACGCCATCTCCGCCAACGGGCTGGCCAACGCGCTGTTCATGGTGGTGCCCAACCGGGTCGGCGCCGAGGGGCCGATCACCTTCTACGGCTCGTCGTTCATCTCCGACCCCTACGGGCGCGTCATGCTGCGCGCCCCGCGCGACCGGCCCGCCGTACTCGTCGCCGACCTCGACCTGGACCAGCGGCGCGACTGGCTGGAGTTCGGCCTGATCCACACGCGGCGGCCCGAGCTGTACGGCGCGCTGACCCGCCCGGTCTGACGAGGAGAGACACATGCGGATCGCAGCGCTCGCGGCCGTCGCCTTCCTGGCGGCGGCCTGCGGCGGGGCAGCTTCTCAAGGCGCGGCCCCCCAACCGGGTTTCACCCTGTCTGCCTCGACGCCGCCCGCCAAGGGCGACATCGACGCCTTCACCTGGTCCATCTACGCGGAACCGCCGACGCTGGACTACGTCTACGCCTTCGACTACCCGCAGAACATGATCCTCTCCAACGTCTGCGAGAGCCTCATGCGCTGGACCCCGCAGCTCGGCCTGGAGCCTGGCCTGGCCTCGGCGGTCGAGCAGCCCGATCCGCGGACGCTCGTCTACACCGTCAGGTCCGGGGTGAAGTACCACGGCGGCGGCGAGATGACCGCCGACGACGTCGTGTCCAGCCTGCGCCGCCATCTCGACCCCGAGGTGGGCTCCTACTGGGCCAAGTCCTTCGACCGGGTCGCCTCGATCACCAAGAGCGGCCCGATGGAGGTGACCGTACGGCTGAAGCGGCCTGACTCGCAGTTCAACCAGTGGATGGCCACCTCGGCCGGAACGGTCGCCAACCCGCGCTCGGCCACCGACTGCACCGGCCCGTTCCGCCTCGGCGCGTGGCGCAGGGGCGAGTCGATCCAGCTCGACCGCTTCCCCGGCTACTGGGGGAAGCGGGCCAAGGCCGGGAAGGTCGTCTTCCGGTTCATCACCGACCCGGCCGCCAGGACCAACGCCATGCTGACCAGCGAGGTCGACGGCGGCTACCTCATCGCCCCGGACAGCTACGCCAGGCTGAAGGGCGGCCTGCACTTCGGCAAGAGCCTCACCACCGTCAACCTGGCCTTCACCAACCTCAAGGGCGCGCTGAGCGACGTCCGCGTACGGCGGGCGCTGTCGCTGGCGCTCGACCGCGACGGCTTCGTCAAGACGGGGCTGCAGGGCGTCGGCTCACCTGCGGCCGATCCCGCGCCCCGTGACGCCTGGCCCGCGCAGAGCGGCACCTCGAAGAGCATCAAACGGGACGTCGCCGCAGCCAAGGAGCTGATCAGGCAGGCGGGCGCCACCGGCAAGAAGATCACCGTGGCGACCAGCCCGATCGGCACCGACGTGTCGCTGCTGGCCACCGCCGTCCAGGCGGCGGGCACCGAGATCGGGCTCGACGTCGAGCTCAAGACCATCGCGCCGGACGCCTACACCGCGCTGTTCTCCGACCCCGAGGCGCGCGCTGCCGTCGACCTGTTCCCCTGCACCTACTACCTGTCCATCACCGACCCGCTGGCCAGCTACTCGATCTTCCGCAGCGACGGCTTCGAGAACTACATGGGCTTCGCCGACCCGGCCTTCGACGCGCTCATCGACCGGGCGATCGCCGAGTACGACCCGGTCAGGCGGGCGGCGCTGACCGCCCAGCTGCGCGACAGGGAGGCCGAGCAGGTGTTGTGGATCCCCGTCGCCGAGTGGCCCACCTCGCTCTACCTGAGCAGGCGCATCACCGGTGCGCCGACCTCGATCGCCTACATGTACTACCCGTGGGCGGCCGACGTGGGTGCGGCGGGATGATCGCCCGGTTCCTGCTGCGCCGCCTGCTGGAGGCGGCGCTGACCCTGGTGGCCGCGTCGTTCCTGGTGTTCGGCGCGGTCCACCTGGCGCCTGGCAGCCCGGAGACCTTCCTGCTGGGCGGCCGGGCGGCGAGCCCACAGGCGCTGGCGGCGATCAGGGCGCAGTACCACCTCGAAGATCCCTTCCTCCTCCAATACCTCAAGTGGGGGCGCGGGGTGCTGTCCGGGGACCTGGGGCGGTCGATGCAGTACCGGGGGCCGGTGCTGGAGCTGATCCAGGCCCGGCTGCCGAGCACGTTGCTGCTCATCACGATGGCCGCGGTGCTGGTGGTGGTGCTCGGCGTCGGCCTGGGGCGGGTGGCCGCGGTGCGCGGCGGGATCACCGACTCGGTGGTGCTCGTCGGGACGTCGGTCGCGCTGGGCACGCCGTCGTTCGTCGCCGCGATCGGGCTGCTGTGGGTGTTCTCCGTACAGCTCGGGTGGTTTCCCACGATCGGCAGCGGCGACGGGCCGGTGGACATGGTCTACCACCTGGCCCTGCCGTCGGTGGCGCTGGCGTTGTACTGGACCGGGTGGCTCGCGAGGGTCACCAGGGGCGCGATGCGCGACCAGCTCGGCCTCGACCACGTCACCGTCGCGCTCAGCCGGGGTCTGCGTGAGCGGCTGGTGATCAGGCGGCACGTCCTGCGCAACGCGCTCGGGCCCATCGTCACCGTCAGCGGGCTGACCATCTCCGGGCTGGTCATCAGCACGGTGCTGGTCGAGGCCGCGTTCGGTATCGGCGGGCTGGGGGCGCTGCTGGAAAGCTCGGTGCAGGTCAAGGACTTCCCCGTGGTGCAGGCGATCACGCTGCTGGTGGTGGCGCTGTTCACGGTGACCAACCTGGTCGTGGACCTGTGCTACCCGCTGGTCGACCCCCGGGTCCGCCTGGGCGCGAGGAACGAGGCCGGATGACCGCCGTCCTTGGAGTCCTGCGCACCCCTCGGCCTGGGCTCTACCTGGCCTGTCTCGCCTTCGCCGCGCTGACGGTCGTCGTGGCGGTCGCGGCCCCCTGGCTCGCCCCCCACGACCCGAACGCCACCGACCTGGGCGCCGCGCTCGCCGGTCCCGGACCCGGCCACCTGCTCGGGGCGGACACCGCAGGGCGCGACACGCTGTCCAGGCTGATCGCGGGCACGAGCACCTCGCTGCTGGGCCCGCTCGCCGTCGTCGTCTTCTCCACCGTCGCGGGCGTCCTGGTCGGCGTCGCCGCCGGGTGGCTCGGCGGCTGGCCTGACTCGCTGCTGTCTCGGGCCGCCGAGCTCCTGCTCGCCTTCCCGGCCCTGCTGGTGGCGATCATGTTCGTCGCCCTGTACGGCGAGGGCGTCGCGGCGCCCGTCATCGCCCTGTCCCTCGCCTACCTGCCCTACGTCAGCCGCCTGGCCCGCAACCTCACCCTGTCGGAACGGCAGCGCCCCTACCTGGCCGCCTACCGGGTGCAGGGCTTCTCCGGCCTGACCATCTGCCTGCGCCACCTGATCCCCAACATCGCCCCGGTGGTGCTCGCCCAGTCGTCGGTCAACTTCGGCTACGCCCTGCTCGACCTGTCCGCCCTGTCCTACCTGGGGCTGGGGATGCCGCCCCTGACACCCACCTGGGGTTCGATGATCAACGACGGCCAGTCGGCCCTGCTGCAGGGCGAACCCCTGTCGGCCATCCTGCCCTGCGCGGCGATCGTGCTCACCGTGGTCGCCTTCAACGTCGTCGCCGAGCACTGGGCCGACCGCGTCTCGCGGAGGCGGGCATGAGCGTGCTGGACATCAAGGACCTGCGCATCTGGCTGCCAGGAGCGGTGCGTCCCGTCCTGGACGGGGTCGGGCTGAGCGTGGCCGAGGGCGAGACGGTGGCGCTGGTCGGCGAGTCCGGCTCGGGCAAGAGCCTCACCTCGCGGACCGTGCTCGGCCTGCTGCCGCCCGGCGCGTCCGTCGAGGGCGTCGTGGCGGTCGAGGGCGAGGACGTCCTGGCCATGACGCCGGTACGGCTGCGCGAGCTGCGCAGCCGTACCGCAGCGATGATCTTCCAGGACCCGCGCGCGGCCATCAACCCGCTGCGCAGGCTCGGCGACTTCCTCACCGAGGGGCGTCCCGGCTCCCGCGAGCGCGCCGGCGAGCTCGTCGAGGCGGTCGGGCTGGACCAGCGGGTCCTGCGCCAGTACCCGCACCAGCTCTCCGGCGGGATGCTGCAACGGGTCATGATCGCGGCCGCGCTCATGGGCGGCCCGAGACTGCTGCTGTGCGACGAGCCGACGACCGCGCTGGACGTCACCACGCAGGCCGAGATCGTGGCCCTGCTCAGGTCGCTGCGCGACAGGTTCGGGACCGGGCTGCTGTTCGTCACCCACGACCTGGACCTGGCAGCGGCCATCGCCGACCGCGTGTACGTCATGTACGCGGGCAGGATCGCGGAGACCGGGAGCGCGGCGAGCCTGTTCGCCCACCCGCGCCACCCCTACACCGCCGCCCTGCTCGCGGCCACCCCCAGGATCGCGCGCACCGAGCGCAGGCTGGCCACCATCCCCGGCCAGCCCCCCGACCTGCGGACCGAGCTGGACGGCTGCGCCTTCGCCGCACGGTGCCCGCTGGCGACGGCCGAGTGCCGCGCCGAGCCGCCAGACCTGATCGACCAGGTCGCCTGCCACCACAGCCTTCCGGGAGGAGAGCGTGCTTGAAGTCGAGGGCCTGTCCAAGTCCTACGGCCCGGTCCAGGCCGTCCGCGACGTCGGCTTCGCCCTGGAGGAGGGCGGCTCGCTCGGCGTCGTCGGCGAGTCCGGCTCAGGCAAGACGACCACCGCCCGCATCATCCTCGGCCTGGAGCGCCCCGACACCGGACGCGTCACCGTACGCGGCCACGACCGCTCGGTCAGGCGGCGCGGCCGGGCCGAGCGGCTGCGGCGCGCCCGCGAGGTGCAGATCGTCTTCCAGGACCCGTTCCTGTCGCTCGACCCGCGCCTCAGCGCCACCGCGGTGCTGCGCGAGAGCCTGAAGCTGCACTTCCCCGGCCTGGACCCCGCCAGGCGCGTCGCCGAGCTGCTCGACCAGGTCGGTCTAGGACAGCGGGAGGCCGACGCGCTGCCCAGGCAGCTGTCCGGCGGCCAGCGGCAGCGGGTGGCCATCGCCCGCGCGCTGGCGGTGGAGCCGTCCGTGCTGGTGCTGGACGAGGCGGTGGCGGCGCTGGACGTCTGCGTGCAGGCGCAGATCCTCAACCTGCTGGCCGACCTGCGCGAGCAGACCGGCACCGCGTTCCTGTTCATCACCCACGACCTCGGGGTGGTGAGCCAGGTCACCGACGACCTGGTCGTCATGCGGCACGGGGAGATCGTCGAGCGCGGGCCGACGGCGCGGGTGTTGTCAGAACCACGACACGCCTACACCCAGCTCCTGCTGTCCTCGCTTCCCGGGTAAGCTACCTCCTGACGAAAATTTCAGTCAGGGGGGCTTTTGTGCGGATATCACGACGTCAGACGCTACAAACCGCGCTCTTCGCGGCTTTGGGGGGCGCGTTGAACGCCTGCGGCGGTGGATCGCCGACGACCGTCGCGGCGAAGGACGCGCCCGCGGCTGCGGGCTGGCTGATGCCGGAGGAGACGCATCCGCACCAGAAGACCTTCATGTCGTGGCCGACCGAGCTGATCTGGAAGTCCGACACCGCGGACGTGCGCGACGACATCGCCGGGATCGCCCGCGCCATCGCCGGCTTCGAGCCGGTGGTGCTGCTGGCCAACCCCAAGGACGTCAAGGCGGCCCAGAGCGTCTGCGGCTCCGAGGTCGAGGTCGTGCCGATCCCCGTCGACGACCTGTGGATGCGTGACATCGGGCCCACCTTCGTGCTCGGCGGCAAGAACCTGGCCGGGGTCGACTTCAACTTCAACGGCTGGGGCGGCAAGCAGGCGCACACCCGCGACCAGGACGTCGCCGCCGAGATCCTGGCCAGGGAGAAGGTCACCAGGATCGAGGCGCCGATCGTCGCAGAGGGCGGCTCGATCGAGGTCGACGGCGTCGGCACGCTCATGGCCACCGAGAGCTCGCTGATCAACGCCAACCGCAACCCGGGCAAGTCCCGCGCCGACATCGAGGCGGCGCTCAGGGAAACGCTCGGCGCGACCACCTTCATCTGGGTCAAAGGCGTCAAGGGCAAGGACATCACCGACTACCACATCGACGCGCTCGCCCGCTTCTCCGAGCCGGGCGTGGTGGTCATCGGCGTCCCGCCCGAGGACGCCCCGCAGGACGTCTGGACCGCCGCCTACGACCAGGCGCGCAAGGTCCTGAGCCAGGCCGTCGACGCCCGGGGCAAGCGGCTCGAACTCGTCGACCTGCCGGAACCCGAGGACATCGGACGGCGCGGCGACGGCTTCCTGGCCACCTACGTGAACTACTACGTCGTCAACGGCGGCGTGATCGTGCCGCGCTTCGGCGACAAGAAGGCCGACAAGGACGCCGCAGCCATCATCGGCGACCTGTACCCGGGGCGCGAGATCGTGCAGGTGCCCGTCGACACGCTCGGCGAGGGCGGCGGCGGCATCCACTGCTCCACCCAGCAGATGCCCAGGCCCGCCTGAGCGCGCCTGCTAGCGCAGGGTGCGGTGGGCGAAGGCGACGAGGTAGTCGTTCAGCTGCCGTGACGCCTGGGCGGCTCCCTCCTCATCCTCGCCGTGTACGGCACGCAGGATCGCCTGGTGGCAGTCGGCGCCCGCCCGGATGTCCGCGGCCCGATCGCGCAGGTTGGCGAACCAGAACCGCCGCGACAACCCCTGCAGCGGCGCCATCGCCACCGACAGGAAGTCGTTGCCCGCCGCCTCCGCGATCAGCGCGTGCGACTCCTTGAGCAGCGGGCCGAAGGCGTGGGCGTCGTCACCGGCGAAGCGTTCGAGCCGTTCCGTGAGGGCCAGCATCGCCGCGCGCTGCCGGGGCGAGGCGCGCTGGACGGCCAGCCGTACGGCCAGCTCCTCCAGGCTGCGCCGCACTTCGAGCAGCCGCAGCTGCGACTCGACCGAGGCTTCTGCGACGAAGACGCCGCGGTTGGGGTGGATGTCGACCATCCGGTCTCTGGCCAGGCGTTGCAGCGCCTCGCGCACGGGAGTCCTGCCGAAGCCGGTGCGCTCCATCAGCGCGCGCTCCGACAGCAGGCTGCCGGGCGCCAGCTCCTGGAAGGTGATCAGCTCTTCGAGCGCCTGGTAGGCCTGATCGCTCTTGTTCAACGTTGCTCCCGCCTCTGGACAGCTTCCAGCATACCGGTGTATCAATGGCACATCACCGATATATCACTGGTGTACTAGTCAAGGGAGCACGTCGATGCGCTACATCCTGTTCCTCACGTCCGACCAGAACGCGACCCTCGGCCCGCCTCCGCAGGACCTCATCGAGGCGATCGGCCGGCACGGCGAGGAGATGACCGCCGCCGGGGTGCTGCTGGCGACCGGCGGCCTGTCGGCGCCCGGCGCGGGCGCGCGGCTGCGGCTGTCGGACGGCTCCACCACGCCGATCGACGCCAAGGAGCAGATCGAGGCCTACGCGCTGATCAACGTCGACTCGCACGAGCACGCGGTGAGCGTCGCCGAGCAGTTCCTGGGCCTGCACGCCAAGTACTGGCCGGCGTGGCAGGGCGAGGCCGAGGTCCGTCAGGTGTTCGGCCCGGAGGCGTGATGACCGCCGTCGCCTCGGTCCGCGATCGTTCCGGCGCGCTGCTCGCCTGCGGCGTGGTCGCGGGGCCCTTCTACGTCGTGGTCGCCGTGCTGCAGATCGTCACCCGCGAGGGGTTCGACATCACCAGGCACCCGGTGAGCATCCTCAGCAACGGCGCGATGGGGTGGGTGCAGGTCGGCAACTTCCTGATCGCCGGACTGCTGACCATCGCCTTCGCCGCGGGCATGGGCCGCGGATGGGCCTCGCGGCTGATCGCCCTCTACGGTGCGGGAGTGGCCGGTGCCGGGGTGTTCTCGGCCGACCCGATGGGCGGGTTCCCGATCGGGGCGACGGAGACGGTCTCCTGGCACGGGATGATGCACTTCGTGGTCGGCGGCGTCGGGTTCCTCGGCCTGATCGGCGCGTGCCTGGTCATGGCGCGCGCCCACGCGGCCGAAGGGCGGCGCGGCTGGGCCGCCTACTCGGCGGTGACCGGGGTGTTCTTCCTGGCCGCCTTCGTCGGCATCGCGTCCGGCTCCTCGATCCCGGGCATCAACCTGGCCTTCGCCGCCGCGGTGGTGGCGGGCTGGGCGTGGATCACGCTGACGGCCCAGCACCTGCGCTGACCCGGTCGTCCTCGGCCGGTCGGCGCGTCTCCCTCCCCCATGCCAGCGCGGCCACGGTGATCGCGCTGAGCACGGTCAGGTAGACCGCCACCGGCCACCAGTGCCCCGCCCAGGCCACCAGCGCGGTCGCGACCAGCGGCAGCAGGCCACCGGCCAGGACGGAACCCAGCTCGCGGGCGGTGGCGAACCCCGACAGGCGGGTACCGGCGTCGAACAGTTCGGCGAAGTACGCCGCCTGCGGGGCCAGCATCGCGGGGTAGAGCACACCGAACCCCACCACGAACCCGGCGACGAGCGGCGCCGGCGACAGCGTCTGCAACAGCAGGAAGTACGGCACGAGCCAGCAGGCGGAGGCGACGGCGCCCCCGGCGTACACGATCCTCCTGCCCACCCGGTCGGACAGCGCCGCCCACAGCGGGACGGCGGCGATCTGCACACCGGCGGCGAGCACCACGGCCAGCAGGGTGAGCTGCCTGTCCACGCCGAGCGTGTCGACCGCGTACGCGACGCCGAACACCGGGAACGTGTAAGCGAAGGCGTTCTCCGCCAGCCGCGCCCCGATGACGACGACGAACGGGCGCGCGTTCCCCCGGAGCACGGCCAGCACCGGCGCCCTCTCCGGCCTGACCGCCGACCGGAACACCGGCGACTCGGTGACGCGCCGCCTGATGAAGAACCCGGCCACCAGCAGGGCCGCGCCGAGCAGGAACGGCACCCGCCACCCCCACGCCAGGAAGGCCTGCTCCGGCATCCTGACCATGAGCTGGAACACTCCGGTCGACAGCAGCGTGGCCAGCGCGAACCCGCTCGCCGCCCACGCGCCCGCCAGCCCCCTGCCGCCGGGGCGCGCGTGCTCGACCGACAACACGACCGCCCCGGCGTACTCGCCTCCCGCGGCGAACCCCTGCGCCAGCCGTAACAGGACCAGCAGGACCGGCGCCCAGACCCCGATCTGCGCGTAGGTGGGCAGCAGCCCGATCAGCGTGGTCGCCACGCCCATCACCGTGATGGTCAGCAGCAGGACGGCCCTGCGCCCGCGCCGGTCGCCGAGGTGGCCGATCACCAGCCCGCCGACCGGGCGCGCAGCGAAGCCCACGGCGTACGTGGCGAAGACGGCCAGCCGTCCCGCTGTGGGGGCGGCGAGGGGGAAGAACAGCTTGTTGAGCGCCACGGCGGCGGCCGTGCCGTAGATCAGGAAGTCGTACCACTCCAGCGTGGTGCCGACGAGGGCGGCCACTCCCGCCCGGCGCGCCTGGTTCACCTCCGGGTCACCGCCCCGCCCTGGATCGGGCCGACGAGCCTGGCGTACTGGCCGAGCCAGCCGCTCTCGTGCGCCGCCGGGCGCACCGTCCCCTCGCGGACGGGGGTCGCGTCGAGGGCGCGAGCGTCCAGATCGATCGTGATCAGGTCGCCGTCCTCGACGCCGCCCAGCGGGCCGCCGTCGGCCGCCTCCGGCATGACCTGCCCCACCACGAGGCCGTGGTTGAGCCCCGACAGCTCGCCGTCGGTCACCACGGCCACCTCGCCGCCGAGCCCCGCGCCGTTGAGCGCGGCCACGAAGCCCGCCGCGAACACCGTCCCAGGACCGCCGTGCACGCCCATCCCCCGCAGCACGATCACCTCACCGGCGTGGATGAGCCCCTCGCCCAGCGCCGCGATGGCCGCGTCCTCGTCGGCGAACACGCGGGCGGGCCCCTCGAAGCGGCGCGCCGTCGCGTCGCGGACCCCGGCGAGCTTGACGATCGCGCCGTCCGGCGCGAGGGAGCCGCGCAGGATGATCAACCCGGGCTCGGGACGTACCGGGTCCTTGAGGTCCCTGATGACGCGCCCGTCGGGCGGGTCAGCGGCGTCGGCCAGCTCGCCGACGGTACGACCGGTGACCGTGAGCGCTCCGGTGTGCAGCCGAGGGCGCAGGGCGCGCAACACGCTGCGCACCCCGCCCGCCTCGTCGAGCTCCCACACCTGGTGCGGGCCGTTGGGACGGATCGCGGCGAGCTGCACGGCGTCCCTGCCCCGGGCCTCGACGAGGGCGACGACGTCCAGGTCGAGCTCGGCCTCCGCGGCGATCGCCGCCAGGTGCCTGACGCAGTTGACCGAGCCGCCCAGCGCCAGGGCGACCTCGACGGCGTTCTCGATCGCCTGCGCCGTGAGCACCTTCCTGGCGGTGAGGCCCTCCTCGATCATGGCGACCACGCGGGCGCCCGCCTCCTCCGCCCTGCGCCACATGTTGGGCCCGTTCGCCCTGGTCGGGGCCGAGCCAGGCATCGTCATGCCGAGGGCCTCCGCCAGGCAGTGCATGGTGTTCGCCGTAGCCAGCCCCGCGCACACCCCTGGGCCCTCGATCGCCCGGTCGGCCAGCTCGCCCAGCCGCTCGGCGCCCATCCCCGCGCCGACCGACTCGTAGACCGTGTCGATGTCCACGGAGCAGCCGGCGAAGGTGCCACCGCGCTGGTAACCACCGATGACCACGATCGAGGGCAGGTCGAGCCTGGCCGCCGCCATCAGGTGCGCGGGGGTGGTCTTGTCGCACGACGACAGGAAGACGACCCCGTCCAGGACCGCGCCCTCCACGGCCGCCTCGACGTCGTTGACCACCAGGTCCCTGGTCGGCATGAGATAGCGGGCGCCGCGTCCCGCGCTGGTGACGAAGTCGCTGGGGGCGGTGGTGCGGATCTCGAACGGCAGGCCGCCCGCACCGCGCACCGCCTCGGCGACGCGCCTGGCCACCTCGTCGAGGTGGATGAAGCAGACGGACAGGTGCGAGGAGGTGTTGACCACCGCGACCTTGGGTTTCTCCTGGTCTTCCAGGCTGATGCCCATCGCGCTCCACTGCGCTCGCCGTACGGCCCAGCGGGTGGTGCCCGGAGTGAAGTTGCTCCGTAATCCCATGGGCTGGATCTTGCCGCAAGGGAGACCCTTGGTGCGAGAGTGAACGGGCTGGAGCTGCTTCTCCTCGGGCACAAGCTGATCGAGATCGCCAGGAGGCGATCCCGCGTGCCACCTTCCACACCCCTCCCGCCGGCGCC
Source organism: Nonomuraea sp. NPDC050556 (assembly GCF_044457355.1). Taxonomy (NCBI): domain Bacteria; kingdom Bacillati; phylum Actinomycetota; class Actinomycetes; order Streptosporangiales; family Streptosporangiaceae; genus Nonomuraea; species Nonomuraea sp. NPDC050556. Next base: position 1,230,544 of record NZ_JBITGU010000001.1, on the reverse strand, counting down.
CGCGCTGTGCTCGTGGACGTCTTCCGTCACCCCGGCACCTCCATCGGCGAGACTGCCCAACCTGGTGTCGTGTCGGCGGTGACCTGGTCTCCGAGCCGGCCGCTTCCGATCGGCGCAGGTCGCCGTTCTCGCGAAGCTGACACACGGCCTCGGACCCCTCCAGGAACCCGCCTAGGACTCCAGGAAACGGAGGACTGCGAGGATGCGGCGGCTGTAGCCGGTCACGTGGATCAGGCGCAGCTTGTCGAACACGGCGTTGACGTGCTTCTCCACCGCGCTCTGCGACACGTGCATCGCCTCGGCGATCGTCGCGTTGGTGTAGCCCTGGGCCATGTGCTCCAGCACCTCCCGCTCGCGGGCGGTGAGGCGTGACAGGGGGTCGACCTGGGTGGTGCGGGCCAGGAGCTGCCGCACCACCTCCGGATCGAAGGCCGCTCCCCCGGCGCCCACGCGCTCCAGGGCGTCCAGGAAGTCGGAGACCTGCGCCACCCGGTCCTTCAGCAGGTAGCCGACACCCTCCACATCGCCCGACATGAGCTCGGTGGCGTATTTTTTCTCGACATACTGCGACAGGACCAGCACCCGCACGGACGGCCACCGCGAGCGGATCTCCAGCGCGGCGCGCAGCCCCTCGTCGGTGTGCGTGGGCGGCATCCGCACGTCCACCACCACGATGTCCGGCCCATGCGCCTCCACCGCGTCCAGCAGCGCGACGGCGTCGCCCACCGCCGCGGGCACCGTGTGTCCCTCCTCGACGAGCAGCCGCACCAGGCCCTCGCGCAACAACGTCGAGTCCTCGGCCAGGATCACCCTCACAGGAGCCCCGCCGTCTCCCCGGTCGGCCCGCTAACCGGAAGCCCCGCCGTCCCTATGGTCGGCCCGCCAACCGAGCCGACACTCGGGAGCCCCGTCGCCACCGCAGTCGGGCCGACACTCGGGAGCTCGGCCGTCACCACGGTCGGCCCGCCGGGAGGGCTGGACACCGAGAACGTCCCGTCCAGGGCGGCCACCCGTCGCGCCAGGCCCGACAGCCCGCCGCCCGCCGGGTCGGCGCCGCCCACCCCGTCGTCCTCGACCCGCACCAGCACCGCAGCCCCCTCCTCACGAACCTCCACGACGATCTTCCCAGCCCCGGCGTGCTTGGCGGCATTGGTGACCGCCTCGCACACCAGGAAGTACGCCGCCGACTCCACCGCCATCGGCGGCCGCCCGCGCAGGTCGCACGTCACCGCGACCGGCACGCTGGAGCGCTCGGCCACCGACGCCAGCGCCTCGCCCAGCCCGAGCGAGTCCAGCCCGCTCGGGTAGACCCGCCACGCGACCTCGCGCAACTCGGCCAGCGCCCGCTGCGCCTCCTCGTGCGCCTGCTCCAGCAGCGCCACCCGCCCGCGCCTGGCCCGGCCGATCAACATCGACAGCGCCACCAGGCGCTGCTGCAACCCGTCGTGCAGGTCGCGCTCGATCCTGCGCCGCTCGGAGTCGACGGCGGCCACGATCCCCGCGCGGGTGGCGGCCAGCTCGGCGATCCTGCGCTCCAGCGCCTCGGTGGGCGAGGGGCCGAGCATCCGGGTCGCGAGCTGCCGCTCGACCACGTCGACCCCCACCAGTCCGCAAATATCCAGGAAAAGCAGGACGAGGCCGCCGAGCACGATATATCCCATGATCAGCGGCGTGGGCGACATGCCGTCGAAGGTCTCCCCGCGCACCCACGCCCACGCGATCCGCACGCCGGTGACCGTACCGATGACCAGCAGGGCGAGCACGATGCCGCCCAGGATGCCGAACGGCCAGCGCAGCGGCAGGTACCGCAGCCCCTCGAAGGTGTCAGCCGTGGCCACCCCCAGCCGCCGCGCCTCGAAGGCGGCCAGCCGCCGGGCGACCGCGCGGTGGCGCAGGAACGGCCAGGCGGCCAGCAACAGCAGCGGCTCCACGACCGCGCTCAGCGCCCCGGCAAGGACCCTAGCGACGAGACGCATGCCTGGTGCCCCGGCGCTCGACCAGCCGGACGACGACGAAGACCACGATCGCCAGCACGACGAGCCCGATCACCACGTTCGTCCCAACCCCCACATATCCCTCCACAAGCGCCCAATTCTCCCCCAGAAAGTACCCGGCCATGACGAAGATCGTGTTCCACGTCAGGCTGCCCAGCGTGGTGAACAGGGTGAACGTCGCCAGCGGCATGCGGTTGACCCCGGCCGGGATCGAGATGAGGCTGCGAAAGATCGGGATCATCCGCCCGAAGAACACCGTCTTCACCCCATGCCGGGTGAACCACACCTCGGTGCGCTCGATGTCGGAGACCTTCACCAGCGGCAGCTTCGCCGCGATCGCGACCACCCGGTCCCTGCCCAGCGCCGCGCCGATCCAGTAGAGGGCCAGCGCGCCCACCACCGAGCCCAGCGTCGTCCACACCAGCGCCTCCCACAGCGCCATCTGCCCGCGCGAGGCGGTGAATCCGGCCAGCGGCAGGATCACCTCGCTGGGCAGCGGCGGGAACAGGTTCTCCAGCGCGATCGCGAAGCCCGCTCCAGGCGCACCCAAGGTGTCCATCAGTCCAGTCGCCCACTCGGCGATGCCGTCGCTCATGCCTAAGACCCTACGAATCAGTGGATATGTCGGGGATGAGGCTGGCTGCCCTGTGTGACTGTGGTAAACCCCAGGGAATTCCTACCGTACACTGTACGGTCATGACGGATCTCGTACGGCACGCAGTCGTGTTCGAGCCGGGCGACCCGCCCCGCTCGGGCCTGATGGCCTTCCTCGACCCGGCCGGTGACGGCACCGCCACCGTCGTCGAGCGGCACGAGGGCGCCCTGCGCACCCGCGAGGTTCCCGCGACCCGCATACCCGTCGCCGACGCCGTGGCCGCCCTGGCCAAGGCGCGCCGCGACGACGGCGCGCACCCGGCCGCCCGCTTCTGGGGCGGCGTCGCCCTGGTCGGCCTGCAGCTCGTGGCCAGGGGCCGGATCCTGCCCGCCGTCACCGACGGCGACCACGACTCCTGGCGGGCCGGGCCGTTCGACCTGGCCGACGTCCAGCGGATCAGGGAGCTGGCCGACGCGATGCCCGCCGAGGCGCGGGCCGTACCAGGTCAGGACGGGAGCCTGCCCGAGGCCGAGAGCCACGTGCGGGCCTTCCTCGACGCGGTCGCCGACGCGATGCCGCGCTCCCCCGGCGCCATCAGGGCCACCGGCACCACCGCCTTCGCAGCGGCCAGGCCGGTCAAGGTGCCCCACCTGCGCGGCTGGGCCGAGGAGCTGTCCCCAGGCGTACGGCTGTCGCTGCGCGTGGAGAGCGCGCACGAGCACACCAGCTTCCGCGCCGTCGTGCAGCTGCACAGCCTGGCCGACCCCTCGCTGGTGGTCGACGCGGGCGCGCTCTGGGCGGGGCAGGACGCCGGGTTCGGCCAGCGGGCCAGGATCGACGCGACCATCGCCATCCGCCGCGCCGCCCGCCAGTGGCCCGCCATGGCGCGCCTGCTCGACAACGAGGTGCCAGACGAGCTGATCCTGTCCGACGAGGACGTCGAGGACCTGCTGGCAGGCGGGGCGAACGGCCTCGAGGTGCACTGGCCCAGGTCGCTGGTCGGCGGGCTGACCGCCAGGGCCGTAGTGGGCGAGCGTGACAGCGCCCCCTCCGACCTGCCCTCCTTCCTGGGCGGGCGCAACCTGACCAGCTTCGACTGGCAGCTCGCCCTGGGCGGCGAGCGCCTGACGCAGGCCGAGATGGACCTGCTCGCCGAGTCGCACCGCCCCGTCGTACGGCTGCGCGACCAGTGGGTGCTCGTCGACCCCGAGGTGGCCCGCAAGGCGCGCATGCGCGAGCTCAAGCCGCTCACCGGCATCGACGCGCTCAGCGCGGCACTGACCGGGACCGTCGAGGTGGACGGCGAGCAGATCGAGGTCACCCCCAGCGCCTGGCTGGAGGACCTGCGCGCCAGGCTGGGCGAACCCGAGCAGATCGACCAGCCGGAGCGCCTGGCCGCCCAGCTGCGCGACTACCAGCTGCAGGGGCTGCGCTGGCTGGCCAGGATGACCGGGCTCGGCCTGGGCGCCTGCCTGGCCGACGACATGGGCCTGGGGAAGACGATCACCCTGATCTCCCTCCACCTGCACCGCGACAGCGGCCCGACGCTGGTCGTGTGCCCCGCCTCGCTGATGGGCAACTGGGAACGAGAAATCCGGAAATTTGCCCCCGGGGTGAAGACCACCCGCTACCACGGCACAAAGCGCGATTTGCCGGATGAGGGGTTCGTCCTCACCACCTACGGCACGATGCGCGTGGACGCCGAGAAGCTCGGCGAGCACCCCTGGGGGCTCCTGGTCGCCGACGAGGCACAGCACGTCAAGAACCCGCACTCCAGCACCGCCAAGGCGCTGCGCGAGATCCCCGCGGCCGCCCGCGTGGCACTGACCGGCACCCCGGTGGAGAACAACCTGTCGGAGCTGTGGGCGATCCTCGACTGGACCACCCCGGGCCTGCTCGGATCGCTGGCCCGCTTCCGCGGCCGCTGGGCCAAGCCGGTCGAGTCCGGCGACAGCGAGACGGCCGAGCGGCTCAAGCGGCTGGTCGGGCCGTTCCTGCTGCGCAGGCGCAAGTCCGACCCCGGCATCGCGCCCGAGCTGCCGCCCAAGACCGAGACCGACCAGCCGGTCGCGCTCACCCAGGAGCAGGCCGGGCTCTACGAGGCCGTGGTGCGCGAGATCATGGAGGAGATCGCCGGTTCCAGCGGCATGGCCAGGCGCGGCCTGATCGTCAAGCTGCTGACCGGGCTCAAGCAGATCTGCAACCACCCGGCGCAATACCTGCACGAGCAGCAGCCCAGGCTCACCGGCCGCTCGGGCAAGTTGGAAGTGCTGGACGAGCTGGTCGACACCATCGTGGCCGAGGACGGCGCCGTCCTGGTGTTCACCCAGTACGTGGCCATGGCCAGGCTGCTCGACAAGCACCTCCAGGCGCGCGGCATCGCCACCCAGCTCCTGCACGGCGGCACCCCGATCCCCAAGCGCGAGGAGATGGTCCAGCGCTTCCAGGACGGCCAGGTCCCGGTCTTCCTGCTCTCGCTCAAGGCGGCCGGGACCGGGCTGAACCTGACCCGCGCCGACCACGTCATCCACTACGACCGCTGGTGGAACCCCGCCGTGGAGGACCAGGCCACCGACCGCGCCTACCGCATCGGCCAGACCAAGCCGGTCCAGGTGCACCGCCTGGTCACCGAGGGCACCATCGAGGACCGCGTCGCCGAGATGCTCGCCGCCAAGCGCTCCCTGGCCGAGGCCGTGCTGACCTCGGGCGAGGCGGCGCTCACCGAACTCACCGACGCCGAGCTGGCCAACCTCGTGGAGTTGAGATGACCGCCGCCAGAGGCTTTCCCGCCTTCGCCAAGCAGCGCGCAGGGGCCCGCTTCGCCACCTCGTGGTGGGGCAGGTCGTGGATCCAGGCGCTGGAGGACACCTCGCGCGAGCAGAACCTGCTGCGCAAGGGCCGCGCGTTCGCCAAGGCCGGACAGCTCGGGCCCATCACCGTCAGCCCAGGCCGCATCACCGCGGTCGCCGAGGCGGAGTTCCACGTCGTGGTGCAGGTGGAGCAGCTCACCGACGCCGAGTGGGGCCGGTTCCTGGAGCAGGTGGCCGCCAAGGCCGGGCACATCGCGGCCCTGCTCGACGGCGACATGCCGCACGACCTGGTGGAGGCGGCCCAGGACGCGGCCGTGCCGCTGCTGCCCGCCATCGGCGACCTGGACTCGGAGTGCGAGTGCCCCGACTGGGGGCTGCCGTGCAAGCACGCGGCCGCGCTCTGCTACCAGACGTCGTGGTTGCTGGACGCCGACCCGTTCGTGCTGCTGCTCATGCGCGGGCGGGGGCGCGAGGAGGTCCTGGAGGCGCTGCGCTCGGCGCCGGTACCGGCCGCCGGGACGCCCGCCGCCGAGGCGTTCGCGCTGGGCGTGCCGCCGCTGCCCGAGCCGCCGCCGGTCGAGGTGCCCTTCACCGCGCCGGAGCTGGAGCCGGGCGAGGGGGTGGACGTGGCCGCGCTCGGCGTGCTGGCGTTCGACGCCGCGTTGCGGGCGCGGGAGCTGCTGCTCACCGGGCGGCTCGCCGTACTCCCCGAATGGCAGGACCGGGTGCGGATGGCCGCCGTCCACGACCTCGACATCGGCGCTGAAGCCGCCGTCCAGGCCTGGCGGTACGGCGGAGCCGACGGCCTGGAGGTGCACGAGACGCCGTGGACGCCGCCCAAGCAGGACCTGGCCAGGGCGCGCGCCGCCTGGCAGCAGGAGGGCCTGCCGCAGGTCGAGGCGTGGCGCAACCGCTGGACGGCGGGCGGGGTGCAGCTACGGCTGAGCAAGGGCGGCCGCTGGTACCCCTTCGCCGAGCGGGACGGCGGCTGGTGGCCCGCCGGTCCGCCGGAGCGCGACCCCGTCGCCGCCGCCGGGGATGCGATCATGGGGTGATGGCCATCAGACGCGTGGTACCCGACCTGACAACGGCGGAAATCGCCGGCAGCAGCCGCTTCTACCAGGAGGTGCTGGGGTTCGAGGTGGTGATGGACCTCGGCTGGGTGGTGACGCTGGCCGCCCCGGACAACCCGACCGCGCAGGTCACCCTCATGGGGAAGGACGAGAGCGCCCCGGTGCAACCGGACGTGTCGATCGAGGTGGACGACGTCGACGCGGCGCACGCGGCGGCCGTGGCGCGCGGCGACGACATCGTGCACTCCCTGCGGGACGAGCCGTGGGGGGTGCGCAGGTTCTTCGTGCGCGACCCGTCCGGCCACGTGGTCAACGTGGTGAGCCACCGCTAAAACCGTTGGCGCGCACCCGCCCGCCGCCCCTACGCTGCGCGCCGTGACCATCGAGATCAGACCTGAGACGCCGGCCGACCACGACAGCGTCGGCGACCTGCACGCGCAGGCCTTCGGCGACCCCGTGCGGGTGCCCGCCCTGGTGACGGCGCTGCGTGAGACGCCGGACCCGCTGTCGTTCGTCGCCGTGGACGGCGAGCGGGTGGTGGGGCACGTCATGCTCAGCGCCTGCCGCCTCGACGCGCAGGAGCGGCTGGTGGACGTGATGTCCCTGTCGCCGCTCGGCGTCCTGCCCGCCTACCAGGGGCAGGGCATCGGCACCCGCCTGCTCGAGCACGCCCTCGCCGAGGCCACCGTGCCGCTGGTCTTCCTGGAGGGCTCGCCCGCCTATTACGGCAAGCGCGGCTTCCAGCGCGCCGACGAGCTGGGCTTCAGGTCACCGTCGTTGCGCATCCCGCCGCCCGCGTTCCAGGTGGCCACGCTGAGCTCCTACGAGCCGTGGATGACCGGCACGTTCGTCTACTCCGAGCCGTTCTGGGCTCACGACTGCGTCGGGCTGCGCCAGTGACCCGGGTGGACCAGCCCGGCGGGTAGCCGCGTGCTCGCGTCGCCCCTGGCGGCGTCGAGCTGCGCCTGGATGAGGAACAGCGCGCCGGTCAGGTCGGCGCCGCCCAGCTTGGCGTCGCGCAGGTCGGCCCCGATGAGGTCGGCCCTGCGCAGGTCGGCGCCCCTGAGGTCGGCCCCGATCAGGTAGGCGCCGCGCAGGTTGGCCCCGCGCAGGTCGGCGCCCTTGAGCTTGGCGCCCATCAGGTCGGCGCCGCGCAGCTCCTTCTTCTTGCTGATCAGCCCGGCCCTGACCTGCTCGCTGGCGCGCATCAGGTGCACGTTGGCCTCCTGGCGCAGCTCGCCCACGTCGATCGCCATGATCTCGTCGTAGCCGCCCTGGGCCAGCGCCTCCACCCTCGCCCGCATGGGCTCGGCGCCGGGCAGGACCGCGGTGGCCTCGGTGAGGTAGTAGAGCAGCTCGTGCAGGTGGCGCATGATCGGGAAGGCGGCGAACATGCGCTTGGCCGTGCCCGGGGAGTCGCGCCAGTCGTGGCCCTCGAAGGTGACCTGGGAGACCTGCTGTCCCGCGCCGAAGCAGTCGTAGACCGTGCATCCGTTGAAGCCGCGCTGCCTGAGCTCGGTGTGGATGCCGCAGCGGGAGTCCTGGCGGAGGTTGGGGCACGCCTGCCCGGCCGGCTTGTCGATCGCGAAGTCCGCGGAGGCGGCGAACGCGGGCACGACACAGCACAGGCCGAAGCAGCTCGCGCAGTCGGCTTGGAGTTTCACCAGGCCACTCTAGAGTGGCCGCCATGGGTAAGCACTTCGAGGTCGGCAAGGAGCTCCCCGTCGACGCCACGCCCGAGCAGGTGTGGGCGGCGATCGCGACGGGGCCGGGCACGGACTCCTGGTTCATGGGGCGCACCGCGCTGGAGCCCGGTCTGGGCGGCGCCGTCCGCATGGAGTTCGGCGGCTACGCCGAGGAGTCGCGCGTGGTGGCCTGGGAGCCGTTCGAGCGCTTCGCCCACCGCACCGAGGCGGGGGACGACGGCAGGTTCGTCGCCTACGAGTTCATCATCGAGGGCCGCGACGGCGGCAGCACCGTCATGCGCACGGTCACCAGCGGGTTCCTGCCGGGCGACGACTGGGCCGGCGAGTTCGAGGCGATGGGGCACGGCTTCGAGCTGTTCTTCCGCACCCTGGTCGAGTACGTCACGCACTTCGCCGGGCGTACGGCGACGCCGCTGTCGGTGTTCGGGCCGCCGATGACCGGCTGGGAGCCGCTGCACGCCGAGCTCGGGCTCAGCGACTCCCCCGCGGTCGGCGACAAGGTGACCGCCCTGGGGCCGGACGCCGTCGTCTACTTCACCGACGCCCACGCGCTCGGTGTGCGCACCGGCGACGCGCTCTACCGGTTCATGTGGGGCTTCGGCGGGCCGGTGATCGCCAGCCACCACCTGTTCGGCGAAGCCGAGACGGCGGCGTACTGGCAGGCGTGGCTCGACCGCGTCTACGCCGGATAGGCGGGGGTCCAGCCGAGTTCCTCGACGGCCCTGGCGTTCGACACCCGGAGCGAGGTGTCGATCATCAGGGCGCCCAGGTAGGGCACCATGAGCCGGAGCATCCAGCCGGGCACCCGCCGCCCATGGGCCTTCTCGCCCCAGGTGGCCGGGTGGCCGTCCACGACGTTGTACGGCCTGCCCGCCGTACCCCGCTCCAGGGCCGCGACCGTGGCGACGGCAGCGTCGTCCACGTGGATCCACGCCATCACGCCACCGCCGTCCCACGGCACGGGCAGCCGGCTGGCGGCCGGGTCGAGCCAGGTGCCCGGCCCGTAGAACAGCCCGTAACGCAGCGCGATCCCGCCCGCCGCCAGCGTCTGCTCCTCGGTGGAGACCAGCCCGTCGATGACGAAGTCGGCCACGCCGCCCTGCTTGACCCCGAACGGGTCGTCCTCGGTCAGCACCCGGTCGCCGTGGTCGGTGTAGCCGTAGCCGAGCGCCATCGACTGCGTCAGGAACCGTTCCGCGCCGAGCGCCTCGGCCGCCTCCAGCAGGTGCGCCGTGCCGCGCACGCGCAGCGCGGTGCTGGGGTCGTCGGCGTCCAGGGTGCGCCGCGGCTTGGCCAGGGCGGTCAGCTCGTGGATCACCGCGTCGGCGCTGAGCCCGTCGAGCGCGCGCAGCAGCCCGTCGCGGTCCATGGCGTCGGCGCGCACCGCCCTGGCTCCCTGGGCTACCACGGCTCTGGCCGAGTCCTCGCTGCGCGCCAGCGCCAGCACCTCGTGACCGGCGGCGATCAGCGCCTTCGTCAGCGGGCGGCCCACGGCCCCGGTCGCGCCCGCCAGGAGGACCTTCACTCGACCCACACGCCGTCCACGATCAGGTCGCGCTCCTCCAGCTCGTTGACCTCGCGCCAGGCCTGCAGCCGCAGCGGTCGCACGCGGAAGTACAGGTAGGGGCTCTTCAACGCGCGCGGGTCGAATCCCGTCTTGACCGCGAACGCGTCCCCCTCCTCCTGCGACAGCTCGGCGGGATCCAGGGTCTCCGCCGCGCCCTCGATGAGGATCACGTCGCGGGTCAGCCCGATGCCGATCCGCGCGGCTCCGTTGGCCACGAGGTTGCGCGCGGTCGGGTTGGCGGCGTTGGTCGACAGCAGCAGGGTCTCGTTGTCCCACAGGAAGGACAACGGCATCATGTACGGCGCGCCGCCCGCGTCGGCGGTGGCCACCCAGCAGTCGATGTCGTGTTCAAGCCGATACAGGGTGTCGATGCGGCGCTGTGTCTTGGTCCTGGCAGGTGGATTCATGGATGAAGTGTGGCAGCATTGGCGGATCTTTCGCCGCGACCAGGAGGGGCGCCAGCAGGCATGACAGCCGTGACCGTCGTGATCCCCACGTTCAACGAGGCAGACAACCTGCCGCAGATCACGGCCGCCCTGCTCGCGTTGCCGCTGGACGGCCTGAGCGTTCTCGTCGTCGACGACGACTCCCCCGACGGCACCGGCAAGATCGCCGACGAGCTGGCGGAGGCCCATCCCGGCCGCGTCGGCGTGGTACACAGGAAGGTCAGGCAGGGCCTCGGCCGCGCCTACGTCGAGGGCATGCAGCGGGCGCTGGCCGAGGGCGCTGACTACGTGGTGCAGATGGACGCCGACTTCTCCCACCCGGTGGACGCCGTCCCCCGCCTGCTGGGCACGGCCGAGGCGACCGGGGCCGCGTGCGTGATCGGCAGCAGGTACGTGCCGGGCGGGACGCTGGCGCCGGAGTGGAGCGCCTACCGCCGCGCGCTGTCGGCGTGGGCGAACCTCTACGTGCGCACGATCCTGCGCATGGGGCTGCGCGACGTGACGGCCGGGTTCAAGGTCTGGCGCGCCTCCTGCCTGGCCAAGCTCGACCTGGCCGGGATCGCCTCCGGCGGCTACAGCTTCCAGGTGGAGATGCACTACCGGGCCATCAGGGCGGGCATGCCGATGGTGGAGATCCCCATCCACTTCTCCGACCGGCACGCGGGCAGCTCGAAGATGAGCCTGCGGGTGCAGCTGGAGTCGGCGCTGATGCCCTGGCGGCTGCTGCTCAAACGCCACTAAACTAACCACATGGTAGATTTTCTCTGGGGTGTGGCAGGCAGCGCCCACCAGACCGAGGGCAACAACGTCGCCAGCGATATGTGGGCCCTGGAGAACCGGCCTGGCTCGCCCATGGCCGAGCGCAGCGGCGACGCCTGCGACAGCTACCATCGCTGGGCCGCCGACCTCGACCTGGTGCGCTCGCTCGGCTTCGACTCCTACCGCTTCAGCGTGGAGTGGGCCCGCGTCGAACCGGTGGAGGGCCGCGTCTCCCTGGCCGCGCTGGCCCACTACCGGCGCATCGTCGAGGGCTGCCTGGAGCGCGGGCTCACCCCGGTGGTGACGCTGCACCACTTCTCCTCCCCGCAGTGGTTCCAGCAGGACGGCGGGTGGCTCGCCTCCTCCGCCGTGGAGCGGTTCCGCCGCTACGTGCGCGCCGTGGCGCCGATCCTGGACGGCGTGACCTGGGTGTGCACGATCAACGAGCCCAACATGCTGGCGATGGTGGCCACCATGCTGAAGGCCGACCGACCGGCCGGAGGCGTGGCAGGGGCGATGCCGCCGCCCGACCAGGACGTCGCCGACGCGCTGGCCGCGGCGCACCGCGCGGCCCGCGCCGAGCTGACCGGGTTCATGACCGGGTGGACGATCGCCAACCAGGGCTTCGAGGCGCACGAGGGCGCCGTGGCCGAGCGCGACGCGTGGGCGTGGCCGCGCGAGGACCAGTTCCTCGAGGTGGCCAAGGGCGACGACTTCGTCGGCGTGCAGGCCTACACCCGCGTGCTGGTCGGCCGCGACGGCGCGCTCCCGGTGCCCGAGGAGGCCCGCCGTACGCTGACGGGCTGGGAGTTCCACCCCGCCGCGCTCGGCAACGCGGTGCGTTACACCGCGGAACGGGTGCCCGGCGTGCCGATCCTGGTCACCGAGAACGGCATCGCCACCGCCGACGACGCCGAGCGGATCGAGTACACCTCGGCGGCGCTCGACGGGCTGCGCGCCGCCATGGACGACGGCGCCGACGTGCGCGGGTACCTGCACTGGTCGCTGCTGGACAACTACGAGTGGGGCTCCTACCTGCCGACCTTCGGCCTGGTGTCGGTGGACAGGCGGACCTTCGCCCGTGCGGCCAAGCCCAGCGCGCACTGGCTCGGCGCCGAGCGTGCGAGGATCCTTGGACCCTGATTTGTGGAGGTATAAGGATGTTTGCGATCTCGCTGGGTGACGGCGCGGAACTGAAGCCGCTGGAGCCGTGGCGGGCCGAGGAGTTCCTGGCGCACATGGACCGCGGCCGCGAGTTCATCGGCAGGCACGTCGGGCTGCCCGACGCCGCGGCCGACCTCGACTCGGCCCGCGCCTGGCTGCAGTCCTACGCCAACAAGGCGGCGGCGGACACCGGCCGCCTGTACGGCATCTGGCTCGACGGGCTGCTCGTCGGCGGCGTCCTGTTCCGCGTCTTCGACACCGCCAACGAGACCTGCGAGGCCGGTTGCTGGCTCGAACCGTCCGCCGCCGGGCGCGGCCTGATCACCCGCGCCTGCCGCGTCATCATCGACTGGGCCGTCAAGGAGCGCGGGATGCACCGGGTGGAGTGGCACGTCTCCTCGGAGAACCAGCCGAGCATCAACGTGGCCAAGCGGCTCGGCATGACCCGCGACGGCGTGCTGCGCGAGAGCTACCTCTACCGCGGCGTGCGGCAGAACACCGAGATCTGGTCGGTGCTGGCCTCCGACTGGCCCGTCAGCTAGGCCTCGCCTCCAGGAGGGACTCGTCCACCATGGCGCGGAAGTCCGCGACCGTGGCCACGGTGGCGAGCCGCTCCTCCGGTATCGCGACGCCGAACTCGATCTCGATCCTGGTGATGGCGGCGATCAGCACCAGCGAGTCGAAGCCGAGATCGGCGAGCGTGGTCCGCGCGTCGTCGTCGGCGAGTTCCACGTCGCCGTTCTCGCCCGCCGCCTCGCACAGGATCCGGAGAACCGTCGGCATGTCGATGCGATCCATGAAGCTCCTCGTTTCTCTGAGTGGATGGACTCACGGGGCGCCGGGCGCGCCCAGCACCAGTGCGGAGTGGAAGCCGCCGGCGCCGCGGGCGAGCACCAGCGCGGTGCGCCCGGGCCACGGCCGGGACCGCCCGGTCACCAGGTCGATCCCGTAGGCCGGGTCCGGCGCCGCGACCCGTCCGGCCGGGGGCAGCACCCCGTCGCGGAAGGCCAGCAGCGCCGCGACGACGTCGACCGGGCCGCCCCCGGAGAACAGCCGGCCCGTGCTCGCCTTCGGCGCGGCCACGGGTACGGCATGCGGCCCGAACAGGGCGGCGACGGCCGCCGCCTCGGCCAGGTCGAGCGCGCGCGTGCCGCCCGCGTCGGCGAACACCGCGTCGACGTCGCCCGGCGAGAGCCGCGCGTCGGCCAGCGCCAGCTCGGCGGCGCGGAGCAGCCCGGAGCCCGGCGAGCGCGCGTCGAACGCCGCGCCGTGGCCGAGGAGCCGGCCGTACGGCGCCGCCCGCCCGCGCGGGGGCGCCCCCTCGGGCTCCACCACGAGGATCGCCCCGCCCTCCCCCGGCACGTAACCGCACGCCTCTGAGCTGAAGGGCAGGTAGGCCCGGTCCGGCCGCCGCTCGCGGCTGACGTCCCGGTTGCCGAGGTGGGACGCGTGTCCGTAGGGAGAGCGCGAGCTCTCCATCCCCCCGGTGATCACCACGGCGGCGCCGGAGCGCACCTGGCGCAGGGCGTTCCCGATCGCGTCCAGGCCGCCCGCCTGCTCGCCGACGAAGACGCTGGCCGGGCCGCGCATCGCGTTCCTGATGGAGATCTGGCCGGCGTTGACCGCGTAGAACCAGGCGAACGACATGTAGGTGCTGACGTGCTTGGGTCCCTGCTGCCACAGCGCCTGGAGTTGCTGCTGGCCATACTCGAACCCGCCGAAGGCGGCCGCGGTGCTGATGGCCGCGCCGGCCAGGTGGTCGGGGGCGAGGCCCGCGTCCGCCACGGCCCAGTCCGTCGCCGTGAGGGCGAACTGGGTCATCCGGTCGGTCTGCGCGATCAGCCGGCCCGGCAGGTGATCGGCGGGGTCGAACCCGTCCACCTCGCCGGCGAGCGTCACCGGCCATCCAGTCACGTCGAACCGGTCGATCCGCCGGATCCCCAGGTCACCGGCGCGGGTGGCGGCCCAGTACGCCTCGGCGCCGACCCCGGTGGGCGCGATCACGCCCAGCCCGGTGATCAGGGCCCCGGTCACGGCTGCCCTCGCAACACCATCGCGCTCTGGAACCCGCCGAACCCGCTGCCCACCGTCAGCACGGAACGCAGCGGGCTCTCCCTGGCGGTCCGCGGCACGTAGTCCAGGTCCAGCTCCGGGTCGGGCTCAGTGAGGTTGGCCGTCGGCGGGATCGTGGCGTGCTCGATGGCCAGGGCGCTGGCGGCGATCTCGATGGCGCCGATCGCGCCGAGCGAGTGGCCGATCATCGACTTGATCGAGCTGACCGGCACCGTGTACGCGTGGTGGCCCAGCGCGCGCTTGATCGCCATCGTCTCGTGCCGGTCGTTCTGCTGCGTCGCGGTGCCGTGCGCGTTGACGTAGTCGACCGCGTCCGGCGCGAGGCCGGAGGTGGCGAGCGCGGCGTCCATCGCCCCGGCGAGCTCGGCGCCGTCCGTGCGCAGGCCGGTCATGTGGTAGGCGTTGCACCGCGCCGCGTACCCGGCGATCTCCGCGTAGATGTGCGCCCCGCGCCGCCGGGCCGTGCCGTACTCCTCCAGCACGAGGACCGCGGCGCCCTCACCGAGCACGAAGCCGCTGCGGTCACGGTCGAAGGGGCGCATCGCGTTGACCGGATCGTCGTTGCGCGGCGAGGTGGCCCTGATGGCGTCGAAGCACGCCACGGTGATCGGCGAGATCGGCGCGTCGGTGCCACCCGCCAGCATGACGTCCGCGCTGCCCTCGCGGATCAGCTGCCAGGCGTGCCCCACCGCGTCGATGCCCGAGGTGCAGCCTGCGGACACGACGGTCGCCGGCCCCAGGGTGCCGAACCGGGTGGCGACCTCCGCCGCGAACGAGCTCGGGACGAAGTAGTCGTACTGGTGCGGCACGACGTAGGCGGGATCCACCTCCCAGCGCCTGGCCTGGTCGCTGAGCACGAGGTATTCGTCCTCCAGCCGCATGGTGCACCCCACGGCCGTGCCGATGCTCACGCCCGCCCGTTCCGCGCACCCCTCGAAGTCGGCGCCGCTGTCGGCCACCGCCTCGTCTCCGGCCACCAGGAGCAGCTGCGCGGCCCGGTCGAGCCGCCTGATCTCCTGCGCGCTCAGCCCCTCCCTCGCCGCGTCGAAGTCGCACTCGGCGGCGATCCTGGAGCGGAATGCTCCTGCGTCGAAGAAACTGATCGGGCGGAAGGCAGGGCGCCCGTCGACGAGCCGCTGCCAGAAGGCCTTGCGCCCGGGGGTGCCCGGGGCGACCACGCCCATCCCGGTGATCACCACCCGCCGTTCTTGCATTCCCATCTGCGGTTCTCCCTGCAACGAATGCGGTGCCTCGATGGACTCTGTCGCCGCGGGGTCGAGCGGGTATCGGGGCGGAGCAGACCCGGAGTCCGTCTCTCCTCGGCAGGCCCGAGAGCGCCTTTATCGCCCGTCGACACCGCGCTGCGACGGTGATCCACGACCGACAGAAACGGGAGAGCCAGATGCCGACCAAGAACCGCACGATCGTCGACCTGAGCCATTCGATCAGCCACGAGATGCTCACCCACCCGTGGATGCCCAAGCCGCGCGTCACCGAGTTCATCAGCCGGGAGCAGTCCGCCTCGTTCCTCGCGCCCGGCGTCACGTTCGCCCTGACGCAGGTGGAGCTGTGCGGCAACACGGGCACCTACATCGACGCGCCGAACCAGTTCCACGTCGACGGCGCCGACGTGGCCGGTCTGAGCCTGGAGCGCATGGTGGACATCCCGATCACGGTGATCAGGGTCCCTCCGGAGAAGCTGTCCGACGGCCGGTCGATTGGACCGGAGGTGTTCAAGGGCTTCGAGCTGGCCGGTCAGGCGGTCCTGATCAACACCGGCCACGACCGGCACTGGGGCACCGGCGGCTTCTTCAAGGACTCGCCGTTCCTGACCGGCGACGCGGTGCGGGCGCTGCTGGACGCGGGACCCGGCATCGTCGGGATCGACAGCCAGAACATCGACAGCGGTACGGACAACAGCAAGCCCGCGCAGAACCTCCTGCTCGGGGCCGACATCTACGTGCTGGAGACGCTGACCCGGCTGGACCAGCTGCCCGACACCGGCGCCAGGCTGACCGTGCTGCCCACGCCGATCGCCGGCATCGGGAGCTATCCGGTTCGCGCCATCGCGGTCATCGACCGGTGATCGTCCAGCCCTCCCCGGCGCCGGTCACGCCGTCCGGCGCCGGACCCGTCATCGACGTCAGGGACCTGCGGATGCGATACGGCGCCAGCGAGGTGCTGGCCGGCGTCACCTTCACGGTGCAGCGCGGGGAGGTGGTCGCCCTGCTCGGGCCGAACGGCGTCGGCAAGAGCACGACCATCGAGATTCTCGAGGGGTTCAGGGTCCGCTCCGCCGGCCAGGTGTCGGTCCTCGGAGCGGACCCCGTGCGGGGCGACCGGCGATGGCGGGCGGAGATCGGCGTGGTGCTCCAGTCGTGGGCCGACCACGGCAAGTGGCGGGTCCGCGAGCTCGTCGCCCACCTGGGCGCCTACTACACGCCGTACGCGACCGCGTCCGTGCCCCGGCCGTGGGACCCGGACGCGTTGCTGGAGCTGGTCGGGCTGACCGGCCTGGCCAGGCAGAAGGTGCGCCGGCTGACCCAGGGGCAACGACGGCGGCTCGACGTCGCCATCGGCCTGGTCGGCCGGCCGCAGCTGCTGTTCCTCGACGAGCCGACCGTCGGGTTCGATCCCCGTTCCCGTCACGACTTCCACACGATGATCAGGCAGCTGGTCGAGACGGAGCAGATCACCGTCGTGCTGGCCACCCACGACCTGGCGGAGGCGGAGCGGCTGTCGCACCGGATCCTGCTGCTCGCCGGCGGCCGCATCATCGCGGACGGCTCGGCCGAGCAGCTCTCCACCCGCGCAGGCTCCACCGCCGAGGTGCGCTGGAGCAGGAACGGCAGGCGCTTCACCGCCTCCACGCCGACCCCGGCCCGCCTCGTCCACCAGCTCTACGCCGAGCACGGGGACGGCATCGGCGATCTCGAGGTGCACCGGGCCACCCTCGAACAGAGCTATCTGGCGCTGGTCCGCGACTGGGAGGCGCGATGAGGAGCGCGTACGTCCCCCTGCGCGCGGGGATCAGGCACGGGCTGACCGAGCTGAGGCAGCTGTTCCTCGACAGCCACCACATCCTGGTCACGCTCATCTCCACCGGGATCTTCTTCGCCGCCATGCTGTTCACCCGCGGCATCGTGGTGTCTGGCACGTCGTTCTCGCTGGGGGTGACGATGTTGCCCGGCGTGCTCGGGGCCAACATCGGGCTCAACGGCGTCGCGACCATGGCCGGGACCCTGGCGGTCGAGCGGGAGGACGGGACGCTGCTGCGCGCCAGGACCGTGCCGGGCGGCCTGGCCGGCTACCTGGTCAGCAAGGTCGTCGCGCTGTCCAGCTCGCTCGTCGTCACGGCGGGGCTGACCCTCGCCGCCGGGCTGGTGGTGTTCCCGGAACTCGTCACCCACGGCGTGCGCACCTGGGCCACGTTGGGCGCCGTGCTGGTCCTCGGCCTGGCGGCGACGTTGCCGCTCGGGATGGCCATCGGCCCGTTGCTCCCCAACTCGCACAGCTTCGGGCTGGTCATGTTCCCCCTGTGCGCGTTGGCGGCCGTCTCGGGCGTCTTCTACCCGATCACCCAGCTGCCCGCGCAGCTGCGGTGGATCGGCGAGGTCTTCCCGCTGTACTGGCTGGGGCTCGGCGCCCGCTCGGCGCTGCTGCCCGACGCCATGGCGGCCGTGGAGATCGGCGGGTCGTGGCGGCTGCTGACCGGGGCAGGCGTGCTCGTCGCGTGGACGGTGGCCGGCGTGCTGGCCGCACCCGTCATGCTCCGCAGGATGACGCGCGAGGAGTCGGGGTCGAAGCTGCTCTCCCGCAGGGAGAGGGCCATGCAGCGGGTGGGGTGACCCGTACGCGGGGAAGGGCGGAGCGGGTCGCGCTCCGCCCTTCTCGATGGGGGGAGCGGATCGCGCTCCCCCCGGCTCGTGGTGATCAGGCGCGCTCGACCGTCCTGTCCGGCCACAGCTGGGCCGCGAGCGCGTCGACGACCTCCTGATCCAGCCGCCGGCCGCGAGCCGACACGTAGCCGTCCGGCCGTACGAGGATCCAGCCTCCTTCGGCCAGCCCGAGGCTGGCGCGCAGGGCGCCGTCACGGTCGCGCAGGAGACCGGGCGCTCCGGAACCGTCGCCGGCGCCGACGGAACGCACGGACAGCCAGGCGTCGTGCCGGGTGGTCGCGACGTCGAGCAGCTCGGCGAGCTCGCCGCCCGCGCGGGCGGGCACGGCGACCAGCAGCGTCCAGCGAAGGTCCTGGAGCTCGGCGTCGAACGCCTGCTCGGCGGGCGACCCCTCGGGACCCGCCGCGCGGCGGGTGAGCCGCTGGCCGGGTCGTGGGGCGCTCGCGCCGCCGTTCGCGCGGGTCAGCGGGCTCTGCGCGTACTCGAGGTTGAGGCCGGACACCGCGCCGAGCATCTTGCCCTGCATCCGCCTGCGCAGCGCGGGGATCCTGGACACCGCGCCGAACACCAGGGGCAGCAGCCGGTCGGCGACCGGGTTGCTCAGCTGGACGAGGCTGGTGGCCTTCTCCGTGGAGGACAGCAACCCCTCGCCGACGGGAACGCGCTCGAGACCGTAGGTGTCCAGCAGGCTCTGACCCGCGTGGCCCCTGACGACCATGGCGAGCTTCCACCCGAGGTTGTAGGACTCCTGGATCCCGGTGTTCATGCCCTGGCCGGAGGCCGGACTGTGCACGTGGGCCGCGTCACCGGCGACGAAGCACCGGCCCTGGCGCATCCTGGGCACCATGCGCTGCTGGGCGGTGAACACCGACACCCAGGTGGGCGGGTGGACCAGCACGTGCCCGCCGAGCCCGGTGCGCAACTTGCCCGTCAGCCGCTCGGCGAGCCGCACGGGGTCGCCGTCGTAGTCCACGTCCACCGTGTCGAGCACCCGCCACCGGCCGCTCTCGATGAACGGCACGGCCATCATGGTGACGGCGTTGGCGCGGATCCAGTAGATGCTGTTGGGCGGCAGATCGGTCTCGACCTGGGCGTCGGCCAGCAGCCATGTCTGGCGGGACGCGCCGATCAGCGGGAGGTCCAGCACCTTGCGCACCGTGCTGTGCCCGCCGTCGCAGCCGATCAGCCAGGGGACCCGGTACGTCTCGGTGGACTCGCCGCGGCGCAGCTCGGCCGTCACGCCCTCGTCGTCCTGCTCGAACGACTCCAGCCGCACGCCCCACTCGGGCTCGACCCCGTGCGCGCGCAGGGCGTCGCGCAGGATCTCCTCGGTGACGATCTGGTCGATGCACAGGGTGAACGGGTATCTGGTCGGCATGTCGGTGTAGTCGGCGGCCAGCCTGGCCAGGCGGCGCCCGTCCCTGTACAGCGCGAACCCGGTGATCCGCCGCCCCCTGCTGAGGACGGCGTCGATGACCCCGAGCTGGGCGTAGACCTCCAGCGTCCTGGGATGGGTCGCGATCGCCCTGCTGGTGGTGGCGGGACCGGGCGCGGCGTCGACGATCCGCACCCCGATGCCGCGTCTGGTCAGGTCGAGCGCGGCGGTCAGGCCGACCGGCCCGGCGCCCGCGATCAACACCTCGGCGGAGGAATCCATCTGCTGGCAACCTTTCTACATGGAGGACAGGTCGAGGTCGTGGCCGTCGAGCCAGAGCTTGGCCGCCGCCGCCAGCACCGCGCGCCGATCGCGCTCGCCCTCCCCTGGTACGGCGGGCAGCAGGGCCACGACGTCGCTGGCGCCCGATCTGACCTTGGGGTGGCGTCGCGCGAGCGCGGTGAGGCTCTCCGACGGGCCCGCCTCGACGAGCAGGTAGTCACCCCCGGCCAGGAGCAGGTCGAGCGCCGGGCCGAACAGCACCGGCTCGGCGGGCTGGTTCGCCCAGAAGTCCGCGTCGACCGCCGTGGCGCCGGACATCAGCCCGCCCGTGTAGCCGGAGTAGATCGGTATGTCCGGCGGCCGCAGCGGCAGCCCGGCCATCACCTCTCGCGACCCGGCCAGCGCGGTGGCGATGGCCGGGCTGTGGAAGGCGGTCGTCGCCCTGGCCCTGCGGCACCCGTATCCGGCGGCGCGCAAGGTACGTTCGACCTGGCGCAGCGGCCCGTCGAGCCCGGCGAGCATCACCTGCCGCGCGCCGTTCACCGCGCCGACCACCACCTCGCCCGGGGCGTCCGCGAGGAACGGGCGGAGCTCGTCGGCGCCCGCCGCCACCGCGAGCATCCCGCCCGGCGGCAGGCCGGTCAGCCGGTCGATGCGGTCCCGCATCACCGTGACGGCGTCGGCCACGCTGAACACCCCGGCCAGGGCCGCCGCCGCCACCTCGCCGACGCTGTGGCCCAGCAGGGCCGCCGGGCGCACGCCCCAGCTCAGCACCAGCGCGCCCAGCGCCCGGTCGACGGCGAAGAGCAGCGGCTGCGCCCTGCGCAGGTCGTCGAGGTCGAGGTCCGGACGCGGTGAGCGCCAGTCGTCCCTGATCGCCTGCCCGTCCGGGCCGAACAGCTCGAAGACCTCGTCCATGGCGGCGGTGAACGTCGGGTCGCGATCGTAGAGACCGGCCCCCATGCGGGGATGCTGGGCGCCCTGGCCGGGAAACAGCAGCGCCACCGGCCTGTTGCGACCACGTGCCGGGGTCGTGTCCGCCAGTACGGCCAGCGCCTCGGCGCGGGTCTCCGCCAGTACGGCGCCGCGCACCGGCCCGGCGGGGGCGGGCGGCCGCCACCGGTCGACCGCGTCCTGGAACGCGGGCGGCCCGTCCTCGCTCAGCCATCGCCGCAGCGCGGCCCTGCCGCGTTCCCAATCCTGCTCGTCCGCTCCCGACCAGACCAGCAGGCGCCTACGATCGGGCATCCTGCCCCTCCTCTTCTGCTGCGTAACCGGCTCCGGCCAGCACCTCGACGACCGCGCACGACCAGCTGAACCCCGCCCCGACGCCGGCGAGCAGGCACCGGTCCCCCGGGCGCAGCCGCCCGGACGCCGCCAGGTGGTCCAGACCGGCCAATTGGTCGCCCGCGCCGAGGTGGCCGACCTGCCGTCCCCACGGCCAGGTGGTCCGCTCGAGGTCGATGCAGTACGGGTTGATGTAGGCGAGCTCCAGCCGCCTGCGGCCGAAGTGCGGGAGAACGAACCAGTCGATGTCGCTCAGCTTGGTCTCGGCCTCGGCGAGCGCCTGCTTGATCGCCATGTGCTGGCGGGCGGAGACCCGCGCCACGCTGTCGGAGATCCCGGCCTCGGCGAGGAAGGCCCGCTTGACCACGTCGAGGTCCACCCGGCCGCGCACGGAGAAGGGCGCGACGCCGAACGGATCGGCGCCCCTGTGCATGGCCTCGAGACCCGGGTCGGACTCGGTGACCAGGCAGCGCAGGCGCGCGAAGCCGGTGACGCGGGACAGCACGATCGCCGCCCCGCCGTCGGCGTACACCGTGCCCGCGTCGCTGCGCCACCGGTCGAACCCCGGAGGGCAGAACCGGTCCGCGGCGGTGATCAGCGCCGCGGCGCCGTCGCCCGCCGCGGTCAGGTGGGAGGCAGCGAGGCCGAGCGCCGCCATGCCGCCGTTGGACAGCTGCCGCACCTCGATGGCCGGGCAGTCAGGCACCCCGGCGTGCCGCTGGATGTAGGAGGCCGGGGCCCAGAGGTCGTGCCCCTGGTAGTAGACGTCGGCGTGCAGCAGCAACCCGATGTCGCCGCCGCTGCGGCCCGCCCGCTCCAGCGCGGTGCGGGCCGCCATGGTGGCCATCTCCGGCGCCGACTCGCCCCGGGACACGGTCACCGAGGTGATGCCGTCAGGCCTGGGGCCGCCCGAGGCGACCGGCTCGGCCGGTACGGCCGGCGGCAGCCACACGCCGGTGGCCGTGATGAAGAGGTCGTCGAAGCGCATCGCGGGTCATGGCCTAGGTTTCATGGGGCGTTTCATGGGCAGGCCCGCGAGCTCGATGCCGCCGTCCACCGAGATCACCTGTCCGGTCACGTACGCGCTGCCCGGTTCGGCCAGCCGGGTGATCCAGCTGGCCACCTCCTCGGGCTCGCCGGGCCGCCCGGCGACCGTCGCCTGGGAGAAGATCTCCAGCGCCAGCTGCGCGTCCGCCGGGCTGAACCCCGCACGCACGGCGGCGTCCGTCCTGGTCACGCCCGGGGCGACCGCGTTGACCCGGATGCCCTTCTCGCCCAGCTCGACCGCCCACGCCCGGGTGAACGCCTCGCCGCCCGCCTTCGAGGCCGCGTACACCGAGGAACCGAAGGGCGGCGGCCGGTGCCCTTCGACGCTGGTGACGAACACGATGCTCGCGCCTGGCGTGCGCAGGCGGGCGAGCAGGCGGTCGGTCAGGAGCAGCGGGCCGATCAGGTTGGTGCCGAGCACCGTCATGACGTCCGCCATGTTCACCCGGCCGATGGGCGTCTTCTTGGTGATCCCGGCGTTGTGCACCAGGACGTCGACGACGCCCGGACCGGCGGCGACCGCCGCTTCCACGGCGTCCGCGCCCTCCGCCGTGGCGACGTCGGCAACGACGGGGACGAGGTTCGGGTGCAGGGTGGCCGCTTCCTTCAGGCGTTCGGCGTCCCGCCCGGTGATGAACACGGTCTCGGCGCCCTGCCTGGCGAAGATCAGCGCGGCGGCGCGGCCGATCCCCGAGCTGCCGCCGGTGACGACGACGTGCTGGCCGGCGAAAGGAGTGGAGTTATCCGTCATGGTGTCAACATCCCTTCGGCGCATAGATGGGCGTGCGAGGCCGCGACGAGCCTCACAGCGGGCGGCATTCGAGCACCGTCCATTCCCCGGGAGCGGGCTCGTTGGCGAGGGCGAAGCCGGACGAGCGCAGGAGCCGTTCCCATTCGTGGAAGGAGCGCTCGCGCCCGCCCCAGACGGTGAGCATGTCGATGTCCAGGAGCTTGGCGCGGTCCCAGGTGTTCAGCTCGGACACGACCTGTTCCAGGACGAACAGCACGGCGCCGGTGTCGCCGATCGCCTCCCGCACCTGGCCGAGGATGCGCGCGGCCGCCTCGTCGTTCCAGTCGTGCAGGACCATGTTCAGGACGTAGGCGTCGCAGCCGGCGGGCAGCGGGCCGGTGAAGAAGTCGCCGGCCGTCATGGTCACCCGGTCGGCCAGCCCGTGCTCGGCGATCGAGGACTCGGCCGCCTCCACCATCGCCGGCCGTTCGAACAGCACGCCGGAGCATCCCGGGTAGCGCTCCAGCAGCATGGACAGGAAGATCCCCTTGCCGCCGCCGACGTCGGCGACCTGGCGGAACCGGCCGAAGTCGATCTGCTCGAGATACCGGTTGCCGAGCCGCCTGTTGATGGCGGCCATGGCGTCGTCCAGGATGCGGGTCGAGGCCGCGTTGCTCTCCAGGTAGGGCCAGATCGGCATGCCGAAGACATGGTCGAAGGCCGTCTCCCCGGTGCGCACGCTGTGCCCGAGGGCGCCGAGCGCCCGGTAGAAGAAGTCGGATCCGTCCATGACGATGGCGTCGCGGGCGGTGTCGGCGATGTCGGTGCGCAGGCCCTCCGCCATCGGCGTCAACCCGAACGTCTCGACCTCGACCTCGGTGAACACCCCCACCGACGCCGCGCACCGCAGCACCCGGTACAGCGAGGGCGCGTCGGCGCCGACCTCACCGGCCAGGTCGTCCACCGTCCTGGGACCGGCGGTGAGCAGGTCGGCGACGTTCAGCTCGGCGAGCACGTGGATCGCGCGAGCGAACCGGTCCGCGTTCGCCAGCACCGCCAGCGCCTCGCGCGGCGTCTTCGACGCCGCGCTGACCAGCGCCGGGACGTCCCACTCCGCCATCAGGCGGTCCGCTCGGCGACCAGGACCGTGTCGTTGCCGACGGGGAGGCGGTGGGCACGCAGGAAGCGGAAGCCGGAGTTCTCCACCCAGTCGCGGCACTCGGCCACCGTGTACTCGGAACCGCCGGGGGTGATCAGCGCCACGTTGAGGCTGCCGATCAGGCTCTGCAGGTCGGGCCGGTCCTCGTCGAGCATCTGGTCGTAGATCAGCAACACGCTGCCCGGCCGGGCAGCGGCCGACACGCGTTCGATGATCTGGCGGCGCTCGCTCACCGACCAGTCGTGCAGGACGTGACCGATGACGTATACGTCGACGGACGGAAGGGGGTTGAGGAAGAAGTCGCCTGGGTGGAAGGTGACCTGTTCCGCGGTGCCGTACTGCGCCATGATCTCGTCGAAGTAGGGGCGGACGGCGGGGAAGTCGAACACGCCGCCGCGCAGGTGCTTGTTCCTGCCGGCCAGGATCGCGGCCACCTGGCCGCGCGCGCCGCCGACGTCGACGAACGACTCGTACTCCGACCAGGCGATGCACTCGTCCAGCTGGGGCGCCACCATGACGTTGCTGGCGTCCATGTGCGACAGGAAGACCCGCGCCCGCTCAGGGTCGCCGTACAGGCGCTCGTACGCCTTGGCGTCGGCGTCGATGTCGGCCTTGGGGAGGCCGTCGCGGAGCGCGTCGGCCAGCGACTGCCAGGCGCGGTAGTGGAGCTTGCCACCGATCTTGATCCGGCCGCCGACGTACCCGGCCTGGCCGGGGACGAGGAACTTCCTGGCCGTCTCGCTGGCCAGGTACCTGCCCTTCTCCTTGTCCAGGAGCCCCAGCACCACGAGGGCGTCGAGGAAGTCCCGGGTGAGCCTGGGGTTCAACCCCAGCTTCGAGCAGATCTGCCCCAGGTCGGCGGGCTCGTCCTGGAGCGCTTCGAACAGGCCGACCTCCACCGCGCTGTGCAGGATCTTGGCCGGTGCGAACGCCGTGCCCAGCTGCAGGATGGAGGATGCGTCGTCTACCTTGTCCACCAGCATTACTTCTCGCTTCCATGGGAGGGGGCCGGGTCGACCCGGATGGGCTCGGCGGCGTAGTGGGCGGCCGTCTCGTGGTTGTCCATGTGTTCGTAGAAGCCGGGTTTCGCGTCGAAGACGTACCAGACCGCTTCCGTCTCCGGCGGCTGGTCCCTGTCCCACTCGCCCTGCTTGAGCACCCGGCGCATGTCGTGCGAGAAGCGGATCGGGGCCGTCCGGTAGGACGAGCTGCTCTCGGCGTGCCATCCCGGCGGGGGCCCGGCGTTCGGGTCGTCGTACACGGGGCGGGTCCAGTGTTCGTAGGTGTAGAGCTCCTCGGCGAACGGCCGCCACCGCTCGGGGAAGCGCGGGACCACCTCGCCCCGCCACCACGCCTCGACCTCCCGCTCCAGCCCGCGGCTGCTGTAGAGCGAGCGGAGCGCGCGCACCACGGGCGGCGATTCCGCGATGACCGGGATGGCCGCGCAGAACTCGCGGACCTCCGGCGCGTGGGAGGCCTCGAACCAGTGCATGAGGCTCGTGATGAGACCGGACTGGGTCTGTCCCGTCAGCGCGGCGGCCGGCCGCCAGACGTGCCGCAGGAACTGGTTCTCGCCCAGCACCCTGGCCCACAGCATGAAACGCTGCATCATGACGTGTTCGTTCAGCGGCGCGCTGCGATTGGCGAGGACGTATTCGAAGTCGTCGTGCTCGCCGCGCAACGTGACGAATCCATGTAGCTCACGACTTTCGCTGTACGACGTGTTCGGCAACAGCAGGAGCGGATAAACCGCGATTCTGGAAACCTTCTCCGCGAGCCGGTCGTATCCTTCGAAGAATGACTGCGGTGTCTCTCCAGGAGCGCCCCAGATGAGCTCCGCATAACAGTCGAGCCCCTCCCCTGCCAGCCAGTCGGCCAGCGTCTCCCACTGGTTCACCTTCATGTTTCTGCGGTGCATGTCGGTGAGCGCCTCGTCGGAAAGCGTCTGCAGCGCGAGCGTGAAGGAGCTCTTGAATCCGTGCTGGCGTAACTCGGTGACGATCCGGTGGAATCTCGCTGATTTGTTCTTCGCCCAGCTCGTCTCGAGCGCGCGCGGATATCCGTGCCGCTCCCGCGTCTTGATGAGGTCCTCGACGAACTCCTCGTCGCTTTCCAGCAGCCCGAAGTTGGCGTCGCACAGGACGACGGTCGGAACCTCGTGGAAGCCGAAGAAGTCCAGTTCCTCGACGAGCCGCTCGCGGGAGAACGCCCGCACCCGCTGGCCGACGGCGCCTCCCCAGTAGCAGAAGGAGCACTTGTAGGGGCAGCCGCGGTTGGTCTCCATCAGCGCGACGTCGTAGCGGAACCGCCCATTGGGCCAGTTCATGGGGATGGCGCCGGTCAGGAAGGGCGACGGGACGAGGTCGAGGTTCTCGATCCTGGCGGCGTCCTGCGTGGTGTGGACGTCACCCGGCTCCCTCCGGTAGGAGACGCCGGGGACGTGCGCGGGATCCAGGTCTCCCGGATTCTCCAGCAGGTACCTGACGAGTCCGGGAAGGGTGGTCTCGCCCTCGCCGTTCACCACGACGTCCACCTGGGGCATTTCCCGGAAAACGCGGGCCGCCTGGTTCGCCACATGGTTCCCGCCGAAAATCACGATGCCCCGCGGATTCAGCTGTTTGAAGGTTTCCGCCACGCAGCCGAAGTTCCGGTAGTTCCACCCGAGCACGGAAAAGCCGAGCACATCGGGGATCTCCTCGCGGAACAACTCCCTGGCGATCGCCGTCAGCGCCACGCCGCCGCGGAAATTGTGTATCTTGACATTGACGGCGCCCGCGGTCACCGGATCGGAGTCCAGCACCGCCTTCAGGTATCCAGCCGCTAGCGGCATCGATTCCAGTGGCATGTCCCATGCGCCTTGTTGCACGAGACCGATGGTCAGCATCGTCGATTCTTCCTTTCCCGAATCGAGGGGCTGCTGAGAATCATCGGCCGGTCGGTTAGACGCCTGTTCGTCAGGGGTTAGAGGGTGAATCCATCGAGATAGGCGGCGTACTGCGCGCTTTCTTCCTCCAGCAGCGCGTGCCGTCCTGAATGGATGTGCTCGAACATGGCCGCGGGCCCCGGGTCGGGCAGTTCCAGGCAGCGCCGCCTGACGTCCTTGCCGAGCAGGTCCGCCTCGGCCTCGACGGCCTCGAAGAACTCCGGTCCCGCGAGCCGGTTCCCGGCCAGGTACGCCCTGACCCTCGCGATGGGGTCCCTGGCCCGCCACGCCTGCGACTCCTCCGCCGTCCGGTAGCGGGCGGGGTCGTCCGAGGTGGTGTGCGCGCCCATGCGGTAGGTGAACGCCTCGACGAGCGTCGGCCCCCGGCCCTCGCGAGCGTCCTTCAACGCCTTCCTGGTCACCGCGAGGCAGGCGAACACGTCGTTCCCGTCGACACGCACACCGGGGAACCCGAAGCCGGACGCGCGCCTGTAGAGCGGGATCCTCGACTGCCTCTCCGCTGGCGCGGAGATCGCCCACTGGTTGTTCTGGCAGAAGAACACCACCGGGGCGTTGAAGACCGAGGCCCAGGTGAACGCCTCGCTGACGTCGCCCTGCGAGCTGGCGCCGTCGCCGAAGTAGGCGATCACGGCGGCGTCGTCCCCGTCGCGCTGGACACCCATGGCGTAGCCGACGGCGTGCAGGGTCTGGGCGCCGATGACGATCGTGTACAGGTGGAAGTTGTGCTCGCGCGGATCCCAGCCGCCGTGGCTGACGCCACGGAACATGCCGAGCAGGGCGACGGGGTCCACCCCGCGGCACCAGGCCACACCGTGTTCGCGGTAGCTGGGGAAGGCCATGTCGCCGGCGGCCAGGGCCCGGCCCGAGCCGACCTGCGCCGCCTCCTGGCCGAGCAGCGAGGCCCACAGGCCGAGCTCGCCCTGGCGCTGCAGGGCGACGGCTTCGGTGTCGAACCTGCGGACCAGGACGAGGTCGCGGTAGAGGCCGCGCACCTCCTCCGCGGTCAGGTCGATGTCGTAGTCGGGATGCTCGATCCGCTCGCCGTCCTCGGTGAGCAGTCGCACGAGCTCGGGCATGTGCCACTTCCTGTTCCTGCCATGGGGCTCAGGCGTCGACGATGGCCACCGCCCTCGCCCAGCCCGCACCCGCGCCGCTGATCTTCACCGGGAAGCAGCAGATCTGGAACCCGGTCGGCGCGGGCAGCGCATCTAGGTTGCCCAGCCGTTCGAGCTGGCAGTACTCCCGCTCGCGGCCGACGAAGTGGGCGGGCCACAATAGCGCGCGATCGCCGGTCTCGGCGAACCCGCTCACGATGTGGGAGAAGGGGGCGTCCAGGCTGAAGGCGTCGGTCCCGATGACCCGGACGCCGAGGTCGAGCAGGACGTGGACGGCGGAGGCGTCCAGGCCGACGAACTTCGAGAAATACTCCGGCCGGCCGCACAGCGCGGCGGCTCCGGTGTTGAGCAGGACGATGTCGCCCGGCCGCACGTGGTGGTCGATGCGGCGCAGCTCCCGCAGCACCCAGTCCGCGTCGAGCGCCCCCACCGGCTCGCCGGTGGCGTCCAGCACGCAGCCGGGTCCGATGAACCAGTCCAGCGGCATCTCGTCGATGTTGCGCGGCGTGCCGTACGAGGCGGTGGATCCGTAGTGCGAGGGGGCGTCGACGTGGGTGCCGGTGTGCGTGGTCAGGGTCAGGGTGTCCAGCGAGAGGAACTCCCCGTCGGGCAGCACGGACGGATCGAGGTCCAGCCCGAAGTGGGTGCGCATCTCCTCGCTCATGTGGCGGGCCCCCTCGGCGGGGGAAAGGATCTCGTGAAGCACCGGGTTGGGTTCGAATCCGGCCGCGTCGACGGGGGTCGACAGGTCGATGACGCGCACGTGGTGACTCCTTAGCGGGGTGTCAGGAAGAGGTCGGTCGCCACGCGGATACGCGGATTGCCGTAGACGATCTCGCGGGTGAGCTTGGCGAAGAGCGGCGTGCGCGTCAGGACCCGCGCCGCCGTCATGCGGAAGAACCGGCCCGCCGCGCCGCCGCCGGCGCGCATGCCGCGGGCCTGCATGGTCTGGATCCGCATCACCCGCTCGATGTCGGGGCCGCGCAGCCGTTCGAACTCCTCGATCGTGCCGGTCCCCTCTGAGGCGCGCAGCGCCTCCAGCAGCAGCGGGTGGAGGACGGCCGCGTCCTGGATGGCGAGGTTGATGCCCTGTGCCCCGATCGGGCTGTGGGTGTGCGCGCTGTCGCCGGTCAGGACCAGGCCGGGCGCCGCCCAGCGCGGCGCCCTCGCCGCGAACACGTCCAGGAGGGACAGGTCGGCCGTGCTGGTGACGGTGGCCTCGATCAGCGACGCGTACGGCGGGGCCGCCTCCGCCAGCCGCGCCTTGACGCGGTCCAGCCCCTCGGCGACGATCCGCGCGTACCCGCCGTGCGGGACGGTCCAGCCCAGTTGCAGGTGGCCAGGCCAGGACGGGTAGGCCAGCAGCGGGGTGCCGCCCTCGCGGAAGATCTGCGCGTAGGGCAGGGTGCGCTCGTGCGCGGGCAGCTTGACCCACAACACGTCGAAGTCGAACACGTCCCTGCGCCCGCTGGGGATTCCGGCCATCCGCCGGATCGGTGAGAAGCGGCCGTCTGCGCCGACCACGTACCTGGCCCGCACCACCGTGGTACCGCCGGCGCCGCGGCCCACGACGCCGCGAACCCGCCCGTCCTCCTGGATGAGTTCCGTGGCGCGGCAGCCGTCGCGGTAGGTGAAACGGTCGTGCTCCCGGGCGGCATCGAGAAGAGCGGCCAGGAGGTGCCGCTGCGGCATGCTCAGCAGGTAGTTGTACGGCCGTGGCAGCGACCGGTAGTCGATGTCGAGCATTGTCGCGCCCTTGTCGACGAACTGGAACCTGGCCAGCTCGTGCCCGCCGCGCTCCCTGGCCGCGTCGAGCACGCCGAGCCGGCCGAGGATGGCCAGCCCGCCCGGTTGCAGGATCTCCCCCCAGTACTCCCGGGTGTGGAGCGGGCTCTTCTCCAGCAACACCACGCGCGCGCCCGACCTGACCAGCAGCAGCGCCAGCGTGAGGCCGGCCGGGCCGCCGCCGACCACGCAGACGTCCGCCGACAGCTCGTCGTTCATGCCGCTGGTACGCCGACGGACACCGGCAGGTGCGTCAGCCCGCGCACGACGTGGCTGTCGCGCCACACCGCCTCCCCCGCCGGCCGCATGCCGGGGAACCTGCGCACCAGGGCGTCCAGCGCCACCTGGGCCTCCATCCGCGCCAGCGGGGCGCCGAGGCAGTGGTGGATGCCGTGGGAGAAGGACAGGTGGGGATTGGGGTTCCTGGTGATGTCGAACACGTCGGGCCGGTCGAACCAGGACGGGTCCCTGTTCGCGCCCTGCAGGGAGGTGATGAGGTACTCGCCGGCGGCGATGACCAGCCCCTCCACCTCGACGTCCTCCGCCGCCTGCCAGGTGATCGCGCCGATCGGGCCCTGGAGCCGCAGGACCTCCTCCACGGTGCCGCGGATGAGCTCAGGACCGCGCAGGAGCCTGTCGTGCTGATCCGGGTGCGTCAGCAGGAGGTGCGTCCCCGTGCCGATGATGTTGGTCGTCGTGATCGAGCCGTTGACCAGCAGCGCGATCACCATGCGGACGAGCTCGTCCTCGTCGAGGCGGTCCTGCCCGTCCCGCGCGGCGATCAGGGCGCTGGTGACGTCGTCGCCCGGGTGGGTGCGCTTGTGCGCCACGAGGCGCAGCACGTACGCGTGCGCCACGCCCAGCGCCTGGTCCCGCAGCTCCTCGGTCTCCGTCAGGAAGCCGGTCGCGCAGCTGCGCAGCTCGTCCATCTCCTCGGCCGGTACGCCGAGCAGCCTGCTGATCACCGTGATCGGCATGGGATCGGCCAGGACGCTCAGCAGGTCGACGGTCCCCCGCTCGGCCATCTCGTCGAGGATCTGCCCGGTGACCTGCCCGGTCCAGGCGCGTATCGCCTCGATCCGCTGGGGGCTGAAGCTGGCCTGGGCCAGCTTGCGCAGCCTGGTGTGCACGGGCGGCGAGCTGTTCAGCGAGTTGCCGTCCAGCGGATTCTGCGGCTTGACCATCCGTGGATCCGCCGAGAGCGACTTCACGAGGTCGTAGCGGATGGCCAGCCAGCAGGCGCCGAGCTCCGGATGCGTCACCCGGTTGAGCGGCGCCTCGTCGCGCAGCCTGGCCAGGGTCGGGAACGGGTCGAGCTGGAAACCGGGGCTGTACGGGCCGGGCGGTGCTGTGGTCATGGCGGAGGACTCCTCTGGAGGTGGGGCCGAAGCCGGGTCAGCGGCCGCCGGCGACCGTGAGCACCTCTCCGGTGATGTTGGTGTTGGCTGAGGAGCACAGGAAGACCACCGCGGCGGCGATGTCCTCGGCGCGGCTGAGCCGCCCGGTCGCCGTGCGGTCGGTCTCCCTCTGCTGGATCGCGGCCGGCAGGCCGGTGCTGACCCGCCGGGTGAGGGTCAGACCGGGGCACACCACGTTGACCAGGACGCCGTCCTGGCCCACGTCCCAGGCCAGGCTCCTGGCGAAGCCGTGCAGCCCGGCCTTGGTCGCGCCGTAGAACTCCTGGCCGCGGTGGCCGTCGACGGCCACGTGCGAGGAGATCAGCGCGATCCTGCCCCAGCCGCCGCCGCGCATCCCGGCGACGGCGAGCTGGGCCGTCCTGATGGTGGGCGTGAGGTTCTCCGCGATCACCGGCGCCCACTCGGCCGGCGGCACGTCCTCGAAGCGTTCGCCCGGCGCCCGGCGCCTGCCCCAGCGCATCGCGTTGGCGACGAGCACCTCCACGGGCCCGAGGCGCTCGGCTGTCTCGGCGAGCATGGCGGCGGGCGAGTCCGGGTCGGCCAGCTCGTAGGGTACGGCTGCCGCCTGCCCCAGGCGCTCGGCCAGCGCGATCGCGGCGTCCTTGTCGGAGTGGTAGGCCACGGCGACCCTGGCGCCCTCGGCGGCGAAGGCCGTGGCGATGGCCGCGCCGATCTCGCCTGTCGCGCCCGTCACCAGGACGACGCGGCCGTTCAGCCCGAGATCCATGCCGGGACACCCCCTCCTCGTGCGGCCGTCACAGGATCAGCGCCCCTCCGCACGCGGGCACGAACGCCCCCGTGACGTAGGAGGAGTCGTCGGACGCGAGCGCGGCGACCAGGCGGGCGATGTCCTGCGGCTCTCCCATGCGCTTCATCGGTACGGTCTCGACGGCGGCGGCGAGCCGTTCCGCTGGGATCTGCGCCGAGGACTCGGTCCTGGTCACCCCGGCGATGACGGTGTTGACCCTGACCCCGGTCGGGGCGAGGTAGCGGGCGAGGAACTTGGCGATCGCCTCCATAGCGGCCTTCGCCGTACCGTGCGTGATCGACCTGATCCACGGGTCGCGCGCCGGCAGCGCGGAGATCGTCACGACCGCGCCCGAGCCGCGCTCCACCATGCCGGGAACGCAGGCCTGCACGCTGAGCAGCACCGCGCGGATCTGGCCTGACACGATGGCCGTCAGGTCCTCGACGTCGACGTCGAGGGGGAAGGCGCGGATGGACTCGTCGAAACCGTGCGCGTTGGTCACCAGGATGCCGATCGGACCGAGGGCGGCCTCGACCCGCTTGACCATCGACTCGACCTCGGACCTGTTGGTCACGTCCGCGCCCACGGCCACCGCCCGGCCGCCGGCCGACTCGATGTCGGCGACGACCCGCAGCGCGTCGGCCTCGCGGCGCCGGTAGTTGACCGCGACCAGCGCGCCGCGCGCGGCCAGCTCCCTGGCGATCTCCGCGCCGATGCCGCGGCTCGACCCGGTGACCAGCGCGACCCGCCCGGCGATGCCGGCGGATCCGCGCTGGCGCTCCTGGGCCTCGCTCATCGCGCCGTCGTCCCCACGTTCTCGTGGAGGACCTCGTACACGTCGGGGTCGACGGTGGCCAGGGCGCCGAGGCCCGAGACCCGCTCGCGGAAGCCGTCGCCGGTGACGGCCGCCTTGTGGGCCTCGGCGCTCTCCCAGCGCGCCACCTCGACGTACACGGCGGGGTTGCGCACGGAACGCAGCAGCTCGGAGGACAGGTAGCCGGGCTGGGCCCGCATGTACTCGGTCAGGCGCTCCAGGATGCGCGTGAACTCGGCCAGATCTCCTGTACAGGTCAGTTTGTTGACCAGGGTCACCACGGGCGTTCTCCGTCTTCTCGGGAAGGGGGGTTCACTGGAGCAGCTCGCGCAGCGCGCCCCGGCTGGTCTTGCCGCCGGGCCCGCGCGGAATCGACGTGGTCAGGACCACCCGGGCGAGCTGCTGGTACACGGGGACCCTGTCGTTGAGGAACGCGGCGATCTCGGCGGCCGTGACGCCGTCGGTCCGCGGCACCACCAGCGCGTTGGCGACGGCGCCGTGCAGGGGGTCCGGGGTGTCGAGGACCACACAGTCGGCCACGTCGGGATGGGTGGCCAGGACCTGCTCGATCTCGGCGGGCGCCACGAGGTTGTCGTCGTACTTGAAGGTGTCCTTGATCCGGTCGATGAGGAACAGGTAGCCGTCGGCGTCGAGGCGTCCGATGTCGCCCGTGGACAGCCAGCCGTCCGGGCCGACCGGGGAGGGTTCGTTCGGGTCGAGATAGCCCAGCATGATCTGCGGGCCGCGGACCTGCACCTCTCCCCGGTCACCGACCGGCAGCTCCGCGCGGGTCGTGACGTCGACGATCCTGCACTCGGTCTCGGCGACGGGCGGGCCGACGGAGCCGTAGCGCGGCCATGGCGGCTGGTCGCAGTGTGTCAGCGGGGAGGTCTCCGCCAGGCCGTACCCCTGCATCACCGGGACGCCGAAGTGGTCGGTCAGCGCCCTGGCGGACGCCGGCGCCAGGGCGGACCCGCCGGACAGGATCGCCCTGACCGTGTCCAGCCGCAGCTCGCGCAGCCGGGCGTCGGCCGCGAGCTGGGCCAGCCGCATCGGGAGGCTGTAGTAGTGCGTCGCCTCGACCTCCGCCGCCAGGCGGGTGGCCACGACCGGGTCGGGGGCGGTGCACAGCACCTGCGTGGCGCCCGCCCACACGGCGGAGTTCAGGTGCATCGGGTGGTAGCTCGGCAGGTGGTTCACCGCGACGCTGTTCGCGCTCAGCCGGTGCGTGCGGGCGATCTGGGCGGCGTTGGCCACGAGGTTGCGGTGCGACAGCAGGACCCCCTTGGGCAGGCCGGTGGTGCCGCTGGTGAACAGGACGCAGGCCCGCGTGCCGTCGCCGCTCGTGGCGGGTGCCACGGCGGGCGGCGTCAGCGGGGCGAGCGCCGAGGGGGCGAGCGCCGCGGACACCGGCACCAGCGTGACCTGCCCGTTGGCGGGCAGCGCGGCGGCCAGGCGCGTGTTCATGTCGTCGGTCACGAACGCCAGCCGGACCTCGGCAGCGCCCAGCATGTGCGCCAGCGCCTGCCCGCTCTGCAACTGGTTCAGGATCGCCACCGTGTTGCCGCTGCGCAGGACGGCGTAGTACGCCACCGCGAAGCACGGGTCGAGGATGTTGGCGATGCCGATCACGGTGCCCGGCGACGTGATGGCGCGCAGCGTCCCGGCGAGCAGCGAGACGGCGGCGTCCAGCTGGGCGAAGGTGAGGACGGTCTCGCCGCTGCGTATGGCCGGGCGGCTCGGCAGCCGCGCCGCCGTCTGACCGAGCCGCTCGTCGAGGCGGATCTCCGGTATCTGCAGCGGCCGGGCGGGAGGTCGGTCAGACACCGGCCAGCTCCTCGGCGTATTCCTTGGCCAGGTTCAGGTTCCTGACGCTGTGGATGCTCAGCGCTCTGCGCAGGTAGCGCCGCGCGTCGCTCAGCGTCGCCTCGTCGCCGAGCAGGCCGAGCGCCGACCGCTTGATCGTCACCGTGTGCCTGGCCGAGGCGAGGACGCCCTCTGGCGTCTCCAGGAACGACCAGTGGCCGGTGTGCGCGTCCAGCAGGGCGGGCAACACGATCTGCTTGTACACGATCAGGTGGTTCGGCCGGCAGACGCGCACCGATCGGGTGCTGTGCGTCGACCCGTCCGGCGCCTTGGTGTCCATGTCGAAGAACTGGATGTCGGGAGCCGGCTGCTCCAGGGCGAGGCGGGAGACGTGCGGGATGCGGTCCGGCCACTCGTTCGCCTCGTAGAGGAAGGTGTAGACGTCGCGGATCGAGCCGGCGATGAAGACGCGGTCCTCGAAGGAGAGGACGAGCGAGCGCAGCTCCTCGCGGCGCGTCGCCGCGTCCCTGGCGCTGTCCAGCAGTTCCTGGGTGTTGCGCGCGACGACCGCGACCATGGCCTCCGCCCGCTCGCGGTCGCCGGGCAGGAAGGTCAGCGTGTGGCGCAACGTCACCTGGCAGCTGCCGTCGGGCAGGTCGGCGAACGCCCACTCGCCTGACAGGGACCGGAACGGCGCGGGCGGCGTCTCGTGCGCGAACCGGATCCGGTTCGCCGCAGGATCGAACTGCCAGCGCGCCCGCCACGTGCGCACCGACTCATGGTCGGCCAGCGCCCAGTGCCTGATGAGCGTGCCGGACAGGTCGCGCAGGCAAACCTCGGCGTGCACGGCCGACGGATGGAACTGCGGCCACGACGACACGTCGGCGACGATCGCGTAGAGCGTCTCCGCCGGCGCTGGAACGGTGATCTCACGGGCTACGACCTCGGACTGCATCTCCCACATGGACCACAACCTGGCGTCGAGGGGTCGAGCGGGCGGCGAGGAGAGACAGAGGGCCGTTCGTCCGATGCTCGTGTGCCGCTCGATGTCCAGCGGCCACCCTCGGCGACGAGAGATCGCCATCTTGCTGCCGGGAACGGAGACGACGTGCGCACTGACCCGCGTTACTGGGAGATCCAGCAGTTCTACGCCGACCACATGCACCTGCTGGACAGCGGTGACACGGCGGGGTGGGCGGCCACGTTCACCGAGGACGGGACGTTCGTGCCGCCACCGCCGCGTCCCGCTGTCAGCGGGCGGGGAAACCTGGCCGAGGCCGCGGCGCTCGCGGCGAAGGAACGCGCGGAGAAGGGCGAGACGCACCGCCACTGGCACGGCATGGTGTCCGTGCGGCCGGGCGAGGACGCGGACTCCGTGCGGGTGACCTGCTACGCGCTGGTCTTCGTGACCCCGGCGGGCGGCGCACCGCGGCTGCACCAGTCGTGCGTGTGCGAGGACCTGCTGGTACGCGACGGCGAGAGCTGGCTGGTCCGGCACCGCCGGGTCTCCCGCGACGGTTGAACGGAGCACTCATGCGGATCCTCTTCGTGGTGTGGGCGTGGCCCTCACACTTCTTCCCGATGGTGCCCACGGCGTGGGCGTGCTGGGCGGCCGGGCACGACGTGCTCGTCGCCAGCCAGCCGGCGCTGCAGCAGACGCTTCGCGCCAGCGGGCTGCCGGCCGCGAGCGTCGGAACCGACCTCGACACGGCCGACATGTTCAGGAGCCGGATGGCTCCGGCCAAGGACGCCAGGGGCCGCCTGACCAAGCTGAGCGCCCCAGGCGCCCAGCGCCCCGCGGGGGTGACCGATCCGCGGCTGCTGGTGCTCGAGGTCTACGGCGCCCTGGCGCGCGCGATGACCGACGACACCGTACGGCTGGCCAAGCAGTGGGCGGCCGACGTGGTCGTCTGGGACCCGATCACCTTCGGCGGCGCCATCGCGGCGCGCGCGGCCGGCGCCCTCTCGGTCCGCCACACCTGGGGCCTGGACAGCGCCCGGTTCATGGGGCTCTACGACGACTGGCCGGAGGATCTGCGCGCGCTGACGGGCGAGTACGGCGTGCCGGACGACCGCGTCCGCGAGGACCTGTGCCTCGACATCTGCCCGCCTCTGCTGCAGTTCCCGCAGGAGAGCCACACCACCCCGGCCCGGTACGTGCCGTACAACGGGCCGGACAGCGGCGCCAGCCGGGTCCTGGACGACTCCGGGCGGCCCAGGGTGTGCGTGACCTGGGGAACGACGGTGGAGCTGCTGGCGGGCAAGTCCCAGTTCCCCGCCGGTGAGGTGCTGGAGGCTCTGGCGGCACACGACGTCGACGTCGTCGTCGCGGCCTCGGACCAGCAGGTGGCACAGCTCGGCACGCTGCCCGGGAACGTCGTCGCGACCGGCTGGATGCCGCTGCGTACGGTTCTCGAGTCGAGCACGGCGATCGTGCACGAGGGCGGGGCAGGCACCCTGATGACCGCTTCGCTGCTCGGGGTGCCGCAGCTGGTCATTCCGGCGCTGCACGAGCAGATCCTCGCGGGAGAGCGGCTCGCCGCCGTCGGGGGGGGGGGGGCCCCCCCCCCCGGGGCCCCCCCCCCCCCCCCGGGGCGGGGGGGGGGGGGGGCCCCGCGCCGGGCCCCCCCCCCCCCCGCGGGGGGGGGGGGCGGGGGGGCCAGC